>JAGGQZ010000014.1:0-180962 GCA_018613055.1 Chryseobacterium sp. ISL-80 | reverse complement strand
TGGTGCTCCCAGTCGAAAAGCTGTCCGAACTGGGGGCGACTTCGGACAAGTTTGGTGCATCCAGGCGAAAAGCTGTCCGAACCAGGGGCAACTTCGGACAAGTTTGGCGCTCCCAGACGAAAAGCTGTCTGAATCAGGGTCAACTTCGGACAGGTTTGGTGCTCCTAGACGAAAAGCTGTCTGAATCAGGGCCAACTTCGGACAGGTTTGGTGCTCCTAGACGAAAAGCTGTCTGAATCAGGGCCAACTTCGGACAGGTTTGGAGCTCCCAGTCGAAAAGCTGTCCGAACTAGGGTCGACTTCGGACAAGTTTGGTACTCCCAGTCGAAAAGCTGTCCGAACTAGGGTCAACTTCGGACAAGTTTAGTGCTTCTAAGCGGAAAGCTGTCCGAACTAGTGTCAACTTCGGACAGGTTTGGAGCTCCCAGACGAAAAGCTGTCTGAATCAGGGTCAACTTCGGACAGGTTTGGTGCTCCTAGACGAAAAGCTGTCTGAATCAGGGCCAACTTCGGACAGGTTTGGTGCTCCTAGACGAAAAGCTGTCTGAATCAGGGGCAACTTCGGACAAGTTTGGCGCTCCCAGGCGAAAAGCTGTCCGAACTAGTGTCGACTTCGGACAAGTTTGGCGCTCCCAGGCGAAAAGCTGTCCGAACTAGGGTCAACTTCGGACAAGTTTAGTGCTTCTATGCGGAAAGCTGTCCGAACTAGTGTCAACTTCGGACAAGTTTGGTGCTCCCAGCCGAAAAGCTGTCCGAACTGGGGGCGACTTCGGACAAGTATGGTGCTCCCAGGCGAAAAGCTGTCCGAATCAGGGCCGCTCTTCCTAAAATGCACATTATCCTTTTCTTCTGGCTGCCCGAAATGTGATTATAAGGGGGCATTTAGAGGAGAACATGACCAGTCGGTGAGAGGCTGTCACCATTCGGTCAAAACATTTCAACAGAAATGTGAACAGTTTCACAAATCCCCCTATTTTCGAGATATATTTGATATCTTAAGAGTGTAATAATACTAATTAAATTATTGGAGTGAGGAACATGTTTGCAAAATGGTTAAGAGAAAACAATGTTGCTGCTGGTATATTGACTGTCATTAGGGTATGGCTTGGATACAACTGGATGACTGCTGGATGGGGTAAACTGACTGGCCCTGGATTCGACGCTAGTGGATTTTTAAAAGGAGCGGTCGCCAACCCGGTAAAAGGTCCGGATGGACATATGGTGTACGGCTGGTACGTGAACTTCCTTGAAAATTTCGCGATCCCGAATGTGGATATCTTCAACACAATCGTGCCGCTAGGGGAATTCCTTGTTGGACTTGGATTGCTGCTTGGAACACTGACAACTGCCGCAATGTTCTTCGGCTTAGTGATGAACTTTAGCTTCTTCCTTGCTGGAACTGTATCTCACAACCCAACTGACATCTTCTTCGGATTCATCATCCTAGCTGCTGGCTTCAACGCTGGTAAATACGGACTTGACCGCTGGGTTGTTCCATTCATCCGCAAAACAGTTTTCAAACGCGGAGAAGATGGTGTCCGAAACGCTGCTTAACCTGAGTTAACTCCCCCATATTCATAAATAGTGCTGCCGGGAAATCCCCGGCAGCATTTTTATATTCCTGAAAACAAGTCCTCCAGGCAATCCCAATTTTCTGCTATCCATATATTCTCTTCGCGGAACCGTTTGATGGGAGTGGAATCTCCTGGCTTTTCAACCCGAATCCATTCGGCCTCTCTCCACCAGGTTAGTTTTATCGAACGTACCAGTTTTTCAAGCGGCAACGGTTTGAATTCGCGGTAACCGCTGACAAACGCCGAAACGCCGTCAACGCTTATTTGATTTTCATGAATGCAGCATGACAAGATGGGCCTTGAAATATCAAAATCGGTATAGACAACATTCATACGATCAAAATCAAGAATCGAAGAAACCTCATTTTCGCTGAATAAAATATTATCCGCAAACAAGTCCCAATGTGCCCACCCTTTTTCGCATTGAGCAAATAAGGATGTATCGTTTTCCGCGAGAATCCTTCTTTGTTTCTCCAACTGATGAAGAGTTTTGCTGCAATCAAGAGCAATGGTTTCGTCATATCTCTCATTCCAGTTTTCCAGCATTTCAGGTTTGGAGAGAATGTCCCAATGCAGCGGTTCCCTAGCGATATTTTTTTCAAGCAGTACATGCATTCTGCCAATAACCTTCCCCAGAATGTGCATTTGCGAGGGGTTCGCGGTTCCAGGGCGGAGGGTGAATCCCTTATTAAAACCCATGAGAACGAAGCGTTCACCGTTCTCCGTATTCAAGACGAAATTTCCTTTATAGGAAAAAAGCTCAGGACAGGGCAGGCCCTCCAGGAATAACGTGTTTTGGATCTGCAACGCTTTTTCCAGGCCTGGCACCCTTGCCTCCGGGTATCGATCCTTGTTATATTGCTTCACAAACAAATCGCCGGCAGCTGTTTTGACTCGCCATTTTAAGTTCCTGTATCCTAAGTGGATTTGATTCCATTCCTGAATTTCGATTCCAAACAGACGAGTGACCGCTTCAAAGATTTCTTCTTTTATCTCAGTTTCAACGACCATGTTCATCTCCCTTAGTATAGATCTAAGCTATATTTCGCGAGGAAAGGGAGGAATTCCTGTTTTACTGGGCAACAAAAAAAAACATAGGAAGCAAATCCAGTTTTATGGGCAACAAAAAAGCATAGGAAGCAAATCCTATGCTTTTGATTTTATCTACCGAAGAGATCGTCCATCGAATTGCGGAAGTCTTCGAATAGGCCATCCCTATTTCTGTCGGTGCGGATATCATCGGCGAATGTTCCCATTCTGTTATAAGCGTTGCGGTCAACGGAAACGTAAACTCTGTCGATCCCTTTGTTGGTCTGGCGGACTCTCTGCTCAATCTGCTTTTCCAATAAAGTGAAGTCCTCGCCATTATTGCGGGCCGTTCCATTCATGTCATTGCCCGATATATTGGCACCGTCATTGCCGGCATGCCTGCGGTCTTTCCCAGCATCGCCCTGGCCGTCAATGATGCCATCATTCCCGGCTGAGGTGTCATCCTGGTCAACGCGGCCATTTTCGGCGAAAGTCCTGCCGTTGCCATCCATTGCGTCATTAACCCGTGCATTTCCATCGTTGTCGATGTTATTGTCCGAAAGTCTCACACCAACATACGCATTGTTGTCGGAGATGATGACCCGTGCATCATCAACCTCTGGCATCTGTTCAATTTGGCGTTCCGTGCGATCAGCAAGCTGAAGTCCGTTTCCTTCGTTAGTAACAGGACCTCGTCTGACCTGGTTGATTTCTACCTGCTGGTCACGATTGTTATCGGCTGCATTGTTATTCGCTCCGCATCCGGCCAAGCCCATTGTAAAAACAGCGCATCCAGCGATGATGATTGATTTTTTCATCCTGATCACTCCTAGTTGGTTTAGTCATCCTTATGATGTCTAGAAGTTGGAGCGATATGCAGGAGGGAGGAAGGAATTTTTGCTGAGGTGCAAGACCGGATTCTGATAAAACGCAAATGAAAGACGGTCAGCAACAGTCAAGGAAAGACCCCCTTTTTAAAAAGAGCCCCCTAAAAACGTCATTGTCACCATTCGTTCAAAAGATTTCAACGGAATTGTGAATTCATTCACAAAACCCACTATTTTCAAGATTAATTTGATATCTTATAAGTGTAATAATACTAATTAACTTAATGGAGTGAGGAACATGTTTGCAAAATGGTTAAGAGAAAACAATGTTGCTGCTGGTATATTGACTGTCATTAGGGTATGGCTTGGATACAACTGGATGACTGCTGGATGGGGTAAATTGACTGGCCCTGGATTTGACGCTAGCGGATTTTTAAAAGGAGCGGTCGCAAACCCTGTTAAAGGTCCAGACGGACATATGGTGTACGGCTGGTACGTGAACTTCCTTGAAAACTTCGCGATCCCGAATGTGGATATTTTCAACACAATCGTGCCGCTTGGGGAATTCCTAGTTGGACTTGGATTGCTGCTTGGAACACTGACAACTGCCGCAATGTTCTTCGGCCTTGTGATGAACTTCAGCTTCTTCCTTGCCGGAACTGTATCTCACAACCCAACTGACATCTTCTTCGGCTTTATCATCCTGGCTGCTGGTTTCAACGCTGGAAAATACGGCCTTGACCGCTGGGTTGTTCCATTCATCCGCAAAACAGTATTCAAACGCGGAGAAGCCGTCGAACGCAACGCTGCTTAACCTTTGTAACATCCCCCTTTTATATAGAAATGGCCTCCGGTATGACAGGGAGCCATTTTTTATTGGTGGCAGGTAAGTGCGATATTTTTCTTAGAACAAAGAGGTGTGAACCGCTGGTTAAGCGAATAAAATATACGACCAAACAGAAGAAGGACCAGTCTTTACTCTATTGTATCCTATCAGGTTTCATGCTGGTGGGGATCATGGTGGCTGGAATCATGGAAGGGCTGGACCGCAGTGTGGTGGCTCCGCTTGTTATCATGGTTACGTCCTTTATTATGGGGATTTTATACAGATGGGGTGCTGCCCGTGAGGAAAATCGGGAAACCGTGGATCAAATTAAAAGAGGGTATTGATGGAGAAGATTATGAAATCATCGGCCAGCTCCAGGAGCGATGCAGCGAACATGACCGCACTGCTTTAAAGCTGGAGCTTGATTATAAACTGGGCGTAAGCGGAAATGACAAGGGCATTCAGGCGGTGAATGAATTCATGTACTTCGATGGGGAAAGCCTGATTGGCTATATTGGCATTTGCAGCTTTGGCGGACCATGGGAAGTTAATGGGATGGTCGATCCGGAGTATCGGCGCCAGGGGATTTTTTCAAAGTTGTTTAAGCTTGTTGTCGATGAGTGGAAACGCAGGGATTCAGGGAGCATGCTGCTGTTAAGTGATCGCAATTCGGCTGCCGGGCAAGGGTTTATTGCTGGGAGTGGAGCACAATATAAGCACACGGAATATGAGATGTTTTTGAAAAAAGTAGCGCCTGCTTTTGCGACAGAGAAGCTGGAAGGTCTGACATTCAGGAAAGCGACAAATGCGGATGCGCAGGAAATCGCCAGGCAGAATGTGATTTATTTTAACGATATCGGAGAAAGTGTCGAAGCCGAGGATATGATTCTTCCCGAGGAAGAGGAAAAGCGGGGGATGACTTCGTACCTTGTTGAAAAAGACGGGCAAATCATCGGGAAAGTGAATCTGCAGCTGACCTCGAAGCTTGGAGCGATTTTTGGCCTTGGCGTACTGCCGGAGCACCGTCGCAAAGGATACGGGCGGTCACTATTGTTGCTGGCGATTGAAAAATTAAAAGAAGCGAACGCGCAGGAAATCATGCTGCAGGTAGCGGCAGACAATTCCAATGCGCTCAATCTCTATAAATCATGCGGTTTTGAAGAGACATCCACAATGGATTATTTCGAACTGAGATCGTAAAAGCATCCGCCTTCGAGATGAGGGCGGGTTTTTTTGCAGTATATTTCAGGAGGTAGGTTTATATAATCTCTTGTGGTAAATTTTTGAAAAAGAGAGATTGAAAGCTTATAATTTTCCTATAAATGTCTATGGGAAGGTGGCAAAAGTATGAAGGTAGTGATGAGGCGGAGAAGGCTGTTCGTGAAATTTTTAGGGTCAGCGGTTTTCGCGGTTCCGGGTTTGCTGGCATTGCTGTTTGGCGTCCTGAATATTAATTGGATTTTGATAGCATTGGGAATCGGATGTATGTTCTTTGTCCCGATTTTCTTTCGTGCGGCGATTTATTTGATCAAGCCAAAAGTGGTTTTTGTAGTTGAGGATGGATGGATCAAATCAGACCTGCAATCAGCGGAGATTGAGTCACTTAAAGGCTTTTACCATTTTTGGAGAGGATCATCGAGCTATCTTGGATTATTGAAAAAAGATGATACCGAAGTGGATATAGAACTTTTTAACATGGTAGAGCCTGAAGACTACTCTGATGAATTGAAAAAATACATTCCTAATGTTGAGCCGAATTGGGAAGATGAAGAAGAAGTCAGTGTGAAATTTTAAAAAGGTAATTGAGGTGAAAGTGGTGGGCGGGAAGAAAAATTTTGGAACCTCAGTACTGGTTATTTTATTGGTCATTACGGTGATTGCTCTTTTGGATAATGCAAGGTCGGCAGATTCTGTATCGAAGCTTGAGGAGGATAACAGACGGCTAGAAATTAAAGTGGCCAGGTTGGAAGAAGAGGCCGGAAACCGGTTGAGGATGGCGGATGATTTGAAGAATGAGAATGATACTCTGGCTGTGAATCTTTCAAACCTGGAGGAAGAAATGGCCGCAGCGCAATCCTCTGTTTCCTATCAGGACTTTTTGGACGCAATCGAAGTTGTTGAAGGCTATAAAGCGGCGGGGAATATTGAAGAAGCGATGGAATTTATAATGCTTCAAAATTTCATAGGTTATGGCACTTTTGATGGTGCTGGCAATTGTCCATGCACTATTACTTTTAAATATCGTAATCATGAATGGAACCCCGGTGTAGTCCTGGATCTTAGCGAGTTTAATATTGAAAAAGGAAAAATCGTCCTTACTTTTCTTACCGTTGACGATTTGGAAAACAATTATCAATTCGTCATGTCAAAAGGTGAGGGCTTTTACGATATGACGGAAAAGTGGAGGATCGAGGAGATTAGGCTTAAAGGGAAGGAGGAGAAGGCGTTATAAAATTGGGTTTAGTCTATAAGCAATTATTTTTGCAAAATGGTATTGACAATCAAGTTCATTTTATGATAAATTTATCTCGAATTAAAAATAATTAGTTTTGAGATATTTTTTTAGAATCATATCTCGAATTCGAGATAAAAACAAAACAGGGGGAATTTATAATGGCTAAATTTGTAGTAGACCAGGCGCACTCAGCAATCGGATTTGAAGTGAAACACATGATGGTATCAAAAGTAAAAGGACAATTCGGCTCTTATACAGCTGACGTTGAAGCAGCAGACCTGACAGACTTAACAACAGCTTCAATCGCATTCAAAATTGATGTTGCAAGCATCGACACACGCAGCGAGGACCGCGAGAACCACCTGAAATCAGCAGATTTCTTTGATGTTGAAAACTATCCAACAATCGATTTCAAATCAACAAACATCACTCGCGATGGCGACGATTACAAAGTAACTGGCGACCTAACAATCAAAGACGTAACAAAGCCAGTCACATTCGATGTTGAATACGGCGGCAAAGGCACAAATCCATGGGGCGTCGAAGTTTACGGTTTCGAAGCAGAAGCAAAAGTAAACCGCGAAGACTTCGGTCTTACATGGAATGCTGCACTAGAAACAGGCGGCGTCCTGGTTGGTAAAGACATCAAGATTAAAGTAGAACTAGAAGTAAACCCAGCAGCATAATTTCGATTTGGAAAACCGTTCAGGGATTAGATGATCTCTGGACGTTTTTTTTGTTTTGCTTTTGATGTGGGGTTGGGGGATCTTGACAGGTTTGGGTGCTGGGGGAGAAATGCTGTCAAGAAAACAAGGTGATTTTGACAGGTTTGGGTTCTGAGCTTGAAAAGCTGTCATGAAAACGAGGTAATCTTGACAGGTTTGGGTGCTGGGGGAGAAAAGCTGACAAGAAAGCGAGGTAATCTTGACAGGTTTGGGTGCTGGGGGAGAAAAGCTGTCAAGAAAACAAGGTGATTTTGACAGGTTCGGGTGCTGGAGGTGAAAAGCTGTCAAGAAAGCGAGGTAATTTTGACAGGTTGGGGTGCTTGGGGTGAAAAGCTGTCTAGAAAACGAGGGAATCTTGACAGGTTTGGGTGCTGGAGTTGAAAAGCTGTCTGAAGTAAGTCCGAGTTCGGACAGGTTTGGTGGAAAACGAAGAAAAGCTGTCTGAAGTAGGTCCGAGTTCGGACAGGTTTGGCGGGAAACGAAGAAAAGCTGTCCGAAGTAAGTCCAGGTTCGGACAGGTTTGGCGGGAAACGAAGAAAAGCTGTCCGAAGTAAGTCCAGGTTCGGACAGGTTTGACGGGAAATGAGGAAAAGCTGTCTGAAGTAAGCCGGAGTTCGGACAGGTTTGGCGTGAAAAGAAGAAAAGCTGTCCGAAGTAAGTCCAGGTTCGGACAGGTTTGGCGGGAAATGAGGAAAAGCTGTCCGAAGTAAGTCCAGGTTCGGATAGGTTTGGCGGGAAATGAGGAAAAGCTGTCCGAAGTAAGTCCAGGTTCGGACAGGTTTGGCGTGAAAAGAAGAAAAGTTGTCTGAAGTAAAGGTAGAATGCGGTCATAACAATCAAAAGTCCCTAACTTCCTGCCCTAAGTAAAATCTTACCTTGTTTAAATTCGGAAAATTCGGTATTTTAATGATAAAGAATGCTTCTAGGGGCGGTGGAGGGAGTGACTCGTCTGTTATGGACTTTATCGATTGCGCAATTTCTGGCGATGCAGGTGTGGTTTAATTTTTCTGCGGTGATGCCGGTTGTGGAGAGGGAGTGGGGTTTGTCCTCGACGCAATCGGGGATAATTGTTGCGTTTTTTCATATTGGCTATGTGGCGGCGGTGTTTTTTTACAGCTTCTTGAGTGATCGTTATAATCCGAAGTATTCGTTTATGTACGGGGCGCTCATTGCCGGGGTGTCGGGTATTTTTTTTAGCATTTTGGCGCAAGGGTTTTGGTCGGCTTTATTGTTGCGATTCATTTCGGGGGTTGGGATTGCGGGGATTTATGTGCCGGGAATGAAGATTGTCGCGCAGACTTCGAGCGACCGGGCGCGTGGGGCAGCGCTGGGGCTTTTTGTTGGCTCACTTGTGGTCGGCTCGGGATTTTCCCTGCTGGTTTCTGGTTTGTTCATTAACTTGGTGGGGTGGAAGGGTGTTATTTTCATTACTTCGTGTTCTGCCATTCTTGCTGCTTCACTCATTTACTTTTCAAAGATTCCGGAAAATATCCGTATACATAATCAGCGTTTGAACATGGCGCTGTTAAAACGGGTGCTCACCAGGAGAAACTTGCTGGTGAATATCAGCTACACGGGACATTGCTGGGAGCTTTATGCGATGTGGGCGTGGATTGGGCCTTTTATGGTGTATTACTTTCAGACCCATAGTGTCGCGAACGCGATTTCCGTTGGCAATTTTATCGGAGCGTTTGTGGTGATGATTGGAGGGGTTGCCAGTTTCATTGGCGGCAGGATGTCCGATTCGTTTGGCCGGTTAAAATCGATCAAGTTGTTCATTTATATCAGCATTGCCTGTTCGTTGTCGATTGGCTGGCTGACACCCGCAAGCATGTGGATTTTGCTTCCGGTTGTCTTCGTCTATGGATTTACCATCATCGCCGATTCCCCAATCTACAATACGATGATTACAGAAATATCCGACCCGGAAATCACAGGGATTGCCCTGGGCATCCAATCTGTTCTCGGGTTTAGCGCAACGATTTTTTCACCAATGATTTTTGGAATCCTGCTCGATTATTTTAATTGGGGGATTGCATTCACGACGATTGGCGTCATGACAATCATTACGCCAATTTGCATTTCGATGCTAAGGAAGAAATTGAGTGTGGAGATTGACGCTAATATTCGAAACACCGATATACTTTAGAGCTAAAACTTGGTATAATTTTACCAAAATAATCTAAGGCAAGAGGGACATACATTGAATAAATCGAAAGTGCAGTTTTGGCTGATTCAAATTTTGCTTATCACGTCCATCATTTATGTTTCAACAAAGATTTCGTTTATGTTTGAACCGATTGGGATTTTTATCTCGACGATATTTTTTCCGATTCTGATTACGGGTTTTCTCTATTTCCTGCTGAATCCAGTGGTTGACTTTCTGCAGCGAAAAAAGGTTCCGCGGGTGCTTGCGATCTTGATCATTTATGTGGTGTTCGGGGCACTTCTTGTCCTGGCGATCGGCAATCTGGTTCCAGCGGTATCTAAGCAGGCAACCGAGCTTGCTAATGATCTTCCCGAATTCGCCAACAAGACGACTGATTATTTCTATGATGTAGTTCGTTCTTCTGAGTTTAAAAGCTTCAGGGATGAGCAGCGGGAAATGATTGATACTGTGCAGGGGCGCCTGATTGAGTATGCGAATACTTTGCCGAACAAGCTGACGAATGGCCTGAAGGGATTCCTCGGTGTCATCACCAACATAGCGATCATCCTTGTGACCGTACCGTTTTTATTATTTTACATGTTCAAGGATGGGCACAGATTCCCTCAGGCTGTATCGAGGTTCATTCCGAAAGAATACCGGGAAGAAGGCCTGAAAATCCTGAAGGAAACAGGTGAAACACTTGCAGCTTATATTCAGGGACAAGTGACTGTCGCCTCCGCAGTAGGGATTCTGGCATTTATCGGCTATATGATCATTGATTTGCGCTATGCGCTGATCATGGCGTTGATCGTTGCTTTTACAAATATTATCCCTTATGTCGGGCCGATTATCGGCGGCGCGCCGGCTGTGCTGGTTGGTTTCTTCGATTCTCCGACGAAGGCTTTGCTCGTTGTGGTGGTCATCCTGGTGGCTCAGCAGATTGAAGGGAACCTGCTTTCTCCGCTGATCCTTGGTAAAACGCTGGATACCCATCCGGCCACGATCATCATTATTTTACTGGCTGCCGGTAATCTCGCCGGTGTCCTCGGAATGGTGCTGGCTGTGCCGACATATGCTGTCATAAAAACAATCGTTCTGAATCTCGTCAGATTTTTGCGGGCGAGAAAAAGAGCAAGTATTTCTGTAGATATAAATTGATGCTGTTCATTGGGCGATAGGGCTGTGTTTTAGCTGCTATCGCTTTTTTATTACTTATAGGGGAGGCCCTTTATGTCAGAGGAAAATAGAGAGCGGTTGAAATTAAAGGAGCAGCAGAAAAATCCGGGGGCCGCCCTGAACAATACCTTGGCACGAGCGGTTACAGGCTCGCCCGGCAGTGGTTGTCTGGTTAATATCATTTCGATATTGATGGTTTTGGGTGTGGTTTTATTAATCCGAGCGTGTTCACAATAAAGGGGAGTAATGTTTGAGAGCCTTAGTCAGTTTTATATTGTTGATCATTGGAGGTCTGCTTATTGGTGTAACGGTGGAGAATTCATTGATCGGAAATAGCATCGTAAAAGGGATTGGTGCCCTTTGCGTCATTGGTTTTTTAAAAATCGTGCCGCGTAACAAAGACAGCTTATCCTGAAAGGCTGGGGAGCGAATGAAAAAAATAGTTAGGCTGGCTTTAATAGTGGCCGCATTGGCTGCAGTTGTGCTGCAGAAACCCGGTGAGGAAGATTTTGCAAGCTGGATGGAAGAGACATATGAAATTCAGTGTCTTGATGAGACGTGTGATGTTTTTCAATTAGAATCAGGCGCAGAGCAAGTGGTCCTGCAATCCGTGCAAGGCGGTTACTCACCAGGGATCTTTGTGTCTAGAGTACATAAAACCTATAGGAATCAGGAGGATCCATCCTATCATTTAGAGCTTAAAGCATCGGGATTCCTGGGGGATTTTTCTCTTAATGAGGAAACCATGAGAGGAATGTTTAAAAGGTAAGTGAAGTTTCATCCAAAAACGCCTGGATTTCTCCAGGCGTTTACTTAAATAGTGCCAGACTGCCTGCCAAAATTCCTCTTAAGCATTCCATTGGATTTTACCATTCCCATTTTCTTGTAAAAAGGGACCAAGCTATCGTCACAACACAAATCGATCATGTATATATCATCAAGTTCTTTTAACATGGTGTTAACTAAATTCTTGCCAATACCTTTATGCTGATAATGGGGCAGGACTTCCAGGAGCGGTATGTAAGCAGATAGCACACCATCGCTTATTGCAGTTATGAACCCGACAACACGATTAACGTCAGGGTCTACTGCCATGATCACTTTACTGCTGTTTTCCAGCAATTTCAGATGTGTTTGGGGACTCGGCGGATTGGGCCAATCCACAAAGAAACCGCTCAACATATCAGGTGTGATGCCATCAAGACTATCTTTATAAATCATCGTATATCAACTCCTCATTGTTTTATAAGAGAGGATAAAAATCAAAAGTATAATAACAAAGCAGCAACCTCCAAACCATCAGTGGGTTACCATAAACTATTCGGCTTGAATTTCAAAGCTCCTTCAAATTTGTTTTATCCATGCTAATTTTTTCAGCTTTATCATCACTACCTATTGTAAATAATATAGAAGGATTTCTCGTGAAAAGGGGGTCCTTTTTTGAATCGCGTGTGGAGTGTGCTGGTTCTATTTTCGGAGGCATTGGAGGTCTGTGTGGAATGAGTGAAACGAAAGAGGAGCTGAAGCAGCAGTTGAGTGTGCTGACGGCTCGCAGGGATCGAATGCAGAAGAATCTTTATGAAGTGGAAAAAGAGATTTCGGAAATCAACAGCAAGCTGGCTAAGATGAAATAGTGAAGATGAAATATGACTGGAAGGGAAGCTGCCTTAAAAAGGTGGCTTCCTTTTAATTTTTGAGGGCTGAAGTGTGTATATGTCTATTCAAATTCTACAATCACGAATAAAATATTGAGAGCATTTTTTGCAAAGGAGTGGTGAAGTAAATGGACAGGGAGATTACGAATCAAACTTATTCCAACCGTGTGTTGAGGGCGGAATTTGATGACAACTGGGAGACGACGATCACGGAGACTGGCTATGTTAAATATATCGCGCTGAAAAATAAGGCTTCGGTTGAGCTGATGCTTTCTGATGGTTCAAACAGGCTGGCGCTTTTCCCGAAAAATGGGTACATTCTGGTAGGGAGTGGTGGAACGAGCCACTTTAGTAAGCCGCATGTAACAATTCAGCGATAGAGGTCAGGGCAGGGGTTGAACCTTAGTGAATTTGGGTGATGAAAAAATGTCCAACCGGTACGGAAGGACATTTGATCGTTAGTTATCACCCGAGAGTTCTCTTCGATTTGGCGCAAGTGGGGGTTGTTCCAGCCATTTGTGCTTTTTCATGATATCAAACCACTTTTTTGTCACCATTATATTTTTTAGAATGATGCTTTCGTACGTTGTAACTAAATCAGACCGCATGGCTGATGCCAGGCCTGTTCCGTAGTAGACTTGCGAGGCTTGGAACAGGAATCCTGTGTGATACATCATGAGCTTGTCTGAAAATGGGGAATCGGTAGAAGTTGTCACTTCTGTTTCCCATGAACGGGGAACTGGCAAGTTATCATGATGCATAATGTGGGTAAACTTTTGGATGTGTTGGTCCGCCGTCTTCTCAGATTCCACTAGAAACTTCCTGACTTCCTTTGATTGAGCCACTTGGCTAAAGGCGATTGAAAGTGTTTTGGCCATGATATTCTTCTTGATGTTGAAAGAAATACTGATCACTTCCGTGGCTGTTAAACATCTTCCTTTTCCGAAAATTCCATCGGTAAAATCCTCGCTCTCGATAAAGCTAGGGTTTTTATCAGGATAAAATAGAGGATCTCTTTGAAAATTGCCTTTTTCAAGCAATAGTTCAATTGTCTGGTGATACATTTTCTTGGCATCATTATCACACGAATCATAGAAATCCCGTAAATCCTTTCTGACTGATACGCTTAGTGCGGTGACGTGACCAATCAATCCGTGCAAAGTCATGATATGTAAATAATTCAAGCAGAAAATGTCGGAGAACAGCCTGCCAGCTCCGATATTGATGTCATTTTCACCAAATCCGATGGGAACAGGAAACCCTTCATTTTTAATGAAAGTGGCAAGCTGAGCCTTTTGCCGTGCAAATGTACTGATCGCGTCCTCAAAGATGGCCTTTATTGCCACGTCTTCAATAATGGTGACCATATATCTGTTTACTGAATCAATCATTGTCCCGTTTACATACTCGCCCCACAAGGAACCTATTTCAGACGAAGTTAGCCTTAACTTGTCATGATCCATAATCTCACCTCGCAACGTATTATCCCCTCGTGTGGAAAAAATATGATTTTTTCTATCCAACTGTAAAATCACAAATTTTAGAATTTTATCTATTATTTGTCATAAATTTCTATATAATAAATTTATACATTAGCACTATTTTTATAGGTAAAAGAGGGGGAGAACAACAATGTCTAATGATCAGGAGATACTATTGGATAAAGGCGAGCAAAGCAAGCCGAAGGTGAGAGTGGAGAGGAAAGAAGGAGAGCCGACATCGGCGTTCAAGGGGGCTTCCTGGGCGGCGCTCGTAGTCGGTGTGTCCGCTTATTTGATCGGATTGTTCAATGCAGCAATGCAGCTGAATGAAAAGGGCTATTATTTTGCAGTTTTGATATTTGGACTTTATGCATCGGTGTCATTGCAAAAAGCGGTCCGGGACAAGGAAGAAGGAATACCGGTTACCAGCATCTATTATGGCATTAGCTGGTTTGCTCTGATCGTCTCGATTTCATTGATGGCCATTGGCTTGTATAATGCAGGAAGCATCGTCCTTAGCGAAAAAGGATTCTACGGCATGTCATTCGTGCTTAGCCTTTTTGCGGCAATCACGGTTCAGAAGAATATCAGGGACACGCAAAGAGCAAGAGAGAGAGACTGATTTAAGAGGAGGCCATTGTGAAGAAGAGAATTGATGAATACCAAATCCATGACAAGCACTATAAGGAAATTTTGGAGCGGGTAAAAAACGATCCGTACGCGCAGTCATTAGGCATTCAGTTAACAAAATTCGAAGCTGGCTTCGCGGAAGCAGTGCTCGATGTGCAAAGCCATATGGTCAACGCTCACGGAACCGTCCATGGCGCGGTGATTTATGCTCTGGCCGATCATGTTTTTTCAGTAGCCTGCAATGCCTATGGAAAAACGTCGGTAGGACTGTCCACTACCATTCAGTTCATCGAAGCAGTGAAACCGGGAGAGAAAATCGTGGCAAGGGCCACAGAAACAAGGCGGAACTTCCGCACAGGATTCTACAGAATCGAGATTTTTCACGGAGAAAATCCCGTCGCTACCATGGAAGCTGTTGCTTACCGGAAAGATCAGTATTTCGTTGAACTCGAAGACCAGGAGTAATGGGGTAAAAGCTGTCATTTGGCAGCTTTTTTCTGTTTTTGGGGAAGTCTTATCGGATTTTTGCAGGTTTGCTGGTGAAGGCGGAAAGGCTGTCAAAGAGACGCTCGGAATCTTTTGCATATGATCATCATTTAAGAGGACACTGTCAGGGAGGTGGTAACTATGATATTGAAACTGGTTTTCGCAATGGGACTATTGTCAATCGCTCCGTTTAACTCTGCTTCTAAAACTATTCCTCCATCCCCTGAGATAGTAAAGTTTTATACAAATATTCCTGAAAAAAATAACTGGGTAACGGTTCCAGAAGGCACAAAAGAAATAACCATCACTGTTGAAGCCCTAAATACTGAGACAGTCCTATTCTGGTTGATCCCGACTGGTACTGAAACCTGGAATGAAAGGATACTGATTGGCTATGACATTAAGGATGACGGGGATAACTTTTTTTCATTAACCTGGAAGGTGTCAGGTCCGTTGCTGAACCATTTGGAAGTACAGGCTATAGGGGAAACCGGAATGGCGGGGGCGAGTTTAAATATAACATCAAATCCATAAAAGGATGTAACTTTAGCCAAGTATTAGGGTCATTCCTTAGTTAAACAATACAGGCAGTCCTATTTCCTGCTAAGTACATTCCCGTCACAAGTGCATAGGATATCCTGAGAAATTGTGAAGGGATTGAGCAAAAATGTACTATGGATATTCAAGTCCGTACCCTAATTATGTCAATGGGCAGATGTATTACAATAATGGACGACAATGTGTGAACTGGGGCCAGGCGAATGGTTATTCTTATCACTATCCTTACAGGAATATTGTTTTAAAGGATTATGGTCCCAACCCGTATGTGGTGAATATCAATGAAGCATCGATTCAAAACCAGAATTATCGGACAGCCTTGTGGACAGGGAAACATTTGCAGGTCACCTTGATGAGCATCGATGTTGGCGATGATATCGGTTTGGAAATACATCCGGAGGTCGATCAATTTTTGCGGATTGAAAAAGGCCAGGGGGTTGTCCAGATGGGCAAGAGCAGGAATAACCTGACCTTTCAAACCAATGTCGCCGATGATTCCGCCATCATGATTCCTGCAGGAACATGGCATAACGTGACCAACACAGGCAATACTCCGCTGAAGCTATACTCGATCTATGCTCCGCCGAACCATCCATTTGGTACGGTGCATGTGACCCATGCAGATGCAATGGAAAGACCAGTAGCGAGCAATGGAACACCAGAGGTTTTTGGAAAGACCCCGGACGAATGGGTGAAACATACCGAATTTTTGGTGCAGGAAGGACTGGAGGACGTGAAAAGAGGCATCAACGCCACCCACATCCTCCAGGAATTCATTCTAATGGGCGTGCTTGTCGGCAAAGGATACACACCTGAAAAAGCATATGAGACAGTAGAAGAATGGGAACGTACAGGGCAGTCCAAACTCCTTCAGCAGAGTAAGAATATGTAGTTGTGGCTTTGGATGTGCTTGGGACACGGGGGAGTTCTCGTGTCCTTTAATATTTAGGAAGGGAAATAAAAAGCTCGTGGTTTTGACAGGTTTGAGGTGTTAGGTGAAAAGCTGTCAGAATAACCCCTGGATTCAGACAGGTTTGCGCTGTTAGGAGTAAAAGCTGTCAAAATAACCCCTGGATTTAGACAGGTTTGAGGTGTTTAGGTGAAAAGCTGTCAGAATATCCCCTGGATTCAGACAAGTTTGCGCTGTTAGGAGTAAAAGCTGTCAAAATAACCCCTGGATTTAGACAGGTTTAAGGTGTTAAGGGTAAAAGCTGTCAGAAAAAGCTCGTGATCTTGACAGGTTTGAAGTACTAGGAGGGGAAGTTGTCAAAAAAAGACCTGCATTCAGACAAGTTTGAGGTGTTAAGAGGAAAAGCTGTCAAAAAAAGCTCGTGATTTAGACAAGTTTGAGGTGTTAAGAGGAAAAGCTGTCAAAAAAAGCTCGTGATTTAGACAGGTTTGAGGTGTTAGGAGGAAAAGCTGTCAGAAAAAACTCGTGATTTAGACAGGTTTGGGGTGTTAAGAGGAAAAGCTGTCAGAAAAAGCTCGTGATCTTGACAGGTTTGAGGTGCTAGGAGGAAAAGCTGTCAGAAAAAGCCCGTGATTTAGACAGGTTTGCGGTGTTTAGGGGAAAAGCTGTCAGAAAAAGCCCGTGATTCAGACAGGTTTGCGGTGATAGGAGTAAAAGCTGTCAAAAAAAAGCCCGTGATTCAGACAGGTTTGCGATGTTAGAGGGAAAGCTGTCAGAAAAAGTCCTGGGATTAATCAGGCCTGAGGGTGTTAAGAAGGTAGCCTGGGAAAATTGATGCAAGGTGAAATACATAACTGTACAAGACGAGTAACTATAAACAAAAAACCACTCTAAAGTGGTTTTTAATCCCGCATGGCTCCTGCTTCTCGGGAGGTCATGGCGCCTTGGCCTGCCTGTACATCTTTTTGGATTTGCTGTTTTACTTGCTGTGCATCTGTGCCGGCAAATCCGGGAGTTGTGGCATTGTCGCTTTTCGCGTTTTGTTGATCCTGTTGCATATTATGGTTTCCTCCTCAGTTATCGTTTTATCAGTATTAGTATTTACTGAAGTAATATCAATATATGCTAGGGAGACGGGGCCCCACGGAAGAGCTGTCCGTCGACTCTGAATCTGGTCTAAATTGTAAAATGGGCATTGACACCAATATAATATAGGAGTAATTTATATGTATTCATTTTTTAATAACGAAACCTTTTTGCTGAATCCTATGAGCGGGGGAACCATTTTTGGATAAATCGATTTTATCTTGGGGTGAATTTTAGCGCATGATGCTAAAAGGGGATGCTCTCAATCCCTAATCCGACAGCTAACTCCGTAAGCGCGGTTGAGAGAAGGGTCTTATGGCCATTCTTTATTTGAGATGGTCTTTTTGTGATTTTTAGGGATGGGGATTCCCATTATAAGTTGAAAAGTAAAGAAGGGGTATATTTGGTCAATATATTGAAAAAGAATCGTTTGAAACCGGCTCAAATCATTGTTTTGTTTTATGTTTTCGCTGTTTTGATCTCAGCCGCGCTGCTTAGTTTGCCAGTCGCGTTGAAGCCGGGGGTTAGCTGGGAATTTATTGATGTCTTGTTTACCGCAGTGAGTGCGGTGAGTGTAACAGGTCTTGGGGTTGTATCCACACCGGATACCTTCAGCACAACCGGCATTTTTATCCTGATGTTTATCCTCCAGTTCGGCGGAATCGGGATCATGACGCTGGGTACATTTTTTTGGCTGGTGCTGAGAAAAAAGATCGGCCTTAAAGACCGGCAGTTAATCATGACGGACCAGAACCAGTCCCAAATGTCGGGCCTGGTCAAACTGATGAGGCAGATATTGACCATCATCCTGTTGATCGAGGCGCTGGGAGCATTGATATTAGGGACTTATTTTCTAGGTTATTTTCCGACATGGGAGGAAGCGTATCTTCAGGGAACGTTTGCGGCTGTCAGTGCAACAACAAATGCAGGGTTTGATATTACGGGAAGCTCCATGATTCCATTTGCGCATGATTACTTCGTGCAAACCGTGAACATCATTCTTCTGACCCTGGGAGCGATAGGATTCCCAGTCCTGATCGAATTGAAGGAGTTTCTCCTGAATCGTAAAAAACACAAACGAGCCCATTTTTCTTTGTATACCAAGGTGACGAGTTTGACCTTTTTTGCACTGATGTTCTTCGGTGCATTCGCCATCTTGCTTTTTGAGTATAATCACTTTTTTAAGGATTACAATTGGCATGAGTCCTTCTTCTTTGCCTGGTTTCAATCATCTTCCACCAGGAATGGCGGCCTTGCTACAATGAATGTCAGTGATTTTTCTGACCCGACATTGCTGCTGCTGTGCTTTTTGATGTTTATTGGGGCATCACCAAGTTCGGTGGGCGGGGGAATAAGGACGACCACTTTTGCCGTGATTCTATTGGTCATCGTTAACTTTGCAAGAGGGCATAACTCGATCAAGGTATTTGGCCGTGAATTGCATGAAGAAGATGTCCGGAAGTCAGTGGTCGTAAGCTTTTTGGCGATCATTCTGTGTTTTGCGGCGGTGGTCATTTTGAATGCAACAGAGAAGTTCTCGATGATGGAAATCATGTTCGAGGTCAGTTCCGCATTTGGGACAACTGGTTTATCAATGGGGATTACGCCTGATCTGAGTTACGCAGGGAAGGTCGTCATCATTGCCATGATGTTCATTGGAAGAATCGGGATCCTTTCCTTCATTTTCTTGTTCAACCGTGGAAAAGCAGAGCCGAAGTGCCATTATCCAAAAGAAAGATTGATTGTTGGCTAGAAATTTGAATAAAACAAACGCTGTTGATCACAGGATCAACAGCGTTTGTATTTTATAACGATATCTTCATGAATTTGCTGACATCCTTAAAACCCATTTTTTCATATAATTTCATTGCTGTTTCATTGTGTGAATAAACATTCAGCCTTACATCACTATATCCATTTTTACGAAACTCATTTAAAGCTTCCTCCATCAACAATTTGGAGTAGCCTTTGCCTCTGTATGGCGCTTTTACATAAAGGTCATTGATCCAGCCGATTTCATCACCCGTTAAGTAATCAAATGCCTTATCAATTTGAACCCATCCAACAAGTGTGTCGTCATCCATCAAGCAAACAAAATAAGCATCATATTTGGC
Source organism: Chryseobacterium sp. ISL-80 (assembly GCA_018613055.1). Classification (GTDB taxonomy): domain Bacteria; phylum Bacillota; class Bacilli; order Bacillales; family Cytobacillaceae; genus Mesobacillus. Next base: position 161,281 of record JAGGQZ010000014.1, on the reverse strand, counting down.
GGAATGCTCATATGCTTCAATCATTTTTTGCTGATTATCATCTGATTCGTGATTCGTTGCTTCTTTACGGTTTATCCCAGCATATTCATAGATTTCGTGGATCTCCGTTTCGGAAGCCACTTTAAAGCTCAGCCCCATACCTTCCACCCTCTTAAATAAATTCTAGCTTTATAAATATACGACATTTGTTCACAAAGTCCTTTTTCAAGGTTCAGGTCCCGCAATTGGTGAAACCCTGTTTAGTGTTAATCGTTATCTGCAGTGTCACCATGAAAAGGGGTGATTAACAGTATTTTTAACATCTTTTTGGTACCTTATATTGAATCTGCCTTTCAATTCGTTGTTTGAAAGGCATTGTCGTATCTGTTTGCCATGTTTATTGGCGAAAAAAATTTTTTATTGGCGATTTTTACGTGTTTATTGGCGAAAATCGATTTTTATTGGCGACTTGGAAATTTTCGTTGATTTTTTCCAACTCGAATGTGACCAGGTACATCCAATTTTTCTTGTAACTTCCAGTCTCCATATTCGTATATAAAATAAGGGATCGGAGGATGGAAAATGAAAAAGGTATTTGAAGTTACATATAAGGGTCATCATATACAAGTGGAGAATACATGGTTTAATGGGGAGAAGCTATTAGTGGACGGCAAATTACAGGATCAGAATCTGGGGTTTGCCTTTGATCGAGCCACTTTGAATGGGGTGATCAAAAATAATGACGGTGCAAACCAGAATATTAAAGTTAGCCTCGGCGGTGCCGTTACCGTAGAGTGCAGGATTTTTGTCGACCATGAACTGATTTATCCTGATCATGTGATTGAGTAAAATATAGAAAGGAGCTTAACTTAGTTGAGCTCCTTTTTCAATCTTAAATCTTCTTCTGCTCTTTTTTTCTCTGGTAAAAAAAGATGGCGATTAATACAGCTGATGCAAGTATAAAGGTAAGGACGGTGATCGTGATGTACAGAGAATTATTGTTTGCTTCTTCTGGGATGAATCGGATGGCAATTGGTCCGATGGATATGAATAAAGGGATCAGTACGGTGAACCAGGTTTTGGTGTACAGTGCAGCACCGATGAAAATCACGGCGCACAGGACAATGATCCAGTTGTTTTGCGCTGGGGTTGCTACAAAGGTGGGTTCGAATTCCTGAGTTTTGTACCAGAGCAGGAATACCACGATTAAACCGGTTACTGTCATCGAGATGCCGGTAAACAGGACATAGCCCCATTTAGAATGAAAGAATTTCGGCATTACCTTGAATAAGAACAAGCCGTAAATCAGGATGCTCATAGTGCTGATGATCATCGCAAACCAGATGGTTCCTTGAGATATGGAAAACGTTCCTTCGATTGCCGGTCCGATGCTTAAGTATGCTGCGAGCAGCAGGATCATCAATGGAAAAAGGGCGGCTAGCTGACGGTAGTCGGTCTTCATGGATTCACCAATGCTCTTCATATAATTCTTCGGGCTGTCCCCGATAATATGGCTGACATCTTTGCCGGCTGCTTCCGCCTCTATCAAATGCACCTCAAGTTCTTCGGTGATTTCATTGATTTCCTTATCGTTTTTACCCTTTGAAATCAAATACAGCCGAAGTTCCACTAAAAATTGTTCCGCTTTTTTCGAAACCATCCCATCATTTCCCCCTTTTGCTTAGGCTCTTTTCTCAAACTTCTTTGCTATTGGCTACACCATAGAAGTGAATGAACTATGCTTCTTCTCTAAGGAGATTCTGGCTATGAGAAAAGAGCATACCAACTTAATACCGACCTACAAAATAGATTTGTATAACGTTAAAATCGGCTTTAGGATTTTAACAACTATCATTACGAAAATAGCCTTTATTCAATACATTGTTCACCGATGTGCTCAGCTGCGTCCATCGGATGATGAATTGCTCCAATTCCTGCTCGCCTTTTTCCGTCAATGAGTAATATTTACGTTTGGGCCCTGCAGTGGATTTCCTTAGCGTTGTGCTCACCAGGCCTTCCTTTTGCATCCTCAGCAGCAGGGGATAGATCGTCCCTTCGCTAAAAGAATGGAAGCCATAGGACTCTAGCTTGGCGGCCAATTCATATCCATAGATCTCGCCCTCTTTGATGATGGATAAAAGGCATCCATCAAGGATCCCTTTAAGCATTTGTGTCGTATCAGCCATTTAAAAGGCTCCTTTCAGTAACTTGTATTGCAAGGTATTGGATGTGAAGAACAGTACCTTGTATTACAAGATATACTTTTACTATACATTCCGGTATCTTGTAATGCAAGGGTTAAATGGAAAATTGCTGTAAATTTGGATAAAGAGAAACTGGCTGAGATAATTTCTGTCGCCCATTTAGAAAGGAAGGAGTCTTATGTAAAATCATTCCTGGCTGCTGAAAGAACTCAAAATCCTGTCTAGTTCCTATGTCTCTATTTGCCATTTTGTGGTATTGTGGAAGTGATATACAGATATCAGAAAAGGGGTGGTCGTTTTGAAGAAAATAACCATTTTCCTATTGATCACTTTAACTGCTTGTAATGCTGAAGAACCGTTAACATATTGGACAGACAGTACAGAAAATCAGATTCAGCGTCTGGATGAAGCGAAGATTAAATATGAGGTCAGAGATGGCGAGATTTGGGTCAGGGAGAAGGATTTGAAGAAAGTCGCGGCATGCTGTTCTTGAGGACAAAGTATTTTCAAAAATGACTGATTATTCAAAAAGTGAGATCAGGACAGCGGATTCGTCTCTCTGTCCGTGGGGGGATACATATGATACTGGAAAAAATAGAGCCGATTTCGAAAGCAGCGATCCAGGAGAAAGGAATTGAACCTGTCGTCGATTGGTTTGAGCGGTATAAGGAGTATTTCTATACGCTGGGCTGGTTCTCCGTTCAAAATCAGCAGCAGTTGGAGGAGCTTTTTTACCAGTGTATTGTGAAGGTGCATAAGGAGTGGCCTAGATATAAAGGGGATGTCTCCTTCAAAATGTGGGTGACAACCATTTTTGTTCAGAACGCCCGTGGGTTTTCTGGATTAAAGGTTTCTGAGGAAACGCGTCAGGATCTATACAAAGCGATTGACCACCTGGAAATGGATGAAAAGGAGGCGCTGATCCTTACCTATGCAGCAGGATTTTCCCTTGAGGAAGCATCGCAAATCCTTGGTAATACCGTGGATAAGATGAAGAGCTATCTGTTCTCGGGGATTCAGGCGGTCCGGAACCAGCTGTATGGAACTGATTTTCATGGCTGTGAAGAGTATCATACACATTATATCGATTATTTGGAGAAATCCATGGATCGACCGGCAAAAGTCGAGTTTGAGATCCATCTTTATAACTGCCCGGAATGTCAGGCAGATTTGGCCAGCTTTCAGGAAATAGCGGCGACCAGGTTGAATCGGGTTGAGGAGGTGCAAGGGCTTACTGTACCGTCTCAACTCATGGAAAATGTCAGGAAGAGGCTGGCAGAAAAAAAGGATCACCGACAAAAGAGGAACAAAAAGCGTCAAAAATGGGCCCTTATTTTTGCAAGTGCGTTTGCATTCGTATTGGCGCTGGGTTTCATGACGGGTTTACTGCCGAAGGTCTACTATGCCTGGGCGGAAGATGATGAACAATTACGCTCCTATTTGCAGCAAGGACTTGGTGAAAGGCTGAGCCTGGAAGCGGAAAGTGACGGCGTGTTGGTGAAAATCAAGGGTGTGGTTGCTGATGACTTCCAGACGTTGGTTTTTTATGAAATTCACTCTTTAGAGGAAGACAAGCAATATTTCATGGGTTTTGATGATGGAGTTTCCGTTGAGAACGAATCTGACATTATGAAAACTCAAAGCTATCCACTGTATTCTTTTCCTGATGCTGAAGCAGAAATGAACAAAAATGCGAAGAATGTGTTTTACGGAAAAGTTTCCCTCAGGCCGCTTGAAGAGGCTGAGGGGCTGATCAAGCTGAGGATCAACAGGATTCAGGAATTGACGAACGACCCAGCGCTCAGATTTGGTTTTATGCCCGGTGAAAACAAAACAGGCAATTGGTCCTTTGAATTCCCGGCAACAAAACAGCCTTCCATGGAATACACAGTCAATCAACAGAAGGAAATCGAGGGAGTCCCGATTCGGATTAATAAACTGACAATTGCTCCAACAACCACAGTTTTGCAATATGCAATCAACACAGAAAAACTGGAGACGCGAATCGATATGGTGAATTTCCGTACTCTGGAAGTCAACAAGAAAGAAGTGGAGGCTGACATGTATGGCAGCAGCCACTTTATGGATTTTCAGCAGGAAAATGAATGGACGGCTTATCAAACATACTTCGATCCACTTTATGGGGAAAATCCAAAAGAGGTGAAAGCCCAGTTAGAATCGGTGTATTTATCCGTCGTCAAACCTAAAACCATCGATCTGGGCGCTACCCAGACATTCCCTCAGAAAATTGAATATGCAGGCAGTAACCTCACCATCGATAAGGTTGAAAATGGGCAGATGACCAATGTCATGATAACCAATAAAGAATTCAAAAATCGGGAATTCGAATCGCTTCAGTTCGATTTTCAAGACGGATCTGCAGACCAACCAAGCATCACGCATATGGACTCTAAAGGAGTGCTTCTAGACAAAGCTGGTGTCGAATACGATCCGCACAAAGGACCTGTCGATTACGAAAAACTGGATCAACCGCGTTACTATGTCACAGAACAGACGCTGGGAATCGAAGGCCTCGAAAAAAACGATATGAAACTTAATATTACGGGGTATAATGCTTTGAAGTATGTAGAGGAAGTCTGGGATCTGTCGCCAGTTCAGCTGTCCCAGGAAAAAGGAGAATAAGTCGGACTGTGGGACGGGAGAACCGTCCCTTTTTCTTGTTTAGCAAAAAACGAATAGTACTTTCCAAATATAAAGCGTAGAATGAAAGCAATACAAAAAAGGAGTGGTCACTTGAAATATAAAATGGCTCAGTTGTTAGAGGACCAAAAGAATGTTCATATACTATACTCATATGATGGTATGGGGAATTACATAGAACAGGCCGTAAGATATATAGAAGAAGGCGTTCTGTCAGGTGATTATGTAATCCTGATTGAAAATGATCGTAACTACAGAATCCTGCATACAGAATTGGAAAAACGGTTAACTGAGGTCCAAATGGAAATGGTTCACTGGGTCAACAACTTCGATTTTTATTATTCAAGTGGAAGTTATCATCCTCCTGCGATTACGGAGTACTTTGAGAAAACAGTCCAGCCATATGTGGAAAATAAAATTTCTTTTCGGTCATGGGCACATGTCGAGTGGGCTTCTATGAAAGAGCCGCTGAATATTATTGAAGATTTTGAGAGAATAGTGGACGAAGCTGTAAATCAACTATACTTCCCGTTGATTTGCGCTTATGAAGGCCTAAAGATGCCAGATCACCTCAAAAAAATCTTGATGGAAACACATCCTTATGTTCTGATGGAGGATGAGCTTGTCCCATCCGAACAATATAGTGAATTGGAAAAGGTTCTAGCATTTGAAGAAAGCGAATAAGAAGTAATTTAGAAAGGACGGGATAACGGTTCTTTCTTTTTTTTTGTGTCGATAGGTATAAAATTTGTCACGGTCAAATATATATATGGACAACTACTGCTGGATGATAAATTGGAACTATAAGGTGCTGATCGTTTGAATAGAAACAAGAATTTGCAACTAACCATCTATTTACTTTTAGGTTTGCTTATCGTTTTAATTGTTCATGTCATACTCCACACAAAGGTCTATGTCGTGTTTAGTGCAAGTCTTGGCTCAGTCTTTATGATTGGTTTGATCATCTTTTTAATTGTATACCTGTATTTGAACGGATAAGGTGGGACATGGGGACGGGGAAACCGCCCCTTTGTTATTTTCCTCCGCCTTACATTACAATTCTCTCGTCATAAATAAGCTATTCGGGTCCTCGGTATAATCTGCAAAAGGCGGGCAATAATCGAAGCCGTATTTCTCATAAAGCTTTCTAGCGGGTACGAACGCTTCCATTGAACCTGTTTCCAGGCTCAGTTTTTTATAGCCACGGCGTTTGGCTTCAGAGATTATGTGCTCAAGCATGGCCTGCGCGACACCTTTACGAAGATGGGCAGCTGCCGTTCTCATCGATTTCAATTCACCATGCTGGGGATCCAGCTCCTTCAATGCACCACAGCCCATCAACTGGTTCCCATCCCAGACCGTCCAGAACGTGATCTCCGGTTTTTTCAATGCCTCGAGTCCGAGGGCGTGGATGCTCTCGGGAGGGGAGTGAAGTGTCATTCCTTGCAAATGCTCCCCAATTAAAGCGATCACTTCAGGACTTGTTAAATCGTCGACTCTAATCTCCATTTTGAACCTCCAGAATTTTTCAAAAAAAGTAAGTGGATTAGAGATATCATAGCCTGAAGACAGCATAACCGTCGAACTGTATCCATATTCTCTAATCACGAATAAAGCTCCTTATCAGGGATCTTTTCATTATTTGTATAGGGAATTATAAAAACCTATTAGGTGAGGATGACTAGTGTGGATGTCTTAATCCAGCTCCAGCGCCTAGCCCCTCGAGTCGCTTGTCTAGTTTCGCCTCCTAGAAACTCCGAAACTTCAACTCCGCCTGCAGAAGCAAAAAGCGCTTCTTTGTCGGAGTCTCCAGTTTCTGCGTTTCTGGGCAGTCGGCTACACATTTCGGTTTCGGTCCGCCCAATGAAGTCAAAGAACGACTTCACTGGTCAGCCCTCCAGCGCTTGTCGGGGCTGAACGAGGCGCTTGCGCTTTTTGTTCTGTATTCCGAAGAACGGTAATGAATCCATCGAGAATCTGATGGCTTGTTTTAAAGCCTTTACTTTGGTAAAAGTTTAGAGCCGCATCATTCCCGTTTGATACATAGATGAACTGGTCGTCAATGCCGTTAAATGAATCCAGCCAGCTCTTTGATTTTTCAAACAGGACAGACCCGATCCCCATGCTGCGATATCCTTCTTTAATATAAAATTGTGAAAGGCAGCCGACCTCAGTTCCTTTTACTGAGTCCATATCGAAAAAAGTAGCGAAATCATTCGAATAAACTTCTTTCGGGGAAACATTGCTATACACGTATCCGACCATCTCATCACCATCCATCGCAGCAATGATCTGGTTGGCCTTCGCGTTTTTAAACGAAGGAACCATTCTGGTTTCAAAGCTCATGCCATCAAAAAGCTCCGGACGTATAGTGGCGAGTGATTTTTGGTAGGCCATCAACTCATTGCAAAGATTTTTCACGGTAACCATTTGCTCATCAGGAATTAACTTGTAACGGATTGCCATCATCCAACTTCCTTTCTTAACAGTGTCTTAATCCGATTATATCGCAATCTAACCATTCTAAATAACGAAAACATAGGCAAACAGCTTGTCATGATTAACAACGGTTGTTCATAGACTCTATCAAAAGGGGGTGTAGAGTTGAACCGCGTACCTAACAGGGTGGATTATTATCTGAAAGAGAAATGTCTTTTAAGTGCCAATGTAAAGCACTGGGAGCACTATATTGCAGCACTTCGGGCGAGCAATACGGTAACGATCAACAAGAAAGAATATATGGTGGAGAAAATAAATATGGTCCATGACCCATCGACCGTTGTTTTAAAAATCAGCGTTGAACCGCTTAAAATCTATGTTTGAGTATCCTTCGGGATGCTTTTTATTTTGCGCTTGAATTAATCTGGATTAGCTTCTTTATTATGTTTGAGACATAACCTCATTTCATGATAGGACAAAAGAACCATCTCTGTTTCATGGGGTGGAAAAATTTTGAAAAACATTGATTGGTTATTTATAATTTTCCTATGTTTATTTATATGGTTGATTACTTTTAAAACCTGTAATTCTATATTCCTATCATTCTATTACAGAAATGATCACATTTTCTAAGGAGTTGTCAAAGTGTTAAAAAAGGTCATGATTCTTTTTGTATTTCTTTTATCGCTTGCGCCGCCTGCGTTTGCGCGGTCTTATTCCATGGAGGAGGTTAAGATAAGGGCTTGGATTCAGCCTGATGGTGATTTGCTTGTGAATGAGATTTTTACATATGAGTTTGATGGTGAGTATGATCGCGTCAACCGGACTGTACATAAGGAGAATCATAAGGGTGTTGAGCTTTTCGAAGCGTATGAATTGGTCAATCCTAAGGTGGAGCTAGGCTATGTGAAGATGGATGACCTGCGTCCGCTTGAGGTTGAACAAGAAGAAAATACTTATCATGCGGTGCTGCCGGCGAAGGATGAAAAGAAATCCGTTTTCTATATCTATGAATTAAAAGGCGCGGTGAAGTCGTATGAATCCTACAGTGATCTAACCGTTCCTTTCTTTGGGACAGATACCAACCATGATGAAGATTTGCCAAAAGTGACGATTGACTTTGTTTTTCCTGAGGAAATCCGGCCAAATAGCTATGTGGCTTTTTTCCATGATCGGCAGGGCAAGGTAGAGGAAAAAGGACCGTGGGTTGTCCGCTTTACTACACCTGTGTCACAAATGTACTCGCTGACGGAAACTCGCCTGCTGTTTCCATCTTCTTTGATGTCGGAACAAACCAAGACCAGGCCACCGATGTCGTTAAAGGAAGCCATTGCAGAGGAAGAAAAATTGGCTGACAAGAATGCTGCCTTGAAAAAGCAGCTAAACATGCTGAGGAATGTGTTGACTGGATTTGCCGCTCTTCTGGCATTCGTGGTGATGGCTGTATTTTTCACGCGTTTCCTGAGGAAGCTGAGGACCGCTGATCGTCCTGATGAACTTTTGCGGACCGATCCGCTTACCCTGTACATGATTCACCGGCGAGGGAAGCAGAATCCATACGCTTTTCTTGCAGGCGTCTATTCACTTGTTGAAAAAGGGAAGGCAACGGTCAGAACGGAACAGAATGCCGGGAGATTCCTGAAAGATGAATCCTCCGCTGACCAATCGCTCTATTTTACATTAACAGCCTCTGAAACCAGCTTATCGACCTGTGAGCAAAAGTTGGTATCCTGGCTGTTCAGAAGAAAATCGAAAAACGGAAGTCCGGTTTTCTTCATGAGTGATGTAGCAGGGGCGTCAAGCCAGCTGAGGAATAATCCACAGCATCTGCACAATTTCCATTCAAAATATAAACTGTTTAAGGAGTATGAGAAGCAATGGTTTGCCTGTGTGGTGAATGAGATGAAGGAAGCAGGCATGATGAGTGATAAAATGATTGGTCTGGCCGGAAGAGGCCTTATGCTGATCAACTTTTTAGCGGTAATCTATGCCTATTACCTGGACTCGCTTTCAACAACAGCGATCGTGATCTATTCAGTCTTTGCAGGCTTCCTGTTGACCAGAGGATGGCTCAAGCCTGCGCGGAGATTATTCATCCTGCTATTTTACCTGGTATCTTTCATTGCAGGGTTAATGCTTTATGATACGGATATACTCACGGTACTGATCGTGACGGTTGTCCTTTCAGGATTGCTATACTTGGTGACGCCAAGAATGACCTTATCAGAAGAAGCAAGCGTCGTACAGTCAGAAATACAATCTTTTATCAAACAGATCAAGAGCGGACGATTCCATGATAAAATGGCCGGCCAATCGGATCAATGGACAATTCGAACTCTTTTATTGAAGCCATCACGAAAATCCAGAATATCAAAAGAAGAATACATCCATGATGATCGAGCGGCAGCACCTTTAACCTATCTGGTTGCATCAGGACAGGAACCGGTGGAATTCCTTACAAATACATGGAAATGGAGCATCCCTCCAGGAAGCAGTTCTTCATCATCTGTGTCTGGGGACAGCGGCGGGTATTCAGGCGGGGGAGATAGCGGAGGCGGCAGCGATGGAGGCGGGGCTGGTGCGGACTGATCGGCTAGATTTACCGTCCACCATATGAAAAAACCACGTCCCTCTAAGGCTGACAGGCATTTAATCAAACGTTTGATTAAGAGCGGAGAAATCACATCCGGGGGAGAAGATATTTTGAGATGAGCGATCAAGCTTGTCTCTTTTTTGTTTTTAGCCAAAAGGACGAACCCCATGTCCGTCCCCTTGGAAGTACCTGTTTAGGTCAGCAGTCAGCCTGCTGCCGGGGCAGCGGCTCTTGCCCCCAATTCTTGATCAATCAGTAAAATCGCGGAAGGGTTATTTCCAGCAAGTTTTAAGCGGTCAATGATTGTTTTGGCCTGTGCTTCTTCATCTATTTGTTCGCGTAAAAGATCCTGGACGATCAAAGCAGCCTGAGGGTCAATTGGATTCACATAGTTATAGGCCTGGCGGTAAGTATTGGTAACAAATTGTTCATGGCTCAATACCTTTTGAAAGGTCTCAAGCGGAGTGCCGAAGTCAGTAGGTTGGGCAGGGATGCTGTTGATTTGGACAGTACCATCCCGGTCCACCACAAAATCAACTAAGGTCAGCATATGGGTTCTCTCTTCTTCAGATTGGAGCCTCAACCAATGGGCGATCCCAGTATAATTCTGCCTGGCCATGGCAGCGGACATCGCGAGGTATAAGGTTGAAGAAACATGCTCCAGTTGAATCAAATCATTAAACAAGCTTTGAAGTTCCTCATTCATTTTTTTCACTCCCCGATTGCAATAAAATCTACAGTTTAGTTTATAGGAAATAGGCATTTGTGAAACTTGTTTACACGTTTTAATCTTTTTACAAAGGGACCTTAAGAATTCTAATACATTATTTGGATAGAACAGGAAAAGCTATCGATAACATCTTGTTGTTTTTCTGGAGGGGTATGTATGGAAGAACCAAATCCAAAGGTTCATTTAACCTGTGCGGAGATCTCGAATTTATGGGATACATATATAAACGACAGTGTCGTCAAATGCATTTTGACTCACTTCCTTCAAATGGTTGATGATCCGGAAGTAAAACCGCTTCTTGAGTTCACGATCGAAATAGCGGACTCTCATTTGAAGGACATTAGTGAAATTTATAAACAGGAGGGCATCCCTAGGCCAGAGGGGTTTCCGGTTGAAAAACATGTAAATCTCTCTGCTCCACGGCTCTTTTCAGATGTTTTTTACATGGAGTACATGCAGCATATGAGCAAGTTTGGTTTGACGAGCCATTCCAGTGCCATTGCCACTTCATCCAGGGATGATATCCGTGCTCTTTTTGAAAAATTCCACAAACAGGCAACGGAACTTAACCGCGAGATTACCACACTGATGAAGAAGAAAGGGGTTTACATCCGACCTCCATACATGAACTATCCCAAGAAGATAGACTTTGTGGATAAACAATATTTCCTGACAGGCTGGTTCGGAAAAAAACGGCCGCTTTTAGGGAACGAGGTGAATCATCTCTATTTGACCTCCCTTCATAATGAGCTTGGAAAATCCACACTATTAGGTTTTGCTCAGGTAACCCAGGATCCAGATTTGAAATCTTATTTTTATTCAGGCGTCCAGCTTTGCGACAAAATCTTGAGGGAGAGCCATCATGTTTTGATGGAAAGCAATGTCCCCAACTCGATGACTTGGGATGCAATCGTCAGTGATTCAACCGATGCGCCATACTCTGACCAGCTGATGCTATTTGTGGTGGCAATCCTTTCTCAATTGGGCGTTGCTGCTTACGGATTCGCCTTATCCCTGAGCATGAGAAGGGATGTTGGAGCGATGTATAGCGGTTTTATTCTAAGAGCTTTAGCCTATTCCGAAGACGGAGCCCAGATGATCATTGAGAGAGGCTGGCTGGAACAGCCTCCGATGTTTGTGGATCGGGAAAAGTTGATTAAAGGGGAAGAGTAGGGTTGTTACTAAGCGCGTTTATCTAATGGAACATAGGGCTGATTCAAGGTCTCTGAATATAAAATTAAAAGAGACAGAGGGCATTTTCTCTGTCTCTTTTAGTGCATTAGTCCAATTCGTTCAAGAACGGAGCTGTTAAGATTTCGTTGGGATGTGTCTTCAAAATGCGTGTCAGTTTTTCTTCTGTGTATTTTCCTGGAGAAAGCATGTTATGAAGGGCTAATCCGTCAACCAGGACCTGCAATCGTTCGATCCCCACCTCTTTTTCGTGTAAAACTCCTCTCTCATCCATCTGCTTAGGTGAGCGTAATCCGGTTGTATTGACAAGAAAAGGAGTCAAGAGTAATTTTAATACAAGATGAAAATAATATGCTTAATCATTTTTGAGCGGGGGAACCAATTTTTGGGGTGAATCTATTCATGTAGAAGGAGACTCTCAACTCCTAATCCGTCAGCTAACCTCGTAAGCGTTATTGAGAGTGGATGTATTGAAATAGTACAGGCTATTCGTTTTTGGAATGGTCTCTTTTTTGCTTTTAAATAAATTGAAAAAGAACTAAAGCAGGGAGCAGTCTTATTACCTGGACTTGGTAAAAGACTTTTAAATGCTAACTGAAAAAATCGATAAGGTTTATGAATATTCTATTGAAACCAATGAAGTGTTCCAGGTGCATTTCTATAACTACATTAGGAGATATTTACAATGGATAAACAATTCAAATCCTTTATAAGGATTCAAAGGTTAAACCGGCTAATTAAAGTAAATCCTGCCCAGACGCTGGCACTTGGTTTCTTATGCCTTATTTTTATTGGGACCATTTTATTGATGTTGCCTGGAGCTACAAAGGATCGCCATCATTTATCGTTTATTGATGCTTTGTTTGAAGCAACCTCTGCAGTTTGTGTGACGGGATTGGTGGTCGTTGATACTCAGACAACCTTTACACTTTTCGGACAAATTGTCCTAATGGCGCTCATTCAAATCGGAGGTCTCGGATTTATGGTCTTTGGAATACTCATTGCAATGTTCCTTGGAAAAAATATCGGATTAAAGGGACGTCTGATGATACAAGAGTCGTTAAATCAAATATCCTTAGAGGGTATGGTTAAACTCGTGAAGTTTGTTTTAGGGTTTACCTTGTTAATCGAAAGTATCGGAGCCTTAGTATTATCTATTCGCTGGGCCTCTGACTTTGGTTTTCCGAAATCCATCTATTATGGGATCTTTCATTCTATATCATCCTTCAACAATGCCGGTTTTGATATCATGGGAAATTTCAATAGTGTAACAGGTTATGCAGGTGATGTAACAATCATATTGACCCTGAGCTCATTATTCATAATTGGCGGGATTGGATACACAGTTATAATGGATTTGATAAAAAAGAAGTCCATCAGGAAGTTGTCATTACATACAAAGTTAGTCTTATTAATCACATTAATCTTAAATGTTACTGGCTCGATCTTCATCTTTTTATTAGAATATAACAATCCTGGTACATTAGGAGACTTATCATTCAAGGAAAAAGTTCTAGGTGCGTATTTCCATGGTGTTGTACCTCGTACAGCTGGATTTAACTCATTGAATACGGCTGATTTGACCTTAAGCTCACAATTTGTAACCATGCTGCTAATGTTTATAGGTGGAGGTTCAGGTGGAACTGCAGGAGGGATAAAGGTTACTACATTTATCGTGATAATACTGGCGGTCTGGACGTTAGTCAGAGGCAGAGATGATGTGGATGTAATGGGAAGAAGAATACCAAAAGAATTAATATTTAGAGCCTTTTCTATTACACTTTATTCTGCTTTTATTGTGCTCTTAATATTATTCATTTTAACGATTACTGAAAACGATGTTCCATTAAACGTATTATTATTTGAGGTTATATCTGCTTTTGGAACGGTTGGTATGTCATTGGGACTTACTCCTGAATTAAGTACAATCGGTAAAGTGCTCATTTCCATAATGATGTTTATCGGAAGAGTAGGGCCATTGACACTTGCTTTTGCATTAGCTAAAGTTAACAAAAAACAGTCAGTTAAACATGCCGAAGAAAGAATTATGATTGGATAAGTTGGTTATTTAGATTAAGTTTTCGCGGTGAAAGATTGCCCGCGGGATAAATCAGGTGATTTTTTTGTTCCCAAAACCGGACAATCCTGATATTATATTAGAAAAATAATACACGATCGCTTAATCCTTTGAGCGGGGGAACCAATTGTTACTTTTTTAAAAAGTAATTGGGGTGAATCCTTAACAGGTAGGGTACTCTCAAAACCCGAACCCGACAGCTAACCTCGTAGGCGTGTTGAGAGGAAAACACTGCATTCATGCACAGTGGTTTTTGCCTCTGTGTATTTTTTATTGCCTTTTTTAGAAAAATATTTAAAAGTTGGAGGTCATCTTTATGAAACTGTCTACCAAAATTATCATAGCCCTGATAGCCGGCGGAATCACTGGACTGCTGATCAATCTGTTCGCACCGGGCATTTTTCCACAGCTCGATCAGTTTGTATTCACGCCGCTGGGAAAAATCTTTCTAAACCTTATTAATATGCTCGTTGTACCTATTGTCTTCTTTTCGATTACACTTGGAACCGCGGGGCTTGGCGATCCGAAGAAGCTTGGCAGGATCGGGCTTAAAACCATTTCCTTTTTCCTTGTGACTACTTCTTTGGCCATCATCATCGGCATCTCGCTGAGCTATGTTTTCCAGCCTGGTAATGTCGGCACCTTTGATACCGCCAATGCCGAGTTCGAGTCAAAGGAAGCTCCGCCGGTCTCTGAAACGCTGTTAAATATTATTCCTACAAATCCTTTCCAAGCCTTTACAGAAGGAAACATGCTCCAAATCATCACCTTCTCCGTCTTTGTCGGCTTCGCCCTTACCATGCTTGGCGACAAAACGAAAGGGATACTGAACCTCGTTGAACAAGGGAATGACCTGTTAATGTATCTAGTCAACCTGGTGATGAAGTTTGCACCATATGGGACGTTCGGGTTAATTGTTTCCGCCGTGGGCAGCCAGGGACTCGATGCCATCAAAGCCATGGGTCTTTACATGTCTGTTGTCCTGCTGGCTCTTTTGATTCATTCCCTTTTCGTTTACGGATCTTCGGTGGCACTGTTGGCAAAGAAAAGCCCAGTTTGGTTCTTTAAAGGGTTTGCTCCGGCAATGGGCGTTGCTTTCAGTACTTCGAGCAGCAATGCTACCCTGCCGATTTCCATGAGCACCGCACAGAAAAATCTAAAAGTCCCTGAGTCAATCAGCAGTTTCGTTCAACCGCTAGGTGCGACCATCAACATGGACGGTACAGCCATCATGCAAGGGGTAGCGACAATTTTTATCGCACAGGTATTTAATGTGGACCTAACCATCACCCAACTGATCACGGTTGTCCTGACTGCTGTTCTGGCCAGCATCGGGACCGCGGGTGTACCGGGAGTGGGGCTGATCATGCTGGCGATGGTCCTCCAATCCGTTAACCTGCCGGTGGAGGGGATCGCTCTGATTATCGGAATCGACCGCCTGCTTGACATGACCCGCACGGCCGTAAACATCACCGGCGATGCCGCCTGTGCCGTGATTGTAGCGGAGACGGAAAGAAAAAGAGAAATTAGTAAATCGTGAAAAAGGGAAGATTTATCGTAAAAATACAGGGTGACGTTCCTGAAAAATAGGAATCGTCACCCTGTTTGATTATCTTGACAGGATTGGGTTCGGTTCATGGAAAGCTGTCAAAATAACGATGGATTCTTGACAGCTTTAGGTTCCGTTGATGGAAAGCTGTCAAAATAACGATGGAATCTTGACAGGTTTGGGTTGGATTGATGGAAAGCTATCAAAATAACGATGGATTCTTGACAGGTTTAGGTCTTGTTGATGGAAAGCTGTCAAAATAACGAGGGTTTCTTGACAGGTTTAGGTTCGGTTGGTGGAAAGCTGTCAAAATAACGAGGGTTTCTTGACAGCTTCGGGTTGTATTGATGGAAAGCTGTCAAAATAAAGGTGTTTTCTTGACAGGTTTGGGTTCGGTTGGTGGAAAGCTGTCAAAATAAAGATGGTTTCTTGACAGGTTTGGGTTGGATTGATGGAAAGCTGTCAAAATAAAGATGGTTTCTTGACAGGTTTGGGTTGGATTGATGGAAAGCTGTCAAAATAAAGGTGGTTTCTTGACAGGTTTAGGTTCGGTCGATGAAAAGTTGTCAAAATAACGAGGGTTTCTTGACAGCTTCGGGTTGTATTGATGAAAACCTGTCAAAATAATACTTTATCTGAAGTAGAGTCAGGTTCGGACAAAACTCAGGCCAAAGCCGATCGCTTTGTCCAAAGTAAATTAACTAATTATTCACAAAAAAATGGTGGGTGTGCCAAGCAGTAGCTTAAAATAGAGTTGATAGAAAATAATAGACTGGAGGGAATCGTGATGAAATTAGAAGGAAAAGTAGCGGTTGTGACGGGTGCTGCGTCGGGGATGGGAAAGGCGATTGCGGAATTATATGCCCAGGAGGGGGCGAAGGTTTTACTGGCTGATTATAATTTTGAAGGTGCTGAGGTTGTTGCGAAAGGGATTGCCGCAACCGGTGGAACTGCAAAGGCGCTTAAAGTGAATGTGGCGGAACTCGCGGATGTAGATAATATGATCGATACAGCAGTTAGTGAGTTTGGCACCTTGGATATTTTGGTGAATAACGCCGGGATCATGGATGGCTTTGAACCAGTTGGCGATATCACCGACGAGAGATGGGACCAGATTTTTGATGTGAATACCAAAGGTGTAATGCGCGCCATGCGAAAAGCAATTCCGCTTTTTCTTGAAAAAGAAAAAGGAATCATCATTAATGTAGCATCAACCGGCGGTTTCAGCGGCGCTCATGCCGGCGCAGCATACGGTGCGTCCAAGCATGCCGTGATTGGCCTGACAAAGAACACCGGCTTCATGTACGCGCAAAAAGGGATTCGCTGTAATGCGATCGCACCGGGAGCGGTCGAAACTAACATCGGATCAAGCATGAAAGGCATCAATGAGTTTGGCATGTCACGTGCAGGCTTGACTCACTCATTATCGCCGCGTGCCGGTAAGCCAGAAGAAATTGCGCAGGCCGCAATGTTCCTTGCATCAGACGACTCCAGCTTTGTCAATGGAGCGGTGATTACTGTGGATGGTGGCTGGACCGCTGCTTTTTAAAGGGTTCTTGGTTTAGGGAATGCCTTTAAAAAACTTAAAGGGAAAAGGAACTCGAATGTAATCGGGTTCCTTTTTTTTGTAAGAAGAAAAATTATCTATTGACACCCAAGAGGAATATATGATAAATTTATCTCAAATTAAAAATAAATTAATTCAAGATTTTTTTTAAAACTATATCTCGAATTCGAGATAAAACAATACTAGGAGGAATTTTAAAATGGCAAAATGGACAGTTGATCAGGCACACTCAGCAATTGGATTTGAAGTGAAACACATGATGGTATCAAAGGTGAAGGGTCATTTCGATTCTTATACTGCAGATGTTGAGGCAGCAGATCTTACAGATTTAACCACTGCATCAATTGCATTCAAAATTGATGTAGCTAGCATTGACACTCGTAATGAAGATCGTGAAAATCACTTGAAATCAGCTGACTTCTTTGATGTTGAGAAGTATCCAACGATTGATTTCAAATCTACAAGCATTACAAGAGATGGCGATGACTACAAGGTAACGGGTGGTTTGACTATCAAAGATGTAACGAAACCAGTCACATTCGATGTGGAATTTGGCGGCAAAGGCACAAACCCATGGGGCGTTGAAGTGTACGGCTTTGAAGCAGAAACAAAAATCAACCGTGAAGAATTTGGTCTAACATGGAATGCAGCACTTGAAACAGGCGGCGTTTTAGTGGGAAAAGATATCAAGATCAAAGTTGAATTAGAAGTAAACCCTGCAGCTTAAAACCTTTGGACATTATGCTGGATGACATGAAAATCCAGCATAATGTAAAGGAGTTGGAAAAATGGAAAAGCCAAGAGAAGAGTTAAAAGCAGTAACCGTTATTATTCGTGCGGCGCAGGCTATTCACGATGTGATCAGGAAAGACGCAGCGCAGCATGGATTGAATCCTACGGAATTTTCCGTGATGGAGCTGCTTTATCACCGAGGAGAGCAGCCTACCCAAATGATTGGAAAAAAGGTGCTGATTTCGAGCGGCAGCATTACCTATGTCATTGACAAGCTCGTGGAGAAAAAATATGTGAGACGACGGGGATGCCCCGAAGATCGCCGCGTCACTTATGCGGTTTTGACTGATGAAGGAAAAGAGCTGATGGATAATATTTTCCCTCAGCATGAAATGGAAATGAGCAGGATTTTTGCTGATTTGGATGCCGATGAAGTCAATCAGACGATCTGTTTATTAAAGCGAATCGGCTATCGGGCAAAAGACTTATAGATGAATTTTTTTACTCATATATCTCGAATTCAAGATAATAATCTAGGAGGAGTATAATAATGATGGATTTAGGTTTGTTAATCATACGATTGGTAATTGGCATTTTATTTATTGGCCATGGTGCACAAAAGCTGTTTGGCTGGTTTGGGGGCTATGGTTTGAAGGGAACGGGCGGCTGGTTTGAATCGATCGGCATGAAGCCTGGAGTGACGATGGCACTTTTCGCAGGGTTAGCAGAGCTTGTCGGGGGAATATTATTGGCAGCAGGGCTTTTGACGCCACTCGCAGCTTTAATGATTGCTGGTACCATGCTGATGGCCATTGTAAAAGTGCATGGCGCAAATGGCTTGTGGTCCACTTCAAATGGCTATGAATATAACTTGACGTTGGTTGCTGTCACGATTGGATTAGCACTGATTGGCCCTGGCCGATACGCTATAGATGCTATTTTATTCTAAATTATATTAGATTATAAATGGGAGTGTTATTAATGACCAAAAAAACAATGGGCATTCACCATATTACCGCAATCGTGGGCCATCCGCAGGAAAACGTTGATTTTTACAGTGGCGTATTGGGGCTGCGATTGGTAAAGAAAACCGTCAATTTCGATGACCCGGAAACGTATCATCTTTATTTTGGGGATGAAGGCGGCAAGACGGGAACGATCATCACTTTCTTTCCATGGGCAGGCGCTCGCCAGGGAGTCATTGGCGACGGACAGGTAGGAGTGACTTCCTATGTGGTACCGAAGGGCTCAATGGATTTTTGGAAAAACCGTCTTGAAAAATTCAAGGTTCCATATACAATCATGGAGCGCTTCGGTGAACAATATTTAGAGTTTGATGACCCTCATGGTCTTCACCTGGAGATTGTGGAAAGAGAAGAAGGGGAAATCAATGAATGGAGCTTCGGAGAGGTAACGCCTGATGTTGCGGTCAAAGGATTTGGCGGAGCGACACTGTTATCGACCCAGCCGGAAAAAACAGCAGATCTTTTGGAAAAAGTGATGGGGCTTGAGCTTGTCGGTAAAGAGGGAGACTTCATCCGCTTCCGTTCTTCTGCAGACATCGGAAATGTGATCGACCTGAAATTGACACCTATTGGCCGCGGGGAAATGGGTGTAGGAACGGTTCACCACATTGCGTGGAGGGCTGTCGATGATGAGGACCAGCTGGATTGGCAGCAGTACGTGTCAGCTAATGGCTATGGTGTAACCCCTGTTAGGGACAGAAACTACTTCAATGCGATCTATTTTAGGGAGCATGGAGAAATTCTGTTCGAAATTGCGACTGACCCACCGGGATTCGCACATGATGAATCACAGGAAACAATGGGTGAAAAGTTGATGCTGCCGGAGCAATATGAACAGTATCGCGGGCAGCTTGAGAGAAGGCTCATCCCGATTGAAGTGAGAGAGTTGGATTGATGGCAGTAAGCAGGCTAGTCGGAGGAATTTTTGAAATCGAAAGGCACAAGTAGTTTCCGATGGGAGAAAGGGTGAAAAGGAATGCAAAAGACAACAGGTATCCACCATATTACCGCCATGGTCAATGATGCGCAGCGGAATATTGACTTTTACGCAGGCGTGTTAGGGCTCAGGCTTGTGAAAAAGACGATTAACTTTGACCGGCCAGAAGTGTATCATCTTTATTTTGGCAACGAAGCCGGGGATCCTGGAACCGTCATCACCTTCTTCCCATGGGAAAACCAGATGAAAGGGCGGATTGGCACCGGACAGGTCGGTGTGACCAGCTATGTCATTCCCGCCGGATCCATGCCTTTTTGGAAGGATCGATTGAAGCGGTTTGGAGTCAGGTTCATTCAGAATGTCCGTTATGGCGAAACCTATTTGCAGTTCCAGGATCCTGACGGGCTTGAAATTGAACTGGTCGAACGACATGATGGGGCAATGAATCCCTGGAGCTATGGAGGCGTTTCATCTGATGTGGCAATCAAAGGGTTTGGCGGAGCGACCTTGATTTCAGCTC
Organism: Chryseobacterium sp. ISL-80; assembly: GCA_018613055.1. GTDB lineage: Bacteria > Bacillota > Bacilli > Bacillales > Cytobacillaceae > Mesobacillus. The sequence continues at coordinate 141,077 of JAGGQZ010000014.1, read as the reverse complement.
AGCCGCATAAAACCGCAGAGGTACTTGAAGATATTCTTGGTCTTGAGCCTGTTGGCCAGGAGGAAAGCTTCCTCAGGTTCAAATCAGAGGTTGGCAACACGATTGACATCAAGCTCACTCCTTCAGTGCGCGGATTGATGGGAGCAGGGACTGTCCATCATATCGCCTGGAGAGCAAGAGATGAAGAGGACCATAAAAGGTGGAGAGAGCAACTGGAAGAGAAGGGATTTTACCCAACAGAGATTCTCGACCGCAACTACTTTAAGGCCTTGTATTTTCACGAGGGCGGGGGCATTCTTTTTGAGATTGCGACCGATGCACCAGGCTTCGCGGTGGATGAACCAGCGGATGCACTTGGAAAAAAACTGATGCTGCCGTCATGGCTCGAGTCAAAAAGGGAAGAATTAGAGCACAAGCTTCCACAGGTGGAGGCACGTGTTTTGGAGGGAGATAAATAATGAAACATATATTCAACAAGGGTAAGGTATCAACAAAACCAACATTATTAATGCTTCACGGCACAGGAGGCAATGAATTGGACCTGCTGCCTCTGGCCGGAATGATCGATGATGAAGCCTCTGTCTTAAGTGTCCGCGGAAACGTATTGGAAAACGGAATGCCAAGATTTTTCAAAAGGCTGGCAGAAGGCGTGTTTGACGAAGAGGATCTCATTTTCCGAACAAAGGAATTGAATGAATTCCTTGCTGAAGCAGCTGAAAAATATGGCTTTGACCGTAACAATGTGGTTGCAGTCGGTTATTCAAACGGAGCGAATATCGCAGCAAGCCTGATGTTCCACTATCAAAATGCCTTGAAGGGAGCAATCCTCCACCATCCAATGGTACCGAGAAAAGGCATTGAATTGCCTGACCTGACAGGAACGCCGGTATTCATTGCGGCAGGAACGAATGATCCAATCTGCCCGCCGAGTGAATCTGAAGAACTGCAATCCCTGCTGGAGAAAGCTGGTGCTGATGTGGAACTTCATTGGGAGAATAGAGGCCATCAGTTGACCCGTGAGGAAGTCGAAGCGGCGGCACAGTGGTACGGGGGACGCGAGAAATAAGATTAAAAAGTAACTTTGGGGACGGGAGAACCGTCCCCATTTTGCATTCTTTAACTGATCAGTCCAGATATCTTCCTCAAATCCACGTTCCCACCGGAAATGACGGTCACCACTTTTTTATCCATAAAAGGCAATTTGTTATGCATGGCAGCTGCGACTGTTGTTGCGCTGGATGGTTCGATCAGCTGTTTCATTCGTTCCAAAACAAAGCTGAAGGCATGGCGGATTTCTTCTTCACTGACCAGGACAAGGTCATCGAGGTATTTCATCAGGACAGGGAAGGTCAGGTCCCCGGGCTGGCTGCTCCTCAGGCCATCAGCGATCGTTGAGGTGGCTGGGATCGAGGTGATTTCCTTGTTTTTAAGGGACAGATAAGTATCATTGGCAATCTCGGGTTCTACACCGATTACCTTGATCTTTGGGTTGGTCTCTTTTATGGCAGTGAGTATTCCCGATAGAAGGCCGCCACCGCCGACAGGGACAATCACCGCATCAACATCCAGGATCTGATCAAGAATCTCCAATCCCACCGTTCCTTGACCAGCTATGATATATGGGTCATCATACGGGGGAATGAATACGCCATTTTCTTGCTCAGCGATTTCTTTGGCTCTTGGTAGCCGCTCCGCAGAAGTCGTGCCGCACATTTCAATCTTGCCATTATATGCTTGAATGGCGTTCATTTTACATTGGCTGATATCCTCCGGAACGACGATGGTTGCGGGCACTCCATATTTATTCGCCACATAGGACACTGCCTGGCCATGATTACCCGAGGAGGCTGCCGTTACATACTTTGCACCATTTTCGACAGCTTGTTTGACTTTATTGCTGGCGCCGCGGATTTTGAATGAGCCAGTCTTTTGCAAGTGCTCTGATTTGAAAAAAAACTGGTTGCCGCATATCCTCGATAGTTGCTCAGATTTTAGGATAGGTGTTACATGAATGATGTCGCTAATTCGTTCCCGTGCTTCCTTCACTTCATTTAATGAGATCATATGTAATTCCCCCTTTATTTTCACAACCATAAAACTGCCGACGAGTCTTATTCTTTCTATCTCTATTCAATACCAACTTTGATTATCCTTCTAAACGGGGTACGTGAGTTAGAATTAGTAGTGAATCGTAACTTGATCACGCCAATTCCATAAAATATCCATTAAAAAACGCCCGGAGCAATTAGCTCTGAGCATCGGTTAGTATGATTTATTATCTCATCGGAAATGTTGGATTACTGTGCCTGTTCCATCTTTTGTTTCTATTTCTGCATATGCACCGTTTATAAAAGTAATTTGAGGTGGAACGTGGCCGCAATCGATGTCGTAGATGATTGGGATTTGCAGCTCTTCTGAAATTTCCTTATATACATCTTCAGCTGTATATTCATTGACAGGCGTGTTAGCTGGGCTTCTGCCGAACATAATCCCTGAGCAATGATCGAACCAACCAGCCAATTTCATCTGAATTAGAGACCGGCGTAAATCGGTTGTGGATAACTCGCAATTTTCAAGAAACCAAATGACTGGTTCCTCTTGAATATACTTTTTCCTGAAGGTAGCTACATCTCCATATGGTGTTCCGATTACATGCCTGATCACATCAATACACCCACCAAGTAAACGTCCTTGAATCTTTACTTCAGTGTTTGATATGGTCTTCCAATAGGTTTGTTCGGTTAAATTGAAAACATAGGGAGTAGGCTGGTCATGCTGCCATTCTTTTTGGTATTTTTCTGATGAATGTTGTTGGGTTGACTCGCCTTTTTTAGTGGATAAAACAGACTGCCACATCGCTGTTGTGTCGTCTGAGTAGTCTCCCCTTAAGTCTACTAAGTTTGTTCCGTGTGCAGTAGCAATTCCTGTTTTTAAAGTAATAGCAAATAATAATAAACTGATATCAGAATAGCCTAATATCCACTTGTTTTGTATTTTTCCGAAGTCAATATATTCAAGCATCTCAACCAGGAGTTCGCCGCCCCATGGAGGGATAATAAGGTGAATGTCTTCATCCTGCATCATTTTATTAAACTCCTCGGCCCGAAGTTTAGCTGGCGCAGATCTTACTTTGTTTTGAGTCCAGACTGTATTGCCGCAAACAACATCAAAACCCTTTGATTTCAAACGGTTAGAGGCAGCTTCCACAAGTCCGTGCAATTCTTTTGGCACACCTGATGAGGGTGCGGTCACGCCTATTGTTGCCCCTTCTTCTAAAAACGGATATTTGATCATAAAAAGTCCCCCTTATGGCTTTGCACTATTTTACCATTTTTGAAGAATACTTTGTCTGACACATCGAAGGTTTTATTTTAAAAAATTTCATTCTATATGAGATGATAGTTTAAGATTTTGTTAAATAAACTGAGAGGTGAATGAATTGGATAGGAAAGAGCTGAAAATTTTCACGAACATGGCATTCTTTATCGCTATAGCTGTGATTATTGTGATCCCTCTATCCATTTTCACCTCTATACCAAGAGAGCTAGGAGCATTGGCATTTATCCTTACCTTGGTTGGCATTCCTTTCAGCATCATTTCAATGTTCAGCAAAGAGAGTTTATTGAAAAGGATTTTTGTATTGATTGTCAATCTTGTGCCTATTAGTCTTTTCAGCTATGCCATCATCATGGATTTTATAGATGAATTTTTACGATCAGCACCCTAGCAGGTACTTATGTGCTTCTGGCAACGAAGGCTGGTGCCTTAATGTATCAACGCTTCCTGAACAGTCCGAATAAAATCGTCATTAGAATAATGGCAGATAATACATAGGAAGTGGTGCTTATCACCGGATGGTCTGCAGCGTTTTTAACACCGATTCCGATAAACGCCCAGATAAAAACCAGGGGATAGATGCGATCCTCATTTTTATATTGAAAATAAATCGCCAGAAGTGTTGCGATCACAAGCATGATCAGTGTCCAGACAACATCGGATAGACCAAAGCCGTTCCAGTCGATATATTTCAAGTAGTAGCTGATATTCGCGATAGTGGCGACGCTGATCCAGCCGAGGTAGACAGAAAAAGGGAGCAGGTCCCAAAAAGAATGGTCTTCATTTCTGATAAGCTGATAAAGCCTGATGAGAGTCAGCAGCAAACCAATCATCACAAACACCGTCAATAGGAAAAACTCGTAATGCCATAAAAGAATCCAGGCGATATTGAGGACAGAGCTTAGCACATAAAGCGGGGTGGACTTTTGGTAGACTGGCAAATTCCTTCGTGAAGCAGGAAACTGCCTGATTGTCCAAATAAACAATAAAACATAAATCAATCCCCAGATGCCAAAAACATATCCTGCCGGAGTAAACAATACATCCAGTCTATTTGATATTTCCCCGGTGGTCTGCCCGTTGATCGGCAGGATATTCGCAAACGCATTGACCGCAACCACGAGTAACGTGGCAATCAGATTCAAGAAAAACCGTCCCATCCTCATCCCAGCTTTCAGTTTAGTTTTTTTCATACTATTCCACTTTGATTAGGTGCATAACTACTTTTAGCCTCCAGGGGAGGGAATAAAACTTATTCTTTTCGCTAGGCGAAACGACGTACCAATACCATTTTTACAAGACGATGTTTGGCTTGATTGGCAAACGGCTTGATGACCAATCGATCACCTTGGTTGTACAGGGAACGGAACATCCAGGTTTGGATGCGGAAGGAATTCTTGGTATGGACAGGGCTGAATGGGTGACGGAAAGCACGATCCGTTTTCCTGCCTGGAAGGGAATGAAGGAAGTTCATCTTGGACAGTCCAAGCCGGGGCATAGTGTAGCTGATATCACTGGTGATATCGAGTCTTTCATGAAGAAAGCCGAGATGAAAGAGAATGGCCATACCATTGTCGTCAATGGAACCCGGCTGACGTCGCGTTATGACGAAGCAACCGGTGAGAGTTGGATTGATGTAACAAGCGAAGGCGAAACGGGGCCCATTCCAAGACAGCAGTGCACCCGCATTGTGCCGAATGAAGAGCGAGGCTATTATATGCTGGAAGAGTGTACGCATCAGTGGGAATATCCTTTATTGCCTTTGAATGGTGAATGATTGATTATGTTATAATGGGATAGCTTGGATGAATAATTTATGGGTCTTTTTTATCATTAACTATATTACAATATGATAACATTTCCCTTAAAACCTCCTATTCATTTGAGAAATATGATAGTATGACGGACATGTTGGGTGAAAGGGGAGTTTGTTTATGATGAAGCGAATTTTTACTGGCGTTCTTTTGTTGAGCATCGCCGTCCTTGTTCTTGGCGCATGCAGCAAAGATAGCTCAAAAGGGAATGCTGAGAAAGAAAATAAAGAAGATGTGGTTGCAACAGTTGATGGAAAAGATATTTCAAAAAAAGAATATAACAAAGAACTGGATGCCATGAAAGCAACTTACGAACAGCAGGGCATGCCGGCGGACCAGATGGATAAAAAGATGAAGGAACAGCTTGAAAAGTCTGTTCTGGACCAAATGATCAATGCGGAGCTGCTTCTCCAGACAGCTGAGAAAGACGGCATCTCCATTGAACAAAAAGAAATTGATGCAGAGTTGGAAAAAATCAAAACCAATTTCGAAGATGAAAAACAGTATGAAGAAGCATTGAAAAAGAACAAATTGACCGAGAAAGAACTGAAGGCCCAGCTGAAAAAGCAAATGACCGTCACACAATATCTGGACAGCAAGATCGGTAAGGTAGAAGCATCCGATGAAGAAATCCAGGCATTGTATGATCAATACAAGCAACAAGCTGAAGGCCAAAAGCAAAAGCCGGAAGAACTGGATAAAATCAAACCACAGCTTGAGCAGCAAGTTCTTGCACAAAAGAAAGATGAAAAAGTCACCAAGATTGTGGAAAAGATCCGCAAAGACAATGAAGATAAAGTGAAAATCCGTAAGGCGTAAGACGGTTCCCGCCTCGGATTTTTAAATGGGGGATAGACATTTGTCTATCCTCTTTTTAATGGATATAGGGACGGTTCTGCAGCCTTAGTCGAACTGAGCAACTAAAGCATTGGGACGCCTGAGGTAAAAGCAAGAGAACTCCCCTTTGCTGGATAATGGGTTCTCTTTAGGAGTGCAAAACGTGAAAAAACAACACAAAAGGCATGCTAATAAGGATAAAATTAAAGTAAAAAAAAGTATAATTTTGGTTTTATCCAGTCTAATTGCCCTTTAGTAAAAAAAGAAAGAAGGTTTTTTTATGAAATCTATATTATTAATTGGACAATCAAATATGGCAGGCAGAGGATTTATTGAGGAGGTATCTCCGATTTATAATGAGCACATATATATGTTGCGAAACGGTAGATGGCAAATGATGGCGGAGCCGCTTAATTTTGATCGTCACATATCTGGTGTTGGACCTGCAGCATCTTTTGCTCATGCTTGGACAGAGGATCATCCGGGTGAGTCCATTGGGGTCATACCATGTGCCGAGGGAGGGAGCTCTATTGATGATTGGGCAATTGATGGACTTTTAACAAGACATGCGATTTCTGAAGCGAAATTTGCGATGGAATCAAGTGAACTAATAGGAATTCTGTGGCATCAAGGTGAAAGTGACAGTTACGGAGAACGTTATAAGATGTATGAAGATAAATTACTTTCATTATTGAAACACTTGAGAATAGAATTGAATGCACCAGATATCCCGATTATTATCGGTGAGTTGGGACATTACCTTGGTGAGGTTGGATTTGGAAAAAGCGCTGTAGAATATAAACATATAAACAAGATTTTATCTAAAGTTGCTCACACCGAAAAAGATACCTATTTTGCAACATCAAAAGGCTTAACTGCAAATCCAGATGGCATACATATTGATGCTATGTCCCAGAGAAAATTTGGATTAAGATACTATGAAGCTTTTTCAAAACAAAGGCATGTTTTAGATGTTTTAGATTTAGAGCATGAGTGGATTGAAAAGGCAGCAAAACGTGAACTAACTAAAAATGAACGTATATTTGTCCAAAGTACAAAGTTTGCTTTAGGGCAATTGAGTTTTGAGGAGTTTTCTATTAATATCTCCACTATTAATGAAAGTAAGTAATACTTAATTGTTAAACAACCGGGATGCGTTTGTGGAACAAGGAGTTGTCGATGCGGCAGCTCCTGTTGTGTAAAAGAGCAGGTTTGTGAAACAAAGACTTATACAGTCACGCTTAACTTGCTTTAAATACAAAAGGTCGATACCTTAGATTAAGGAATCGACTAAATAGCTGTTCAAAACTGGCTGCAATTGTTGCGTAATCCTTACTGATTGTTCAAAGGAAAGTAAAGAACCGCATTAATTTGTTGATCTGCAGAATAAAGACCTAATATATAATTCATTCTATCTTGAGGTGTTACTGAATGTCTTCTCTGTTCCACAGTTCTGTCTCCTTCTTTAGACTATTTTTAGTTATAACCACGTTCTCCAAATGGTTGTAACTTTTCTAGCCATTTTTCTTCAAGAGCGAGTAGTGCCTCTTTTTCGTTAAAATATGGGTCATCCTTCTTTTCCATTTTTTCTAGTATGTCAATCATAAAAGCGGCTTTTCCGTACTGGTTCCATTCCTTTTGCAGTTCTTTGTTAGTTGTATATCCATTCGTTTCGAGCATGAACTTTATTCCGTTTAGAGTTTTAAAGTTTTTGGTGCTTCCAACCAGTATTTTATTGTTAATCGTATTTTTAATCTGATAAACGCCTGCTTCAACAGATGTTTCCTTATATTGTTGTTTCAACTCTTTTTTGCGATCCATGTTTTTTCACCTACTGTTATCCATTTATTTTTTTAACCAATAACTGCTCCCGTCAGATGTCCGTTGTAAAAATCCGTAATCCACTAAATATCTTCTGACTAAAACATAATCCTCATATAACTCTTTTAAAATCTGATTTAATTCTTTTTCATCATAATGGTAATCCGTTTTTAAATGTTTCGAAATTTCCCTCAGGACAACGAGTCTTTGTTTTTCTTTATTGGGAAACTTAGTCAATACTCCTTGAGAGAAGTATTTATGAATCAATAGCTCCTGTTCCTCTTGAGTAATGTTGTATCTTTCATCTACCATTGTGGCTGTTTTATGCACGGGTACGAAAGCTGGTGCATGTTCATCTTTTTCTTTCAGTAATTCCATAATTGCTAAAAAAGTCTTTGCCTGACGTTCCTTTTCTTTTAATGCAAAACGATGATGACGAATAGTAGAGGCGCTTCCAATGCCAAGTTCTTTTTGAATTTCTTTATCATTTTTCCCCTGATAAAAAAGAGATAATAGTTTCTTTTGATGTTCAGTAAGGCCCGTGAGCTTCTTGTCCATGGCAAGTAAATAATCAAATACGGAAAGGTGGGTACTCTCAATATGAATACGCATATACCTTTCGGCTTCGTAAAGTCGATTTTCGTAAGGATAAACAATCCCTTTTTCTACTCTCTCTCCACATAAAAGACAAGTAATAAAATCACTGTCTTGAATATATCCACTTTTCAATTCTTCCAAAGAGGCACTCCAAAAAACATTTGATATTTCCATTGTTATAAACACTTCCTATCATTTTCTGAGGAAAAACAAACGTATGATAATTTCGTTTGCGTATTTGTAAACATTTTATATTAAAGTTTAAATGAAGTCAAATATAAATAAACATTTTATAGATATATTTGTTTATTAACAAACAATCATACATTATGTTTAAGAATATTGAAGTTAAATTGTAAGTGATTCCTTTTTGGATGTGAGTATACTGAATGTACCTATTTCACTTAACTTAGGGTCTGAGTAACAGATTGCTACTGGATGCGATATTGAACAGATGGAGAAAAATAAATTTTCATATTAAACATAGGGTGCGTTGATCCAGGAAGGATTAAGCACCTTTCTTGTTGAATTCCTTATTAAACAAACGACGCAGTTTAGTGGAGGAACATTTCTGTTAAACTCCTTTCAATGTTCGACCTTACATCAAGGGAAGTTCTATTTTGTGAAATTCACCATATCTTAACTAATATCAAAAGTTCCTTCAAGAGGAGTTATAAGCATGCTGCGGGTTAAATTTATGATTAAACAATTCCTAAAAGAGCCTTTATGGTTTAAAATCCTAATCTCTATAACTTTGCTTATTTCAATAATTTTTAGCAGTGCATCTTTTGCAAATAATGCTTATTATCAAAGTTTCTCCAAATTGGCCGCCGCTATCTTTTTTTGTGCATATGGAATTAAATTTAGGAGTAACCGTTTAACTTCTGTCATCTTATTATCTTCATCAGTTCTATGTATATATCTTTCCATTCTGGCTATATCTTAGTGAGATTCTATTCTGTAGTTCAACTTACGAGTGCTTTGATCCAGGAAGGATTAAAGCTCTTTTTTGTTGAACTTCTTATCGAAGTAAAGAAGCAGTTATGTTCAATAAGCAAAAATTGATTATTAGATTGAAGTATTAAAAGTAAGATTTTAAAAAAGGGACAATAGATAGGGAGAGATTATGGAATCTAAGCTAATTATCTTACGAGGCAATTCGGGAAGTGGAAAAACTACGACTGCAAAAAGCCTTCAAAATCATTTAGGTCACGGAACGCTTTTGGTTTCACAGGATGTCGTTCGTCGTGATATGTTGAAGGTTAACGATAGAGATGGAAATCCTTCTATTGGTTTGATTCGCCAAATTGCAGAATATGGTAGAGGTAAGTGTGGAGTTGTTATTGTGGAGGGAATCTTAAATAAAAGCCGTTATGGTGAAATGCTGAAAGACTTAATCCAATTCTATAACCAAGAGGCATATACTTATTATTTTGATTTATCCTTTGAGGAAACAGTCATACGTCATAACACTCGTGCCCAAAAGATGGAATTTGGAGAAAGCTCTTTGCGTGCCTGGTGGAATTCAAACGATTACCTTGGAGTGCAGGGAGAAACACTATTTACTAATGATATGTCGCAAAATGATGTATTGAAACAGATTTTAAACCAACTGCAAAAGTGATTATTCCTTTTGTTTTCTTCAACAAACGGGTGCTATACTTTAAAAAGAATACAAAAGTAAGGAGCTAGGATTTTTCGGATCTAGCTCCTTCTTTATTGCTAAATAATATGCGATTTGGTTTGCTAATTCATATATGAAACGCTTTGTTATTTGCTTTGCTTTTTTCTATTTTGAAATCGGCTCGGCATTAAATAGCTTTACTTCTGTTGGTGCGGCCATGAATTGTGGTGCTTTGGCCATGAAGGCGGTGAAATGGTCTGCCTGGTTATGGGTCTGAACGGCCTCCATGTCTTTCCATAATTCAACCATTGTGTAGGCTCCGGCTTTTTCGGTGTCTTTTAAAAGGTCATAGGAGACATTGCCTTTTTCGGCTCTTGATGCTTCGATTAATGGCTTTATTTCTTTTAAAAATTCCTGTTCTACGTCTGTTTTTACTTGAAAACCGGCATGAATGATAATCATAAGTCATTTCTCCTTTTTTATATTATTTCCACTGTGCGATGACATCTACAGGCAAGCGAACTGATTGGTAGCCTTGGTCGGCGGCTTTCCCGATTGAAACGAGCATGACAGGGTAAAAACGATCCTTGTCCAGATCAAATGCTTCTGCGATTTGGCCTTTTTCGTATCCGCCGATTGGGTTTGTATCATAGCCATGCGCGCGAGCGGCGAGCATCAGCTGCATGGAAACGAGTCCAGCATCGATAAGGAACATTTCTTTCTTTTGCTCGGTTGTCATAGTTTCTACGAGTCCTGCGATTGCAGGAACCTGTTGGTCTCTGACTTCAGCAGGCATGAACCCTTTTTCCACTGCAGTATTATAAATTGTTTCCAGGTACTCTTCACTCTTCATGTCGACAAACACTGCGATCATAGCTGCTGAGGATGCGACTTGTCTCTGATTGAATTTAGCTAACGGTGCTAGGGTTTCTTTTCCTTCCTTCGAATCAATCACGACAAAACGCCATGGCTGCAGGTTCACGGAGGATGGAGCAAGAGTCGCTTCCTCAAGGATTTGCGCCATTTCTTCTTTGCTGATTTTCACCTCAGGATCATAGTTCCTGATGGAGCGGCGTCCTGTGATAATTTCTTTGAAGTCGTTCTGCTTAAGTGTGGTCATGTTGCACTCTCCTTATGTTTGTCTTGGTGTAAGGTTAAATCTCTTCTATATTCTTTTGGAGGCGTGTAAGCATTTGGAGAAGAGCTTCAGTTTCCTCGTCTGTAAAACCTTTGAGGAAGCTGGAAATGAACCGCTGTTTTTCTTCGCAGTAGGCGCTCACTTTCCGTTTTCCCTCTTCAGATAGCTGGACATAAGTAAAACGTTGATCTTCAGGGTTTTTCCTGCGGACGACCATCCCATTTTCTTCAAGCTGCTTCAGATGTCTGGTGACCGCCGCATGATCAATATTGACCTTTTTCTGAAGTGCTCTCTGAGTGATTTCCTCTGATTCATAAATTTCACGCAGAATCTCAAGCCGAGATGGGCTAATGCCAGCACAGCGCTCAAACTTCGCCATCGCCCTTTTGTTAATCTCGGACAACCTTTGGATGATGAGTTCATTGTCCATGCTGCCGTTCTCCATATGCAACCACCGCCTTTATTAATTGATAGCTCAATTATTGATACGTCAACTAATATAGTACGAAATAAAGATGAAGTCAAACGATTAATCCTGGAAAAAGAATGATTTAAATAGATGAGCCAATTCACTTATATCTTAAAACAAAGGGATGAATCATATGCTTCTGTTTTTTAGGAGGGGATAGAAGAGGGGGCGTCCTCACGGAAGAAATAAGCTAAGAACTGTTAACAAGTTTATAAAGCCTCGCCATGCTTGAATTATGTAAGCATAGCGAGGTTTTTAATTATTGAACATTTCACCTTAACAACTACTTGACGCCTAGTACTGCAACAAAGACGATCGACAGAAATAAACTTAATAGCAAGGACATGATCCAATTAACTCTCTGGGTCATTTTGAAGAGGATATTTAAAACTGCACTGATGATAAAGCATACAAAAAATACAAATATAATCATATATAATTCCATTGGTGATTCCTCCTAATATATTCGTTTCGTTAGCTGGGTTTTAGTTATTAATTTGTATTATATTAAGACTTATAGCTTTAGAGAGAGCTTCTAAACGAGATTCAACATCCAACTTTCTAAATATTTTTGTTAAATGGTATTCAACAGAGCGGACACTTAAAAATAATTCTTCGGAGATTTTCCGATTGTTTTTACCAGCTGCAATACAATGTAGTATTTCCAATTCTTTTTTTGATAAGACGTTATCCTGAATCATGCTATCGGAGCTGGAATCTTGTTTGGCTGTAATTAACTGATTCAGTAATGGCAATGGAAATGAAGCATGTCCATGATTAACAAGACGCAATGTTAATATGAGTTCAGTAATGGATGTTGTTGTTTTTATGAATCCACTTATGCCTGCGCTAACAAGTTGCTTAAGGTGAGAGATATATCGATCATAAAACATTACGATTCGAGCTTTTACATTCATTTCGAAAATTTGCTTTGCCAGTTTAAAGCTAATGGGAGTGGATTCTAATAGGTAAACATCATAAGCGGAAATGATGTTTGTGTTTTTACAGTCCTTGGATAATGGATGTAAAAAGGTAACTTTAAAGTCTGATTCTTTTTCCAATAGCTGTTTTATTCCTAATCCGAAGAGTTCGTTTTCATTAATGATCAATACCCTCGTCATTCTTCACACCCCCTTAATCAAAGTTTTAAGTCCCTTCTCTAATGTTAATTTTATAGGAGTAATTGATTTTCGTGAAATCCGTAAATTCAGACAATTGTCCTCTGTATCTTAAATTCAGACCAAAAAAAATCGTTTTTCACCAAATAGGCAATATAAATATAACTATATTTATATTGTGAATTCATCATAAAGTAGATATTTCCACTTCAAAATATGGCGGGTTTCCTCGATGGAATTACGGTGACAAATTAATAGAATAACCTAGATAATGGTAATGAGCTCAAAACTTAATAAAGGTATACCTTTGAAAAGAAAAGGGAGGAATACTAGTGAAGAAGATTCTGTTTCTCTTGGCATTTGGATTTATATTATTCATTTCTGCCAATGGAGCAAGCGCGGCTGAGAAAGGCCATTATCCAACGGCCAAAGAGATTGATGCTCTGAACTTAGAGCTTAACGAACTGGTAGAAAAAGCAAACGTAAAACTGGCTAATGGTGAAAAAAATTTCGAATTAAAAGGAAAAAACTTAAAAGTGGGATTTAAGGAAAAAAATAGTGCTCCTTCTAGTTTGGAAGAAGGTCAATTACATTATTCCTCAATCGCAATAGCAGCGGTTGGCTCAAAAGAGTATCAAGCTTATGTTGCAAATACCAACGGATGGAATTTTTCTCACGCTGTCGGTGGGACCTTTTCCTGGAATGGTAGTTATTTAACAGCGGTTACCGCCCGTGCAGAAACAACCGGTATTATGTATTCCAGGTCCGAGTCTACTAAAGTGGAAGGATTAGATGGTCTTATCAATGGATCATCAGCCAAAGTGGCGAGAGTTACCAGTAATGGCAAATTCACGGCTCTTAAATACACCCCTATTAGCTATTACACGACATTAGTAGTTGAAGTTAATGCTCCTAATCGAGAGTACAGAATTACAACTGCTAAAATTACCTCTTAATTTACAGTAAGGAGCTGGCATAAATGGTAAAAAAAGTTTATATTAAACTATCTTCTTTGCTTTTAGCAATTTTAGTAATCTTTGCAGTTGTAACTCCAGCATCTGCTAATGTTTTTATTACAAATTTCGGAGGGACTACAACACCAAGTACGACTTCCGTACCTTCCAATTACCATCACTTTTACTCCATGAAAGAGGGTGTAAGTGTAAAATTTAAGGTTGATGAGTTCATTCAAACTGCAGGTAAACAGGGCGTAGTAGTAAAATTACAAAGAGATAATGGGTTGTGGTGGTCAACTAAGGTAAGTAAAACAGTAACCTCTACTTCTCAGGTAACCTTAAACAGCAGTGCAGGAAGTGGTGACTGGAGAATTGTAGTAACAGAAGTTTCGGTGCCGACAGGGTATGATAAGCCACCTCTATACAGAGCGAAATCAACAAGATACTCAGGTACTGTGGAGGGCTATTAGGCACTTCGAATATATTTAGAGAGACAGCAATTCGTTTTGCTGTCTCTTATTATGTATTGAAAATAATAGAATCATAATGGAGCCATTAATAGTTTTGTTTTGGGAGCTGCGAAAGCTTTCTTTCCGTAGCATCAAAAAAATCTTTGTTTTTGGAAATATGAAATGTTTCTTTGGCCCGGGAATAATGATCCAAGGCTTTGATGTGGTTATTTAAAGCCTGATGGTTCTGTCCTGCTTCATAATGCAGTTCTCCTAATAAGTAAAGGAGCTCTTCATTCAAGCAGAGTTTAATCCCTTTATTACAATATAATATGGATTCTTTGAACAAGTTTGATTTAAAAAGGGATTTAGCGATTCCATAATAAAGACGGATGACTACTCTTTTATCCGGTATTTCCGGCATGTTTTTTAAATAATTCAGGGCGTTCTTATAAATTTCCACAGAATGAGTGAAATCGGAAATTTCATTATAGATAATGGCTTGACTGTTTAGGATCTCAATGTCCTGGATGGAAACAGGAAGACTGTTATTCTTACCTTTTCCCACCATAAAGGCTGTTTCTAAAAGGTCTAAAGATTTATTAACATCCTTTCTTATATAGTACTCTACTACTCCCTTATGCCAGAGCATGAATTGATGGTTAATTGGGATCTTAAAAGCTATGTGTCCTTCCTCAGCTTTGATAATATGCTCAACTTCTTCATAATTGCGTTCTCTGATTGCTTTCCTGATTTGAAATATTATTTCTTTTACATAATCAAACCTTGGGTAATAGGCTTGATTAAAAAAGTAGTTAACATCTACACCTAACTTATGAGCGATTTCATATAAGGTCGTGCACAAAGGAATGACTTCACCGCTCTCAATTTTACTTATTTGGGCTTGGGTACCGATTCCCTCAGCCAACTGGCTTTGGGTTATCTGAACTTGATTTCGAAGGTATTTAATTTGTTTTCCGATTATATCTGCTCTGTTCACAAACTACTCCTCCTATGTTATAACTATGATTATATTTTACCAATAAAGTTACAAAATTTGACGTTTTTTCGTTAATATTCGATATTATTCCCTATGAAACTGGAAATTCGGAAACTTTACCAATGATATATGATGGTATTAGAAATTATCAAGGAGTGAAATTCTATGAAAAAGATTGTTAGCATGATTCTTGCAATGGGACTATTGGCTGCTGTAACTATTAATGGGCAAGTAACAATTAAGTCTCACGATATTGAGCCACTTCACGATCTTCCAAACCAGCATTGATTATTCCTGTGTTGTATGTAACAAACATATTGATTGAATAATTAACATATTAATAAGAATTCAACTTAATTTGATCAATGGGAAAAGCCAATATAAAAGGTTGAGATACCTTTTATATTGGCTTTTTTGTGGTTAAAGCAAAGGGATGAATCTTATGCTTCTGTGTTTTAGGGAGGGGATAGCAGACCGTGTGACCACGGTAAAAAGAAGCAAAGTGCTTCGTGAGAGATGAGACTGCCTAATTTTTTAAGTCTTTGGGTACACCCACAAGAAACCCATTAAGGAGAGACCGAAAATGGGTCTTTTCTAAATTCAAAGTCTCCGGAAAAATAAGGAGGTCTTCATTTGCATTTTCTTGCCCTTTTAAATTGGCCACTTCATTATTGATATTCTCCATTTTCAAATCCAGCTCAGCAGCGGAAAGGGCTGCGTCTTTCAGGTCTTTTTTAATTCTTTCCGGTACTTCCTTATCGTACTTATAGTAGATTTTATGTTCCAGACTGGCCCAGAAATCCATGGCAATCGTGCGGATCTGCAATTCAACAAAGACCATTTCGACTCGGTCAGACATGAAAACCGGGATTTTAATGATAAGATGCAGGCTTTGATAACCGTTTGGTTTTGGATTTTTGATATAATCCTTTCGTTCAACCAGCTCGATATCCTGTTGGTTCTCAATCATCTGGCTGATTTTATAAACATCCGTAATGAAGGGACAAATGATCCGGATCCCGGCAATGTCTTTAATATTTTCCCTGATTGAGCCAATGGAAAAATCAAGGTTCTTCCTGTGCAGTTTTTTCATGATGCTCTCGGGTGACTTAATCCTGGAATTGCAATGTTCGATGGGATTGTAGTCATGGATATGGATGAATTCTTCTTTTAAAATATTGATCTTGGTATTCATTTCATCCAGTGCGAATTTATAGATCAAAGAAAACCTCTTAAGTTCGTTTCTCATTTTTTTAGGATTGATTGTATACTGCTGAGTGAATTCTTCCATCTGTACGCTGCTCCTTGAAGTTAAAATTCATTTCTGGAAGCTTACCCTTCCAGAGGGTATAAGTGTTCCATTTTCCATTGCAGCCACTGAAACTTGCGAACCTTCCTCGGAAGGAACTGGCGGATTTCTTCCTCGTTATAACCAACTTGAAGCTTCTTGTTATCCACGATTAGCGGGCTTTTCAACAAACGCGGATGTTGATGGACGATTTCCAGTAACTCAATTAAAGAAAGTTTGTCAAAATCGATATTTAGGGTCCTGTAGGGAAGGGATCTTTTAGAGATAATGTCATCGGTACCATCCGTTGTCATGCGCAGCAGCTCCTGAAGTTCATGAACGGTTAAAGGCTCCTCCATCATATTCCTTTCGACGAAAGGGACTTCGTTGTTTATCATCCATTTTCTTGCTTTCTTTGTGGACCTGCATCCTAATCCATAGATTGTTACAGTCATTTATCCTGCACCTCCGAATTGTAGATTCCGTGTTTTAGCAAATTCATACTAAGTTTGAACGATTCGATAGCCTCTTCATCCGATAAGCCCTTTACTGTTTTTTCAATCAGGTTGTTAAAGGCCAATGCAGAGACGATTTTGAAGATTTGCAGCAACTCTTTTTCTGCATGGATATTCAAAAAATTTCGATCAATCAGTTTCCCGACCTTTTTGAATTCCTCTTTTTCCAGATAGGTATCCCAGATGCTAGTGAAAGAGCTTTCCACTCTATGTGTGGTGTAGAGCAGGGCATTTTTTAAAAATTGCTTCTCTTCTTCATCAGATAATGCATGTAAAAAGTAATTTTGCAGTTCAATCAGAGCTTCGATTAAATCCCCCTGATGTTTTTCCAATAAGGCGCTGAAATAGATTTTGGCCATTTTCAATTTATCTTCTAATAAATAGAAATATAAATCGTCCTTATCCTCGAAATATTGATAAAAGCTGCCCCTCGATATACTCGCAGTTTTTACAATATTCGCGATTGAAGCTTCGAAAAACGGAACCCTTGTGAACTCGATTTCTGCTGCTTTAAGAAGCGTTTTCATTTTCTGCTCTGGCAAATTAAAAAATGTTTGCTTAGGCAAAATGATCACCTCATTTAAGTGATGTGACACTGTGTCATATTATAAGTAAATAGTATATGACATGGTGTCATATGTCAATGTGACATCGTGTCATACTTCCGGGGAAAAGGGAGGGAGTAGGGAAATCGGGTCCAATTTAGAAGGACTCATGTAAATGCGTGAATCCTGTGTTGCATGAGCAGACCTGCACCATTGAATAAAAAGAGAATACGATATTGGGCGAATGATTTTTGGAGGTGCGGAATGGAGAGCTATGCTACCCAAAGTATCATTGTTCTTGGTACGGCGATTCTGGTGATCGGTGCATTTTTGGTCTTTCTCGGTGAGTATAGAAAACTCGGGGAGATCGCAGCTAGTGCTTAAGGCAGACCTTGCGTGAATTGGGGGACAAGGGGAGGGTCTAGGGTTCCAGGAAAATATGCGGACTGAAAAGCCGGCCCTTTGTCTTTAGAATTGACATTAGCCACTTTACTAATTTTCACTATTAAATGCAGCCAGGAGTTCCTGGCTGAAAACTATGTGTTTACCTTAAATACGCATTTTTGCATTTGTTCACAATGGCTTTAACGGTAATACCCAGCACAATATAATACATAAACGAATAGTGATACTTCCACTTTATGTAATACACCAAGTTTAGGTAGTGACTGAGTGGTTCGCCGATAAAAGCAAAGGTGGACGCCATAATGATTAGGCCTTTAATGTAAGTTTTCCAACTGCTGAGATATTGATATAACAGCATAAAGGTAATTCCGACCATGAAAATGTTGAAAGGTGTTGCATTTGGAATGATCGGTATAAATTTAACCGGGTACAGCCCAAATTGAAGGTCATAACCGGCAGAATCCAGGTAAATAGTTGGAATGATGGCTAATGTCCAGACTAAGAGGAGCTCCAACATTCTCCTTCGGTCAACCACTAAAATCCAGACCAGCAGTGGGAGGACGATAAAGCGACTAAAACCCACCAATTCCAGGTGAATAATTCATAGTGTAACCATTGTTTTTTTATGGAATGAAGGCGGGGAATTGGTACAATAATCCAAGTGGACATTCTGTTCAGTTGATGTGTTAAGCTGAAAAAGACCATGACGTTTTAGGGAGGGAGAAACTGTGAACGAGCAAACGGAAATTGATTATCTTCAGAGTATATCGGATAAGATTCTTTTAGAAAAACAAAGGCTCATTGAACATAAAACTCAGCTAGATTCCCACCAAACATCGTTTAAAATTGACTCTCAGCTACAAGAGTGGCGTGAGAATATCATTAATATATATGCACTTTCTGTTACGAGTGATTTAGAAACTTCTTTTCAAGTATTAAAGGAATGGGGGCAGGAAGCAGTTGACACTTTAGTAAACTACAACCTGCCTTTGGAAATCGCTCTTGATGAAGTCAGAGATTATAGAAATCTAATAGGACATATCATCAAGGAAGAAGCTGTAGAGCTTAATCTGCCAATAGCGGAATTTTACGATTTATTATCAGATTTTGATTCCGTGGTTGACCGCGCTGTTCATTGGTTAAGCATCTCTTACACACGAATGTTCTACACTCGAATAATGGTAGCTGAAGCCTCTGCGTTAGAATTGTCCATTCCAGTCATTAAGATATCAAATCAAATTGGGGTACTACCGATCATCGGGGATATAGATACCCAAAGAGCTCAAGAATTAATGAACAAAGCTCTAATGAAAAGCAGTGAATTATCATTGGAACATTTAATCATTGACCTCTCTGGTGTTCCTATTATTGATACGATGGTTGCTGATCGGATCTTTAAAGTAGTAAGGGCGTTGTCGCTCTTAGGGGTTAATACGATCCTCTCAGGTATACGCCCAGAAATCGCGCAAACAATGGTTAACCTAGGCGTTAATGTATCGGACATCCCAGTAACCTCTAGCGTGCATATGGCTATGGAAAGGTTACTGAAAGTGAAAATCGCTTAAGTGAAAAAATAAAGGCTCTCCTTGATCATTTTTGACTAGGAGAGCCTTTTTTTGAGGACGGAGGCTATAACCGCATTTTTAGGGGCAGTTTTTTCGATAAAGATACCCTTTGGAAGTAGTTCGGGTCCTCATAAGGGTATCTTTGGTGGATAAAGATACCCTTTGGGGAGGCTTCCAGGCTACATAAGGGTATCTTTCGGTGATAAAGATACCCTTTGGATAGGGTTCGGCGTCACATAAGGGTATCTTTCAGTGATAAAGATACCCTTTGGGTGGAGTTTGGGGTTACATAAGGGTACCTTTCGGTGATAAAGATACCCTTTGGATGGGGTTCGGGGTTACATAAGGGTACCTTTGGTGGATAAAGATACCCTTTGGGTGGGGTTCGAGGTCACATAAGGGTACCTTTCGCCGATAAAGATACCCTTTGGAAAGAGTTCGGGGTCACATAAGGTTATCTTTGGGTGATAAAGATACCCTTTGGAAAGAGTTCGGGGTCACATAAGGGTATCTTTCGGTGATAAAGATACCCTTTGGTTCGGCATCTAGGAAGACGATTTCTTTTCCGAATTTGCGGTTTTTGGGGAGGGAGGAGACAGGAGAATGGTCCCTTTTGCTCTTTATAAAGATCCCAATTTAGTGGCAGACAGTGCTCCGGCTTTATTGGCAAACTCAGTATACTCCCTTAATTCAGCTTCGTTGTGAGGGATCCCGTTGTCATGGAAGCGGGATAGAATGGCAGCCATGAACGCGTCTCCGGCACCTGTTGTGTCAATCGCTTTTACCGGAATTCCAGGGACATGCACAATCCTATTTTCATGAATGGCATATGCTCCGTCCTTTCCTTTCGTGACAAATAGGAAAGGGATCTCCAGTTTTGCAATCTGATCTAACGCGGATTCTAGAGTTTCTGTTTCTGTTAAAAACTGCATTTCTTCTTCCGTCATTTTTACGATATCGGCCTTCTGCACAAAGGAGAGAATCGTTTCTCTGCACTGGTGCTCACTTTTCCATCGTTTCAACCGGATATTGGTATCGAATGCAATTTGCATATTCTCTTCTCTGGCATTGTGGATAGCTTGTTTAGTTGTTTTTCTGGCAATTGGGTGAAAAAGAGTGCCAGATCCAAAGTAAAACAGCTTGCTTTTCAGGAACGGGCCACGATCAAGTTCCTCCGCAGTGATCCACTCATCAGGAGTTTCGTTTACATACGAATGGAAATACCGTTCTCCCAGCTCATTTAAATGGATGTAAACTGAGCAGATTTGTTTATTCATATTATAAGAACAAAAAGAAAGATCAACCCCTTCCTTCTTTAATTCGCCATCAACAAATTTACTGCTTTCATCCCTTCCCAATTTGCATAAATAATACGATGGAATGCCATGTCTGCTAACCCCGACTGCGACATTGACAGTGGCTCCCCCTAATAATCGCTGAAATGTGGTATTGGAGGAATCGGTTGCAATCAAATCAACGATTACTTCGCCCAGTGATATAATCCCATGCTTTTTCAAAGTGTTGCTCCTTCCGTCCGTAAAAAGGTTTATGTTTAGTTTACCAGCTAATTAAGCTGCTTGGGAAGCGTGTGAGGCATAGGGGGAGGTGAACGGTCCCTGTGTCCACCATCCTAAATCTCATTTAGCAAAAGAGGTTAAAAGACTCAAAATAATATAGATGGGAATCATATTTTAGTTTTCTATAGTGTTAATGTGATATAGTAATTTTAGTAACAGGTCCTATAAGTTAGTTGTAAAAGGTTTTCAGGATTGGATTTCGGTTTTATTAAACAAACTTTATTCGTCATGGAGGGTGTACTTTGCTAACTAACCATTTAGATTTCAGACTTGAACCAAAGGTCAGAGAGTTATATGAAGAACATAAGAAGAGGGCTGAGAAAATAGACTGGGGCTATCATGAATTCCTGCCATGGGATAAGGCGCAGGATTTCAGGCGTGTTCCATGGGACGAAAGCCAGGTGACCCTGCCTGGATCCGTCGTCACCGCTGTTGAAACAGCTCTCTTAACGGAAGTGAATCTCCCGTGGTTTACTTCGTATCTTGATCAGACCTTCAAAGGGTCATTAACGGTCATCAAGGATTTCGTTCATACCTGGACAGCAGAAGAGGATCAGCATTCAAACTTGCTGGAAACGTATCTATTAATTACGCGGAATGTCAATCCAGACCGGCTTCATCAGCTACATAAGCAAACCGTTGAAAATGGCTGGAACCCTGACTTCCATACACCATTTGAGACGATGGTTTATACCTCACTGCAGGAGCTTGCCACCATGGTCTTTTATAACAATGTGGCAAAAGTAGCGGGTCCACACGATCGTGATTTGTCCAGCCTGCTGCGGCGCCTGGCAAAGGACGAGACCTTGCATTATGCTTTTTACCGGGATGTCATAAAATATCATCTGCAATTGGAGCCGAATTACTGCTACTACCTTGGGCATGTGATCATGAATTTCAAAATGCCGGGTGCCGTCATGCCTGACTTTGAAGACCGGATGTCCATCATTGCCAAGGAAGCCAATTACGGCCCGCTGGAGTATTTCGATCAGGTCCTTGATGTCATTGTAGACTACTGGGAAGTTGAAAAACTGCGCCCGATCGCACCAGAAGCTGAAAAAGCAAGGCTTGATATTTTGAAGTATCATGCACGGTTAAAAAGAGTAAGGGACAGGTTTTATAAGACAAAGTGATAGTTAAACCAGCGGGGGAGCTCTGCTGGTTTTTTTTTCGATTAATTATGGGACTAGGGGATGGTTCCGGGGATTTGTGGTCTCATAAGAGCACCTTTCGATACCCCTAGGCACAGCATCGAGGCTTCATAAGGACATCTTTCGTCTAAAAAGATACCCTTATGCACGGTTTCAAGGCTACATAAGGGCATCATTCTCTTAAAAAGATACCCTTATGCGTGGTTTCAAGGCTTCATAAGGGCATCTTTCATCTATAAAGATACCCTTATGCACGGTATCAAGGTCACATAAGGTCATCTTTCGCGTAAAAAGATACCCTTATGCACAGTATCGAGGTCTCATAAGGGCATCATTCTCCTATAAAGATACCCTTATGCACGGCATCGAGGTCACATAAGGTCACCTTTCGCCCATAAAGATACCCTTATGTAGGGTTTCAAGGCCTCATAAGGTCACCTTTCGCGTAAAAAGATACCCTTATGCACAGTAACGAGGTCTCATAAGGGCATCATTCTCCTATAAAGATACCCTTATGCACGGCATCGAGGTCACATAAGGTCACCTTTCGCCCATAAAGATACCCTTATGTAGGGTTTCAAGGCCTCATAAGGTCACCTTTCGCGTAAAAAGACACCCTTATGCACAGTATCGAGGTCTCATAAGGTCATCTTTCGCTCGTAAAGATACCCTTATACACGGCATCGAGGTCACATAAGGGCATCTTTTCCCCATAAAGATACCCTTATGGAGGATGTCAAGCTCACATAAGGGCATCTTTCCCCTATAAAAGGAGACATGGGAGGGGTCCGGCGTCCTATAATTTGTAAGAATCTAACCTCCATAAAATGAGCTTTGTTCCAGCTTCTGTTTTGCCTTATTCTGCGTCTTATTTTTGCGAAATTACCATTTTCCTAGGAATCAGAATTACTTAAGTGTTTTAGTTCCGACTCGTGTACCAGTTCAATACTTCTGCTTTTTAGCTTTCTGATTTCCACATAGCCTGAATCATATTGATGCACAATAATATATTCTTTTCCTTGATAAATGACTAATTCCTCATTTGGCAATTAAGACGCCTCCTGTGATTAAAGTTTTAGATACTTATACCTAAAAAGTGGTTTGTTGAAACTTAATTTTATACTTCCTGATAGATAAAGTTTTCGGTGGGAATGGGGGAATAACAAGGGGGTGGTTCCGGTCCTTGTGAATTTAATGAATCTAGCCAAATAATCTCAGGTACAGTCTGTAATGAGTTATTCTTGGCCAAATTAAAAAATACTTCGGCTCCCGTGTGAGCACAAGAACCGTCTCTGTGTCTCTTGTTGAAGCAGGATTTATGGCTAAAAGTGTTGAACAATGTATCTATAGGCATAGTTGCAGGAGGAATGAGGGTGATGCAGATGAGACCTAAATATGAGGATTTCCCATTAAAGGCATATGACAAGATCAGGTATGCAGATACGGATCGGCAGGGACATGTAAATAACGCATTGTTTTCAACCTTCCTGGAAACGGGAAGAACGGAGCTAATATATGCAAAGGAGCCGCTGCATGCGGATAATGCTTCCTTTGTCATAGCGAATCTAAAGCTGGATTTACTTTCGGAAATACGGTGGCCTGGAACAGTGGAGATTGGCAGTGCCATTACAAGAGTTGGCAATAGTTCCTTTTCATTATTCCAAGGAATCTATCAAAATGGAAAGCTTGCTGCGGTGGCAGAAACCGTCATCGTGCAAATGGACGAGCACACCAGGAAGTCGGCGCCTCTTTTACCAGAAACAAAAGAACGATTGAAGGAATATTTGGTGGAACTAGAATAATAGAAACAAAAGGCTGATCATTAGGAGTGATTTGTTTTGGAATTGAATGATGTGATTCACGGGCACCGGTCTATCCGAGAATATGAAGATAGGGAAATCAGCCAAGAGCTGCTAGACCGAATTTTACAGGCGGGTATTCGTGCTTCATCAAGTGGCAATATGCAAACGTATTCGATCATCGTCACGAAAGACAAGGAGCTGAAGGAAAAGTTATACCATGCTCATATGGAGCAATCGATGGTTGTTGATGCGCCGATCCTTTTAACCTTTTGTGCGGATTTTAATAGGATGAGGAAATGGCTTGTACTCAACGATGCACCTGTACATTTTGATAATTACATGAGCTTTATGATTGGGGCCATTGATGCAGCTTTGGCGGCACAAAACTGCGCTTTAGCAGCTGAAAATGAGGGACTGGGCATTTGCTATATGGGTTCTACGCTTGCAAATTGTGATCAAATTGGTGAATTGCTGAACCTACCGCTAAATGTCGTTCCCATTGTTGGCTATTCATTAGGGTATCCGGCGGAAAACCCTGCCCCGCGGGACCGGCTGCCATTGCATGGACTTGTTCACTACGATCAGTATCACGACTATTCAGATGAGGATATTCAGGAAATCTATAAAGATCGTAATGAAAAAGGCTGGAACCGCTATATGGCTGTCCCAAAACTAAAAGAAATGACAGAGCAATTGGGATTAAAGAACCTTGCCCAAATTTATACGATAGCTAAGTATACGAAGGAATCGCATCAGGAATTTTCACAAACAGTGCTCAACTACTTGGAGAGACAAAACTTTATGAATAATGAATAAGGATGGGAAACCGCAAAACTAGCGGCAGACCAAATCTTTTTTAAGAGGATGTAAAAAATGAATATCTTAATCAAGAACTTACCTGAAATGGAAATAGCCTATATAAGACGGACGGGGAGTTATTTTGAACCCCAGGAACACTGGGTAAAGCTGATCAATTGGGCGGTCAGCAATGGACTATATCCTCCCCAGCAGTCATTCATCGGTGTATCTTTAGATAATCCGGACCAAGTAGAAAGCAAGGATTGCCGTCACGATGCCTGCGTTACAATACCAGAGGGATTTATTAAAGAAAACCATAAAGAGATGGAATTCAGGAAATTGGATGGCGGGCAATATGCTTTGTATTCCTTTTATGAAAAACCTGAAAAACTTCATTCTGCCTATCAATATATGTTTGGCGAATGGCTGCCAAATAGCGATTATGCAGCCGATTACCAAAGATATAATCTGGAATTCAATATGAATAACCCTTCCGAAGATCCTGAAGGGAAGTGCCGGGTTGATTTATTTATACCAGTTGAAAAGAGAAGAGCATAGAACAAAGTGTCCCCGTCATCGGTGACATTTTCCTTTGTGCAAAAGGGAAAGTAGCGGATAGCAATTTGGAGGAGAACCAAAATGATGATCAAGTTCTCAATAAAAAATGATAGAAGCTTTCACTTAAGATCTGCTGCGATTATCAAACAAAATGGAAAGGTCTTATTTCAAAGGCCAGTTAATAGTGAAAATTGGTTTTTACCAGGGGGAAGAGTTGAGCATTTTGAATCAACAGAGGAGACGTTAAAAAGAGAGTTAATAGAAGAGTTCAACTTAAAAGTTGACCATATGAACCTCTGTTGGGTAGTGGAATATTTTTTAGAGACAGAGAATAAAAAAATTCAGGAATTGGGTATGCATTATCTTGTGGAAATTCCGGAAGACCATAAATTAGTTAACTATGAAAATGAGTTCAAAGGTATGGAAGAAGGATATGTTCACAAGTGGATTGAGATCGATGAGCTCGATAAGTACAAGATTGTACCTGAATTTGTTGTTCCTCAGTTGCAAAAGTTGCAGGACAGCAGGGGGATTGAACATACAGTTTTATCGGTAATACGATAGTACCTTTATCATCATGAATAAAATTTTTAGGGGCGTAAATATGAATTCTGCGGCAGAAACAATACAGGAATTAACGGATAAAGAACAATGGTTAGAGGCTTTTCCAATTATGAAGCAGTTACGTACTGAGTTGACCCAAGAGACATACCTGGAGTTACTAGAGGAAATGAGGAAAGATGGATATACTTTATATGCTTTATATAGAGATAATCGGATTGTATCCTTAGCTGGTTTAAGCTGGAGAGTGAACTTCTATAATAAACGACACGTTTTTATCTATGATCTGGTAACGGATCCTGCTTATCGATCATCTGGGTTTGGAGAGAAATTATTAAGCTATATACATAATTGGGCAAAAGAAAATGGAGCTGAATATGTGGCATTAGAATCGGGAATTCAGCGAGACAAAGCTCATCGTTTTTATGAAGAGAAATTAGATTATGATAAATGGTGCTATTCATTTAGAAAAACTTTATAAAATAAGATTACTGTTTCGACTAGATAGAATTAAGTATTATTAGATAGTCCAGATCAGGTGAAAGAAGGGTGTCGTCACGACGCCCATAGAAATGCGGGAGGAATTTAGATGAAAACAGAACAACAGTATTTCGAAGAGGGAAAATCAATACAAACTTATATGAATGAAATGAGCATGTTAAAAGAGGAAAGCTTTGCTGTGTATGAACAATTCCAGCTTCCAGCAGATGGATTTGCTGAAGAGTTGAAACAACATCAACTTCATTTCCTGACGATTACCGAGGATTGGTGTGGAGATGCGATGATGATTAATCCCATTATTCGCAAACTAGCAGAAGCTGCAGATATTGAAGTGCGCGTGGCATTACGGGATGCAGATACAGATTTGATTGATCGTCACTTAACAAACGGCGGACGGGCAATTCCTATGATTTTAATCTTGGATAATCAAGGACAATTACTTGGAAAGTGGGGACCTCGTGCACCCAAATCTCAGCAAATCGTAGATGAAGTCCGTGCGTCGTTGCCGCCAAAAGAGGATCCTTCCTTTGCGGAAAAACAAAAAGAAGCCTTTGGTTCGTTAAGAAAAAGGTATACGGAGGAAACAGCACTTTGGTCTGATGTCTATGATAGTTTTAAGGAGACGGTGTTAGCTATTTTGAAGTAGCTTGAAAAAGTGGATTCAGGTGGTTCCCGCGCGAGACGCTAGAACCACGCCTGTCCACTAATATCTATGATTCTTGTATCTGTTAATCAAACGTTTGATTAAAATCGTCGAATGCCCGGTGACTCCGCAGTCTATGTGTCTCTCGCACTTCAGTTTAAGCAATTATTTCCCCCAGCGAAGGGTGATGGCTCCCCAGCCGAGACCTGCTCCGTACCCGACTAAAACTACCAAATCTCCTTCCTTGATCTTTCCTTGCTTCACTTCCTCATGAAGGCCAAGTGCAACTGTTGGTGCTGATGAATTCCCGTAATATTGGATGGTTTTTGTATGTACTTTTTCCATTGGATATCCCAGAGTCTCAACTCCTTTTTCGATAATTCGCAGATTTGATTGGTGCGGGACGATGAAATCGACATCCGATAGATTCAGTCCTGAAATTTCCAATACACTGTGAACCGCCTCCGGAAACTTGTTGACAGCGAATTCGAAGACTGCCCTTCCGTCCATCTTGATATTCTTATTTTCATCAAGATGAAGGTATTTTCCTCCGCTTCCGTCCATCTGCATATTGATTCCCAGGATCCCTTTGTTTTCTCCAACTTGCCCGACAACGACAGCTGCAGCACCATCAGAAAATAGCAGCGCAGTCTTTTTATCCATGGGATTCAAGAGGGAAGAGCATTTATCGACGGCAATGACCAGCACGTTTTTGTATAATCCGGTCTGGACAAACTGGGCTCCTGTTGCCAATGCGGTAATAAAGCTGGAACATCCAGAATGCAGGTCCAGGCCTGCGCATTGGACAGCCCCAATTCTGTCTTGTACCAGTGCAGCTGTGATATGGGTGTCATGAGTGTTGGTTCCAATAATGACCATGTCGATGTCCGTTGGATCAATTCCGGCATCTTTGATAGCCCGTATTCCAGCAACTTCACACATGTCCGCAAGCGAAGCATCGGTAGATTCATAGCGTCTTTCCAAAATGCCTGTCTTCCTGTAAATCTCTTCTTCCGTAATACCAAACCTTTTGGCGATCACTTCGTTTGTAATGACTGTTTCCGGAATGTTTGCTCCGATCCCTAGTATACCTGCATTGTACATTACCTAACTCTCCTTTAAAGTTAATATTTTCCAATACATTTTATCACAATATTAGACAATATTTGTAATTTTCTAAAGGGGTATGCTTAAGTTACTGAAACAAATAGATGAATAGAAATGTGTGGAAGGATTTTATATGTCGAAATCGAATACTATTAATAATGTAATAAAATGTAAAATTCGGGGTTGTTGGGGCTATTATAGAAAGCTCTCTTTGAAACTAGCAAAAAGATTTAATAATATTCCTGGAATGCTCGAAATCTCCAGGTGTAAAACGGGGGAGAACAAGTGGAGAAACAAAATTCAGTTGCTAAAGTGTTACGAGTCATTGGGATTGCGATCATGATCGGCGGTTTTTTCTTTGCGATCATCATTGGTTCCAGTGCACCCGAGGGTGGTCTATTTTGGAGCAGCGCCTTGACTGTTCTGTTTTCCGGTTTTACCACAGGGATGCTTTTCGTTGGGTTTTCTGAAGTCATTGCTTTGCTTCAAAAAATCTATAATCGACTCCATCAGGACAGGTTCGAGACATCCGCTTCATCATCAAGCAACGTCCCAAAGGGTGGAGAACAAAAGAATTGGCACCCATCGCCTCAGGATCTTGAAGCCATTCTAGAACTCTATCAAGACAAAAATGTCAGGGAAATTAAGGCTTCCCCCTATGAAGATTATTGCGTCGTGCAGATTGAAGGGGAAGAGCATATTGAAGTGGTGGAGTTGGGAGGGTTCAAGCCCAAAAAAGTTTCTGCTGAATCCGAACCTGAGCTTGTGAACAACTTGCAAAAATGGTTCAATAATTATTCTTCATCCTAAAAAGGAGTCGGTTAAAAGCAATGTGGAATGAAAGACAGCAATTTTATGATGGCCGTTAATTTCGTGATCAGTGACAAAATTGATCATTCATCACTTCTTTAGACAAGTCTTTCAACAACAATCGAAACATTGATCCAGGCTCAGCAAGCAGGGTATAGGGAAACAAAGGGTACGTCCCTTTGCGCCTGAAAAGGTAAAGCTTACTTTAATAAGAAAGACAAGGTGGCCAATATGGAAGGTTCTATTAATATAGAAAAAATGCGTTCAGATGATTGGGAAGCGGTACGAGCAATCTACCTTGACGGGATTGCTACTGGCCATGCAACTTTCCAAAAGGAGGCACCCTCCTGGGAGGAATGGGATCTCGGTCATGATGCGGAATGTCGGATTGTTGCGCATTTAGAGGGAGAAGTCGCGGGTTGGGCCGCGTTAAGTCCTGTATCGAGCAGGAGAGTATACGCAGGTGTCGGAGAAGTGAGTGTGTATGTCAGTCAAAAGCATAATGGAAAAGGGATTGGCAGCTTGCTTTTAAAATCCTTGATTGAATTAAGTGAGCAGAATGGCTTTTGGACCTTGCAATCTAGCATTTTTCCTGAAAACGCAGGCAGTATCAGATTACATAAAAAGCATGGCTTCAGAGAAATGGGCCGGCGGGAGCGCATAGGTAAAATGGATGGGGTATGGCGTGATACGATCATATTGGAAAGAAGAAGCAGGGTAGTGGGGAATCAATAAAAGCAGATCTCGTTGAACCGTTTGGAGCATATTTCTCCCTAATGAATTTTTAGAGATTTTTGATCGTATAAAATAGATAATGTACCCTGGCCTTCTCTATTAATTATTCAACTTGCGGATGAGCCACAAGTACCGATCCTGAGCATCCAAAAAAATAAAAGGAGTAACCTACTCCTTTTTGGATGGTAGTTGTCAGCCACCTTCGACACAGGTTGCGGAAGAGCTTCCTACAATATTATTTAGTTCTTTGATAAGTGAATCCAGAATATCTCCATCAACTACTTTTTCTAAAGGGGATTCTGAAATTGTCATGTTGTGCTTTTTAAAGACATCTTTGGTGCTGTCCCAAGTATCAATGATAGATTTTGAGGACATATTTGGCTGAATGACCATAATAGTAGTCTCCTAATATATAATGTTTTTATAAGTATATCATTTATCTTCCAATGGGTAATTATAACAAAGCTCGACGCCTACCCAGATTATAGAGAGCGAGTGAGATGATTTCTTTTCCAAATTTGCGGTTTTTTGGGGCGGTAGGAGAGAGTGAGCTGTGTTTATTCGGAAAAAGACACTAATTTAATTTCGATTACCGAATGGAACGCGAAAACCGTTCTGGTGTCCCACTAAAAAATCGCCTGGAAGAAACTCCAGACGATTTTTTTGTATTATCGTTTTAAATATTGTTCCAAGAAATCCAGGACGGCCTGATAGCCTTTTATCCTGTTTTCTTTTTTCATAAAGCCGTGTCCCTCATCAGGGAAGACGATATATTCCACCGGTACGTTGTTCTTTTCTAATGCGGCCACGATTTCGTCGGACTCGACCTTCAGGACACGCGGGTCGTTTGCTCCCTGTAAAACAATCATCGGCTTGTTGATTTTGTCAGCATGGAACAATGGAGAGATGCTCCGGATGTATTCGGTCTGCGTAAATGGGTTGCCGATTTTTTTGTAGAGGGCATCTCGGAAGCTCTCCCACCAGGCAGGAATGCTTTTCAGCGTGCGTTCCCAATTCGAGACTCCAAAGATATCCACTCCGACATTGAACTCATCAGGTCTGAAAGCGAGCGCGGCAAGAACCATATAGCCGCCGTAGCTTCCGCCAATGATGCCGATCTTTTCTCCATCAATATCAGCCTGCCCCTGCAAAAACTTCTTCGCCTGGATGCAATCCTCAAGGTCAATTTCCCCGTGCTTGAGATCAGCTGCGCTAAAGAACGTTTTACCGTATCCTGAACTGCCGCGGTTATTGACTGCCAAAACAGCATAGCCATTATTGGCCAGGTATTGCAAAAGCGGATTGTAATCCGTTCTTGACTGCCCGCCGGGACCTCCATGGACAAAGACAAGTGCTGGAGCCTTTTCGTCTGCCTTCACATTTGGATGGTAATAAATTGCCGGGATCTCCAAGCCATCAAAGGAAGGGTAGCGGATGACTTCCGCGTCGGCCAAGTCAACCTGGCTGATCTCTGGGTTAAGGGTATGTGTGAGCTGTTTTAATTGAGATGTCCCAAGCTCGTAGCTATATAAGTTCGTAGGCGAATTCGGGCCATTAAACAAGAAGGTCATTAGACTCTCATCCGCTGAAAATTTCAAGTCCAAAATTTGTCCTTCCGGAAGTTGCGGCAGGTCCAGATAATCCCCACTGCCCATATGAAGGACCTTAACGACAGTACTGGCATCCTGATTAACCCCATAAACCATATAGGTATTCTGTTTGGAGAAGCGCGTGAACATGATATCCCAATTTTCCTTCACAATATCCTCTGTTACACCCGTAGCGATATGATACTTTTTCAGATAGAGGAATTCCTCATTTTCATCCGTAAGGAAATAAAGGTTCTCGGAATTCTTGCAGAATGCCTGCGGGATGTTCTGGATATTCCCTTCATGCGGTGTGGCATGCTTAAGCTTCTCCGGTTGCCGGTCAAAAATGTAAACATTGGAATCATTGGAGTTGTTCACTTTTCCTAGGGAAATAAATCGCTTATCCGGAGAGATGGACCCAAATTCATATCCTTCATCGTTCGTAAAAATACATGTAGGTTCAAAAGTAGCAATATCCATTTCATAGACGTCCATGTAACTAGGATTCCGCTTATTGGATCCGTAGAAAAAGCTTTTCCCGTCCTGGCTCCAGCCGTAAAATTCCGCACGCTCATGCTCCCCTGGAGTGAGGTCAACCTCTTCGCCATTCTCATTTTTCACATAAATATGTAGGATTTCATTCCCGCCCTTATCGCTTAAAAATAAAAAGCGGTGATCATCGGGAAAGTAGCCCGAAACAAGAACTGCATTATCCTCAGAATGCGTCAGCTGTGTCCTCACACCGTCTTCAACCGACACACAATACGCGTTGTAAATCCCCGTCTTGTCTCCTGAAAACAAAACTTTCTTTCCGTCAGCCGAAATCGAGTTACCTGTAATCGACTCTGACCCATAAAACTGCTGTATTGTGTACCGCTTCACTTCCGTAGCCTTACTGTCTTTAACCATACCTTTTTCCATCTCCTTTCCATTAGATTAAGAATTCGCTAAATGCCTGTAAAAACCTTTTTAATTATTGCTGAGACAAGGGTGCACGGGGACGTACCTTGATTAGTTATGGGAGCAAAAGGTACGTCCTGTGCTTCTTCAAAACCTCAGCCAAAAGTTGTAGATACGTTACACCGTTCTTCCGAAGAGTTCGTTTAATGGTTTACTTATAATTAAGATAAGAAAAATCATAGGAAGGTGTTCAAGATGAACCATTATATATGCAATACTTGCGGTGTCCAATATTCCGATTCTGCTCATGCTCCTGAAAGCTGCTTGATTTGCGCTGACGAAAGGCAGTACGTCCATCCAGATGGACAGTCATGGACAACGCTTCAACAGCTTGTAGACTCAGGGGAATATAAAAATGCCATTGTTCAAGAAGAGGAAGGACTGTACAGCCTTACCACTGCCCCTTCGTTTGCTATTGGGCAGACAGCTTATTTAGTTCGGAATGAAGGGTTCAACTTGTTATGGGACTGCATCACCTACCTGGACGAAAAAACAGAAAAGGAAATACATTCCCTAGGAGGAATCGATGCCATCGCATTATCGCATCCGCATTATTATTCGACACAGGTTGAATGGGCTGAACGATTCGGAGCAAGCATTTATATCCACGAAGCAGACCGGCAGTGGGTCACTAGGCCGAGTGACAGGATCATTTTCTGGTCTGGTGATTCCCTTGAGCTTGATGCGGGTGTAACATTGCATCGTTTGGGTGGTCATTTTAATGGGGGAAGTGTTTTACACTGGGAAAATGATATAAACAAGCAAGGGGTACTTCTTACTGGTGATATTATTCAAATAGTGGCCGATCGACAATGGGTCAGTTTCATGTATAGTTATCCAAACCTTATTCCATTGCCAGCTAACAAGGTTCAAAAGATGGCAGCTAAAGTTAGCGTCCTGAAGTTTGACAGACTATATAATGCATTTCATCGGGTCATTAAGGAAGATGCCCATCAATCTGTTCAAAAATCCGCTAAGAGGTATATTGAGGCTTTGGAGGGGAAGTTCGTTAATATCAGCAATTAAAATGATCATTATGAAGATAACGCCTGGTTGATGAAACCAGGCGTTTAACTGGGAGCAAGAGGAGGTACCCCATGCCCCCATCACCTATGCTCAAGATAGAAGCAAAGGAAACATTCCTTTGCTGGGATCAGTTTTTAATAATTGTGTGATGGTAAAATACTATCTAATGTAATATGCTTATATTTCATTGCTTTTTGGTTTTACCAATGTAAAATGGTTAAGACTATTCAATGAGCGGCACAACAACGTAAAGAATAATGGAGTTGATTCAATGAGTAAAACCAAGGGTAAAAGCGGAACAGGCAGAGGAACAGGCAAGAAAGGTTGGAACCGCTGGCAAGCTAGTGCAAACAAAGCAAAAAGTGCTAAACCTTACAAAAGTAAAGGCGTAAAACACACAGATGGTTCCAAGACGAGTAATGATGATTGATATAGATTTCAGAAAACACCTAGAGTCGATTCTCTAAGTGTTTTTTTTGTTTTGGCTCTGCGCGACAAGAGGACGGTTCCGGCGTCTCGTGAATGGAAAAAATATAACCATGTAATCTCTGGCACAGTCTCGTACGGCATGGACTCAAACAAGAATACTCAAGGCACTTCTATGATTATTTCGGTTCACGATTGAGACGAGAGAACCGTCTCTGTGTCTCTGTGTTTATTTTTTCTGATTTTAAAGAAAAAGTAGTTGACACTGAAAATAAATTTATGATATTATTATAAATTTGCTAAAAATATATATGTGTGTTAAGGTTAAGAAGGTTATCATATATGGAGGTGGATTATTTGTTTTAAATTGACGATACCATTGTTTATCCAATGCACGGAGTAGGTATAATTAAAGCTATAGAAGAAAAGGAAATCTCAGGGAAAAAACAACAGTATTATGTCATTAAAATGTTAATCGGTAATATGCAAGTCATGATTCCTGCGGGTAAAATATCGAGTTCGAATATTCGACCTGTTACTGACATAACTGCATTAAAACACATCATTAACATTTTTCATCATGGAGAATCTGATCGTTTACTGTCGTGGAAACAAAGGTATAAAGTGAACACGGACAAAATAAAAACAGGTAAAATACAAGAATGTACTGAAGTTGTACGTGATTTAATGCGTATAAAGAAAGAAAAGGCACTTAATACAAGCGAAAAGCAAATGTTAGATAACGCACATAAATTTTTGATTAGTGAACTGGGATTAATTAAAGGGATAACTGAAAATCAAATAAACAGTTTCTGTTAAATTTTCTTTAATACATCTCCAGAAAATAACCTTTATTATTAAAATAATCTTTTCAAAGACATTCAACTTCTTCAACTCACCATTAGAGTATTAACCACTTTTGTTTTTTCTACAATCTAATCCATTTCTATTACTTGAATTTCCTATACGAATGTTTAAAGTTTCATCAAATAACTCGATAAAATAGTTGCTTGATTTTTGCAATCCTGATTCACACTGGCACGGACTAGGAGCCGTAAGGATGAAAGAGAGGTAGGGCTTTCATTGTTTTAGGTATACAATATAGTATTTAAGTCATTATTTTAAGCAGAAAAAACAATCAATCTCACCTCTATCTTTAAGGATTTCTTGCATCTACTGAGACGGGGAATAGTAATTGTTTAGCTTCCTTACGTAAAAGAGAAAAACGAATTGGTATCACTATATGGTCCACTACAAAAAGGGTTCCCAGACGAGGAAACCTTTTTTTATTTAAGGCTGTTTTCGTAAGAATTGTTGTTAAAATCCTAAAGCCGATTTTAACGTAATAGACCCCTATTTTGGAGGTCCTTATCAAGTTTGCATGCTCTTTTCTCATAAAAAGTGTCTACTATACGAAGGAATACAGCCAATTCAAACCATTTTGTATTCAAAAGCAACAAAGTTTGAGAAAAGAGCCTTATTTAAATAACAATAACAATACGACAAGGGAACGGTTCCGGCGTCTCGTTAATGAAAGGATCTAACCATTTAATTAGGGTCCAGTCTGAAATGAGGTTTGTCTTACTTCTTTTTTATCTGGTACGGCATAGATTCAGCCAAGATTAATTAGGGTTTTCTTAACTAGTTTGATTCCAGACTGAGACGTCAGGACCGTCCCGGTGTCTCAAAATTTCACTTCTTAAGAAATCATCCTATCAAAATATACTTATTGACATCTAGCAGACTTTTTGTAATACTAAGAACAATTAAATACTGGTACCTTTAATTCAGTCCCGTGAGGCTGACAAGGACAGCGGATGTAATGATGGCCATTGGGTGAGGTATGCCCATGCTCTTTGGTTCATCATGGCGAAAATGGCTACTTGTCGGAAAACGGCAAGTGGCCTTTTTTCGTTTCCAAATGTCTAAAATCGAAGATCTCTTCGGTACCAGAAACAAAACATTAGACATTGGAGGAAT
Organism: Chryseobacterium sp. ISL-80; assembly: GCA_018613055.1. GTDB lineage: Bacteria > Bacillota > Bacilli > Bacillales > Cytobacillaceae > Mesobacillus. Next base: position 105,376 of record JAGGQZ010000014.1, on the reverse strand, counting down.
TGAAATGAAAAAAGTAGATTTAGATTTTCCGTTACAGGCCGTGCCACAAGGCAACCGAAGTGGATTCTGGAAAATGCTTGTTGTGATGCTGGGGCTTACTTTCTTCTCAGCTAGTATGTGGTCTGGAGGAACATTAGGAACTGGTTTGACATTTATCCAGTTCATCGGAATTGTCCTGGCTGGAAACTTGATTCTTGGGGCTTATACAGGAGCCCTTGCTTATATCGCAGCAAAAACTGGGTTATCAACACACTTGCTTGCACGCTACGCTTTTGGGGAAAAAGGCTCCTATCTTTCCTCGTTTTTACTGGCAGCTACACAGGTAGGCTGGTTTGGAGTTGGGGTAGCGATGTTCGCTCTTCCGGTCCAAAAAGTGACTGGAATGGATACTACTTTGCTCATAGCAGTGGCAGGTATTTTAATGACAGCCACCGCATTCTTCGGAATGAAGGCACTCGCAATTCTTAGTTTCATAGCCGTGCCGCTAATCACTGTATTAGGTAGCTTCTCGGTTTTCAAAGCAACCGAAACAGTTGGCGGTTTGGAAGGATTAATGCAATATCAGCCAACAGAAGCGATTGGACTGGCGGCAGCGTTAACCATTACTGTCGGATCATTCATCAGTGCAGGTACATTGACACCAGACTTTGCCCGCTTTGCCCATACGAAAAAGTCAGCAGTCATCACAACAGTCGTGGCCTTCTTTATCGGAAATTCCCTCATGTTCGTGTTTGGAGCAATCGGTGCGATTGCGACAGGACAGTCTGATATCTCAGAGGTTATGTTCCTTCAAAAATTGATCATCCCAGCAATCATCGTGCTTGGCTTAAATATCTGGACAACAAATGATAATGCATTATACGCATCAGGTCTTGGGTTTTCCAATATTACTAAAATCGCGAAAAGCAAGGTCGTCATCTTCAACGGAATTGTCGGTACGATTGCAGCAATGTGGCTTTACAATAACTTTGTTGGCTGGCTGACGATTTTAGGTACTGCTCTGCCATCAATCGGAGCGATTATTTTAGCGGATTACTTCATCGTTAATCGCGGAAAATACAAGCGATTTGAAGAAATGGAATTTAAAGCAGTTAACTGGATTGCAATACTTGCATGGGGCGTTGGTATTGCAGGAGCGAACTTTGTTCCAGGCATCGCGCCAATCAATGCTCTATTGGGATCAGTCTTAACATTCGTAATCGTTTCAAAGCTTGCGGATTTAGTGCAGGCAAGAAAGGCTTCTATGACAGAACTGAAGAAGGTGGCTTAAAAAGTGATTATTAAAAATGCAAAACTCAGAGGAAGAGACGGACTTTGGAATATAGCTATAAAAGCAGGGAAGTTCGAAGAAATCACACAGAATGTAATAGATGAAACAGGGCAGGAAGTGCTTGATGCTGAAGGTTCACTTGTGCTGCCTCCTTTCATCGAGCCGCATATCCATCTTGACACCACTTTGACGGCAGGCGAGCCGGAATGGAACCAGAGCGGAACATTGTTTGAAGGCATCCAGAGATGGTCACAGCGAAAAGAAACATTAACAGAGAATGATGTAAAAACAAGAGCTAAAACAGCATTGAAATGGCAAATTGCCCAGGGGATCCAGCATGTCCGTACACATGTAGATGTGACGGACCCGAAGTTGACAGCTTTAAAAGCGCTGCTTGAGGTAAAAGAAGAAATGGCCTCTTATGTAGACTTACAGCTTGTAGCTTTCCCTCAGGAAGGAATCAACTCTTTCCCAAGCGGAGCAGAGCTGCTTGAGGAAGCTTTGAAAATGGGGGCCGATGTCGTCGGCGGAATTCCTCATTTTGAGTTCACAAGGGAATATGGCGTTTCTTCCATGAAAACAGCGTTTGACCTGGCCGAGAAATATGACCGCCTTGTAGATATCCATTGCGATGAAATCGATGATGAACAATCTCGATTCGTTGAAGTAGTGGCGGCCGAGGCTTATGAACGTGGACTGAACAACCGGGTCACAGCCAGCCACACAACAGCAATGGGCTCTTATAATGACGCCTATACGTACAAATTGTTCAGATTATTGAAGATGTCCAACATCAATTTTGTTGCAAACCCGTTAGTGAACATCCATCTTCAAGGCAGATTCGATACGTATCCAAAGCGCAGGGGAATCACACGGGTAAAAGAATTGCTTGAAGCAGGACTGAATGTAAGCTTCGGCCATGATGACATTTTTGATCCGTGGTATCCACTTGGAACAGGCAATATGCTTCAGGTTCTGCATATGGGCATCCATGTTTCCCAATTGATGGGCTATGAGCAAATCATGAACTCGATCGATTTAATCACAACAAACAGCGCCAAAACCTTGAACATCGAGGAGAACTATGGAATCGAAACAGGCAAACCTGCCAATTTCATTGTACTAGCCGCTGAAAACGAATACGAAGCAATCCGTAAGCAGGCAGCAGTAAGGTACTCGATTCGTGAAGGGAAAATAATTGCCGAGACTAAACCGAGTGAAGCATCCATTCGAATAGGTGAGTCAGAGGAGAACATTCTTTTTAATAAATAGTGATATCACCCTAAAAGCAGAGGGATTCAGTTTTTGAATCCGCTGCTTCTTTTATTGTTTAGGAAATTATAAATTACCCTGATTGTTGATAACTATATATGGTTTTCTTAATCCAGCTCCAGCGCCTAGCCCCTCGAGACGCTTCGGTCCGCCCAATGAAGTCAAAGAACGACTTCACCGGTCGGCCCTCCAGCGCTTGTCGGGGCTGACCAAGGCGCTTGCGCTTTTTGTTCTTGTGATCGAATTTCATCGCAGTTGAACCGTAACATTCTCATCCTACTAAAGTCCCTTGCAATTTTTCCTAATTCTTGTTATTCTTAGGTAGAATTATTTTTGTTCGGTGTAAAGTTCGACTCTTCGTTCTAATGATCACTTTGGGCAAGGATAGTAATACAATGTGCATTAGCACTAGGAGGCAACAAACATGGAACAAGGTACAGTTAAATGGTTTAACGCAGAAAAAGGTTTCGGATTCATCGAGCGCGAAGGTGGAGAAGATGTATTCGTTCATTTCTCTGCAATCCAATCTGAAGGCTTCAAATCATTAGACGAAGGTCAAAAAGTTACTTTCGACGTTGAGCAAGGTGCACGTGGACCTCAAGCTGCTAACGTTCAAAAAGCTTAATTTTGATATAGCATACCGAAACAGACTCCAAAAGGGTCTGTTTTTTTTATTTTCCAAAAATAACAGCAATAAAAAACCCTACTCAACGAACGAGTAGGGGCATGGAACCGGTAAAGTAAAAAATTTAAAGCAAAAGGTTATTTACATTATAACACAACAATCTCATAGTGAACCTCACCACCCAAATCAGAGATTATAGATGGTGCTTCCCTTATCTTAAATACAGTACAAACCGAGCTTAAGCCACCTTCGGTGCCCCTAGTGCCTGGGTAAGACTAATTAATGAAGACAAGGTTTGATATGCTCTTTTTGCCAACACAGGGACCTTTGCCTGCAAGGACAACCACGACTTTTCAGACATGGATTTTTGGTAAGCTCGAATGAAATATCGAGCAGCTATATTGTAACTGGCCGAAAGATCAGCGTGATACACCTTGCCCGTTGTAAATGTGGCAAGGTCTTTTTTGTAGTTACGCTCTACTTCGCCTGAACCATCATAAGCTAAGGCGCTTGTGTTACGAGCATTGATTCTTGAAATTCGCATTCCGGCATAGTGGGCCATTTCTGTTACTTTGTTTTGGATGGCTGTTTTACGCCAATAGCGCAATTTGAAACGAAGTTTCTTTGCGCCCCAAAAACCCTTTGGTACCTTCATTTTATCGAGGTATTCAAAGACAACAACATCACAGTTATGTTCTTTTGCGAATTTCACAATCTCATGTGAGGTAATATGAACAATGTGTTTCTGTAGACCATTAATTTGTCGCCAATAGTTAGGCGCAGACACCCAGCCGGATACTCGCTGAACTTTCCGTAGTTTGTTCGTCATGCGATACAATCGGTCTTTTTCTTTTGGCTGATTGATAAATTTCCGTGCCAAGACAGTTCCTTTCGCATCCATGACAGAACAAACTGCAGAGTTGGTGATCCCCAGGTCTATAGCGCACACTTTCTGATCTTTTATTTTTGTCTCACTAAGTTTAACTTTGTGAGTGTAAGTGAAATTAAGGAAATATTTCTTTCCGACTTTAACAAGCTTAGGATTATGTTCTTTCCAATCCCAAACATCACGTTTGTATAGATTTTGTTCTTTGAACTCGATATCCATCCACACCCAATCGTTGTTATGGAAGACTTTGATTTGGGCAGACGTTGCCCATGTACGCTCGAACATATTGCTTTTATAGAAAACAGGAAACTCCTTGTGTTCGAGTTGCAACCTCGGAGGATTCTTATTGAACTTCTTACCTTCGGCAAGAGCGACCTCCTTCTCATTTAACCAGTTTTGATAATTGGAGCGATAGCTTTTCACTTTACCGAAAGCAGCATTAATGGCTCCTCTTCTGAAATAAGAAGGGAACTTGTAAAGGCGTTGATTAAACTCCTTGTACTTTGGAGAAGGGTTTGATTTCGTTATATGTATTAGCTTTTCAACTGAAGGCACAACAAACTTCGTGGATAGGTGGCTGAGATGGTCATATTCTTGTTCAATAACGTCAATCACAAAAGATAAAGCCTCGTTATACACAGCAACCGTAGCTTCAAAGATGCTAGAATGATTTGTAACCTTGCACCTTAAAGTTTTAGCAATCTTCACGAATAACCCTCCCTTGCCAAACGTGTGTTCTGTAATATAGTATAGCATACACGGTATTAGTCGTAAAACAGAAAGGTATGATTAAACAATGCAATTTAAAAGGAATAGACATGCGGTTTATAACCTTCAATATCATTTAGTTGTAGTGACTCGGAAAAAGTGCATTAATAAAGACATATTAATCCGCCATAGAGATTGCACACAATTTGTTCGAAAAGTGGGGTTGCGAGGTAATTGAAATAAGCGGAGAGTCGGATCCTATTCATATCTTGTTCGAGGCTCACCCGCAGATAGAGCTCTCTAAAGCAATAAATAACTTTAAAACTGTCAGCTCCCGTTATATTCGAAAAGAGTTCGAAGAACATTTAAAACCATACTATTGGAAACCCTATTTCTGGAATCGCAGCTACTCTATTATCAGCACTGGAGGGGCTACAGTTGAAATAATAAAGCAGTATATAGAAGAACAAGCCAACCGGAAGCGTAAAAAGAGGGGCTATCTCCACCTAAATCGTAGATTCAATATGGAATTTGCGCCCCTAATTTTTTTTGATCAAATGATTAGCAGAAATTTAGCAAGTGCATGATAATGACAACATAGAAGGCATACAAATGGAGGAATGGATGATGAAATTTCCAAACGACGCGGATGGAGAAGCATTGCGCAGTTTGTTTAATGAAGGTGTCAGTTTTAAAAAGCCGCAGCCAGTCGAGTTTTTTATAGCTGTGCCGGATAAGGCAACTGGCGAGAAGCTTCTACCAGTATTGAAGGAAGAAGGCTTTCATGGCTTACTCGATCAGGATGATGAGACAGATGAGTGGGCTTGCTGCTGCTCGAAAAGGATGCTCCTTAACCATAGTGAATTAAAAAAAGTGCAGGAAAAGCTGGATAAAATAAGCAGGCCTTACGGCGGCCATTCTGATGGCTGGGGCGTATTTATAGAATAAAATGAAGGTGATGACATGCTTCATACTTTTTTGGGTGAAACAATCGGGTATGATGTGATTTTTAAAAATCGGAAAACAATCGGCATTTTTATGGATTTGTACGGCCATGTCGAAGTCCACGCTCCTAAGGGGACCTCAGATGCAAGTGTGCTTCAAACCCTAGAAGGCCAATGGGACTTGATCCTGCAAAGGGCGAAGGAAATGAAAGAGCGGGCCTCAGCCGGTAGGGAAAAAGAGTACGGACCAGGCGGACAATTTCTATATTTGGGCAGCCTTTATCACATTCTAATTTCCCAGGATGAAGATATCAAAAAAGACAATGCCGTGTTCGAGGCTGACAAGCTCCACGTATACGTGAAAGAGCAAAATGAAGAGAGCATCAAACAGGCTTTGAAGCGATTTTACTATCAGCAGTGCAAGGCATTAGTCGAAAAACGGGTTAAATTTTATCAAAGCGAATTCAAAATAAAGCCGCGCTCGATTCGAATCACGGACAGTAAGACGAACTGGGGAACGTGTGATTCGATGAGGAATTTGACATTCAATTGGAAGCTGTCCATGGCACCAATGGAAGTGATTGATTATGTTGTCGTCCATGAAATGTGCCATATGGTCCATATGAATCACGACCGTTCATTTTGGCGGCTTGTCGGAAAAATCATGCCTGAATATGAACGGTATGAGCGCTGGCTCGCGGTGTCGGGGTGGAGGATGGAGGTTTAGTGTAGCGGGGGTCACATCCTCTCAGCGGAGCAAAAAACTTCAATAATTCTATCCTTATCCTAAAAAGGGATAGATGAGCATTCTTTTCTGTTGGAATCGGTAAGTTACCTCATCCCCTTCCTCCTGTATAGGATTGATTAAATGAAGAGGCGAATTCTGTGAAAATCCCTATAATTTTTATAACACTTAAGAAAGTTCATAAAATGTTCACAACACAATGAATCTATGTTAAAATTAAAAGGATTTGTAGAGAATGGAAAGTTCATTGATGTAGGTTAATGAGATTGACTGTACATCCTGTTTCTCCATTGTTTATTGCGGGAAGGATTGCTAGTATAAGAAAATGCTCAGCTGTCAGCCCACTGTAAAACGGTACATGTATTAGCATGTGAACCGGTTTATAGTGGGCTTTTTTGCGTTCTTTTTCTTCCGCGAATTTCTACTCACATCTAATTCTAAAACTAGGATCAAAGAGGTGGATTATAGTCCTTATGTTATGAGGAACACTACAAAATCAATTTTTGGAGGAGATGAATATGGCGTTTCACAGTTCTCAGCAAATCGCGGAATTAGCGGTTGAAGCTGGATTCAAGAAGGCCACAATGCGGCCTGCTCATACACTATTATTAGGGTTTTTAGGTGGAGCCTTTATATCATTTGGTTTCTTATTAGACATTCGAGTTATTGCAGACTTACCACAGGAATGGGGTTCCTTCAGCTCACTTTTAGGTGGAGCAGTTTTTCCGGTGGGTCTAATGTTAATCATTATTGCGGGTGGAGAATTGTTAACGGGAAATATGATGGCACTTCCGATAACTGTTCTGGCTAAGCGTGCCACACTAACGCAACTGGGTAAAAATTGGCTGTTAGTTTTAGTAAGTAATTTTATTGGAGCAATCTTTGTTGCTTATTTTTTTGGACACATAGTTGGATTAACGGAAACAGGAGTATTCCTTACCAAAACCGTTGAGATAGCAGAAGCAAAAGTCGATGAAACATTTATTAAAACCTTAATTTCCGCTATTGGCTGTAACTGGCTCGTTTGTTTAGGCATTTGGCTGGCTTTTGGTGCCGATGATATCGGCGGGAAAATACTTGCTATTTGGTTCCCGATTATGGCGTTTGTAGCGATTGGTTTTCAGCACGTTGTGGCTAATATGTTTGTCATCCCTGCAGCAATCTTTGCGGGGCACTTGACATGGGGTGATTATGTAGCTAACTTTGTTCCTGTTTTAATTGGCAATGTGATTGGCGGCGGTGTTTTTGTAGCTTTAATCTATTGGATGGTTCACAAGGATTCCCTTCAATCACTTTCAAAAGCAAACTCAAGGATTAAGAAAGCAAGTTAACTATTAGAAAATAGTAATAATTTTTTTGAAGTACGATAGATTTCTTTGTTTTTTACTAAGGAGGATTTACTGTGAAGGAAAAAGTGAGTGTTCTTATTAACGGAACAGCACACCAAGTGGAAAAAGGGACTCGTATTATAGATTATTTACTAAAACAAGATATGGAGCATCCGCACATTTGCTATTCTGATGTTCTTGGACCGGTACAGAGCTGTGATACATGTATGTGTGAAGTAAATGGCAGCATTATGCGTGCATGTTCCACTGAAATCGAAGACGGTATGGATATTTTGACTTCATCTGAGCTTGCAAAGAATGCCCAAGAGGAAGCAATGGATCGTATACTGGAAAACCACTTATTATATTGTACGGTATGTGACAATAACAATGGCAATTGTCGTGTACATAATACAGCAGAACTAATGGGGATTGAACACCAGACACGGCCCCATCGTTCTAAGGGCTATGGAGTAGATATCTCTCATCCGTTTTATCGTTACGATCCTGATCAGTGTATCTTGTGCGGGCGATGTGTAGAAACCTGCCAGGATCTTCAAGTGAATGAAACGCTGACCATCGATTGGGAAAGCGGGCAGCCGCGCGTATTATGGGATGGAGGAAAAAGCATTAATGAGTCCTCTTGTGTATCCTGCGGACAATGTGTGACGGTTTGTCCTTGTAACGCATTGATGGAAAAATCGATGCTTGGAAATGCAGGATTCATGACCGGGATTTCCGATGACTTGCTTACTCCAATGATTGACATCGTCAAAGCAGTAGAGCCTGACTACCAAACAATCATGGCCGTTTCAGAAGTAGAAGCAGCCATGCGTGAAACGAAAATAGAGAAAACAAAAACGGTTTGTACGTTCTGCGGTGTTGGCTGTTCCTTTGAAGTTTGGACTAAAGACCGTGAAATCCTTAAAATTGAACCATCTGAAAACGCTCCTGTGAACAGTGTTTCAACCTGTGTAAAAGGAAAATTCGGCTGGGATTTTGTCAATTCTCAAGAACGAATTACATCTCCTTTAATCCGTAAAGGTGATGTGTTTGTAGAAGCAAGCTGGGATGAGGCTCTTTCTTTAGTGGCTGAGAGGCTTGGCGGTATTAAAGAAACATACGGCAGTGATGCCATTGGTTTTATTTCTTCATCCAAAATTACGAACGAGGAAAATTACCTCATCCAAAAGCTGGCACGGCAAGTATTCGGTACGAATAATGTGGACAATTGCTCTCGCTATTGCCAGTCACCTGCTTCATGGGGGCTGCAGCAAACTGGAGGCATTGGCGGGGACTCAGGAACGATTCAGGATATTGCAGGTGCAGGGCTTGTCATGCTCGTGGGATGCGCACCTGCAGAAGGACATCCTGTACTTGCCACGCGGATTAAGCGGGCGCAGAAACTTCACGGTCAGAAATTAATCACCGTGGATGTGCGCAGACATGAAATGGGTGACCGTGCTGACTTGTTCGTTCGTCCAAAACAAGGAACGGACTATGTATGGCTTTCTGCTATAACGAAGTATATGATTGACCAAGGCTGGCATGATGAGAAATTCATCAGAGAACATGTGAATCAATATGATGAATTTTTGGAAATGATGGAGCCTTATAGTTTGGAAGAGGCTGAGAATGTCACTGGAATTCCGGTGGAAACCCTGATGCAAATGGCAGAAATGATCCGTGATGCGGATGGAACCGTGATTTGCTGGGGAATGGGTGTAACACAAAATATCGCGGGATCACACACTTCTGTGGCCATTGCGAATTTGCTTCTTGCAACAGGAAACATGATGCGACCAAACGCTGGTGCTTACCCATTACGCGGACATAATAATGTCCAGGGTGCCGCAGACATGGGAACAATGCCAAATATCTTCCCAGGCTATCAATCCGTAACAAATGTTGAATTACGTGAAAAATTTGAAAAGGCTTATGGAGTGAAAATTCCTGAAAATCCTGGGCTTGATAATATCGAAATGCTCGGTGCTGTCGATAAAGACGAGATGAAGGCGATGTTCATAGCTGGTGAGGATATGGCATGGGTCGATGCGGACTCGAACCATACACAGGCGATGCTTGCGAAGTTAGATTTCCTTGTTGTTCAAGAAATCTTCTTAACGACAACCGCTCGATTTGCAGATGTTATCTTGCCAGGTGCTCCGTCTCTTGAAAAGGATGGAACGTTTACCAATACCGAGCGCCGTGTGCAGCGTTTATACCAAGCATTACAGCCTCTAGGCAATAGTAAACCAGACTGGTGGATTTTGACACAGCTGGCTAAAAAGATGGGCTTTGAATGGAACTATTCACATCCGAGTGAGATTTTTGAAGAAATGGCAAGTTTAACTCCTTTCTTCAGCCAGTGTAATTATGATGTTCTAGAAGGGTGGAACAGTTTCCACTGGGGTTCACTTGATGGATCCGACACGCCGCTCCTTTTCAAAGACGGCTTCAATTTTCCAGATAAAAAAGCACGTTTCGGTTTGTTTGATTATATTCCGCCAATGGAGTTCCCACAGGAATTCGATCTCGCGTTAGATAATGGACGATTGTTGGAGCACTTCCATGAAGGAAACTTAACTCAGAAATCAGAAGGACTTAACTACAAATTCCCAAAAGTGTTCGTGGAAACATCGCCGGAACTGGCGAATGAACGCGGCATAAAAGACGGTTCACTCGTTCGTCTTGTCTCACCGTATGGAGCAATTAAGCTGCCAGTTCTCGTAACGGATCGTGTGGAAGGAAAAACGGTCTATGTTCCAATGCACTCCTCAAGCCACGAGAGTGCGGTTAACCTTCTAACCGGCGGGGCAGTGGATGTCGTGACACATACACCAGCATACAAACAAACGAAAGTGCGGATGGAAATCCTTACACTCAACGGAGAAAATCCGCTGCCAAGGTACAATCCGCGCTATGCCACTCGTACTCCGCAAAAGGGGCTGGAAATATACCGCAAGTGGGAACGCGGTGATTACGTTCCGATTGCTAGTATCAATGAGCATGTCGAGCCTGGTGTCTATGACAGGAGGAATGTGTAATGGCAAAGCCGATAAAGGTCGTTCAAAAGACAGAACTGACAGAAGAACAAAAGAAGACGCAATCCCTGGAGAATCTTCTCTCCGGGGTTGCCGATAATAAGGATTCTCTGCTCGAGACGTTAGCTTTGCTGCAGGAATTACACGATAGCGGGATTATGGATGCTATAGGAAGTCTGTTAAAATCAAAAGAGAAGGCAGCAACAATTGCTGTCGGGCAGCTTTCACGCCAGCCAGTCACTAACATGATCAATAATGCGATGGCTGCAGGCGGTATACTGACTGAACTGGACCCTGAAACAACGGGTAAGCTCGCTAAAGGCTTGACGAATGGATTGCAAAAGGCCCAGCAGGGGTTAGATGAAGATGCCAAGGTTGGACTTTTTGACCTAATGAAGGCTTTAAAGGATCCTGATATAAATCGTGCGATAGGATTTGGGTTTAATCTTTTAAAAGGTATGGGCGAAGGTTTAAAATAGTAAATACAAAGACAAAATGCAAACCCATTCGTTCACGTAATGAATGGGTTTCCTCTTTAGAATCAAAATAAGTGGATAAGGAGGATCATGAAATGGCAAAAAATATGGAGCATCAATTTAGTATGCTTGTTCGCGAAATTAGAAAAGAATATGTAGGAAATGGCCCAAAAGAAATCACCACCAAAATTATCGGTTCCTGGGCGGTCACTGAAATGAAAGGAAACCTCACAAATGTGGAGAAGTTCATGCTTACTTCAAGCCATGGTGAAGAAATGGTCCATGAAACGAGAACAAGATTTGTGAAGGAAATATACAAAAAGCCAGAAGTCCTTTTAAGATTTGAAAACTTAATAGGGGCAAAAGTACTGCGGTTGTTTTCTGATATTAATATTAAAGAAGATATTGCAATGACTGTATTCGTTTTTGACAAGACCATTGAAGGAACTGGGAATGAAGTGCGAAACAGCCAATGAAATTGGAAAGCATCATTAAGTGATATGAAGAGGAGCATAAACAAAATAACGGATTGCATTTTCACTGAATATCCAATGAACATTGTTCTAAATGGGCTAAAATAAATGCAAACCGCCGATTAAAAATTGCGGTGAACTTTTAAAAAAATGGCTGTGTTAAAGGTGAATGTTGATTTTTAACCCTGTTGATTGTAGTGGAAGACGCGTAGACTCCTTCGGGATGAAGCGGTCAGGTGAGACCCAGGTAGAAATGGCCCAAGAAGGAGGGGCCATTTTACCCCGTAGGAGCAAAGCGACGAGGAGGCCCACCGCACGCCCCGAGAAGAACTGCTCTTGGAAACGTGGGGACGGTTCTTCCGTTTCAGTGGATAGCAAATATTAACAATTTATGAAACGCCAGAACCGTCCCGGTGTTTCTTTGAACGGTATGAGCGCTGGCTCGCGGTGTCGGGGTGGAGGATGGAGGTTTAGTGTAGCGGAGGTGACAGATCCTCTCTGCGGAGCAAAAAACTTTAAAAATATTATCCTTATACTAAGAATCGGTAAGTTACATCATCCTCTTCCTCATGTTTATATTCATGGGGGCAAAGGGACGGACCTTTTGCTTCCTAATTTTTTTCGGAAGCAAAAGTACTCCCCAAAAACTATTATTTTGCTGTGTTTAGAGTATAGAGTTTAAGCTCCTCATCGTCTTGAGGAAGGGTCACGTATCCTTCAAAAGCCATACCAAGCTTTTCAAGGAGTTTCGAGGAGGAAGCATTGTCTTTGGTTGTAATGGCAACGATCCGGTCCAAACCTAGTTTGCGGGCATATTCCAATGTTCCTTTTGCAGATTCAAAGGCATATCCTCTTGATCGATATTCGGCGAGAAAGGCATATCCAATATCGACGTCCTCCAGCCCATCCCGTTTAATCAAACCGCATAAACCAACCGGCAGTTGGCTCTCTTTTAGTTCAACCACAAAAAGCCCGAACCCCACTCGTTCGTACATCTTTCTTGGCCCTGTCAAAATATAATTCTTAGCATCCTCAAGGTACCGAATGCCTTTATCTCCTATATATTTCAGCCATCCTGGTTCATTAAGTAATTTAAAAATAAACCCTTGATCACTGACTTCTAGCCAGCGGACATTTAAACGTTCTGTCTCGAATACAAGCAAGTTCCATACCCCATTTCAAAAAAAGTTCTGTTTAGCACCATCTTATCATGGTTTAAATATTCTTGTTTCTCCATCCTATTTTTACAAGCCAGATAAATTATATAATTAGTAAAGTGAAGAAGGTGTATTGAAAGTACTGATTCGTCCTAGCGATGGAATCAACAAAACTAAAAAGCCCGAATATTTACTTCGGCAGTGCGTTGGAAAGTAGGACACCCAATTTGTAGCTTTATAGGTGAGTAGGATTTAAAGACTATTCCCGCCACACTTACAAGCACTCCTTTGACAACAGTGGACCTCCAATGTCCTTGAATATTTAAAAACAGCCTGTGGAAATTTTTTGAAATTGGTGAAATAGTTGTTTATAATCTTCCTATACTTATTTTTAGGAGATACATCTGAAAAAAACTTTATGTTAATTGCTTTTACTCTGGTTATTCTGTCTCTAACAGGCTGTTCAGTGAGTGACCAGGATCTTAAGGATTATATTTATAAGTACAATTTTAAAGTCAAGATTATTTCAAGATCACTGATTAACGAAAACAATGGAGGGAGGAGCAGTTTCAAGGTCTAGAGGGCAGATCTGCCAAAGAGTTAGAGTTTTCCGTGTGGCGATGCGGTTGATTTCCTTATGCTTGAGGAGATACATGAAATAAAAGATATACAGGTTCTAGATGCGGTACTCGACGAGCAGTTGCCGGGAGAAGAGTAGTGACGATCGGGTATAACATAAAATTCGACTTTGTTAGGGGAAAAAGAATGTGAAGAGGATTCCTGAACAACAACTGCAGAAAGTGAGAGACGTCGGATTCAACCGCTTGAGTCCGGATGGTCTCCGCACCTTCTTGGTTGTATCATTTATCCTAAGTTTATGGTTTACATTGATTCCTTTTTTTGCAGATAAGACGAACAACTTCCAAGTACCCTGGATCACCGCTTTTTTGACAATTCTTTTTATCCTCTGGGTACTGCAAGGAATCACGATTATTGTATTCATGTCAATTGAAAGGGCGTATCGATATCAGAATTGGCTAGTGATACTGGTTAACATCTTTTATGTGAAGTTGATTGTGGAAGGGTTTGGCGGTTATTTTCTCAGTGTAAAAGGAGAGCATCCCTATTTAATAGGACTTGGCATTGCTTACATCTCTTTCACGATTGCCTTTCTACTATGGTCCATTCAGAGAGCTAAAATAAACATTGAAAAAGGAGAAGGGACTATTGAGGGGAAGGGCATCCTTTATTCGGGCCACTTTAAGTTATGGCCATGGCTTCCTGTACTGATGTATGTCCTCCTTCTAGCAGTACTGACATTGTTTTTCTTTGGAGGGATCGGAAATGGCTGGTATTTGGCGATAGTCATGCCGATGGTTCTCGGCCTGAGCTACGCCTATCCGGAATTTTTCTTCCTTGCGTATGGGAAGTGGAAGTTTCCTTCTTTTTTCGATGCAAACATGCCAAGTACAAAGAAGACACCAGCACCAAAAGTGAATAAGGGGAGAAAAGTAAGATAATGACCAAACCTTTAATTTTTATAAAATATTTCTTTCTGCTATTCAGTATATTAGGGTTACTCATTACATTATCATCAACCTTTGCCAGTGATAATTATTCTTTACAACAAAAACTACTGATGGCTATTATATTTTTAGTCTTTTTTACAGCAGGCCCATTCTTAATGTATAAGCTTTTCTCATTCCTTTTTAGGCAATAGGAAGCTTACGAGAACAAGAGACCGATAGAACCAAAAGGGCTTGTCACTAATTCTGGATATAGAGCTGGTGACAAGCCCTTTTTCATATGGAGTCACATGAAACTCTTCTAACTCAACTTTTACTTACAGGGAGTCACACCATCGCCCCTGTGACCCGTTTCCCTCCTGTTTCTAAAGCTTTGTCGAACAAAATGCAGCATTTTTGGTGCTTTCGTAGGATTACCTAAAAACCAAATATTGGTATTGTATGATGTGATTAATGTCGGATTGGGAGGAGATATAGTGGAGTTAAAGTTGGTTGAGGAGCTTGAACGCAAAGCGAAAAGGCAAAAGCTGCTGATGCAGGTTCATGTACTGGAGGGATACAGGCGAAATATCCGTCAGGCAATCGAGCGGCTGGAGGATGCCAAAAGCCTTTATAGATCAGCTCATGGGTGCTATGTCCCTTCCTGGCAAGGAGAGACACGACAGGCCTATGAACACATTGCAGGAGAGTTGAATGCTGCGGGTAACAAATCCTATACTGTAGGTAATGACTTAATGAATGCCATCACCCGGGAGATTCGCAGACTCCAGGACCAGGCGGAGGCACTCAGATGAGCCGCACACAGATTAAGGTCAATGAACTGGAGGCGTTTGCCCGGCAAATTGGAAAGGCGGAACAGGAATGCGACCAGGCCTTGGATGCAATCAACTGGCATTTCAACTCCCTGCTCGCCAATTTTCCCGGTGCTGTGCCTGGCCATATACATAACCTCGAGGCAGACTTCAAGTATTCGATCAAACGGTATAAAAGCAAACTTGACGATGCCCAGCGCCTGGTCAAGCTGACAGCAGCGAAGATGGAAGAGGCAGACAGGAAGATGTCCGGGAAAGTCGGCAACTTCCTGCTAGAGCTGGTTGGCTGGTACGATCTCCAGCGACTTGCCGGAGAATACGACCCGGTGACAGGTGAGAAACTCTCAGCCGGGGACAAGGCTCTCGCCGCAATCATGCTAGGTCTGTCGATTTTCCCACCAGCAAAAGCAGTCGGGATAGGCGGGAAAGTAGCCGTCGCAGGAGCCAAAGCAGGTAAGGCAGGGGCCAGGGTTGATTTCCTGATGTTCGCAAAGGACCCGAAAATATTCACATCGATCAGGAACGTTCTCGACACAGGGAACGTACTGCAGGCGTTCAAGAAGGTATACAACGATGTCGTCGTCGGCCCACTAGCAGCAACCAAGGTTTGGTTCGACAGTGTCATCAAGAAATTAGGTGACCTGCCAATCCCAATGAATCTGCAAGTCCAGCTCGCTGGAGTCGGAGCCTACCAAAAGACAGTCCGCGAAGCATTCCAGGAAGCGAAGGAACAGATTTCGAGGATTGTGGTTGGGAAGGGGGATGGGGTTGTTAGAGGCCCAGATAAAATTGTCTCGCAAGGTGCCAGATACGGCGAAAGGAAAATTTCCGATGAGACATATGCTAAATTAAGAAGAGCTTCCCCATCTTCTAAAATACAAAGAGAAATTAATAAAAATATTGATGATATTATTGGAACTGAAGATTTTGCTTTACCTGGAAAAATAATTGATAAAAAACTGCATGCAGACCATATTGTTCCTCTAGATAAAATAGCTCGGTTGGAAGGTTTTGAGAAGTTAACTTACTATCAACAAAAGGAAATTGCGAATTTTATAGAGAACTTTATAGGTTTAAGTGAAGCAGCAAATACTTCTAAAGGATCAAAATCATTTGCAGATTGGTACATCTATAAAAAAGAAAATATTCCGGTAAATCCTATATTTAGAGAAAAAATGATATTAAAGGAAAAAGAACTAGAAATTGAGATACAAAAAATTATAGATGGATATAATGGGATAAATAAAAAGGAGAGATTATCGGGTGGATAAATTATCTTTTTTAAAACAATACAGAAGAAATATCGAGTTTGTACCATACAAAGACTTACTTAGTATGGACAATGAAAAAATACCTGGCCAATGGATAGAGATTTTTAAAGAGACGGATAAAACGAGAAGGAAAGAGAAATTAATAGGCTTATGGAATAGTGTGTGCGGAAAGGAATTAAGTAATACTATTTCATACTTAATAGAGAATTTAGTAAAAATTGAATTAATAATAGATAATGGACAATATGCAGTACTGTACAGCATAAAAAGTGAAAATGACGAAATTCTTTATTATGAAGGTGGTATACCGGACAAATCTATTTATATTTCAGAAATGCAACAAGAGTGGTCAACTGTTCCCCATTCTATCAAGGAATTTTATGAAAAGCTACACAATGGGTTTTATTATCTGCCAAGTAGAGCTATGGGGCTTGTACCCGTGGAAACTATTACACACTTTGAGGAGCTTGAATGGGGAGTACTTGAAGAATTAGATGAACCATTAGGAATTAATATGGCTACAACTTATGGTTTCTTTGAAAATGGTATGGGAGGGTATGTAGCTATAGATTTAAACAACTGTTTCCATGGTATAGCAACATTATGGTTTTCGAATGATAAGCCTGAATACAATGTGGATTTTTGGGATATTGTAGATGAATGGATTGTTATAGGGCTACAAGACATATAAATATTAGGCATTTAATCAGGAGTAATAGAAGCATGGGCACACACCTTTGCTTCTTTTTTAAATGGACCATATATTCAATATTAATTCCGATTTTCCGGATTCTTAACCAAGCCATAATTAATCCTTAAGGCAGACTTCTAGTATATAAAAGTTAATTCTAATTCCATAAGGGGACTGATCCATGAATGAAAAACTTTTAGAAATGATTAATGAATATCTTGAAAATGGAGATTTTATAGGAGAAGTTTCAAATGAGGCCATAACAAAGGCTGAGAACACATTAGAAGTTGCTTTTCCCCTACAATATAAGGAGTTTGTTAAAAATTATGGCTCAGGAGGAATTTGTGGAGTTGACATTTTAGGTGTTGAAGGAGAAGAATATGCATCTGTAGTGGAAGGTACGGAGCGATATAGGAAATTAGGATTACCAAAAAAATATATCGTTTTAGAGAATGTGGATGAGTTTGTGTATTGCTTAAACACGGTAGAAGGCTATAACGTTGTTCGATGGGATGATTTAAGTAAAAGAGAAGTTGTTAGATATACTAGCTTTGATGAATTTTTACTTGATAATTTCCAAGAGGCTGTTGATAACTGGAACTAAGGTTTCCGAATAAGGAGCGAGAACCGTGCCTGGTGTGTTTTATAGACGATAAAGAAAATATACAGATATACTAATAGATAATCTAGGAGGTCTCTGACATGGAGACTAAAAAGATGGAACAAATTTATCAGCAAATAGCAAATACGTTAGTGAACCTAATTCAAGAAGATTGGGTAAAAATATTTTTATACGCTGAATATAGAGAAGGCTATAGAAAGGTTTTTTTCTACTACTATCCTCAAGAGGGAGCAAAACCGGTATATAGCCTGGATATACCAGATTTATATAATATAGATGAAGATGCATTTGATGAATTAGATAATGAACTGTATGATCATTTTTCTAGATTATGGGTGGAATTCAGGGAGCAAGAACAAGAACGGTGGACAAATTTAACTTTTATATTAGAAAACACCGGTAAAATGAAGATTGATTATGGCTATCAAGATATTTCTGAACTTAGCCCTGTGGAAAAACAGGATAAATGGGAAGCGGAATATCTACAGTAAAATATTACTATGAAGAAGCTTCTTTTCTTTTACTTGAAATGCCGAGATGATATATACAACTAGGGTGATTATGTGAAAGTATTTGAGGATTATTTTTCAGAATTACAAACGGACATGGTGGCTATTTGTTTAGAGTATGTCGAAAATAAAGCAGATGAAATCTTTATTTATTGTTCGTATGAACCCACAATGTATGTTTTTGATTTTTTCTATAGAATTAATGGAAAGGTTGTCCATAAACATCAACTAAACAAGGCTGTAAATGAATTGGATAGTCAAAAACCAGTTTATGATATTTCGAGAGAAAGACAGAAGGCGGCACTGCGAATTGGTAATCAAAATTTAAAGCTCATCCATAAAAAATGTGAAGAGTTCAGTAAAGAAATGCCTGCAGAAATTAAATTTTATTATAATGTAAAACAAAACAGTTTAAAAGGAAACTATAGATATGATTTAGTTTATTCGAATGATGGTGAACTATTACCTGATGATATTTTTGATTCTTGGTTCCATGAAGTAGAAAAAACTAATTTGTAAAACTACACCTTGATCGGCTATATGCCTTTCAAGGTTTTTTAAATTTAAAAAGGATTTATAGTAACCCCAAAGGTTGGCAAGTACATCATAATTTACCCTTGGATGATGGGGGAACAAATGAATTCACTAACTTGGTCTTAATTAAAAATGATCCATTTCATAAAGCTATTACAAATGAACAAAATTCATTAACAAGAGGATTATTACCTGGAGAAAGCAAAATTATTAAATGGCCAATAATTAAGGAGGAATTGTATCCTCCAAAGGCTATTAAAGAATGAGGAGGTTTATTATGTCCAATTTGAGAGAACTTTTAAATGAAATTGAGAAAGTGGAGCAGAGATATGGGAGCTCCTTGAGAAAACCCTCATCAGAAGGAGAAATAATGAAACTTTGCCAAACCTTCAAGGATAAGTTTGATGAAGTGGATTTACCTAAACAATATATCGAGTTTTTGAGGATTGTTAATGGTTTGGATTTTAATGGATTGGTCATCTATGGAGTAGACCAAGATTTACTAGACGGTGAGGCTGAGGAAGAAATACAGGGTTTTATCGAGTTGAATGATCTTTGGCATGAGAATAATTGGCAAAGAAAATACCTCTTTTTTGGAGACTCTGATACAGCATGGTATTGTTTTGATAGTGACGAGAAAATATATTATGAGCTTGATAAGCCTTCAGGTACGATCATGGACTCATTCCAAGATTTTAATTCTATGATTAGTAATGCCTTGGAAACGAGTTTATTATAATTTATATATTCAGTTTGGGAGCAAAGGAAGATTCTTTGCTCCCATCTTAATTAACGAGGTAATCATTGCCTGTAGGAAGACCGGACAAATAGGAGAACTGAGGAAAGCAAAAATAAAAATATAGGGAAACCTTCTTCCCGCCATATTATTCCGTCTTTAAGCACTGAACCTTTTTACCTTGAAGACACGACAAGGAATCGGATCGTCTCATCTGTATGGTTATACCAATAATGCGTTTCGCTGGCTGAAAAAAACCAGGAGTCTCCTTGGTGTAGTTCAATCATCTTGGTACCTATTTGCAGTGTCAATGTTCCTTCTATTACATATACAAATTCATGTCCGCTATGTGCAAAGGGTTGTCCATCGCTTTGGTTTGCTGGGAGAGTGACGAGTATTGGATGGAAGTCTGGGTTTGGGACTTGCTGTGTCAGGTCTTTATAATGAAATGATGGTCCACTCACTGGCTCATTGTTACTTGGAAAAAAGGTACTTGGATTGACGCCCAGAACTTCAGATATTTTTCGCAGGGACTCCAGTGTGACGCTGGACTTTCCGCGCTCTACTTGTGATAAAAAGCTTATAGATACACCTGCCCCTTCGGCAAGTTCTTTTAAGGTCATATTTTTCTCTTTACGGATTTCTTTCAGTCGTACACCGATCATAAATCTCACCTTCCTAATTCCTATTTTTCCCTTATATATGGATTGTGTCAATCTGAACAAAGTTGACAGAAAATTAACCATTATCTAAAATTTAATTGAAGTACTACTTCAATTTTAAAAAAGGGGGAAGGAAAAATGCAATTGGATAAGAAAACGACTTATCGTGTATTGATCGCCAGCCTTGTTGGCAGTTCCATTGAATGGTTTGACTATTTTCTATATGGAACGATGGCCGCACTTGTATTTAACCAATTATTCTTTGTCAACGAGGATCCAACAGTAGGCTTGCTTTTAGCGTATGCATCATTTGCCCTTTCGTTTTTCATCCGGCCATTTGGAGGAATCATTTTCAGTCATATCGGGGATCGAATCGGCCGGAAAAAGACACTCGTTTTAACATTGAGCTTGATGGGTGCCGCGACATTCGCAATGGGTATTCTGCCTACATATCAAGCCATCGGTGTAGCTGCACCAATCATTTTGATTACCCTTCGTCTGATCCAGGGGCTTGGAATCGGCGGGGAATGGGGAGGAGCTCTGTTGCTTGCGACTGAGTATGCTCCAGCAGAACGCAGAGGATTCTTCGGTTCGATTCCGCAAATGGGTGTGACGATCGGGATGGTGATGGGTACACTCGCTCTTTGGCTCATGAGCTTATTGCCAGAGCAGCAATTCATGTCATGGGGCTGGCGCGTGCCATTCATCTTTAGTGCATTGCTCGTGGTCTTCGGTTTATGGATCCGAAAAGGAATCGATGAGACACCAGAATTCAAGGAAGTTCAGCAAA
Source organism: Chryseobacterium sp. ISL-80 (assembly GCA_018613055.1). Lineage (GTDB taxonomy): Bacteria > Bacillota > Bacilli > Bacillales > Cytobacillaceae > Mesobacillus. The sequence continues at coordinate 84,292 of JAGGQZ010000014.1, read as the reverse complement.
AAGGTGAAATTCCAAAGCTGCCAATCGTCGATACCCTTCGCTATTACTGGAAAGAAGTGCTGATTACCATCGGTGCGAAAGTGGTGGAGACGGCTCCATTCTATATTTTCAGTACATTCATTGTATCCTATGCGACAAGCACGCTAGGATTCAGCCGCTCCGCTGTGTTAGGTTCGGTCATGGTTTCAACCGTCATTACGACGATCCTTATTCCAATCATGGGAAGTCTGTCAGACCGCGTTGGCCGCAAGAAAATGTATATCGCCGGCACATTAGCGATGATGGCTTTCGCTTTCCCATACTTCTGGATGATCCATCAAGGCAGTGTACTCATGCTGGTGTTGGCGACGATCATCGGCCTGGGGATCATTTGGGCTCCGATTACGGCAGTACTTGGAACCATGTTCTCGGAAATATTTGATGCAAAGGTTCGCTATACCGGGGTCTCACTAGGTTACCAAATCGGGGCCGCAGTCGCCGGGGGAACAGCGCCGCTCGTTGCCACAGCGCTGCTCGCATCATTCGATAATTCCTACGTCCCGGTTGCACTCTACATCATGTTCACTGCAGTGGTGTCACTGATTGCCATCTGGGCAGTGAAAAGCCGCGTTGAACCAACCGTAATCACTGGTAAAATGAGCTCGGCCAAATAATTTGGCCGAGTTTTTACATACGAAGGAGAGATTCTAAATGCTTATATTGAACGAACAACAGATCCAATCCATTTATAAAATCGAAGATGCCATACGAGACGTCGAAGCCATGTTGGTGGCCATTCATGAAGGACGTGTTGAAAATCCTCACCGGACGGTACTGAATGTCCCTGAACGAAACGGATCGGTTCTCTATATGCCAAGTTCAGATGGAACATCAATGGCAGCGACCAAAATTGTCTCGATTTTTCCTGATAACAGCTCAGCCAATCTTCCGACCACACAAGGAGCCATTTTACTCACAGAACTCCAAACAGGAAGACATATAAGCTTACTGTCCGCTTCCTATCTGACACGCTTGAGAACCGGCGCATTAAGTGCCATTTCAGCCCGCCACCTCGCAAGGCCAGACAGCCAAGTGCTGACCGTCATCGGCACAGGCGGAATGGCGTTCGAGCAAGTACTGGGAATCGTGAACGTGCTGCCGATCCAAGACATTTATCTAATAAACCGTTCTATCGATAAAACATACACATTCGGCGAAAAGCTCAAAGAGGCGGGTATTACCGCTAAAATTCATACCGGAGTCGACCGGAACGAAGCCGTCGCCCAGTCCGATGTCATTTGCTGTGCGACACGATCAACCAAAGAAGTATTTGATGCACATTATGTAAAAGCAGGGACACATATCATCGGCGTAGGCAGTTACTTACCCGAAATGCGTGAAATCCCACTAGGCGCGATTGAAAAAGCAGCATTGATTTATGCAGATGATTATGACGGGATGAAAGCAGAAGCTGGAGAATTCATTGATGCTGCGGAACGAGGGAAATGGTCGTTTGATCAGCTTTCTGGGACATTGGCTGAACTTCATGTGAATCCAGTGGAACGTGGTGTTGATGATATTACTATTTTTAAATCAGTTGGAGCGGCGCATTTTGATCTGGCTGTGGCTAAGGGGGTTTTTGAGAAGGCGGGGGAAATGGATAAGGGTGAGGAGATATATTTGTAGGATAAGGAGAAGGGTTTAAGGGAAATGAGGACGGATTTCACGTCCCCTTTTTATTTAGATGTTTTTTAAAATCTGAAACATTAATTTTTTGCTGACAGAGCAACCACTTCAGACTGAAATATTTCGCCTTAAGAACAGTAACTTAAGTTCATCCTCCTTATAGCTCAACTAATTGAAACTTCATCCAAAAGATTCTAAATGCCTTGCTATTTCGATTCCCGAATGAGACGCGAAAACAGTCCCTGTGGCTCACTTCTATTTACGAGCTTAAATTCTTTTTCAAATGCCATATATATAAGAACTCATTGAGTATTTCCTTATCTTGTTAATTGGAGTAAACTAGAAATATGGTTTATTTTGGTGAAAATTGTTGAAATGGGTGAATGGGAGGATCATATATTGAATGAAAAATACTTTTTAAAAGACACTGCTTTAATAGATAAAAATAAAGATGCTTTTCATCACATAGATTATGTTAAAAATGTTAAAACAATAATAGAAGAACATACACCACCTTATAATATTGCATTAATAGGAAAGTGGGGTGTAGGTAAATCCTCAATAATAAATTTGTTAAAAAGGGAATTCCAAGGAAGAGATGAATATAAGATTCATGAAATAAATGCCTGGAAATATGAAAATGATTCTTTAAGAAAATCATTCCTTAAGAACCTATGGAAAACCTTTAATAATGAGCAGGATATAACTGTTTATAACCGAATAACAAATGCAATTAAACAACTGATAGTTGAGGTAACACCTAAAGAAGAAAAAATTTCGCTTAAGGAAGCTTTTACTAACTTTAAGCCTTATATACTGATGTTGACTACTTTATGGTTACTATCCAGTGTAGCTTTTTTATTAGCATTTTTTTTAGTTGATGTAGGAACTTATTTCATATTAAACAAGGATTTCAGTTTTGAATTTTATAAATCTATTGATTACTTTAAAGACAAAATTTGGATACCTTTAGCCATCCCGCCTTTTTTTGCATTATTTATGAATTATATTAATAGTTCTATACAAAAAAAGTCTACTGTAATCCAGATGAACAGACCTATTGAGACTCCCGATGAATATGAGGAACTATTTAAGAAAGAGATAAAAAAATATAAAATTGAGAATCCGAATTTCAAAAAACTGGTAGTAATTATAGATGATCTCGATAGATTAAGTCCAAAGAAAGTTGTAGATGCATTAGATGCAATAAAGGCATTTGTTGATGTTGAAGAATGTATATTTATAGTTTCGTGCGATGAACAAATACTAAAGAAAGCCTTAGAAAAACAAAGACTTTCAAAAACGTTTGAAGAGATTGACGGAGAGTTATTTTTAGATAAGTTATTTCAGTTTAGGATACCGTTACCACCTATAATTGAAAGCGACATGAAAGAATACTCTAGGAATTTAGCTATGCAAGAGGTACCTGACTTGGTTAATATGTGTAATGGTAAATTTAACGAAATAATTAATATATTAATTCATCCAGCAGCTACAACCCCTCGTCAAGTAAAGAAACTATTGAATACTTTTGCTAATAATTTACTCATTGCAAAAAGGAGAGAAGGAAGAAAACTTGAGAATGACCTTTTAACTGGTGACAATGGAATTAGAATTTTAGCCAAATTATCAGTTTTACAGTCTGATTATAGTGATGTTTATAATGGGTTAGTTAGTAACTATAAACTGCTTGATGAGATTTTAGATTTCTACAATGGTGAAGAAGTAACCAATGAAGTTACCTTAAGCTATTTCTACAAAAAAAATAACAAAATAAAAGATGAGTATGAGGGGTTAATTAATTTCTTACTTAGGACTCAACATATTACTACTGAAAACATCGGTCCATTCTTGTATTTAGGACAAGGTTCTGTTGGTTTATTAGCAGGTGACGAAAAAGAACGCCATTTACGTAAAAATTTATTAGGTGCCAACGAAAGAGGCATTATTCCATATTTGCAATCAAGTCATGCTGAAACAATGGCGAAGGCTATTATTGAACAAATAAAAATAACATCCATTGAAGATTTATTGTATGTTCTTAAAGCTGCGTATCAAGTAATAAGTTTTGTTCCGGAGAATGTTAAAGAAAATTTTGCGGATACCATATCATATAGAATTCAGGAGATTCCCCTTGAAAAGACTTTACTTTGGCAAGTTGATTATAAAAATTTAATAGATGTTTATTTGTTTGCCGAAAATAAAACAGGTGTAAAAAAAGCCCTTCTTTATGTAATGGAAAACCTTTTTGAAAATGATAAATGGAAAACTAAAGACAACAAAGAGATGGACAGTGAGGATTATGTAGTCTCATCCTATGAAATTTTAGATATTCTTTTATCAAAAGATGAAGAAATTAATGATGCTGATATAAGCAAAACGATAGAAGAATTTATTACAAATTCAAATGAGAAATATGACTTTTTCCCAATCTACGAAATACAACAATTGTATAATGACCATGAAAGTTTGTTTGAAAAATACTTTGGACTTCCTTTTTTTTATCAACTGGCAAACCATGTTATCGATAATTCAAAGGACAAAAATGCATTTAAGGATTTTAAGGCGTCATTGTATTCTATTCTTAAAAAAGTTAAGAAGAAATATAAACAAGACTTTTTAGATTTTTTACCTTCTTTGTTAAGTATTAATAAGGAAACTTCTCTTATGATAATAACCACAATGTTACATGACATAAGTGATTTCACTGAGGATTTAAGTACAAAATTATTAGAAGCCATAATAGAAAATGAATTTGATCATGAGGATGAGGTTTTGGAGGTACTTAATTTTTTAGAAAAATTGAACTTAATGGGAATTAAAGGAAATGAAGAATTGTTAACTAATTTTGACAAATTTATGCACTCGATCTTACCTGTTAAAGGCCAAGATAAAACAGAGGAATTACAGCTATTTAATAGATTTCTTAATAGTATAGTATCAATGTTGGATGAAGGTTTCAGCAATTTTCCTGAATTATTCGCTTATATTCTAAAGGAGATTATGAAAACTTCAATATACGATGATATTTTGGACTTAAACAACGATTTCTTTGGGGATGGCCAGCGCATCCAATTGATTGACACATTAAAACCAGGCATCACCTATGCTAATGTTGATATAGGACTATTTAACAGGACATACACATTATTCTCACTACTATTAAAAAATAAGTCTAATGAAGAAAAAATAGTCAATTCAATTGTTCCTAACTTTGCTTATTTTAGTAACAATCATTTTACCAGTGCACCAGTTTGGACTGAGAATTTTGTGAAAATACTAAGAATAACAAGGGACATAATTGATGTAAATCTCCAAAGTTCTATGGTAAAAAAGATACAAGAAGTAAGTATAAATAATAGCAATTTCATAGATTTATTAATTAAGAGTCTTTCCTATCTCGGTGATGTTCTTCCGGATAAAATTAAAGAAGATGCCATCCCTGTAATTCTTAATAAAGCTGACAGTGATACTGCAAAACTTGACGCTTTAGAATTCTTTAGAGCTGTAAGAGGTAAAAATATTAGTAGTGAAAAAGGAAACCTTGGCGGTTATGCACAGTTTTTAGTTGACAATATTGAAATAAATCCTGAACTTTTTATAAATGATTTACATTGGTTCTCAATAATCGGTAATTCTAGATTCGTTACTTTAATGAAATCAATAAGTAATTTACCAACGCCACTGGACCAAAACACTCTTAAGGTCTCTATAAGAACGGTGGGGAATCTTTTCAAACACTTAAATACAGAGGAAAAAGCCGAGTTCTTTTTTGACATACTTGAAGAGGTTAAGTTTGATGTATTAAAGAATATTCTCTTAGAACACGTAAATGATAAGGAAGTATTTCTAACTGATTTAATAGCAGGAATGAGAGACAAAGATAATAGTCTAAAAGTTAAGTTGCTGGAAGTAATTGGGTCATTTAAAGAAGTTTTATCTATAAAATTAGTAGCTGAAGCATATTCTTATGTCCTAAACTCTCTTGTGCAAGACGAAGTATCAGACGTTTACGAAATCTCCGTTAAATACTTTAATAACTACAGATTTAATAAATCAAAAACTGTGGTTTATGTAGAATTATTAAGACTCTTCAAGAGTGTTAATAATGATATGAAAATAATTGTATTAAAACTGGCCAAGAATTTTGGGATGGATAGGGACTTTAAAGGAGAACGAAAATCTGGTGATCTATCCAATGAAGAAATCAACATTATAAAAAGTGAATACCAGATAAGATAACAACTGAATTGGTGGAGGGAATTTTCATAAGAAGCAGAGGATGAAATACGTCCCTGCTTTGAACGGTCTTAAAGTATGCAACTTTAATGATTTGGCTAATAGTCTTTTAAATGGATAAGAACCAGCCATACCTGCCAATATTGCTACTTTGTTACGATTTCACCTTATTAAAATATGAAATAATTCTTGCTTGATGAATAATTGTTACTGTTCATCTCCATAGAAGGGTATATCAAGACTCCTAAGATTGGGGTCTTTTTCTTTTGAACTAGTAAAATTATACTTCATGCCAGTTATTCGCCGTGAACCGTATTTCAATTAATGAGGAAATTAGACGGTGATTTTTTCAAGGGGTATAGGGACGTACCTTGTGGTTCTTTTCTAGAGGTAACCTAAAAGAAAGTATGGTTCTACCTTAATAATATAAATATAAATAAACCTATAATGCTGTAACAATAAAGTCGAATCTTTAAAAGATTATGCTTTTTTGTATAAATCTATATTCCTATCCTAATTCTCTGCACTAGTGATAAAATAAAAAAGAATTAATTTACAAATTAAGTAAAACACCTGAGGTGAACATAAAATGAATAAAATCCGCCAAACAATCCTAAACTTCCGTGACGAACGCAACTGGAAGCCGTATCACAACGAAAAGGACCTAGCAATTTCGATTTCTCTTGAAGCAAACGAACTACTGGAGAACTTCCAATGGAAAAGCAGTGAGGAAGCTGTCAGGGATTCGCAACAGAATATTAAAGAGGAAATGGCTGATATTTTGATTTATCTTGTTCAGTTGGCGGATAAGTTGGATATTGATCCTGAAGAAGAAGTTTTGGAGAAGATGAAGAAGAATGCGCTGAAGTATCCCGTACAGAAGGGGTGAGGGTAGTTGATCGTATATGAGGCGACGAAGGATGAGTTTTTGAAGGATGTTTTTGATGATGAGCTGGTAAATAATATTGTCAGCAATTATAACAGCAAAATTGGCCGAATTAATGAGCGGGAGGTTCGGTCGTGGGACAACTCGATGCAATATATGTATAGAGTGTTAAGTGACAGTGAGATTCCTAAGGATGCAGGTGTTGCGATTGAGTTCAAGATTCCTCACACCTCGAAGCGTGTGGATTTCCTCATCTCTGGATCGGATCTGGATGCCAAGCAATCGATTGTCATTGTTGAGTTGAAGCAGTGGGAAAGTGTTGAGAAGATTGAAGGCAAAGAGGCGATTGTAAAAACGGTGATTAACAGGGGAGTGCGGGAGACGACACATCCATCCTATCAGGCCTGGTCCTATGCTGCATTGATCAAGGATTATAATGAGAATGCGCAAAAAGAGGAAATTCAACTTTATCCGTGTGCATACCTTCATAATTACATAAACCAGGGTGAACAGGATCCGCTGACTGATCCTGTATATGATTATTATATTGAGGAAGCGCCGGTTTTTGTAAAAGGGGATTCTGGTAAGCTTCGCGACTTTATAAAAAGGTATATCAAGCACGGTGATAATAAAGAGATTTTATATACGATTGATAAAGGAAGGATTAGGCCGTCCAAATCGCTGCAAGATTCTCTGAACAGCATGCTCCAGGGGAATAGAGAGTTTGTTATGATTGATGACCAGAAAGTGGTTTATGAGACTGCGTTGCATCTGGCGAGTGAAGCCTTACGGACAAACACGAAGCAGGTATTAGTTGTTGAGGGCGGACCGGGTACTGGGAAGTCTGTATTGGCGATTAACTTGTTGGTAGAGGCTACGAACCGCAGTTTAGTCGCTCAATATGTCACTAAAAATGCGGCACCGAGAAACATCTATGCGACCAAGCTGAAGCAGAATTTCCGTAAAGGCCATATCGATAACTTATTTGTTGGTTCAGGCAGCTATATTAATGCACCGGCGAATGAATTTGATGTTCTGGTTGTTGATGAAGCCCATCGGCTGAATGAGAAGTCAGGACTTTTCAGCAACCTTGGTGAAAATCAAGTCAAGGAAATTATCAATGCTTCAAAACTGGCTGTCTTTTTTATTGATGAGCGCCAGCGGGTGACTCTGAAGGATATCGGAAGTATTGGCATGATTAAGAAGTTTGCTGGAGAACTCGGAGCAGAGGTGTCGACGGTCAAGCTTGAATCACAGTTTCGCTGCAATGGCTCGGATGGTTATCTGAGCTGGATTGACGACGTGCTGCAGATTCGGGAGACAGCTAACTCGAATTACATTGGGACAAATTATGATTTCCGTATCTTTAAAGATCCTAACGAAATGCGTCAGAAAATTGAAAAGCTGAATAAAAAGAACAACAAGTCGCGGATGGTGGCTGGCTATTGCTGGAACTGGATTAAGGAAGGAAAGTCTAACACCAATTTTCATGATATTGAGTTACCAGAACATAAGTTTAGTATGAGCTGGAATCTCGATAACTCCGCCACATGGGCGATTGACGAAAGCTCAGTAAATGAAATTGGCTGTATTCACACCTGCCAGGGACTTGAGTTTGACTATGTTGGTGTTGTTATAGGAGATGACCTCGTATATAAGGATGGAGAAGTAATCACCGATTATACCAAACGCGCTAAAACTGACAACTCATTAAAAGGCTTGAAGAAAATGCTGAAGGAAAAACCTGAAGAAGCTAAGCAGCTTGCGGATGAGATTATCCGAAATACTTATCGTACATTGATGACACGAGGGCAGAAGGGATGCTTTGTTTATTGTACCGATAAGGAATTAGAGGGTTATTTGATTGAGCGGGTTAGTGATATTCAGCAGAGTTATGAGGAGAATGAGTTTTTTAGGGAGATGCCACAAGTGGCGGAAGATAAGACCAAGTATAAATAATACAAAAAGACAATTAACTAGAAACTCAGTCTGAAAACGACTGAGTTTTTTTATTGAGAAAAAAATAGGAGATAGTTCAAAAGTGTATTGTAAATATGTGGAATCTACCTTAAGATATAACTTGAAAACAGCATTGGCAACATAAAAATAGCGCCTTAGTTATTTTGAGGGGGAGAAACATGTATAAGAAAATCGCCATCTTAACGTTGTTATTTACTTTTGTATTTGGGACTGTTTCTTTTGCACACTCTGGTAGAACAGATTCTAGTGGAGGACATAATTGCAGTGAGAAATCTAAAGCAAAGGGCCTTTGCACAGGGTATCACTCCCATAATGGAGGATCTTCTGGGGGAAGTTCGTCTGGTGGCAGCACTTCGGGGACTGCTCCGGCAGCAACTAGAAATGATAAAGATTGTTCTGATTTTGCAACCTATGATGAAGTAGTTGAATACTGGAATTCAAAAGGATATTCCGCTACATATGATCCTGAAGGATTGGATGGATGGGGAAATGCGGTTGATGATGGAATACCTTGTGAGGCCCCAGGTGGCTATGACAAAACCAAAATAAACAACAGCCCTGAGCAGGTACAATTTAAGAAAGATCAACAAGATAGTAAAAACGGTGAGCAGCAAGGATATGCTCAAGGTCAGAAGGATGGATATCAGGGGAACACTAGTAACAATGTAGCTGAGAGTGAAAGTGATGCTTTCAAGAATGGCTATAAAACTGGTTATGACAAGGGATTTGAAGAAGGAAAAGCAAAGTTAGAAACTGAAAAGGAAAAAGCTAATGAAGAAGGTTATTCATTAGGGAAGAAACAAGATAAAATCTCAATTCCTGAAACATATGCAGCTAACGCTCAATTAAAGGCAGCGTTTGAAGAAGGTTTTAATAAAGCTGTTAAAGAACGAATAGAAGCTAAGAAAGAAGAGTACTTTGCTTTAGGTCTAAAAGATGGAAAAAATGATGTGAATAATCCACCAAAAGAAAAAGACTTTGTTGAAGCTTATCAAGAAGGGTACGAAAAGGGTCAAAAGGAATTAAAAGACCTTTACGTGAAGCAGGGTTATGAAGCTGCTTTTAGCTTAGTGGAATATAAGAGGCCTGACTTGAAAAATGAGAAGTTCATAGATTGGTATAAAGAAGGTTTTGAGTCTAACAAAGAGGTATTGAAAATTAGAGATGCGGCACTTGCACAAGGGAAGGAAGGGGCAGAGCTGGCAATCTCTAAAGAATATAAAAAGGGAGAAGTAGTCTATAAATTTTACTACGAAGAGGGCTTTAAAGAATATGAAGCTGAACAAGAGGCTAATCAACAGACAACTGCTGGGGGATTAGGTATAGCTGCACTTGCATGGTTGGGAAGACGATTCTATGTGGCAAAGAAAATGATTGGTTAAGGGGAGGCCGCTATGGGAATTTACCGAACTGTCAGTCGTAAGGTTGAAGATGTATTTGTAAAAATTTTAGCAGGGAAGCAAGACCCTGAAGTAGTAAAGGAAAAGGTTGCAAAGTACAGGACAGAAGCAGATCAAAAGCTGCAAGCGAAAAAGCTTGAGAAGGAAAAGAAAAGAGCAGAACAGACGAAACTAAACAAACAAAGATATGAAGCCCAAGAAAAGCAGCGTAAAGAGAAGGAAGAGACTCAGAGAAAAGAAGTTGAGGCTTTGCTATTAAAAGTGTTGGAGAATGGAGTTAATGGTGCTTCACAATATGAAGTTAACGAGATTAAGAACAATAAACAGTTTTTCCTAAATCTCGTACAAAGAGTATTTGATACCAATGAAAAAGCTCTTGCTTTTATTTTTTGTGAATTTGATAAATCAAGTAAGAAAGAGATAAAAGGATATCTCATACCAACAAATAAAAGGGTTTTATTTGTAACCAAAAACCTTACCTTCATGGATAAGTTCAGATATCAGACAATCATCAACGTCAACTGGTTCAAAGACGGCTTCCTTGAAAGAGGATTAAGGATCCAATATGGCAAAAGGAAATTGGAATTCGATGAGATGTTTGACCAGGAACAAATGGAGAGAGTTGGAAATACTATTTTGAACAAGGCGACGAGTAGAGCGATATAATAGGGGACGGTCTAATGTTTCGAGAGCATTAGACCGTCCTTTTTAATTTCATCCCCTCGCAATCCATTTTAGTGTTGGTATACTTTTGATTAAATCATAAAGTATTTCGTTAACCAAACAAATGCTATTCCAATATTCTAAGTGATCTAAAGATGGAAGTGAATTGAGAAGTGGCATGTCATGATATATCGAGAAAAAAAGCCTAAAACATCTCTATCTATCCATTTGGATATTTATGTTAAAATTAGAATTAAATTGACTTATATATTGGGGAGATACAATTGTTAGAGAAAATAAAGGACATTAACCTTGCTCTTACTAATAAAAGTTATTTATCAGCGCTTGCACTATCTTTAACTATACCTGATATTTGTGGGCAAATTGAATATCCAGATTTGAAGAAAAAAAATGGAGAACGAAATATAAGAAAACAATATGTAGCATGGTTTGATGATTGGGTAAACCAATATTTTGCAGATAACACAGGTTGGACAAAAGATGGATCAAAGGCAAGTAATCCCTATTTTACGGGAGAGATGTGTTATTCTCTCCGTTGTTCTTTCTTACATGCTGGAAATTCGGATATAAAGAAATGGGGCGAAGAAGAAGACGCGAATTTTTATTATTCCTACGAATTTGAATTAGCAATAGGTGGAGCAGATAAAAATGGTATATCTTGGGTAACTCCTACTAAAAATAACTTGAAAATATTAAAGAAAAGAACAGTCAGAGTAAATATCGATAAATTGTGTGAGTACATATGTCTATCTGCTGAAAAGTATTATGGAGAAAAAGATCCTAATTTATTCAAAGACCATAAAATCAAAATTATTGATTTTAATTCCTTTAAAAACCACGAAAAGGATTTTAATAATTAATTGATCTTCTACGATTGGGTGCGATCGTTAGTCTAATTCCTCGATTAATGTGGAGAATTAGATTTTTTCAAAGTCCTAAACGTAATAAATTTATTTTTTGATATTACTTCTTTGATACTCAGGTTGGTAAAAAGTGGTTATATATGCAAAAACCGCTTATGAAAACATGAAAGAAGTAGTACATGCTTATGGCGGTAATCCAACTAGGCATTGTTAATTGTAGTATACGTGCACGATTAATTGAGAAATCCATAAAACACGATAAGCAGTCACGTTTCTAATCGTATTTTTTTATATAAGGCAGCAAACTTTCTTATGAAATCTCCTATCTAATTTGTTCACAAAACGGCCACAATCCTCTGCTTCCCACCCTGTCCTTTCCGCCCTTTCATCCATATATAAAGAGTGAAGGGTGGTGCATTAGCATGACAATTAAATCGGCGGTTATTGAGAGTTTTGCGGAGTATTCACAGTTTGGTTCGTTGAAGGAGTTTAACAATCATTTTGAGATGTGGATGGCGGATAAGAAGCGTTTTTTCAGTAAGGGTGAGTTGATTGGGTTGAAGCGGCTGGCTCGTTTTGCTGCGAAGGTTCCTGGTGTGGCCAATGCCAAGATTGGGACGGTGCTGAAGGCAATATATGAGGAGTATGGGGAGATGGGGATTTCCCGCTCTACTTTTAAAAGGATGTTCCTGAAGGCTAGTGAAATTGGTATTTTCACTGTGTATGAAACTGGGCGCAAGAACGGATCACAATCCAGCAACCCGTATGTGTTCAATCGTTTCCCGATGAATGAACTACCGGATGGCGATCAATTGAGCCACCCATATAAAACTATCATTCCTTCTGAAACTAATATTAAAAAGAATAATAAACGTGAAGAAAAGGCTGCTGAAGAACAATCATCCGAACTCACAGAGGTAAAACCCATTGCTGAAAAAACACCGGAAGAGCATCTTTTTGTGAGTGACAGGATTCCAAGTGATTTCGTTAATCTTGTAAAATACTTTTACCCAGCTGAAAAGTCGATCGAGGAATTCTGGCGGATGAGCAAGGTCGCTGCATACCGTAACAACTATGAACAGGAAACAGACCTCCTGTTATCACTGTCCCTTGATTCCTTCAAGCAGCTCGTCCGGAAGCTAAAATTGAAGGTGGAAGTGAAGAATCCGATTGCTTATTTTACCGGGATTCTGAATAAGAAGTTTCAGGAGCTTTATTTTGAGGAGCTTTATAATATGAAGCAGGTTGGGTGAAGTAAGCCAAAGAGTTTTTTTCGAGGGACAAGGGGAAGGTTTTGAATGTCTAATGAATTGTGAAAATATGTAACTATGAGACAGTGGAACCGTCCCTCGTCTCATAGTTACACCTCACAAAAGAGAATTAGTATTTGTGTAATACAATTTTTACGAATTATTTATTTAAAACCCTCTAGTTTCTCTCCATGTTCCATCCTCGGAATAGTTAAGCGATTGTTCATAGCCGAAATGATTCCATAATAAATCAAAACTCGGCTTTAAAGTTTTTGCGATGTCATCATCCCATGAATTAATAAGGACAGTTGGAAGTCTTAATGTTGTTTGGTCGATAGTTTCTCTTGAACGTCCAAAATTACCCGCTAGATAATAATCTCTTATATATAAAAGAGTGATACTAACAGCAATAGGTAGTTTTACATTTATCGCCTTAAGGGCTTTTAAATAGTGATGTCTGATGCTTTCTATTATATCTTTTTCCAACTTAGCGATTGGAATATACTTCTCTCCACTACGTTCCATCAGCATTCCCATATCAACAGATTCGATTATTCCATTTCTATAGAACTGAACATAGGAGTGTGGGGAATTATCGCTTGGCCATTTTGCAAAAGTTAGATAACCGTCTTTATTTACTTTGTAGTCCCAACCTGTAGTGAAAAAGGGTTTTAGATTTGAAGGATTGTTAATTTCCTTTATTTCATATCTTTTATTAGTTGAAATAGACTCTATTGGTAAGAGATGGAGGACGATCTTTGCGCCTTCCCGAATTCTGTCGTTAAACTGACCGTTTTCTAATTCCTTAACACGTTTATCCAGCCACGGATTGTACCATCCTGTAGGAATATCCTCAGATTCTGTTTGTTTTTTTTGTACCATTCCAGGAAACGCTGGAGGGTCAACTGGTTTTGCTCTCTCTAACTGAACTCCAGTTAATATAGCTTGTTTAGCTTCTTCTTGTTCTTTACCAACCAAGCTAATATAACTAATTTGTGGCAACAAACCTTCTAGTTTAAAATCCTCAATTAAGATTGGGATTAGTTTTCTTGTTTTTCCTGTTGGATCTGCACCGAAAGCAGCTGCCCATTCAGGCTGTGTAAATTGAGATAACATATAATTATTTGATAATAACGCAATAGTACAATCAGCATCTGCAGCACCTTCTTGCATTTTTAAAACAATGTTATGGCCAGGTCTAAAATCCCATGCCTGGACAAACACATTATATCCAGCTTCCTCAAGAATCCAACTGATCCATTTAGCAAAGGCTTCATCTCTATGATTATAACTAATGAAAAAATCATATCTTTTACTCATATAAGCACCTCCGTAATGTAAACTTTGTGGATAAATTTTAATCTTTAAAAATATGGCGTGCATCATGGTAATCCTGTTAAACAGGAGTAACTTTGTTTTTCCTCCTTTTATAAATGAAACTTATCGCCTCTAAAAACGATTTCACTTATTATCATTGGGGTTCTCATCTAAAAAACTTTCTAACTCTGTTATTGCTTCTTCCAGTATAGGAATACTAATAATGGGCTCCTTAGCGCAAGCCTTTTTTAATTCCAATAGTTTCTTGTAAGAGTTTTCAACATGTGTCACTTTTTCTTCCTTAGTCGAATTTATATACAGTCTAATATCTCTTTTAGTTTTTATCCCTGATAGTTCTTGCAAAGAGGTAATCATTAATGCCGCAAACAGTGAACCAATAAAAAATAATCCACCGTAAAATGCGCTCTCATAATTCGGCCATTCTTCCTCACCAACAGTCCAGGAGGGGAATTCTGGATAAAAAAGCGGAATCCCAAATATTAAAACAGCTAAAGCAATGAAACAAGAAAAGAGTACTCTTTTAGCTCTTTTTTCTTCTTCAATTTCTGATAGGACTTTTCCTTTTCCGAATACAAAACGTTTCATAGGCATTGCAACTAGTACAACAATAAGTATAAAAAAGATTACTACTCCAATCATTTTCATTCCCCAATCGTTTATAGAATCGTTTAAATCAAAATTTACCTTTAATGTTATATTATAACAAACATGTATTCTCTTAGTCTACAATTCGTTAAATTTATATTATCCGTATAGTTTATTAAAAAGGAGTCTTACTTTATGTTCTTTGCGCAGCGTTGGACCTGCCATCATGATGGTCTCACTAACAAATTTAATCAATATTCCGATAGCTAGGGTTTTTAGGGCAAAATATTTGTATTTTGCTTAGGCAGCACCTCGAGAAACGTGGGGACGATTCTTCTGTTTCAGTAAATTGCATATGTTAACAATTTACGAAACGCTGAACCGTTCCTGGGGTTTTATTCAGAAATCTAATGAGGGAGATAAGCAGTCCGCACTGCTTATGGTATTTTTTGGCAAAGAGCCATCTCTCCTATAAAAGTTTCTATTTAATTGTTCACAAAACCGCCACAATCCACCGCTACCCATCCTGTCCTTTCCACCCTTTCATCCATATATAAAGGGTGAAAGGGTGGTGCATTAGCATGACAATTAAATCGGCGGTTGTTGAGAG
Source organism: Chryseobacterium sp. ISL-80 (assembly GCA_018613055.1). Classification (GTDB taxonomy): domain Bacteria; phylum Bacillota; class Bacilli; order Bacillales; family Cytobacillaceae; genus Mesobacillus. The sequence continues at coordinate 68,792 of JAGGQZ010000014.1, read as the reverse complement.
TTTTGCGGAGTATTCACAGTTTGGTTCGTTGAAGGAGTTTAACAATCATTTTGAGATGTGGATGGCGGATAAGAAGCGTTTTTTCAGTAAGAGTGAGTTGATTGGTCTGAAGCGGCTGGCTCGTTTTGCTGCGAAGGTTCCTGGGGTGGCGAATGCCAAAATCGGCACGGTCCTGAAGGCGATCTATGAGGAGTATGGGGAGATGGGGATTTCCCGTTCTACTTTTAAAAGAATGATCCTGAAGGCTAGTGAGATTGGTATTTTCACTGTATATGAAACTGCGCGCAAGAACGGCTCACAGTCTAGCAACCTGTATGTATTCAATCGTTTCCCGATGAATGAACTACCTGATGGCGATCAATTGAGCCACCAATATAAAACTATCATTCCTTCTGAAACAAATATTAAAAAGAATAATAAACGTGAAGAAAAGGCTACTGGAGAACAATTATCCGAATTCATAGAGGTAAAACCTGTTACTGAACAAGCACCAGAAGATTATCTTTTTGCCAGTGACCGTGTTCCGAGGGAATTCGTGAATCTTGTAAAATACTTTTACCCAACTGCAAAGTCGATTGAAGAATTCTGGCGGATGAGCAAGGTCGCTGCCTACCGCAACAACTATGAAAAAGATACAGATCTCCTGTTATCGGTTTCCCTTGCCTCCTTCAAACAGCTCGTCCGGAAGCTGAAATCGAAGGTGGAAGTGAGGAATCCTATTGCCTATTTTACAGGGATCCTGAATAAGAAGTTCCAGGAGCTTTATTTTGAGGAGCTTTATGAGTTGAAGGTTTGTTAAGCTGTGTAGTTGTATTAGGAAGAACCCAAATATTATTAAGAAATGAAGACGGATTACGAATCTGGAGTCATATAATAAAACATCTTATTAACATAGTGTAATTCTTATTAAAAGCATTTACTTACAATATATCCATGGTGGAAGATTTCCGGAGGGGCGTCTCACTATTTATAGCTATTTCAGGGCTGGATCACATGTATTGGAAAGCGGTGATACGATGAAAGCAATCATTATTGGCGCTGGTATCGGGGGGCTGAGCACAGCCATTGCCCTGCGCAAAATCGGGATGGATGTGAAGGTGTTTGAACGCAAGCAGGAAGTGCGTTTTGCAGGTGCCGGACTCGCAATTGGAGCAAATGCTGTTCGAGCCTTGCAACAGCTTGGTACAGGCGGTTCAGTCCTTCGGGAAGGGATGGTGTTGGATGAGCTTCGCATCCTTACGCCTTCAGGGAAAATCCTGCAGCGGACGGACACAGCCCTAATTAGCCACAAGTATGGACCTAATAATGTTACGATTGAGCGAGGAAAGCTCCTGGAGCTGCTTATGGGCGCCCTAGGTCCGGAGCAAATTGTCCACACAGGAAAGACTTGTAATCGTTTTGAACAAAATGACAACGGGGTCAAAGTATGGTTTGAAGATGGTTCAACGGTGGAAGGTGATTTACTGATCGGCGCGGACGGTGTTTACTCCACCATTCGCGAAACCCTGTTGCCGAATGTAAAACCACGATATGCAGGATACACTTGTTGGAGGGCGGTTGTGAAGGCCGGACCGGATTTGCGTGATTATGATCCGAATGTATTTATAGAAACTTGGGGCCGCAGGGGCCGCTTCGGATTGGTTCCCTTGCCGGACAACCGGATCTATTGGTTCGCATGCGTGAATGCTAAAGCCCGGAATCCCCAATTAAAAGCCTTTACACCTCGGGACTTGATGAAGATTTTTGAAGGCTATCATGAACCGATTCCTCAAATACTAGCGCAAACCTCCAATCACCAATTGCTACACCATGATATTTATGATCTGCCTCCAATCCGCCGCTTTGCATTCGGACGCATTGTTTTACTCGGAGACGCGGCTCATGCCATGACACCCAACTTGGGTCAAGGGGCCGGGCAATCTATTGAAGATGCAGTCATCCTGGCAAGCCATTTGAAACGGAATTCCCCCATTAAAGAAGCTTTAAAAAGATATGAACAGAAACGAACCGGCCGTACCAGGCAAATTACAAGAATGTCGAACCGTATTGGAATGGTGGCCCAGTTGAATGAGCGCGTTTCTGTCGCTCTTCGTGATACACTATTCCCGCTTATTCCAGATAGGGTCCTGGAAAAGCAGCTTCAGTTTCTATATGAAGTAGAGCTTAAGGGATTATTGTAAAGGATTTTTTTCGATAAGATGATGGATAATCCTCATCCTATTTCCATAAATATCGGTAGTTGTACATATGAGAATGTGTACGGCACCTTTAAGCTTAAAGAAAAGAATTGGGTAGAAGAACTTGCCCATCGGACTTTAGTGAGAGAGTATGGAATTACAACCATTTTAAGATATTAACGAGAGACCCCAGTTTAAGTGGGAGTCCTCATTGCTTGCTAACTCTATTGGAGATAGCGAGCTTTTTTATTTTATTTTTGAGTCTTTAGACTCGTATTTTTTTAACAGGGATAATTGGATATTTGTGGAATTATATATTGGTTATGTCTAATTTTCAGGAGTGGTTATGAATAATCTTACGAATGAGTCTTTTGATGATTTGTTGTCTGCGGCTATTGATGAGCCATCTAGCCGTTTTCAATTTTATAAAGCGTTGGTTGAACTTGAACTGATCGTGATTGGAACGGTTGCGGATGATGAGACATTGAATTTAAAGTACATCGAAGAGGATGGTGAGCTAGTCTTGCCAGTTTTTACGAGTTGGGAGAAGTTCGATGAGATCATCCATCCGAGTATCCATATGTGAAAATCCCAACGGATCTTTTGTTGGAAATGGCGGGGACGGACATTCCGTGGGTGTTGAATCCTTTTACCGGTTTGAGCAAGAAAGTCATAAGTGAAGAACTGGAAACGATGAAGGATGGCAGCATTCTGTATTATTTTTTCGAACAGTTAAGTGACGAAGAGAAGGAAAGGTTTCTGACTGGACAAATAGTGGAGCTTCCCGAAGGTGTTATGGAAAGGCTGCGCTCATGCCTTAAGAAGTTCTCAGCTGTAAGAAAAGCTTACCTGGTTAATATATATAATCCATCGGCTGCTGGGCCTCCTTTTCCTCTAGTAGCATTGGATGTGGATGACTTGGAAGAAGGCCTGACTAAAGAAGTTTTCGAAGCTATAAATCAACACGCAGAACAGCAGGTTGAAGTATTGATTCTAGATGAGGCTATCCCGCTGACCGGCTCCATTATTGAAGACACCAGGCCATTTTATTTCCGTGAACCAGTGGAAGAATTGCGGACGATGTTTGAGTAGGAGGTTACCGAGTGTCAAAGATTAATATAAAAGTGAAGCAGGTGAAGGCGGCCAACAAGGATTTAGTCAACTTATCCTCCCGGGTGAATGGGGTTGGAAACCAGATTTCGTCCGTCAGGCAACAGGTTGATGGCAGGATTGCCTCCCGAAGGAGCATAGGGAGGAATTTAAATGAAGCAGCTTCAAAGGTAAGAGAGGCTGCAAAGAAACTGAAGAAAATTCATCAGTTTGTTGATGTATCCATGGATTTGTATGTGAAAGCCGATAAGAAAGCGGACCGATTCAAGGAACCTGAAAAGAAGTCGGTCTGGGACAAAATGAAAGATATATTTGGAACGGCTGATGATGTTGTATCAGGATTTCGCAAAGGGGTAGCTGAAGCTGTCTTTTCATCCGTTGAAGGAATTTGGAACGCCATCACCCATCCAATCGAGACTGCCAAGGGAATTGTGTATGCCGTAAGCCACCCCGTTGAAACAGCCAAAAGCATCTGGAAGTCGATCTCCGATTCCTGGAAGAATGACGTTATAAATGGAGATGCGAAAAGCCGTTCGCAGTGGTTTGGCCGCGCCATAGGAGAAGTCGCTCTGGCAGTCATCGGAACCAAAGGCGTTGACAAGGCCATAAAGATGGCTAAAGGGGCTAAGGTTGTGGAGGAAGCTGGGGGAGTTCGGGTTGTTAGAAAAGATACTGCTCAGGCTCCTAATATAATAAATAATAAAGATGCAGGCATAAGTGGTATCAGTAATACTGTAAAAGGAAAGTTTGATTTTGATTCTACTCAAGGGTTGAAAGGGTTTAGTGAAAAGCTTCCTTCATATTTAGAGATGAATGGAATAAATATTGAAAGATTTCATGATTTACGTCTAAAAGCGGTTGATAAATTAACTGATTCAGAAGTAAATATTATAAAAAATATTAGGGATGCTGTACCACCGGTTAATAATAAAACTTTGTTGCAAAAGACCATTCCGGTGGGGGAAATTGAAAATTATTTATCAGGCAAGTATACAGAAATTGGTGGATATGTTGCAAAAGTAGAAGATGTAAGTAATGTAAGAATGTATGATGATGTTATAGAGACATCAAGGTTGGACTATACACTAAATGATGGTACTAGGCCATATCCTGTGAATGGCACTTCTTACGGAATGATAAGATTTAAGACAACTCAATCAGACATGGTGGAGATTCCATATGGTGAAAGGTTTGGCGGTAATAACAAAGATGGTCCACCATGTACTCAAAATGGATTCACTGCAGCCAGAAATGGAATGGTCGTTCCTGAATGGACATTTAATGGAAGGTTTAAGCCAAAGCCAGGAGCAGAATTATATCATGTAGAGAATGGGCAAGAAACATTAATAGCTATATTTGATGGCAAAAAGTTCGTAGATATTAATCAAAATTGAAAAGGTGAATAAAAATGATCAGAAACGGTAACTATTGCATCTACAATGGTAAAGAATATGAACTCTCAGAAGATATGAATGATAATTTAATTATATTATCTGAGAATCCAACTTTCCCAGAGAAACATGGGTTTATCGACCACTTCAATAGTGGCGTATATAGTAAAGTTGTTAACCCGAGTGAATTAACAAAATGTTATAGGGTATCCACTAAGGGGAAGTTAAACGGAAAAATTGTTAACATATCGAATGAAAATGGCAATGAATATTTTGTTGGTACCTCAAATGCAGATATAGCCAAAGACTTAGGGGCGGAACGAACAGATAAATATTATTACGAGAAATGGGTACCGAAAGAAATGGTAGAAGTTTTTGAAGAGATTCAGGAAATCAATATTTAGGTTTACGCAGAGGATTTATTTTAAGGTAAGAGAGTATAGATACAATGGATAAAGTAGAATGAAAAAAGAAAAATTGAACGAGTCTTTAATTAATGCAAATGTTCCCAAGGATTTATACAACTTGAATGGCGGGCTACCTAATGAAGCTTTTTGTTTAAATAAAGAAGGTGAAATTTGGGAAGTTTACTATAGTGAACGTGGAGTTAAATCTCAATTAAAGCATTTTCACTCTGAAGATGAAGCATGTAATTACTTGTATAAAACGATTTTAGAAGTTTTATGAGACATAGGGACGGTCCAATAAGTCCAATGAAAATCCTGAAACAAAACGATAAGCAGTCATGCTGCTTATCGTATTTTTTTGCCCATCCAGCAAATTCACCTCGAAAATTTCCTCTTTAACTGTTAAAAAAAGAAACATTGGGACGGTTCTTCTGTTTCAATAAATTGTATATTTTAACAGTTTATGAAACGCCGGAACCGTCCCTTTGTTTCAATATGAAGTACTTGAGCGTTTCTTTGGCTGGGGAACGCTTTTTATTTATGTTGAATTATAATAAATAAATCATTAAAATTAATAAATATTTATTGTAAATCAATAAATCGTGTATTAAAATCAAAATTAGAATATGGTAGCGAGGTGCTTTATGGAAAAGGTTAAAACGTTGTTTTTAAAAATGGCGGTTATTCTTTTAGGAGTTCCAGTTCTCGGTCTGTGCATCTTTTTGGTGCCTGAGCTGGCCAATCTTTCATCAGAATTGCTTCCGGAGTTTCCTTTAATAAAATATTTTGTTTTCATCATTTTTGATGGATCGGCAATACCTTATTACTTTGCTTTGTATCAGGCTTTCAAACTCTTACGCTATATTGATAAAAATATTTCTTTTTCTGATTTATCTGTAAAGGCTCTAAGAAAAATCAAATACTCTGCAGTCACAATTAGTACTTTGCATGTGCTCGTTTTTCCGCTCTTCTATATCTTTGCGGAAATAGACGATGCCCCAGGAGTGATCTTGGTCGGATTGGCTGTCCCGTTTGCTTCGATGGTCATCGCCGTCTTTGCTGCTGTTCTTCAAAAACTTTTACAAGAAGCAATTGAGATTAAATCAGAAAATGATTTAACGGTGTGAGGTGTAAACAATGGCCATTATCATAAATATTGACGTAATGATTGCAAAAAGGAAAATGAGCGTAACGGAACTGTCGGAGAAGGTTGGGATTACAATGGCGAACCTTTCTATATTGAAAAATGGAAAGGCAAAGGCCATTCGGTTATCCACCTTAGAGGCAATTTGTAAGGCTTTGGATTGTCAGCCGGGAGATATTTTGGAATACAAAAGCGATGAAGACGTTTAAACCATGCGGAGGAAACTTGCTATACAGGTAGGTTATTAGGGGAGGGTAAAAAGATGGACAATAACAATTTGATCATTGAAAACATGGCTGATCCTCATGAGCTGGAGAGAATGTATAGAAAGGATCCGAAAGCCTTCAAAAAGTCATTCACACAGGCATGGAAACAAAATCCTGATTCTCATATTCTTCGTGTTTGGTATGAAAGATTGCATTTCAGGGAGACGGCAAATACAGATAAACCTCTCTTTCTTCAAAAAGGGTTCTTCATTATGTGCATGCTGGCAATTTTGGCCGGGATCAGCACCCGGATCATTTTCCATTTTGTCGAACAGGAAGCCATTGCTCCAATTAACCTGGCTTTTGGTATGATCCCCTTTGTAGCTGCTTATTTTGTTTACAATAATACTCCCAGAAAAAGGATTATTTATATCCTTGCAGCGTTGTTCCTCATTTCCGGGATTTATCTTAATACACTTCCGTTAGATTATAAAGACAGTATCATACTTGTTTATTTGCATTTTCCCGTATTTTTATGGGTCTTGGCAGGGCTTGCATTTACAGGAAATGAATATTCTAAAGGAAGCACAAGATTAGCCTATATTAAATTTAATTTGGAATTTGGCATTCTTTATACCAGCATGGCAGTTAGCGGAATGGTTCTAGCGGCACTAACCATGCAGTTATTTAGCTTTATTGGCCTGAATATAGAGGACTTCTATTTTAGTAATGTCGTTTTATTCGGTGCTGCTGCTCTTGCTATTGTGGCTACATACCTGGTATCAATGAATCTTAAGCTTGCTAAGAATATTACTCCATACATAGCCAAGATTTTTAGTCCTCTTGTCCTGACCACATTGTTAGTCTATCTCATAACGGTTATATGGGTCGGGAAAAATCCATTCCTGGATCGGAATTTCTTGATAGCCTTCAATGGAATACTCCTTGGTATACTGGCCATTACCATATTTTCCATTACCGAAAGTGAGTCAGACGAGAAAAAGAACATTTCTCATTATATAAATTTCGCCTTAATTGCTCTTGCACTCATCATTGACAGTGTGGCGTTGTCAGCGATTGTTTTCAGACTTTCTACTTTCGGGGTTTCGCCTAATAGAGTAGCTGTCTTAGGAGTAAACATACTCATCTGGGCCAATCTAATTTGGATCATGCTCTCCTATTTGCGTTATCTGCAGAACAAATCTGGACCTTCAGGTATCCAAGAGGCTATTACCAAGTATTTGCCGGTCTACGGACTTTGGGCGGCTTTCGTTATTTTCGTGTTTCCTGTCATTTTCAATTAGTGAAGAAGCATGGGGACGGTTCTTTTGTTTCAGTAAATTGTGTATTTTAACAGTTTATGAAACATTGGAACCGTCCCTTTGTTTTCAAGTAAAACTTGAAACTTTCTTACATATTGCTTCGTAATTTAAAGGAAGGGAAGTGATTAGTTGGAAGAGAGAAAGTTTTATACTTCAAGAATTTATATGTTTGTATCATTTATTGTTTCAGTTCCTTTATTCATCATGATGGGGTGGATTATTTACTCTGGTTTAGATTATGAAAAAGATTGGCTGTATTGGGCAGGACTGATACTTAGTTTATTATTTGAAATGCTTTTTTTGCATATGGTAGTTTATTCGTTGAAACAATTAATAAATCCAAAATTACTTATAACTGTAACTGAAACAGGAGTGATTGTCTTTCAAGATAAAAGAAACGTTGAAATTGGTTGGGGAGATATAGAGTCTTATATGATTTGCAGAAACCCTGGCTCAGGCAACGTTGTTTACTTTTATATTTTTGTGAAAGACGGGGTAATCTCTCCAACTATTCCTAAACAGATAAAGGTTGAATTTCATTTTATGAAAAATCAACAAAAACTGAAAGCGATCTTCAAGGAAAAGAATATTAAAGAACTTCCACCTGATTATGAACTTGTTAAACACATGAAGTGAGGTTTAGGGAACAAAACCTTTAGAAGCACGGGGAGCGTACCCTGTGTTTTTTAATAAAGTTGGACGGAAAAACCATGATAATTATGAAGGTTTTTCTCGTATAGGTTGTCGCTTTTTACTAGTCCTAAAAGGCGTGCTAACCGATATTATGACGCTTTAAACAGATGTCTAATTCTTGGTAATATCGGAATTCTAGAACTCCAATCCGGTACATCGATGGGATGATTATAACAAATATTAAATAGTGTCTTTATCAGTATTTTTCTAAAGTTACCTATATATAGATATAAATGTTTAAAACTCAATCATAAATGGATACACAAGGAATGGAGGGATGAAGATGAAGATGAAGATACTTATTATTGGTGGAGATGCAGCGGGTATGAGTGCTGCAATGCAAATGGTACGGAACAGCTCTGGACATGAAATCACTGTGTTGGAAAAGGGTGGCGTGTATTCATACGGACAATGTGGCCTGCCTTATGTAATCAGCGGGAAGATTGAGTCCACAAATGAGTTAATCGCGCGCACTCCGTCTACTTTTAAAGAGAAATATGGTATTGATGCACGTGTATTTCATGAGGCCCAAAAGGTAGACGTAGAAAATAAAATGGTAAGTGGAATAAACCATAGTAATGGTGAAACGTTCAGCCTTCCATATGACCGCCTTCTGATTGCGACTGGTGTAAGCTCGGTCGTTCCAGAGTGGGAAGGTGTGACACTTCCAGGTATTTTCTCACTAAAAACCATTCCTGATGCAAAAGCGATAATGGATTATCTGGATAGAGATATACATAATGTGACCGTGATTGGTGGCGGATACATTGGGCTTGAAATGGCCGAAAGTTTTGCAGAGCTCGGCAAGAAGGTAACCATCATTGAAAGAAATGAGCAATTAGCCAAAATATTTGATCCAGACATGGCGGAACTGATTCATGAAGAAGCAGTAAAGCAAAACATTGTGTTGAAAATGGGTGAATCCGTGGAAGCATTCGGCGGAAGTGACCATGTGGAATCTGTGAAAACCAATAAAGGGGAGTATAAAACAGATTTGGTGCTAGTCGCTGTAGGTGTGAAGCCCAATACTTCCTTTATAGAAGGAACAGGGATCACAACAATTGGGAATGGTGCGATCCAGGTAAATGCCTATATGCAAACCAGTATCGAGGATATCTACGCGGCAGGAGATTGTGCCACACAATATCACCGGGTAAAAGAAAAGGATGACCATGTCCCATTAGGAACACATGCCAATAAGCAAGGACAAATCGCCGGATTGAACATGGTGGATGTACATAAAACCTTTAAAGGAATCGTAGGCACTTCGATTATTAAGTTTTTCGATTTAACCCTCGGGAGAACAGGGCTATCAGAAAAAGAGGCAAACACGCTGAACATTCCCTGCGGCTCTGTAACCATTACAGCAACTGATATCGCTGGTTATTATCCCGATGATAAAAAAATGAAATTGAAACTTGTCTATCATAAAGAGACACATAAGATTCTTGGCGGGCAAATTATTGGGGAAAATGGCGTCGATAAACGAATCGATGTACTAGCGACGGCCATCTTTCATTCGATGACGACCGAAGAACTGCTTGATTTGGATTTGGCGTATGCACCACCGTATAATGGGGTGTGGGATCCTGTTCAGCAGGCGGCTAGGAGGGTGGAGTAAAGGTAAATGGGGACGTATCTTTTGGAAACGAAAGGTACGTCCCTCTGCTTTTTGGTACCCTCTAATTATTCGAAGTCTTAAATACAGACATCCAATGCTATAACATATCAATAATTTCAGGTTCATCCATTTTTTTAGATTTTTGCTCTTGAATAAACAGCTTGTGAGCAACATTCCCAATAGTATTTGTAGTAACTGCATCTACGGTCCCGCCAATGATTCCCCCGGCTAAAGGCACCACTTACCTAAATTTATGACCCCTTTTTCTCCAAACTTTGTTAGTAAACGAAAGCCTACAGCTTGATTGATTTTTTTTATTACTTCAAAAGGGATTTTTTTAATACCGTTTACTGCAAGTTTTTTTCCTATCTGAATGCCTGCATTTTTAAGAATATCTTTAGCTCCATTTCCAGCTAAACAGGCATAAACGAAAGATTTAACCTGATCATCTTTTAAATCATAACCGCCCATATGTGCGATAGCCGCAACCATTCTCATTTGAACTAAAATAACACTAGTTATATTGGCTGGTACAGCCACAGGCAATGTAATAAGTCCGCCCAGGCCTGTTAAAAATCCACTAGTAGCACTTTTGGTGTTTTGCCAAAGGATTAAACTTTTAACTTTTTCGTCTAAGGTACCACTTTTTTGTAAATAACTATCAGCTAATTCTATAGCGGTGTCCATTCCAGGTACACCACCGTTAATTGCTTTATCATAAGACCAATCTAATGCCTTCATTATGGAGTCGTGTGTTAAGGATTTTGTTTTAGACAATTTAAGTCTCACCTTTCTTCTATGGGGGTATGGTAATATTATACTATTAAAACTGAGTTTGGGATTTAGAATATTATCAAGGCATTAAACTACTTAAAATAATTAAAAGAAAGGTGTCCTATGGAGAGAAGAAGACCAACAATAAAAAACAAAGTCGAAATCCCCGTAAATATTTTCAGAGGAGAAGAGTTAATCGCTGAATGTCCGAGTATACAGGCGGCGGCAAGATTTTTCAAAAAAGAAACGAATTCTACACGTTTCAACTGGTCTGCTATTAATAAGGGGATTTGGTACGGTGAATCGTATTCTAAAGATGGAGCTACTTATTATTTTACAACAGATAAAGAAGCTATTAACAAGAAAACTGGAAACGAGGTAGTCTAATACTAGCTAAGAGGATAATCCAGATTACCTTAAGTTGTATTATGAAAACCGAACACTTTAATGAATACCAGAAGAATGAGCTGACCAAATTTAAATCTGTTATATAAAAATAATGAGGAGAAGAGAAAAATTATGCCAGAATATAGAGTTAATAAGAAGCAATCATCCAAGAATAGAATTATTATGACCATTATTTTTGCGTTACTCTGTGCCTCGATTGGATCAGCAGGAACATATATGATCTTGAAAGGTGATAAAAAAGTAGTTAAACCAACTACAGAAATAAAAGGTGAGGTCATCATAGAAAATATCGCATACGATAAGGTGAGAGAAATCAGCAAACACTTCGGATATGAGGATGTCCAAGACTTCGATTACACCGAAGATGACACTTATGAATTTTTAAAGAATCAAGAGGATGATATTTGGCTTGAAACAACAGGGAAAAAATTCGGTAAGTATCTTTTCGGAAAAGAATACAACATTCATTTGTTTGGTTATTTTATGCTTGGTTATGATTTAAAAAATATTAAAAAAGAAGATTTTTATTATGATGAAAAATCCAAGGTTTTACACATTAAAGTACCAGCATTAGAATTAGCTTATATTCCTATGTTTGACAAGAGTTATTTTGATAGTTTTGTAGGAGTATTTAGAAAGGAATACACTGAGGAATACCGAAAGTTGATTTATGAAGATGCGATAAATCAAGGCATCCAAGCTATCCTTGATGATAAAAGCAAAGTTAGTGAAGGATATAAATTAACAAATGATTCTCTTAAAGAAACATTATTCGACAAACCAGAGTTAAAAAAACATGTCAAAGATATTGTTTTTGAAAAGTCCGATCAAGAAGCAACTATTAGAGTCGAAGAAACTAGACAAGCTGTTCTTGGTGAGAAAAAAGAAACGGAAAAGTAAAATCTATTCTATTTATAGTGTATATAAAATAAATACTGTCGACAAATTCGGTTTCATCGAGTTTGCCGACAGTGACTATAATTCATATAGCTAACAAATGGCTTGGGAACTTCCTAAGCTTTTTTTCTTAATAACCTGTTATTAAACATCCTTCTGATGCTCATAACAATATATCTTTCCATTGAATTTGTGGTTTGATAAACAATATGATTTAACTTTATCAGACACGTATTTATTACAGATTGAACAACTTGCTTGAGTGGGGGTGTCTGTAGTAACAGCCTTCAATGCCTGCTCGTGTACTCGTCTAATGGCAGGGTCTTTGATATCTGCATTTAAGAAGACATCGTAAATCACTGAAATCTCCCTCTCGCTTAGGAGAGGTTCTTTGTGTTGAATTTTTAAAACGGAAACCTTTCGGTGAATGAACTCTGATAGCTCGATATCATAAACGATCAGTTCGTTTGACTGTATTTTCCGGTAATCTAAATCAACTTTAAACGTTGATCGCTTAGTAAAAGAAACAAATGAAACAAAAAACTCCTCGTACTTTTGATCAATCAAGGACGATAGTGCTTTTATATGCCCGTAGTTTTGGACAAAGGGGTTCATCATTTTGAACTTCCCATTGACGGACCATGTTTTTCTGTCTTTCCCCCCGTAAATTGTTCCTTGATAATTTTTTGTCTCAATAACAAAGATGCCGTATGGTGTCAGCACAACATGGTCAATCTGTGAATATCCAGACTTTGCTTTTGGGTTTTTTATCAGAAGGTCACTCAAGTATCGGCAGTCCTTTGGCAGCTGATCTAGCTGTATATCAATCTTGTATTCTCCAATTTCACCTTTTCTTACGGCAACCTGTTTTGGAGCGGCAGTCATCGCTTTTACAGGAGGCGCCTCTGTCTTTTTCTTCTTCAAGAAATTAAGAAATAATAACATGATAATATCTCCTTGCTGTAAAGTTTCCTCTCTTATACTTTCGTTCTAATCCCCTCCTTATTTAAACTTTTATTTGATATAATGGAAAAAATAACTAGTTCCTGGCTTGCGTTTAGGAAGTTTGTTAACCAGCGGAATCAGTCTCGCTTTCTCTTCTAATATTAAGCATTAAAGGAGCAAAAATATGCTGCATCGAATGGGTTTGTATGAAGACTACTTTCCATCAATCATTAAGGGGAAGAAGAAAGTAGAAGTTCGTTTGAACGATGAGAAGAGAAGGAAAATTCAAGTTGGCGATTTGATTGAATTTGTTAAGGTGCCTGAACAAGATGAAACATTGATTGTAAAGGTAATAGAACTACGGCACTATGATACCTTTAAAGGGATGTATAAAAACATACCGTTCGATGACTTTGATTGTGAAGGCTGGACAATGAAAGAAATGGTGGACGGTACATATGAAATTTATACTCCAGAGCAGGAGAAGCAATGGGGCGCATTAGCCATTACAATCAAATATCTGCGGAAAAGCAATGGAGGATAAGTGTCATTGCTTTTTTCAATTATTAGCTAGAAAATTCAGTAAACACCTATAAATTTCCAATAAAACCATGTATCCTAATATTAACATTCTCACGAAGGGGTATGATTGCCAAAATGGTTTACGGTGGTCTGTTGGGAAGTTTCTTTATCCTGCTTGGTCTGTTCATATGGAGAAAGGGAAGTGTCTCTTTTTTAGCGGGTTATGCGAAGGACAAAGTGAACAATGAGAAATTATTGGCAAAGCGGATTGGGCTGGTGATTATCTTATTTGGGTTCGAGACGATCATACTAATTGCTGTCAGCTTGTATGTCATGCCGGTTGATGCCTTGTTATATGGGATTCTAACCGGATTGCATGTGCTGGCAATTCTATTTTTGATGGTTGTAACCCAAATGAGTAAGCCTGAATAACTTGAGGCGGGATATCATGAAAGTTTGTCTCTGTAACTAAGACAGAAAGGAGTTTACAATGAAGTCGGTAAAAGCCCGGTCAGTACATACAACTCAAGAAGAGATGCAAAAAAACTTCAGATTTGTAATTATTGCTTTTTTCATAATCAGTCTGTTTATTTCAGTGATCAATATACAATCAATCTCGACGCTGCCAAGTTGGTTGAAAATAAGTTCCATCATTCTGCTAATCTGTTCGATTATGCTCTTTGTCTATGGATTAACACTTTCTAAAAAGAACTTATCCTGGGTTAATGGAGGATACCACTTCTTCTTTTTCCTGCTTGTCATAAGCTTTCAGCTCCTCCTGACTTCAACCGGAATGTATACATTGGGAGTTAGGGAGGGGCAAATTATTGAGGAGGTAAACTACTCTTGGTTAACCCTAGTTGTATATTTTGCTAGTGCTGTCATTTATGTTTTTTTGTCTCTATTTATTTCTTCCCCAAAACTACGGAGAGTGAATAGTTACAAGGCGTATGTGGCAGGAACCATTATAGCCGTGGTTATTATTGCGTTAATATTTATCACACTCAATGTCATAAGGTATAAAATCTTCACCCAGCCAGATACGGTAAAGGAATCTTATCAGTTTTTTATAGGTGCTGTCCTGGCACTTTTTCCGGCCACAGTATTAGGAATTAGTATGATCCGTGTGAAAACGCGCGGCATTGAGTAAATTATAAAGCCAATTCTAAAAACGGTTCTTGCGTCTCACTAAATGCGAAATTATGTTAATGCTAGAGACGCAAAGGAAGCATGGGGACGTACCCTATGCTTTTTTTCGGGGGGAAAAGGAGAGGAGCCGGTGAGAAGCTAATTCTATATATTCGTGAACCGTCCCTATGACCCTCCAATTAATCCGCCAAAGCCTATCCACATTTTATTTTCATTCATATAATGATAAAAAAATCTGGAGGTGAAAACATTTGAGATATAGTTATTTAAAGTGGTCTGAAGTACCATATGCTGGAGAAGAATCACCTCCACGCGATCCGGTTACACCTTTAGCGGGACGGTGGCCGCTATTTTTTTTGAAAAGAGATGAAGAAGGATATTTTTCTGATCCTTTTGGGCAAAGACTGAGGCTTCCCATAAGACATCCACGATTGATACACTTTGAAAAAGAACTGAAGGTCGTACAGCGGACACTCGAGAATCTAACTCCAACCCAGGAGAAAATAGCTATCTATTATGGGACAGGAGTACCGACTAAACAGTGGACTCCTGTTGCTGACCGCTTAATAGATACGTATAATGTTACTCCTACCCAGGCGGCTCGAATCCAGGCCGTATTGCATGGAGCAATCAATGATACAATGGTTGTTGTATGGGATTTGAAGTATGAATGGAATGTTGCAAGGCCGAATCAGTATGATCAGGAATTGGAAACCGTTTTGTGTACCCCCAGGTTCCCAACATATCCGTCAGGACATGCTGCAGTGTCTGGTTGTGCGGAAGTCATCTTGAGTTATTACTTTCCTGCTGAAAAAAAGAAGCTGGAAAGAATTGCTGAGGAAGATGCAATAAGCCGTTTACTTGCCGGGGTCCATTTTCCTTCTGACAACTCAGAAGGAATTGAATTAGGAAGAGCCATCGGACATCAGATTATTAAACTTTTAAAGAGAGAACAAGACCATGACATGCGGGCAATTGATCAGCAGTACAGGGAAGATTTTGATGCTGATATTTTCGCCATAGATTTCGAACAATTTATTCCTTTTGATTTTTCTGCAGAATGTACTTCCCTCATAAAGTCAGAATCCAAAAAGTTATTTGAAAATGTGAATGTTCCAAAGCCTCTCTTAAAAAAACGGAAGTGAATGCTTCCCGATTGTCAGCCTGAATTGCCTTGTCGTCATACTTGCTGGCATCTGGCTTTTTAAGGAGAAAATCAAAAAGTACCAGCTTGTTGGAATTTTTTCAGCTTTGCTTGGGATTACTTTTACAAAAATTTGAGATAAAAGGCAGCCGCCAACGGTTGCCTTTTTCTATGGGGAAACAGGGGAGGTTAAGATTATTGTTTGCACAAACCGTGAAATGAATAGGGTCTTTAATCTCGTTTTCTAACTTATGGAAATTTCTGCTTTAAATGCATTCCGTGTTGATTTAAACTTAGTTCAGTAACCAAGTTTATAGAAATGAAGTGATAAAAATGAAACTTAAAATACAAATCCCCTTTTTTATAATTGGTCTTATCCTTTTTAGTTACGGTATAGCGGTGGCAATCAAGGTTAAGTACTTAGGGATCCATCCTTGGGATGTATTGAATATTGCACTTTATGATAAGTTTGGATTAACAATCGGAACATGGAACGTGATTTTTGGTGTCATGTTAGTTGTTGTAACGCTTTTGATTGATCGTACTTATGTTAACGTTGGTACTTTTATTAATGCGCTGATGGTTGGCACGATGGTTGACTTTTTTCTCTGGCTGGATGTTTTGCCCCAGGCTTCCACGCTCATGTTTGATGTTTTGGTATTGCTGCTTGGTGTGTTCATCATGGGGTTTGGAGGCGGAATGTATAATGCTGCCCGAATCGGATCAGGTCCAAGAGACGGGTTTATGCTTGCGATTTCAGTTAAGCTCGGGTATTCAATCAGCAGAGTGCGAATCATTGTGGAGAGTATTGTGCTGGTGGTTGCCCTATTACTGGGCGGGCCGGTCTTTATTTTCACCTTCATTTATACATTTATCCAGAGTCCGATTTTCCAGGCTTCCTACAAGGTCTGTACTGGATGGATTGAAAAGTTATCTTGCTCAATAAACCAAAAGGGTATTTCTATGTAATAGAAGAAAAGAGGTTTGAGTATGGGGAGAAAAAATGTCATTGTTGGTGTTTTAGTCGTTTTGTTGATTGTTGGAAGTTGGTTGGTGCATCAGAAAATGACAGATGAAACTTACTTGGGGATGTCCATCATTCCTGAGCAGCACGAAGATATTCCCTTATATAAAGGGTTGGAGCCTACAAGAACGCATTATGTAATTGAAGGAGATCATTGGCAAGACATTTATGATTTTTACTTTAAGGAACTCCCTTCGCTCGGATGGGTAAAGGAATACAGTGGTTCCGCGCTTGATGATAATGACTCGGAGAATGATTGGGGAGGATTTGATTCACGCTGGACCAAAGAGGGGTTCGTGGGAGAACTGAGCGTTAGTGCTTCGTATAATCAGTATGAAGATCAAACGGAAGTAATGTTTGACCAAACTCCGATTCACCATGCTACTAAGTGGATAAATGAAGTTCCAGATAGTCTCTGTATTTATGATACTGTAAATGAAGAAGGCTGCGTGGTAGTGGACGATCATGAAAAAATACAAAAGATTGTAGGATTCATTAATGATGCTATTGATTGGGAAGGGGAATCTCCAAAAGGACAAAAAACCGGTGCCATTGTTATTGGGGAGAAGACCATAAAAGTTCTCTATGGAGATGAAATTGAACTCTATTTTCAATCGGAAATGGGCCTGAAGTTGATGAAGGCAGAACCTGAATTTTTTGAAATGACAGGATTGAAATCTAGACAAGAGTAGACTAGGGAACGGTTCTCGTGTCCCACAAAAGGAGAAACAATGGGGAGCTTTAGCGATCACAATTAAAATATCAACAGAAAAGCAATGGAGAATAAG
The DNA here is from genome assembly GCA_018613055.1 of Chryseobacterium sp. ISL-80. Lineage (GTDB taxonomy): Bacteria > Bacillota > Bacilli > Bacillales > Cytobacillaceae > Mesobacillus. The sequence continues at coordinate 51,070 of JAGGQZ010000014.1, read as the reverse complement.
TTCCGTTGCTTTTTTTATTTATCTTAGCGTGGGACATCAATTTTCATATTAAACTAATTAAAAATAATTCTTAAAAATAATCGTAATAAGTGAAATAAATGTTGTGCGGATTCGACTAATTTATAAGTATAAAAAATTGATGGGAAAATGGAGTTGACCAGCTGATGATTAGCAACAAAATTTCAGAGTGGTTTTACTTGTACAACAAGGATATATACCATTTTTTAGTTTATTATATCGGGTCAAGTGATGTGGAAGATCTTGTGCAGGAGGTTTTTATCCGGGCCATTAAGGGCTTTGATACGTATCAGGAAAAATCTAGTCCTAAAACCTGGCTTTTTTCGATTGCGCGCCATGTGGGGATAGATGAAATTAGAAAAAGGAAGCGTCTTAGGATGAAGCAAATGATCAGGTTCTGGGATGAGCAAACAGATAAGGCAACGCCTGAGGAAATCCTCCAGCTTAATGAAAATAACAGATTGCTTTATCAAGCAGTCCAATCGCTTAAAGCAAATTATCGGGAAGTCATCATCCTTAGAGGGATTAAAGAACTTTCTGTATCTGAAACAGCATCCATTTTAAATTGGACCGAAAATAAGGTGCGTATTACCTACCATCGTGCGTTAAAGATCCTGCAAAAAAGCGAAGGAGGATTTTCACTATGAAAGACCATGAGAAATTTTATGATTTAGAGAGAAAAATCAAATCATTACCAGAACCTGATTATGATAAAAAGTTCACTAAGGATACACAAGATATGATCCATGAAAATCTGCTGCAATTTACAAGGTCAAATGGTAAGAAGAAAAAAAGGAGAGCTGCGATAATGAAGAGGTTTATTGCGGGTTTAGCGAGTGTTGCTGCCATTGTGTTATTCGCCATTCTTATTATTCCGTTAAATGAGGAACGTTCATCAAGTCCTGATTCAAATCAACAAGGGCAACAAAGCACGGAACATCCTCCCATGGGTGAAAACCAAGTTGACGATGATAAAGATCCTATAGATCAGAATGAACCTAATGATAAAGTAACAGATACTATTCTTTATGAAAATACAGAATATGGATTCAACTTTGAACTTCCAAAAAGTTGGGAGGGCTACAAGATTGTCTCTGATTCCTGGGAAGGGATTTCTGCTGATCAACAAATAATTGAAAGTGGCCAAATCCTTTCAATTAGACGTCCTGATTGGACGGAGGAAAAACCGAAACAAGATATTCCGATCATGATTTTTACACTTGATCAGTGGTCCTTACTTGAAAAGGAAGAATTTCATATTGGGGCAGCACCTGTTCGCCCGTCCATCCTGGGACAAAATAATAAGTATGTTTTTTCACTTCCAGCTAGATATAACTATGCATTTCCAGAGGGGTATGAAGAAGTAGAAAACATTTTAGAAAACAACCCACTTCAACCGCAAAATCCAGAATAAAAGACAACCAAAAATAATAAATGAAAACCAGGACGAACAGAAGAAAAAGGCGAGGAATGTTCATTCATTAAAATCTATTGAAACACAGGAAACTCTGGATAGGGGCACTTTTTTATCAGGCTAAGTTAAAAGAACCTTTATTGAGGTTCTTTTTTTTATTTAGAAACACGAAAAAATAGATTGCGAATACACTGATAGAGTCTTAAAATGAGGGAGTCAAAGTGATAGAGAGAGAAGGATCAGCATGTGGATTGCCGCGGCATTAGTAACGACGTTAAGCTTTGGGATCAATAATACGATATTTAAATGGAGTACAGCACGACATCTATCAAAGGTACATATTCAATTTTTCTTTTACTTGGTAGCCTTTCTGGTCACCCTTGGTTATGGAGTGGTGTCTGGGGCGCTGGAATTTAACTTACTTGCAATGGTCCTTGGCGGCCTGATTGGGATATTGAATGCGAATGGGAATATCCAAATGTCGAGGGCCTTTGAGAACGGACCGGCCAGCCTGACATCGCCTCTGGTAGGTGCAAACGCAATCTTTCCGATTCTCGGTGCAGCGATTATTTTTCACGAACAGATCAGCCTGCTCCAATGGCTAGGGATTGTTTTCATACTGGGCTCGGCCTTAGTGATTCAATATTCGCCAGGTTCGAACCGCGGAACCGAGTATGGTCCATGGCTTTTCCGGGTACTTTTGGCCATTCTTTCGTTCGGGATTTTAGGAATCTTGATGAAGACTACTTCTTATTTACAAATCAGTTCGCTTAATACATTAATTTGCATGTATGGAGGCGGAAGTATTTATTTGGGGATTAACAGCATTCGGGGAAAAGAGCATTGGCAGCGTACAGAGGCCAATATCGGTTCACTCGTTGGATTGATCAGTGTCATCGGCTACAGCTGTTACTTTTATTCATTACAAGAGGGAACAGCCAGCATCATCTTCCCGATTGTCAGCCTGAATTGCCTGGTGGTCATACTTGCTGGCATCTGGCTTTTTAAGGAGAAAATCAAAATGTACCAGCTTATTGGAATTTTTTCAGCCTTGCTTGGTATTATTTTTACGAAAATATGAGTTTAAAAGGCAGCCGCCAACGGTTGCCTTTTTCTATAGAGGGAAAAGCGGCGGTTCTCATGACCGTTTGAGATTGGAAACAGTGTTACATTCCATAATCTTGGATAACGGTATTGTCCTTAAAAGGTTACAGCGCTATACCACCATCTAAGCTCAACAATTGAAGGGGACACAGGTACGGGAAGAGTGTCTCAATAAATCTAAATAACTCCTTTACCAAACATTGGTACGAAGTTGACATTTCAAATCTAATAAAACCGCACCCATCCCAATAAGGGATGAGTGCGGCAGGGGACCTACCTAATTCGAATTTGGATTGCGTGCAAACATTACATAGTCAGTTGAAATTGGAAGGATGTCAATAATACTATTTGTGTTTAAAAGATTATCGAGCTGGCTTCCTCTTACTGTTACGATTTGTGTTTTAGTATAGACATCCCCATTGGAAATCGTAGATATCACGACACCGTTTAGGAACACATTTTGTTGGTTTCCGTAAGTGACTGTTCTCGTTTCTCCTGGACGGATTGTAAAATAGACTACTCCATCAAAGTTGGCCGGATCAGCACCTTGACGAACAAGAAAACCAATCTGCAAAGTCGCTGCGCTGCGGTTATTAACCGTTTTTTGTGCCATTATCATTCACCTCCCATCCTTAGATTTAATACATCCTATTCTATTAACCAAAAGAGGACAGGGCTTGTATGATAGTTAAATTTATTATTTTTATATAAATGGGGATGTAACCTGTGCTTCTTAAATGAAAACTAGCATTGTGAAGAGAGGGTGTCCTAAGTTCTCTGTCTTTAAGTGGGAATTAAGCTTTTTATGGACTTTTGTGTCTTTTGACTCATATTTTTCCAAAAGGGATATTTGGATATTTGTGGAATTATATATTGGTTATGTCTAATTTTCAGGAGTGGTTATGAATAATCATGTGATTGAGTCTTTTGATGATTTGCTGTCTGCGGCTATTGAGGAGCCTACTAGGTATTTTCAGTTTTATAAAGCGTTGGTGGAACTTGAACTGGTCGTGATTGGGTCGATTGCGGATGAGGAGACGCTGAACTTAAAGTACATCGAAGAGGGTGGAGAGCTTGTGCTGCCAGTTTTTACGAGCTGGGAGAAGTTTGATGCGATCATCCAATCAGAGTATCCATATGTCAAAATCCCTGCAGAGCTGCTTTTAGAGATGGCAGGGACAGAACTTCCGTGGGTGTTGAATCCTTTTACCGGTTTGAGTAAAAAAATCATCTGTGAAGAACTTGAAACGATGAAAGACGGCAGAATTCTGCACTATTTTTTCGAAAAGTTAAGTGACGAAGAGAAGGAAAGGATTCTGACTGAACAAATAGTGGAGCTTCCGGAAAGTGTAATGGAAAGGTTCCGTTCTTGTCTAAAGAAGTTTCCATCTGTAAGGAAAGCTTATCTGGTCAATATATATAACCCATCGGCTGCTGGACGTCCTTTTCCTCTAGTGGCATTGGAAGTAGATGACTTGGAAGAAGGCATGACTCAAGAAGTTTTCGACGCTATCAATCAACGGGTAGAACAGCAGGTTGAAGTATTGATTCTTGATGAAGTCATCCCGCTGGCCAATTCCATTGTTGAAGACACCAGGCCATTTTATTTTCGTGAATCGTTGGAAGAATTCCGGACGATGTTTGAGTAGGAGGTTACCGAGTGTCCAAGATTAATATAAAAGTGAAGCAAGTGAAGGCTGCCAACAATGATTTAGTCAACCTATCCTCCCGGGTCGATGGGGTTGGAAACCAGATTTCGTCCGTCAGGCAGCAGGTTGATGGCAGGATTGCCTCCCGAAGGAGCATAGGCAGGAATTTAAATGAAGCGGCTGTAAAGGTCAGAGAGACCGAAAAGAAACTGAAGAAAATTCATCAATTCGTTGATGTATCGATGGATTTATATGTGAAAGCCGATAAGAAAGCGGACCGATTCAAGGAACCGGAAAAGAAGTCGGTCTGGGACAAAATGAAAGATCTATTTGGGATGGCTAATGATGTCGTATCAGGATTTCGCCAAGGGGTAGCTGAAGCTGTCTTTTCCACCGTTGAAGGAATTTGGAACGCCATCACCCATCCAATCGAGACCGCCAAGGGCATCGTTTATGCTGTAAGCCACCCCGTGGAAACCGCCAAAAGCATCTGGAAGTCGATATCAGACTCCTGGAAGAATGACGTCATAAACGGCGATGCCAAAAGCCGATCGCAGTGGTTTGGCCGTGCCATAGGTGAAGCCGCCCTGGCAATCATCGGAACCAAAGGCGTTGACAAGGCCGTGAAGATGGCTAAAGGGGCTAAGGTTGTGGAGGAGGCTGGGGGAGTTCGGGTTGTTCAGCCGGGGACTATTGAGAAGAAGGACAGCGGAGCAGCAATTGAAAAACGTGTGACTCCGGGGACGAAAGACAATGGAGTAGGGGTTGAAAAACGAGAGGTTCCTCAGAAGATAGACGGAAAAGTAGGAATTGGGGATAATGGTGTTAGGAATATAGGAAAAGACTATAAAAACTATAAGGCTGTAGAATATACAGGAACGACAAAGGTAAATGGAGAAATAAGGGATATTAGTAGAAGGGTTTTCCAAAGGGTGGACATTGATTATAAAAGAATAGATCCTAATAGTGGTCTGACAAATTTTGAATTAATGAAAAAGGGCAGAGCACCCATTTGGAAGGATGGAACAACTATTGAACTTCACCATTTAATTCAAAGAGAGCCGGGATCAATGGTGGAAATTCCGGCGAGTATGCATGATGAATATAATAGAATTTTGCATGGTTTGGTGGAGAATGGTGGAAGTTTTAGAAATGATCCTGTTTTAAAAAAACAATACGATAACTTTAGGAGTAAATATTGGAGATGGAGAGCAAAGCAAATAGAGACGAGTGGATTCTAAAGGGAGGGTTCTTGAATGGGTAAAGAGGAATTATTAATTTTTATTAACGAAAACAAGGAATCAAATGACTTTACAGGAGGAGTAGATGAAAGTGAAATAGGGCTTGTTCAAAAAGAGCTAGGGGTGGAACTACCAGATAGTTATAAATGGTTTTTAGCTACCTTTGGATCTGGCGGGTTATTCGGAGTAGATATTTTAGGAGTGGGTAAGTCAAATAGAACCCCTGTCGTCGATATTACAAGAAGATATAGAGATTTAGGACTCGATAAGGATTTAGTAGTTGTCGAAGATGCTGGAGAATATGTTTATTGTTTATATACAAGCAAAATGAAGAATAATGAGTGCCCAGTAATAGCCTGGAATAGGCCAGATGGGCTTGATGACTACAACACTGCAAAGGATTTTAATGAATTTTTGTCACAAAGATTGTTGGATGCAAAAGAAGCATGGGAAGAAGATTTTTAATAGGATAGACAAGGGGACGGTTCTCGTGCCTTAGAAAAAGTGAAAATATGTAAATATCAGAGATGGTAGAACCCGCTCTCTGTCTCATGTTAGAGGGTTTAGGTGTGTTGGTAAAAATCAGGTAGGTGGAAATGGTGAATAGAGAACAAGCATTGCAAATTATTAACCAAGAAAAATTGAACGGATATAACTGGTTCGATGAGCATGATACTAAGCCTGACGAAATTGTGATAAGCGAAAATAACGGGAAGTGGCTAGTTTTTACAACAGATGAGAGAGCAAAATCTATTTCTAGGAAAGAATTTGAAAATATAAATGATGCACTTGAAAATTTCATTAAACGTCTTAGAGCACAAAAGAAATTTAACGATTTATATAGATAAGAGAGGAAGGGGGAAGGTCTTTGCATCACGTAACATAAATTCATGAGACAACGGAACCGTCCCGCTGTCTCACTTTGTCCCTATGCATCTGAAGCAAAAGGACCGTTCCTATGCTTCTGCTTCTTCCGATAAACAGTCCTTGATAAAAGCACGCTGATTTCGTACAAGAGCAGGAGTGGGATGATGACTAGTATATCTGATAGAAAATCTGGCGGGGTTATTACAACAGATGTAACAACCAGTGCAAAGTATGCGTATTTCCTGAGATGCTGCAGTCTGTATGGGTTCAGGATTCCGAGACTTGTCAGGAACATGATCACGACAGGCAGTTCGAACAGGAATCCAAAGGGCAGCGTCATATGTAAAAGAAACGTGAAGTATTTTTCCGTCGTGAAAAATGTTGTCATCATTTCATCTGATAATGACAGCAGAAATTTGAACACGATAGGAAAAATCACGAAATAGCCAAATGACAATCCCGCGATGAACAACAAAAACAAGGCTGGAATATAGGCGAGTGTCAGTTTTCGTTCCTCTGTCTTCAAAGCTGGTTTTACAAAACACCAGATTTGATGGGCAGCAATCGGGATCACTCCGGCAACTGCAATGATTCCGGCCAGCATGAAATATACCCATAAGATATCGCTCGGCCCCAGTACGGCAAGCTTTACCTGAAGGTCCCTTACCAGCCAGGCATAAATCTCTTCCACATAAAGAAAAGCTAAAATAAACAGGCACACGAATGCAGCCATTATGATAATCAGCCTTGTCCGCAGCTCGGAAAGATGGCCGGTAAGGTCCATATCATGACTTTTCACTAAAACCGCCTCCTTTTTTAAAAGAAGATGCAAGCGGAATTCCAGCCTGCATCTCCTCATTTAAGCTAAACTGTTTTCTTCTCTTTGTTGTCTTGTTCCGAATCTGCATCTTCTACTAATTCCCTCGTCGATTTCTTGAACTCCTTTATCGTTGTGCCGAATGCCCGTCCGATATCAGGAAGCTTAGATGGACCGAAAATGATCAGGGCAATGACAAGAACAAGGATTAACCCGGGAATCCCGATATTTTGCAGCATAAATGTATACCTCCATTCCTCATGTAAGGCTATTAGTTAGTGACTTTTTGTTTCTTTTTTTCAAGTTGTTTTTGATGTGCTTTTGCATGTGCCTTATGGCGGTCTTCCTCTGTTTCACTTGATAGCTTGACACCGTTTGGAACGATTGTGGACGAGGCTTCTTTGATTCCTTGCTCATCCTTCTCAAGAACGAATGATGCTCTCGTTGAAATATCGGCCCCTAGAACGGTGACGTAAGGAACCACACGATAATCTGCCTGCCATTTTTCCGGCGTTACATGGCACCGGACGTAGCCGCGGTAATTATTGAAAAATTTAATATGCGGATTCCGCTCAAGCGTTGCTGCTGTATCGGCACGGACGTCAGAGCCATTGCCTCCAGAGGTGATCGAGGTGCCAACAAATTCCGCACCGAGAATCTTCGCATTCAGGTCATTGAAATCCTCCATCAGGTTCGACGCCCAGCTTGCATGAACATCACCGGTGAGGACAACAAGGTTGTTGATGTTGTTGCTAGCGGCAAAATCGATGATGCGTTCACGTGCAGCCGGGTAACCGTCCCATGAGTCCATGCTGTATTTCGGAGCAGTGCTTGTCCCGAATTTTCGCTGGGCAAAGAAGATTTGCTGGGCCAGTACATTCCAGTGAGAAGTTGATTTACCCAGGTTACTAAGGAGCCATTTTTCCTGCTCTTCGCCAAGGGTCGTGCGATTCGGATCGAGTGATTCCTCAGAATGCGGTTTTGTTCCATCCCCATTTGCCTGGTCATCACGGTATTGACGTGTATCGAGTACATAAAAATCAGCCAGGTTGCCGTATGAAAAGTTACGGTAGAGTTTCATTCCTTCATTATGCGGCATGGAAGATACGCGCAGTGGCATATGTTCATAATAGGCTTGATAGGCAGCAGCCCGGCGCTTTATGAACTCTTCAACTGATTGTCCTTTTTCCGGAATGATATTGGCATAATTGTTTTCGACTTCATGGTCATCCCAGGTGACTACCCATGGGAAAGCAGCATGAGCTGATTTTAAATGCTCATCCGAACGATACTGTGCATGCCTGTTGCGGTAGTCTTCAAGAGTGACGATTTCTGAACTGCTGTGTGCCCGGACATTGCCGGTTGGGGACACGTATTCATTCGGGCCATATTCGTATATGTAATCTCCGAGGTGAAAAACAAGATCTAAATTTTCTTTGGCCATATGCTGGTATGCAGTGTAGTAACCATGCTCGTATTGCTGGCATGAAGCAAATGCAAAGGTCATCGCGGCTACATTTGCTCCAGGTACAGGAAGTGTTTTTGTTTTGCCGTCCGGGCTGAATTCCTCTCCGCTTTTAAAACGGTAAAAATAAACGGTGTTCGGTTTCAGGTCTGTTACTTCGACATGGACGGAGTGGGCTAAAGCAGGTGTGGCAAGTTGAGTCCCACGCTTGATGATTTGGCGGAAGTGTTCATCCGCTGCAATTTCCCATTTCACCGGTACAGAATGCTGCGGCATTCCTCCGCCTGCAAGCGGGTCTGGCGCAAGCCTTGTCCAAAGTACGACACTATCATGCAGAGGATCTCCGGAAGCAACTCCGAGCTTAAATGGGTATTCGTTGAAAACAGGGGCAGCATTGACCTTGAATCCTCCTCCAAGTGATTGAGCGATCGCAAGTCCAAGCGAGAGCCCTGCAAGCTTGCCAGCCCCATTCAAAAAACTGCGGCGGTCCATGTTCTTTTTCAAACCTTCTTGACTCCAGCTGCTGATCATTTCATCAAACGGTCTCTCATTCATTGTAAAACCTTCCCCTCTACAAAATGATTTTGATCACGAACCAGATTATAAAGGGGTTCTTTTAAGCTAATGTGAATATATGTAAACCCAAAAAGAGTCTTCTCTTTCTTCATGGGTAATTGTTAACAGGTCTTTTTTCTGTTAGTTCAAGAAATTGGATTTTTTCAGCCCGAGGCGTGCCCAAAACACAGTACCATCTTCCTGAAATTCCTTAAAAATTCCTTTAAGAAAAAATTACAAAGTAGGTACTGTCAGATGGCTAGAAAAGAAGGAGTCAAGCAGAAAAAAATAAGGTATATTGATGAAGAAGGGTGATTTTTCGAATGAGTGATGAATTACTCACATGAGGCACAGTGAAGACGCCCCGCTGTCAGGAAATAATACTAAATGGTACATCACAAGTCTGGAGGACAGATACATGCAAGATACTAGCTTTGCGATTCAACCTGGAATGAAGAGCCAGAGGAAAGGGCCTGCTTTCCGCAGTGTGGGAGCTGTTGTTTCTAGTAAGCTTGATAACAGCAACCTGAACCTAAGTTGTGAAAATGGGTATGTAACGGTTCGTTTTTACCGGGATGATATTGTGCGGGTGGTCATGAATCCTAAGGAACAGCCATCATTGGGTTCGAGCTTTGCGGTGGTGAAGGAACCTGAAGATGTGGAGGTTTCTTTAACCGAGAGTGAGGATGAAATCAAGCTATCAAGCGGGAAGTTTACGGTTGTCATACATAAAAGTCCGATAAGGATTACGATGCTGGATGAACAGGGACGGATCATCGTGCGCGATCATGAGTCGTCGATGGGATTCAATGAGAAGAAAGAGGTTATTTGTTTTAAAGAGATGCATCCTGATGATCATTTCTATGGATTTGGGGAGAAAACGAGCTTCCTGGATAAGCGGGGAGAAAAGATGACGATGTGGAATACGGATGTGTATGCTCCGCATAATCCTGAGATTGATGCGCTGTATCAGTCGATCCCTTATTTTATGGCTATTCGCAATGGAATGGCGTATGGGCTGTATTTTGACAATACTTTCAAAAGCGTTTTTGACATGAAGTCTTCGGACGAAACGTATTCTTTTTGGGCGGAAGGCGGTCAGCTGGATTATTATCTTTTTGCAGGTCCGAAGCCGAAAGATGTGGTGGAGCAGTATACGGAAATCACCGGAAGGATGCCACTTCCTCCTAAGTGGGCTCTTGGTTATCATCAATCGCGTTATAGCTATGAGTCGGAGCAGGAAGTGAGGGAGCTTGTGAAGGAGTTCCGGGAGAGGGACATTCCGCTTGATGCCATCTACTTGGACATTCATTATATGGATGGGTATCGTGTGTTTACCTTTGATGAAGAGAGGTTTCCGAATCCTGAGAAATTGGTGGAGGATTTGAAGCAGGAAGGGATCCACGTGATTCCGATTGTCGATCCTGGTGTGAAGGAGGACCCGGAGTATCCTATATACCAGGAGGGTGTGAACGGGGATTACTTTTGCAAATATCTCGAGGGGAATCTTTACTTCGGGGATGTCTGGCCAGGCAAGAGTGCCTTTCCTGATTTTACGAGCGTGGATGTGCGTAAATGGTGGGGTGAGAAGCATGAATTCTACTCAAGGATGGGGATTGAAGGCATTTGGAATGATATGAATGAGCCGGCTGTTTTTAACGAAACGAAAACGATGGATTTGAAGGTCATGCATAAAAATGATGGCAATCCAAAGACCCATCGTGAACTGCATAATCTGTATGGCTTGCTGATGGGTGAGGCGACCTATGAGGGGATGAAAGCACAGCTCGATGGCAAACGGCCGTTCTTGCTGACAAGGGCTGGTTTTGCTGGGGTGCAGCGCTATAGTACGGTTTGGACCGGGGATAACCGCAGCTTCTGGGAGCACTTGCAGATGTCGCTTCCGATGTGCATGAATCTTGGGATGTCAGGTGTTCCGTTCTGCGGCCCCGATGTCGGCGGCTTCGCGCATGATACAACAGGGCAGCTGCTGACACGCTGGACCCAGGTTGGCATGTTCACTCCGTACTTCAGGCATCATAGTGTGCTCGAATCGATCCGCCAGGAACCATGGTCATTCGGTGAGGAGTATGAAAAAATCATCAGGAAGTACATTCAAGAGCGGTATGTGTGGCTGCCATATCTGTATACCTTATTCCGTGTGGCTAGCCTGACGGGAGTTCCGGTCATGCGCCCGCTGGTGTTCGAATTCCCTGAAGATAAACATACCTTCAACCTTTCCAATCAATTCATGATCGGTTCCGACGTGATTGTCGCGCCGATCATGAAGCCGGATACCTATCACAGGGTTGTGTATTTGCCTGAGGGCATGTGGGTGAATTATTGGACTGATGAAAAACTGGAGGGCGGAAAGCATCATCTGGTTAAAGCAGACATGGCAACGATGCCGATTTTCGTAAAAGAAGGTGCGGTGCTGATCCATGGTTCTGTGAGGAGTTCTACTGAGCAAAAAGAGTCCGAAATCAAGGTTCATTTATATCCTTCAGAGAACGGATTGTCCCCGTTCAATTATTATGAAGACGACGGCAAAACCTTTGACTATCAGCAGGGGAATTATTTTGAGTTGAAGATTGATGGAAGAAAAGAAGAAGACTCCCTGGAAATCACGGTTGATGTTTTACACAATCAGTACGATCCTGAATGGGAACGGGTGAGTTTTATTGTGCATGGAGTCGAGCAAGAGTTGAAGGTCCAAATAAATGGAATACTTCAAGACGAAGCAAAGTTTGAACCGGCGTTTGGATTGATAACCTTTTCGGTCGGGAAGAGTGGTTTATTTTAAACGAAGGCGGAGCATAGGGACATACCCTGTGCTTTTTTTCGTGGAGAAAAGGGAGAGGAGCAAGTGCGAAGCTAATTTTATATATGTAAATTCGTGAACCGTTCGTCTGTCTCTTTCGTCTAATAAGTAATGTATGAATTTAGGGGGATGTGTTTAATGAAAAAAGCCTTGTTCCTAACTTTGTTAGTAAGTCTGTTTTTTGTCTCCGCTTGTAACAATGGAAAAACGCAATCATTAGAAGGGTTTTACAAAGATGGTGAAATTGAGAATGTGGACAAAATCATCATTCAAGATGGCTCGACTGGTGCAACAAAGACGATAACCGAGCAAGAAAAAATGGATGAATTTCTTGGACTGATTAAAGATATAAAGTTTTCTCCTCAAAAAAATCAAGAAAAACAAAATGGTTGGAGGTATGGCATTACCCTTTTTGATGGTGAGAAAGCTTTTAACTTCACTGTTAATAAAATTGGCAATACCTATTATGATACAAACCCAGATATTGTTCCGATTGTAGACCAATTTTACAAACAGTTAGAAAGTGCAGAGTGATGTATTAAGCAAAACGGGCAGCTTTTATTTTTCGTGAGAGTTCCTTTCAAAATTAGGGGATTCGGGGAACGGCAGAATCGACCCTTTGTCCCTTGGTGTAAAAAAACACTTTAAAGACAAGGGGACGGTTCTCGTGTATCACAAAGAGAGAATATATGTAAATATCAGAGACGGTAGAACCGTTCCGCTGTCGAGAGATAAGAGCAAGCGGAGTAAGTTCAGCGGTATTGGGAAATCCGGCTAATTTTGTAGCGTTATTAGCCAATATGTTATATGAAGAAAAAAAGGAGCAACTGAAAAAGGGATTTGTCATTTGGACAGGAGGAATCACGGAGACTGTGCTATTAAAAAAAGGTGACCATGTTATAACGGACTATGAAGGCATGGATGAAATCTCATTCAATTCAATAAATAATTATATGAACGAAGAAATTTATGGAAAACCTTTTTCGAAAGAAATATAGAAATAATATTTACAGTCGATTTATCAAAGAACCCCGCCTGAAAATATGGCGGGGTTAGGTGTTAAGTTATAAACTTTTTAACGCTGTTCTCCAGTTTTTGTGACAAATCCCTCAGTGATGTCGTAAGTTCCGCAATTTCCCCGATAGAGTCTGCCTGAACATCTGTCGAGGCAGACGCTTCTTTTGAGGCAGATGCCGTTTCTTTGAGCAGTCTAGTAAATTCATTAACTGTGGAAGAAATTTCTTCAGCCCCGGCTGATATTTGTTCAGTCACCGCAGAAACTTCTTCAATTTCTGCGCTTACTGCTTCGATGGATTGAAGCATGCCAATGAATTTGTGGCCGGTATTTTGGATAGAACTCGTACCCAGCTTGACTTCGTTTACACTCTTGTTCATCGACTCAACAGCGGTTTCAATTGTTATTCTAAATGTATTCAGCAATTCCTCAATTCTGGCTGCTGAGTTCTTTGATTCCTCTGCCAGTTTCCGTACTTCTTGCGAAACAACCGCGAATCCCTTTCCATGTTCTCCCGCTCTTGCTGCTTCAATTGCTGCATTTAACGCAAGCAGGTTCGTCTGTTCGGAAATTCCAGTAATCAGGGCGACGATGGTTTTAATTTCATCTGCCTTTTTACCTAGGGTCAAGACGGTCTCAGAGGACATTTCCACAGATTCTTTAACCATTTCAATTCTGCCAATGACGGACTCTAGTTCGGAATAGCCTTCCTTTGCCTGCTCAGTTACCGAAACGGAAGATTCACTAACTTCTGAAGCAGCTTCTGCAATACGGTGGACCCCGATTGCTATCTCATCTATTGCCTTAGTAGTTTCCATGCTCGATTCCAACTGTATGTCGGTAGCTGAGGCAACGTGCTGGATACTATGTACAATGGTACCTGATGACTCGTGGATTCCACCCATTTCATGGCCAAGCTTGTTGGCTGCAGACAATAACTGATTGGCAGAATGTTTGATATCGAGGATCATTTCCGAAGTATTCAAAGCCATTTTTTCAAAGGAGGCCAGAAGCTGCGGAATTTCATCTTTACCCTTTACCTTTATCCCATGTAAAGCGTTTTGTGCATTTACAAAGTTTCCTTCAGCCATTTGATTGGAGGCCTCCATAAGAACCCCAATCGGCCGTAAGCGTTTGTTCAAGAAAATTGTCAGAATAGCAATTATTGCAACAACTAACAGCACCATAAAGCCGATGATAACTGGAAGTACACTAAGATTCACTTCGTGTGTAATTATGCCCACCTTCCGGGCATCCACGTCTATACCGATTATCCCAATCACTTCTCCGGCGGAATTTTTAATTGGCGCAAAAGCGCTTAAATAATCGCCATATTTCTTGTCTTTCACTATCTCTTTACTCGTACTTTTGCCTTTCAATACCGGCTTAATGTCCGCATAGGAGGTAGTTGAGGTTTCCTCCCCAATTGGACTAGCGACTTCGGAACCTGCAGGCTGGCCATCAATTAGGATTACAGGTTGCTTATCTTCAACGCCAACAGTATAAACGTAAAATGCGCCTGTCAATTCACGAGCTTCATTTAGTCTTTTTCTAAGTGTCCAATACGTATCGGTTTCAGACGGATTATTCAAAAACTGCTCATATAAGTTAGTGTCAACCTTTGCAGCCAGGCTTTCCGCAATGCTCACGCTGTAACCAGAAATAGAGCGTTCAACCGTTTCATTGTTGTTTTTAAATATGATGCCAATCATCCCTGCCAAAACCACTATCATTCCCATGGCAGTAACAAGGGCAATTTTCCAGCTTAGCTTTTTCATAAAATCCCCCATATGTAGTTATTCACCTTCTATATCGGTAAAATTGTCATGTTGATTTATAGAAAGGAATGAGAAGGAAGTGCTGTAATTTATGGAAGGGATGGAATAATTAAGGGTAAGCCGATTTTGAAAATACAATAATCATCATTTCCTAGGACGGTATAGGAAAAGAATCCAAATGGTTAACGGGATTGGCAATCTAGTATCCTAATATTTTCCGCTGATTTTCAAGTTTTAAGGGATAAGTAAAACAACAAATGTTTCATGAGGAGAACGAGCATCAGGAAAATTCATAGCGATTTTAATAGACTGAAGAATGGCTGGAAAATATATCGATATAATTATAACAAGACTATAAACGATCAAGATAATAAAAAAAGTCACAATAATTCAGGAAAAATCTTTATGATTTACAATAAAATAAATTTAATAAATTGTTTGACAAGTGTAAATTACCATGATAATTTAATAATTAATAAATTTCGGAAAATAAAAATCAATGACGAGAAGAGTAAGATGAGTGCCCTGTTCTACAGAGAGTCGGTAAATGGTGCAAGCCGATGTTCAGAACTGATCCGAAAATCATCTCCGAGATGCAATGCTGAACTTTTCAGTAAGTATTGCCGGGTGGTCCGCCGTTAAAAGGAACGCGTATGATTGTACGTTGATTGAGTGCCGTAATGTGGATTTTATGATCCATGAACGGAACTAGGGTGGTATCGCGAGCTAACTCGTCCCTATTTTAGGGGCGAGTTTTTTTATTTTCCAAAAAACATATGGAAATGAGGAATGGATGATGAAGGAGCAAATGATCTTTTTGAATGGCCAGTTTGTCAGTAAGAAAGACGCTGTTGTATCGGTGTATGATCATGGTTTTCTATACGGAGATGGTGTCTTCGAGGGGATTCGGGTGTACGAAGGCAATGTCTTCAGGCTTCAGGAGCATGTGGATCGGCTATATGACTCGGCGAAGTCGATTATGTTGTCCATTCCTTACAGCAAACAGGAGTTAAGCGATCTTGTGGTTGAGACTTTGAGGGTGAATGACCTGTTGAATGGCTATATTCGCGTGGTTGTCTCGAGAGGGGTGGGCAATCTCGGATTGGACCCAGCCTCCTGTTCACGGCCGCAGGTCATCGTCATTGCGGAGGAGCTCGCGTTATTCCCGAAAGAGTTATATGAGTCGGGGATTGAGATTGTCACGGTGGCCACGAGACGGAATCGCTCGGATGTGCTTTCGCCGAAAGTGAAATCACTGAACTATTTGAATAATATCCTTGTCAGGATTGAGGCGGGTTTATCCGGGGTGAATGAAGCGCTGATGCTGAATGACCAGGGCTATGTAGCTGAAGGTTCTGCGGACAATGTTTTTATTGTAAAAAATGGCGAGATCCTGACGCCGCCTGGGTATGTGGGAGCGCTTGAGGGAATCACCAGAAATGCCATCATGGAAATCGCCCACGATCTTGGATTCTCGATGAGGGAGGAAGTCTTCACAAGGCATGATGTCTATGTGGCCGATGAAGTCTTTTTAACCGGAACGGCAGCAGAGGTGATTGCGGTTGTGAAGGTGGATGGCCGGACGGTCGGTGATGGAAGGCCAGGTACCGTCACTAATCAACTTTTAAAAGAGTTCAGAAAAACCGTCGTTGAAGACGGAGTCAAAGTCTATGAACAGCAAAGTGTATAGAGATGAATCAAGGGGGAATTAGGTATGCGCAGTGACATGATTAAAAAGGGAGTCGACCGGGCTCCGCACAGAAGCTTGCTTTATGCAACCGGCGTGAAATTAGAGGATCTTGAAAAGCCGTTCATTGGCGTCTGCAATTCGTATATCGATATTATTCCGGGACATGTCCACTTGAGGCAGTTTGCCGATGTCGTCAAGGATGCCATCAGAGAGGCGGGCGGGATTCCTTTCGAGTTCAATACGATTGGCGTTGATGATGGAATCGCGATGGGGCATATCGGGATGAGGTATTCCTTGCCAAGCAGGGAGCTGATCGCAGATTCGGCTGAAACCGTCATTAATGCGCACTGGTTCGATGGCGTTTTCTACATCCCGAACTGCGACAAAATCACTCCAGGGATGCTGATGGCGGCAGTGCGGACGAATGTTCCTTCCGTATTTGTTTCAGGCGGCCCGATGGAGGCAGGTGTTTCAAGCACAGGACAGCCTTTATCGCTGGTTTCTGTTTTTGAAGGCGTTGGTGCCTATCAATCTGGAAGAATGTCTGAAGAAGAATTGCTGGATATTGAAAAAAATGCGTGTCCAACCTGTGGTTCTTGCTCGGGGATGTTTACTGCCAACTCTATGAATTCACTTATGGAAATGCTCGGTGTCGCGCTTCCTGGTAACGGAACGCTTGTTGCGACATCGGAAGAGCGCCACAAATTAATCTATGACGCAGCCCGTCATTTGGTAGAGATGATTAAAAAGGATATCAAGCCAAGAGACATCATCACCAGGGAAACGATTGACGATGCCTTTGCACTCGATATGGCGATGGGCGGATCGACGAATACGGTTCTTCACACACTTGCGATCGCGAACGAAGCGGAAATTGACTATGACCTGAGCCGGATTAATGAAGTAGCGAAACGGATTCCTTATTTGTCTAAAATCAGTCCGGCTTCCCATTATTCGATGCAGGATGTCCATAATGCCGGCGGTGTCAGCGCGATTATCAAACAGCTTTGTGAAATGGAAGGAGCTGTACACCCGGACCGGATCACCATTACGGGTAAATCGCTTTATGAAAATGTAAAGGATGCCGAGGTTTTAAATGGTGACGTCATCCGCAGCAAGGAAACGGCTTATAGTCCTGTCGGCGGTTTATCTGTTCTGTTTGGAAATATCGCACCAGATGGAGGCGTCATCAAGGTAGGAGCGGTGGACCCTTCAATCAAGACTTTTAAAGGTGAAGCGATCGTCTATGAATCTCAGGATGAGGCGTTGGCTGGAATCGAAAGTGGCGATGTACGTGAGGGACATGTGGTTGTCATCCGCTATGAAGGGCCAAAAGGCGGTCCGGGAATGCCGGAAATGCTTGCGCCAACAGCCGCGATTGCCGGCAGAGGCCTTGAGAAGAAGGTTGCATTGATTACGGATGGCCGATTTTCCGGCGCCTCAAGGGGGATTTCCATTGGCCATATCTCACCTGAAGCGGCTGAGGGAGGGCCGATTGCGTTTGTGGAAAATGGGGATACGATTTTCATCGATTTAGAGAAAAGAACCATTTCCCTAGAGGTTCCTGAAGCAGAATTACATGATCGGAAAGCCCAATGGAAACAGCCGGAGCCGAAAATCAAGAAAGGCTATCTGGCTCGATATTCAAAGTTGGTCACCTCGGCGAGCACGGGTGGCATCCTGAAAATTTAATAGATAACTCGATGACGAGGTTTAGGGATTGGATTCCGTATTCACAGAGAGCTGGTCGCGCTGGAAGCCAGCAATACGCCAATTCCTTCATCCCCTCTGAGTGCTGTCCTGAAATCACAGTAGGGGCAGCCGGGTATACACGGGTATACTCGTTAGCAAAAACGAGACAGTTCAGAGCCCTTTTTTTAAAAGAGACCTGAGCTGCCTTTTAAGGCTGTGTTTTGCAAGAGATGCAGCGAATGAGGGTGGTACCGTGGAATGCTATGAGCCTTTCACCCCTGCACAATGATTGATGTTGTGTGGGGTGAAAGGCTTTTTACTTTGCCCTGAATGGTCAATTGGAAGAAAAGGAGGAAATGGAGATGGCAGCAAAAGAGCCAATGGCAACTGTTGAAGCTGAAAAAATAAACATGAATGGGGCGGATCTCTTCATCCAGACACTGAAAAGTGAGGGTGTAGAGCTATTGTTCGGCTATCCTGGCGGAGCTGTTTTGGGTATTTACGATGCCCTGCACCGGTCCCCGATCAAGCATGTTCTTGCGCGGCATGAACAAGGAGCGATTCATGCGGCGGAAGGCTATGCACGTGTTTCGGGAAAGGCTGGAGTCGTGATCGCAACCTCGGGACCCGGCGCAACCAATGTCGTGACAGGAATCGCCGATGCGATGATGGACTCGCTGCCGCTTGTCATTTTTACAGGACAGGTTGCTTCACAGGTTATCGGAACAGATGCTTTTCAAGAAGCAGATGTAGTCGGGATGACTGCGCCAATCACAAAGCAGAATTACCAGGTGAGAAGGATAGAGGAGCTACCCAGAATTGTGAAGGAAGCCTTCCATCTGGCGACAACAGGACGGCCGGGGCCTGTGTTAGTCGATATACCGAAGGACCTTACAGCACTTCAGACTTCTCATTTGCCAGAGGCTGAGCTCCACCTGCCGGGATATCGGCCAAGAGTCAGCCCTGATCCATTGCAGGTTGATCGCCTGCTTGAGGCAATTCAACACTCCCGGAAGCCAGTCATCCTGGCCGGTGCAGGAGTTTTGCATGCCAAAGCTTCGGAAGAATTGCTAGCTTTTGCTGAAATGTATCGACTGCCGGTCGTCCATACTTTGTTGGGCCTCGGTGGATTTCCGGCACAGCATCCGCTGTTTTTGGGAATGGCGGGGATGCATGGCTGCTATACCGCGAACATGGCCCTTTATGAGTGCGATCTTTTAATCAATATTGGTGCCCGGTTTGATGATCGGCTGACAGGCAATCTGGCTGCTTTTGCGCCAAATGCCAGGGTTGCCCATGCAGACATTGATCCGGCGGAAATTGGCAAAAATGTCGAGACGCATTTTCCCATTGTGGGCGATGCAAAAGCCGTCTTGCAGATGCTGGTAAATCATCCCGTTCAGGGAGCAGATTCACTGCTTTGGCTCGATCGATTAGCGAAAAATAAACAAGAGTACCCATACTGGTTCTCTGATCGTGAAGAATTCCTTGCTCCGCAGCATGTAATAGAGTTAGTGCACAAGCACACGAATGGAGAAGCGAATGTCACGACGGATGTCGGCCAGCACCAGATGTGGGCTGCCCAGTTCTACTCCTTTTCGCAGCCAAACTCCTGGGTCACATCGGGCGGACTGGGAACAATGGGCTTTGGGTTCCCGGCGGCGATTGGTGCGCAGCTGGCAGAACCAGAAGCGACGGTCATTTCGCTCGTCGGGGACGGCGGCTTTCAGATGACGCTCCAGGAACTGATTTTATTAAAAGAATGGAATCTGCCGGTAAAAGTGTTGATCATCAATAATGGATCCCTCGGAATGGTCCGCCAGTGGCAGGAAACCTTTTATGAAAAACGATACTCTCATTCGATCTTTTCGCTGCAGCCGGACTTCCTGAAGCTTGCGGAGTCTTATGGAATAAAGGCTTTTAGGGTGAGCAGTACAGAAGAAGCAGAAAGAGTTTTCAGTGAAGTTTTAACAGACCGCGAGCCTGTCCTGGTTGATTGCCGAGTGAATCCTGATGAAAAGGTCTATCCAATGGTGGCGCCGGGGAAAGGGCTGCATGAAATGATTGGGGTGAAACCATGAATAAGCGGATGGTCACAGCTTTAGTCCATAATCAAAACGGGATTTTCACCAGGCTTATGGGCATGTTCCACAAGCATCAATACAGGATTGAGAGCCTTGCGGTAGGGGTTGCCTACCCGGAGTTGAAGGATGTTTCCAAAATGTCTGTCATTCTCGAGGTCGAGGATGACCATAAGTTCCTGCAGCTGGTGAAGCAGGTCAATAAACAGGTTGATGTCCTGTTTGTCACGGATGTGACAGACGAACTGGTGATCGAGAGGGAACTAGCACTGATGAAGAAGGTATTGGTCTGAACAATTTTTTAAAAAGGGGAGAGGCTGGAATGGTGAAGGTTTATTATCAAGCAGATGTGAATGAGGAAGTTTTAAAAGGGAAGAGAGTTGCTGTCATTGGGTATGGCTCACAGGGACATGCACATGCACAAAATTTACGGGACAGCGGGCATCGGGTTGTCGTCGGATTGCGTCAGGGGAAATCATGGACTCAGGCTGAGGAGGATGGATTCCGCGTATTGCCGGTCAGGGAAGCGTGTGAAGAGGCAGAAGTGGTCATGGTGCTATTGCCTGATGAAAAGCAGCCAGCTGTGTATGAATCTGAAATCAAACCAGCTTTAACTGCTGGAAAGGCACTTGCTTTTGCCCACGGGTTCAATGTTCATTTCCATCAAATTGTCGCGCCGGAAGATGTGGATGTATTTTTAGTCGCGCCAAAAGGACCGGGCCATCTGGTAAGGAGAACCTTTGAAGAAGGAGCGGGGGTTCCGGCGCTGATTGGGGTGCACCAGGATGTGACTGGCCAGGCGAAGGAGCTGGCATTGGCCTATGCGAAAGGTGTAGGAGCTGCCAGGGCAGGTGTGCTGGAAACGAATTTTCAAGAAGAAACTGAAACCGATCTTTTCGGTGAACAGGCTGTCTTATGCGGTGGCTTGACTTCACTCGTTAAAGCCGGCTTCGAGACGCTGGTGGAAGCTGGTTACCAAAAAGAAGTCGCCTATTTTGAGTGCATGCATGAGCTTAAATTGATCGTTGACCTCATGTATGAACAAGGCCTGGAAGGCATGCGCCATTCGATTTCTGACACAGCCCAATGGGGGGATTTTGTATCCGGCCCGCGGGTCATTAATGAAGAAACAAAGGAGCGCATGAAGGAAGTATTGGAGGACATTCAATCAGGCAAGTTTGCAAAAGGCTGGATCCTAGAAAATCAGGCGAACCGCGCTGAATTCAATGCGATTAATAACCGGGAAAAGCAGCATCCAATCGAAGCGGTTGGGAAAAAGCTGAGAAAAATGATGCCATTCGTCCAGCAAAAGCAAAAGAGGGAATTAGTGAAATAATCATTTTGAGGTGAGCATATTGGGAATTTGTTAAAGAGCGTCCAAATCGAGGAAGCGATGGAAAAGCTGAAGGATAAAGTGCATCAGACTCCTTTGAAGCAAAGTGCGACTTTAAATTACTTAAGTAATGCTGATGTTTATTTAAAACTGGAAAACCTGCAAAAAACGGGTTCGTTTAAGCTAAGGGGAGCGATGAACAAAGTTTTATCCCTGACCGACCAGGAAGTGAAAAATGGCATTCTGGCTGCTTCTGCCGGCAATCATGCCCAGGGGGTAGCCATGGCATCTTCGTTAAGGGGCATCAAGTCGAAAATTTACATGCCGAAGCATACTCCTTTTTCCAAGGCTTCTGCCACAAAGGGATATGGAGCGGAAATTGTCCTGGTCGGCGAAACGTACGATGAATCCTGTCAAAATGCGGTTGAAGAAATGAGCCAGAATGGCAGCACCTTTGTCCATGCGTTTGACGATGAAAAGGTAATTGCGGGGCAAGGGACGATCGGAATGGAAATGCTGCAGCAGAATGACCAATTGGACGTCATTTTCGTTCCGATTGGCGGTGGCGGGTTAATCTCGGGAGTGGCACTCGCCGTCAAGGCCATCAAGCCAACTGTTAAAATCATTGGTGTGCAGGCAGTTGGGGCATCTGCCACCTATCAAAAATTCACTGGACAAAGAAGGAAGTCAAACCACGCTATCCACACAATCGCTGATGGAATCATGGTGAAGGAACCAGGAGTGATCACCTATCCCATCATCGAAAAGTATGTAGATGAAATCGTAACCGTAACCGATGAAGAAATTGCCCACGCCATCATGTTCATGCTTGAAAGAGAGAAAATGCTGGTCGAAGGGGCAGGCGCCGCAGCATTGGCAGCTATTTTATACAAAAAAGTTCAGGTATACGGAAAGAAAATAGGCTGCATCATCAGTGGCGGAAATGCAGACCCGGATCAAATACAAACCTATAAGGAAATGACAAACACAATGAAGAAAATTGGATAATGAATAGTTTTAAACGAACAGCTTTCCTTTTACATAATGAGGAAAGCTGCTTTTATTTGCAGTGCTTTCCCGAGCGCCCGAGTAATAAATGGCATAAGGAGAAAAAAGCTTAATGACTCGTAACGTGTTTCAACAATTTCGTACAAGGCATTTCTCTTCTTCTGGAGAATAAATAAAACTAGAGCGATAAAAAGCTGTTGTAATCTCCATTAGGTATGAGGTGATCCCCATGATATTAGTCAGTTCATGTTTAGCTGGATTAGAGGTTCGGTATAATGCTACTCATTCTTTAGACAGTAAGATCAGGCAAATGGTGGATGAGAAAAAAGCAATAACTGTCTGCCCCGAGTTACTTGGCGGTTTTTCTACGCCTCGGGAACCTGCAGAAATAGTAGGTGGGGATGGAGAGGATGTCCTCGCTGGCAATGCCAGGGTCCTTGAAAGATCAGACAGGGATGTGACGGATTTTTACATAAAAGGTGCGTATCTTACTCTTGAAAAAGTACAAGAATATCAGGCTTCAGTTGTAGTGCTAAAAGAATATAGTCCCTCGTGTGGAAGTGCGATGATCTATGATGGTGAGTTTCGGGGGAAGAAAATCTCAGGAAATGGTGTCACTGCAGCATTACTTAGAAGGAATGGAATACGGGTCGTCTCAGAGGAAGGACTAAGTGATTTGCTTCGGGAGGATGATTAGTAATTATTAGAGTTGATAGGTCAACCTCATGCCTTTGCTTGATCTATTTTGGAACATGGCTGTGTTCTTTGGGTATTGTATGGATATGCTAGTTATCAAATGATGGCAGAGGGTGGTTGAACTGAAGGTGTTGTCGATGATTCAGCCCTGGGCGAGTCTGTTTGCCTTGGGTGAGGCACAATATGAAACGAGGTCATGGAGTACAAAGTATCGCGGACCGCTTGCGATCCATACGAGCAAAAAAGTCGATAAGGCAGTCTGCAGCCATGTGGCGATCAAGTCACTGCTTTTAAAGCATGGGTACAAGGCCGATGATCTTCCTGCTGGCATGATCATAGCCACCTGCCAGCTTGACAATTGTTTGAGAGTGCTGGAAAACCACGAGACATGGGCGGTGTTGGAGGATGGCAGGATCGTATCAGGCAATGACTTTTTCCTCGGTGATTATAAAGTGGGAGGGTATGTCTGGGAAGTCAGCAATATGAAGATGCTGGACAGCTTCATTCCTGCCAAAGGAAGGCTTGGGTTATGGGAATATGACTTTTAAAGTGCCTGTTCATTGGGGAACAGGTGCTTTTTTTGTGAGCAAAGAATTTAATTAATCTCCGATAATTAAAGTATTGATAGAATTTTCATGAAATTATTTGTAATCTATTAGTAAGAGGGGAAATTTGACCGTTTTTTTAGAAGTTGAAGGGGATGAGAGGATGACAGATAGAGAGATTCTTTTTCGGAAAAGGGCTTCTGATTTTTATATTATCCTAGTTGGTATTCTTGGGTGGGCTTTTATTTTGTATTCCATCCCTGCTGCGGACTTCCCGGAGAAGCCGATGGTGCTCATTCTCCTGATTGTCTTAATGCTGCTTTCAGAGTATTTTCCCATCCCTTTATTTTCGATCACGATGTTCAGCACGATGACGTTCCCAATCCTTTATATCATGAATCTATATTATGGCATTTATACCGCCACCACCACCTTTGCGTTCGTGCTGATTTTTGAAGCTTTTCATCATAAACGGTCTCTTCGTTCGACCGTTTTCAATATTGCCCAATATACCCTGTCCCTTGTTGGGGCAGACTGGCTGATCAAGGTATGGATCAGCCAGTACCCATTAGGTGAACCATACTTAAACCTGTTGATTATTTATGCTTTTACTTCGTTCTATTTTCTAATTAATAATGTCCTGAACGATACGCTCTTTTCCATACGGCCTTTCCCGTTTACAAAGAAAGAGTGGAAGAGCAAAGCTTTACAAGAGTTGCTTATTGCCAAGATGTCGATCATCTTACTCGCTTTTCTCGAAATCTATACGAATTATCTTCCTGAGAACGTGATTGATTTTACGACTATTCTTTTTTTATTCTTGTGGATTGGGATCACAACGACCAGTTCCATTCTGACTAAGGCAAGAATAGAAAGAAAAAGGCTGGATGCTCTGTCCCTGCTCAGTACGGAATTGAACAGGATCAATACAAAGGATTTTGGTGAGAAGAAAAGTCTTCTTGCCGAAACCTTCAATGCCAATGCTTTCGTTTTGCTTGTTAAAGACCATAATGCCTGGAACCTCTTGCTTAAGGATGGGCAGGTGAAAAGCGAGGTCACCTTGAGTGATGAAATGTCCCTCTATCTTGATGAAATCTCTGAAATGACCGTGGTGACAGAAAGTGAAATAGAAAAGCTGCCGAGCAATAATATCTTTAATAAGATGGTTCTCTCGCAAATCTTTTCACCACTTATTATCGACAATGAAAAGGTTGGGATGCTGATCGTTGGCAGAGTCAGTGGAATTGGTTTTATCCATGATGAGATTCGTTTATTGACTGTATTATCCAATGTTCTCGCAAGTACATTAAAAACGCGATCGCTCTTACTGGAAAATGAAAAACTCTTAATCGTGGAAGAGCGCAGCCGGATTGCCCGTGATATCCATGACGGCATTGGCCAGTCCCTGGCAGGGATTGTCTTTCAAATGGAATCTTCGCTGCGAAAGAAAAGTGAAAGCAAGGGGGACTTTTCTGATCAGCAGATCGAGCGCTGGATTCAAAAGCTTAGAGACAGTCTAAAAGAGCTTCGTCAATCGATTTATTCCTTAAGAACCTGCCCTGTGGAAAAATACGGACTGAGGCAGGCAATTGAAGAAAAAATCCGCAAAATGGAGCTGGAAAAAGGGGCTGGCATCACGTTCACCCAGAAAGGTGAGCCATACGCTTTAAGCTATCAAGTCGAGAAAGTGATTTATGATATATTCCAGGAAAGCCTGCAAAACTCTGTGAAACATGCAAAAGCGGATAGAATCGAAGTCATGCTGAAATATGGCCGCGAACAGATCATGATCAAAATCAAGGATGACGGGATTGGTTTTTCATTATATGACAAGCTGATAAAAGGCCAAACAGAACCTCATTTTGGCATCCTTACGATGAGTGAGCTGGCACAGGATTTTGGGGCCAAATTTGAAATCGACAGCGCAGAAGGAAAAGGAACGGAGATTCGGCTTGGCATACAGCACTATTAAAGGGGTGAGAGAGTATGATCAACATTATGATTGTGGATGATCACACTGTTTTAAGAGACGGAATCCGCAGTATTTTGGATGTGGAAGAGGACCTGCTGCTCGTTGGTGAAGCAGATTCGGGGGACGGTTTATTAGAGAAACTGGATGGCATCGTCCCTGATGTCATTGTTTTGGATATTAACCTTCAGGACAAGAATGGAATAGAACTTATCTCTTTGATAAAAGAAAAGCATCCTGCTTGTAAAATACTGATCTTGACGATGTTTGATCATGATGAATACTTCAAATCGGCCCTCAGGGAAGGGGCGGACGGATATTTATTGAAGGATGCTTCGTCCATGGAAGTCATTGATGCCATACGCAAAATCCATAAGGGGAATTCCATTATCCACCCTAAAATGGCAAGCAAATTGATCTCCTATCACCGCATCCAGAGCGACTTTAGCCACCAGGAAAATGAATTGACCAACAGGGAGAAGGAAGTGCTCAATGAGTTGGTCAGAGGGAAGTCGAATAAGGAAATCGCTGCCCATCTTTCCATCAGCGATAAAACCGTAAAAATCCATGTGAATAAGATTTATAAGAAATTAAACGTAAATAGTCGCTCGCAAGCGATTATCTACGCTGTGCAAAACAAACTCGTACCCTATTTGAATTGATGACAAGCTGCCTTTATGGCAGTTTTTTTGTGGACAGATTCTATAACCTTGGTACTATATCGTCTAAAATCAAGTGTCTAGAAAGATAGAACAAACACTCAATATTCAAAAAGGGTGAATTCTACCATAATAGTAGAGTAGGGAAAATGTCTATATGGTTAAGTTTCTGTAAAGATTTTTTGAAGGGAAAGAGGGGTGCAGCGTATGACTAAGGAGGACCTGATTGAAGATACTCGCAGAAAAATGATAAAAAGCATCCAGGAAAATGGATACTTGAATCAAAAGACGATTCAACTCAGCCAGGAATTGGATGTCTATATTTTGGAACAGCAAAAGCTCGGGATGGAACTTCTTAAGAAAAAACGTTGTGATCTTCTTGGATGATTGCTTTTTAGAAAATGCTCTTTTGGAGCATTCATGTTAAAAAGGAGTTGAGACACCACATGAAGTGCCTTGGCGATATCCTGAAAATGGAAAGACAGAAAAGGGATTTAACACAGGAAAAAGTGTGTGAGGACCTGCAATTGAGGTTGACGACACTCAATCGGATCGAAAACAATCAAAGTGTCCGGGGAACCACGATCAAAAAACTATTGAATTATTATCAAATGAATAAAGAAGAATGACATTAAAAGGCGCTGCTTCTTGCAGATAATTTTGAAGAGGGATTGACCCTCTATTTTTATTTTGCCTTTTGTAACTGGCCTTCAACCTAATTCCTCATGTCTCATTCCCTATACGAAAAAATATATAGAATACCTAATAACAGCGTGCAGTCTTCTTTGAAATCGAGATCTGAAGCTGGATTTCTTGAAAGCGAACTGTGTTATCCATATAGGCAAAAAGCACTCTATTGCTTAAAAAACTTTTCTTTATTTTCCCAATTGTGTATACTCGAAGGGAACTGAATAGCAAGAACTAGGGGTGCCCAATGGCTTGGGCTGAGAAAGGAACGCGTTAAAGTTCTTTGACTCTTTGGACCTGATCTGGATCATACCAGCGTGGGGAAGTTGACATGTGCACAGTTTTTTTGTGCAAAGACATTCGCGGTTAAAGCCGGTCCATCATTATGTGGGCCGGCTTTTTTACATACTAGGGAACTTCTCTGGTGCCAGATCTCGTCCCTCAATTTTTAAAAAAAAGGGAGAGATGATCAGTGAAAACAGCCAATTCATTAAACCAGGACAGCATTTCGATTATGGCAAGCTTTTCTGGGAGCAAAAAAGTCTATGTGGAGGGCTCAAAGCCGGACATTAGGGTTCCGATGCGGGAGATTGAACTAAGCCCGACGAGCGGTTCATTTGGAGAGGAAAGCAATCAATCGGTTCGCGTGTATGATACGAGCGGCCCTTATACGGATCCTGCCTATACACCCGATCTAAGAAAGGGTCTTCCTGCACTGAGGAGCCGGTGGATTCAGGGACGAGGGGATGTTGAAGAGTATGAGGGCCGAAAAATAAAGCCCGAGGACAATGGTTACTCAAGTGAACATGACCCGCGTGCAAATGATAAGGTTTTTCCGGGCCTATCCCGCAAGCCATTGAGGGCATCTAAAGGAAAGAATGTTACCCAGCTTCACTATGCGAAAAAAGGAAACATTACGCCTGAGATGGAGTTCATAGCGATACGGGAGAATATGGATCCTGAATTTGTGCGGTCTGAAGTGGCAAGGGGCAGGGCCATCATTCCTTCCAATATCAATCACCCTGAGACAGAACCGATGATCATCGGCCGGAACTTCCATGTCAAAATAAATGCGAACATTGGGAACTCGGCCGTGTCCTCTTCGATTGAGGAAGAAGTGGAAAAAATGACGTGGGCTACCCGATGGGGTGCAGATACCATCATGGATTTGTCTACAGGAAAGAATATTCATACGACACGCGAATGGATTATCCGGAACTCAGCTGTTCCGGTGGGGACCGTTCCGATTTACCAGGCACTTGAAAAGGTGAATGGCATTGCCGAGGACCTTAGCTGGGAAGTGTTCAAAGATACGCTGATCGAGCAAGCTGAGCAAGGTGTTGACTACTTTACCATCCATGCAGGTGTCCTGTTGAGGTATGTTCCGATGACTGCCAGACGATTGACTGGAATTGTCTCAAGAGGCGGTTCGATCATGGCCCAATGGTGCCTTCACCATCATAAAGAAAACTTTCTCTATACGCACTTTGAAGAAATTTGCGAAATCATGAAGGCATATGATGTGGCCTTCTCTCTGGGAGATGGTTTGCGGCCGGGATCGATTGCCGACGCCAATGATGAGGCCCAATTTGCTGAGCTTGAAACACTTGGGGAGTTGACGAAGATTGCGTGGGAGCATGATGTACAGGTAATGGTTGAGGGGCCTGGGCATGTTCCGATGCATCTGATCAAGGAGAACATGGATAAGCAACTGGAGATTTGCCAGGAAGCTCCTTTTTATACACTAGGACCGCTTACAACGGATATCGCGCCAGGATATGACCATATCACCTCTGCAATCGGAGCGGCGATGATCGGCTGGTACGGTACAGCCATGCTCTGCTACGTGACGCCAAAGGAACACTTGGGGCTGCCGAACAAAGATGATGTGCGCGAGGGTGTGATCACCTATAAAATTGCCGCACATGCCGCCGATCTGGCAAAAGGCCATCCAGGAGCGCAAAAAAGGGATGATGCCCTGTCAAAAGCCCGCTTTGAATTCCGCTGGAGAGATCAGTTCAATCTTTCGTTGGATCCTGAGCGCGCCTTAGAGTACCATGATGAAACCTTGCCTGCTGAGGGTGCCAAAACGGCCCACTTCTGTTCGATGTGCGGACCCAAATTCTGCAGCATGAGAATCTCGCATGATATCAGGAATTATGCAAAGGAGCATAAGCTTGAGCCGGAGGACGCAATCAAGAAAGGACTTGTTGAAAAAGCAGAGGAATTTAAAAAAGCCGGAGGAAAGCTTTATCAATAAGAATCATCCAAGTGGAGTTAAAAGAGGAGTGGTCTGAATGAGGAAACAGCTGCATGTCATTTCAGATGGAAGGCTTCCTCTGAAGGCTTTTGCTGATATTGCAAGAGTGGTGGAACCTTTCGCAGACAAATTCCACCTAAGGGAAAAACACCGGTCTTCAAGAGAGATTTATGAAGGTGTTGAACTGCTTCTTGAGGCGGG
Organism: Chryseobacterium sp. ISL-80; assembly: GCA_018613055.1. Taxonomy (GTDB): domain Bacteria; phylum Bacillota; class Bacilli; order Bacillales; family Cytobacillaceae; genus Mesobacillus. Next base: position 21,505 of record JAGGQZ010000014.1, on the reverse strand, counting down.
AATCCCTCTTGATAAAATCGTCATCAATGACCGGGCAGATGTGGCATGGGCGTGGAAAACGGGAGTGCAGCTTGCTTTTCACAGCCTGCCCGTCCATGTTGTCAAAGAACAGTTTCCGGGTCTGATGGTTGGAAGGTCGGTGCATTCTCCTGAAGAAGCGCAGACAGCCGCGAATCAGGGGGCCGATTATCTCCTGTTTGGCCATGTTTTTGACACGGAATCAAAGAAGGGAATTTTGCCGAGAGGAACAGAAGCCCTTAAAGCTGTTAAAAAGAGAATCGACATCCCGGTACTGGCGATTGGCGGAATGAAACCAGAAAATGTTCATGAAGCAATAAAAGCTGGTGCAGATGGAATTGCTGTCATGTCCGCTATTTTACAGGCAGAAGATCCTCACGAGACAGCAAAAATCTTTTTCAGGAAACTGAATGAGGAGGACAAGGAATGAGAAGACATTTTGACTCATTAATTGTTGGAGGTGGAATCATCGGAAGTTCGATCGCTTTTCAGCTTGCGAAAAGAGGGTACAAAGTGGCTGTTTTGGAAAAAGGAAAGGTGGCTGGCAAGGCCTCTGGAGCCGCTGCCGGTATCTTAGGGACCCAAACGGAGCTGACAGAGGACGATCCACTTTTCCGAATGGCATGCAAGAGCCGGTCGTTGTACCGAAGCCTGATTCCTGAACTCGAAGATTTGTCGCAGCTGCATATAGGCTGGCGGAATAAAGGCACATACAAGGTGGCAGTCGATCAAGACCAGGAGCGAGAACTGAAACGATTGATTGAAAGACAGGCAGAGTTGGAAGAGCGGGCCGAGTGGCTTTCGATCGAAGAGCTGCTCAAACGGGAGCCATCAATATCAAGCGAGTTGCGCGGAGCCATGTTTATCCCGGAAGATGGCCAGCTTGAAGCGAAGGAATTATCCCATGCTTTTGCCAAAGCTTCTGTAAGCCTTGGCGCTGAATTTTTTGAGTTTATCAATGTAGCAGATTTTATTTTACAAGAAGGAAAGGTTCTTGGCGTTAAAACGACAGCGGGGGAATTCCTGGCTGATTCTGTGGTAGTTGCTTCTGGTGCCTGGAGCAGGGAAGTGCTAGAAAGGACCGGCCTGTCGCTGCCAATCATTCCGGTAAAAGGAGAATGCTTCAGCGTTATTCCGGAAAGTCCGCTCATACAGGGGACGATTTTTTCGCATGGGTGCTATCTTGTCCCTAAGTGTTCAGGAAGAGTGTTAGTCGGAGCCACCGTTAAGGTGAACAGCTTTGATGAAAAAGTGACCATCGATGGCGTATCATCGCTGATGGCAAAGGCTCAAGCGCTTGTTCCTGGCATCGGGAAGGCTGAATGGGATCGAGCCTGGGCTGGAATCCGCCCGCAATCTGCAGATGGGCAGCCGTTTTTAGGAGAGCATCCTGATTATAAAGGGTTATATATTGCCACTGGTCATTTTCGTAATGGAATTCTGCTTGCACCAGTTACAGGGGAATTAATCGCCGACCTTATAGAGGGGAAAAGCGACCAGCCCAACCCATTTGATCTGACCAGACTTGATAGTTGGGACCATACAGGTAAAGGAGTGCTTTTATGAAAGTAGTGGTTAACGGAAATACGATGGAGCTGCCGGATTCAATAAATCGCCTGTCCCTGCTGCTTGAGCATTTCAATTTGGAGGAGAAGGTTGTCATTATTGAACAAAACCTGCAGATTATCGATAAAAATTCGCATGCTGAAACCATGCTGAGTGATGGGGACCGGATTGAAATCGTGCATTTTGTGGGAGGCGGATGAGATGTTGGAAATTGGGCCATATCAATTTAAATCCCGGTTGTTGCTTGGAACAGGGAAATATCCTAGCTTTGATATTCAAAAAGCGGCAGTGGAAGTCTCAGGAGCAGAAGTGCTAACATTTGCTGTCCGCCGGATGAACATTTTTGAACCTGACCAGCCAAACTTTTTGGAAAAGCTGGACCTGGAAAAATATAAACTTTTGCCTAATACGGCTGGAGCAAAGACAGCAGAGGAAGCCGTGCGGATCGCCAGGCTCTCCAAAGCATCCGGTCTTTGCGACATGATCAAGGTGGAGGTGATCGGCTGCAGTAAAACACTTCTTCCCGATCCCGTCGAAACTATTAAAGCTGCCGAAATTCTTTTAGACGAAGGATTCATCGTCCTGCCGTATATTTCTGATGATGTGGTGCTGGCAAGGAAAATGGAAGAACTCGGCTGTCACGCCGTAATGCCCTGTGCTTCTCCAATTGGTTCAGGACAGGGGATTATCAATCCGATGAATCTTCAATTCATTACGGAGCAGGTGAATGTGCCAGTCATTGTGGATGCTGGAATTGGAAGCCCTGCAGATGCGGCACTGGCCATGGAGCTCGGAGCGGATGGGGTATTATTGAATACAGCTGTTTCAGCTGCCAAAGATCCTGTCAAAATGGCAAAAGCTATGAAATTGGCCATTGAAGCTGGCCGAATCGGTTTTGAAGCAGGTCGGATTCCTCGCAAACGCTATGCTTCAGCGAGCAGCCCGGAGGAAGGAATGGTTTTTAGTTGAGTGAACGCTATTCCCGTCAGATTTTATTTTCACCGATTGGCCATGAAGAACAAAAAAAGCTCAGGGAGAAACATGTCCTGATTATCGGAGCGGGTGCACTAGGTTCTGCAAATGCCGAGACGCTTACGAGAGCAGGGGTCGGGACGATCACGATGGCTGACCGGGATTATGTGGAGTGGAGCAATCTTCAGCGCCAGCAGCTATACAGTGAAGAAGATGCGATCCGAAGAACACCGAAAGCGATCGCAGCAGCTAACCGGCTGAAGGCGATCAATTCAGATGTTCAGGTTCACCCGCGAGTAATGGATGTAGGGGTACAGGAATTAGAGGAACTGGTCGAGGGAATTCATCTCATCATTGACGCCGCAGATAATTTTGATATTCGGTTCATCATTAATGATGTTGCACAAAAGCACGGGGTTCCGTGGATCTATGGAGGCTGTGTTGGCAGCTATGGATTGAGCTTTACCGTATTGCCGGGGATGACACCGTGCCTGAATTGCCTGATGGAACAATTGCCATTGGCAGGAGTCACCTGCGATACCGCCGGAGTCATCCAGCCGGCGATTCAGATGGTTGCCTCCCATCAGTCTGCTGAAGCATTGAAATTATTAATCGAAGACTTCGAATCCTTGCGCGGAAAACTTGTTTCGTTTGATCTTTGGAAAAATCAGTATAGTTCCATTGAGGTGTCGGCCTTGAAAAACCCGGAGTGTCCATCATGTGGTAAGGCTCCGGTTTACCCTTTCCTGGAGTATGAAAACCAGACAAAGACCGTGCTGCTGTGTGGTAGGGAAACGGTCCAAATTAGGCCAACAGCCATGCAAACTCTAAATCTCTCTTTATTAGAAAAATCGCTGCTAGTACAAGGAATCCATGTCGAACGGAATCCGTATTTGCTCACTTTTACAATCGATCAATCCCGATTGGTTGTATTCAAGGATGGAAGAGTGCTTGTTCATGGAGTGACGGATCTTCTCCAGGCTAAAAATCTTTATTACCGTTTTTTTAGCTAAAGCTAGAAACATTTTATCCTTCACTCGTATAGATCAGGTGAGTTTTCCCAAACTCGCAGAATGGATCATCACTAATTTTTCAGTGTTCCATTCTGAGTGATATATAATGAAGAAATCGTTTTATTAAGACTGCATCCGCATTTTTTGTTCCTTTTGAACCAGGAGAAGAAGTCTAAATGGTTCTCGTGTGCCGGTTTTCACCTTTGTTGGGAAACCAACAAGATTAATGAAAAGCAGAAGGTAACAGTTTTTTAATGAAATAAAAGTGAACTGCCACAGCCAAATCACTGATTCTACTAGTTTTTAGCTCTCATTTTTCCCAAACTAAACGGCTCCGTTATGGGTTGATGTTAGCTGAAAATTTAGAATATACTTAATTCTGCAAGCCGGCATGCATTACTATTTTCAAAGGTGAGAGGAGCAAGAGGATGAAGAAGAAGAGAATACTAGGATCTGCAGTACTTAGTCTTGCAATGGGGATTTCAATGTTTGCGACAGGAGCTTTTGGAGCAGGGGTGCAAGAAAGCCCGGATACTTACCGAGTTTTAGTTAAGGGTCCAAGTGCAGAAAAGGCAAAAGTGAAAGAACAGTTTGGCAAGCGCTGGGACTTTGGGAAGCAAGGTTTTACAACAGAAGTGAACAGCAAGCAATATCAAGCTTTATTGAAGAATAAAAATATCGAAGTCTCCCAGGTTGAGCAATATACAATAGATGCTCGCGTTGAAGGAAACGCCAATGGAAAGGGTAAAGGCAAGGGTGATTATACTGTCCAGGCATCCTATCCATCCGATCAGACACCTTGGGGCATCCAGGCAATCTATAATGATAATTACATCCAGGCGACAAGCGGCGGCGACGGAATCAAGGTAGCTGTCCTTGACACAGGGATCAACCGTAACCACATTGACTTGACTGACAATGTTGAACAATGTAAGGATTTCACCCAAACTTCTTCATCGATGGTCAATGGGACTTGTACTGACCGTCAGGGCCATGGCACGCATGTAGCCGGTACGGCTGTAGCTAATGGTGGTTATGATGGAGCCGGTATCTATGGAGTTGCTCCTCAGGCAGAACTCTGGGGCTATAAAGTCCTCGGGGACAATGGATCTGGTTATTCAGATGATATCGCCGGCGCCATCCGCCATGCTGCAGATGAAGGCGTCCGTACAGGATCAAAGGTCGTCATCTCGATGTCACTTGGTTCAAGCGGCAAGGATTCCATGATTGCAAGTGCTGTTGACTATGCATACAGCAAAGGTGCATTAGTAGTTGCAGCAGCAGGGAACAGCGGCCCAAGTGCGAATACGATCGGCTATCCAGGCGCTTTAACAAATGCAATCGCGGTAGCATCACTGGATAATACATTCGTCAATGGAACACATAAAGTATCCGACTTCTCTTCTCGTGGCAACCCAAATACTGACGGCGACTATTACATCCAGGAAAAGGACGTTGAAGTATCAGCACCAGGCGGCGGAATCTATTCAACAGCTGTAGATGGGAACTATACAACAATGAGCGGCACTTCAATGGCAACGCCACACATTTCAGGCCTTGCAGCTAAACTGTGGTCTTCGAATAAATCATGGAGCAATTCTCAGCTCCGTACTGAAATCCAAAGACGCGCGAAGCTTTATGACATCAAAGGCGGAACAGGAGCCGCTACTGGCGATGACTATGCTTCTGGTTTCGGCTTCCCGCGGGTACGATAATCTTAATTAACATCTATGCCAGCCATTCGGACTAATTGGTCCGGGTGGCTTTTTTTTCTGTAATCCGGAACATGCTCTATTTCAAAGAAAAGTAGGATGGATATAAACATGACTGAATATAACCGATATATAAGACATGTAGCAGCTCTATCCCTTTTGTCTTCAAGTTTTTCAACGCTTAAAATATTTTTAGTTACACGAAATAAAATCGTGATATAATATATCGAATTAAAAAGAATATTATCGAAGACTTTGTGGATCGTTAAATTTTCTATCGTTGATAAATTACATTCATCATGAAAAAAGAAGTTTCCTGTTGCCCTGTAGCAGCAGGATTTTCATATTACATAAGTTAGGTACGATTCTAGGAGGACCCATGAAGGAACAAAAAGAATGGAACGATATTGCTGGATTGAATAGATTGATATTAAAGGCTTCCTGGTGGATGGTTATTGTCATTATCCTTCTATCGGGCTCAGGGATATTATTAACCTATCAGTATGAAGGAAAAAGCCTTCTTCCGATGGCTGTCTCGTACGTATTATTCCCGACTTTGTATACAGTCATGATTCTTGCTCTGACACAGGTGTTGTATTCGATATTCATGCGATGGGGCGATTATATCCTCCTTTTAGGGATCTTTGCGATTCTCCATGTTTATATCATGAACTTCCCGTTTGCACAGGGTATCCATTACTTGCTGGTCATCAACGTTCTAATATCGGCTTTATATTTTCAAAAGGAAAAAGTTTATTTTACTGGCATTCTAAGTTTACTTTCCATCATCTCTCTTTATTTCTTTTATGAGCCGTTTTCCAATGAAATTGCAAGACGCGACATCTATGCCTTCATAGGGATTTTTATTGGTTTTGTTTTTATTTCTGTTGGAATCATCTACCGTGGTCACTATTTGCTAAAGCATCTGGAGGAGTCGATCAGGAATCAAGAGGATTTAATGGTGCGGAATATTATAATGGATAGAGCAGCGAAAATGGATGGCCTGACCGATTTATACAACCATAAAACTTTCCATGAATACCTGGACAGATTGATTGAACAAAGTGATGACAATCAATTATCCTTCCATTTGGCGATTATCGATATTGATAATTTTAAAAAGGTAAATGACCAATTCGGGCATTGGGTAGGGGATGTTGTCCTAAAACGAGTAGGTGAACTATTAAAGCAGAACGTCACTCCGGATGATTTCGTTTCCCGATATGGCGGTGAAGAATTTGCCGTGATCCTGACTGAAAAAAATAAAACTGAATCTTTTCAATTAGTGGATCACATTCGAGCAGCCATCAGCCAGATGGTCCATCCGGAAATGGGCGACCAGCCTGTCACGATTAGTGTCGGGATGTGCCCATACGAAGTGGGACTCGGTAAGGAAAACTTCTTCAAAGCAGCAGATGACAGCTTGTATCAAGCGAAAAGGAACGGGAAGAATCAAACCGTAATCGCGGAAATATACGATAAAGAACCTGTGTAGAAAACTCGAAATGGAGTCATCTACACAGGTTTTTTTGTACGTCATATCTTTTTAATGGGGGCGTAGTGAATGCGTTACGCTTAAGGGTGTGAGACGGCAGAACTGTCCCTCTGTCGCCCCCTGTCTCAAAGCAAATTATATTCTTTTCACATCTGCCAGCTTCATTTTACTCTCCGGCAGACTTGGAATATCGTTCATGCTGTAGCTTAAGTACTGCTTGGGGATGGAGTAGCTTAAATGATTGACTAAGTAATCAACCGCTACCCTGAGGAGATCCACTGTCATCCACTCTCCGGCACAGCGGTGGCCAATCTCATATTCTCCCCCGCCTTGGGGGATGAAATCAAACGGACTGCCGGACCATGAGAGAAAACGGTCAGGAGCAAATATCTCGGGCTGCTCCCATATTTCTGGATGATGGTTGGTACCGTATAAATCCAGGAGTGTAAGGGTGTCTTTTTTAAACATATAGCCCTTCCATTCGAAGTCCTTTTTCACTCGGGCAGCAGCAAAAGGGAAAAACGGATAAAAACGCCGCACTTCCTGAATGAAGCGCTGCTGTTCTTCCTTGCCTCCATTTTTCACTATTGCGGCTTCCTCTGGATATTCATAAACGGCCAGGGCAGTGAAGTCCACATAGACAGAGATGGCTACAATTGGCCGCAGTAAATTTAAGAGTTCGACCGCCACAATAGAGGGGTCCAGTAATTCTCCATTCGGATTTGTGTGAAAAGAAAACTGATAAAGTGCTCGCTGCTCATTCGGGTGAATTTCTTTAGCACGGACCTTCTCCACTAATGCTTCAAGCCATTCTTCTGCTTTTGAGCGGGACCGGCGTGCCTGCCAATGCTTCAAGCCAATTACCGCTGCTCCTTCAAACATGTCGCTGAGCGTGTCTGTCCATTCCTCCAGCTCGTCGCTTTGAAGAGGAACTCCCGTCCACTCGAAGGCGGTTTCCGTCAACATTTTTTTCACTTCATGATAAAGGATGATTTCCTCTTCCGCTTCCCAACTCTTGCTATAACACTCCCACTTTTCGGCAAAGATTGCCTGAACTTCATTAAGGGACTCCTTCGACATCAGGGACATGAACATGACTTTTCTGTTCAGATGCTGCTCCCCATCCAGACCTTGTACGCCACCTACACCAAATAAAGTTTTTTGCGCGAGTTTAGGGGCAGCATTTTTCCGTTTGAAACGGTCATTGTCATAAAAAATCTCCGCCGCTTCTTTTCCAATCAGACAAATGCCAGTTTCCCCTAAAAGGTTTGTTTCGAAAACCGGAGTGCCGAACTTATCACTCCGGTTCATTATGTATTGGTAACCTTCCCTGAGGAGGTGAAAGTTTTCGATCAATCCTGTTTCTTTCGGCATATCCTTATGTTCAGTCATGTTTCTTCCCCCTTTATATTAAAATCCCCTTTACTATATACCACTTCCTGAAGCAGACAAACGGCGCTTCGGCTGGTCCCTGGCACTGATTTTCGTCAGCATCTGGGGAAGGTTAGATGTATGGAAGTCAAAGATAGCAAAGCCGTCTCTCTGTCTCTTGGAAAACGACTCTATTCGTTCTCTTCTAGCACAAAGAAAATGATCTTCATTACTGTATCCCTAAACCGGACCTATTATCCAAGATAAGTGATTGAACCTTTAAGGATAGAGTGGAATTTTACAAAAAACCGTCTCCGCATTTACTCCTCCTCTGCCATTCCAGGCAACGAGGATATTCACACATTTTACAAGTGTATAAATAAATGACCTACACCAGCTTGTCTTATTTACATTTACTAATATAGAAGCTAGTTTCTATTGAATGAAAACTACTAAAAGGGAAGGTGAGTGTTATGAATGAGAATTCCGGAAACTCCGAAACAAATAGTTGTCCTGAGTATGCAGCCAATGTACCAGTAAAACTTCCAGGTACAATCCAAAAGTTTGTTGATGAGCTTCCAATTCCACCGGTGTTGACTCCTATGTCTCAAGGAGAAGATTCTGCCTATTATGAGATTGAAATGAAGTGCGGAAGCCACAAGTTTCACCGGGACTTTAATGAGACGATCATTTATGGCTATAATGGCATCTATCCTGGTCCTACGATTGAGACCAGGAGAGGGGAAACTCTTCATGTAAAATGGATCAATCATTTGCCGTTGGACCACTTTTTGCCGGTAGATCCAACTTTGCATGATTCGATGCCTCCTAATCCAGAGGTGCGTACGGTCGTGCATCTTCACGGCGCGAATGTAGCTCCTGACAGCGATGGTCATCCTGAGGCGTGGTTTTCACGCAACTACGCTCAAGTTGGTGATAAGTTTAGCAGGCAAGTATATTTATATCCAAATGACCAACAGGCAACCACGCTTTGGTACCATGACCATGCATTGGGGATTACCAGGCTTAATCTTTATGCCGGCTTGGCTGGATTCTATCTTATCCACGATTCAAAGGAAGAAAAACTTGATCTTCCGACAGGGAAATATGATATACCGCTGATGATTCAAGATAAAACGTTTAGGACAGATGGTTCACTTTTTTACCCGCCAGCTCCAGTCGTTCGGGCCTTTATTGGGAATACGATGGTTGTGAATGGAAAGGTATGGCCATATCTTAACGTTGAGCCAAGAAAGTACCGCTTCAGAATGTTGAATGCTTCGAACACAAACGGTTTTGATTTCTTGCTCTTAGACGAAAACTTAAAGCAGCATCCCTTCTGGCAAATTGGCACTGATGGCGGATTGATTGAAAGGCCCAAGCGAATTGAAAAATTTCCGCTAGATCCTGCTGAACGATTAGATGTCATCATCGACTTTTCAAAATTAGCAGGTCAGACGATTACACTAAGAACAGAAGAATTGAATCTGGCAGGGGAAATAGAACCGTTTAAAAGAGATGTAATGCAGTTTAGAGTAGGGTTGGAATGTGAAGGTGAAGACGAAAGTGAAATACCAAGAAAACTTGTCAATTTGAAAAAAATTAACCCTAACTGGGCCCGTTCAAAAACAAGAAGATTTGTCATGACTCAGGATGGAAACAGATTAACGATCAATCATTTGGGATTCAGGGATGCTGCTACAGAATTCCCAGAAGTGGATAGTGTAGAAATTTGGGAGTTTGCAAGCCCGACTTTCAATCCTGATAGTCCAATGGGTATTCCGCCAAATATTACTCATCCTATTCATTTGCATCTTGCTCAATTCCGGATCCTAAATCGCCAGGATTTTGATGTAAACAATTTTAATGAAGAGGAATGGATTAACACTGGTGAAGGGATTATACTTGGCGAAAAACATGATCCGCATCCAAGTGAAAACGGATGGAAGGATACAGTAAGGGTTGAACCTGGGAAAGTAACGCGGATCGTTGTCCCCTTTAATAGCTACACAGGAGAATATGTATGGCACTGCCACATTCTTGAGCATGAAGATAATGATATGATGCGGCCATTGATCATTACTGAAAAGAATGGATTGATGCGAGATTCATAGAGATTTTGAACTGCACCCCAATTGTCACACACACCAAACAATTGGAGGTGCAGTTTTTTTTGGGGACTGGAAAACAGTCCCTTTGTCTATACCTTTATCTATACTTGCAATAAAAAAGAAAGCCTTATCCTTTTGGTGGATAAGACTCAATTAGCATGAATAGCTCGAATGAAACGAATAATAGTACCCGCGTTCCGCGTTATCTAATAACGTATCCATCTCCACCTATAGAAAAGGCGAGAAAATATCTTCCTTCAGTAGGCATCACAAAGTCTAACTTGTCATATCCTAGCTCCATAACAAGGCTCATGGCAGCATCAGAGTTAGCTCCCGTATCTTTTAGTACTTGTGCATTCGTATCCTGAGTAATTACATAAGCCAGTTGTCCATCTATTACTTGTACACCAATGATGTCTACATAGGTTTCGAAATTATTTAGCTCTTCCTCGATCTGTGGTACAGCCTTATCCATTGCTTTTACATCTTCCCAATTTTGCTCAATGGCATCATGGTCTACAAAGACTGTGTAAAAGTTATCTAGCTCCTCCTCAGGAGTGTATGGTTGAGCAGACTCCCAATTATCCTCAATCTCGACAGGCTCTACATCATATTCAGCTTTATCCTCAGGAGTATATTCTGTATCTGTTTTCAACCTGGATACCTCTGCTTCTAGTCCTGCAATCTCTGTATTAGCTCTGTCTAGCTGTTCCTCTAGTTCATCTATTGTATTCTGCAGTTCTGCCTGAGCCCCGGAGTTTTCCTCATCTGAAACCCCTGCTTCTTGTAGTCTAGCAATCTCTGCCTGAGCGTCCTTTAGCTGAGCGGTGAGCTCATTGACAGTGTACTCTAGATCTGCTTTATCTGTTTTTAAAGAACTTATTGTACTGTTGGCCTCTGTAGTTGCCTCATTGTACATAACCTTTAATTCTTTAAACTTTCCTTTAATGTAATCTTTATCAGATACTGCATGTACAAAGTTATTTTTCATATCCTCAGCCATGCTCTTAATGTTGTTAATATCTTCTGTGCCCTTGTAGTTGATACCTGCTACTGTAATACCACCTGCAAAGACTGTACCTGCTATTACTTTTGTAAGAATTGAGCTGAATGGCATGTTACGATCTCCCCTATTTGTTGTTTTTGTTTTTGCCGATCATATAGGATTATCTTCTCGACAATGTTAGTTCAATGGTCCTTGTCCAGCTGCCGATAATGCCGTAAGGGTAAACTATACTACTACTAAGTATGATGTTCAATGGTATACGTGGTGGTATGTTATGGTAGTTTACTAGGAAAAAAGGGGGGCGTGTCCGGTGTTCCTTTTTTGTATGGGTAAGGTGAAAAAAAGAGGGATGATACAATCCATTCCTATTATGTTAAAGATGTAAATTCATGAAACGGCAAAACCGTCGCTTTGTCGCGGAAAAGTCCTGTGTTTTTACCATAAACCTTGTATTGATAGTGTATAGTACCAAATGATACACTATTGGGTATGTGAGTTTTGAAAAAGGCAGGTGATATTGATCGTGAGCAAGCGAAGTGCCATTAGTAATCTTTTTATTTTATTTTCTCTTATCTTCATTTTTATGATTCCGCAAGAAGTTTTTGCCCATGCGACGCTAAAGATGGCTGAGCCTGCCCCGGACAGTGAATTAACAGATTCCCCTGAAGAAATCGTTCTGACCTTTGATGAAAGACTTGAAAACCAACTCTATTCGATCAAGGTTTTTAACGAAAAAGGGGAAAGGGTTGTCAACGGCAAGCCGGAGATGAGCAAGGATCAAAAATCCATCGCGCAGCCTTTGCCTGAACTGCCTGAGGGGAATTATGTCATATCCTACAGCGTCATTTCAGCGGATGGTCATCCCATTAAGAGTTCTTATGTCATCTCCATAGGGGAAGAAACGGTCTTCAAAAGGGATATTAACCAGCAGGTCCTTGAAAAACAAGAGAGCTCACCCGCGGTTAATGTATTGAAGTCGTCGGTTAGGATTCTTTTTTATATGTCATTGATCCTGACGACTGGCTGGATCGTATGGGGAGCCATACATACTTTGGAAAAAGAAATGATGCCATCTTTTAGACAGCGGGCGTTTCGATTACAAATTGCCCTGTTGATCACCACTGTGGGATTGGTATTCGTCCAATTAGCCGATTTGGTTGATCACTGGACACTGGCTGAAATTGGGGCGATTCTGACAGGCACCACAGTTGGGTTGTCTTTGGTCGCTTCTGTGCTTTTGTCTCTATTTGGTTTACCGCTTCTGCTTCGATTCAAATGGCTCGATTTGATTTGGGTATTGGCCGTGATGTCGGTAAAGAGTTTTAACGGACATGCAGCCGCCTTCGAAACGGAAATCCGCTCGATGTCAATGCAGCTGGATGTCGTCCATTTACTAGGAGCCGCGATATGGGCAGGAGGCCTGCTGTATATTCTGGCTTACTGGAAAAAGCAGAGGGAACACATTAGACAGTTTCTCCCGTTCTTTTCGCAGGTTGCTTTAATCAGCATGCTGATCCTGATTTTAACAGGAGTGTCTTACACGTTGATCTTCTTGCCGGAGCTCAATTATCTGCTCCATACACTATGGGGGAAACTGCTTCTGGTCAAAGTTGGCCTAATCACACTGGTGTTTGTGATTGGTGCACTTTTACGCCAATCCTTGAAAAAGAAAAAAGAAGGTTCAATCAGCAGCCTGGTGAAAATCGATTTCAGTGTGATGGTCATCATTTTAGGAATTGTGGGTGTGTTAACTCACTTGAATCCACTTCCGGAAAACGAACCTTTGGAATGGAAAAATGAAGATCAGTACATTGATTTTACAACATCCATCTCACCAAAGGCACCTGGGTATAATCATTTCAAAGTGACCGCAAATGCGCAGAAAGAAAACCTGGAGATTAAACGGATTGAACTATTTTTGATCTATCAAGACAACCTTGAAATCCAACCGATCCAAGTTCCTTTTTCAGAAGTGGAACAATCCAGCAATGTACAATTCAAGGTCAATGGCTCGTATCTGCCAATTGAAGGCAACTGGACGGCGGAGCTCCGGATAGTAGATTCCGAGGATAATGAAAAGGTGTTCCATAAGGATTTTATTGTTTATTAAAATAAAGAGGAGATTACAACATGAAAAAACTTTTAACCTTAACGATCGCAATGATTGGGGCAATCACTCTTTTTGTCGGTGCGGCAAGCGCGCATGTGTCCGTTCAGCCTCAGGAGACTTCACAAGGGAAATATGAAGTGTTCACTGTGCGAGTTCCTTCTGAAAAAGAAGACGCCCAAACAACGAAAGTGGAAGTGAAATTCCCTGAACAGGTGAACATCACCCGCTTTGAAGCCAAACCAGGCTGGAACTGCGAAGTTCAAAAAGATGACACTGGGAAAATCACGAGTGTTGTGTGGACAGCGGAAGAAAAAGGCCTATCAGCAACTGAATTCGTACAATTCAACATCCAGGGAAAAGTTGGCGATGAAGCGACAGAAATCGTTTGGAAAGCGTATCAAACTTACAGCGACGGCAGTACAGTCGAATGGATCGGAGCACCTGACGCAGACAAGCCAGCTTCAGTCACAACAGTAAATCCGGCGGATGGATCTTCAGATCACGGGCATGGAGCTGCAGCAGCTGAACCGTCAAAAGACCACAGTGCTGCCGGAGACCTCACGAATGACACGGAAGCAAAAACAGCCACAAGCAATATGCCGCTTTACCTTTCAATTGCTGCTTTGATTGCAGGATTGCTGGCATTGGTTATTTCTTTGAAAAAAAGAGGATAATTTGAATAGGGAGCATGGGGGACGTACCCCCTATGCTCCCTTTTTACGTTATCTTGTTATTCCAAGGCCCGTATCTCCATATTGATAATAAAAATAAAACAAGAAAAAAATAACGTTGATGATTAAAGACAAATTGAAAAGAGACTTCGAAACTCTTATTTTCCACAGTAAAAATACAATGAAGAAATTGATCAGCACAGGCACAAACGTATAGGTCATTCTTTCGTCTATAAGAGAAAGTGCGTTTGGGCTCAGCCAGTAAATGAATCGATCAGATATCTGTGCAATGACGGAAAAAATGATGAGGAAGCAAAATACCATCAACAGAATTGCTTTTTTCATGAATCCCCCAGCTTCCTAATTCATCTATCTTTCTATGTTCGACGCTTCTCTCTAGGTACTCTATCCTCATATGTTTCAGCGTTTCTCTCTAATTAATCTACCTTCAAATGCTTCAATGCTTCTCTCCGGCTCAAGTTTGACAGCGGGTATGTATTGGTTATTTCAATAACTTTCTCCGGGTCTTGTTTAGCGTACTCCCTTAATGCCCAGCCGATTGCTTTATTGATGAAAAATTCTTTGGTGTGGCAGGTTCTTGAGATGATATCCTCTAGCATCGCCACGTCTGTTTTTTCTTTGTATCCCAGTTGGAACAAGATACATGAGCGGATCAGCCAGATGTTCTCGGAGGCAATCCAATTGTCGACGATGAGCTGCCTGGCATGCGGGAACTTTTCAAGATAATATCCAAAATGTTTTTTCGCAATATGGTCGATCGTGTCCCACCATGGCTTGGTCGTGATGATGTATTCTAACAGGGAAAGATCCTCTTCGGTGAACTGTTTCTTCATTAAATCTAGCAAGTAAAGACCAGCAATCTGCATCTCTCTTTCTTCCAGGTCCCATAGGGAAGTGATGACCTTGTGTAAGTCTTCTTTCGCTGGCAAGCCATGATTCTTCACATGCTGCTTGAATACCTCTTTCAGCTGCGGCGCTCTCAAACCAATAAAGCTGAACTGATTCCGCATGTAATTGGACAGCCTGACTGCTTCTTCCTCATTCCGGTGTGCTGATGCCGCATGATATAACGCTTCTACATATTGATTCATTTCTGCTCCGCCATTTCGTGTTTAATTTAAATCTATTGTAACGTTATTTCAAATGGTAAGCACTTTTTCTGAAAATGGCACATTAGGGGGCAGCAGCACCTGTCCCTATGTCCATTAATAGTATAATAGACTAACAAGGCTTGTTTTCTATAAGACTACTTTTTAAGGAGTTGGAAATGATGGGCGAAAAAGTGATCAAGTGGGGAATTTTAGGCACAGGTGGAATCGCAGGTGCTTTTGCGAGGGACTTGGAGTTTGCTAAGAATACCGAGAAGCTTGCAGTTGGTTCTCGTACGAAAGAGAGTGCGGAAAAGTTTGCGGAGGAGCATGGAGTTTCCCGGGCTTATGGAAGCTACGAAGAACTGGTTCAGGATCCTGATGTCGATGCCATTTATGTTGCGACGCCACATCCTTTTCACAAAGAAAATGTACTAGCGTGCCTTCGTGCCGGCAAGGCTGTGCTTTGCGAGAAGCCTTTTACCATCAATAGCAGAGATCTGGAAGAAGTCATCCAGTTTGCCAGGGAGCAAAAGCTTTTCTTGATGGAGGCAATGTGGACAAAGTTCCTGCCGCCGATTTTGAAGGTGAGAGAATGGATTGACCGTGGGGAAATCGGCGAAGTTATGTTAGTGAAAGCCGATTTTGGTTTCCGTGCGCCGTGGAATCCTGAGGGGAGATTGCTGAATCCGGCCCTTGGAGGAGGAGCCTTGCTTGATGTAGGGATTTATCCTGTAACCTTTGCAACCATGATCCTTGGAACAAAGCCGGAGAAAATCTTGAGTACGGCTCATATTGGCGAAACCGGTGTCGATGAACAGTTTTCGATTCTCATGTCCTATCCTGCTGGAAAAACCGCCACCCTTAATGGAGCCTTTCGCGTTGATTTAACGAACGAAGCATACATACTGGGAACAGAGGGTTATATTCGAATTCCATCTTTCCACAGTGCCAAATTAGCCTTCTTATATAAAAATGGCGAGGTAGCAGAGACCTTCAATGATGACCGGCAATCGGCCGGTTATGCGTTTGAAATAGAAGAAGTAGGCCGATGCCTGAACCAGGGACTGGTAGAAAGCCCGGTCGTTCCGCTGGATGAATCTTTGAAAATCATGAAACTGATGGATGAAATCCGTGGGCAATGGGGATTGAAATATCCGGGTGAGTGATAGGGTCAAAAAATGAAGCACAGGATTTTCCTGTGCTTCATTTTGTGTGTTTGAACTGGAAAAAAACACTCAAAATTTCCAGTTTGCGAATAAACGCACCGTTTTTGCGAATAAAAAGGTTTTTTAGCGAATAAATGTATCGTTTTCTCGAACAAATATAAATTTTAGCGAATAAACTGTTGATTTTCGCTGAAACCCACCTGATAAACTTTTTATAGGGCTGTATTTTGACTCATTGACTGCTGTATTTAAAGGGTTACCCATGGAAGCCTCAGAACAAAATGAACGCGGCACGGTTATTGACCGACCCTTTTAGATGAATCCCTCTGATTGGAAGTGAAATGTAAAAAATCATCTAGCACTATGGTATTCTTTTACTAACAGGACTAACAAAGGAGCGGGTTTGAATATGGGGTTGCGTTTTCGCAAGAGTTTCAAAGTGGCGCCGGGAGTCAGGGTGAATGTTGGCAAAAGTGGTGTCGGGATGAGTGTCGGCGGGAGAGGATTGCGGTATTCGGTCCATAGCAGTGGGAGAAAGACGTCGACCGTGGGGATTCCGGGCAGTGGGATTTCCTATTCGTCGACTTCGAGTTCCAGGTCTTATAAGAGGGATGCTTATAAGAGGCGGAATGAACTGGCGCGACTTGAAAGGGACCGACAGAAGCTGCAGGAGCAGGAGTATGCACGGCTGCAGGTGGAGTTATATGAAAATCGCCTGGACCAAATCCGTTCCATTCATCATGAGTGTGATGATGAAGTGGATTGGGACGAGGTGTATAGCAGGAAGGCTCCTTTCGAGGAAGGGCAGGCAGGGCAAAATGAGCGACAGGCCAGGGAGCAGCTGCAGCGTTATCAGCCAGGCTTTTTTGATCGTCTTTTTAAAAGGGATGAAGCGAAAAAGCGGAAACTGGAAGAGGAAGTCCAGGCAGCGATCCAAAAGGATCAAGAGCTTATGAATGAGTGGAAGTATATGCACGATGTCTCCAAGAGGATATTGGAAAAGGACGTGGATGCTTACTTTGAGGTGATTGACGAGTTCAGGCCGCTGGATGAGTTGGTGGAGTTTGGGAGCGGCTTTGAGTTCGGGACAGATCAACCTGATCTCATCCATGTGTCTTTTGATGTCAATGCTAAGGACGCCGTTCCGGAAAAGGCGCTGTCATTGACGAAGACAGGAAAACTGTCCGAGAAAAATCTGACGAAAACGACGTACTATGATCTTTATCAAGATTATGTCTGCAGCTGTGCACTCCGGATTGCCAGAGATCTGTTCGCGCTTTTACCAGTTCAGCATGTGTTTGTCCATGCCTATGAAGAGCGGCTAAATACAGCAACAGGGCATGAAGATAAAGGCGCGATCCTCTCTGTAAAATACGACAAACCAACCCTGAAACACCTGAATTTTACGAATCTCGATCCATCAGATGCATTGAAAAACTTCGAGCATCAGATGAATTTTAAGAAGACGAAGGGGTTTGAAGAGGTGAAGGAGATTCTGGATTGAATGGGAGAACCGCAAGAGAGAAAACGATAAGGGAGAGGGGATCATTGAGTACAAAACAGGTTGATGATGTTACGACTAAACTTTCCTCCAAACAACGGCTGATTAAATTACAGGAAGTGCTAAGAAAGCATACAGATGAAGAAAATCAATTTAAATTGGATGGGATTTTGGATCTTTTTTACGAAGAGTACAAGATTCATGCCGGAAAGAAGGCGATTCGTGATGATTTGAAGGAGTTGGAGGAGTCGGATTTATTTGATGTAACGGTAAACCAGGAGAAAGACGGGGTGGAGAAGTTCTACAGCCACCAGCAGCGTTTATTTGAAATCCATGAGTTGCGATTGCTGATCGATGCCGTTTCGTCTGCAAAATTTATCTCCACTAAGGAAACCGAAGATCTGGTGGATAAAATCAAGCAGCTGACAAGCATCCATCAGGCCAAGCAGCTGGGGAATCGGATTGTTTTATCCGAGAATTCCAAGAATGAGAATACGAAAATCAAGTATTCCATTCATATGCTCCACACGGCGATTCTTGAAAACCGTTATATCCAGTTCAAATATGGACGATATAACCTGGAAAAGAAATTCAAGCTGAGTAATAAAGGCAATTTTTATCAGCTAAAGCCATATGCATTGGTGTGGCATAATAATTTTTATTATCTGATTGGTGAGTATTTGCCTACAGAGGAAATCCGCCATTACCGTGTTGACCGGATGAGAGAGGTGGCGGCCCTGGAGGAAACCTTTTTGCGTGATCCGGGGTTCGATGTCTCAAAGTACACTGAAAAATTGTTTCATATGTATTCCGGGGAAGAAGCGCTGGTCGAGATCGAGTTTAACGCGGATTTAATCAATGTCGTGATTGACCGGTTCGGGCGCGGAGTGAACATCCGCCCGGTCGGAAACGATAAATTCCGAATCTCCACCCAGGCCATCATCAGCGACGGACTCGTCAGGTGGCTGATGACCTGGGGCAGCGATGCTAAGGTCATGACCCCGCCAACACTCGTGGACAGGATAAAAGAAGAGGTTGAAAAGTTTTATAAAGTGTATCAGTAGCACCTGCGTTTTCGAGTAGCGGTTTTAAAAAAAATATGTTATTAGTTTCGTGGACCAAATTGCTATAATGGCGATTTGGTCTTTTGTTTTGTAGGGCATGTATTAACCATTATTACTGATAAGTGCTTCTCCTTGTATATAAAGATAGAATGATTTACCCTTTATTTAGGGAGTGAAAGTAATAAGTGAAAGTAATGAGTGAGAATATTGAAGGTATAAATTACAAGGAAGTAATTGAATATGCACTGGACCCACTAATTGTTCATTCGCAACTGAAGATCATATATGTAAATGAAGCAGCTGGAAAATTTTTCAGAGCCTCAAGTAAAGAGTTAGTTGGGGCAAGTCCGCTGGATATCTTTAAAGATACATCTAAACCCGCAATTACAAAAAGAATATCGGGGGCTTATAGTGAACCCGCCGAGCTTATTGAGGAAACAATATATAGAATGGATGGAACATCCGTTGAAGTAGAATTATATTGTCACCCTATTAAGATTGGGGAAACAAAAGCCATTCAAACTTATGTAAAAGACATCACGGAGAGAAAACAACAAGAAAAAGTCCAAAATGAAATGAATAAACAAATAAATGAGCTAGCGTCCAATATTGTACCCCTATTAGAAGGCATTGCTGTACTTCCTTTAGTAGGTGCAATAAATCAGGATAGGGCACAACAACTCTTAGAATTAGTACCGGTCAATGTTCAGGAAAAAGAGGTACACAGTTTAATTTTAGATTGTTCAGGGATTTATAAAATTGATACTTTAGTGATTGACTCACTATTTAAAATTAATAGTGTACTAAATTTAATCGGAGTTAAGTGTTTTTTAACAGGGATAAGACCCAAATTAGCTGAAGAAGCAGTTAACATTGGCCTCAACTTAAAAAACATAAGTACTTTTTCCAATGTTAAGGACGCCTTGACCTTTTTAGGAGTAAATAATACTAAGTAAGATATTGTTCAAAGTTCTATTGCATGAACTTGCGGGCCTGTTAATCTATGAAGGATTAACGGCCTTTTTTGGTTGAATTTCTTATTGAGATAACGAGGAGTTGAAAAAGAATATTTTTAACCACTAATAAAAAACGCTGCAACCATTATTTTATAGATTGCAGCGCTATATATTAATTAAATATGCTGTGCATTAGTTTCTTCACTTGAGCGTTTATTTCCTTTATAGATAAAATAAAGGGCAATAAGCATGAATAGTAAAGCAAATGCCCGTTTCATATCTAGGGATATTACCATACTATTAAACCACCCGAAATGATCAATAAGGACACCGATTACAAGCTGTCCAGCTATACCAGCAATATTGGTTGCGATAACACCAATTCTTGGTACCGCCATAACAGTGAGAAGTAAGTATAATGTGCCTAAAAACGCTGCACTTAATTGCCATTTAGGTACTTCTAAAATTCCAAGCACATTTCCTTTACCAAAAAAAAGAATGGAAATGGCTAAGAACATTGTCCCAGTTAGAAAGGTTAATAATGTAGTTTCAAGTGTTCCTGCTTTTCGACTTAATGTACCATTAATAGACGATTGGGCGCTAAGAGTAATCCCGCCGAAAAATGTAAATAGAATCATTATAATACCCATATTTAATCCCCCTAGTTAACTAAAATAAGTGCTATCATCATTGAAATGACTGCGTATATTTTTTCTCTATTGATTGTAGTTTTCTTGCTGCCCATCCAACCATAATGTTCAATAACCATACTCATTATTAGCTGACCAATTATTACTGCAATCATGGTTATCCCAACACCAACAAAAGGAACACTAACCACAATCGATGTTAAATAAACTACCCCTAAAACCCCGCCAAGAAGTGACCATTTGGGGGCTTCTACAACGTATGAAAGCTTACCTTTCCCGAAGAATATCCATAATAGCACCATGATTATGGATCCCATAAAAAAGTTGTAAAAACTTGTTTCTATCTGACCTATTGTTTTCCCAAGTTCACCATAGATAGCTCCTTCAAAGCTTAGTGCGGCACCAGCTAATAACGCTAATAGATATGAGAAGTAACGCATTTAATAAATCCCCCTAAGTTTTCTATATTTAAATATCTAGAATAATCGATATATGGTTTTATAAAAAACAGAAATCATTAAATTTAGATTTCTGTTTTAAAATATTCAGCAAACCGACGAATAACTTCTTCATTCCTTCTATAATAAGTCCACTGACCATGCCGAACGGATTCAAGTAGACCGGCTTTTTGCATCATATTTAAGTAGTGGGAAACCGTAGATTGAGAAGCTTTAGCCTTTTCTTGTATATCCCCTACACATACTCCGCCTTTATAGCTTACCTCCTTTGGCAGGTGAGCGCCTTGTTTAGGGAAATGCTTCTCGGGTTCCTTCAACCACTGCAAAATATTAAGTCTAGTTTCGTTTGATAACGCCTTAAAAATATCGATTGGTTCCATGTTTCACATTATATATCGATTTTTTTCGATATGTCAATATTATGGTTTTGACTATTATCCAGCTATGTTATTGAAAAAAGTATGTAAACAAATGTACTAAACTAGTAGGTGAGTTGATCCAGGAGGGATTAACCGATTTATTGAGCTAAAGAGGCAGCATTCCTGTAATGAAG
>JAGGQZ010000013.1 GCA_018613055.1 Chryseobacterium sp. ISL-80 | reverse complement strand
TTTATCCTTTTTTCTAATCGTTTGTTTCATGCCACGTCATGTAATACTTTTAGCTCTGTTAAATCATACTCTTGATTTTCCTTCCAGCCGCTTCGCTTTCCGCTGTAAGAATAATGAAAAAGCCCAGCTCCCCTCTTTTTCAAAAAGCTATTCTTCCTGGCTGGCGCTGAGCCTGGTCGCTTTGCTCCTGCGGGGTCTCACCTGACCAGCTGCGCCCGCAGGACATTGATAAGCTTCCTCGAACCTGCCCACGCACGATGGAAATGCGTTAGCATTTTCGGAGGAGTCTACGCGCCTTCCACTACAATCAACAGGATGTAAAAAATCAAAATTAGCTTAACAGAGCCCTATATTAATTATGATAATCAATAAAACTTCGATGACCTCACTAAACTTTTACACCCACAAAAAAAAGAACAGCCACTGAATCAGCTGTTCTCGTTCGTATCATTCATTCGCTTCAGTATTGCCTGCTCGTGTTCCTTTGCTTTCTGGGCTTCTTTCTTCGATACTTTGATGATGAATCGCATCGTCAGGATGGCCCCGATCAGGAAAACGAGTGAAGTGATTGCGGCAGGGATATATTCTGTTTTATCTTCCGGAAAATATAAAAACAATGAGATGACAAACCACTTACTCATCCTCATCTTCCTTTCATCAGCTCTCCAAACATTATAGCAAGGTTTGGAGTTTCGTCCAACCGCAAACAACTCTCTTATTTTAGTACATTGATTTTTTCGATGACGACATCTTTTTCTGGCTTGTCCCCGGCACCTGTTGGGACAGAGGCGATCTTGTCAACGACATCCATGCCTTCGACTACCTGGCCGAAGACGGTGTGCCTGTGATCAAGGTGAGGCGCGCCGCCACTTTCATACATCTTCAGGACTTCTTCATTTTCATACATCTTCAAGACTTCTTCAGGGTAACCTGCCTCCTTCATCGTCTCTGGGAAACTAGCATCCAGTTCCTTATTCTGAACGATAAAAAATTGGCTGCCATTTGTGTTTGGACCGGAATTGGCCATCGATAATGCGCCGCGAATGTTAAATAGCTGTTTTGAGAATTCATCCTCAAAAGGACCATCGTAAATGCTCTCGCCGCCCATTCCTGTTCCCTGTGGATCACCGCCCTGAATCATGAACCCATCAATGACACGGTGGAAGATGATGCCTTCATAGTAGCCATCTTCACTATGCTTAATAAAGTTTTCAACTGCTTTTGGCGCCTGTTCAGGGAAAAGCTTGATCTTGATTTTTCCCATCGAGGTGACCATTTCAACAAGCCGCTCATTATCCTGCACTTCTGTAGTTGCTTGAGGGTAATCAAGATTCTCCTCGGCTGCCTGTCCGCCATTCGTCGTTTCTTCCTTCTGCTTGTCTGCTTCCTGCTTTTCACCCGCTGTGCCGCAGCCAGCAAGAACCATCATCATTGCAAATAATACTGCCAATATTTTTTTAGTCATTATATGTATCCCTCCTATAGACACTTTAAACGATTGCAAAATGTTTTGCATCTTTGATTTTTGCTATAATGAAAGAAATCCAAGATTCCGAAAGGGGCATCTTTATGGCTGAATTGAATATTGGCGATCAAGTTACCGCCATTTATAAAACCGGTAAGTACATAGGTGAAATCACGGAACGGCGCCCGCAGCATTATCTTGTCCGAGTTTTGGCTGTCGCAAAACACCCGATGCAGGGTGACCTCCACAATCCTAAGGATGCAGAAGTAGGTTTTTTCCACGAAAGGAAGGCACTTTCCTTCCGCGAACAAGCAAACATCCCGGAAAAAATGGTCAAGCCATTCGAGGGTGAAATCCCGGATTATCTTGAGTCTCTTAAAGAAGCAACAGGCAAGCTTCGTTCTGAACTCGAGGGCGATGATTCCGCGTGGGCCCAGCAAAGCCTGAGAAACCTGGACTCCCTTGAAAAGGATTATTTTAAAAACCAGTGATAACGCCAAAAGCCAGATTGTTTTTTCCAATCTGGCTTTTTTATGCGAATTTATTGAGCAGCTTGGAAAAATCGACCATATCCCCGATTGTTGCGGGTTCAGGCTTCTGAAGATATTGTTTGTCTTTCTCCACGAGCTTGTAAATATGGTAGGTCGTCAGCGCGTCATCAAGGGCGCGGTGATGTTTCCCGGTCCCTTCCCTTCCATATTCCTGCACCGCTTTCCAAAGACCCGTCTGGTTCTGGTCGCCAAAGAAACGCTTATACTCCATCGAAAGGTCGATTTGCTTTCCCGGCAGCGGAAAAGCGACTGAAGCCTGCTGGCAATTTTGCTGCAGCACCTTCATGTCCATATTCCCCCAGGTCACGATCTGGCAATTTTTGTTCCCGCCAAGCAACTTAAGCTTTTCCGCCAAATCCTTGAAGGTAATTCCAGAGTTGACTTGTTCCTGGGAAATATTCAGGAATGAACGGCAGCGTTCTGTCAAAATCGGAAACCGCATTGGTTTTACATAAGATGAAAATTGTTCTACCACCTTATTGTTTTCGACCAGGACAGCCCCTGCTTCGATGATTTCCTGGTAAAATCCCCGTCTTTTGCTGTTCCGGTCAGGCATCGTGAACTCAAAATCAATAAATAATGTTGTCCTTTCTTTTTCGCTCATGCTTCCCCAACTTTCTGAAAAGCCAGTAGTTGTATGTAACCAGTATATGCTTTTCTCTGCATTATTTTTTCTATTATAGCACGTTTCTTAGTAAATTTTTTAATTTTCTGCATTTTAAGCTTGTCATTTTTTTGACTGTCTAAAAGAAGTAAATAATTTCATGCCCCGTTCCGATATTATGAGGAGTGACAGGAAAACATTTTGCAGGAAGAAAGGAATCACCGTGCGCATTTTCACAGGCTATCTTATGATATTTCTATTGGTTCCCGTTTTCATGGCGGCTGTCATGTTAACTTATACAGAAGCAGGCAAGGCTGTCAGCTTCAGCAAAACATTGGATAAAAAGATTGACTTGGAGGAGACAAAGCTTTCCGAAACGAGTTTTATCCTGGCAGGAAATGGCGATGTCATCACCGAGATTTACCGGCCGATGAACAGAAGCTATGCAAAGGGAAATGAGATTCCAGACTTTATAAAAGAGGTATTCATTGTCTCTGAAGACCGGAATTTTGAAAAGCATCCCGGTTTTGACCTGCCGGCGATTGGCCGTGCACTCGCCATCAATATGCAGGCAGATGGAATCCAGCAGGGAGCAAGCACGATTACCCAGCAGTTGGCCAGGAATCAGTATTTGAACCATCATGAATCATACAACCGGAAACTGAGCGAGGTATTATATGCGTACCAGCTGGAGAGGACTTTTTCAAAAAAAGAGATTCTCGAACAATATTTGAATGCGATTTATTTTCATAATAATGCATATGGCATCAAGGCTGCCGCTGATTTCTATTTTAAGGAAAAGCCATCGGAGCTGTCCGAGGCAGAACAGGCATTTCTTGCCGCCATCCCGAATAACCCGACCTACTACAATCCTCTTGAGCATTTCAAGCGGACAAAAGAGCGGCAGGAACGGCTGATCGACCAGCTTGCACAATTCGAAAAAATCACGTCTGAAAAAGCAGCGGAGCTGAAAAAGCAGCCTATTGTGCTGAAGGTCGATTCCCGTAAAAATCTCTATCCGGATTATTCTTCCTACGCGCTTTTCGAATTGCGGGAACTGATTGCCCGACAGGAGAACATACAGGATCCAGAGGAGGTAAGCCTGAAGATCGAGGATTTGCTTCGCTCAGGCGTGAGTATCCACACAGGCCTTGATATTGACAGGCAGAAACAAACAGTCCAGGCACTCTCGGCTAACCTGCCTGATGCTTCGGTCCAGGCGGCAGCAGCTGTTATCAACCATAAGAACGGGAGAATCGTTGCCCTGGCCGGAGGAAAAAAATACCAAAGCGGCGATTTCAATCGATCATTCCAGGCATTCCGCCAGCCTGGTTCGGCAATCAAACCGCTCCTCGTGTATGCGCCATACTTTGAAAGATTTGCTGTGAACAGCGATTCTAAGATTAATGGCGGCTCTCTATGCATCAAAGGATATTGCCCAAAAAATTATGGAGGTTCAACCTATGGGATGGTTACGCTTGAAAAGGCGTTCACCCATTCGTACAACACCCCTGCCATAAGGATTTTGCAGCAAGTAGGCATTGACGAAGCGTTCAATGATCTGGAGCCATTCAAATTCAAAAACGTAACAAACCAGGATCATGTACCCGCAGCGGCAGTAGGCGGCTTCACGACCGGAGTCAGTCCGCTTGAGTTGACATCCGCTTATACGGTATTCAGCAACAAAGGGCTTTATCTCACTCCCCGGGCAATCGTGAAAGTAACCAATCAGGCAGGTGAGGTCCTATATAAATGGGATGAGGAACCTGTCCAGGTGTGGAATCCAAGCACCATCCAAAAAGTACGAGCGCTCATGAAAAAGACCGTTTCCTCGGGAACAGCGAGAAAAGCGGCCAGTATTGGTCCTGAAGCCGGCGGCAAGACCGGAACCACAAATGACTTCAAAGATTTCTGGTTCATCGGCTTCAACGGTCCCTATACCGCAGGAGTGTGGGTCGGCAAAGACCAGCCGCAAAGCATGGAAGCCATCAACAATCAGTCTCCCCACCTGCTGATCTGGCGGGATATCATGAAGAAATAAACCGGGCCGCGGCCCGGTTTTTTCATATTAAAAATACCGACCAAATGAATGGGTCGGCACTTAAATCGGCAAGCTTGCAAGCAGGCTGTTATACACTTTTACCGCCAGGTACACTATACCAAGCACGAGGGTGCTCCAGAGGATGGTCTGAAAGAAGACGGTTCCGATCAATCCTGACATTGTGAGCTTGGGACTGATTTTATAGACAAAATAAATGAAATAAACCATGGTGGCCAATAAGAATATGGCCCCAATCCCGATGAAACTGAAGAAGCTTACCAGCGATGCAATCCCGCCTGCAAAATAAATGACGGCTCCTTTACGGATCAGTTTCAGACTTTCGCCCTCGTGATCTACGGAAAACAATAGCAGGCTAACCTCATTAATCGTATCGGCTATCAGCTTCAGGGCAGCGAATACCATAAAAAAAACGACCATCAGCAAGGCAAGCAATGACAGCTTGATGCCGGTATCCGAAAAGAATTCCATCATTCCATCATAAATCCCTGCATTTTTCAGGACTGCAAGCAGTTCTATTTCCGTACGGACAGAAAGAGCCAAACTGAACATCAGGATGGACATCAAAGGAAAGTAACTTGTAAAATAGGCGTTTTTCATGTTGTTTTTTCACTCAATTCCTGCGTATTTCCCTCATTCCTCATTATGAAAGAAATGGAGAACGCTGGCAATAAAAACAAAAGAAAAAAGCCCCATAAAGGAACTTTTATTTTTTTGAAACCTTTTCGCTTTTCATCCGTATGAACAGGTTGGAGTTATTGCGGCACAATCCGGACGTATTCTCTTGAACCGAATGGAATATATTCAGCTGTTTCAACCTCGTCCATATCTGATTGCTGGACATTCAGCACTCCAGGTCCTTTATTTGACAACTCCTTGTTATCCCTTTGATCGAGAAACATGAACCCCGTAAACAAACTCAGGAATATCCCAACACATACAATCAGCTTTCGGGCCATGGCTTATCCCCCCTATTCACTGTTAGTATGCAGAAAGAATCAGGATTTTATTCAGCATTCAACAACAAGTTAAACTGCCCAAGGCTGCCTAGAGAAAGCATATTCAGGTATGAAACGGGCCATTTGCTGGAGCTTAATTCAGAAAACCTTGATTTATCAAGGGAGTTTTCATGCATCCCCCTCTTTTTTACGATATAATTTTTACAACAGTGAGTTAGGGGCATGAAGTTGGGTTAAATGGCAAAAAATATAATGTTAAGCCATGAATTTGGAATTAAATAAGGAGGTATTATCATTTGTCTTTACTACACCTTGCAGTTTTATCACCGCTTTTACTCGCGATCTTAATTCCATTTATACATAAGTATTTCAAGAGTATCCATACAGGCTGGTTCCTGCTGCCGCTGCCGGCTGTGCTGTTTGCATACTTCCTGAAGTTCATCGGCACCACTGGCCATGGCGGCACAGTCATGGAAACGGTGCCCTGGATTTCATCGCTTGGGATTGATTTTACGTTAAAAGTTGACGGCCTTGGGCTGCTATTCGCCCTGCTGATCACCGGAATCGGCGCTCTCGTTGTGCTGTATTCAATTTATTATCTGTCACCGGACAAGGAAAAGCTGAATACCTTCTATGTCTACTTGCTTTTATTTATGGGAGCCATGCTCGGTGTCGTCTTGTCGGACAACCTGATCGTCCTGTATACATTCTGGGAACTGACCAGTTTTTCATCATTCCTGCTGATTGGCTACTGGAACCATCGAGAACGCTCCCGCTACGGTGCGCAAAAATCGATGCTGATCACGGTTTTCGGAGGACTTTCCATGCTTGGGGGCATCCTGATGCTTTATATCATCACTGGGACCTTCAGCATTTCTGAAACGATTCAAATGTCCAATCAAGTTATGAACCATCCTTTATTCACCGTGACTTTGATTCTATTTCTGCTCGGTGCTTTTACAAAATCAGCGCAGTTCCCGTTCCACATCTGGCTGCCTGATGCCATGGAGGCTCCTACTCCTGTCAGTGCGTATCTGCACTCAGCGACGATGGTCAAGGCCGGCATCTATCTTGTAGCCCGCATGACACCTGTTTTTGCCCATTCAGGCACATGGGTATGGCTTGTTGCCGGAGTCGGTGTGCTCACATTATTCTGGGGTTCTTTTTCTGCGGTAAAACAGACCGATTTAAAAGCAATTCTTGCATTCTCAACTGTCAGCCAGCTCGGCATGATCATGTCACTTCTTGGGGCCGGTGCTGCTGCACTTCATTATGGCACGATTAAAGATGGCTATTATATTGTTGCGGTCACTGCCGCGGTCTTCCATCTGATCAATCACGCTACGTTCAAAGGGAGCCTGTTCATGGTGACAGGAATTATCGACCATGAAACTGGGACAAGGGATATCCGCAAGCTTGGCGGTTTGATGAACTTCATGCCAATCACATTCACGCTTGCCATCATCGGAACCTTCTCCATGGCCGGGATTCCTCCGTTCAACGGATTCCTGAGTAAGGAAATGTTCTTTACAGGCATGCTGCGAGTGGCGGAAATGGATATTTTCAAAATGGATACATGGGGCATCCTGTTTCCAATCATCGCCTGGACAGCTAGTGTGTTCACGTTCCTTTACAGCATGATGTATGTATTCAAGACTTTCACGGGCAAGTACCAGCCTGAAAAATTGGAAAAGAAACCGCATGAAGCACCAATCGGCATGCTGATTTCACCGGTCATACTTGCATCACTCGTGATCATTTTCGGTATTTTCCCGAATGTACTGTCGCATAACATCATATCGCCGGCAATGGGAGCCATCCTGCCGTCATTGCTTGACAACGGTGAAGGATTCGACGTCCATATTTCGCACTGGCACGGACCAACAGCTGAATTGTTCATGACAATCGGTGTCATCACACTCGGAATTTTACTCTATAAGTTCATGCCAAAATGGACTGGCGTTTACCGCATGTTCCCAGAGCGCCTGGCACTTAATCATTTATATGACCGAGGACTGGAAACCATCCAGCTAGTCTCTAAAGATATCACAAAGTCTTATATGACGGGTTTCATACGGTCATATCTAGTGTATATTTCCTCATTCTTCATTCTGATCCTGGCTTCGACTCTATTTTATAAAAACGCATTTAAAATGGATCTCAGCAATATCGCCCCAGTCCACATAACGGAAGTCATACTGGTGCTGATCATTGCTGTATCATCAATTATGATTTTATTTGCCAAATCAAGATTGACTTCAATTATCCTGCTCGGTGCTGTCGGGTATACAGTCGCTCTATTCTTCGTCATTTTCCGGGCGCCTGACCTCGCACTGACACAACTAGTGATCGAAACGGTTTCTGTAGCGCTATTCCTGCTCGCGTTTTATCACTTGCCTCAGATCAGAAGGAACGAAGAGCGAATCCGCTTTAGGGCTACGAACGCTGTAATTTCAATTGGCGTCGGAGCGGTCGTGACGATGATTGCCCTATCTGCCCACAGCAATAAAATGTTTGGATCGATTGCGGATTATTATATCGAGAATACCTATAAAAAAGCTGGCGGCGAAAACATGGTCAACGTCATCCTTGTTGATTTCCGCGGCTTTGACACAATGTTTGAAATTACCGTACTTGGCATCGCTGCCCTCGGGATCTTCGCGATGATCAAGCTGCGTATGACAAGGGGGAAAGAATTGGATGAAAACAAATGATATAATCCTCCAGACTGTCACGAAGTTAACCTTGTTTGTCATCATCCTGTTTTCTATCCACCTGTTCTTTGCAGGCCATTACCATCCGGGTGGAGGATTCGTTGGCGGATTGATGACATCCGGGGCAATCGTCCTCCTGCTGCTGGCTTTTGATATAAAGACGGTCAAGGCAATCTTGCCTGTCGATTATATTAAACTGATCGCGGTGGGACTAATCTTTGCTATCGGAACTGGAGCAGGAGGTTTATTTTTCAACAAGCCATTCCTGACGCATGCCTATACTTATGTTTATTTGCCGCTCCTCGGCAAAACATCCCTGCATACGGCGGTATTGTTTGATACCGGAGTTTTCCTTGTCGTCATTGGTGTGACAATGACCATTATTCAAACGATTGGAGAGAGCGAATAATGGAAATCTTAATGGCATTTCTAATTGGAATCTTATTTATGACAGCCACCTACCTGATGCTTTCGAAAAGCCTGCTCAGGATTATCATTGGTACGGGCCTGTTAAGCCATGGAGCCCATTTGTTGATTTTAACAATGGGAGGTTTGAAGAGGGGGACAGTCCCTTTGCTGGGTGAACATGCCGAATCCTACGTTGACCCGCTGCCACAGGCGCTGATTTTAACTGCGATCGTCATCAGCTTTGGTGTGACAGCATTTTTCCTGGTGCTTGCCTACCGTGCTTATCAGGAGCTTGGAACGGATAATATGGATCGCTTGAGAGGAAAGGAAGGACATGAATAATCTAATCATCTTACCCATCTTAATTCCTCTGATAACAGGGGTTATACTCATATTTTTCACAAAAAACATCATGGCCCAGCGCTGGATATCTGCAATAAGCGCGGTAATCACTGTTATTGCAGCCTCCATGCTGGCAAATCATGTATATAGAGATGGCATCCAGACAATGGACCTCAGTAACTGGGAAGCGCCTTACGGGATTACGCTCGTATCAGATATGCTTTCCGCCCTGCTTGTATTGACGACCAGTATCATCGCTCTTGCCGCTTTATTCTATTCCTTTAAATCAATTGGGGAAGCGCGCGAAAAATTTTATTATTATCCGGTTGTCAACTTTCTGATGGTAGGTGTAAACGGTGCCTTTACAACAGGGGATATATTTAACTTGTTTGTATTTTTCGAAGTAATGCTTATGTCTTCGTATGTGCTGCTGGTATTGGGCGGGACGAAAATCCAGCTGCGCGAATCGATAAAATACATACTTGTGAACGTCATTTCCTCAGCACTGTTCGTCATCGCAGTCGCTTATTTGTACTCAGTAGTAGGGACATTGAATATGGCACATATCTCGGTGAGGATCAGCGAACTTGGAGACATGGGCATCATTACGGTCATTGCTGTATTGTTCCTCATTGTGTTTGGCCTGAAAGGAGCGATTTTCCCGCTTTATTTCTGGCTTCCAGGGTCTTATTATGCACCGCCTGCACCTGTAATGGCCTTGTTTGGAGCATTGCTGACTAAGGTCGGTGTCTATTCGATCACAAGGACTTATACGTTGTTCTTTTACCATGATGCCGGCTATACGCATCAATTGCTCCAGATTCTTGCCATCCTGACGATCATCGTCGGTGCTATCGGAGCAATTGCATATTCGGACATCAAGAAAATCATCATTTATAACATTATCGTGGCAGTCGGGGTCATCTTGTTCGGGGTCTCTGTACTGACCCCGGAATCTCTCACGGGCTCTGTGTTTTATCTGATCCATGACATGAACATCAAAGCGGCGCTCTTCTTGTTGATTGGAATTATCATTGCAATTACAGGGACAAGTGACCTGAATAAGATTAGCGGTCTGATCAATGGATATCCCGCTTTAGGATGGACCTTCTTCATCGCTGCGCTGGCACTCGCAGGTATACCGCCGCTCAGCGGATTTGCAGGTAAAATCATGCTGGTCCGATCCGGCTTCGAGAACGAAAGCTATCTTGGTGCGTTCGTTGTCCTGATGTCTAGTTTACTGGTCCTGTTTTCCGTCATGAAGATATTTATCCGAGGCTTCTGGGGAACACCTCGAGCTTATAAGAATGAGGAAAAATCTCCAGTGAAATGGCTGCTCATCGCACCGGCCGTCCTGACCGCGTTCGCTGTCCTGTACGGCTTCGGAACTGAAGCAATTTATCCGGTCATCTCCAATGCAGCAGAAACGCTGGCGAATCCGGAAATCTATATCAATGCTGTTTTAAAGGAGTGATGAGACATGGCTTTTCAAATCTTGCTGAATTTCATTCTGGCCTTTGTGTGGATGTTCCTTAAAACATCCTACTCCCCGGCTTCGTTTTTCGTCGGGTATTTCTTCGGCCTGCTCATCATTTATATTTTCCGCCGATTCTTCACTTCCCGTTTTTATTTGTTGAGGGTAGTGGCAGTAGTAGACCTGATCTACATTTTCACGAGGGAATTAATCCTTTCAAATATCGATGTCCTCAAGGCAGTTCTAAGGCCCAAGCTCAATATCAAGCCCGGAATCTTCGCATTCCCGACAGAATTGAAGCAAGACTGGGAGATTACAATGCTCGCAAACTTGATAACCTTGACCCCTGGAACCCTTGTCGTCGATATCTCTGATGATAATAAGATTCTGTATGTACATGCGATGGACATCAGTGATGCGGACGAAGCGATTCAAAGCATCAAAAATACGTTCGAAAAGGCAATTATGGAGGTGAGCCGATAATGTTCGATACCGTCATGTGGATTTCAGTTACCTTCATATCACTTGCGATGATAGGCCTGATTTACCGTGTTATCAAGGGGCCGACAGTGGCTGACCGGGTAGTTGCCCTGGACGCGATCGGAATCAGTCTGGTTTCTGTGGTTGCTTTAGTGTCAATCCTTCTCGATACGAGTGCATTTCTCGATATCATCCTGCTGATAGGGATACTGGCATTCATCGGAACAGTCGCCTTTTCAAAGTTTCTTGAGAAGGGAGTAATCATGGAATATGACAGAAATGGAGATCGTTAAGTTTTTTGCTGGCTTATTCATCCTGATCGGTGCATTCCTCAGCCTTGTGACAGCATTCGGGCTTATCAGGCTGCCGGATGTTTATACGAGGAACCACGCGGCATCTAAAAGTGCCACGATGGGTGTAATGCTTGTATTGCTTGGAACCTTCCTTTATTTTTGGCTAATTGAAGATCATTTTAATTCACGATTATTGCTGGGAATTGGCTTCATCTTCCTTACATCCCCTGTTGCCGGGCACCTGATTTCAAGAGCAGCATATAACAGCGGGGTAAAGCTGTCGGACCGTACTGTGCAGGATGACCTTGCAAAGGCACGGAAAGAGATCGCTGAAAATCAATCCAAATAACCATATGAAAGGCCATCAGGTACATTCCCCTGATGGCCTTTTTTTGTACATGGAAATTTCAAAGTTTATCCATACCAACCACAGAAGCAGCGGAGTATAGTTAAGATGAAAAGTCAGTCTGACAGAATGGAGGGAGAAAAATGGAGGATGAAAAAATCGCAATCGTCGGCGGCGGAATCAGCGGATTGTGCACAGCCATTGCCCTGCAGAAAAATGGAATCCATGCGGAGATTTATGAAAAAGAAAAACGGGTCCAGCAACCGGACACAGGTATGATCTTAAGCGGCAATGCAATTAGGGCCTTTTACCTCATGGGATTAGGCCCCGAATTGCTGGCTCACGGCCTTGATGCAGATGCATGCCAGCTGAAGTCCGATTTTGGGAATACCATTGCTACATTCGATTATCATGCACCTTCCCATATCCCAAACTATCTGTTCATCCATCGCTCCTCTCTTCAAAAGATATTGATGGATGCTCTTCTTCCGGGCTGTCTTCATTTGGAAAAACACTTGATTGATTTTACCCAGGGTCAGGTCGTGACATTATTTTTCAAGGATGGCACCACCGTGGATTCGGACTACCTGATAAGCTGTGACGGCGCATCTTCACCCATTCGCTCAAAACTGTTCCCTGAAAGCACCCTGACCCACACAGGCTATTCCTGCTGGCGAGGTTTGATCGAAGACCCTCCACTCCAAGTGAATGCTTATACCGAAACCTGGGGAGCAAGAGGAAAATTCGGCATCGCCCCTTTAACTGATCAGCAGATCTTTTGGTACGCCTTTAAAAAAACATCGGATGACAGCAGTCTTAGCACATGGACCCCAATCGACTTATTATTCAACTTTTTCTACTACCATGACCCTATCCAGGAACTCCTGGAAAATACCTCAGCCGACCAGATTCTATACGATGATATTTATGAATTAAAACCCTTAACACCACTTCAATCCGAAAACATTCTCTTTCTCGGGGATTCCGCCCACGCCTCAATGCCCAATATCGGCCAGGGAGCCTCACAGGCAGCTGAAGATGCCGTCTACCTGGCAAAATGGTTAAGCAAAGAAGCTTCAGGTTTGGAAGCCTTTAAAAAATACACCCAGCACAAACGCGAACGAACCAAGCAGATTAAAGATGAGATGAAAATCTACGGCCTTGCATCCCAAGTCGACTTCCCAATCCTTTGCTCCATCCGGAATAAACTGCTCCAGATGGCACCAGCCTCCTTCCATAATGAAAAGCTAAGGAGGATCATTGAAATTGAGGAGGATATGGAGAGGATGTAGCTTAGAGTGCATAGGTTTGGAGTCTAAAGGGTGGCGCTGTATTCGAAACATGTGCTGATTCCTGATGAAAGCTGTTAAAAGCCCATTGGTTTTTTGACAGCCTTTTTGCTTTTCGCTTTGGACCTGTCAAGATAACGTCACTTTCTTGACAGCTTTTCAGCATCTACACCCGAACCTGTCAAAATAACGTCGCTTTCTTGACAGCTTTGAGCCTTCTACCCCCGAACCTGTCAAAATAACGTCGCTTTCTTGACAGCTTTTCGGCATCTACACCCGAACCTGTCAAAATAACGTCGCTTTCTTGACAGCTTTTCTCCTTCTACCCCTGAACCTGTCAAGATTACGTGGCTTTCTTGACAGCTTTTCGCCTTCTCTCCCCGAACCTGTCAAAATTACGGTGTTTTCTTGACAGCTTTTCAGCATCTACACCCGAACCTGTCAAAATAACGTCGCTTTCTTGACAGCTTTTCGGCATCTACACCCGAACCTGTCAAAATTACGTCGCTTTCTTGACAGCTTTTCGCCTTCTCTCCCCGAAGTTGTCAAAATAAGGTTGTCTTCTTGACAGCTTTGAGCCTCATACTAAAGAACCTGTCCGAACTTCAAGCTACTTCGGACAACTTCATCAGTGTTTCCCAGAAACCAGTCCGAACCTCGCACTACTTCGGACAGCTTTTTCGGTTTTCCCCCTTAACCTGTCCGAACCTCAGACTACTTCGGACAGCTTTTCCAATTGTTGCTCCTAACCTGTCCGAACTTCGGGCTACTTCGGACAGCTTCATCCGTTTTTCCCACAAACCTGTCCGAACTTCGGGCTACTTCCACCCCCCTCCAAAGCACAAAAAAACACCAGCCAATTCGGCTGGTTTACTTTTTTCGCTTGATCACGGCGATAGTGCATCTAGATATGCAGACAAGATTGTTGTCTTCGTCTGTAATTTTGATATCCCAGACCATTGTGGTTTTTCCTTGATGGAGGACGGTGCCGACAGCTGTGACTACGCCTTCTCTTTTTGCCCTGATGTGGTTGGCGTTGATTTCAAGGCCGACTACGACCTCGTTTTCTTGATCGACTAGCTCAAATGCACCTACGCTGGCGACGGTTTCTGCAAGGGCAACGGAGGCTCCTCCATGCAGCAGGCCAAATGGCTGTCTCGTCCTGTCATCGACGGGCATCGTGGCGACCACTTTTCCTTTTTGCAGTTCTGTTATTTCGATTCCAAGCGAGCCTAGCAGTGTGTTGTTCAAATCCATATTCTTAACCTCCTTATATTTGGCAAACAATCGCAAGGGATTGTGGGAAAAACTAATCTTGTCCTTACCACTAAGGACCATCAACATCATGAGGTGATTTATTTGAACCGAATTCGCGAAGGCATGATCCCGACAGTTTTAGGTACGGCTGTAACGGCAGCAGGTTATGCGATGAAACAAAATCGCAAGATCGACAAGATGGTTTCCAACACGGTATTCGGTTTTGGATTGGCACATATCGTTCTGGGTGCTATTGATTTGGTCGAGCACAGGAACGATTTTTAACAAAACAGTGGTTACAGGGAAGGCGGCTATTGTTGCTGCCTTTCCTAATAGAGGGCTCATTCCACTTCGGTGGCTGAGCTCTTCAATTTCTTTCTTTTCACCGTAACAGCAATAAACAGAATCGCAGCGGCGAGGATGGCCAGCCACATTTCATCACTATACTTCATGATCAGTTCCATTTTATCTCCAAATAGGTAGCCTAGCACAAAAATGATCAATACCCAGAAAAAAGCACCGCTATAGGCGAAAATGGCAAATGTCTTGAAGGAAAGCCGGCTGATGCCATAAAGCAATGGCACAAAATACCGGGCTCCAGGAATAAAACAGCTGAGAGACAGTGAAAGCATATGGTATTTATCCATTAACCCCATCGCGGATTCAAGCGAACCTGCTAACCGTTTTTTCCCTTTCAAAAACCGTAGCAGCCGCCTCCCGATCAACCTTCCCAGCCAATAGCTGGAGGTGATGGCTGCCGCTATTCCCAGATAGGTAACTGCGAAGGCAGACAGTGGTGTTAAAGCTCCCTGTGATGAAGCAAGCCCAACAGTCATCAATATGACCTCGTTAGGGACCGGAATGACGAACACCCCGAACCACATCCATAAAAATAACCCCAAATAGCCATTTTCTTCAATCATATTGACGACCAGATCCAAATCCATGAGGTTTTTCCCCTTTCATGCCACCTTGGTCCGATTCTATTTCACAATAGAAGTTATTATGTATAACAATTCTCCTTTTCCCTTTATTTACCCTCTTTTTCCTGACATAAGTATTTTTGGCTTTTCCCACCTTCATACTTGTAGCTGAGATTTCATACATTGAATCATATTATGAACTTACCCGTCAGGAGGGGAAGTACTTATGCATTGTTTATTTTTTCATAAAAACAAGCAAACTGGCACTCGCCGCCCGTATCCGGAAGTGAACGTAACTTTGTTCAAGACCTCAGCTGAGAAAGCTATTGCCCTGATGAAGGATGCCAATCTTGTGATGGCAAAAATCACTTCATCCAGCTCTTTTTCCAGTGATTTAATGTCTGCGGCCCAGCAATCCAATACAAAGGAAGTCGAACGGATGATCAAAGCAACAGGAATCAAGAAATTCCCTAAAATCACTTACAATCCGGATGGAATCACCATGAACTTTGTGGATTATGCAGGGGAAAAAGAATGCTGCCATATCATCACCCAGCTCAGGTGGGAATGAATTCAAAAAAATGCCGCTGTTCCTGAAACAGCGGCTCTTGTTTTTATCTAATTAATAATACGGGAATCCATATCCATAACCATAGCCATAAGGCGGGAATCCACCATAACCGTAGCCATATCCGCCGGGGTACAATAACGCGCTGCCTAAAAGGCCTCCCAGCACTCCGCCAACAAACGGACCTCCAAATCCAAAACCAAATGGACGCCGGCCGCCATAAAATCGTCTTCTTCTATTCATCAGCTACCTCCCTCTTTTTGTATGCCTATAGTACTTCATATGCATACAGAGGGACAGTTGAATAGGCGTTTGTCCATTGTACTGAAAAAAATGCCTAGTCCCAGGTCATCCGCTGCTCTTTCCACGGGTTGCCATACATATGGTAGCCATTTTCCTCCCAGAAACCAGGCCGGTTTTCAGAGGTGAATTCTATGCCCCTGATCCACTTGGCACTTTTCCAGAAGTATAGATGTGGAATGACCGCCCGCAATGGATAGCCATGCTCAGGAGTTAATGGTTCTCCGTTATGGGAGTGGGCAAGCAGGCTCGTTTCCCTGAGGAAATCCTCAACAGGCAGGTTGGTCGTCCAGTTTTCTTCAGCATGCAGGATAACATATTTAGCAGCTTCCTTTGGTTTGGCCAGCCTCGCCAGCTCCACCGTGGATACTCCTTCCCAGACATTATCAAGCTTGGACCAGCCAGTCACACAGTGAATGTCATTGCCCGAGTTCATTTGCGGCAAGTCCATCAACTCTTTATAGGATAAAATCACTTCTTTTTCCACAAGTCCAAAAATCTTCAGGGTCCAATCATCAAGATTTTTATAGTATGGGACGTTTCCATAATGCAGGACAGGGAACGATCTCGTAACATTCTGGTTCGGCGGGACTCTGTCCGAAGGGCCCTTCTTCCGTGGTTTTCCGAAGTACATGTTGATCACCTCTTTTTATTATCCTACCGAAATTCACCTTTTAAATAAAGGCTGAAGAATAGGTCGGAATTGATTTGCGAACCTGGCAGCAAAGTTGACGGAACGAGCCTAGATAGACAAAGCCGCCCTGCCTGTAAAAAGGAGGACGGCATATAGAATATTATAGAACCATTGCGGCAATCCAGCCGAAAATGATCAATGGAATATTGTAGTGCACGAACGTCGGGACAACTGTATCCCAGATGTGATTGTGCTGAGCGTCCGCATTCAAACCAGCGGTCGGTCCAAGCGTACTGTCTGATGCAGGAGAACCGGCATCACCAAGTGCAGCTGCTGTTCCGACAATCGCAATCGTAGCCATCGGGCTGAAGCCTAATTGAAGACTTAGCGGCACGAAGATCGTTGCAATGATTGGAATTGTCGAGAACGAAGAACCGATTCCCATTGTGACGAGCAAGCCGACTACCAGCATCAACAAAGCGCCCATGGCTTTATTATTGCCAATCGCATCGGCAGCCTGCGTAACAAGGCTCTCCACATCCCCTGTTTCTTTCAATACTTCTGCGAATCCGAATGCTGCCAGCATGACGAATCCGATGAACGCCATCATTTTCATACCTTCGGTTAAAAGATTGTCTGCTTCACGCCACTTAATCGCTCCGCTTGCATATACGACGATTATACCCGCAAGCGCGCCCATGATCATCGAATCGAAAAACAGCTGTGCTGCAAGGGCTGCGATAATCGCAACAAAAGAGAAAATGATGCCTGCCTTCGAGTACTCATTTCTTTCCATTTCGACCACTTGGTGATCTTCATAATTTCTAGGTTTGCGGTAGGATACAAAAATCGCAATCAGCAAACCGACTACCAGGCCTGCAGTAGGAAGCAGCATCGCTGTCGGGATATCACCTTTATCGATATTCATCCCGCCTTCAGCCATATTCGTAGCCAGGATATCGTGGAAAATCCCGCCGAAACCTACCGGCAGCAAAATATATGGCGCGGTCAGCCCGAATGTCAAAACAGATGCTATCAAACGCCTGTCAATCTTCAGCTCATTGAAGACGATCAACAATGGCGGAATCAGGATCGGAATAAACGCAATGTGGATCGGAATCAGGTTTTGCGAGAAAATCGCCATCATTAAAATTAAAATCACAATAATAGCTTTTGAATAAGTTTTTGCTTTTGACTCGCCTTTTTTGCCAATCATGCTGATCATCCAGTCAACGATCAGGTTGGGCAATCCAGTCTTGGAAATGGCTACTGCGAACCCGCCAAGCAATGCATAGCTCAGCGCAACCTCGGCACTGCCGCCAAGTCCACCTGAAAAAACCTCAATTGTCTTTTCTATACTCAAGCCGCCAGTCAAACCGCCGATCAGCGCTCCGGCAATTAATGCCAATACAACATTGACACGAAGCAAGCTCAGGATCAGCATCGCCAGCACGGCAATAACAACTGCATTCATGGGAAAGTGCTCCTCTCGATGATAAAATACTTTAGTTTGGTAAATTGGTAGAGAATTAAAATGACAAGTATTAAATTATCATAGAATTGTTTTTTATGTCAATGGGTTTGTTTGATTTAGTGTTTCGATTAGCATTGAAATTTATGTTAAAAATGGGGGAATGCTCAGGTGTGGTATTTATACCTCTGTCAGTTCACAAAAAAACCCCAAAGTCTCATGTGGACTTCGGGGTTTTCCATTCTATTTATTTTTCATCTTCTTCTGTCTCAAATCGTTCAACGAGCAATGCGAGTGTTCGAGCCATGACGCCGGTCGCCCCTGCTGGTCCCAGGTCATATTCTTTGTTGGTAGTGGCTGTTCCGGCGATGTCGAGATGCACCCATGGAGTGCCTTCTGCAAACTCACCGACAAAAGCTCCGCCCATGATCGCATGTCCTTCGGCACCTGGTGAATTGTTCAGGTCGGCGATTTTGCTGCCCCGCACGCGCTCAATGTCGCGCTCAAACAATGGCAAGCGCCAGATTGGCTCTCCTGACTCATAGGAAGCCTCAAGCACTTGTTCGAAGAATTCCTCGTTGTTCGTCAAAGCTCCCGATGTATGAAGACCTAAAGCCGTGATGACTCCGCCTGTCAGAGTTGCTATATCAACGAGGTAATTTGCGCCGTGATGCTTAGCGTATGTCATAGCATCAGCAAGCACTAGGCGTCCTTCTGCATCAGTATTCAGCACCTCAATTGTTTTTCCGCTCATGGATGTGATGACGTCATCTGGCTTGAATGCAGTACCGCTGATCATGTTGTCAGTAGACGGAATCACGGCAACAACATTGCGCTCCGGTTTCAGTTCGCCGATGATCTCCATTGCACCAAGCACTGCCGCTGCACCGCCCATATCGGACTTCATGCCGACAATGCCAGCCTTCGTTTTGATTGAGTAGCCTCCAGTGTCAAACGTAATGCCCTTGCCGACCAGACCGATGACATCATTCCACTCTTCCTTGCCCTGATACTTTAGGACAATCATTTTCGGCGGCTCTGCTGATCCCTGATTGACAGCCAGCAACGCACCCATACCGAGCTTTTCCATTTCCTCTTTTTCTAAAATTTCTGCTTCGAACTCATATTTTTCTGCCAGCTTCAGTGCATATCCCGCCATATCCGTCGCAGTCAATAGATTGCCTGGTGTATTGACGAGTGTCCGTGCTGAATTCGTTCCCTTCCCGAAAACATAGCCGACCTCTAGCGCTGCTTCCACATCGCCTTCTCCATCGGCACTGTAAACAGTCAGGCTCTCAATGTGCTTTTCTGGCTCGTTGGATTTTTGCTTGTAGCCTGCAAATTCATATGTAGCCATCGGGAAAGCTTCTCCAAGTGCATGTGCTGCATCATTGATCTCGACGCTGTCACTTGTAAAAGTATCCAACAGAACTGCTGCTTCCGTCCATTTTTCCTTCTTGGCTGTCTTGAACAGACGGCCAAACGCGTCCCTCAAAGTCTCGAATTTGTATTCTTTCTCATGACCAAGACCGACAAAATAGATCTTCCTCGCGCCAGTTTTACCGAAAGTATGTATTTTGGAAACCTCTTTTTTCCTTGTTGAAATATCCCCGCTTTTGATCAGTTCAGTCAATTGTCCGTCAAAAAGCTTGTCTGCTTCCCCAACAACACCTTCAAGACCTGATGGCTTATTGAACAGGCCAATCACAAGGCAGTCATGGCTGTTGGTCAAATTAAATTGATTGCTAACTGTAAACAAATCGTTCACCCCTCCATCTTTATACTTTCATTATATCGAAACAGCTTAAATATTTCGACTTCCGCAGTTTTATTTTTAATCGAACTGCTAATCTTCCAGATATAAATATAAAACCGGCAGCTCTGGCAGTGTCCCGACTTCTTCATAGGGAACACGGTCAAGTCCGTCAGGGAATGTTTCGATGCACTTTTCGATGAAGGGATATATTTTTTCCAGATCAAGTCCCCAGTGGATCGGGCGGTATGTTTGCAGATAATCATGCGCCGCCTGCATCATCAGCCGCGCTCCCTTCACATTTCCGTAGCTGTAATGGTAGATGGCGACGCTCATTTGCAGCAGCCCTTTTAAAAAAAGATTTCCTTTATCCGTCATCCACATATCTTCCAGCAAGTCATGGCAGGTATAATAGTCCCCTTCGTTGAATTTAATAAAGAACTCATAATACTCTTCAGGGTAGCCTGTCACATCCCTCACCTCCATCCTGAACGTTAGAACTATTTTATCAAACATCGGCCGCCGGCTGTAATGTTATCATTTAACTTGGGTATTACTGAAAAAGGTACTTTTATAGAAAGAGGGGGAACATCTATGGAATTATTAACGAATTTCCCATTATGGGC
Source organism: Chryseobacterium sp. ISL-80 (assembly GCA_018613055.1). GTDB lineage: Bacteria > Bacillota > Bacilli > Bacillales > Cytobacillaceae > Mesobacillus. The sequence continues at coordinate 547,356 of JAGGQZ010000013.1, read as the reverse complement.
CTCGCTGGCGGCGATTTTTTTCGCGCAGTTCGTGAAGGTCCCGATTCAATATATTGCGACAAGGAGGATCGACTGGTCGCTGCTGACGAGTACGGGCGGTATGCCGAGCTCACACTCCGCCGCTGTGACGGCTTTGTCGACCGGGGTTGCTCTTCAAACAGGACTTGATTCAGCGGTATTTGCTGTTTCGGCTGTCTTTGCGATTATCACGATGTTTGATGCCTCGGGGGTCCGCAGGCAGGCCGGGGAGCAAGCCATTGTCCTGAACCAGCTTGTGGCTGATTTTGGCCGCTTTGCCAACGAGGCCAAAGGCTGGCAGGATAAGCCCGAGCAGGAAAAGCAAAAAGAGCTGAAAGAACTGCTGGGACACAAGCCAATCGAAGTATTTTTCGGCGGATTGACTGGCATTTTGCTGACTTTGCTTCTGCATTATCTTTTATAAGGCGGGTGGATTCGTATGAAAGTAGTATCATTATGTCCCAGCAACACCGAAATCATGGAATTTCTCGGGCTGACCCATCTTCTTGTCGGAGTGGATGATTTCTCCGATTGGCCGGAAGCGGTAAAGTCGCTGCCAAAGCTTGGCCCGGACCTTTCGATCAATCTTGACCTTGTTGAAGAACTGAAGCCAGACCTCGTGCTTGCATCGTTAAGTGTTCCCGGAATGGAAAAGAATATCGAAGGACTGAAGGCACGCAATATTCCTCACATCATCCTGAATCCGCAATCCCTTAAGGATATTGAAAATGATTTAGTGATTACGGCCAAAGCCTTGAACATGCCGGATCGCGGGCAGGAAGCAGCAGAAAAGTTCAGGAACCGGCTGGAGAACATTAGGCAAAAAGGGAAAGCAGCTAAATGGAAACCGAAGCTGTACTGGGAATGGTGGCCCAAACCCGTATTCACCCCCGGCAGGATCAATTGGCTGACTGAAATATCAGAGGCTGCCGGTGCTGAAAATATTTTCTACGATGTAGAGCTTGCCAGCATACAAACCGACTGGGATGATGTAAAATCGCGGAACCCGGATTATATTTGTATCGCCTGGGTTGGTGTCAGGAAGCAGAAGGTTAAAAAAGAATTGATCATAAACAGGCCCGGCTGGGAGGAACTTGACGCTGTTAAGGAAGACCGTCTTTTCATCCTCGAGGAAGAACTGTATTGCCGGCCGTCCCCACGGCTTTTGGATGGTCTGGATAAACTGCACCATCTCATTCACGATTAAAAAGGCACTTTCCCCCGAGGAAAGTGCCTTTACCTTTTAAGATTTCTTCCCGCCAATATACTGCTGGCGGAAAACCTGCATGGATTCATTTTCGTTGAGTGCTTTCAGGTCATCTTCTGTAAGCTTGCCGTTACCCATTTCAATTATGTATGCATCCAGCGTCTTCTTGCCCCACTGTTCATATACATCCTTTACGGTATCGTAGTATAAGTCCACTTTATTTCCCTTGATTGCCCCGCCTTTATCGGCGACAACGCCAAATCCATAGCCAGGGATGAAAAGGATGGTTCCGATCGGGAATACATTCAGGTCAGCCGCTACTGTCGAATAGAGGTCACGTTTAACCTTTACACCTGAATAGGTGATTCCATAGCCTGGATGCCCAGGATTTTTACCAGTGGATTCAATTCCGGCCGTATACCCCGTTGCAATGATCTGCTTTGTCGGGTATTGTGACCAGTTCATCGATTCCTCAAGCGTCGGCGGTGCGCCGGCTACCTTTTCACTAGAAGAAATTTTCGTCGTAAAATCTGAAACTTTTTTCAAAAACTTGAGGGCAAGCCCCATTGACTTTTTCTTATGATCAAAACTTGAATTTTCCTCTTGTTGTGTGCCAGCACTGTCAAAAACGTATGTAGAAACAGTGGAAGCTTCCACTCCTGAAATCGAGTGGAAAGTTGAAGTTATAGCAGCAAAAAATAAAACTGCCATAGCTGAGCGTTTAGCCCACATTTTTAAAATATTCATATAATTTTTCACTCCTCCCAAAACTATTAATTTCCCAACAAAACAAGAAATATTCCAAAAGGAGCAAAAAAAGGATCAAAAGGCCTATTTACACTTCCATTAAAAGTAAATTTTACTGTTCACCTTCATTTTTCAAGTTCACTATTTTAATATTAGTCTCTGACCAATCCTTAATTTTATGCATAAAAAAAACCCTCAATAAAATTGAAGGTCGCCTTTTTAAAACATTTGATATCCTTTTTTTCGTAAAAGTTTGATGACAACACCGGCCAGGATGGCACCGGCAAGCCCGCTGCTTAGAATCAGCACATCTGCGGCAGCCAGATGTGAAATCCGCTGTCCAAGATCACGGAAAGCTTCCCCGCTGTTGCGGAAGTAATCGATCAATGGATACTTATCAATAATGAATATCGCAATCACTGGATAAACGATCGCCATTACCCAGGACATCCTCAGCAGCATATTCAATAAAAATCCAATCCCGAAAAACAGGACAAAAAACAATAACATCGAAATGATCAGTGTGACAACCGTCATCATGTCTATATCCCCCCATTAAACATCATTTCTAGTTTACTGTTTGTCCGTTTTCGAGTCAATGAAATGGTGCAGTCTCTCCCTATTCGAGGCAAAAAGAAAAACCCCGCAAGATGCGAAGGTCAAAGATGCTTTGCCTTATTTTTTTGATTTTCCGGAACCGCTGCAGCATGTGCATGTTTCTGAGCCGCCAAGAAGCAATTGGAAGTAGCCTTTACCTGAGCAATAAGGACATTCCTTTGAATCATGTGCCTGCATTTTCATAAGAGAATCTCTCCTTTTTATTATAGAATTTTCTGATAATATATCAGAGATTCATCATTTTTGAAAAGGTCCAAATTCGACCGAAATTCCACATTGAAAACGGATACATCCTATTTTTTCTTTAAATATCTGTCACTCTCTTTAAATTTCAGAAAATTATAAAAATAATTGATATGCACTATAGTGAAACTGCTTTCCAGGGTCAAGGCCCTGTTTGCCGCTGATTACATGAGCTATCGGTTTACTCAAAAGGTAATGCAGCAGCATCGATGTATGAGGGTCCGATTTTAAATGAATAGGTGACAAAAATCCAGCTTCATATAATTCCGTTTCTTCCGCCGTCACTTCCTGATCCGGCAATGGTTTTAACAAAAAAACGAGCATATTATCGCTGATCGATTCCCTGATTACGCCGGTTCGCACCCCAAGAAGACCGGTGACAGTGCACTCAATTCCTGTTTCTTCCTTCACTTCCCTGAGAACCGCCTGGTCAGCGGTTTCTCCTTCCTCAACAAATCCAGCAGGCAGGGACCAGCTTCCCTCCAGCCCGCCATAGCGCTTTTTGACAACAAGCCAGCGCCCATCCTCATCGATAACGACTCCGGCAACCCCAAGCCAGACATTTTCCCGTTTTCCCATTTGATCCCCATCCAATAATTTATTATAAGAATATTGTACACGATAGAATTTGGCTTAGTCATACTTCCCGGCCGGACCTTGCGTGAATCTGCTTTACTCAGTTGGACCATGACCGCCTTACCATTTTAGCCATGGACAAAAATAAAAACAGGCCCCGTAAAGAGCCTGTTTCAGTATATCTATTATAGAATGTTGAATTTGCCTTTTTTAAGAACCATTGAAGGTCCGCCAATCATATAAAGCGCACGGTTGTCGATCATCTTTTTCATGAAGGAAGCTTTCGTGCCGACCATTTTCTTGCCGAATGCTACGCCGATTGCGTCATCTTCACCAAGTGAACATACTGTTCCTTTGATATCTGGAGTGAAGGTTTCGAGCTCGGATTTGCCGCGGACAAGCGCCGCAAGATTCCTAGCGCAAACTTCACCCTGCTGCATTGCAATTTGTGCAGTCGGAGGAAATGGACGATTGATTTCTTCATTGATGATCAATGAGCAGTCACCCACGATGAATACATCATCTGATCCTGGCAGGCGAAGGTCCGGCTGGACTTTCACACGGCCACGCATTGCTTCAATGCCCGATCTTTCGATGACGGAGTTGCCGCGTACACCTGCTGCCCAGACCACTGTGCCAGCTTTGATTTCTTCGACTTCATCCTCACCTTTTGCGACGATGATACCTTCAGGAGTCGCTTCCTTGATTGCTGTGCCGATGCGGAATTCCACACCTTTTTTCTCAAGCGTAGCAACTGCATAGTTGACAAGCTCAGGGTCGAAACCAGGAAGAACCATTGGCGCAGCTTCAACACATACAATTTTTACTTTATGGTAATCTACATCATATTCACGGCAAAGTTCAGGAACTCGGTTTGTCAGTTCACCAAGGAACTCGATTCCTGTGAAGCCTGCACCGCCAACAACGATTGTCAGGCGCTCATCTTTCCTCTCGGCTTCAGTATTATATGTTGCGAATTGATATTCGATATGCTCACGGATCTGTCTGGCTGAGTTGACATTGACGATAGAGAAAGCATACTCTTTCAAGCCTTTAATACCGAAAGTTTCAGGTTCAGCACCCAGGGCGATGACCAGATAATCATATACGATGTCACCGTTCTCAAGGATTACACGCTTCTCATCCATCTTGATCTCTTCAACAGACCCCTGGACGAATTCAACCTTATGGCGATCGATTACATCACGAACATCATAGCGGACTCTGTCATGATGCAAAGTTCCTGCAGATGCTTCATGCAGCCATGTAGTTTCATAGTGGTAATCATTTTTGTTGACAAGGACAATGTCAGCCTCGTTTACTCCAACAGCTTTTTGTAAACGGGTAGCTGTCATTAATCCCCCGTATCCTGCTCCTAAAATTACGATCTTTGGCTTTCTCAAAGTGATCACTTCCACCTTTTTAAAATATTTTTGGTCGACTGGCTTATCTCTCTTTGACGCCATCATTCCCGGATAAGTTTGTGATATTATTCACTAAAATGTTCAAAAAAATGTCCTGAAAATGTCACAAAATCTTAACATTATTGCCTACAATCCATCTTATTCTTTTTGCGCCGCATTTTCAAGCGATTCATTCAACTTGGAAATATTCAGAAAATAGGATGATTTCACTATTTTCCCGTTTTGTAAAGGGAATTTTCTATGAAATATATTGTTCCACAAGCATTCTTCTATTATGATTAGGAGTTTATTTTTTCAATTTATGGTATTATAACAATTGGAGCAATTTTACTACATAGTGAGGGGGATATGGAGTGAAAGAAGATCAAAAAGTTTATGACATCACGATAATCGGCGGGGGTCCTGCTGGTCTGTTCACTGCTTTCTACGGCGGAATGAGACAAGCATCTGTTAAGATTATTGAAAGTTTGCCACAGCTAGGCGGGCAATTATCTGCACTTTATCCAGAAAAGTACATATATGATGTTGCCGGCTTTCCAAAAGTCCGCGCCCAGGAGTTGATCAACAACCTGAAAGAGCAAATGGCGAAATTCGAGCCTGCGACTGCTCTTGAACAGTCTGTTGAAAAGCTTGAGAAGCTGGAAGACGGAAATATCAAGCTGACTACTGATAAAGAAGTTCATTATACGAAAACAGTCATCATCACTGCCGGAAACGGTGCGTTCCAGCCACGCAGACTTGAACTTGAAAGCGCTGCCCAATACGAAGGCAAGAACCTGCACTATTTCATTGACGACTTGAACCAGTTCGCTGGCCAGAAGGTCGCAGTTCTCGGCGGCGGGGACTCTGCTGTTGACTGGGCATTGATGCTCGAGCCAATCGCTGAGCAGGTAACCATCGTCCACAGACGCGATAAGTTCCGCGCCCACGAGCACAGTGTTGAAAACCTGCAAAATTCAAAGGTTGATATCAAAACACCTTACGTTCCATCTGAACTGATAGGTGATGGAGAAAAAATCAGCCAGCTTGTCCTTAAGGACGCAAACAGTGAAGAGACAGTAGCTGTTGACGTTGACGCAGTCATCTGCAACTTCGGTTTCGTTTCATCTCTAGGACCAATCAAGGAATGGGGCCTTGAAATCGAAAAGAATGCCATCGTTGTCAACTCTAAAATGGAGACAAATATCCCAGGCGTTTACGCTGCCGGTGATATCTGCACATACGATGGAAAAGTCAAACTAATTGCAACAGGATTCGGTGAAGCACCTACAGCTGTCAACAACGCGAAATCCTATATGGATCCAAAAGCGAAGACTCAGCCGCTTCATAGTTCATCCATGTTTAAATAAGAATTGAAATGCGCAAGCGCCTGTCCAGCTTCAACCACTGCTGGACCAGACACTTGAAAGCTAAAAAAGCAAGGTCCGCGGACCTTGCTTTTTGTTTAGCATTCTTCAGGTGTGCCCTCACGAGTTGCCGTTTTGAAACTGGAACCACAGCCGCATGATGCGATCGCGTTCGGGTTGTCGATTGTGAAGCCGCCGCCCATTAAAGACTGCTTATAGCTGATGGTTGTGCCATTCAGCACTGGAGCGCTGTCCTTATCGACAAGGATCTTGATACCGTGCTGCTCGAGCTGGTTGTCACCTTCTTCGACTTCATGCGCGAAACCCATTCCGTAAGACAGGCCGCTGCAGCCGCCGCCTTTTACAGAAACACGCAGGAAAGCGTCTTCCGTTTCATTTTGCTTCATCATATCTTTAATCTGCAATGCAGCTTCTTTAGTGATAATTACAATGTTTTCCATTTTATTAAAACCTCCTTGTTCCCTTTCTTATAGTATATACAGCATTTTTCCAATCCTCAACCAATCAAGCTGAAAAAGAATATTCTTCAAGTTTTTCCTCCAGCAGCCAAAAAACTTGGTATAATAGACCTAATTACTTTTTAAAAATTTATAGGAGATTCGGCAGGTGACAAAGATGGCTCAACTAGTACCTCTTTATGATAAAAAATACACATGCGCCATGTGCGAGAATTCTTTTACGACCAAGAAGGTTCGCTCCCGTTTTGTGAAAGTCCTCAGCTTTGATTCTGACTTTGCCCCTCAGTATGCCGATGGTTTTGAAAATCCCAATCTTTACTATACCAATGTCTGTCCTGACTGCGGCTATTCTTTTACCGATGAGTTCAGTACCTATTTTCCGCCGGGCGCCAAGCAAGTCATCCAGGATAAAATCTGCAATCAGTGGGCTCCGCATCACTATGGAGGTGAACGGACGATCCAGGAGGCAATGAATACTTTCAAGCTTACAGCCTACAGTTCGACACTGAAGAAAGAGAAACATATTGTTTCGGCCGGCCTGTACATAAGGCTTGCCTGGCTGTATCGCTCAACCGAAAACGATGAACAGGAAATGCGTTTTCTGAAGCTCGCCCTGAAGGAATATACCGAGTCTTACAGCACTGGCGACTATAAAGGCACCCAGGTTTCAGAATTGCGCCTTATGTACCTGATCGGAGAGCTGTCACGAAGAATCGGCCAAACGCAGGACGCCGTCCGCTTTTTCTCGAAGGTAATAGAAAAACAGAGACAATCTGTCGAACCGCAAATCATCCAGCTCGCAAAGGATCGCTGGCAGGAGATGCGGGAAACACAAGCTGTTTCCGGAAACTGAATCTCTCTAAAAAACAAGCCGTTTCGGAAACTAACTTTCTCTGAATCATGAAAAAAGCTGGCGAATGGAACGATTCCATGCCAGCTTTTTTCTATATTAAAACATCGGATTTTCATCCAGGTATTTATAAACGTTTTCAACCAGCTCTTCTGGAGTGTCACCGACTACCGGATCACCGTTAACAAGCGCAAACATAGACATGGCGCATTTTCCACAGTAACCAAGACAGCCATATTCAATGACGTCAAGATCAGGGTCCCGTTCGAGCTCTGCCCTGGCTGCCTGAGAACCGCTCGCAAGATTGCTGATACAAAATTCAATGATCGGCTTAATCATTTGTTTCACCTCTCTACTAATTTTTAATCGTAACCTTTTTCAGGAAAATCGTCAATTTCCCCGGCTTGCTACATCTATAAAATTGTTGTTATTTTGTCACAATTTCGTTATACTTTTTATGGATTAAATCGAATCAGAAAAAATATTGTAGAATAATTTCGAATAATGTATCCGTTTACCGATTGCAAGAACGAGCATAAAAAACCTCCATCATTGACTGTCTGTGATGAGTTAAAAAGGGGAAATTCACATGAGAAATCTCGTTATTCTTGGCGGCGGCTATGGCGGCATGCGTGTCCTCCATAAATTACTGCCGAATGATCTGCCGGAAGATGTATCCATTACATTGATTGACCGCGTTCCTTACCACTGCTTGAAAACTGAATACTATGCCCTGGCTGCAGGCACGATTTCCGATCAGCATATCCGAGTGTCATTTCCTGAACACCCCCGCCTTCAGGTAAAATATGCGGAAGTTACGGCCATCAACCTGGAGGAAAATAAGGTTGAACTGCAGGACAATGACGCTGTGGAATACGATGACCTGATCATCGGCCTAGGCTGTGAAGATAAGTACCACAATGTTCCCGGAGCTGATGAGTTCACGTACAGTATCCAATCGATTGAAAAATCACGTGCTACTTATCAGGCACTGAATAATCTGCCAGCCGGATCAAGTGTGGCGATTGTCGGTGCAGGATTGAGCGGCGTCGAGCTTGCGAGTGAATTGGCAGAAAGCCGCAAAGACTTGAAAATCAAGCTTTTCGACCGCGGAAACCATATTCTGTCCGCATTCTCCGAGCGCCTGAGCACCTATGTGGAAAATTGGTTTGACAACCATAATGTCGAAATCATCAACAATGCCAATATTACGGAAGTACAGAAAAACGTCCTTTATAATCACGATGAGCCGATTGTATGCGACGCGATTGTCTGGACTGCTGGAATTCAGGCAAACCGACTTGTCCGTGAAATGGATGTCGAAAAAGACAGCATGGGCCGGGCCGCGGTGACTCCACAGCACAATTTGCCTGGCCATGAAAATGTCTATGTAGTCGGTGATTGCGCGAGCCTGCCGCACGCACCAAGCGCCCAGCTTGCAGAAGGCCAGGCGGAGCAAATCGTCCAGGTGCTGCAAAAACGCTGGAAAGGTGAAGAACCACCTGAATCCTTCCCGCCGATCAAGCTGAAAGGCGTCATCGGTTCGCTTGGCAAAAAGCACGGTTTCGGTCTGGTTGCCGAACGTCCGATTACTGGCCGCGTCGCACGATTGCTTAAGTCAGGTATTCTGTGGATGTATAAGTATCATAATGGGTGATGTATTTGTGAACCGGGCGAGGGTGCCCGGTTTTTTATTTTCAAAACTGGTAAAAATCAGAGGAAATTTCCAGTTCGCCAATATAATCAGATTTTCGCCAATAAACAGGTCATTTTCGCCAATAAAATATAAAAATCGCCAATAAAGTTGTGAACTCCGCCAAATAAATAATTCCCCCCATATGGTTTCATTCAAATGCTTCGCCAAATATAGAAAAAGCACCCCATTTTGGAATGCTTTCCATCATTTTAAGCCGGTACATACCCATATTTCTCTAATTCTGCGTAAATCGTCTTCAATTTTGGGTTTCCTTCGCCGACAATCTTGCCTTCGAGCAGGACGACGGGATAAAACATGTCTTCTTCGATGACTTTTTCGGCGAATTCCTTTTTGTCTGCTTCTGCTGGAGGGTTGTAGATATCGACATATGTAATCTTAAAAGGCTGGTCTGCATATTTGCGGCCGATCGCGGCTTCGAGCCATTCGTATGTTTCTTTTGAGGATGGCAGGTTGACACAGCTTGGGCATAATACTTCTGCGCCGTACACGACAATTTCTACTTCTTTGCGTTCCATTATCAATTACCCCCTGTTATTTTCTTTTATTTTACTATACGATGAAAGGGATGCATAAGGAAAAAACTGTTGTTCTGAGGTTTTTCATTCAATTGGATAGATTTTTCCGGCTGATGAGATTATAATAAGTATTATGAAAGGAGTCGATTTGCATGACTGAACAGCAAATGTTTGAGCAAGTACAGGAAGTATTAGATAAATTGCGTCCATTCCTTCTTCGCGATGGTGGAGACTGCGAACTAGTGGATGTTGAAGATGGCATTGTTAAACTTCGCCTGCTGGGTGCATGCGGAAGCTGCCCGAGCTCCACAATCACGCTTAAGGCTGGAATCGAACGCGCCCTTTTAGAGGAAGTACCTGGCGTTGTTGAGGTTGAACAGGTATTCTAATTAACCAATAATAAAGCGGTTTTGCCTTAAATGGCAAAACCGCTTTTTTTCATGCTGGAGCTGCACCCTGTCCGGTCGATTTTCAGATTCAAAATTCCCATTCCATCGACACACTGCTTCATTTTTTCCGTGACTTCCTCCCCTTGACCAGGTTCCGCCAGACACAATATTGAAGGGCCAGCCCCGCTCAGTGCCACGCCGAATGCGCCTGACTGGATGGCTTTTTCCTGTACATCATCAAAAAACGGCACAAGTTCTTTCCGGTATGGCTGATGGAACAGGTCGGCTGCCATCATCCTGCCTGCTAGCGGCCAGTTCTGTGTTATCAAAGCGGCAAGCAGCTGATTGGCAACAGCACTAGCCTGGACACTGCTCTGGAAGCCCATGGCTGAAGGCAGAACATCACGCGAAATTTCGGTCAACAATTCCTCCCTGGGGACAACCAGAATCGGGTCGAACTGAATCTGGTCCAGTACTGTCAGATCCACTTCATCTCCTATTTGGCTGCCCACCACTACTCCGCCGAAAAGGCTCGCTCCGGCATTATCCGGATGGCCTTCAAACCTGGCAGCGACCTGTAATTTTTCACGCGGTGACAATTCTAAACCGCAAAATTCATTGGCCAGCTCCACTCCGGCAACAATCGCCGCAGCGCTGGATCCAAGCCCTCTTGCCAGCGGAATGTCACTTTTGACAGACATGGAGAGCGGCGGCATTTTCTGCTTGTACATTAAAGCGGTTTTAAGTGCGACCTGGCAAATATAATTCTCTTCATCACGCGGAAAATCCGTTAGAGATGAAGAGAGGAACTCCACCTTCCACAGATCGCTTCGCTCAGCCTCGAGCTCGAGGTATAGATCCAATGCGACCGCAAGAGAATCAAAGCCAGGGCCAAGGTTCGCTGAGCTGGCCGGGACTTTTACCGCAAAAACTTGTCTTGCCGGAATCCCTGCAGCATGCGGTTCCTCCAGTCCATTCATTGTCTGACCACTCCCCTGATATGCTCGCTGACGATTCTCTCATCATTCGGAAGCAATACGGGTGAGATGGAACTGATATCGATGGCAGTAGAAGGGTCCTTCAAGCCATTTCCGGTCAGTACAGCAACAATCCGGGAACCTCGAGGAATTTCTCCCTGTTTCAGAAGCTTGTGGATCCCTGCCAATGAGGCACATGAACCAGGCTCAGCAAAAATCCCTTCTGTGGAGGCCAGTCGGCTATAGGCCTGCAAAATTTCTTCATCGGTAACGAAGTCGATTGTTCCTTCTGATTCATCCCTGGCAGCAACAGCCAGATTCCAGCTGGCAGGATTGCCAATTCGAATGGCTGTAGCGATGGTTTCTGGCTGCTCAATCGGTTTACCCTGCACGATTGCTGCCGCTCCTTCTGCCTCGAAACCGAACATCCTCGGCAAACCTGTCACCCTGCTGGCATCGTATTCTTTGAACCCTTTCCAGTAAGCACTGATATTCCCCGCATTCCCCACCGGAATCGCCAGAATATCTGGTGCTCCGCCCAGCTGGTCACAGATTTCGAAGGCAGCCGTTTTTTGGCCTTCGAGTCGATATGGATTGACCGAATTCACGAGCGTGACCGGTTCATTTTCGCTGATGGCCCTGACCATTTTCAATGCCTCGTCAAAATTCCCTTCGATTGACACGATGCTGGCGCCATACATCACTGCCTGTGCCAGTTTGCCCATCGCGATTTTTCCTTCGGGAATGACGATGATGCACCGCATTCCTGCTCTCGCCGCATATGCAGCTGCGGAAGCCGAGGTATTGCCTGTGGAAGCACAGATGACCGTATCACTGCCTTCCTCCTTGGCTTTCGCGACTGCCATCACCATGCCGCGGTCCTTGAATGAACCCGTCGGATTGGCTCCTTCCACTTTTACATGCAAATCTATGCCCCACTCCTCTGACAGCTGGTCAAGCCGGATCAGCGGAGTGTTTCCTTCATGCAGGGTCAGCATCGGAGTCAGACCATTGACTGGCAGGTATTCACGATATTCACTCAACAGCCCCTGCCATCTCATTGTTTGACACTCCCCTCAACTCTGTATGAGCTCTTGATTTCTTTCACAACCCTGAGGTCACGCAGCTCCATCAGGATAGTTTGATAGTCTTTGAGGGAAGCCCGATGGGTAACCACCACGATTTCCGCAAGTCCTTTTTCCTTCAAAGGCATCTGGAGGATTTTTTCAAAACTGGCATTATGTCTGGCGAACAGCGAGGTGACCTCTGAAAAGACACCAACTTCATCGTGGACATGGAGTCGGAGGAAATGCTTGGAGCTCACTTCTCCATCGTCCTTCAGCTGTTTCTCGTATTGAGGAGTGACCATGGAACGGCCATTCACACCAAGGCGCAGATTCTTGATGACGCCCACAAGGTCTGAAACGACAGCAGTGGCGGTTGGCAGACTGCCGGCACCCGGGCCGTAGAACATCGTCTCCCCGACCGCTTCACCGTACACATATACCGCATTGTACTCATTATTGACAGACGAAAGCGGATGGGACGATGGCAACAGCGCTGGTTCTACACATACCTCGACTTTGTCGCCTTCACGGACAGCGATTCCGAGCAATTTCATCGTATAGCCAAGCTGTCTGGCATACTGCAGGTCTTCCTCTGTGACTGAAGTGATTCCTTTCACTTTTACATCATCAAGGTCGATTTTCATCGAAAATCCAAGTGTACCCAGGATCGCCATCTTCCTTGCTGCATCAAGTCCTTCCACATCCGATGCCGGATTCGCCTCGGCATATCCCAGCTCTTGCGCTTCTTTCAGCACGCTGTCATATGGAAGTCCTTCCTGGCTCATTTTCGTTAAAATATAATTTGTTGTTCCATTCACAATTCCCATCATCTTTGTGATCCTGTCAGACGCAAGTCCGTCAACGAGGCTGCGTAAAATCGGGATCCCTCCAGCCACGCTCGCTTCATAAAATAGATCGCAGCCATTTTCACTCGCTGCAGTCAGCAGCTCTGAGCCGTGGACAGCCATCAAATCTTTGTTTGCTGTCACTACGTTCTTTTTGTTCCTCAGTGCCTGCAGCATATGTTCACGGGTATTCTCGATTCCGCCCATGACTTCAATCACTACTTCAATTTCCGGATCCTCGATGATGTCCGCTGGATCCATCGTCAGGAGAGATGGGTCCACCTTTACCGATCTTTCCTTTTCTACATCCTGGACGAGGATTTTCTTTACCTTCACCGGGCAACCCACCTGGTGCATCAATTTATCCTGGTGGTTCTCAATGATTCTCACTACCCCCGACCCTACTGTTCCCAATCCAAGAAGCCCTACCGAGATTGCCTGCATTTTCTCTTCCCCTCTCTCTTTGTCTTTTCTAAAAATACACTTGTTTTTGTATAGTAGACATTATATAGACGACCAACCGCTTTTACAAGGGATATTTAGGTAGTTTTTCTTCATGAAAACGCTTAATCACAAGGGGCTCTAAGTGTAAAAAAAAATCCTTCCCTGCATGAAGGGAAGGATCAATGAATTATTGAAGCACTTCTTTATTAACAATCGTCTTTGGACTGTCTCCAGTGAGGACAGCTTTGACATTTGTGCAGCAAAGCTTGATCATCGTTGTCCTCGTCTCTGTGCTTGCGGATCCAATATGCGGGATTGCTGTCACATTAGGAAGTTCAAGCAGCGGATGGTCTGTTGAAATGGGTTCTTTTTCAAAAACATCAAGCCCTGCACCGGCAATCTCTCCGCTTTTCAGCGCTTCGTATAATGCCTGCTCGTCCACAACCGGGCCGCGTCCGGCATTGATGAAAATCGCATTTTTTTTCATTTTCGCAAAAACCTCTGCGGTAAAAAGATTTCTCGTTTCGTCTGTCAGCGGTGCGAGTGAAACCACATAATCAGCCTTTGATACAAGATCCTCGAATGAACTGTAGACAGCGCCAATCTCCTTTTCCGCTTCCGGTTTGCGGGAACGGTTATGGTAAAGAATATCCATCCCAAACCCTTTCGCACGGCGGGCAACAGCCTCACCAATTTTCCCCATGCCGACGATCCCGATCGTCTTTCCATACACATCATGCCCTGCAAGCAGGTACGGGCTCCAGCCTTCCCACTTACCAGCTTTGATATAATCAGCTGCTTCGACAATGCGCCTTGCCGCAGCCATCAACAAAGCAAAGGTAAGATCAGCGGTTGTCTCGGTCAGCACATCAGGTGTATTGGTCACAATGATTCCGCGCTCGGTGGCTGCTTTAAGATCGATATTGTCAAAACCGACAGCCAGGTTGGCGACGACTTTCAGGTTTTTACCAGCTGACAGCAGTTCCTCGTCAATTTTATCAGACAGCATCGTGATCATCCCACTGGCTTTTTTGGCTTCAGCAAGCATTACCTCCCTCGGGGCAGGGATATCTTCATGCTCCCACATCTTCACCTCAAATTGCTCGGTGAGCTCTACAATCGTTTCTTCAGGCAGTCTCCTGGTGATAAAAATATACGGCTTCATAGTCTGGCTCCTTTTTGAAAGCGTTTAATATAATAGAATAATATTTATTCTATCACATTTCCGCAAAAGCTTCGACTACCGTAATAACCAGTCAACCGGGGGAAGCTTCGCCATTTTTACAGGGGCTTCACCAATCTGGTAAAAATGGCTTAAAAAACGTTCGTAATCACTGCTTTGGTCGAGATACTTCCGCAAACGGTCCTCGAGCTGGCGCTTTGTTTGTTCAGATTGAGTAATATAGTAATTCTCTACAACCTCATAGTAGTGAAGCGGGAACAGCAGCCTCGAGTACAGAAGTCTCCACGAAAACGGCGACAGCACCGTCACGCTCTGATACTCGGCAAGGAAGTTTTTTACTTCCGGCTGGTTCGTCTGGATATTAGCAAAATAACGCTCCCTCACCCACTCAGCCAGATCGCGGCTTCCATGGTCGAATACCCATTCAAATGGATTTTTGACAAAATACGGCCCTCTCCAGACTGTATTGGTAAAACGCTCATGGCATACAGTCCCGTGGTCGACCCTAGTCGGCTTATCATCGATCTCCGTATCGGCAAGATATTGAATGGCATTTTCCGATAATCCCATATAATACGGAAAAGACTCCATGAACATTCTCTCAAAGTCGTTCTCAGGCTCAGTATAAAGTTTTCCGCTCCATACCTTTTCCATCTGGTCGAGCCGCTTTTCCCACAGCTGTTTCCACTGTCCGACCCTGTTCATGCTTTCAACCTTGAAGGGAATCTGCCGTCCTCTTGTATGGAACCTTGCCAGCTTCCTGCCTGTTCGCAGTTTTTCCGGCATCGGTGCGGCACGATTCTGCAGCACACAGTACTTCCTTCCCTCCCATTCGCAAATCTGCCGCCCCTCCTTGTCCGTCAGCACCCTCGAAACGTTGCGGTCACCCGCTTTTTGCATATGGTCAGCGATTCTCGAAAGCTCGCTTATCTCTTGCTCTTTTGACCCGTTAGCGTCCATAATCAAATAAAGCCCTTCATTCTGTTTATATCCATGATATCTACCAAGAGATACTTCTGAATCCGGAAAAATCCCATATACTTCTTTTAACATCTTTTGAAACATCAAACAGCACCTCTTTCCAAGCCATTCTTTTACAAATATATGTACCGGACTGCAAAACAATGAAATGAATAACTGCCTTCATTCTGGAAATGATTTAAAGGAATGAATTCTTTCACTAAAACGGATTAAGCGGAATAATTTAGGTTAAATAGGATATGAAGAAAGCTATTAGAAAAGCGTAAGCGCCTTGGTCAGCCCCGACAAGCGTTGGAGGGCTGACCGGTGAAGTCGTTCTTTGACTTCATTGGGCAGACCGAAACGTCTCGAGGGGCTAGGCGCTGGAGCTAGACAATTTTCAAAGTGAGATACACGCTTTATTACCTGAAATAAAAACAGAAAGGTGATGCAGATGTTAGAAAAGAAACGCGCCATTCATATGACAGAGGAAACTGCCCGGAAGTGGCTTCACGAACGCGGGGTTGAAATAGAAGATATTGCGAAACTTGTGTTCTTCTTGCAGGAGAAGTACCATCCGAACCTTCAGATGGAGGACTGCATCCAGAATGTCGAACGAGTACTATCCAAACGTGAGGTCCAGAATGCCATCCTGACAGGAATCCAGCTTGATATCCTTGCAGAGCAGAAGAAGCTTGGCGAACCGCTCCAATCCATCATTGAAACAGATGAGAGCCTGTATGGCGTGGATGAGATCCTCGCGTTCTCAATCGTCAATATTTATGGTTCGATTGGATTCACGAACTACGGGTTCATTGATAAAGCAAAACCGGGAATCCTTGAGCTCCTTAATGATAAAGAAAAGTCAGGCAAATGCCATACGTTCCTAGATGATATTGTGGGAGCTGTTGCGGCGGCTGCTTCAAGCCGACTTGCCCACAGAGCAGCAAATATTGAGGACTAAAAATAAAGGGACTTGCACCTGAGATGGCGCAAGTCCCTTTTGTTTTTTATACTTCCCAGTCGTCCAGTGAATCGACGGTATAGGTTGGCATTTCATCGTAGCCTTTAAGCAATTCTTTCGTTGTGACCCCTGTGTGTACAAGGAGCGTATCCATTCCGGCTCTCATGCCGGCAAGAATGTCGGTATCATAATAGTCCCCGACCATCAGCGTCTCATCCTTTGCCGTTCCCAGGACCTTCAATGCCTGTTCCATAATCACTGATTCCGGCTTGCCAATGAAAATCGGATCTGTTTGTGTGGAAACAGCGATGACGGATGTCAGCGAACCATTTCCCGGAAGCAGGCCGCGTTCTGTCGGAATCGCGATATCTCCGTTGGTCGAAATGAAGGTGGCGCCGTTCCTGACTGCCAGGCAGCCTACAGCCAGCTTTTCATAGGTAATGCCGCGATCGATTCCGGAAACGACGAAATCCGCGTCTTCCCCTGCGAATTTTAGGCCCTTTTCCTCAATGGCTGTCTGGATTCCCTCTTCGCCAATCACGTATACAGTCGCATCTTGCTTTTGCTCATAAATGTAGTTGGCCGTTGCCTGGCTAGTCGTAAAAACCTGTTCCTCAGTCGTTGGGATATCAAAGCTGCGCAGCTTTTCCGCCACCTGGGCCGGTGTACGCGATGAATTGTTCGTGACAAATAAATAAGGGATTTCAGCTGCAATCAGCCTTTTTATAAAATCCGAAGCCGCCTCGATCCGCTCTGAGCCCCTGTACATCGTTCCATCCAAATCTATCAGATAGCCTTTATATTTTTTCATGATGATCACTCCTATGAATAATGTTCCCTTGTTGTGCGAAAACGAATACTCCCATTTTATTAAAGTCGAGCAGGCAGTGCAAAGGACAAAGCTCACTGCAAAGAAAAAGAGACCGACTGATGAACTGCTCTGTCCATCTGATCGGTCTCTTCTTCCAGCTTTACTTTTTAAAAGCGGAAACCGGGCCCAGTTCATTCGTTAAATATTCCCTGACCTTTTCCGGAAACAGCTTGAGTTGCGGAAGTTCGGATTTGAAAGTTTGGATCAGGCTTTCATGGTCCACGTCCGTATATTGCTGGACGAGCATCTTCCTGAACAGGACGATTTTTTTCAAGCTTGCACTCAGCTCTGGTGTCACGACTTTTTCATCATCGAGGATGTCGATGATGTCTTCATAGCTTCCCGGGTCGCGCATGATGAAGCCATCAATCATCGCATTGCCCACATCAAGAACGCCCTCCACCATCGTATGCGCCGCACGCTCGAGAGCTGCTTTTTCCATAGGCGTTTCCCATGATTCATTGCTTTCAAAAAAATCAATCTGCCTGTTCAAAAAATGTAATGTTTGTTCAATTTGATCCCTGTCGACAAAATACATTCCTAATCACCTCTCAAAGATGCTAGACGGTTTTCAATAATCCGGGTCGGGCGTAAAAATAACCTTGCGCCAGTTCAACCTTGTTCCGCGAAAGGACTGAAGCTTCATGCTCGTTTTCGATTCCTTCAGCTATGACAGTAGAGCCCGCTTCCCTTGCAACAAGCAGAAGCCCCTTCAGCATCGACTCTTTTACAGAGTTCTTGTCGATGTTTTGGATGACGGATCTGTCGATCTTGATGACATCCGGCATGATCTCACTGATAGTATTCAGGCTGGCATATCCCGCTCCGGTATCATCAACCGCAATCTTGATACCCATTCCTCTTAACACCTTTATATTATAGATAAAATTGTCGATTCCCTCAATCGAGTCCCGTTCGGTGATTTCCAGGGTGATCTGATTCGGCTTGATGTCTTCATAAGATTTCATCATCGTTTTCAGGTCACGGACGAACCGGAAATTGCCAAGCGTGATCGGCGTAAAATTAATGAAGATATCATCCAGGCAGCCGGTTGACGTGATTTGGTCAAGCGTTTTCCTCAGGACGATCATTTCAAGCTCATACAGCATATTCGTTTGCCTTGCGACTGAAAAAAGCTGCAGGGGACTCTCGAGGGCAGTCCCTTCCGGACCACGGGTCAGCATCTCCCATGCGCGCACTTCCTTGGTGGCGACGTCAATAATCGGCTGCGCCAGAAGCTTGATATTTTGCTGGGAGATGATTTTGTTCATCTCATACACCATTTCATTGAATTCCGTCTGGATTCGTTTTTCAGCCATCGCAAACGCCTGCTGGTGAGCCTTCAAGACCGCTTCATGCACGGAACCTACTGATTTATCGATGAAAATGAATCCTGTGTCAAAGGTTGGCTGGACAGTAGGATACTCATGAAAAATCCTGCTTTCCGCTTCCCTGAGGATTTTCTTCATCTTCGCATCAATCTCCGAGATACAATGCCTGTTATGGTCAATCCGCATAAACAGGCTAAGGCTGTCACTATAATAATCATGCAGGACAATCATGTCCTCTTTTTCAATTTCCAATTCAATGACTGCTTTGAAATGACGCTTCAAAGCCTTATGGTACTTCCACGTCTCCTCACCAAGCTGAGCCGCCAGCTCGCGGTGATTTTTAATCGTATAGGCAATGACTGCCACTTCACATCCACTGTTGAAAGCCTTCTTCACCCCGGCTACAACAGGATCCCTCAAGATGAACTGAGGCGGATAATAACAAAGCGATGAATGAGGCAACATTATTTTCCCCCAACCAAGCAGGTTGTCCAATATGCTAGTAACACGGCGGGCCATAGGTTTCAATCCTCTCAGACGATGACTAGAACTTTTTCTTAATTGTACCATATTTCGCTAAAATAGACCTTTTTTCCTAGATAGTTATTTCAAAATATTTTTACTCTTTGGATGGTGGAAATATTGGGAAGGGTTGATTTACGTCTGAATTCTTGTTTGATTGTGACAGGTTTGCTTGCTTCTCTCTTAAACTTGTCCGAATTACGGGGTTTTTTTGACAGCTTTTACTGCTTCTCCTCCAAACCTGTCAAAATAACGGCGCTTTCTTGACAACTTTTCTTGTTACTCCTTCGATCCTGTCAAAATAACGTCACTTTCTTGACAGCTTTTCTTGTTTCTCCCTCAAACCTGTCAGAATTACGAGCTTTTTTTGACAGCTTTTCTTATTCTTTTCCCAAACCTGTCCGAACTTGGTGCTACTTCAGACAACTTTTCTTATTCATCCACCTAAGCTGTCCGAAATCGGGGCTACTTCGGACAGCTTTCCTTGTTCTCCCTCCAAACCTGTCTGAAACGGGTGCTACTTCGGACAGCTTTCCTTGTTCTCCCTCCTAAGCTGTCCGAACTTGGTGCTACTTCAGACAGCTTTTCTTGTTCTCCCTCCTAAGCTGTCCGAACTCGGGGCTACTTCGGACAGCTTTTCTTGTTCTCCCTCCTAAGCTGTCCGAACTGGATCGCTACTTCGGACAACTTTTCTTGTTCTCCCTCCTAAGCTGTCCGAACTGGACGCTACTTCGGACAGCTTTCCTTGTTCTCCCTCCTAAGCTGTCCGAACTTGGTGCTACTTCAGACAGCTTTTCTTGTTCTCCCTCCTAAGCTGTCCGAACTGGACGCTACTTCGGACAACTTTTCTTGTTCTTCCTCCAAAGCTGTCCGAACCGGGTGCTACTTCGGACAGCTTTCCTTGTTCTCCCTCTTAAGCTGTCCGAACTCGGGGTTACTTCGGACAGCTTTTCTTGTTCATCCGCCCAAGCTGTCCGAACTCGGGGCTACTTCGGACAGCTTTCCTTGTTCTCCCTCCCAAGCTGTCCGAACTCAAGGCTACTTCGGACAGCTTTCCTTGTTCTCCCTCCTAAGCTGTCCGAACCGGGTGCTACTTCGGACAGCTTTTCTTGTTCTCCCTCCTAAGCTGTCCGAACACGCGCTGCTCCGGACAACTCCACCTGCTCTTCCGCCAAACCTGTCCGAACTCGCAACTGCTTTCACCCAACTTCACCTGTTCTCCCACAAACCTGTCCGAACTTCAGCTTGCTGTTAAACCATTTCCCTTCTAATCCAGTTTGAAATAGGCCTTTCGTAATTTCCTGCAAAGATAAATTCAGAAATAAAAGTTTTTCTGGTAAGATTGATGGTGGGTGAGAATGCTGTCGAAAATGGAGGAGAGACATTTGGAACACGAATTGGCACTGTCCGCTACATCACAGCACATCATCATCTCAAACACAAGCTGCATCTTGTGATGATTTAGAAAATACATACTTTTTACAGCACATAGGAGGTTCACGATGACGGAACAATTTTTTTTATACGATGAAACAGAAGCTACAAAAACGCGCTATGTCAGCTTTGTGGGGGAGAACCAGCGCTTTGATCTCGCCATCTTGCAGACAGGAAGATATTACGGCAAGAGCATCGTGATGGATATCCAGGGAAGCCGATTTGCAATCCTTGGCCACGATGACCTTGATGAAGAAGGCTATCTTGAATATGCCTATAACTTATCCGAAGAAGATGCGGAAGAACTTCGCTCATTCCTAAGGCCAATCCTTTAATCTGGAACGAACTGTTTGTTTGATTTGTCTTTTCGAAGAAATACTAAAAAGACAACAAACAAAAGAGGGTGAGTTTCATGAGCAAGGAAGACAGTGAAAAGTACTCTGATTTTTCGAATGTAGAAAAGCAAAAGAACTATATAACAGCTGAAGACTTTCCTGAGGGGCCGTACGGGTCGCCATTCCGGGAAAACGAACCGGTTGAGGGCAAAAGCACACCATGGCGTGAGGGACAGCGTACGTACAGCAATTTCAATTATGAGTTCAAATCTCTTCATCAGGGAACGCCAAGAAAAGAAGCAGGCGCCCATCCAACCCATGATGATCCGAGCGAAAGTGAACAGCCGCCATATAGCGACCTCTAAAAAAGAAATGCTCCAATCGTCAGGATTGGAGCATTTCTTCGTTTTTCTATTCTATTTGTCCTGGCTTTGCTTTGCCACTTTCTTGGCGACAAAATAGGCACAGCCAAAATTGCAGTACTCATATAAGTATTCGCTTACCGTACTGATTTTCGTATCGAATGTTGATTTCTGGTTCTGGTCATCAAAAAAACCTCTTAAGCGAAGCTGCCCATATCCCCAGTCGCCAACTATATAGTCATATTTCGTCAGAATCTCGCTGTATCTGGCGCGAAATGCTTCCTCATTAAAGCCATTCCGTCCTTCATCCACTATTTCATAACAAAGATTATTGATGCAAATCATTGGTAGGTCCACCTCTTTTTCCATAACGGTCTGTCTTGATCACCAAGTACACGCACCTGCGCTTTTCTTAATTATAACTTATTCCCCATCAATTACTAAGCAAAAAAAATAATTTTGGAGCCATTCTAATCATTAGGGGGTGTTTAAATTGAAAAAAGCATTAATGGCTCTTGGTATTTGCGGAACTGTGGCTATGACTGGCTGTGGTGCGGGCGATAATAATGCCTCACCAGACGGCCGTGATGGCGGGGCAGGAATTTATCAACAGAGCGGGAATACACTGAATGTAAACGACAACCGTCCAGAATTATATAATGAAAATGGCAAAAGTTTGCGGGACAGAAGCGAAGACTTCGGATATGTTCGCCATCAAAAAACAGGTGTAATGGGTGCCGATAACATGCAAAATGCATACCAGGCGATCGACCGTGAACAAATTGCTGACATGATCAGCAGATTCAGCCTGATGGCACAGAATGTAGATGATGTGTCTACTCTTGTGACAGATGAAGAAGTGCTGATTGTCTACGCAACCGATTCCCCAAACCGCAATGAGACTGCAGATCAGGTGAAGCGGATGGCTATGTCAGTCGTTCCGCGCTGGTTCCATGTATACGTTTCAGACGACACAAGCCTGCGCAAAGAAGTCGAGAACTATGCCACACTCGATACTGATAGCCGTAATGTCAGCGACCAGATTGATGGCCTAATCAAGCAGATGCTTAAATCGCCTCAAGGGCGCCCTATGAGCTCAGGTGAAAATGCCAATGGAGAGGCAAAAGGGGAGCTGAACGAAGAAACGGACAAGGACGATCTGTCAACACAGATGAAAAAGGGTCAATAACGAAAAGAGTTCAGCCTGTTTTATGCTGAACTCTTCTTTAGGCTTTTAAGAATTATGCCTGCTGTGCTTCCTGCTCTGCAAGCTGTTGTTTATGCTTTGCAGCTGAGTTGACTTGCTCATCGGCATGGTAGGATGAACGGACAAGAGGTCCAGCTTCACAATGGCTGAAGCCTTTCTCGAGCGCGATTTCCCTTAACTCGGCAAATTCATCCGGATGATAGTACTTCTGCACCTCTAGATGCTTTTTGGAAGGCTGCAAATACTGGCCCAGTGTAAGGATGTCCACATTGTTTGCACGCAGATCATCCATTGCTTCGATCAATTCTTCCTTCGTTTCTCCCAGTCCAACCATGATGCTTGACTTCGTCGGAATATCCGGCTGCATTTCTTTTGCACGGCGCAGAAATTCCAGTGAACGCTCATATGTAGCACGCGCACGGATTCTCGGTGTCAGGCGCTTAACTGTCTCGACATTGTGGTTCAGAATATCTGGACGCGCATCCATCAGCATCTGCAGGTTTTCGATCACGCCGCCCATATCAGAAGGCAATACTTCAATAGAGGTGAACGGATTTTTCCTGCGGATGGCTCTTACAGTCTCAGCAAATACAGCAGCTCCCCCATCCTTCAGATCATCGCGGGCTACAGCTGTGACGACGACATGCTTAAGGTTCATAAGGGTAACGGAATCCGCGACTCTTTCCGGCTCCTGCCAGTCAAGCTCAGTAGGCAGTCCCGTTTTTACAGCACAAAAACGGCATGCACGCGTACATACATCGCCAAGGATCATGAAGGTCGCAGTCCGTCTAACCGCCCAGCATTCATGGATGTTCGGGCATTTTGCTTCTTCACATACAGTATGTAGATTTTTTTCGCGCATCATCTTTTTTAAGCCCGTATAGTTTTCGTTCGTATTTAACTTTATTTTCAGCCAATCAGGCTTTCTCTGTACCTCTTTTTTGCTCATTATTTTCACTCCATTCCTGCTGCACTTCCTCAAGAACACCATGAAAAAATCAAGGCTGGCATACAGCTTCTGATGTCACTTTAACATAATGGAATACTATCGACAAGTACGATAACTTTGCGATTACCATTATTTGATATTTATGAAAAACCCCCATCATCGCAAACTAACAGAAGTCAAGCAAAAGCAGATTTCATACGCTTGAGCTGGAAATTAAAGGAGTAAAATCATGAAGGGAGGATTACGGTGAAATTCCTTAAAGCAGTTATCGTTCTTTTTTTCCTTTACCCTGTCCTTTCTGTGGATCTCGCGTCTGCAGCTGAGCAGGAACAGGATATTTATAAAAAGAGAATGGATCTATACACCCAAGTTGAAGCGGTTACCCAGATTCCCTGGTATTATATTGCTGCGGTGGATCAATATGAACGGAATGTCCGCCAGGCAAGAAAGGACTTGCCCAAAGCTGAAGGAACTGCCGGAATTTATTTTAAGCCGGAAGAGTGGGCTGGACTTCTGAATCCAAATCTGGAGGATGACAATCCGGTCTCGATACAATTTTTCAATGGAATCGGGTTTGATGGAAACGGTGACGGCAAAGCAAGCCTGAAGGATGATGAAGACGTATTGCAGGCATTCGCCCAATATCTCCTGAATTACGGTACAGACCATGAGAATATTAAAATTGGCCTCTGGAATTACTATAAACGCGATAAGACGGTCGGAATCATCATCGGAAAAGCCATGATCTACAAGCATTTTGGGCGTTTGGACCTTGATACGCATGTCTTTCCTCTCCCGCTGCGGAGCAATCACAGCTATAACAACACATGGGGAGATGCTCGTGGATGGGGCGGCAGAAGAATCCATGAAGGAACGGATATTTTCGCCGGCTATGGAGTGCCAGTCCGAGCGACAGGGTATGGCATCATTGAAATGAAAGGCTGGAACAAATATGGCGGATGGCGGGTAGGCATCCGTGATATAAATAATACCTACCATTATTTTGCCCATCTTAGCGGATTTGCCAAGGACCTTAAAGTAGGGCAGATCGTCGAGCCTGGAACTGTCATAGGCGGTGTGGGCAGCTCCGGGTACGGGCCGCCGGGAACAAGCGGAAAATTCCCGCCGCATCTTCATTACGGCATGTACAAGGACAATGGCTATACCGAATGGTCCTTCGATCCATACCCTCATTTGAAGTTATGGTCCAGGCAGGAACGAGCGAGACTCAGGAATAAGTAAGAAAGGTGCCCCACTTTTGGGGCTTTTTTTGAAAGCAGCGTGATTATTCCTACATTCAAACTTTTGCCACTCTCCTTGGTTTCAGACTGCCACATGAGTGTTCTGTGACCAAATTCTTTGCAAAATAGAACTCTCGCTGTACCTCAGTATAAAGACAAAAGGATCCGGAATGTACATTCCGGATCCTTCTTGTATAAGGCCATCACTTAGGATCGCCTGTGTATATTAAGATGAACGTGATTTTTTTGCTGCATGCAGCACGCTGACAACCAGGCCGCCCCAAATGATTCCAATTCCAAGTACCATCATTACGATTGAACTAGCATCCATTATTTAGAGACCCCCTCGTCTTGTGGAACTTCATGTAGAGTATTATCCCATTTCTTTACATACTTGAAAACAAATCCTACTAACAGTGCAGCGAATGCCACAAGCCAACCATAATAGAAGTTGAACGATTCCGGATAACCGCCATAGCTCGTTTTTAAATCAGTTAGGATGTTCATAACCATCATGATACCCAGAACAACAGGTGTGACGTATTTTAAACAAATATTCCACCAGCTGCCCAGCTGGATATCTGAAACAGCATCCGCATGGCTTCTTAAGTTGTTCAATTCCTTGGCAACCCAAGCTACTATGATGATTTCAACAAATCCGGCTGCAACTACACCATAGTTATTGATGAAAGCATCTACTGTGTCTAGGAAGTTAAGTCCGCCTTGAGTAGCAAAAAGGATTGAAATCAGAGCTGAAAGACCGCCTCCAATGACAACTGCTTTATTACGGGAAACATTGAACTTATCTTGAATCCCAGCTACATATGTTTCGACGATAGAAATTAGAGATGTTAATCCAGCTAGCGTCAAACTTACGAAGAATAAGACACCAAATGCCGCGCTGAATGCAGGCAGTTCATTTATAATCTGCGGGAAGACTGCAAACGCCAAAATGACTCCTTTGCTGACCACTTCGTCAATTGGCACTCCCTGCTGGCTTGCCATGAAGCCTAATGCTGCGAAGACTCCGATCCCAGCTAACACTTCGAATGATGAGTTAGCGAAGCCGGTAATAAATGCATTATTTGTGATATCAGATTTTTTTGGCAGATAACTTGAATAAGTAATCATGATTGCAAATGCAATGGATAAACTGAAGAAAATCTGCCCATATGCTGCTACCCAAACTTTTCCATTCAAGATTTGTCCCCAGTCAGGCTTGAAGAATGCATTGACTCCATCAATGGCTCCATCCAGGGTTAAAGCACGTACAACAATAATTAAGAATAAAATGACAAGTGTTGGAATAAATACTTTATTTGCTGCTTCAATACCCTTTTTAACACCTTTGAAAAGAATGCCAAGTGTGATTACCCATACAATAATCAATGGAACAAATACTCCAGGAACAAGGCTTCCAACATCTCCTGCATCTACTACTTTCAAGTAATCTCCAACAAGGAAAGTCAGTGGATCATCGCCCCACTGCTTGCTTAGAGAAAAATAGGCGTAAGACATAGCCCAGGCAATGATGACCGCATAATAGGTTGAGATGACAAATGAAATAGCCAATTGCCACCATCCAAGCCACTCTGAACCTTTCTTTAATTTCGCAAAGCTCAATGGTGAAGAACCACGATACTTATGGCCAATGGTGAATTCCATGATTAATAGCGGAATCCCTGCGGTTAGTAATGCGAATAGATATGGAAGGAAGAAGGCCCCTCCTCCGTTCTCATAAGCTACACCCGGGAAGCGCCAAATATTTCCCAACCCGACTGCCGAACCTACCGCGGCAAGAATGAAACCTGCCCTCGTGCCCCACTGTGGACGATTTTCCATTTTTAATCCCCCTTGCCTTCTAACCACCTGGAAAATATCGATGAATTAGAAAGTTTTATATTTTCAGATTATTTAGTCTAGAAATAGTATAGCTAGTTTTTTAGGGCTTGTCAAAATATTATTTGCGACATAATAAATTTTTTTCGATAAAATTTTCCCAACTATACTAAAACTCCTATTAATTAGGATTCTATTCCCACTATTTTAAAAATATGAAAAAAGCTGTCTGATTCCAGACAGCTTTTTCATTATTCTGCTAGATTTTCTTTCAGTACTTCTTCCTGGTTTGTTTTGCTTCCGAAGATGAACGCAAAAGCAACCAGCAGGATGGCTACTACTGCAAGTGCTGCGAGCGTGCTGCCTGTAAAACCGAGGACCAGGAAGCCGACAGCTGAAATCGCTGCTGAAATCAGCGCGTATGGCAGCTGAGTCATGACATGGTCCATATGGTGTGAACCAGCACCTGTTGATGAAAGAATCGTTGTATCAGAAATTGGCGAGCAGTGGTCTCCAAAAACCGCACCAGCAAGGACAGCTGCCAAAGCTGGCAAAAGAATTGTAATATCAGCTGCCGCTGCAATATCTCCTGCAATCGGAAGCAAGATTCCAAATGATCCCCATGATGTTCCTGTTGAGAAAGCCATGATACCGGCTACGAGGAACAGCAGGAATGGCAGGAAGGCAATATTGATGTTTGAGCTTTCAACGATACCTGCCAGATATTTACCTGTTTCAAGCCGGCCAATCAGGTCAACGATGACCCAGGCGAAGACGAGAATATAGATAGCCGGAAGCATTGATTTAATGCCCTCAGCAATACCTTTTCCAAAGACATTGGCATTGACTCCTTTTAATACAGCTGCCTGTCTGACAAAAAGAATCAAAGCTACAGCAAGACCCAACAATCCGCCAGTTACAAGAGACTTGGTGACATCTGTATTTTCAAAAATACCGAAAATGGTTACTTTTCCTTCAACAGCACTTGCGCCTGTCCATAGCATCATGCCTACTGTTCCAACGACAAGGGCAACAATCGGCCATACAAGGTCTCCAACAGTACCTTTCGTACTCGTTGGCAGATCATCCTTCAGTTCGCCTGGTACCGGCTTGTCCTGAGGAACAACAATTCCTTCCGTAATCGCAAGTTCCTCATGCTTTTTCATTGGACCAATTTCCACATTCCTAAGAGCAACAATGAAAACCATTGCCAATGCTGCAAGAGCATAGAAGTTCATTGGCACGATTTGCATGAACCCTGAGAACGCACTATATTCATTCACGCCGTGAGCAGCAAGGATTGTACCAATCAATGCAATGATGTAAGCACCCCAGCTGGAAATCGGAGAAATGACACACATTGGTGCTGAAGTTGAATCGATAATATAGGCCAGTTTTGCACGTGAAACCTTCTGGCGATCCGTGATTGGACGAGTGATCTGCCCTACAGCCAGTGCATTGAAATAATCATCAATAAAAATAATAATGCCAAGGAAAGCACCGACTAATTGAGCTCCAGCTCTTGTTTTGACACGCTTCATTGCCCATTCGCCGAACGCTCGGCTTCCTCCTGAAATAGAAATGAAGGCTGTAATTGTACCCAAAAGCAGCAAGAATAAAATGATGTATAAGCTATACGTGTTCAGTTCGCCATCCGCAATGACTATCGCCTTGGCAGCATCCCACACAATAGCGAATGTTTCAATGATATTAAAGTCAGCAAGCAAAAATGCTGCTGCGACGATGCCTGTCCCCAAAGACAATAGCACCCGCCTTGTGATCACTACCATCAAAATTGCCAATAATGGCGGCAGCAATGAAAAAATTGTGTTCTCCATTCTTTCTCCTCCTTGTTTTTGACAGGGGGGAAACATTTACATGAAAAGAGTTGTAGCCACTTTCTTAAAAAATAAAAAAGGACAACGATAGAGAACATTCTATCGCTGCCCTTAATAAGCAACTAGTGTCTCCATCACGATCTGTAGCTCCCCATTATGGATATACCTCCATAATGACAGTGATACTCTTGTTCAAAGTATCCCCAGCAATAAAAAATGTGACTCATCTTATCATTGCTTCGGCAAAATTCCCTTTCAACTGTGATCAACGTTGTCATCCTCACACAGCTTACTCTTTAATCCTGCGCCTCTACCCCATCGGAATGATGTGGTTTATTATTCAATTGATTTTATAATATAACAATATCGTTAACTTGACAACTATAATTATTCACCAGGCAATTGAATCGCTGGCGAAGTATTCCCGCCCCCATTGTAAAACTGCGGAACTTTTCCAGGATAGTAGAAGCTGCCAATCGGAATATTTTCCTGCACAGTCGCAATTTCCGTCGCAAAAGGAATAATGATTTGCACATTCACTTTTACCCTGACCGATACATTGATAAGGGTATTATTAATTCCATGCTCTTCAGTATCCCAGACGACATCTGCCGTCACATCGCCGATTGCATTGAACTTCACCGGAACCCTTGGCCCCATATTACCGAGCAGCGCATTGTTGGTCGCCTGACCCAAAGGAACATAATAAATGATTCCTTCTTCCCTGTCTTTTTCATCGGTCACGAGCTCGACATCTGATAACATCTCGAGAGAGGTAAGATTCCCTCTTTCCGCTTCTTTCAGGTTCATTTGTACAATATTAGTCGTTTCCGCTTTTACCCGATTGATGATTTCTGTGTTGAATTTCACCACAGTGGTTGTACCCCCATCCACCGGTACAAATTCAATCACTTTATCAATATCCATCCCGCTGGCTATTTTTTTGTTGATCGCCTTGTTGATAACCAGAGTCGCAATTTTTCTTGTCTGGGATTCAGCATATTTCATCAAAGTCGGTTCAAGTCCTTTATCGATGATCCAAAGTCCTGCTGCAGTGGAAAAGGAAAAAAACACGAATGTCAGCAGGAATACATACCTGAAAGGCAAGGGCCCTTTCCGAGGCAGCCGCCGGCCGAATTTTGCCAAAACAAATCCCCCCTCTAAAGCTATATGTATGCTTCAAAGGGGGGAACTAGCCTAATTACTTTGTCTTATACTATATTGATTTTCACTTTAATAATTCGCTGCGTACTCGTATTGTATGATCGTATCACAGCTGACAATCATCAGTGACAGATTTGATTTTAGATCCAGGTGGTATGGTTCCACTCTTTGCCCGTTATCCTCAAGAATTCGGACTACAGGACGCTCGCTCAAGCCGGGATTCTGTTGTACTACGACGCCTTTCCGGCCATCACTCAGGATCACTGTCAGGCCGACCGGATAGATCGCCACAGCCCGCCGGAAAGCGTCGACCACCTTCGGGTCAAACAAGCTGCCTGCACCCGAATAAAGAATTTCCAGGCCTTCATGAGGCAGCATTGCCGGCCGGTAGACCCGATTGGAGGTGACAGCGTCAAACACATCAGCTACACCGAGGATTTTACCGAATAAATGGATTTCATCCTCTTTCAGTCCACGAGGGTAACCTGCTCCATTCAAACGTTCATGATGCTGATATGCACAATGGGCAACAATCAGCGGGATAGTGGGAATATTCCTGAGCATCTGGAAGCCGTCCTCTGCATGCGCCTTGATGATCTGGAACTCTTCTGCAGTCAGCTTGCCTGGCTTGGATAAAATTTCTTCAGGGACCTTCATTTTTCCCACATCATGCAAAATCGCACCCAGACCGAGCTGTTCAAGTTCCTTCGGGGAGAGCTTCATTTCTATCCCGATCGCAAGGGAGTAAAGCGTTACGTTCAAGCTATGCGAAAAAATATAATGGTCATGCAGGAATACATCCGAAAGCAGGTTCAAAAGCTCTTTGCTGCTTTTTAATTCATCAAGTAAAGCAACAATCAGCTTCTTGAATTTCCTCGCCGATTTTTCCAGTACGAACGTTTGCGAGATCTTGGAATCCAGCTGAACTTGTTTGAAAGTTTCACCGATCGTCATGATCGCATTGACCCGCATTTCATCTGGTATCGAGTTCTTCACGATGATATCGTCGGTATCTGGATCTTTGATATAGATATAATCAATCCCAAACTCTTCAAGGCGGTTCAGCATCTTCCGCTCGAGCCTTACACCTACATTCAGCAGGATCTGGCCCTTGTCATTATAAATGGCTTTCCCGAGTAAAGCCCCTTCCTCTACCGATGTGGTGGCTACGAGTCTCATGTTCATTCCCACTTTATCTGTTAGTTGGCGGCTATATTTGCCTTATCATGAATTGAAGAAAAATTTACATAAAACGACAATATTTTCTTATATTCTATCACAATTGCAAATCATTGGGTCATTCGTTTTCATTTTTGAGTTGGGAAAAAACGAGCCCATTTTTGCATTCAATCATTATATCGGATTGAAAATTCACTTCTTTTACTGCTTCTGCAAATATTCACATGAAGTACACAAAAAAAGACAGCTCTTCAGGCTGTCTTTTTTTATGGCTTTATTCGAATTAATTCATAAGCAGCAAAGCTTCCTTGCCAATCATCCCTTTTGTGGCGCCAAGGTTCTCCGCCTCGAATGTGACGGACTCAAGCGGGGCTTCGAGCAATTCTTCAATCGTTTTCACGCCAACGGCTCTTCCTGCAATGACCTTCCTGCTCTTGAGCTTTTCATTGAGAAGCGCGACATCAAGGGCGCCGCACATTATATATCCTTTGTCGCCGGTAACGACAAGTAGGTTTGTCTTTGGCAATTTTACAGAAATACATAAAAATGTTCTGCCTTCTATTTCAATGGGTGACATATCGATCATGACCACAACTCCTCCCTTCAATCCCAATAACACTCTATGAAGATGGAAGGAAAAGCGTGATATTTTGATCAAATATTAATCGTCATATTTGAAAGCTTCCACTCGAGCAGATTGCGGAGAAACTCTGGCAGCCAGTATCGTTTTTCCTCAGCACGCTGGATTTCCGGAAAAAATCGGCCGAACGTGAACATATCGGGAATGGCGAGTAAGTAGTGCTTTTTTGCATCGATGAGCTCGCCATTGATGAACACTTGCTGGACATTGCCTTTTTGACGAAACTCAATCCCATCGTACTCCATGACACCCATCACGGTGCCGCGGAAGCCAAGTCCTTTTATCTGCAAATGGGGCCATGTTTCATCTCTTGTCTGAAGAAGCACTTCTTTCAGTTCCGCACCTGACATGTTGATGGTACAAGGATTGATCGGGTGCGGACAGATTTCAAGCAGGTCGAATCTCGTTACATCTCCCTGCTTTAGGCCCTTAAGAATCATGCCGGCATTCATGAAGGCGCAGTCCGCATCACACCACTCCCTTAAAGCCTGAACGAGCAGCCTTGCCAGTTCGGTATGCTGCATAGGGTCGGCTGTTAACTCAACAGGCAGGCTGGCAACCGGCTCACCCATCAAGTCTTTTCCTTCTAAGTAATAACCTGCAGCCATCTCCTTCTCGCCTTCTGCCTGGCCACCTTCATTCATATCATACAAGATGGCAGTTTTCTCTAGCACCTGCTTCGTATCGTGATCTAACTTCACAGTCACATGGCCGGTATAATAACCAAACTTGCCAGCACCCGCGAGCAAACTCGATCCGACTTCTTTTCCTTCATGTAAAATATGATGAGTGTGTCCGCCAAGAATGACGTCTATTTCCGTGAACTGCGATGCAATCCTTTCATCATCATGGATCCCAAGATGGGATAACAGAATGATGATATCACTTTGTTCTTTTAACTCCTCGACGCAGGTCTTTATTTCTTCCATCGGGTCGGTCACCTTCCATCCGAGCTGCTCATAGAATCGCCCGAAATTGACCGTGACACCAATGACTCCGATCCTTGTGCCTTTTTTGCTTATGTACACATGATAAGGCTTAGCCCAAACCGGACGGCTTCCATCCTGTTTATACAGATTCGCCACAAGCATCTCGAATTCTTTTTCATGATACATCGAATCCAGATCCTCGAATGGAAGCGTAATACCTTCATTGTTCCCAATGGTACCGGCATCATAGCCGGCCTCATTCAGCAGTCGGCAATTCGCCTTCCCCCTGGTCGCATCAGATAACGGATGCCAGCGGTCCATATGATCGCCAATATCAAAAACGAAAACCTCATCGCCTTCTTCCTCATGCCAGCGCCGCCGCTCAGTTACAAGCTTATGGATACTCGGCCAGTGCTCCAAATGGCTATGCAAATCATTCGTATGGTATATATGAATCATCTCTTCCATTGAACCATCATTCCTCTTTTAAAATGAAGTGTCCCCTCACTGCTGCCAGGAGGGGAATATAGTATCAAAACAAATCAAGCTGTCTCGGGTTAAGCCCTTCATATTCGATATCCAATAAATCCATCATCTGTTTCGCGTTATCGGCCGCATCTCCGCCGGAATTGTTATTGAACAGGGCGAACACCTGGGAAGTCCCTTCATTAAGTTTACGAAGGTTCTCGGCCCACTCCGTCAATTCGGCCTGATTATAGCGATATAAATAACGTACTTCGCGCCATTCCTGGCCTCGCCCCTTCTTGTTCCATCCATGGATATTACGGCCATGGAAGCGGACAAGGACTTTTTCCGGGGAAG
This sequence comes from Chryseobacterium sp. ISL-80, assembly GCA_018613055.1. Classification (GTDB taxonomy): domain Bacteria; phylum Bacillota; class Bacilli; order Bacillales; family Cytobacillaceae; genus Mesobacillus. The sequence continues at coordinate 514,124 of JAGGQZ010000013.1, read as the reverse complement.
TGGATTGCAGCACGGTCGGGATCGAGCCTTCGCCTGCCTGCGGCTCATCGCAAATGCTGTGGATCCAATTTTCCTTTTGCATGAACTCAAGCGTTTTCTCGCGCATCTCACCTGCAAACCATGACTGGTTCCGGAACTCGAGCGCACAATCAATATCGCCCATCTGCTCGCGGCACCAGCGCAAGTAATCGACATTCTCCTTGCGCAGGTCAAACCACGGCGGGAACTGAAACAGTGTCATTCCATGCTTATTGGCCTCAAGATAAGGCCTCAACGATTCCTTGTAGGCAGTGAACATCTCATTTTTATCTGTAAAAGGGATCTCCCCGCGCTGATGGCCGGTCATTCCCTGGTACGCTTTTACAATGAATTGAAATTTGTCAGGTGTATCCTCTACCCATTTCGCCGCGTTCTTCACAGGCTGCACAGCGTAAAATGAGGCATCGACCTCAACTGCAGGAAAGTGGCTGGAATACTCCTTCAGTTTATCACGAGGCGAAACCTTGCCTTCATATAAACTGTCATGGTCTCCCCAGCCCGTTAAGCCAACAATAATCATCTGTGCACCTCCATTTTCCCTTCATAATAGCACAATTAAGCGCTGAATAAGAACTAAGACATGTTCTAACCTTATTTCCCGCTTATAGAGAAGGAAAAACATTGATGGAGTCAGATGCTACGCACGTTTTTACCGATGAATTGCTGAAAAATACTCTGCAATCCAGGTTACTTTAATATATTCTCTACGGTTTTAACAATATTCTCTACGAAAAGATATTGAATCTCTACGATTCCCTCATTAATCTCTACGAAATGTGCCCGAATCTCTACGAATTCCATAAAAGGGTAAAAAAATCCACCTGCCGAGGCAGGTGGATTCCCGTAATCATCTATTAACCGATTGAACCTTCCATTTCGAACTTGATCAGGCGGTTCATTTCGACTGCGTATTCCATTGGCAGTTCTTTTGTGAACGGCTCGATGAAGCCCATGACGATCATTTCTGTTGCTTCTTCTTCAGAGACTCCGCGACTCATCAGGTAGAACAATTGCTCTTCTGATACCTTTGAAACCTTCGCTTCGTGCTCAAGAGAAATGTTATCGTTCAGGATTTCATTGTATGGAATTGTGTCTGAAGTAGACTTGTTATCCATAATCAGCGTATCGCACTCAATGTTTGAGCGGGCGCCGTCAGCTTTGCGTCCGAAGTGGACGATACCGCGGTATGTTACTTTTCCGCCCTGCTTTGAGATTGATTTTGATACGATGGTTGATGATGTGTTTGGCGCAAGGTGGATCATTTTCGCACCTGCATCCTGGTGCTGGCCTTTACCAGCAATCGCGATGGATAATGTCATACCGCGAGCGCCTTCACCCTTAAGGATGACTGCTGGGTATTTCATTGTCAGCTTGGAACCGATGTTGCCATCGATCCATTCCATTGTCGCGTTCGCTTCACAAACCGCACGCTTTGTAACAAGGTTGAAGACGTTGTTTGCCCAGTTCTGAATTGTTGTGTAACGGCAATATGCGTCTTTTTTGATGATGATTTCAACGACCGCACTATGAAGTGAGTTCGTTGTGTAAACTGGAGCTGTACATCCTTCAACATAGTGTACGTGCGCGCCTTCATCAACGATGATCAATGTACGCTCGAACTGGCCCATGTTCTCAGAGTTGATGCGGAAATACGCCTGAAGCGGAGTATCCACTTTGATCCCTTTTGGAACATAGATGAAAGATCCGCCAGACCAAACTGCAGAGTTCAACGCTGAGAACTTGTTGTCTGTTGGTGGGATGACTTTTCCGAAATGCTCACGGAAAATGTCTTCGTTCTCTTTCAGAGCAGAATCAGTGTCCTTAAAGACGATTCCCAACTCTTCAAGCTCTTCCTTCATGTTGTGGTATACAACCTCTGATTCGTACTGTGCAGAAACACCTGCAAGGTATTTTTGTTCAGCTTCAGGGATTCCAAGCTTGTCGAAAGTCGCCTTGATTTCATCAGGTACTTCATCCCATGATTTTTCAGATTTCTCGGATGGTTTTACATAATACGTGATTTCATCAAAGTTCAATGAAGCCATGTCTCCGCCCCACTGAGGCATTGGCATATTGTAGAAGTGCTCCAATGATTTTAAACGGAAGTCCAGCATCCACTGGGGCTCTTCCTTCATTTTTGAAATTTCTTCAACGATTTCACGCGTCAGACCGCGCTTAGACCGGAAGATGGAAACGTCTTTATCGGAAAATCCGTACTTATAATCACCGATCTCTGGCATTTTTTTAGCCATCGTCGAATTCCTCCATTCTTAAAGCAGGGAAACAAGGTTTCCCGCTTTGTAGTTGTTCGCTGCAGGCCAATCCCCTGCAGCATGTTCGGGAAAAATCACCATGCGATGATTTTTATTGGCTGTCTTCCTCTTCCTTCAGGCCTTTCTCCATTGCCTTCCACGCAAGAGTTGCACATTTGATCCTTGCCGGGAACTTCGCCACACCTTGAAGTGCTTCGATATCCCCGAGGTCCAGATCATCCTCTTCATATTCTTTTCCCAACATGATGTCAGAAAAAACGGATGAAAGCTTTAAAGCCTCGTCGATGTTTCTTCCTTTTACCGCCTGCGTCATCATCGAAGCAGAGGACATGGAAATCGAGCAGCCTTCCCCTTCAAATTTCGCGTCCGCAACCTTGCCGTCTTCGACTTTCATCGTCAGCTGGATGCGGTCGCCGCATGTCGGGTTGTTCATGTTGACTGTCAGGCTGCCTTCTTCCAAAACACCTTTATTGCGGGGATTCTTATAGTGATCCATAATAACTTGCCGATAAAGGTTATCTAAATTATTAAAAGACATCGCTGAAATACTCCTTTGTTTTGACAAGTCCGGCTACGAGTTTGTCAATATCTTCTTCTGTGTTGTACAGGTAGAAGCTTGCACGTGCTGTCGCGGACGCCTTCAGCCATTTCATCAAAGGCTGTGCACAATGGTGTCCCGCGCGGACGGCGATTCCTTCAGCATCTAATACAGTTGCCACATCATGTGGATGTACGTCATCAATATTGAATGTTACGAGTCCTGCACGCTTGCCGGCTTCCTTCGGTCCATAGATGGTCATGCCGTCAATTTCAGACATTTTATCCATCGCATAGGCCGCAAGAGCGTGTTCATGCTTCTCGATATTGTCGAGTCCGATTTCATTGAGGAAGTCGATTGCAGCACCCAGACCAATCGCACCAGCGATGATCGGTGTTCCGCCTTCGAATTTCCACGGCAGCTCTTTCCATGTTGATTCGTAGAGACCTACGAAATCAATCATTTCGCCGCCAAACTCAACCGGCTCCATTTTTTCAAGAAGGGCCTTCTTGCCATATAATACGCCGATCCCCGTCGGCCCGCACATTTTATGTCCGGAAAAAGCGAGAAAATCGCAATTCAGGTCCTGGACATCGATTTTCATATGCGGAGCGCTCTGGGCACCATCGACAACCATAATCGCACCATTCTGGTGGGCAATTTCGGCAATCTCCTTGATCGGATTCATGACACCCAATACGTTTGAAACCTGCATGATCGAGACGATTTTCGTATTTTCTGTCACTGTTTCTCTGACAGTATCAAGTGAAATCGTGCCATCTTCCTGCAGATCGATATATTTCAATGTTGCACCCGATTTTTTAGCTACCTGCTGCCAGGGGATGATATTGCTGTGATGCTCCATGTAGGAGATGACAATCTCATCGCCTTCTTTAAGGTTATCGCGTGCATAGCTTGCCGCAACCGTGTTGATGGCAGTTGTGGTGCCGCGGGTGAAAATGATTTCTTCAATCGATTTTGCGTTAATGAACTTTCTGACCTTTTCCCTTGCTCCTTCGTAACCATCGGTCGCTCTTGTTCCAAGAGTATGGACACCGCGGTGTACGTTGGAGTTGTATTCGCGATAATATTTATCCAGCGCTTCGATTACCTGCACCGGCTTTTGTGATGTTGCCGCACTGTCTAGGTAGACGAGCGGGCTGCCATTGACTTCCTGATTTAAAATCGGAAACAATTCACGAATTTCGCGGGCGTTCATTATTTAACTTTCCTTTCGATGACCTCAACCAATTGCTTTTTAACTCCCTCGATTGGAAGCTCATTTACAACAGGTGCAAGGAATCCGTGGATGACAAGGCGTTCTGCCTCGTGCTGCGGAATACCGCGGCTCATCAGATAGTAAAGCTGCAATGGATCAACGCGTCCAACAGAAGCCGCGTGGCCAGCTGTTACATCATCTTCATCGATCAGAAGAATTGGGTTCGCATCTCCACGTGCTTTTTCGCTAAGCATCAGAACGCGTGATTCCTGCTCCGCATTGGACTTGGAAGCACCGTGCTCGATTTTTCCGATTCCGTTGAAAATTGAAGTAGCACTATCCTTCACGACACCGTGCTTCAGGATATAGCCTTCTGAATTTTTACCGTAATGGATGATGCTCGTCGTGAAGTTCTGAGTTTGTTCTCCACGTCCGACAACGACAGTCTTAATGTCAGAGTATGAACCATCGCCAACCAGGTTCGTTACATTATCAGAAATGGTGTTACCGTCGTTCATCATGCCAAGAGCCCACTCGATACGTGCGTCTCTGCCGGCATGGCCGCGGCGGTTCACATAAGTTGTAAGGCCTTCAGCCAGTGTATCAACCGCACCGTACTGGATTTTCGCATTTTGGCCAGCGATTGCTTCCGTTACGATGTTGACCAAACCGTTCACTTTGCCAGTTGTAGAGAAATAGTTCTCGACATATGTCACAGAGCTATTGTCTTCAGCAACAACCAGTACGTGGTTGAACAGGTTCGCTTCTGCATCATCATGCAGGAAGATCGCCTGGATTGGGCTGTTCAGCTGTACATTTTTCGGAACATAAAGGAATGCTCCGCCATTCATGAATGCTGTGTGAAGAGCAGTCAAACGATGCTCGTCGTTTTTAACAGCACTCATGAAGTATTTCTTCAGCAAGTCGCTATATTCGCGCGCCGCTGTGAAAATATCAGTGAAAATAACGCCTTGCTCCTGCATTTCCTTTGAAAGCTGGAGGTATGCAGGCTTGTTGTTGCGCTGCACATACAGGCTGTTTTCTTTTGCTTCCTTGCCAACAAGTGCTTTTACTTCTTCAGGAAGTTCATCTAATGATGAAAAAGCATCGCTTGCAACAAGCAGCTTTTCAAACTGAGTGAAGTTCCATTTATCGATTTTCGTTTTATCCGGTCTTGGCATGGAGAGGTCTTCTGCTTTCGCAAGAGATTGCACACGAAGCTCTGTCAGCCATACCGGCTCGTTCATTTCTTTTGAGAAGGAAGTAATGTACTCCTGGTCAAAAGCCCATTTCGTTTCCGTAGTCATTATAAATCCCCCCAACGCTTAAGCTTCTTGCCCAACTGTTTCGTCTTCGATGCCAAGTTCTTTCTTAATCCAGTCGTATCCTTCTGCTTCTAAGCGCTGTGCAAGTTCTGGTCCGCCAGACTTCACAATGCGGCCCTGCATCATAACGTGAACATGGTCAGGAGTGATGTAATCAAGAAGGCGCTGGTAGTGAGTGATGATCAAGCAGCCGAAATCTTCGCCGCGCATTTCGTTGATTCCTTTAGAAACAACCTTCAATGCGTCGATATCAAGACCTGAGTCGATTTCGTCAAGGATTGCAATTTTTGGTTCAAGCATCATTAACTGAAGGATTTCATTACGCTTCTTCTCACCGCCGGAGAAACCTTCGTTAAGATAACGCTGTGCCATATCAAGATCCATTTCAAGGAATTCCATTTGCTTATCCATCTTGCGGATAAATTTCATCAGGGAAATCTCATTTCCTTCGCCAAGACGGCTGTTCAAAGCAGAACGAAGGAAGTCAGCATTCGTTACACCGCTGATTTCGCTTGGATATTGCATCGCAAGGAAAAGACCAGCACGTGCTCTTTCGTCCACTTCCATTTCAAGAACATTTTCGCCATCAAGAGTTACAGAACCGTTCGTTACTTCATATTTTGGATGACCCATGATAGAAGAAGATAAAGTAGATTTACCAGTACCATTCGGTCCCATGATCGCGTGGATTTCTCCACCCTTAACTTCAAGGTTCACACCTTTTAATATCTGCTTGCCTTCAATCTCAACCTGAAGGTCCTTAATTGATAATACAGATCCTGCCATAATAATACCTCCGTCAATATAGAAAAGATTTTAAGCCGACTATTGCCGCCAAAAGCTCTATTCTCATTTTATTCTCATTACAATCTTATAACAAATGAAAAGTGTTAGCAACACCTTAGAAGTGGAAAGAAAAATATCAAAAACTGTTGATTAATGTCAGATTTTTGGCTCATGCCGAGATTGAGTGAAACGACCGGGCAAACGGGTTTGCCCGCAGCGTTTCATTCAATCTCGGCAGCTTTTCAGCGTAAGCTGAAAAGCCAGTGAAGCGTAAGCTTCACGCCAATGAGCCAAAAATCAACACAAACTAATCTAGAATCATCTCATCAAGAATCTTCAGTTTTCACGAATTACTTCTTTCAACTTCCCGCCACCCGCCTTTCAGCTTGCTGAAAGGCGACCGCTGAGTTTCGAACACTCATCTCCATTTTACCAGACCAAGCCCCGCAAAGCAGGATATCCCGCTCACAGCTCGTACATCATTTTATTTTTTACCTTCTGTTATAAAAAAATGTACTGGATAGCGTTAGGGCAGATAAATCCGTTTGATTTATGAGCAGGAATGTAAATCGATATAGCAAGGCCGATCCTGATTCAGATAGCTTTTCGCTTATCGACTCCATACCTGTCAAGATAATGAGGGATTCTTGACAGCTTTTCATGCTAACCCCTCTAACCTGTCAAAATAACAGGGGTTTCTTGACAACTTTCCATCCTATCGCCTCTAACCTGTCAAAATAAAGAGGCTTTCTTGACAACTTTTCACCCTATCTCCTCGAACCTGTCAAAATAACAAGTCTTTCTTGACAGCTTTCCTTCCTATCGCCTCGAACCTGTCAAAATAACAGGGCTTTCTTGACAGCTTTCCATCCTATCGCCTCGAACCTGTCAAAATAACAGGGCTTTCTTGACAGCTTTCCATCCTAAAGCCTCGAAGCTGTCAAAATAACAGGGCTTTCTTGACAGCTTTCCATCCTAGCGCCTCAAACCTGTCAAAATAACAGTGCTTTCTTGACAGCTTTCCATACTATCGCTTCAAACCTGTCAAAATAAAGAGGTTTTCTTGACAACTTTCCATACTATCGCTTCAAACCTGTCAAAATAAAGAGGTTTTCTTGACAACTTTCCATACTATCGCTTCGAACCTGTCAAAATAAAGAGGCTTTTTTGACAGCTTTCTATCCAATCGCTTCAAACCTGTCAAAATAAAGAGGTTTTCTTGACAACTTTACACCCTATCACCTCGAACCTGTCAAAATAAAGGGCGATCCAGATCCTGATCCGGCTGAAACCCGATTTCTAAAAAACCATCTTCATTTTTACCATAAATAATAAAGAAACCAGTGCAAAAAATACACTGGTTCCAATTTTTTCTTCTATTATATATCCCGTCGCTTACGAGTGGACTTTTCGGTCCAGGTCAGCGACCATCCGTTGGCTTTTGATATAATCTTGCTCGCGTTTTCTTTCGACTTCCATTCTTGCGTCATGGTTCATGCTGTAGACTTCGTAACTAATTCCATGAGCTCCATGCATCGCCTTTTCCATTTCACTTGTGTAGTTCAGTTTTAGCTGACTAATAGTGAATCATCCCTTCGGTTTTTCGCTTTTAATAAGCGTTTTTTTGTTATTGCAATGGTAACACCTTTTGTTTACCACTATCAAAGCGTTTAAAACCGTTAATTTTTGGATGTAATGGAATGAGGAGGTCTATGGAGGCCTCACCTCTGCCATTCTTAGAATACTGGCAATATCCTCCCAAATGAAGCCTTTCCTGTTAGTCAGCAATCAATTAATCTGATTACAACAGCTTTTACTGCTTTAAAGTATTCAGTTCTGCCATGGCTTCCTGGACAAGTGTGACTGCCTGGCTCATGGCCGCCCCGCCGCCAAAAGCCGCTGTCACCCCAACTGCTTCCAAAATTTGTTCTTCAGTGGCTCCCTGGTCCAGGCAGCCTTTTAAATGGTAAATGATGCAGTATTCGTCCTGGGAATACAATGAAATCCCTAGAGCGATCAGCTGCTTTTCTTTTTGTGTCAGTGTCCCTTCCTGAAAACACACTTCCGTAAAAGCATTATAATGTCTTGCAAGCTCCGGCATTTTTTGCGTAAAAACGCCCAGTCCCTGTTTATATTCATGAAGAGCTGCTTCTGTTGAATTCCGAGGTTCATAATGATGCTCCATTGCTTCCACTCCAATCTGCTTTTTTCTCGGTTAGTATGTTGAATTTCAGAGCGGGTTATGCGACAAAAAGAAAAGCAGGCTTTTCGCCTGCTTTCCAAAGTTTATTCTTTTACCGGTACGACTGCACCTTCATATTTTTCAAGGATGAAGTCCTGGATTTCTTTAGAATGAAGAACTTCCACAAGTGCTTTGATTGCCGGCTTGTCTGCATCGCCTTCACGAACGGCAATGACGTTTACATATGGAGAGTCACTTTCCTCAATTGCGATAGAATCCTTCAATGGGTTCAATCCAGCGTCAATCGCGTAGTTTGAATTGATTAGAACAGCGTCACCTTCACCATTGTTGAAGATCTGCGGAAGCAATGCTGCTTCATATTCTGTACCAAACTTCAATTCTTTAGGATTTTCTTCAATATCGTCGATTGTTGCTTTTACTTTTTCCACGCCGTCTTTAAGAGTGATCAGACCCTCTTTTTCAAGCATTGTCAAAATTCGGCCATGGTCTGCTACAGAGCTGCTCATGATGATTTGGGCACCTTTTGGAAGGTCATCAAGAGTTGTGTAATCTTTAGAATATACACCGATTGGCTCGATGTGGATTCCGCCAGCATTTTCAAACTTATAGCCATTCTCAGCCATTTGTGACTCGAGGTAAGGGATGTGCTGGAAGTAGTTCGCATCAAGTTCTCCTGAATCCAATGCTTTGTTTGGAACAATATAGTCGTTGAATGTCTTGATTTCCATTTCGTATCCTTTTTCTTCAAGAAGCGGTTTCGCCTCTTCCAGGATTTCAGCATGAGGTACGTTTGATGCACCAACAACGATTTTCTTGCTTTCTTCCTTGCCGCCTTCTGTTTTTTCCTCAGATGATCCGCAAGCTGTAAGTCCTGCTGTTAAAACCAATGCTAAAAGTGCTAATAACCATTTTTTCAATGTCAATCTCTCCTTTATCTCTTGTCTAATTTTCTGGTGATGGAATCGCCAATAATCTGGATTAAAAATACAATGATCAAGATAATGATGGTCGCCATCAGCGTGACATCATTCCGGCCCCTTTGGAATCCTTCCATGTAGGCAAGGTTTCCAAGACCGCCTGCGCCGATGACTCCAGCCATCGCCGTGTAACTTACAAGCGCGATCGCGGTCACTGTGATGCCTGAAACCAATGCAGGCATTGATTCAGGCAACAGAACCTTCCAGATGATGGTCGTCGTTTTTGCTCCCATCGACTTTGCTGCTTCGATGACTCCTTTATCGATTTCACGCAAACCGATTTCAACCATCCTTGCGTAAAATGGTGCGGAACCGATAATCAGCGCCGGTAATGCGGCATTTTCGCCAATCATTGATCCAACGATCAATTTTGTAAAAGGGATCAGAAGGACGATCAAAATGATGAATGGGATGGATCTGAAAATATTCACCACTGCGCTCAGTACGACATTGACCGGTTTGTTTTCCCATATATTGCCCTTCGATGTCAAGAAGAGCAACAGTCCAAGAATGGCTCCAATTATGAAGGTAGCGACAACGGAAATGGCACTCATGTATAGTGTCTCAACTGTCGCCTCCCACATGCGGTCCCAGTTGACATTCGGGAATAAAGTTTCAGCCATTCGAAATCACCTCCACGCCGACTTCATGCTGGCCGATAAATTCTATCGCACGGGCCAGCTCTTCCTCTTCACCATCAAGATGGATGAACAAGGTTCCATACGATCCGCTTTGTGTCTGAGAAATTTTCCCCTGCACAATATTGACCGTGATGGCATATTTGCGGATTAGATTGGTGATCAGCGGCTGTTCGACCCCTTCTCCTACGAATGTCAGCTGGATGACCCGTCCATGCGGATATCGCTCAAGTAAATGGTCTACTGTTTCCTTTGTTTCCTCCGGTTCAGTCACCTGCTGGACAAATCTTTTCGTAATTGGCTGCTGCGGGTTCTTGAACACATCCAATACCGGCCCGGTCTCAACGATCTTTCCGCCCTCCATGACTGCAACCCGGTGACAAATTTTACGGATGACATGCATTTCATGAGTAATCAGGACGATGGTAAGCCCCAGCCTCTTATTGATATCAACGAGAAGATCCAGGATCTGGTCGGTCGTCTGCGGGTCAAGTGCTGACGTCGCTTCGTCACCGAGAAGAACTTTCGGATTATTCGCCAGAGCCCTGGCAATCCCGACCCTCTGCTTCTGCCCGCCGCTTAATTGTGAAGGATAAGCATCGCCACGGCCCTCAAGACCGACAAGCGTGATCAATTCTTTTACCCTCTTGTCTCTCTCGGATTTCGGCACTCCTGCAATCTCAAGAGGGAATGCAATATTATCTGCAACCGTCCTTGACCAGAGAAGGTTGAAATGCTGGAAAATCATGCTGATTTCCTGTCTTGCTTTCCTTAATTCCGCACCCTTGATCCTTGAAACTTCCCTGCCTGCCACAACGACAGAACCTGAAGTTGGGATTTCAAGACCATTCAACATGCGGATCAATGTGCTTTTACCTGCGCCGCTATATCCAATGACGCCAAAGATTTCGCCTTCTTTCACTTCAAGGTTGACATCATCTACCGCTTTAACTTCGCCTTTTTTTGAAGGATAAATCTTTCTGGCTTTTTTTATCGTTATCAATTGACTCCCCCTCTTTTGCAACAACTATATTCTAAACTCAATAAACCATTAAATCTTCCATCCTAATAAGAAGGTTATCAATCTAGTTTCCCATTCCCTAAGCGAAAAAATTCAAACTTCAGGTAAAATGGGTGCTCCTTCCGGGAAGAAAATACTCTTGTAAAAAACACCTCAGGATCGTATTGGATCGATTCGGCAATAAAAAAGCCTTTCTGCAAATAAGCAGAAAGGCATAATCGTAGGCTGTATCCTTTCTCTCATCTGCCAAAGCCATCAGCTTTGAGTGAATTGGCACCGTTTCAGATAAGCAAGCTTACTGACGGTTGCCGGGCTTCATCGGGCACTTCCCTCCACCTCTCTTGATAAGAGCACGCTATTAAATTATAGAATCGGTTTTAAGTTACGAAAGTGATTGTAGCATGTAATAAAAAAGGGTGTCAATAAAATTATTTTCAAATACTTTTGGCAGGTCCTGGATTTTACGCTCTTGCCGTGACTCCTGGTACTCCAGTTGCTTTTTCGATCGCCTGCTCGAGGTCTTCAATGATGTCCTCAACATTTTCAATCCCGACAGAAAGACGGATCAGATCCTCCGGTACTCCTGCTGCTTTAAGTCCATCTGAATCAAGTTGCTGATGTGTTGTGCTTGCAGGGTGGATAACCAGGCTCTTCGCATCGCCGACATTGGCAACATGGGACCATAGTGTCAATGAGTTGATCAGTTTTGCTCCAGCTTCCCTGCCGCCCTCGATGCCAAATACCACAACTGATCCTGCACCTTTTGGAAGGTAGCGGTCTGCCAAATGCTTATCAGGGTGAGAGTCATGTCCAGGGTAGGTGACCCAGGTAACAGCTGGGTGTGACTCAAGATAGTCTACTATTTTACGCGTATTGGCGACATGCTCTTTCATGCGGACATGCAATGTTTCGATTCCAAGATTGAATTGGAAGGCACTCTGCGGGCTGATGGCCGGGCCAAGGTCGCGCAGCAGCTGGACCCTCGCCTTAACAATATATGCGGCTGCCCCAATCGCTTCACTATAAACGATATCATGGTAGCTGGAGTCCGGTTCATTGAAACCAGGGTACTTAGGGGATCTCCAGTCGAATTTTCCTCCATCGACGATGATTCCACCCATGACTGTACCGTTTCCTAAAAGCCACTTGGTAGCTGAGTGAATGACGACGTCTGCGCCATGTTCAATCGGGCGGCATAGATATGGAGTCGCAAATGTATTATCGATGATCAACGGAACACCAGCATCATGGGCAATATCCGCAACCGCTTCAATATCCAATACCCTGAGACTTGGATTTCCGATTGTTTCCGCGTAGACCGCCTTGGTTTTAGGAGTAATTGCCTTCCTGAAATTTTCAGGGTCATCAGGGTCCACCAGGTGAACGTTGATTCCGTATTTCGGCAAGGTTACGGCAAATAGATTGTAAGTCCCTCCGTACAGGTTAGAGGCTGCAACGATTTCATCCCCTGCATGGGCAATATTCAAAATAGCCATCGTAATCGCAGACATCCCGCTGGATAGGGCGAGCGCACCCACGCCTCCCTCAAGCAAGGCTACTTTTTCCTCCAGTGCCGTGACGGTAGGATTATGGATTCGCGAGTAAATATAGCCAGGCTCCTTGAGTGCGAATAAATCGGCTGCATGATCCGTGTTCTCAAATTGAAAAGCATTGCTTGAGTAGATTGGCACTGCCCTCGCTCCAGTTACCGGGTCTGGTGATTGTCCTCCGTGGACACCAATTGTTTCGATTCTGTAGTTTTTTTGCTCACTTGCCATCTCCATCTCTCCTATCTTGAAAATTAATGGAAAGGTGATACAAAAAACCCTCTTCTTAAGAAGAGGGTCATTTATCAACTCTCCTTATCTTTTCAGAGTCTACACTCTGCAGGAATTAGCACCGTGTTTAACAACCGGTTGCCGGGCTTCATCGGGCCAGTCCCTCCGCCTCTCTGGATAAGAATATTCAGTTCGTTTTATTGCGTTAAAGTGATAATATCATTTCCATGCATTTAAAGTCAATATATTAAGATTTTTCAGAATAAATTAAGCGGAGATTGGTCTGGCAAGATAGAAAATCGACTCCAGGACCAATAGATCTCTGAACGGACCGTCTTCTACGGAATAATATCCCCATCTGATTCCTTGCCTCAGTTTGAACTCCCCTTTCAAGAGTCCAGAAAGGCTGGTCTCACTTCCTATGATTGTGATCTGGAATTGAGAACCGAGATTGCTTGTTAGGAGTTCCGCTCGTCCCCCCTTGAATGCCAGGTATACTTCTTCCTTTTCTGACTGTAATTTTAAGCAAAGATCGAGTTTTTTGATCAATTGCAGTATATGAGCCTTACCGCCAACTTCATTCGCAAAAAGTTCAATAGATTCCCGCATGCCGCTCAACTCCCTTACCTAACTATTTCTTTTTTGCAAGGGGAAAAACCTGTTGGAATCCTTCGACAAATACTTCGCTAATAAGCGGTTAACAACATAACAAACATAAAAAAAGACAATAACGAATGATATTTCGCCATTGTCTTTCATTTCCCGAGAAATATATCCAAAGAAATACAGTAATTAAGCTGGCTTAGTGGCTGAGATGACGGATTTTGTTTTGTCCATTGTCTTGAATACAAAGAAGAAGTAAGATGACCCGACTAAATAAAGACCTGCAGTGATGGTGAAAACCGTCGCATATCCCCAGTAGGAACCGTATTTCAAAACGATTCCGGTCGAAACCGGTCCCATAATCGCCCATCCAAGATTAAATACCATTTGATTCACAGAGTTGGCCAATCCTTTCATTGAATCATCAACCTTCGACATCATTAACGACATTTGAATGGGATTCCCTGCGTTCATAAGGGCCTGTCGAAATAAAAAGCCAAGGGCAGCAAGCCAGAAATGCTGTGTGTAAGCAGTAAGCAGCAAAAACGGGAGGGAGAGCATTTGCAGGACAACGACTGCTTTCACTTCCCCAAGCTTGCGCACCACCATCGGACCAATGATCATGGCTACTGCAGTTGCTCCCTGTCCAAGTGAAATGACCAGACCAATTAGTGAATTGGATGCCATGAACCGGTCAGCGAAGTAAAGATTCAAGTATGGGATGACCAAGCCAGCACCGAAACCGATCATCAGCTGTGCGACAGCAAATAGAATGATGATTTTAAGGCTCGCTTTATATGGGATTCCTCTTTTTAAATCCATGAACTTTCTGTCGGTCCGTTTTTCTGTCCGTACTTCCCTAAGCCGGGCAATGGGAAGAAGTGCGGCCAGAAACAGTGCGGAACCAGCGACCAGCGTGAAACGGATACTCTCCAATTCAGGGAGGAACAAAGAAAACACATCTGTAAGGATCCCTCCCAAAAGGCTTCCGACAACATTGGCCGCTGTCATTGCCGCAAAGTGAATGCTGAAGAGATGCACACGCTGTTCAGGTTGGGAGTTTTCTGCCAGCCACGGAATGATGGAAACCTGGATAAAAGCGGACGCAAGACCAGTACCAAATGCAAACAGGATCAACAGTGCCTGGGTCTCAACCATGCTCCGTGTAAATAAAATCATCCCTGTCGAGATTGCTCCAAACAGCATCAGCTTTTTCCGGCCAGCCCTGTCACTCATAACCCCTGCCGGAATGAGTACCAGTGCCGTTGCAAGAGAGGTCATCGAAATCACTTTCCCGTTAACCAGTTCATTGAATCCCAGCTCTCGTATGTAGAAATTATAAATCACCATAAAAATCCCCAGCCCAATTTGAGTGAGTATGTTTGCCAGGAAGGTCAACTTTATGTTGCGATTATAGCTTTTGATTTGGTCTGCCCATTCTTGATAAAGAGCCATTTTTATTTCGCTCCTCGGTTATTTCGATACTCTAAATATAAACCGTTTGGTATGAAATGTAAATGTTTTTCAAGGTTGTCTCTTTTCGTTATGATCCATAAGATTTGAACGGGGAATTAGAATTTTTTCACTAGCCAAAGCCCAAAAAAAAAAAAACGGCCAAGCCGTTTCTAATTACCCTTTCAACTCTTTCAATTTTTCAAAAAGATACGGAACAGAATGAAAAGCATAGATTTTCTCCTGTACCACACCATTTCTCAAGACAAAAAGACATGGTACACTTTCTATTTCAAAACGTTCTGCCATTTCAGGCAGGAAGTTCAAATCGGCTTTCCCTGATGGGAGATCAGGCAGGAGCTGTTCAATCACTGTCAGCATCTTGCTTGCTACCTGACAGGTTCCGCACATTGGTGTGTAAAAGTATAGGTACCCTGTTTGTTTTTCGGCAAGGAATGTTTCGATATCAGTCCTGGTCCAGTCTTCCATTTAAGTCATCCTTTTTCTAAGTACTCTGCATGAACATCAATATTTGCTCCGATTAAAACAGTAGCCAGGTGGTTTTCCGGTGCGGTTGCCACTTCCCGGTACATCCTGTCAATGTAAAGATGGTTCGCCTCAGGAAATTCCCTTTTAAATTGCTTTCTCAGCTTTTCGCCTGATGCATCTGCATCTACGAGGATATAGACATCTCTATCAAAAAGCGAATCAATCAGCTCATCAAGCTTTGAAACGCCGATCGTCCCATTCGTGCAGATTATTTCCACTGGCTCCTTCAGCACGGTCTGTACTTTCTTTTTGTCTGACGAACCTTCTACTATGATCACCTTGTGATTTTCGTCCATCGCCATAACCACCTATGCACCAGAAAATAATTACTTTACAACATTATAAACATTATTAAATAAATTGTGCTGTTTACTTGTATTAATTCTATTGTTACTGTTTCTTTCGGAGATTGCAAAGATTTAGTCCACTATGAACTTCAACAGGTAGTAAAAGGAATTCTATGTGCCGTACCTTGATTTTATTCCTGACTTTACCAGATAACAGCTAAAAAAACAGCGGCCAGGCTGGCCGCTGTTCCTTTTTAGCACCAGCCGCCTTCGTCACAATCAGTGTACCGTGGCTCTGATTGGTCCGGTACTGATACATGCTGGTAAATCTTATTCTGTTCCGCTTCATAATGATGATCCAGTTTCATCTGGATACCTTCTGGAAGCTGGATGTTTCCAATAGGCTCATTTTCAAGGTAAAGTCGAATCTGGCCATTTTCCAGTTTTCCTGTTACCCTGTCTGTGATTTCAACTTTTTGCTGGTTCAACGCCATGATTTTTCACCCTTTTTAAATAGTCATTAACATTAGTTTGTCCGAACTGCTGGAATGAAGTGATGGAAAAATGAAGGAGTTTTTCAAGAGTGGGAAATGAAAAACGCCTTGAAAGCTCAAGGCGTCGGCGAATCTTATTCTTTGATCATTTCTTCGTATTGTTCTGGTGTCATCAGCTTTTCTACTTCACTGCTGTCTGTCAGTTCAACTGTAATCATCCATGCTTTTTCATATGGAGATTCGTTAACGAATTCAGGGCTGTCGTTCAGTTCTTCGTTGATTTCAACAACCTTGCCGCTCACTGGTGCATATAGCTCAGATACGGTCTTTACTGATTCAACGCTTCCAAAAGGCTGGTCCAGAGTGATCTCGTCTCCGACTTCTGGAAGTTCGACGAATACGATGTCACCTAGCTCGGATTGCGCGAAATCAGTAATGCCCACGCGAACCTTTTCTCCTTCAACTTTTACCCATTCGTGTTCTGCTGAATAACGTAAATCTTTTGGTGTATTCATTGACTATCCCTCCAATTGTATATCTCTATCGATTAATATCGATGGGACCAAAATTACAGCCATGCTTTTTCATACTCATCTTCTTTGAAACCAACGGTCACTTTTTCGCCATCTGTCATCAGCGGGCGTTTGATGAGCATACCGTCAGATGCCAGCAGTTCCAGCAATTCACTACTGGAAGCCGTCTTGACCTTGTCTTTCAACCCAAGCTCACGATATTTTTGGCCGCTTGTGTTAAAAAACTTCTTGATTTCGAGGCCGCTTTTCTCCAACATTTCTTCCAGCTGTGACTGGGATGGCGGATTTTCTACAATATGTACTTCGTTATAGGCAACTTCATGCTGGTCCAGCCATTTCTTCGCATTCCTGCATGTACCACATTTAGGGTACCAATAAAACGTTTTTTCCATGATTTCACCACCCTTTGCTAGTATCCCATAGATTAAACCCTCTAAACGGATAGTAACATATTATCAAGGTGAAATACTATCATTCAGTGCCTGATCAACCCTTTAATTTTAACATCCTTTTATTAAATTCAACAATGTTTGCAAAAATCCTGCCTTTTTAAAAAGATTAGCAAAAACACTCCTCCCGGAATGGAAAGGAGTGTTCGGTTAAATCAGTTTTTAAACGATAAAGCGTTCTGCATCGATCAGCTTTTCAGCTGCTTCACGCTTCTTCGCGATGACGTTGATTGGAGTGTGTCTTGTGAACTTGCGCAATGCGGAAGTCAGCATGCGAAGTGCGTCGCCTTCTTCTGTAGCCACAAGTGTTTCCTTTGCGTCTCGCTCGATTTCATTGAATGCTTCCTGGCAGAAGATTTGTGTGTAAAGAAGCTTTTGCTTGCTCTTCTCTACGCCATCTTTTGCGATTGCTTTTTCTGTACGAAGAACTGCAGATTCCATTGAATACGCATTTGAGATGATATCTGCGATATTGACGAGGATTTCCTGTTCTTTTTCCAGAGCTTTCCCGAATTTCTGTGCTGCTAATCCAGCTGCAAGCAAGCCGATCTTCTTCGCGTTTTTCACAAGATATTTTTCCTGTGCAAGTGGCTCATCGCCTGGCTCTTCTGGCATTAGCATCATCAGTTCTTCCTGAAGCTGCTGTGCTTTTTGCAATAATGGCAGCTCGCCTTTCATTGCCTTGCGCAGGAATGTTCCCGGTACAAGAAGACGGTTGATTTCATTTGTTCCTTCAAAAATACGGTTGATCCTTGAATCACGGTAAGCTCTTTCGATTTCATACTCTTGCATGAAGCCGTATCCACCGTGGATCTGGACGCCTTCATCAACAACATAATCAAGTGTCTCAGTTGCGAATACTTTATTCATTGAACACTCAATTGCATATTCAGCGATTGAATCGGCAACGGCTTTTCCATTGTTGATTTCTTCTTCTGACAACTGGTTCATTCTTTCCTCGAACAAGCCTACTGTACGATATACAGAGCTTTCAGTTGCATAGATTTTCGAAGCCATTGTCGCAAGCTTTTCTTTTGTAAGGTTGAATTGTGAAATAGGTGTCTTGAACTGCTGGCGCTGATTAGCATATTTTACAGTCAGACCAAATGCCTGCTTCGCTCCGCCAGTTGCGCCTACACCCAGCTTATAACGTCCGATGTTCAGGATATTGAAGGCGATAAGATGGCCTTTTCCTGCTTCACCAAGAAGGTTCTCCACAGGTACCTGGGCATCTTCAAGAATCAATGTTCGTGTTGATGAGCTTTTGATTCCCATTTTCTTTTCTTCTGCACCTACTGAAACGCCTGGATATTCTCTTTCAACGATGAAAGCAGTGAACTGTTCTCCGTCGATTTTTGCATACACAACGAATACATCCGCAAAGCCAGCGTTTGTGATCCATTGCTTTTCTCCGTTAAGGACGTAGTGAGTTCCTTCAGCATTCAGTTTAGCTGTTGTCTTTGCACCCAATGCGTCTGATCCTGAACCTGGCTCAGTAAGTGCATAGGCTGCAAGCTTTTCGCCAGTTGCCAGTGCAGGAAGATATTTTTGCTTTTGTTCTTCATTACCGAAAAGAACGATTGGCAATGACCCGATCCCTACGTGTGCACCGTGCGAGATTGAGAAGCCGCCTGCAACTGCCATTTTTTCTGCGATCAAAGCGGAGCTGATTTTATCTAGGCTCAGGCCGCCATACTCTTCAGGAACGTCTGCTCCAAGAAGGCCAAGCTCTCCAGCTTCCTTCAATAATTTTACCGTACGGTCGAACTCGTGCTGCTCGATATATTCAACCTGAGGCAATACTTCGTTTGTCACGAAATCCTCAGTCGTTTTTGCAATCATTTTGTGCTCGTCTGTGTAATCCTCTGGAGTGAAAACATGGTCATATGATACATCTTCGATTAAGAAGCTTCCGCCTTTTACAAGCTTTTCTGTTTGGTTACCCATTTAATGTTCCTCCTATCCATTTTGAGGAGGGGCCCAGCCCCTCCAATTTTCATTTTATAAAAGCTCAAATACTCCAGCTGCTCCCATGCCGCCGCCGATACACATCGTGACAACACCGAATTGCTCATTCCTGCGTTTCATTTCGTGGATGACTGTCAAAGTCAATTTTGCGCCAGTTGTTCCCAGCGGGTGTCCCAATGCGATCGCTCCGCCGTTGACGTTGACCTTATCCTCATCTAGACCAAGCTCACGGATGACCTGGATGGACTGGGAAGCAAATGCTTCGTTCAATTCAAATACACCGATATCAGAAACCTGCAGTCCAGCAAGCTTCAATGCTTTAGGAATTGCTACGACAGGGCCGATTCCCATGATTTCAGGTGGCACTCCGCCAAGTGCGAATGAACGGAATTTAGCGAGCGGCTTCAACCCAAGTGATTCAGCCTTTTCACGGTCCATGACCATAACAGCTGCTGCTCCGTCACTTGTCTGTGAGGAGTTCCCAGCAGTGACTGTGCCTTTGATATTGAATGCCGGACGCAGTTTCGCAAGTGTTTCCATGTTCGTATCTGGACGTACGCCTTCATCCTGTTTGAATTGGATTGTATTTTCGACAAGCTTATTGTCTTTTCCTACGGAACGGAGTGTTACATCGACAGGAACAATCTCATCCTCGAACTTGCCTTCCTGGATTGCTTTTGCTGCGCGCTGATGGCTTCTTACTGCAAAAGCATCCTGGTCTTCACGGGAAATACCGTATTTCTTTGCGACTTCCTCAGCTGTATGCCCCATTCCCATATAGTATTGCGGAGCTGTTTCAGCCAGCTTAGAGTTCGGACGGACCACATGACCCATCATCGGTACAAGGCTCATTGATTCCGCACCGCCGGCAATGATTGTGTCTGCATGGCCAAGCATGATGCGCTCGGATGCATTAGCAATCGCCTGAAGTCCTGAAGAACAATAACGGTTGATTGTGATTGCCGGCACTTCATGAGACAGACCGGCCAGTGCGCCGATATTACGTGCCATATTCAAGCCCTGCTCTGCTTCTGGCATAGCACAGCCGATGATCAAATCATCAATATTCCCTTCATAATTGCCTGCACGCTTTAGAGTTTCTCTTACTACAAGAGCTCCAAGATCATCAGGCCGGACGTTAGCAAGAGTACCTTTTTTCGCTTTTCCGACCGGTGTCCTGGCTCCGGCTACGATTACCGCTTCTCTCATCTCATTCCCTCTCTTTCCTTGGATGTTAAAATGTATTTCACTTTCAATCTATCAATCTATTAGTTGCGCAATGGCTTTCCTTTAACGAGCATATGCTGCATGCGCTGCTGTGATTTAGGTTCTGCCACAAGGCTCAGGAACGCTTCCCTTTCAAGGTCAAGCAAGTATTGCTCATCGACTTCGGTTCCGTATGGCACTTTACCGCCAGAGATGACATACGCAAGCTTTTTCGCAATCTTCAGGTCATGCTCAGAAATGTAACCTGACAGATGCATTGTCTGGGCACCTAGCAGCAGGGTTGCATATCCTGGCTCGCCGGTTACAGGAACTTTCTTTCTGACCGGTGCTTTATAGCCGCTTTCATATAAGTTCAATGCCGCCTGTTTTGCATCGTATAGTAAGTGATCGCTATTGACACTGATGCCGTCTGCTTCATTCAGGAAGTTATTTTCACGAGCTTCCTCTCCTGAAGTGGAGACCTTAGCCATCGCAATGGTTTCAAATACTTTATTCGCAACCTTTTGAAGGTCAAACTCAACGCCTTTTGGCAGGCCTTCAAGATGCTTGATGTAAAGCTCCTTGTTTCCGCCTCCGCCAGGGATGAGGCCAACTCCCGCTTCAACAAGCCCCATGTAAGTTTCCATCGATGCCTGTATATGAGCTGCCGGCAAGCACATTTCAGCGCCGCCGCCAAGCGTCATTCCAAACGGAGCAGCGACAACAGGCTTAGATGAGTATTTGATTTTCATCGTCGTCTGCTGGAACTGGCGAACGACCATATCAAGATCCCAGATGTTATCGTCTTGCGCTTCCATCAGGATCATCGCCAGGTTGGCACCAACCGAGAAGTTTTTGCCCTGGTTGCCGATGACAAGTCCTTTGTAGTTCTTTTCCACTTCATCGATCGCGAAGTTGATCATCTGGAGGATATCAGGCCCGATCGAGTTGCTGTGAGAATGGAATTCCAGAAGGGCGATACCGTCGCCAAGGTCGATCAGGCTTGCGCCGCCATTCTTTTTAATGACACCCTTTTGCTTCTTCAAAAGCTTCAGGTTGATTGCCTTTGGATTTTCCTCTACAGCTACGTATTCACCATTGTGGTAATAGCTCAGTCTCCCATCCTCTTCCTTATAGAAAGCAGTGAAGCCTTTTTCGACCATTTCTTTTACCCATACAGGAACGGTCTTGCCTTCAGACTCCATTTTGCTGATTGCCTTCTCTACACCAAGTGCATCCCATGCTTCGAAAGGCCCCATTTCCCAGCCGAAGCCCCACTTCATTGCACGGTCCACGGCGACGATATCGTCAGCAATCGTGCCCAGCAAATCAGCTGAATAAACAAGCACAGGACTGAAGATGTTCCATAAAAGCTCTCCAGCGCGGTCCTTTGCATAAACAAGCGCTTTCATTTTATTGGCAAGCCCTTTTTCCTGCTTGGCCATTTCAGTAGACGCTGTTTTTAGTTTTTTACGAGGTCCGTATTCCAAAGTCTGCGAGTCCAGCTCAAGGATTTCCTTGCCCTGCTTCAGGAAGAATCCCTGACCAGACTTGCTTCCAATCCAGCCGTTCTCGAGCATCTTCTTCATGAACTCAGGTACTTCAAAGACTTCCTTTTCTTCTCCTTCTACCTGGTCATACACATTTTTTGCAACATGAGCGAAAGTATCAAGACCCACTACATCAAGTGTGCGGAATGTTGCGCTCTTAGGACGGCCGATCATTGGCCCAGTAATGGAGTCTACCTCACCAACACTGTATCCGCCTTTCACCATTTCCCTCACGGTCACAAGCAATCCGTAAGTACCGATTCGGTTGGCGATGAAGTTTGGTGTATCCTTCGCTTCAACAACACCTTTTCCGAGCTGGTCTTCACCGAATGTTTTCATGAAGGCAAGGACTTCAGGATCCGTATCTTTGGTAGGAATCACTTCAAGCAGCTTCAGGTAACGTGGCGGGTTGAAGAAGTGCGTTCCCAGGAAGTGCTTCCTGAAATCTTCTGAACGTCCTTCTGCCATTGCTTCGACAGAAATTCCGGAAGTGTTGGAGCTGATGATGCTTCCCTGCTTTCGATATTTATCTACATCGGTAAAAACTCTCTTTTTAATATCAAGGTTCTCAACGACTACTTCGATTACCCAGTCTACATCCTTGAGTTTTTCCATATCATCTTCAAAGTTGCCCGCTTCAATTAGAGCAAGATTCTTTTTGGAGGCCAAAGGTGCCGGTTTTTGCTTCAATAACTTCTGCAGTGCTCCTGCACTGATTCGGTTGCGCACCTGCTTATCTTCAATTGTCAGGCCTTTCGCTTTTTCCTGTTCCGTTAATTCCCGAGGTACAATGTCCAGCAGCAATGTCGGGATTCCGATGTTGGCCAGATGTGCGGCAATTCCTGATCCCATGACACCTGAACCAAGCACCGCTGCCTTTTGAATTTGTCGCATCAAATTTGTCTCCCCCTTTGACTCTTTTTGAATGAATACTCATTCATTTTTGCACCAAAAAAAATATGCATATAAATGAGCTCTGTTAATTACTACTATAAAATATTTAAAAAATTTCCGCAATAATAAGGTGTGGAAAAAATAAAATTTTTTGAATCTTTAATCCATATGCTTATTCTTAAACACTTGGGCATTCTATAAAGGCGATACTTTTATCACTTAAAAACACGGAGGTATGATCATGGCAAGAATGAAAAAAGATCCATCCAAGGCTGGCGTAAGTGCAGCAAGCGTAAAAGGCGATGCAGGCCCTTCAATGGGCAAGGGCGGAGAAAGAAAGCAGAACAGCCAGAATAGCCAATATAAAAAATAAAAGCGTAAGCGCCTTGGTCAGCCTCGACAAGCGTTGGAGGTCCGCCCATTGAAGTCGTTCTTTGACTTCATTGGCAGGACCGAAGCGTCTCGAGGAGTTAGGAGTCGCAGCTAGACAGGTCTCGAGATGCTCAAAGCTAACGCTTCTCGCAAGATTCTCCAGGAAGCCTTTTCAGGGATGAAAACTGGCTAGGCGCTGGAGCTGGATAATTCTCAAAGTAGAGTTTTACATCTTCCTAAATAAAACAGGCTGACAATTGTCAGCCTGCGGATTTATTTCTTCATCATTCCTTTTAGCACAAATGCTACGTTTGCCGGGCGTTCTGCAAGGCGGCGCATGAAATAGCCGTACCAGTCTGTTCCGAAAGGCACATATACGCGCATCGTATAGCCTTCTTCAGCAAGCTGTAGCTGTCTTTCCGGCATGATCCCGAAGAGCATCTGGAATTCGAACTGGGTTTTCGGAATGTTGTTCGCCTTTGCGAATTCCTTGGTGAAGTTGATAATATTGTCATCGTGTGAGGCAACTGCTGTGTAGTTACCATTCAGCATATGCATTTTGATAATTTTTTTGAAGTTCTCATCTACATCCTTCTTCTCAGGGAAAGCTACTTCCGGAGATTCTTTGTAAGCTCCCTTCACAAGACGGAGATTTGGTGAGTATTGATTCAAATCCTCAATATCTTTTTCAGTACGGTACAGGTATGCCTGGATGACAGTACCGATATTATCGTATTCGGACTTCAGCTGTTTGAAAATATCCAGCGTCTTCTGGCAGCGTTCATAGTCTTCCATGTCGATGGTCACAAATACATTATTCTCCTTGGCAGTATCCATGATTCGGCGCATATTGTTCATGACTACTTTCTCAGAGATGTCAAAGCCGAGTGAAGTCATTTTGACGCTCATCTGGGCATTTAATTTTTCGCGGCCAATTGCTTTGATCATTGCAATTGAACTTTCCGCTCTCTCGTTGGCCTCTTTTTCATTGTCGACGAATTCACCGAGAAAGTCGACGGTTGCCGCAAGATTCTTGCTGTTTAGCTCTTTGATTACTGCGACTGACTGCTCGACCGTTTCGCCTGAGACAAAGCGTTTTGCTCCTAAGCGAAGGCCGTATTTCTTGGCCATCTTCGTGAAAAATTTATTTTTTGATAGAAAAAGAAAAAAGTTCCTCATTAATTGTTCCATAGCTTTTCCTCCCCTTAATGAAACCGATTACATTACCCTTTAAAAAAATTGCTTCATCTATATCTATTTTGCAAAATCATTTTATCACTTTTTAATAACTTTGAGTATTACTTTCGTAGAAAAATGTTCTTTTTTGACGAATCTTGATCTGCATACTTTATTTCGGCGCGGGAACGATAATATCCGTAGGAATGATCATAAAACAGGAGGTTCTATTATGCAGCAGCAAAACATGAATTTTCAAAGCCAGCAGCAAGGGATCATGCAGTCGCCGCCATCCGTTGTATCCACTAAGGATTCCCTATACTTAACAGATATGCTTTCATGGAATTTACTTGCCATGAAAAAAGCACATTTCTTTGCACAGCAATGCCAGGACCAGGAGCTAAAGATGGAAATCGAAAAGTGCGGCCAAATGCACCAGAAGCATTACGAGAAAATCCTTACGCACCTGAACAGCCCGCAAAACCAGGCATATTCCCAATCACCGGGAATGCAATAATCGAACTAGACAGGAGGAAAAAGCGGATGAACCAGAACCAGAATCAGCAAAAAATCCAAAATCCAGAAACACAGGTGCAAAAGACACCGCAAATGAATGACCGTGATTTTATCAATGATATTTTAACGACGGAAAAATACATGACCGACGCTTACACACAGGCACTCCATGAAGCCAGCCACGACCAGCTGTACCAGGATGTACTTGCCATCTACACAGAAACTGCAAACGCACAGCGCAGCCTTTATAACATGATGTTCAAAAAGGGCTGGTATGCAGTTGAGGCAGCTGACGCGCAAAAGCTTCAGCAGTCACACCAGCAATTCCAGGGCTACACGAATCAATTCCCTTATGGCGGGCAGCAGCTTCAGTAATACCCCATGTGTTTAACCAAACCGGGCAAAACGCCCGGTTTTTATGGTTAAAATTCCTTCCCCTGTCTTCTCCTTTTCACTTTCGGTTTGAGATTGAACCCCAAGAAGGATTTTTCCCTACAAAAAAACCACCTCGCTTGGAGATGGTTCTTCGTTATTTCTGGCGGTTCCGCTCATTCATTTCTTTGATCTCGGCAATCACGTTCTTGATCTGCTCCTTCGCCTCTGGATATTCCGCATTCCAGTGCTTGGCCAGCGGCGGCATTGACTTGGCGATATGGCCGTACAAAATCCATGTTTTTACCTTTTCGATGTTTTCAGGTGAACTTTCGCCAACCAGAAGTTCAGTATACTTTTCCAGCAATCCGTTGATTTGTTCATTCAAATTATTCTCCATCATCCTACTCCTTTTCGCATGTACGCGGACAAGTTTTGCAGTAACCACCTTTTTCCTTCAGCTTGTAGCTATAACAGCAGGTTTTTCGCACCCTGATAAAAGAATCCACTTCTTCTTGATAAACTGGTTTAGTGTAATATCTAGCAATTGGATTTTTATGATACCTTCCGAATAGTCTGCCGGGTGCTGACTCAACCAAAAAGGTAAAGTCCTCTTCGGCCCTCACCCTGATATCTGGATCACTGGACTCATTCAGGATTTTTTCATAAAGCCAAAAGACATAGACCGCTACATTTTCCCAGAGGACCAACTTTGAAATTTTCGCAGACTTCGAGATGGCATCCATGACAGGAAACAAATTATCGACAAACAAGTGCCTTACTGCTTCCATCCGCCACTCTTGCCGTTCCTCGTCGGGACATACATCGGCAATCTTGCTTTTTAGATAAAACTCCGGAAGCCAAAGCCCATCCTTGATCGCATCTGCAAGGATAATATTTTCAGGTGAAACATCAATCCTTTTATTAAAAGCGGTCATTGAATATAAATATAGGACCGCGAGGAAGGCATGTCTTTTCATGAATACAGAAGCGGCCGTTTTTGCATCCGGTGCCTTCAGCCCTTCATTGAACCGATCCAGATAAGCTCCCATCATTGATTCATCCATGAATGGCTTGAAATCGATTTGCACATCCTTTTCAGGTTCAGCAACAACAAAACGATAATTTGCAAGAATCGCTATTTCATTTGAAGTTAATTCAGCCTTCATGTCGTTGCTCCTGCCTCGTCCTTTAGGATCCGGCGGCCTTTTCCATGCGGAATGCATAATGGCGTACCGAACAGCGGGTCAATCGTCACTTCGCAATCCATTCCGAAAACATGCTTCACAAGACCGCAATTAATGACAATTTCCGGTTTTCCCTGGTCAAAAATCTTCTGATCCTTGATCGCCACAATATTATGTGCATATCTGCATGCCAGGTTCAAATCATGCAAAACCATGACAATCGTTCTGCCTTCATTTTCATTCAACTCATAAAGCAGATCAAGAATCTCGATCTGGTGGGTCATGTCCAGATATGTCGTTGGTTCGTCGAGAAGGATGATATCAGTGTCCTGGGCAAGGGTCATCGCAATCCAGGCACGCTGCCGCTGTCCCCCGGACAATGAATCGACTGTTCGATCTTTAAGCTGATCAATCCCTGTTGCCTTCAACGCATTCTCTACACTTTTTTCATCCTCTTCGGACCATTGCTTCAGCCATGTCTGGTATGGATATCTTCCCTGTTTCACAAGTTGCAGGACTGTTAATCCTTCCGGAGCTGACGGAGATTGGGGAAGAATCGCCATTTTGCGGGCAACTTCCTTTGTTGACAGCTTCGCGATTGACTCGCCTTCAAGCAGAATCGATCCTTCCCTGGGCTTAAGAAGTCTGGCGATTGAGCGGAGCAAGGTCGACTTGCCGCAGCCATTCCCTCCTATAAAAACAGTAATCTCACCTTTTGGAATTTGAATGTCTAACTCATTTATGATGATACAATCTCCATAGGAGAGCGTCAGTTTTTCCGTTTCGATAGCCGAGGTCATGTCCATTCCCCTTTCTGTCAACTTAAGAATTTCGTGTCTTGAATAACAGGTATATAAAATAAGGCGCTCCAATGCCTGCGGTGAAAACACCTGCAGGGACTTCCAATGGCGAAAACATCGTCCGCCCGATTAAATCAGCAAGCATGACAAGAATGCCGCCAATCAAAGCTGATACTGGCAAAAGCGCACCGAATGCTGATCCGACAAGCCTTCTCGCCATATGCGGGGCCATCAGGCCGACGAAACCAATTCCACCGGCAAAAGCAACTGAACTGGCTATAAGTGCGGTGCTGACGAGTAAAAGTGCAAAACGCTGGCGCTGGACATGTCCCCCGACACCAGTAGCGATATCTTCCCCTAGTTCCTGTACATTCACTTTTCTCGCAAGGATGAAGGAAATTAAAAGCATGATGATTGTCCACGGTACGAGCACCGCTACATTTCCCCATGTCGATCCGTAGACCGTACCGGTGATCCAGATATTCGCCTGGCTGGCCCGGTAAATTGGACCCATGATCATCATCAGTGTGGTCAAAGCCTGCATCATCGCGGAAATCCCTATACCAATTAGGACGAGGCGTACAGGCGAAACACCATTTTTCCAAGAAAGAAAATAAACGAGGAAGGCTACGATCGCGGCACCAGCAAATGCGGCAACCGGCATCCATTCTATACTTACTGTCAAAGCATTATTGTCATCACTGAAAATAGCTAAAAATCCAACTACTGCAACCGATGCTCCTCCGGTGATCCCCAAAATATCAGGTGAAGCAAGCGGGTTCCGGATCATCCCCTGCAAAAGTCCCCCGGCAACAGCCAAACTTATTCCGACCATGAGAGCAACAATAATTCTCGGAAGACGGAAAGATTGTACAACCAATCTCTCCATATCGCTTCCCCCGCCAAAAAATACAGCAAGCACGCTGATTGGGCTGATGTCCATATCGCCTAGTCCAGTACTGATGACAAATACGGCAAATGCCGTAACCAGCAGGCCAATCATAATAGCTGCGGCTTTTTTATCGATTAGAAAGGATACTCTATCCTTAAAAAGTCTTAAGCTTTTAAACTGGCTCATTTTCCGTTGAACCCCTTTCTCGCGATATAAATGAAAAATGGAGTTCCGATCATCGCGGTCATGACACCAACCGGGATTTCCTGCGGCATTAGCACATATCGGGCGGCGATATCCGCCGCCAATAGCAGCATCCCTCCAAAAATCGCCGAGAAAAGAATGACCCAGCGGTGGTCAATGCCAACTACTGCCCTTGTCAAATGCGGGATTACAATCCCGATAAACCCAATTGGACCCGCCACTGCCACAGCACCACCCGATAAAAGGACAATGATTACGCCAGCGCCAAGCTTTACAAAACCGGTATTCAAACCAAGACCCTTGGCCACATCTTCACCCATTGACAGTACATTCATTTTAGAGGAAATCAGAATCGCTGCGATCCAGCCAATTGCCAGATATGGCAGGACACCGATCAGTGTTTCCAGTTTACGTCCCTGGATAGACCCCGCCAGCCAGTATAGCACCTGTTCAAGTGCAGCTTCATCCAACACGAGCAGACCTTGTGTGAACGATGAAAACATCGCGCTCATCGCAGCGCCGGCAAGCGTCAATTTCATCGGTGTTAATCCCTCACGTCCTGCCGATCCGATCACATAGACGCTGATTGCAGCAAGTGCAGCGCCTAAAAAGGAAATCCACGCAAAAGCCTGGAGGCTGCCGACTGAAAAAATCGTCACCGCCACTACGACCGCGAAACCAGCTCCCGCATTCACACCAAATATGCCGGGTGATGCCAGCGGGTTCTTCGTCAATGTCTGCATCAGGACACCCGCAATCGCCAGGCTAGCACCGACTGCTGCGGCAATCAGTGCACGAGGAAGCCGGACGGATTGAATGATGATATGTTCATTCGATCCGTCGTAATTGGTGAAAGCATCAAAAGCTGTTCCCCACGAAGTATCAGTATATCCGTAAACGATACTGGCACATATTAATAAGATGATGAAGACGATGGCGGCAATGAGTCCCGCCAATCTTTGACCATTGGTTTTTAACAGCATAATGAATTTAACCTTTCTTGATAACAATGTGGCTTTATAAATTAAGTTAGTTACTTATGTTGTTTAATACTGTACGTGAAATCAGCACTCTTTTCATCATTTGACGAGACATATTCACAAAATTGTCATTGATGATGAAAATCATTATCAATTAGTATTGACAGTGTCTACTCTTACATTTTATCATAAGGATGCAGTAATTGAAAATGATTATCAATAACAACCTAGGAGGAAATACATATGAAAGTTACCAAACACCTGCTGGCTCTTATCAGCATTTTCACCATCCTGCTTTTGGCAGCATGCGGGACAGATGAGGATCAGGCGAAGGACACAGCTGAAAAGCCAAAGGAAAAAGAAGAAAGCTATACGGTGGAACATGCGATGGGTACAACCACCCTGGAAAAGACTCCTCAAAAGGTTGTTATCCTGACCAATGAAGGAACGGAAGCACTTCTTGCCCTTGGAGTCACTCCAGTGGGAGCGGTCCAGTCATGGACAGGAGACCCATGGTATGACCATATCGCGGATGATATGAAAGATGTGGAAGTCGTTGGCGTTGAAAGCCAGGTAAACGTAGAAGCAATAGCAGCGCTGCAGCCAGACCTGATCATTGGCAATAAAATGCGCCAGGAAGATATTTATGAACAGCTTAAAGCAATCGCTCCGACAGTTTTTGCCGAAGACCTTCGCGGAAACTGGAAAAATAACTTCGAGCTTTATGCCAAAGCCGTGAACAAAGAGGAAAAAGGCAAGGAAGTACTAGCTGCCTATGACAAGCGTATTGAAGACTTAAAAGAAAAGCTTAGAGATAAAATTAATACGAAAGTATCAATGGTCCGTTTTATGGCAGGTGACGTTCGTATCTACCACAAGGATTCCTTCTCCGGAGTCATTCTTGAACAAATTGGCCTGGCCCGCCCAGAAAGCCAGGATCAAGAAGACTTTGCCGAAAAAGGCGTAACGAAGGAAAGAATCCCGGCAATGGATGGAGATGTCCTGTTCTACTTCACCTATGATGAAGGCGACGGCAAAGCAACTGAAGTCGAAAAAGAATGGATCGAGGACCCGTTATTCCAAAATCTTCAAGTAGCGAAAAAAGGTGAAGTATACAAAGTTGATGATGCCATCTGGAATACAGCCGGCGGAGTTAAAGCTGCCAACCTGATGCTCGATGATCTTGAAAAACACATGTTAAAATAAAATCCCCCCAAGATTTTATTTTACTAATCCCCCTTCCCCATATATATAAAGCAGGAAACCCGCAAAGTTAGGCGGGTTTTTTCTTTTTATCCAGTTTCCAATTTTGCACCAGGTTGATAATAGGAACCATCTTTAACAAAATTACCTAAAGACTTTTCATATTCCTCCCAATTTCGGAAATGATAAACGTAAACCAAGATTGGCGGAGAGTGCGATGAAAAAGCTATTCAAGAAAAAACTGCTGGAAGACATCGAAAAAGAAGCGGCCAGACAGGATACAGAAGGCCAAAAGCCTGACCAATATTTAAATGACCATGAATGGGAAAATACACTTTTCAAGTCCCACGATTATAAAAAAACTTTTTACGTGAACCAGAAATCAGGAAAAAAATTCTGCTTTTCCTTCATTTCCACGCTTGTGGATGAAAGCCTCCTGCAGAATAATGCTCTCCCCGGCCTGCTTGAAGGTGACTTTTCAACCATTGCAGATGTCAAAAAGCTGGTTCCCGTCGCTGATGTCCAGGTATCGGAAAAGAACGAGGATATTGAAGCAAAGCTCTTTAACGGGTATGTTTTGCTGACCCTTGAAAATGAAGAGAAATATTTTGCGTTCATCGCGGCACAGAAGGAAATTGTCCGAGCAGTCGGGATGCCAGAAGTCGAGTTCAGTGTTATCGGTCCTAAAGAGTCTTTTGTTGAGTCAATTGACCAGAATCTTAATATGATTCGGAAAAGGGTTCCTGTTAAAGAGCTGATCGTCGAAAACTACACGGTTGGTTCACTGTCAAAAAGCGGAGTTGCCATCCTATACATAGACGGGATTACGAACAAGGATAATGTCGATACGGTAATCCAGCGAATTAAGGATATCGAGTTCGATGAGATTACGGATAGTTCTTATATTGTGCAACTAATTTCTGATAACCAGAATTCTCCTTTCCCGCAATTGCTCGATACGGAAAGGCCGGACCGGATTGCGGCAGTTCTCGCAGAGGGGAAAGTCGCCATCCTTGTTGACGGTTCACCACATGCGCTGATCGGCCCTACGACCCTGGTCGAATTTTTCGGGTCATTCGAAGACTATTTCCTGAATTATTTACTGTCTTCTTTTTTCCGTTTGGTTCGTTTGTTCGCTGTTGCCTTCTCGATTCTGATTACGCCGATTTATGTGGCAACATTGTCGTATCACTATGAATTGATCCCGAAGGACCTGCTAAGCACATTGATTACATCTAGAAGAGAAATTCCGCTTCCTCCTATCCTGGAAGCATTGTTCCTTGAGCTAACAATTGAACTCCTGCGAGAGGCTGGAGCCCGGCTGCCAACCAAGGTCGGCCAGACGATCGGTATCGTGGGCGGTATCGTTATCGGGACAGCTTCCGTTGAAGCCGGCCTGACCAGTAACGTCCTGCTGATTATTGTTGCGTTGGCCGCACTGGCATCCTTTACAACACCTGTTTATCGAATGGGCAACACGATCAGGTTGCTTCGTTTCCCATTCCTTTTGTTCGCAGAGCTCTGGGGTTTGCTCGGAATCGTCGTTGCCTTTTCGTTCCTTCTGACCCATTTGCTTAGACTGACATCACTGGGACGGCCATTTTTGGAGCCTCTTTACCCTCCCAGAGTCACTGATTTCAAGGATGCGATCATCCGTCTTCCGTTTACGATGCAATACAATCGGCCACAATATTTGAGGACAGAAAATCCTTCCCGCTTCAGTGAGAAAAAGGCAAAGGAAAAGAAGGACATTGATGAATGAGCATTGGAGGTTATGAGTCATGCAGCAGCCAGTACCCGAAAGATTGCAAGTTTCACCCTTTCTCGTTCTCTATTTAATCATGTCTATGCAAATCGGTATCGGGGTCCTGGGTTATCAGCGGATCATCGCAAAGGCTGCAGGCTATGATGCCTGGATATCCGTTCTTGCTGCCGGTTTTAGCATCCATATCATCATCTGGATGATTTATAAAATTTGCGGGACCGTTGAAGGAGATATTGTCGCGGCAAATGTCTATGTGTTTGGCAACAAAATCGGCAAGATGATAAGCGCCGTTTTCATTATCTACCTGCTTATTTTTTCAACAGCTGTATTACGGACCTTTATTGAAGTCATCCAGGTCTGGATGTTTCCTGAAATCAGCACATTCTGGTATAGCCTTGTTTTTTTGATTCTTT
Organism: Chryseobacterium sp. ISL-80; assembly: GCA_018613055.1. Lineage (GTDB taxonomy): Bacteria > Bacillota > Bacilli > Bacillales > Cytobacillaceae > Mesobacillus. Next base: position 481,462 of record JAGGQZ010000013.1, on the reverse strand, counting down.
CTATCTATATCGTATTTGGAGGGTTTCGCACAGTAACCGGTGTTGCCTTTTTCTGCATCGTCCTGCCGAGTTATCTGCTGTTGACATTCGGTTTCGCACTTAAATATGCTGAATTCAGAAATCTTCTGCCCATTTTTGATCATTCCTTTAAAGAACTTGCAACCAGCGCCTATAATATGTCCTTGACCTATATCGGATTCGAGATCCCACTTTTTTTCTATCCATTCATTAAAGATGCACCAAAATCCCAAAAGTGGGCACATCTAGGCGTCTTTTTGACAACCATAATCTATACCATCCTGGCAATCATTACATTCAGTTTTTTTTCAGAAGCACAGCTCGCAAAATCCATTTGGGCTACCCTTGACATGTGGAAGATTGTTACGATGCCCTTCGTCGAAAGGTTCGAATATATCGGGATTGCCAACTGGAATCTGATCATCCTCCCGAATGTCTGCATTGCTCTTTGGGGTGGCAGCATGCTTTTAAAAAGGGCTTTCAAGCTGCGGCAAAGAAAAGGCGTCATTGGCCTTGCCTTGATCTCTTTAATTGCGATCATGTTCTTTGATACTCGTGCTAAAATCAATCTCCTGAATGACTGGACTGCTAAAATCGGCTTCGCCGTGACCTATGTTTATATCCCCTTTTTATTTATCGCCACATGGATTGCGAAGAAGGTGAAAAATAAAAATGAGAATTAAAATACTATTTCTGCTTGCTGTTGCTGTAGCCATCCTTTCCGGTTGCGTCGAAAAGGAAATTATTGATGACGTCAATATCGAAATGGGCGTCGGTTATGACCTGGTTGAGGATGACAAGATTGAGGGAACTGTCATGATCCCCATTTTCAATCCTGATAAAAAGATCGGCAATTTCACCTATTCTGCCAAAGCCGCAAGCGGTATGGACCTTATCCAGGAGGTACAGCGGAAGTCTGCGCAGCCAATTGTCACCGGCTCACTGGAAATCGCCTTGTTCGGAGAGGATATTGCCAAAAAAGGCATCAGCGAGTATTCCGATGCTTTTCAGCGCGATGCCAGTATCGGCGCAGGGGTGTATTTTGCCGTAGCTGATGAGTCAGCAAAAAGCATTTTAACCGGCACATATGGCAACCGCGGGAACGCCGTCCACTTATCCCAGCTGATCGATCATAATATGAAAAACCGGAATCTCCCTGTCACAAATATGCACTTGTTTACCTTCGACCTTTATCAGGAAGGAAAAGATCCCTATCTTCCCATCTTAAAAAAGGTGGAGCCAGAAATCGTTGATATTGTAGGGATTGCATTATTTAAAGATGATCACCTTATAAGCGAGCTCCCTGCTGAAAAAATGTTCTTTTTCAAACTGCTGACAGATAAGTTCAGCGAAGGGTCTTTTAAGCTTTTTGTGGATAATAATAAAGTCGTTATAAAAGATCTGGATTCAAAACATAAAATAAAACTGACAAAACGGGACCCTTACACCATTACAATGGATATCAAAATTAAAGGCCTGATCCGGGAATATACCGGAAATAGCGTAACACCAGCGGTTATAAAAGATATCGAAAAACAATTCGAAACACAGGTCAACAAAGAGGCCACCGCGATGATCAAAGATTTTCAGGAAAAGGGCATCGATCCCGTAGGATTCGGCCAGTTCATTAAAACCCAAACGAGAGGCTTTGATTTTAAAAGATGGGAAGATGAATACAAAAATCTGACCGTGCATGTAAACACCGATGTGGTCATTACTGAGGTAGGAATTATTGAGTAAGAAAAGTTTTTCTCTAGCATAAAAAACGAGCAGGGATTGAATCCTGCTCGTTTTTATGCGGATGTTGAGAACATATATTTTTTGTAATGGTACCTTATCGAGAATATCAGGCTGACAGCGAGCATATTCCCCATCAGGGAGCTGCCTCCGTAGCTGATGAATGGCAGCGGGATTCCCGTGATTGGCAGAAGGCCGATCGTCATGCCGATATTCTGGAACACGTGGAAGGTGATCATGCTGATAACACCCACACAAATATAGGTGTAAAAATCGTTTTTTGTTTCCATCCCGATTTTCGTGATCTGGTAAATCAGCAGGAAAAACAAGCTGACAAGAACACTTGCCCCAACAAATCCGAATTCCTCACCGATGATACTGAATATGAAGTCCGTATGGCTTTCCGGGAGATATACCTCCCTTGTTCCATACCCTTTCCCGACTGTTTCACCGGAGCCGATTGCCAGCAGCGATCTCGTCAGCTGGAACCCGGTGGAACTCTGGTAATTATATGGATCCAGCCACGAATAGATCCGGCCGAATTGATATTCTTTTACGCCAAGGTATTTCTCAAGAATTTCTGGCTTCCAGATGACAAAGTAGAAAATAATAGAAACCAAGGTAAGGCCTGTCCCAAAAATCGGCACAAGCAGCTTCCATGTGATGCCGGAAATGAAAATCATCCCGAGCATGATCGCAATATACACGAGCGAGGTACCAAGGTCAGGCTGCTGCATGACGAGCAAGAGCGGCACCATAGTCACCAAACCGATTTTCACCAATAACCAAAAATCAGTCTGCATTGTCTTCAACCGGTATTTCTGGTGATGGTCGACAATGACTCTCGCAAGCGCCAGGATGATGAAAACCTTCACCAGCTCCGATGGCTGGAGTGTCCCCATCGCCGGCACCTTGTACCAGCTTTTGGCACCGTTGATGACCGGAGCGATGCCTGTTGGAGCAATGATGAGCCCCGCAAGCAGCAACAGGCCAAACCCATACGCATACCAGCTCAACTTTTGCAGCTGGTCGGAATCCAGGGTAATGACGGCCGTAATGATGCCAGCACCGATGATATACCAGATAATCTGTTTGATCAGGAAGTTTTCAGAGCCATACTGGCCCGTCGTCTGGGCACTGTAAATGGCAATACAGCTTGCAAGAAATAGGAAAATCAATATCGTAACCAGCCCATAGTCAAGCCGGGAATTATTTTTTTGATTCGTTGTCATGTTTATTCCCCTTTTTAAATGAAGGACGTTTTCTGCCGAAAGATCAGAAGAACTGTTCAATACTTCATTATATTTTTTTCGACAATAAATCACAACTTCTGACTCTGAAATGGTTATTATTACATATCCAAATTTGTTGTAATCAGGCATATTGACACAGGTGGAGGGTGGTGGCATTTTGGCGGCGTCTTCAAATAGCTTGCATACCACCGGGACATGTCTCATAGCTTTGTAATGGACAAAGTCTTTGAAAAAGTGGGGATTCTTCATGCTATCAAAAATTGAAGCTTTTATTCTGGGTTTGATTCAGGGGCTGACCGAGTTCTTGCCAATCAGCTCGACCGGGCACCTTTATCTCGGTCGGAACCTTTTCGGGCTTGAGGAAGCTGGCCTTCTGCTCGACACGATGCTCCATGTTGGTACACTGTTGGCCGTATTTGTGTTTTACAGGTATGAATTCATCAAGATGTTGAAAAATCCGTTCGGGAAGCTGACTTTCCTGCTGGTTGTCGGTACGCTTCCCGCTGTCGTTGTCGGATTGCTGTTTGAGGATTATTTTGATGAAATATCCAAAACAGGCGTGACGATCGGCTGGGAATTCCTTATTACCGGAACATTGATGTGGTTTGCGGATTCGATTAAAAACGGGCGCAAAAAGATGGATGACATCAGCTATACAGATGCCCTTGTAATCGGGACCTTCCAGGCTGCTGCGATTTTCCCGGCCATTTCCCGTTCAGGGCTGACCATCGTCGCCGCACTCTGGCGAAAGCTGGACCGTGAGACAGCAGCTTACTTCTCTTTTCTGCTTTCCACGCCAGCCATTCTCGGGGCCATCGTCCTTCAGGGAAAAGACCTCTTCAGCGGCGGGAGCGAGACAATTTCACTTCAAGCTTTGCTAATCGGCATCATTTCAGCAGCGATTTTCGGTTATATCGCCGTAAAATGGATGATTGGCTATTTAAAAAAGCGCTCATTGAAACCTTTTGCGATTTATGTATGGGTAATCGGGCTAATTGTGCTGTATTTTCAGTATAGCGGGCAGTTCTGAAACTCTTTATAGCGCAAATCTTGATTATATAGCGACTTTTCATTTTTTATAGCGAGTTTTTCATTTATATAGCGAACTGGAAATTTAGCTCGATTTTTTCCAGTTTTTTCGCTCATAAGAAAAAATGCACACCATTCACAGGATGGTGTGCATTTTTCTATGTCAGGCATTTGCACAGAGTAGTGTGCATTTATCAGCAGCCACCGTCGCCGCCCATGAGGACTAGTCCTTCACGGTATTCGTCATATTCCAGCGCCATGCCTTCTGTATAGTCGACGATATTGGATTCAATCGCGACCTGGATTTCATTGATTACTGTTACATGATCATCTTCTTCCGGCTCCTCCAGAGCCAGACCAATCTGCGGGCCTCCTCAGCCAAAGCCTCCGAAGTAGACGCGGATACCTTCTGCTTTGCGCTCTGCGAGGATTTCTTTTAAAATGTCGCGCGCTTTATCTGAAATCTGCATTCTCCCGTTTTCCTTTCTGCATCAAATATTCTAGAGTTTAGTTTACCATGTATTGAATCAGAAATACACAATACTGCCCGGAGTATTTTGTGAAGGTTTTATTTGGAAAAATAATTCCTTAATTGTGAACAAAATATGATATATCCCTGACGAAACCAAACAAAAATAAACAAAACCTAACAATAACTCTACCATTCTATAAAATATTTTATTATATTTAGATTAATAAGAAAAGGAGGAAACCCGATTGCAAATTTATACTCCGGACGAAATCGCCTCCATGCTGAAAATATCCAAACATACCGTTTATGAAATGATCAAGCGCGGAGACCTTGCTGCTTTCAAAGTGGGCAATAAAATGCGCATTGAAGAAAGCGAGTTTGAAAGATACAAAGCTAACATGTCCGCAACCCCTGCCAGGGCTCAGGAATCAAAGGGGAATCCCCTGCATTCTTTGCAGCTGGCTGGCAGCCATGATTTCCTGGTCGAACAGCTTGTAAAGTACATAGCCTCTGAAGGAACGGGACTCTCGATCACTCCCTCCTACATCGGCAGTCTCGAAGGTTTGATGATGCTGTATCGCGGCAGTGCGGATATCGCGGCAGTCCATCTGCTCGACCCGACATCGCAGCAATACAATCTTCCCTTTATCCGCCAGCTGTTTGTCCATGAGCCGATTACCGTCATGAGGCTTGCTTCAAGGGAACAGGGCATGATTGTCGCGAAGGGCAATCCAAAAGACATTACCGGAGTCAAGGATCTGGCAAGGACTGACGTCACGATTGTCAATCGCCAAAAAGGAGCCGGCACCCGTTTCCTGCTCGATTCCTTCCTCGCCAATGAAAAAATTGAGCCGACAAATGTGAAGGGGTACGACAACGAAGAGTGGACCCACCTTGGAGCGGCAGCCTATATCAGCAGGGGTACAGCAGATGCAGCCTTAGGAATCAGGTGCGCAGCAAGCCAGCTTGGTCTCGATTTTATCCCGCTTACAAAGGAACAGTTTGACTTAGTGTTCCGCTGGACTCCTGGAAACAGAGAAGCCCTGCAGCACTTGATTGACCTGATTCAGCTCACCAATTTCAAAGATAGCATCGCAGACCTTGATGGCTATGATGCTGAAGAATTCGGAACCATCATTTATGCAAATCACTCAACGGAGGAATAAGGAATGAAATTCAAACATGTAATTTCACTATTGCTTGTACTTATGTTCGCTTTTGTAACAGGTTGTTCTGACTCATCGACAAAGGAAGCTGAAAATCAGCCAGAGACCAAAACGGAAAAAACAGAAAAAACGGATTTGATCCTCGCGACAACTACCAGCACCCAGGATAGCGGACTGCTTGATGTCCTGAAGCCTGATTTTGAAGAAAAAAACAATTATAATCTGAAGATCATTGCCGTTGGTACCGGTCAGGCACTAGAAATGGGAACACGAGGTGAAGCGGATGTCCTTCTTGTGCACGCACCTGCAGCGGAAGAAGAGATCGTAAAAAGCGGCGATGCCATCAACCGCCAGAAGGTCATGTACAATGACTTCATCATTGTTGGGCCAGCTGAAGACCCAGCAAAAGTAAAAGGCCTAACAGTTCCTGAAACTTTGAAAAAAATCATCGATTCAAAAGCAGCATTCGTATCTCGCGGTGATGATTCCGGCACTCATAAAAAAGAGCTTGAGCTGTGGAAGAAATCCTCACTTGACCCGAAAAGCCTTGGTGATGCATACATAGAAGCTGGACAAGGGATGGGCGCAACGCTGCAGATTGCTTCAGAGAAACAGGCTTATACTTTGACAGACCGTGCTACATACCTGGCTCAGAAAAAGAACATGCCTGACACGGAAATTTTGGTTGAAGGTGACGAAAGCCTGCTGAATATTTATCACGTTATGCAAGTGAACGACGAAAAACATGATAAAGTAAATGCAGAGGGTGCGAAAGCATTTGTCGATTATATGACTTCAGAAGATACAAAGAAGATGATCAAGGAATTTGGCACCGATGAATACGGGGAGCCCCTATTTTTCCTATTTGAATAGATTTTTACTAGACAAAATTTGAAAGAAAGTCTGATTGCGCATGGAACTTTTACTAGAAGGATTGAAAAAAGCGATAGAAATGATCCTGTCAGGGGACAGGGAAATCCTCGAGATTACCCTGCTGACGCTGAGGGTTTCGATTACAGCTGTGCTGATCAGCACGATGATCGGTATTCCGGCAGGTATGTTCCTTGGGCTTGCCCGGTTTCCGGGAAGGAAGCTGCTCCTTGCCATCATCAATATCGGCATGGGCCTCCCTCCTGTCGTTGCCGGCCTATGGATCACTCTTTTCCTGTGGCGCTCAGGTCCGCTTGGCGACCTGGCCTGGCTGTATACGCCCACGGCAATAATCATGGCACAGATTCTCGTTTCACTGCCGATTGTCACTGCGCTGACGAGCACGGCATTCCAGCAGATCAACCCTAAACTGATCCTTCAGGTCAAAGCTCTTGGAGCGACGAAGTTCCAGCTATATTGGATTTTGATGAAAGAAGTAAAGCTTGCGATTCTTGCAGCCATCATCGCAGGCTTCGGACGAGTCATTGCCGAGGTCGGCGCCGCGATGATGGTCGGCGGCAATCTCAGCGGCGAAACGCGGATCCTTACCACTTCGATCGTCATGGAAGTATCGAAAGGTAATTTCGATATCGCCCTTGCACTTTCATTCATCTTAATGACATTGGCGTTCATCATCACATTTAGCCTGACTTATTTACAGCAAAGGAAGCGGAGCCTATGACCCCACTGATTACTGTAAAAAATTTAGAAGTGAGAGCAGGAAAGAAAAACCTGCTTTCCATCCCCCATTTTGAGATACAAGACGGGGAAATCCTTGGGATCATGGGTCCGAATGGTGCTGGAAAAAGTACTTTTATCAAGGCTTTATCCTTGCTGGAAAAACCAGCTCAGGGCTCGATTTTTTTCAAAGATCAGGATATCTCTGATGATCTGTCACTTAAGATGCGAAGAAAATTCGCTGTCGCGATGCAGCAGCCGCTGCTTCTTGATACAACCGTTTTTCAGAATGTTGCGATTGGCTTGAAGCTAAGGAATCTTCCCCGCCAGGAAGTAAAACAAAAGGTTGGCTACTGGCTCGAAAAATTCCAGATTAGCCATCTTGCCAAAAAACACGCAGCATACTTGTCCGGCGGCGAGGCTCAGCGTGTCAACCTTGCCCGGTCAATGGTGCTCGAGCCGGAAGTCCTGTTCCTCGATGAACCCTTCTCTGCACTTGACTTCCCCACGAAGGTGCAGCTATTGAAGGATATTAAGTCGATCATAGGGCAGACGAAAACGACAACAGTTTTTGTCAGTCACGATCTCATGGAACTGAAATTCCTTGCTGGAACGCTTGCAATTCTCATGGATGGCGAGCTGAAACAGACTGGTCCCACAGAGGAAGTGTTGTCATCCCCCAACGCATCTGCTTCCACTTTTATAAATGATTGGAAAAGCCTTCTCGATTAGTTGCTTAAAAGCATGGCTGCAAGATGCCATGCCTTTTTTCATTTAGTGGAATGAGATTCCCTTTATAGTATGATGAATGTAAAGATATCCTTTGGAGTGAGCAAATATGGATCGCATTTCACTTAAAATAGGCATTGTATTTTTTTTAACAATATCGATGGTTGAGGGCTTCCTGTTTTACTACCTTCACTCGTCAATCATCCATTCAAGGATTGATGAAGAACTGGATTCCCTGCTGACACGCGGGAATAACCATCGAGATATTCTGGAAACCTCCTATACTGCTGAAACGATCCACCATATTACGACGATGGAATCCAGGACGGAAACTCATGTTGTCATCACCGACCAGAGTGGTGAAGTTGTTGCTTCCTCCATTCCTGTTGACCAATACATACAAAATATTATTACGGCGGCTCCAATGAACATTCGGCGTTCCGGCTTGATCCTGGAGGATGACTGGCAGGACAAGAAATACATTGCTTCGGTCAGCCCTTTAGCGGAAAAAGGAAATGTCTATATGTTCAAGAACACGCAGCGTGTCCAGGGGCTGATCGCCAAGCTTAACAAGCATTTCTGGCTTGCAGGAATCCTGCTGCTTTCTTCAATGGTGATCATCACACTTTTCCTTTCCAGATTCATTACAAAGCCAGTGATCAAAATGAATGAGGCGACCTTGAAAATCCGCCAGGGCGACTATTCTGTCGCTTTGCCCCATCTTGGGAAAGATGAGCTGGGGGAACTGGGGGAATCGATCAAAGTGCTGGCAGATGACCTCAACCATATCAAGCAGCAGCGCAGTGAGTTTCTCGCAAGCATTTCGCATGAACTCCGGACACCGCTGACATATATAAAAGGCTATGCAGACATTGCTGGAAGGGCATCAACAAGTCCAGAGGACAAAAGCAAATACCTGCAAATTATCAATGAAGAAGCAGCCAGGCTGTCCGGTCTCGTCAAGAGTTTATTTGATCTAGCCAAAATGGATGAGAATACTTTTTCCATCCAAAAAGAGACTGTGGAACTTTGCGGATTTTTGCATAGCATCCAGATGAAGATGCTTCCCTCTTTTAACGAGAAAAATATCAAGCTTAATTTAACCTGTGACGGGGAAAGCTATATCGAGGCTGACCCAGTCCGTTTTGAGCAGATCATCATCAACCTGCTGGATAATGCCCGGAAGTATTCTGATGCAGGCACAACAGCCTCAATTCATGCGTTTAAAAAGAGCGGCCGTACACATCTCACGATTGAAGATGAAGGAAAAGGCATCCCGAAAGAGGATCAGGCATGGGTTTTCGACCGCTTTTATCGCGTCGACAAGTCGCGATCGTCCTCCCTGGGCGGCTCCGGCCTCGGACTTGCGATCGTAAAAGAGCTTGTGGAGGCGCATGGCGGCAAAATCAAACTCAAAAGCGAGCCTGGCAAAGGGACAATTTTTGAAATTATTCTTTGATTGGTTTTAAAGTCCTTAAATATGGAATACATAATAGAGGGGTGATGTCATTGAAACGAGTTCATTCGTTGGCGGAAATTGTTGAAGCTGTAAAAGAAGATCAAAATGCGAAGAAAATTTTGCTCAGCCAGCATGAGACCTCCCGTTCTGCAGTCACACTTGGCGACGAGGACACAGAGTCCGGTACAAGGCTGCGGGTTAAGGCCGTGCTGGATGATTCCTTGTACTATTCCGAGGAATTCACCGATGACACGCTTTATGAGGAAGCAAATGAGCTGATCCAGCAATTGAAGGAGACGGCTCAAGTAACAAATGTGAGCGAAAAAGAAATTGAACAAGTGATCAAAGAGTAAACAGAAGGGGGCAGCTGCCAGCCAGCTGCTCCTTTTTTATGCATCCTAAGAAAACAGTACATATTGCTCCATGCTTTCCGGGAAAACTAACCTGAACTAAATACTAGGAGGGCTTATAATGACCAAAAAGAACAATAAGGGCAGCAAAAATCAAAATTCACCGAAGCTTGGCAACCAGATGGCTGAGTTTTCTGGTGAGCTGACGAGCGGGGATAACAGCAAGGGCAACAAACGCAACAAAGACCAGAGCGATAAAACGGACCGCCATCAATAAAAGTATTCCTTACAGGGCAAAAAGCCGGCAATCATCTGCCGGCTTTAGTCCATTTCCGTAAGTATGGCTGACTGGTTATTCAGGTTTGCGGGATCAACTCCATCGCTTTTGTTTTCGTCGTAAAAAGCATCCTGGAGTTTCATGTTCGCTTCCGCAGTTTTCAATTGCTCTCCCAAATCACCCTGGTTCGCAGGCTGTGCGTTTGCATCGATGTTCACAAATTTATCCTTTTTCATGATGAATCCCTCCTGCAGTTAGTATCAACGACCATGATTATTTTACCCGCATTGATGCCGACAGGAACTTGAAATATATGGAACATCACAAAGCATTCGTCTTTGTACTTCTTGAACAACGGTCCAGCCGGGAATACTGGACGATTCCCATCACCGCACCGGCGACCTCGACTACTTCCCCATGCATCATGACCGGCATAAGTGAAATGGCATATGTGTTTCCGCCAATATCGATGTCAAAGACAATCTTCTCGTTATTTTTCCAGACACATTCATAATACTTCTCCACTCTTCCCGCCTTTTCGGGCAAAAACTCCCTCAACGTCTTGCCGTTGATTTCATTCGGAGTGAAGCCAAGATCTTCAAGCAATCCACCGCCGACAATCTTATGGATAAAGTCATTTCCCTGCTTCGTCAGCCTGAAGATAATTCCGTAATGACTCTGGATCATCTCTTCAGTCTGAGACCAAACTTTTTCCCGGGGACCTTTAAAAAAGCTGTCATCGGCAATTGTCGAGAAGTAGAAGCCTCTCATGATGAAAAAGTAGCCAATTGCCTTGTATAAATGTCCGGTGAAATTATCGATATCATATACGCTCTGATAGATGGTAAAAACGAGCTCCGAAAGGAATAAAAACGTAAATGCGAGGGCCACATACAGATGCTGGCCCTCCTTCCCTTCATAATAAAAATAAAGCGAAATCACGATGGAAATAAAGTGCAGGAAACTGACACCATATTCAATGACATTTTTTAAAAGTGTCGTTCCTTCCCCTTCAATGACGAGCAGCGGCAGACTTTGCTCATACCTGAAAACCACATACATAATGGCACCGAGAAAAAAAGTGCAGAATGCCAGGCAGATTCGTCTTGGGTCCTGCTTCAGCTGGCGTTCAGGCAGGATGAGGACAAGGACCATCAACAATGACTCGGCCAGCCTGGCAATAACCCAGAATGATGTCGCCTTTGCGATCGAGCTTTCAGTAATAAAAAACGGCATCCCTTTGAACGTAAGCGTGTGCAATAAATCAAGCACACCGACAATGAAAAACAAAAATGACAGCATCAGGATTTTTCTTGACTTAGTGAAGCCAGATAATTTCCAGCCATATGAAAGTATCGAAAAGGAAACGGCAATGCTGAAAAATTCCAAAATGGTATGGATGGCAATATAGTTTTCAGGATTCAAGTAGGGTGAAAGATCGGAGTGATAAAGATGAATCAGCATGAACAACATGACTGCAGCAATGGTATAGATTAGGAATCTTCCCTCCGACATGCTTTTCTCCATTTTTTGCTCACCTGCTTTTGGAGGTCGTATAGTTACTTTCATTATAATCACCATCATGGCCCAAGGCTTAGCCCACATATATCCGTTTTGTGAATATTGACAATTTGGGTTTGGATACATATATGGGTTTTGCTATTTTTCTTTAATTCGATAAAGTGGTAGATAGATTGATTCAGAGGAAGTGTAATAATATGAAAATGAATGAACTTTTGCCTCGTTATAGCATGCCGGTGTTCAAAGGGATTGCTTTAACGTTGGTCCTGGCACTGGCTGCGCGCCTGATCGCAGGCCTGCCATTCTTCGCGATCATGGGCCAGCTTGTCATCGCCATCATGCTCGGAATGGTGTGGCGTGCTGCCGTTGGAGTGGATAATGGTTTGTTGGAGGGTGCCTCCTATTCCAGCAAAAAGCTGCTTCGGCTCGGAATCATTTTGCTGGGTTTCAGGCTGAATCTTAATGATATTTACAATGCAGGGGGAACTGTCTTTTTCATCGCCTTCGCGAATCTGACGTTTGCCTTGCTGGTGGTTTATGGACTGAGCAGGCTTTTCAAGGTGGAGAAGAGACTCGGCATCCTGACTGCCTGTGGCACAGCGATATGTGGTGCTGCCGCCGTTGTCGCCATCGCACCGGTCATCAAGGCGAATGAAAAGGAAACAGCCGTCGGCGCAGCCAATGTTGCGGTGCTAGGAACGATTTTCACGATTCTTTATACGCTTATTTTCTCTTATCTTGGGTTGGATGCACTGGACTACGGTGTGTTCGCCGGAGGTACTTTGCATGAGATCGCCCACGTCGTCGCCGCTGCCGACCCGGCTGGAAAGGCTGCGCTTGATCTTGCCATCATCGTAAAATTAACGAGAGTAGCACTGCTTGTCCCAGTTGCGATTTTAATCGGCATCCTGCTTCAACGCAGGGAAACCGGAGCAACAGGGCAGAAAATGACGCTCGCCTCCCTTCCGATTCCCTGGTTCATCCTCGGTTTCCTCGCTGTCAGCGCCTTCAATACAACAGGGCTGGTCAGCGAAGGCGCCGCTTCGGCAATCGTCAGCTTCGCCTACCTGCTCATCGGCATGGCCATGGCCGGACTAGGACTGAATGTCGATTTCAAGTCTTTCCGCCAAATGGGCGGAAAGGCATTGACAGCTGGACTTGCCGGGTCAGTGCTGCTTTCGGTGTTTGGGTATTTGCTTGTGAGACTGTTTTATTAAGAGTAGCTTCTATTTTTTGGAAAATGTAGAGATTATGGGGTAAATCGTAGAGATTAATCAACTTTTCGTAGAGATTATCGAATAAATCGTAGAGATGATTTCTTTTACCGTAGAGATTATTGGGCAAGTCGTAGAGATTGCCTCGTAAAATAGCAATTTTCACTTAAAAAAAGCGGCACAATGGCCGCTTTTTTTTCATTAGTCTATAAAAATCTTCCCCGGATTCAAAATCCCATTCGGATCCAGGCTTTTTTTAATAGTTTTCATCACTTCATAGGCTGCCCCGTGCTCGAGGCGCTGGTATTTGGCTTTTCCCAGTCCTACTCCGTGCTCGCCGGTGCAGGTACCGCCGCGTTTTAGTGCATAATGGACAATTTCTTCATTGATCCGTTCAGCTTCGTTTACTTCTTCAGGATTTTCTTTATCCAGCAGCAGCAAAACATGATAGTTGCCGTCGCCGACATGGCCGACAATCGAACCTTCAATCCTCGAAGCATCGATTAATTCGCGGGTGTGGAGAATCGCTCCGGTCAATTCGGAGATCGGGACACTGACATCTGTCAGCATGATGCTTTTGTTGCCGGCGGTGTGTTTGTAGGCGTAAAGCAGGTTATGCCTCGCTTCCCACAGCTGGTTGCGCGCTTTGGAATCGGCCTCGAATTGAAAGCTTGTACAGCCGTGGTCCTTCAATATTTCCGTGGCGAATTCAACATCCTGAGCCAGCCCTGCTTCGTTGCCGTGAAATTCCATGAATAGCGTCGTGTCTTCTTCATATTGAGTTTCCATATATTCATTCACTTTTTTAACAGATTCTCCATCGACAAATTCAATCCGGGCAACGGGGATGCCGCCTGCCAAAATGCCGACTACGGCATCGACGGCTTTTTTTACAGAAGGAAAAACCGCCCGTGCTGCGGTAATCGCTTCCGGGATTCCGTACACTTTCAACGTGAGTTCTGTGATGACGCCAAGCGTTCCTTCCGAGCCGACAAACATGCCGTTCAGGTGGATTCCTGAAGAAGACTTCGCTGACAGGCCGCCGGTATGGATGATTTCACCGTTTGCGAGAACGACTTCCAGATCTCTGACCTGGTCCCGCATGATTCCGTACCTGACAGAAGTCGTACCGCTCGCATTCGTTGCTGCCATCCCGCCGAGTGTCGCATCTGCACCGGGATCGACTGTGAAGAACAAACCGTATTTCTTCAGTTCTTTATTCAACACAGACCTGGTCACGCCAGGCTGGACTTTAACCAGGAAGTCGTTTTCCTTCACTTCGAGGATCGCATTCATATGAGATAGGTCGAGAGAGATTCCTCCATTCACTGGAATGACATGGCCTTCAAGACTGGTGCCCAACCCGAATGGCACGACCGGAATCCTTCTTTCGTCCGCAAATTTAAGGATCTTGCTGACATCTTCTTTATTGCGCGGAAATACAACGACATCAGGCAGGCGCGGTTCGTGATACGACTCATCGCGGCCATGAAGTTCCAGAATCGTCTCATTCACACTTACAAGTTCTTCTCCGATCACTTTTTTCAGCTCATCAATATAGCCTTCCAAGTCCCTCTCCCCTTTATCGTAAAATTCATCTTGCTGCCATCCTATGTAGTTTTCAATCCCATTAGGACCCCATGTATCTGGCATAATAGGTTTTCGCTTTTACCAAATCATTCGTGCCGTGGACAAGCACCCTTCCATCCTGGAAGATGACCATGGTGATTTCGTCATCAGGCATGAAACGTAACAGGAACGGGTTGCCTTTTACTTCGCCATTATTTTTCAAACGTCCTGCCAGCTTTTCAAGGTCCAGTTTTGCCTTCTGTCGCGGATTGATCTGGATTGTGTTGCGCCCGCAAAGCGATGCATAGTTAATCTGCTGCTCTGATGAGCGATCGAGAAATTCATATTGATGATGGACACATGCCGGGCATTCCGGATTGCGCCCCTGGCTGACGTCCATTTGCAAAAACGAGTTATACCAGATATCCATCTGTTCAAGATTGGGATTCGACTCCGCACTGACAAGCAGCTTCAGCGCTTCGACCGCTTCGAACGAACCGATGATGTCTGTGATCGGTGAAAGCACACCGATGCTGTCGCAAGTATCTCCAAGTCCTGCAGGGACGGAAGGAAACAGGCATCGATAGCACGGTGTCTCCCCCGGTTTGATGACAGCGAACATGCCCCGCGAACTGACAGCCCCGCCATACACCCACGGAATGCCATGTTTTACAGCAACATCATTTATAAGATATCGGGCCATGAAATTATCGGTCCCATCGACGATCACATCAAAACCAGCAAGCAGGTCCTCCGCATTATCCAGCGTCAGGTCGGCAATGATTGGCTCCAATTTCACCTCGGAATTGATTTTTTTCAGTTTTTTTTCAGCAGCTATCACCTTTGGCAGGTTTTCGCGTGTATCTTCTTCATCATAGAGAGTCTGGCGCTGGAGATTGGACAGCTCGACAAGGTCACGGTCAATGAAGCGGACATGCCCCACGCCCGAACGGACCAGATGATTCGAGATCACTGTGCCGAGCGCCCCCATGCCGACAATGACTGCAGAACTGTTCAGCAGCTTTTTCTGTCCTTCAGTTCCGATTGGCTGGAATAAAATTTGTCTTGAATAACGCTTCATTTCTGTCATGGACATCCCCTCACTTCTATTTAGATTATATCTTTAAATAAAGCTTTTTTTTATAGAAAATTTTCACTATACTAAATATTAAGAGGGAATGTCTCCTCTTAGGAGTTTTTTACTATAAAAAGCGAAAGAGGTGGATTAGTTAAGATGAATCTTGGGGGATTTAAAAACAAAGAAGTCGTAGTTGACCTGACAAATGGCACGGTCGATTACCGGGGCATCAATGAAGATGATGTCAGGAAGTATATCGGCGGCCGCGGACTTGGAGTCAAGTATGTACTGGACAACGGACCAGAAGTTGAGCCTCTGTCAGAAGAAAACATCCTATGTATCATGACTGGACCGGTAACAGGTTCCCGTTCTTCAATGAGCGGACGTCTTGCTGTTGTAACGAAGTCGCCGCTGACTGGCACAGTTACCGACTCTCATATGGGTGGATGGACTGCCGCTCGCCTGAAGTGGTCCGGCATCGACAACGTGATTTTCAAAGGCAAGAGCGACAAGCCTGTTTACCTCTATATCGAGGACGGTAAAGCAGAAATCCGTGACGCTTCTCAATTGTGGGGATTGGGCACGCGCGCGACTGTACAGGCTATGAAAGACGCTCATGGCGAAGAAAACCTAAGCGTCATGACAATCGGCCAGGCTGGCGAGAACGGCGTGCGTTTTGCCGGTTTCATGAACGAGCATGACCGTGCGGCTGGACGCGGTGGTACTGGTGCGGTTGCAGGCTACAAAAAGCTTAAGGCAATCGTCATCAAAGCAGCACAAAAAGGCAACATGCCTGAACCTGCTCAGAAAGATGATTACAACCAGGCTAACAAGAAAGCGGTTAAAGCGATTCTTGAAGGCGGTTTGACAGCTCCTAACAAGGGCGGACTATCCGTATACGGAACAAACGTCCTTACCAACTTGATCAATGAAGTGGGAGCGCTTCCAACACGCAACTCTCAATTGACACACTGGGATGAAGCTGAAAAGCACTCTGGCGAGTATGTAAACGAGCATCTGCTTGTTGCGAACAATACATGCCACGCTTGCCCAGTCGGCTGTAAGATTGAGGTTGAGGTCAAGGAAGGCAAATATAAGACTCGCGTTGAGAGCTTTGAGTTTGAATCTGCATGGGCACTTGGTGCGAACAGCGGATTGAGCGACTCTGAGGCGATTGCATACTTAATCGACATCTGTAACGAATATGGAATGGATACAATCGAGCTTGGCCACGCCATCTCTGTCACAATGGAAGCCTATGAAAAAGGCATCGTTGACGAGAAGCTTGACTGGGGCGATGCTGACGGCATGATCGAAGTCGCCCGCAAAATCGCATTCCGTGAAGGCTTCGGCGGCATCCTTGCTGAAGGTCCTGCACGCGCGACTGCTGCATGGGGCGTTCCTGAACTGTCTATGTCAGTTAAAGGCCAGTCCATCCCAGCTTACGATCCACGCGGAATCCAGGGTATCGGCCTTGGCTATGCGACAAGTAACCGTGGTGCATGCCACCTTCGCGGATACACAATCGCATCTGAAATAGCCGGCATTCCTGAGCCAACAGACCGTACAGTAGCAGAAGGAAAAGCTGAGCTTCTGAATGTATTCCAGAACCTGCTTTCATTCTCTGACTCTATGAATATCTGTAAATTCTCTTCTTTCTCTGAAAATGCAGAGCACTATGCTGAGCAATACAGCACCATGACAGGCATCCCAATGACAGCGGATGACGTCATGCTTGCAGGGGAAAGAATCTACAACCTAGAGCGTTACTACAATAACCTAGCTGGCTTCAACAAGCGCGAGGATGACTTCCTGCCAAAACGCTTCACTGAAGAAGGAGCTTCTGGCAACAGTGAAGGACTTGTTTCCCGCATGGATATCATGCTGGAAGACTATTATAATGTCCGCGGCTGGAAAGATGGCGTTGTAACCGAAGAAAAACTTCGCGAACTCGGCATTATCGGCGAGGAAACAGCTCCAGCTACAGAAGAAGTTTAATAGGTTGAGGAAAACCAGGTGATTTTCCGCCTGGTTTTTTTCGTGGAAAAATCGACTTGGTTGATATATTGTGAAATGTGGTCGATATATTTATTAATTCGCTGATATAATTCAAAATGTGGTCGATATATCTTAAAATGTGGTCGATAAATCTAAAAATTCGCCAATAAAATCAAATTGTGGTCGATACCTTCGAGAATGGCCACCTCTGAGGTGTAATTATTTGAGTGAAAAGCACTCATTGAGCGATACCAAGCAGCAGCAACATCGATTTTCGCCTAGAAATAACCCGCCTCCGGCAAAAAATAAAGGCCCCGGCAAAAAAAGTTGCCGAAACCTCTGCTACCCGCCCACCCGGGTTGTTTTATAACGGTAATTTTTAATCAATTGTTCAAGCTCATCCTGGCTTTCCGCCTCAAAGCGGATATGTACGGCATTGACGATGAAGGTTTTCGTAAAAGCAAGCTCATCCTCGCTCAGAATTTCCGCTATCCAGCTGTCTGCTTCATACACGAATGGGAAGGAGTCCGTCATGAGTCTGCCGCCCAGCTCTTCAAAATACATGCCAAGATGATCCCGGTTGATTCCGCGGAATTCTAGTATTCTATCTACCATATCAGCCACCAGCTACCGGAGGGAACAGTGCGAACTGGTCGCTGTCTTTCACAACCGTTTCTAGCTCCTGGTCGTGGACGATATTGCGTCCATTGATGTAAACATGGACAAATGGCTTTAATGTCTTTTCTTCAGTAAAAATTTCCTCATGCAAATCCGGAAACATTTCGCACATCTTGTCCAGTACATCCATTACCCGGTCACCGTCGGGAAGAACCTCGACTGTCACGCCTCCGCATATTTCCCTAAGATTAGCAAATACCTTTACCTGCATCGCAAACGCCCCTTTCTCTTACTTTAATAATAATGTGAAAATTATAAATTGTCATCAGCACTTTCTTTTAAAAAGGGAATCGTTTGCCTCACAAACTGGTATTCATGACTGCGTCGGTGAACTGCTTAATCAGCGGGCGATTTTCGGCATCCGAATGGGCCACAAGGTAAAACTCCCTTTCGTACGGGGCAAAGCTGTCAATAATGGCTATACGTCCTGCTTTCACTGCAGGCATTGCCGCCAGCCTGGAAACGAAGCTGATGCCTAGTTCAGCTTCCACGGCTGCGATCACGGATTCCGTGCTTCCGATCGAGACAGCAACGTCTAGATCATCAAGCGACAGACCTTTTTCCACTAGGTAATGCTCCATCATTTTCCGTGTTCCTGACCCTTCTTCACGGAGGACGAAATCATATTGCTGAATTTGGGAAAAATCCGGTGCTTCGGCAAGCGTTAATGGATGCCCCACTGGTGTGACCAATACCAATGAATCGGAGGCAATCGGCTTGCTCGTCACCAGGCGTGAGTCGACTTTCATCCCAATGATGCCTGCGTCAATCTGATGATTCTGCAATTGATCAAGCACTTTCTTCGAATCGCCAATATCGATCTTTACATCCACCTTCGGAAACAGGCTTCTGAATTTTTTGATCCAGCCTGGAAGCAGATATGTGCCCGGTATCGTGCTCGCACCAATGGTAAGAGTCCCTGTCAACGTACCGTGAAATTCTCCGAGCTCATCCTCGAGTGTTTTCCACCTGCTCTTAATGTCCTTTGCAGCACTGTATACCAGCATTCCTGCAGACGTTGGCCTGATTCCAGCCGCCCCCCTGTCGAGCAGTTCGAAACCAAGTTCATCTTCAAGACTTTTGATTTTCAGGCTAACCGATGGCTGGGAACTTTTAAGCGCAGCTGCGGCCTCTGAAAAACTGTTCTTTTCCACAACCATAATGAACGCATCAAGCTTTTTAAAATTCATGGCATTTCTCCATTTTTAGACTTATAACCCCATTTTAATATGGATTGTACTGTTATAGACACTATATTTTATTTCATAGACATTTCGGAACGTGATGAGCTATAAAATGTCTATTAAACACCACTTCTTGGACATTTCAGAATGGGTTGAGCTTCAAAATGTCTATTAAACAACACTTCTTGGACAATTCGCAGCGTGACGGGCATCAAAATGTATTAAACATGTCTTCCCTTGGACATTCAATGATAAAATTAATAATGAAAAACTTTCCTTGTATAATAGTATTGACATATTATTATCTGAATATTATTATAGTTCATGTAAATATATTTCAAAATAATAAAATCGATGACGAGAACACGTCCTTTATGGAACTGATCTACAGAGAGCCGGTGATCTGCTGCAAGCCGGTGTTCAGGTTATAGAGGGGCATCATCTCTGAGATGCGAAGCTGAACCTTATTGGCAGTAAGCTTTGCCGGATTGTCCGCCGTTAAAGGGAACACGTATGATGGTACGTTGATGAGGGCCGCATTTTTTTGTGCGGAATCAGGGTGGTAACGCGAGGATAACTCGTCCCTAGTTTTAGGGGCGGGTTTTTATTTTTCAACATATAACATTCCGTTCCAAAATTCCTATACTCTCAGTGCCAGGACATTATATTAGGAGGAGAAAAAGGATGGGAAGTTTAAAGGGTAAAGAAACACTCACAATCGGTTTGATGTTATTTGCATTATTTTTTGGGGCTGGGAATCTGATTTTCCCGCCATTTTTAGGGCAGGAAGCAGGAGCGAACTTCTGGCCGGCCATGCTTGGTTTTGTCGTAACCGGGGTTGGGCTGCCGCTATTGACGGTCGTTGTCATTTCAATGGCTAAGGGTGGCGTCAAAGAAATCGGTTCAAGGGTCCATCCTGTTTTTGCAGTTGTTTTCAGCGCTGCTGTATATTTGTCAATTGGGCCATTTTTCGGGATTCCGCGAAGCGCCAATGTTGCTTTTGAAATGTCCGTCAAGCCATTCCTGGCAGAGGGCGGACCGCATACAGCTGTACTCTTGCTTTTCACAGTTGCGTTTTTTGCACTTGTTTACTGGGTGACATTGAATCCATCAAAAATGGTTGAGCGGATTGGCAGCATTTTAACGCCTGTTTTGCTTGCTGCCATCGTTCTGCTGGTACTCGGAAGCTTTTTCAAACTGGATGGGTCATTTGGAGCTGTTTCTGAAAAATATACGGCTGCACCCTTTGCCACTGGTTTCCTTGAGGGGTACCTGACAATGGATACCATCGCTGCACTGGCATTCGGCATCATCGTCGTTGGAGCTATCCAGCAGAAAAAGGCGCTTGAGCGCAGGCAGATTGTTAGGGAAACATTGAAAGCCGGCATCATTGCTGGAATCGGCTTGGCTTTTGTCTATGTAACAGTTGGCCTGATGGGAGCAAAAATGGCTTCAGTCGGTCAGTTCGAAAATGGCGGTGAAATTTTAACATCAGCTGCGGAGTTTATTTTTGGCGTACCAGGTATGCTGCTTTTAGGGTTGATTGTCACCCTTGCTTGCTTCACGACTGCTGTTGGTCTTGTAGCGGCAACCAGCCAATTTTTTAACAAAATGATGCCGCAGGTTCCATACAAGGTCTTCACATCTGCGGTAACATTGGTCAGCTTGTTAATCGCAAACCTTGGCCTGAACCAAATCATTTCAATTTCAGTACCTGTTTTGATCGTTCTATATCCAATCACGATCGTTCTCGTTATCCTCTCCTTCCTGGACCGCTTTTTCAAAGGCGCGCGCGGGGTCTATGTCGGAGCTGTTTTTGCCGCCGGAATGGTCAGCGTTATAGACGGACTGAAGACATTTGGCGTTGAATCAGATGCAATGCTGTCCCTTCTTAACTCACTTCCGTTATATGGAGAAGGACTTGGCTGGCTCCTGCCTGCTTTAATCGGCGGACTGGCTGGATGGGTATTCGACAAGCTTGTCTCTTCAAAAGGATTGAACCCGGCATCTGAATAACCTGATGACTGGGTAATAAAAATTGCTATAAGATGTAAAAAAAGCTGTACAGAACTAAATCTGTACAGCTTTTTTTACATCTTATTTTCGACTTCCCATTCCGAACGGAGAATTCCCATTATGATTCGGTCACAAAGCTTTCCGTCTCGCTGCACTGCCTGCCTCATCCTGCCTTCGACCTTAAAGCCGGCTTTTTCGTAGGCACGGATTCCCCGTTCATTGTATTCAATGACATCGAGGCCAACCCTGTTCAAATTCAGTTCATGGAAGGCGTATCGAAGGATCAGCTGCAAGGCCTCGGATCCATATCCTTTCCCACGGTCATTGGCATGGCCGATGCCCATCGCAAGCGTTCCTGCTCTGTTATTCCATTCGATGCTGTGAATGACGATAAATCCGATCAGTCTGTCATCCTCAATTGTCCTTAAGCGGAAGTAAAAGCTGTTCGAGCCAGGATTCCCCTCATCTTCAAAATGCTCTGCCGGCCGAGGTACGGCAATATCCGTGTCCACATTTCTCAGGTACTCCGGATCTTCATCCCAGGAAGCGATGATGTCAATATCCCCTTCCCTTTTTGCTGTTAGCTTTAAAGTTTTTCCGCGAAAAAGATTTGTTGTCATTTTTTAGTCTCCCATTCTATTATAAAAAATTCACCTCTTTATATGAAGAAACCAATCTATATGTACGCAATATTCTATCCCCTTTGAGTTATGATATTTCCATTATATGGTTCAATCTCGATTTCAGCAATGAAAATCCTCCTAAAAGTTTAGCCAGTTTGTATAAAGGTATAATCCAAACGAACCCTAATACTGTTAAGAATATGGAGGAGGCTGCTATGACACTGAAGATCAAGATTTATTCAGACTATGTTTGACCGTTCTGTTTTTTGGCGGAGTTTCCGCTGAAGGAAGCCATTGATGGAAAGGATGTCGAGCTGGAATGGATGCCTTTTGAATTACGGCCCTATCCGAACAAGACGTTAAAGCCTGAGGAACATTACTTGCAAAGCACATGGAAGCAATCTGTTTACCCGATGGCTGAGCGGATGGGAGTGGAGATTGTCCTTCCGGATGTGTCTCCCCAGCCATACACACACCTTGCATTTGAGGGGTACCAGTATGCGAAGGAGCAAGGGAAAGGAAACGAGTATAACGACCATATGCTGAAGGCTTTTTTCCAGAGAGGGCTTGATATTGGGGACGTCGAGATTTTAACAATGCTGGCTGGTGAAGTTGGTCTCGATCAAGATGAATATCGTCACGCGCTCGAAAGCCGTAAGTATAAAGAAGCTCATCGACAAGCTCTGAATCATGCTTATAATGAGGTGGACATCACCGCTGTTCCGACTTTCATCGTTGGAGACAGAGTCGTTCCGGGAATGAGGTCGAAAGAAGCCCTTGAGCAAATCATTCTTTCAGAGATGGATAACCCAGAGGAAGGAATGTCCTGTGGAGTGGATGGATGTTAATTGCAAAAAGAGGCAGCCTATTGGCTGCCTCTTTTCATTTATGCTCTTTTAAAAGGCCACCAGTTTGCTTCGCCAAAGTTCTTCACCAGAACCGGGATGAACAGCGGCAGCATGATGAACGCGTACAAGAATAATCCTGCAAGGAGGATTGATGCGATTTGCAGTAACGACATCATTCCGGAAGGCATCATCGCGGCGAAGGTTCCGCCAAGGATGACAGCTGCTGAGATGATGACCGTTCCCATCTTTTTCATCGAAAGCAGCATCGCTTCTGAGATGGACAGATCCTTATATTCGTTGAAACGGTCCATCAGGAAGATACTGTAGTCGACACCAAGGGCAACCAGGATGACAAAGGCGAAAAACGGTACCGCCCAGCTGATGCCTGAGTATCCGAGGATATCGACATAGATGACTTCATTGATCGCCATTGACG
The DNA here is from genome assembly GCA_018613055.1 of Chryseobacterium sp. ISL-80. Lineage (GTDB taxonomy): Bacteria > Bacillota > Bacilli > Bacillales > Cytobacillaceae > Mesobacillus. The sequence goes on along the minus strand of JAGGQZ010000013.1, from coordinate 458,199 downwards.
TATAATACGTTAAAATCAATGATCCGATAATGTAAATCGGCATGATGATGGAGCGGAACAAGAATACAAGGATGATGCCGATGCCAAGCAGCATTAAAATCACTGTGCGAGTATAATCCTGGCCAGACATCGTATCGAGGTCAGCATTCGTGCTCGTGATCCCGCCAACGGCTACATCGGCATTTTCAAGCTTCGTCCCCTTCGTTGCACGCTCAACAGCTTCCTTAAGTTCAGGAATCTGTGCCATCGCTTTGTTGGAATATGGATTTGCTTCAAAAATGACATCCATCGTCATGACTTTTCGGTCTTTTGAGAAATAGACATCAAATACCTGTGCGAAGTCTTCACTTTCAAGGACATCCTCAGGCAGGTAAAACCCGTTGGAATCTGAGGTGGCCAGGCCGTTCAGGTAATCCTGCGCGGAACCAAGACCTTCAGAAACCTGATTCAGCCCATCCGTGCTCTGGCTGAGTCCGTTTGTCAGCTCATCCAACTGGGTACCCAATCCGCCAAAGCCAGCCAAAAGCTGCTGCTGGCCCGCATTGATTCCAGTCAAACCATTTGTCAGCTTAGGGAAATTATCGACGATTTTGCCCTGTCCGTCAGCAAGCTGATTTAATCCTGCCTGCTGCTGCTCGATTCCGTCGATGAGCTGTTGGAGCCCGGGACCAAATCCAGCCTGCTTGGCAAGTGCCCCGGCAAAGGCTTCGTTAGCTTGGGACATGCCGCCGGTTAGCTGCGGCATTACCTCATTAAGTTTATCCAGACCTGCTGAAGCTTTTGCAAGTTCCGTCTGCATGTAAGCGAGCTGACCTTTTATTTTCTGATAGTTTTGGTCTTCTTTTAACGTTTCATCTCTATTTTCTAAATAGCCAAAGAGCTGGCCGTTTGTCTGAGAGATTCCACCAGAGAGTTTGGCAATACCATCACCAGCTTGCTTATATCCCGCTTCAAGCTCTGCCAAGCCACCCTGCATTTCTACATATTTGCCCTGCAGCTCCTTATACCCAGCCAGCAACGCCTCGGCTCCCGCCTTTGCTTCCGCCAACCCTGCCTGTATCTCATCTGATCCCGCAGAACCCTTGCGAATGCCGTCCTCGATTTTCGAGAGGTTAGTCTGGACTTCTCCAAGGCCTGACTTAATGGCGGTTGTTCCATTAATCAACTCATTGATACCGTCAGAGGCGCCTTCGAGTTCCGGAGCTGACTTTGACAGTTCTGTTTCTGCTTCATGCAGGCCTTCACTGATTTTATCGAGGCCTTCCTTTCCTTCTCCAAGTCCCGAACCGAGTGTTTCGGCCTGTTTGGAGACGAAGAAGTCTTCAATTGGCTCTCCTGTTGGTCTTGTGACCGAACGAACTGTGTCGACCATGTCGACCTTTTTCAGCTCGGTGCTGATTTTTTCAGCGAGTTCAATGTATTCGGCTGAGTCCATTCTTTCGTCATTTTTCAATATGATCTGGGTCGGCATCGATTCGCCTGGCCCGAAGCTGCCAGCGATTGCATTGAATGCCTTAATTGAGTTTACGTCACCGCTGATTTCATCCAATGAATTGTAGCTTAACTCTCCATCGTAAGCCACGAGGAAAGGTACGCAAACTGCTGCGACAATCAGCAGGCTCAGAAATGGGCGAGCCAGTGAAAATCGTCCGACTGATCCCCATAGCTTGCTTTCACCATGCTCTGCGCTCTGTTTTGACGGCCAGAAAATCTTTTGCCCCAATAACGCCATGAAAAACGGGACTATAGTGAATAATCCGAGCAAAAGCATGGCGACACCAATCGCTACCGCGGCTGCGGACTGATATAAAATGAATTGTGAGAAGCCAATGGCGGCAAAGCCGATCATAACTGCTATCCCACTGAAAAATACGGTGCGCCCAGCATTTTTGTAGGTTGCGACAATCGCCGCAGGGACACTTTCATGATGCGTGAGCTCTTCCTTAAAACGGCTGAGCAGTAAAATACAGTAGTCCGTCCCAATTCCAAACAATACGGCAACAAGGAAAATTTGCGTATAGTTTGAGAGCGGAAAATCGAATTGGTCAACGAGCATCGATACAATCGACTGTGAAACCAGGTATGCCATACCAACTGTCAGTAATGGAATGACCGGAGCGATAACGGACCTGAAGACGAGGAGAAGCACGACAAGAATAAAAACAACGGTGATTCCCTCAGTCTTTTTCAATCCTTCTTCCGAACTGGTCATCAGATCCTCGTTGATCAGCCACTGGCTCGTATAATAGTGGTCGACGTCAACATCCTCTATTGTGCCATAAAGCAGCTTCCTTACTTCAGCCGGTTCGCGGTCGTTCCAGCTGACCGTTACCGAGGACAGGATTGACTTTCCATCTTCAGAGACAAGCTGTTCTTTCAGGCTTTCTTCATTGAAGTGTGTCAGGATATTGGTGATCCCAATTTTGTCACGATTTTTCTCAAGCTCGCGGATGGCTTTTTCCGCTTCCTTGATTTCTGCCTGTGTCAACTTTTTCTCGCTGTGGAAGACGAGTGCGACCTGTGTTTCATCGCCTCCGCCTTCCTGCTCCCTGACCTCCTCCATGATTTTGCCAGCCAGCGTCGAGGAGTATTCATCAGGCACGGTGATCTGCCCTTTTTCCCTGACAAGTTCCGCCATATTCGGTGCAGCCATGAACATCCCTGCAGCCACCAGAATCCATGCAATAATGACCAACCATTTCTGCTTAATAATGAAGTTCACGTTATTCCACCCTGCTCTTTCTATCTATTAAAATTTCATTTAGTTTATCGTACGTCTTAAGGAACTGGACTATTTCATCCTGGTCGAACTTGGTAATAATTGACTCAACCAGTGCCTGGATCCGCTCCTCCGTCTTTTGGAACAATTCATTTCCCTTGTCAGTCAAAGTCAGATAGACCAATCGCCGGTCATTTTCATCCCTAGTTCTCAGGATCAGGCCCTTTTCCCACAAACGGGTGATGATGGCGGTGATGGCGCTTTTTTTGACATCGAAGACTTCAGCCAGCTCCGAGGACGTGCAGGAACCTACTTTGTTGATATAGCGCAATGTATAGTGCTGGTCGTTCGTTAAGTCCGAACCGATTTCTTCCTTGACCATCCCCTCGGCAATCTTGTTGACCGAAAAAGAAACATGGATATAGTGATCCACTAAATCCTTTATCGATTGATCACACATATTTATGTAGTCACCTCGCCTTAAAATCATTCTATTGTTTAACTGTTCAACTGTTTAACTATTAACCTTTTTAACTTTAATCCCATTTCATTTTGCTGTCAAGATAAAAAAGCGCAAGCGCCTTGGTCAGCCCCGACAAGCGTTGGAGGGCCGACCGGTGAAGTCGTTCTTTGACTTCATTGGGCGGACCGAAACGTCTCGAGGGGCTAGGCGCTGGAGCTGGATTATACTCAAAGTGAATTTTATACTTTCTTATCTCACAAAAAAATGACTGCCAAATAGTATTGGCAGCCAATCAAAAAGTATTATAGATGTTTTCACACTCTTCTCCAGTCGGCTCATAGAAACAGTGCAGCTTAAAACGGCCGGCGAGCGGCTGATTGTACCAGGTAGGAGGACAGTCGCCCGGCGGCCGGAAATACCAGAGCGCGAATTTGGACGGCCATAGACGTTCGCCTTTTACAGCCCGCCTCGCAAGCCTCTTTTCCACTTCCCTGGCTCTCTGGTAAAAATAGCCCTTTTGGACTGCTTCAAATGCATGCTCCTGGTAAATCATCTGCGGGATCGTCCTTAATCCTTTAAAATCAGAACAGTTCCCCCGGATTCGGTTTATTCCCACATTTCCGATCATCAGCATTCCCTGCTGGCCTTCGCTCTCACCCTCTGCCCTCAGAAGTCTCGCCAACAAACCGATATCCGCCTCTGTATGCTTCACAACTGCCATGGCAAAACCTCCACCGTTTAATATTACATCTTATTTTCAGAAGGCTTGTGCTATCACATAATAATGTTTATCACTACCAATAGTTTGGAGCCATAGAATGGGTATGGTGTTTGATTGATTTTTAAAAAGGTTAGGTTACTAAAGATTATTCAAAAGCGAAAACTTTCCTGGGTGTATATCCATCTGCCAAAAATTTTATGGGTATTTGTCCATTTTTCAAGTAGAGCATGCTCCCTTAATATAAAAGAACGTTTGGGCCAAAGACTGCATATAGTACCTCAAAGACGGAATAAGGATGAAATGCTATGCCAGTCACGATTAACCTCTTTTATTTCAAAGTTAACAGCGTTTCGGGAAATGGCTCCATCACCATTGGATCAGCCATCCATAACAGCCATACAGCCAACGATAAGTCACAAGGAATGAATTCTTCTTTTGGTGATGCGTCACCAACAGAAGCATTGATGGATAATGTCTATATTGATCCGGATGTAAATGATCAAGCTGCGATTGCGACAGCGGATTCCACCTATCAGGGCGTCCCTCTGGCCCCTGTTCCTGTTGATGAGCCCATCATTTAGTCTCCTTTGGAAAACAAAGGTAAATCCGTGTAAAAAACGCGTGCTAGTACAGCATTTAGTATTGATAAGGAGGTTTTCGATGCCTTACCAAATTAATATTTTTAATATCAAAGTCAATGGAATCTCTTCAAACGGAAACCTGGATATTGGACCAACCGTTCATAATAGTCACACGTCGAATAACAAGAACTTCGGTGTCAACTTGTCTCTCGGTGATTTCTCCCCATCATCTTCTTTCCAGAATACCGGGGTTTTTGATCCAGATGTCAGTGATCAGGATCAGATTGCCAACCCTTCTGCACCTATTGCGAACCAAATTTAAAACCTTCATTGGGAGGGCCATGACATGGATATGGAGAAAGTGAAAATGTGGCTCGAGTTGACGAATAAATACCAAAAAGATGATTTTTGGCGTGGGTTATTCAATCATGGTATCCCGGAGAGGGTGGTTCATGCTGATGATTTCCCATTATATGATATCTACAAAAATGATTCCGCCATCTGCCTGATCATTGAGGTTCCCGGCTTAAGCAGAAGCGATTTATCCGTGGCTCTAAGACAGGGAGATACTCTGGTGGTGAAGGGGATTGCGAGAGCCTTGTTCCCTGCTGATATGGAGGTAAAAAGGGAGAGATTTTATGGTGAATTCGAGCGCCTGATCCCTCTTCCCGAACCTACCGAGACAAGGTTCATTCAATCCTCCTTCCAAGATGGGATTTTACAGGTGACCTACCCACGACAGGCTGCTGGAACTGACAGACAGGAAGATAACAGGATCCTCTGAGAATGCTCCGCCAAAAATATCCATACTGTCCAGGCGCGTTTTTGTTTGTTTTTAGCGGGTAAAATCTTAATACCTTTAACAGGTGCAAACCAAAAAACCAAGGAGGGATTAAGATGGCTGAAAACAAAAATGATATGGAACGTGAAGAATACTTCAAGGACCGGGCAGGAACAGATGAAGCAAGATTCCATGCCGTACCCCATGACGAAGAGGGGTGGGCAGTCAAAAAAGAGGGACAAGATGACCCTGAATTGACCACTGGTTCAAAATCCGAGGCTGTGAATGAAGCTAAGCGTATGGCTGAAGAAGCTGGCACAATGGCTTATATTCACGATGAAGACGGGAAGATTGAGGACCAGTTTAATTATAGCAACTAGATTACTAACTTCTTGCCATAATCAAAGCCTTGCAGATTCCTGCAAGGCTTCAACTATTTATGCTTTTAGAACATCATGGTCTACATAACGCTCGCCATTCAGTTCACTGATGACATTGATAGCAACCTTCGCACCGTCACCAGCTGTGATGATGGTGTGCATGCTGACGCCTGCACAAGTGCCTGCAGCCCAAACGCCTTCAACATTTGTTTTTCCGGCAGCATTAACATCAAAAATCGTTTTGATTCTTGGTTCTGTGCCATCTTTTGTTGCAAGGCCTGATGCTTCAGCTACATCCGTCATCATGCCAGAAGCGATGATGACATGCTTTGCTTCATACTCGCCGTTTTCAGTTACAACTTTAACGCCGCTGTCTGTTTTGCTGACAGAAGTCACTGTCGTTTCAACAAACTCAGCACCGAATTTTTCCGCTTGCTTGATGCCTGTCTCTACTAAGTCAGGGCCTGCGATTTCAGGAGCGCCATAGTGGTTCTCCATCCATGCACGCTTCGTTACGCTTTTATTGTTGTCCAGCACGATTGTTTTCTTGCCAGCCTTTGCTGCGAAAATCGCTGCGCTTCCGCCTGCAGGGCCTGCTCCGATAATTGCTACATCATACATAGGAAAATTCCTCCTTTTCTTTATTCCAATATCATCATAACAGATATCTTTCTATAAGCGAAAGTTTTAAAACTAGGAGTTTTGTCTTAAAAAAACTCACCCTGAAGATGAGTATATTTATCCTATTATCCAGTAAACCCATTTTGGTCGTTACCCTGTTTTTGGTCATTGATCAGCCTAAAAGCAACGGGGCTGGCGCTCCTGTCAGCTTGCAATTGTTTCGTTTTCTTCCGCTTACTGTTAAAATCAATGCGATCAGTCTCCAGATTCCCCTCAAGCTCCTTTTTCATCATATTCAGGACAACAATCAGGAAAAAGAAGAACACCATGGTACTCAGCACCATCCATGGATATTGGAGCATAACCCTGGAGTTTTGTCCGATCAGGCCGCCCCATTCATTCGATAGAGTTTCGGCGACGGGGATATCCCCGGGCAGGGTGAAGATTCCGCCTTTCGTCCGGCCGCCAAGGAAATATTCAAAAATCCCCAGATGCATGATTATCACCAGTGTACTGAGTATCTGCTGGACAATCATCAGCGTTCCCGTCGACTTCAGGAAGGGCCACATATGTTTCTTTAATATATGGAAAGAGCTGCCTCCCATTAAATAGGAAGATAGAACGAAAGACTTTTTCTGCAATTCTTCTATAAATTCAATCACCAGTATGACAATTGCCGGGTACGCAACCAGTGTAAGCACGCCAATTTGATAGGCTACGGCAATCCAGACGGACATTCCGGTATAATGCCCGGTCACAGGTGCCATCAGGAACAGCACGATGATCAAACCCGGCACATAGCGGAATCCAAGGAAAAAATCTTTGAAATAGATTTTCATCCCCGGAAGCCAAATGGCGATCACAATCCCCGTCAGGACACCTATTAGAATCCTTAACGCAGTGATCGTAAACACAGCAGCGATCGTGAATTTCGCTCCGTATAAATGGATATAGACCATATCCTGCCCGTTTCGGTCGGTGCCTAATGGATGGTCAAGTGTTGGCGGCGTTGGCGCCCTATCAATGATCGATCCGTTTTTATCATAAATATAGAATTCTTCATGAAAATCTTTGTCGCCATATAAAGGATACATAAGGCTGACAGTGAAAAGGCCGATGATCAGGAGAGATCCAATAATTGTCTTCCGGTAATTTTTCATAATTGAACCTCATCCTTCCCCCGGTAAAAATAGGCTGTGATCCTGGCCAGGAAGTCGATAACCAGAATAGGAACCGCAAGCAGCATGCAAAAAATAATCACTGAAGACGCATCCTTTGTGAATACATCATCCAAATCAGTCGTAAACCCCTGCAGGGCAAAAAGATATTCTATTAAGACAAGGTTCGATAACAGAGTCCAGATGAACGTCCTCAATTGAATGATCGCCATCGGGAAAATATTGCGCAAAATATGCACAAAGTAAATTGCCAGATCAGGCAGTCCTTTTGATTTGGCGAAAATGACATAATCCTTACCCCACTCAGCCTCGATTTCCTTGATCAGGAACTGTGCCATAAAAAACGATGGCAGAAGTGAGACAGTCAAGATAGGCAAGAGATAGGATTTCTCGCTCAAGCCATATAGCCTCAACAGCTTAAAACCTGTTTCCTTATACAAATAAATCACGACAAATTGCAGGATGAAAATAATCAGCAAATCGGGGACCGCTTCACTAAAATTAATCAGGTCCTTCAGCCTTGACTGAAGTTTTCTTGGGGTTATGATGAAAATCCCTGTAAGGAGAATGCCTCCAATCACCATAGCCAGCAGCGACAGCAAGAGGATCTCCATGGAGTAAAAGTAGCGCTCGCCCATGCTTGTGGTCGTCCATTGCTGGACAATCGGCAACACATTAAAATGCAAAATCTGCCCAGCGGTCTCCTTCAGTGCTGACAAGAAAAACTCTGGTCCAAATATCAGCTGTTTTCCCTTCACATAAAAAAGCTGCGGAATCGATAGAAAAAGTACGATTCCCGCTAAAATGCATAATCCTCTGATCAGGTAGTGAATGAAAAATCTCATCCGAAGGCTCCTCCAGGAATTTTTAATATATACTCGATCATTAAACGGAACTTTTGGGTAAAAAGTTTCAGAGTGTTATAAGCCGTGAAATAAAAAAATCAGCCAATCACTGGCTGATTTTAGATAGGCTATTAAGTTGTCTGCTGGTACAGAAGTGCCTGGGCAATCCCGACAAAATACTCTGACTCACGGCTGATATGGTCCAGTACCACTTTGGCTGTTGGATTGCTTTTAACTGCTTCACTCTCTGTTTTGATCTTCTCACATAATTGAATGAATTCGAGGCTTTGCTGCAAATAGTAGGAGGTAAGCTTCAGTACATGCTGGTGCAGCTGGGCAGGTATGTAATCTCCCGTCCTCGTCACCGTCTCTATGAATCTCAAAACCTGATGGCGGGTCTCTCCCAATACTTTTTCCCATTCTTTCAGGGCATCAACATACTTCTGTTCTAAATCAGGTGTCAGCTCCCGGATCACGACGGTATGCTCCTCCTCCTGATGCTTCCAGAACTCGGCTTCATCCAAAATCCTTAAGGGCATCTGTTGTCCATAGTAAAATTGCATAAGCCCACCCTCCTCAAACTGTAATCGTATGAAATGTATGTTTTTCAACTGATATATATGCCAGCTCGGAATATGATAAAGTAAGGATATGGAAAACTTCTACAAAGGGCGGCGGAATCATGAAGGGATTTTTTGAACCGGGAACAGAAAATGTTTTTCAGCTGTTTTCAAGCGTCCACCTTTTGACGCTCACTGCTTTCTTTTTTATGATCCTTCTGCTTTTCTTATTCCGAAAGCCTTTACGGAAACCCGGGATCAACACTGCTGTCCGTATCGGATTATTCATTGTGCTTATAGCCTCTGAAATAAGCCTGCAGATCTGGCTTTGGTGGAGTGGACACTGGAACTACCAGTATTCATTGCCCCTTCACTTAAGCAGCATCTCCCTCATCTTCTCTGCCATATTGCTATTAAACAAGAGATATGTCCTGTTTGAATTCACATATTTTGTCGGCGTCGGCAGTGCATTGCAGGCGATGATCACACCCGACATCAGCCTGTACACCTTTCCCCATTACCGCTATATCCATTTCTTCGTTTCACATGGGGGAACCGTCGTAGCCAATCTGTTCATGGTTTTTGTGGCAGGATACCGGCCGTCTGGAAAGTCCATTTGGAAAGCATTTTTCTGGTTGAACGTCTATACGCTCATCATTTTCATCGTCAATTTCCTGATTGAAGGCAACTATATGTATATCTCCGAAAAGCCGGTCAATCCTTCGATCATTGATTATCTCGGCCTTGGCCATGGTATATCCTATCCCTGGAAGTGATTGCGCTGATTACCTTCGTGATTTTGTATCTCCCGTTCTGGGTAGCCAGAAGGATGAATCGAGAAAAACAGCATAACTAGGTAGGGAACCTTAATTGCTTTCTGGACCAAAAGACAGCAAAAAGCCCAGAGATGATTTCCAGGCTTCCATCATTTTTCTACCTTTCAACTTCTCAATAAATCATTCACCAAATCCACAGCTGGTTTCTTGTCATACTGATTATACAGGCCCACTGAAATCCGGGCCGGATCACCGAAAAAGAATCGCTCGTAAATCGTTTCCCGTCCCGCAAAAGCACTTGAGCACATATCCCACACCAATCTGAATAATCGAACTCTTCCCTTAGCATCGGTATCTGCTCCCTGCAAATACAGGTCGAGGTCACTTCTTAAATCCGAGTTAAAATCATTGCTTGTCGGAATGGTGATGGTGCCGCTCGCTCCCAGCAGCTGAAGGATTTCTACGAATCTTGGATAAAGCTTTGGAAACATGAGACTCGCAACAGTAAGAGGGTTAGCATCCGGTACCATCAAGCCGGAACTATTTTCCCTCGCCTGCATTTCCGAGGATAAAAGCAGCCCCTTCATCATTTCCACACCACATATAATTTCACTGATTTTTTCTTTTACATGCTGATATTCGCCAATCCCGATCGTTTCCGTGATTAATTGGGCCGTTCCCAGGAACAGCCTCGATTTTGTTAGCTGCCTTGATAACGTCTGATGAATCAGAAAGGTATTAAAATTCGTTTCGTTGAAGAGATTCATCGCTGCATTAAGATCTTTATATAAAAATACCCTCTCCCACGGCACAAAGGTGTTGTCGAAAATTACGATCGTATCCATTTCTTCAAACCGTGACCCGAGCGGATGGTCAAAATGGGATTCATTATAGACAAACGATTCCCGGCAGACAAACTTTAAGTTTTCTGTGTTGCTCGGAATCGAAAAGGCGTAAACATAATCTTCCTCGATGAATTTACCGCCGGCCGGCAAAACCATCAGTTCATCTGTGATACCGCCTTGTGTAGCCAATAACCTGGCACCCTTAATATATATCCCGTCAGCTGTCTCCTTGACCACCCGGGCAGAAATAGGCTGCTCCTTATCTTCAATATACGCGAGCGAACGGTTCACCTGCGGCGTGACATACGTATGAGAAAAGGTAAGGTCATTCTCTCTTGCCTTTTCATAAAGATATGTCACATTCCTGCCTAATTTATTTTTTCCTTCAAAGACATTTGCTGAAGCACCAAGAGCCATTAAGGCTGTATTCATGTAATCAGGGGTCCTCCCCATCATTCCGCCAGTCAGTTTTGCCCACTCCCCGGCGGCAAGCCTCCTGAGTTCCAGATCTTCTTTTTTGACGGTAGGATGAAAAGACCGGCCCACCCGGTTTCCGGTTGACGGCGATTTATAGGTCATCAGCGGCAAATTTTCCTCTTCAAGCTGAAAATCATACAAGCCGGCCTTGCTATCGATCACTCCCTTAAAGGCAGGATGTGCTATGATGTCCCCAGTGATTTTCTGTCCATCAAACCAGATATTGCTTTTCAAATCCCTGATTCTTTCTTTCAACTGTGTTCCATTGATTGCAGGCATATTCCCACTCCTGACTTTTCTTGCTTTTTACCGTCATGCCTATATCTATTCATGTTTTCCAGCAGTATTGCATGGTTTATTTAAAGAAGAGTGGAACAGAGAGAAGTTTTACAATTCACGAATTCAAATGTTAATCTGCCGAAAAAGAGAGTGAAGATATCTGGTGGATTGAACCAGAAGGAAGTAATATAGAGGAAGTCAATTGTTTGATGTGGGCCAAAAAAGAATTAAAAAACCAGAGGAATATTAACGATAAGTGGGGATTTAATGAAAAGTATTAAAGCGTTCTTATACTTCTTTGTATTGTTTGGAGTACTCGGATTAACAAATACATTTGCCAGAGAAAGTAAGGTTTTCGATAAACCCTTAAGTGCTTTAGATTCTATAGATGTTTACAGAGTAATTATGGCTATTTTGATTCAACTAATTTGTTTATTTTTAATTTATGATACTTCTTCAAGATTTAAGGAACTTTCTAGAGTTAAAAGAAGTGCTTTAATTTTATTAGCAATCTTAATTTCAACTGTATACTTTTTATTCCTGATTGGCATTTTTCTTGAATAACCAAGAGTCTTATTAGACATACAGAGGAGTATAGTTCAATAAGAATTTCGATTGCCTTTTCAAATGGCGGTGTAATTTAGCAAGGTGTGAAATGAAACATAATTGAATCGGGAAACGTATAAACAAGTAAATAAAAAACGAGTTGAGGTATCTTTAAGGTGCTTGATATATTAGCTGGGTTATTTATTATCATAGTTGGTGTCATTTTCTTATGGATAGGTTTGTTTCGAATTGAGTGGTTCGTAAAAAGTGTGAAGGAATCAGATAGGGGATTAATTGATTTACCTGCTTTTATAAGTGATTATTGGTTTTGGAGAATTGTTTTAATTGGTATGGGAATACTAATTATTTATATGACTCTGTATTCAATTATAATCTAATATAAAGTTCCTTATTTCGCTAACAAGTGATTCAGTTCTAGATGGACATAAATTTCTTTTAGTTTATAAATTGATATGCAAATTTTATAATGTTAGATTTTATTAAAAAGAATGTCTGTATTACAAAAAGAATAGACCATCAAATTAAACTGCATTTGATGGTCATTTTGACTTATATTAATTGATTTTGCGACTGGAAATAGAACGTGTTATCCTTTGAGTCCTTTTTTCACTCGCTAAAATTTAGAAAGTGCTTTATTAGCATTATCCGGATAACCAGAGCCGAACGAATCTAAATTTGAATTTCCGTAGAATGGATAGCCGTCTGCTTGGTATCCAGCTCCGCCTGGTCCCATCGGGTAGCCGGTTCCAGCCGCACCCGGATAGCCTGCTGCTCCCACTCCCGGATAACCGCCATAACCACCTGGGTATCCGCCTATATTGCCACCAGGATAGCCGCCCAAGCCTGGGCCAGGATAACCGCCAGGAGGAAAGTAACCTCCTCCAGCAAAGCCTGCTCCTGGATATCCGAAAGGTGGCGGCGGCAATGGCCGGGGAGCTGCCAAAGCCCCGCCAAGGAATCCACCCGCTAAACCGCCTAAAAACGGCAACCAGCCAAAACCAGCGCCAAATCTATAATCATTTCGTTGATAACCATTTATATATGGATGCATATTCAAAAACCTCCTCTTCTCCATATTTATGCATGTTCTGCCGATTTTGTCTGGGCCCAGTTCTGCCACGACCTTGATTCTACCCGGCTTAATAAAACTGCAATTATGGTACAAGAGCAATTCAATCCTATGATCGCATGCGGAATGGATTATTAAAAATTCAATTCCATTATCGTCGAGATAGGTTTAAATCCTAAGTTTTCACACAGTATTCTTGAAGGATTTCCATTGAACACATTAAGCTGGATCGTCCTGATCCCCAGCGCTTTAAACTCATTAATCGCGGCTATCGCAAGTTCCCGGGCGACACCCGATTTTCTGTACTTTGGGTATACATATACACTAAGCAAATTCCCCATGACCTGGCCCTTCACAGGATTCAAGTCTGTAACCAGGAGAATCCATCCCCTCAGTCTGCGTTGTTCGATATCGATGAGAAAATAACCTCCATTTTGAATGACGGGCATAAAAAGGTTATACGCATTCTGCACATTATTTTCAGCATATCCCATCGAGCTTTCCTTCGTCACTTTCCCGGACAGCTGAATAAGATGGTTTGCCTCTTCCTGAGTTGCTCTTCTGATCGCCATACAACATACCTCGATTCAAATATATTATGTTGTAATATATAGCAAAACCCTGAAACAAGTGTTTGTCATGGAGTACAGAAAATAAAAAGACAAGCTACAATGAGAGTTTGAAACGACCTTTTAATTTGCATAAGCCCGCTATCGTAGCAGAAACAGCAAAAAGCCTAATCCCCTTAAGGAAAAGTTAGGCTTAGGGTTTGCAAGATTATATATCTTAAGGAAGCATCCAGGCTACATTATAGTCATTTTCCCCGCCATAATACTGCCAAATTTGTGCTTTTTCGGTTGTTCCCGGGAAATTGCCCCAGTCTGGATTGTTGGTTGTTAAATCTTCAGGAATGTCACCAGGATAATAGGCAACCCAATATGCTCCCGGAGTGCTTGGCGAAAATTCCCCCATTGAAACTTCCCAGCTCCATTTTGAGGAATAGGTACCAGGCTTAACGCCTTCCCCATATTGATTCAGATAATTGACAAAAGCGGTATAGATCGCCTGATTGTTTGCATAGTCATATTCTTTCGTACCAGTTAATGCTGGTTCAACATCAATAAAGATAACAGGTCTTACTTTCGAACCATAGACGCTTTTCATAGCTTCATAGGTTTCTAGTGCCAATTTTGCCTGCTGCGCTCCCCATTCACTTGCAGAGATACCGGCAGGTGCCTGTTGCATACCAGTTAAAAACCAGTAACCATAAACATATGCAGCTTCCTCTGCTCTGGCACTGCTGAAGAATTTTCCGCTGCCCGTGCCTCCGTCAAATTGAACGATGCTACCATATCCCAACTTTCCAAGATAAAAATCATTCCCAGCAGGATTCGGTATCGACGTAGCCGAATCAGTTCCATAATAATATTCCGTTTGAACTTCAGGTTCGGTCTTTTCTTCGGATGGGCTGTTAGAGAAAATCGCTGAATTTGCGGCAGCATGCGATCTTGCCGTTTCACTTGCATGCAAACCTGCCTGCGATTTGCTGATTTTATTTTCTTTCTTTAGCTGGGCTTTAACGTTATTAGACTGTGAAGGCTCTACAATCTTTTCTTCTGTTTCAGGCTGGGAATCAGCTTCAGGCTTTGCTTCTTTCTTTGGTGCAGTCACCTCTAATTTGGCTTCTGCTTCAGATGCAGTTACCTCCGGCTTTATTTCTGCTTTAGGCTGAACTGCAATATCGGCCTTTTTAGGAGTTGCCGAACTGACAGAAGATGCTTTTTCACGTCCCTGAAGATTCTGCGCACTGTTTGCTTGATCAGGTGCAGCAGCTTCAGTGAAATGGCCCCCAGAAATAATACCAAATGACAATACTGTGGTTGCGACGAAAGTTTTTACCAGTTTCTTTATGTTTTTCATTCTCATTTTGCTCCCTTTTACTATCGTTTTTATTTAGCTATTTAAGCAATAAACGTTAAGAAAAAAGGAGCTGCCTTTGGTGGTGGTAAAGGTGGTGCATTGATCCATTGATGTAGGTAATCAGCCTGACGGGTATTATAGATACGTCCATGTTTCCTGCTAAAGTACTCATTGCAGTCAAACAAACCTGCAATATAGCTTAATGTACCTGCCCCCGCGCTGATTTGCTCATTTGATTGCCCTCCAGGCGTTTGCGTTCGTTGTGGAGGAATATTCATAATCTCAATTACTCTAGGATTCTTCCTATTGCCAGAAGGAGTCTTCTGTTTATCTTCGATTAAGCGTTCCTCCGATACATTCAGAGAACTGCGTTTCTTTTTTGAAATTGAAAGCTTTTTATTTTCTGTAAAAGTATCAGGTTTTGCTTTTCCGTCTAGATTGTGGCTGTTGCCATCAGTCTGGTACCTCCTTTGACTTGGAGGAAGCATTTTAGAAGCCTTTTTAATCTTAGCTTTCATAACTTTTGGCTTTGCTTGAATCGGCGCTTGGCCTTTCTCCATTACAGCAGTTTCAGGAGGTTTCCCAGCCTTTATCTTCTTTTTTATAGAAGGAATAAGCTTATTATTATTCCTACCCGTCTTGTCAGGTGATTTTTGATCAGGTTTAACCGATTGGACTGGCCGGGAATCAGGCTTCTGCACTGGTTTCTGACCCGCTTGTTCTGGCTTTCTATTTATGTTCTCAGGATTAACGGGTATTGCTTTATTCGAAGCCTCTGGAGTATCCGGTTTACGTATAACTTGAGTATGTACTTCATGTACTTGAGAGTTTTGAGGTACCGGCTGACCGGCTGAACTATTTTTCTCTGCAAATGCATTAATCGGAAAGAAAGCGGCCGCGCCTAAAAATACACCCATCAAAATAAAATGGCGGATGCGCACTATCTCACCCCCTTTCAGAAGCAGGGATTCATAACTTCCATGGAGAGGATTCGACAGAGTTATACAATTTTCTGTCGGTTGTTGGCTCCTATAAAGCGAAAGAGTGCTTTTAACCCAAGCTGATTCCTGCTATGGTTGAGTCCATTTTCCTTGGATATGGGACTATTTGTATGATCGAAATAAAGATTTTCAAGAACAAGATTTGTCTAGGAAAAAAGAAAACCAGCAAAAAATATATTGATTTTAATAATCACTTTTCAGGATTATGTAGGTTCGGTAAAATCAATATAAGAACATATGTTTTGTTTAATGAAATGGAGGATATATAGTGGAAGTCTGGGAAGCAAGTTATATTGCAGGTATTATAGATGGAGAAGGCAGCATTACCTTAACAAGGATGCATGAAAAGGAACACCGTCGACCCACGATTACTATTGCTTCTACAGATAAAGAACTTTTGCTATATATCCAGTCTTTAATTGGCGGGGTGATAAATAATAAAAAGAATTATAGACCAGAAGTTCACAAGTCTTCTTATACATTAAGCATAAAAAACAAATTAGAGGTACTATCTACCTTACAACAAATACAACCTTTTTTAAGAATCAATCGAAAACGGCTGCGGGCATTATGGATATTAAAACACTACGAGTCAGTTACTCCTCGGAATGGAAAATATAGACCAGAAATGTTAAAAGCAAAAATTGAATTTGAAGATTTATTCTTTAAGATTTAATGTGTGCTTGAATATCGTTATCTATCTTAAAATAAAAAAGCATAAGCCTGCCACTTGGCAAACTTATGCTTTAGTTTCAAAAAATAAAAATCCACCAACATATGTATTGGTGGAGACGGTGGGACGTGCTATTCCATGCTTTCGTCATGGCACTGACTATATCTTGAACCTGCATCGGCAGGTCCTCCGGCGTTTTATGCGAGATGTAGTTTTATCCGGATTCCCGGATCGATCACGCATCCTAGTACTGCCAGGTTGGCAGCCTATAAGTCGATACATGGCTGTTGGATTGCTCCACATACCACTCGGCATTGCCTTATCGCTCTAGGCGACTTAGGTTTCACCGATAAAGCCGGATTTTCACTTGCATGTTGCCACGCAAGGCGACTAATTACTAATCGAACCCACGTCCAAAGATATTGGCACTTAAGCTTCTACGAGTGTAGTCGGCATATTGGCGATTCGCTGGTCCTTTTGCCTACCGACAGGCGGCCGGCCAGCTAGCCTGGTTGTTCTCTTCCTTCATCCTCAGGCGGTGGAATCCGGCGTAGCCCACTTAGAGTGAGTCCGCTACCCTACCACATGGGCGATGGAGGGGCGAACCGCTATGCAGTATTAAGCTGCGAAAGCGAAGTTGTTGTTTTGTTTGCCAGTTATAGGCGTTGACGTTTTTACGAGGCCGATCCCCTCGACTCGCCACTTAAGCTCAAACTACCCCTGTCGAATCCGTAACGTCCCCATATAAAAGGTTGCTGTATCTGTGATACAGACGTTAGGAGAACTCGGTTAAGCCGAGCAAAAGTTATGTTGTCACTCGCTGGTGACAGTTATTATTATAACACACTGAGTACTTTTTTCAACTGGTACACTCTTCCTCAGCTGACAAGCTTACATTTTCTGGCGCTCACGGAATGCACGCTCAATGTCGCGGCCTGCTTCCTTCTTCTTCAAGGTCTCACGCTTGTCATAGTTCTTTTTACCCTTACCAAGACCGATTAAAACCTTCGCATACCCATTCTTCAGGTAAATCTTCAATGGCACTAGCGCATATCCAGCTTCCTTCGTTTCACCGATCAGCTGGGCGATTTGCCGTTTGTGAAGCAAAAGCTTCCTCGTACGCAGCGGATCATGGTTATAACGGTTACCCTGTTCGTATGGGCTGATATGCAGATTATATAAGAATAACTCACCATTATGGACTTTCGCGTATGAATCCTTCAGCTGGACGCGCCCGTTACGGATTGATTTGATCTCTGTTCCCTGGAGGACGACTCCGGCTTCATACGTTTCTTCGATGAAATAGTCATGGTTCGCCTTTTTATTTTGCGCGACGACTTTTCCCTCTCCTTTTGGCATAAAAACTTCCCCCTTTTCTGTTCTCTCATTTTAGCAAATAAACCCCTCTCCCACAACGAAAAGCGGAAGCCAGGACAACAGAGAGCCCCTTTTTCAGGAGCTCTCCAATAAGAGTTGGCTATTTTCTCTTTTTCGATTTGCGTTTTGCGGCTGGAGCATTTTCAAAGAACTTTTTCTTCTTGCTCTTTGGTTTTGAACCGGATCCGGAGCCGTTTCTGCCGCCTCCTGATCCTCTTCCGCCAGAACCTTTCCCTTGGCGCTTGCCTTCTTCTTCTTTTCCGCGGCGAGGTTTCTTTTCGCTGCTGCGCGTCTTGAAGACTTTAGGCTGTGCAGGACGTTCACGTCTAGGCGTGCCTTTCATGCCGACAATTTCGAAATCGATGGATCGCTCATCCTTGTTGACGTTGATGACACGGACGGTGATTTCATCTCCAATTCTAAAGACATTTGCCGTACGCTCGCCGATCATTGCCATCTGGCGTTCATCGAAGCGGTAGTAGTCATCTGTCATATAACTGACATGGACGAGTCCTTCGATTGTGTTCGGAAGCTCGACGAACATCCCGAAGTTCGTGACTGAGCTTATGATGCCATCGTATTCCGTACCTACCTTGTCTTCCATGTATTCCGCTTTCTTCAGTTCATCTGTCTCACGTTCAGCTTCAACTGCGCGGCGTTCCATATTGGATGAATGCTCCGCAATATCAGGCAGCATCGCATTCCATTTTTCCTTCGTCGCCTGGTCAAGCTTGCCCTCGATCAAATACGTCCTAATCAATCGGTGGACAATCAAGTCAGGATAACGCCGGATTGGTGATGTGAAATGCGTGTAGAACTCGGTTGAAAGTCCAAAGTGTCCAAGGCTTTCAGGAAAATATTTTGCCTGCTGCATCGAACGGAGCATGACCGTCCCGACAACCATTTCTTCAGGCTTGCCCTGGACTTCTTCGATGATTTCCTGTAACGCCCTTGGGTGGACAGAATTGGCCGACCCTCTTACAATATAGCCAAAGTTCGTGATGAACTCGAAAAACTTCCTCAGCTTGTCTTCTTTTGGATCCTCGTGGATACGGTAGATGAACGGAACATCCAACCAGTGGAAATGCTCAGCGACGGTTTCGTTCGCAGCAAGCATGAACTCTTCGATCAGTTTTTCAGCGACAGAACGCTCGCGCAGAACGACATCTGTTGGGTGTCCTTCTTCATCAACGAGTACCTTTGATTCTTTGAAATCAAAATCGATGGCGCCTCTCTCCATCCTCTTTTTACGAAGGATTGCGGCCAGCTCTTCCATCATTTCAAACATTGGAACAAGAGAATCATAACGTGAACGCGTTTCTTCATCTTTATCAACCAGAATCCTGTTCACATCGAAATAAGTCATTCTCTCTGTTGTCTTGATGACGCTCTGGTAGATTTCATGGTCTACTACCTGTCCATCTGGACTGATTTCCATATTACATGACAGTGTCAGGCGATCGACCCTCGGATTCAATGAACAAATCCCATTGGAGAGTCGGTGTGGAATCATCGGGATGACCCGGTCAACCAGGTACACACTTGTTCCGCGCTCCTCTGCTTCACGGTCAATCGGTGAATCCTCGGTAACATAATAAGTGACATCAGCAATATGAACACCTAGTTTATAGTTTCCGTTTTCAAGTTTAGTCACCTGGACAGCATCATCGAGGTCCTTGGCATCCGCGCCGTCGATTGTGACGATGACTTCATCACGCAGGTCGCGGCGGTTGGCGATTTCACTCTCGTTGATCTGGTCTGGGGCATTATTCGCCTGCTCCATGACTTCACCAGGGAATTCCAGCGGCAATCCGTGCTTGTGGATGACAGATAAAATATCGACGCCCGGGTCGTTTTTATGGCCCAGAATCGCGATAACCTCTCCCTCGGCACTTTTGCGTCCCTCTGGGTAGCTCGATAGTTTTACAACAACCTTGTGCCCTTCGACAGCACCCATTCCAGCTTCTTTCGGAATGAAAATGTCGCTCGTGAACTTTTTATCATCCGGAATCACGAAACCGAAATGCTTGCTTTCGGTGTATGTGCCGACGATTTGCGAGACGCCTCTTTCCAGGATGCGCACAACTGTGCCTTCACGGCGCTGTCCTGAACTATCCGCAGACACACGGACAAGAACTGTATCACCGTTCATCGCATTGCTCGTTTCATTTGGCGGGATGAAGATGTCATCCATGCCCTGTTCTTCAGTAATAACAAAAGCAAATCCCTTGGCATGGGCGCTGAAACGGCCACGCACTAGATTCATTTTTTCTGGAAGTCCGTACCGGTCACTTCGGGTCCTGACGACCAGGCCCTTCTCTTCCATGACCACAAGCGCTTTGACAAATTCCTTGAATGTCGAGGAGTCCTCGATTCCAAAGGCACTCTCAAGCTCCTGGACAGTAAGCGGCTTGTAGGCTTCGTCCTTCATATAATGCAACAGCCTGTCTATATGGCCTTTAATATTTTCATCCATATAAATCCCTCCTTCTATTTAGGGTTCTTTTACTTTATTCTTTCCAATCTAACGACTCAAGAAACTCATAAACATCTTCATGCAGCTGGTCACGTTCTTTATCAAGCGTGATGACATGTCCTGATTCTTCGTACCACTTGAGTTTTTTATGTTCAGATTCGATGCTGTCGTGAATGATGTTCGCACTGTCAGGATCGATGATTACGTCATTGCGCGCCTGGACAACAAATGTCGGAGCATAAATCAGATCGATGCTTCCACGGACTTCCTTGATCAATTCCTGAAGGTCTTTCAGGGTGGACATCGATTTTTGCTCGAGTGCCTTTACCTCTGTCTCGATTTGCTCTTCCGGCTTACCTTCCATCCGCTTGTATTCGCGCGCATACTCAAGCACGCCCCGGTACATCAATTCTTCCGTCTTAAGATGCATCGGTGCGCACATCGGCACGATTCCCTTTAGCGGCTTTGTATATCCAAGCTTCAGGGAGAGCACGCCTCCCAGCGACAATCCGGCAACCGCGATCTCCTCATATCCTTCACTCTTGAGGAATTCATACCCGTCAAGTGCGTCCTGCCACCAATCATCAGGTCCAGTATGTATAAGTTCTTCGGGCGGTACCCCATGTCCTTTAAAAACTGGTGCATGGCTGGTATAACCTTTTCCTTCTAAAAATCGGCCCAGCATCCTGACGTCCGCTGAGTTGCCGGTAAATCCATGGAGCAGCAATACTGCTCTTTTTCCAGCTTTGAATGTAAATGGTCTTGGCACTAACTTTCTCATTTTCCTACTCCCTCTATCTGATTTCTTCCTTAGTTTTAACAAACATGCTTGTAACATTCAAATAAAAGCCTTTATATATGTAAATACCCACATTCAGGTTAAATATGTGAGGTTTTTTGCACACAATAAAACCCGGCCTCTTGTGGAAGCCGGGTCATTGTTTGTATTATAGTTTGAAATAAGTAACGGCAATAGTCAGGACGAAAAATAGAACAGATAGAACAACCGTGACTCGGTGAAGGACTAAATCCAGCCCTCTTGCCTTCTGCTTACCAAACAATTGCTCAGCGCCGCCGGAAATCGCACCGGATAAACCAGCACTCTTGCCTGACTGAAGTAGAACAACCGCAATAAGCCCAAGGCTCACAATCACTAAAAGAACGGTTAAAAGTGTATGCATGACGTACCTCCCGATAAAACTGCTAACAGTATTTTAAATTTATCACATTTTCGGGAATGAAACAATACTTGTCCGAATTGTTGTGAATTTTATTGGGCACATACATGTCATACTTGACCACTTACGCTAGTTTAATGAAGCAGGAAGCAACGAATTCGATCTGTACAGCAGATCCGAAACGGTCGTGCATTGGTATCCGTTCTCATATAAAATCTCGAGGATGTCCTCAACCGCCTTCACCGTTTGCGAACGATCCCCGCCGGCATCATGAAAAATAATCACATCGCCTGGACGAGTATCGGAAATGACATTTTGTGTAATCTTGGCTGCTCCTGGCCTGCTCCAGTCCCTTGTTTCCTGATGCCATGACCAGAGGATGACATTGTAGCCGCCCTTAATCGCCGTATCGACGATTTCCTTGTCATAATAGCCGGCAATCGGGCGGAACAGAGTGGGCGAAGTTCCAGTCAGGCTTTTGATAACTTCGGAATTTTTAGCGAGTTCTTTCTTCAACATTGCTGGGGAATAGCCATCACGGAAATGATGACGATATGTGTGATTGCCGATTTCGTGCCCTTCTGCTGCCTGCCGTTTAACGATCTCAGGGTATTTTTCCGCCTCCTCGCCAATCACGAAAAACGTCGCCTTAGCCTTGTATTTTTTCAATGCATCGAGAATTTGAGGAGTGTAGGTAGGATCCGGCCCGTCATCAAACGTAAACGCCACAAGCTTCTCTTCCACCGGGATATCCCAGAATACGTGTCCCGTCTTTTCGAACTTCTCTCTTTTTACAGAGGATGGCACTCCTTTCTTTTTTACCGGAGAAGATACTTTAGCTTTAGTACTGGTATATGTGGCAATGGCAGTCCCCGAAAAGACTGATGGTATGAAAAAAACAATCATGATTACAGCAAGGAGGAACTTTTTCATATTACAACTGGCTCCTATCTTTGTTGATTTTAGTTATAGTATTATGGAAAAACAGCCTATTTATTTGAGGAATGAATTGTTTTGTATAACGGAGAAAATTTTATATTTTGTTCGTCATGGACTGGTTTACGAACACTTTTTTCCTTTTGACAACTTTTTTGTCCGTCATAGCCTTGATGACGGACATTTTTTTCTCTTTTGTCCACTTTTCTGTCCATCATTGCCTCGATGACGGACACTTTCTTCTCTTTTGACAACTTTTCTGTCCGTCATAGCCTCGATGACGGACACTTTCTTCTCTTTAGCCAACTTTTCTGTCCGTCATAGCCTCGATGACGGACACTTTCTTCCCTTTTGACAACTTTTCTGTCCGTCATGGTCCCTTATTAACATTCATACTGAACATAAAAACGCCGGCAGCATCGTCATGCTACCGGCGTTCGGTCTTACGGGGATTGAATTCCTCGTAAGATTACTTCTTAAGGTTGTAGAATGATTTGATTCCGTTGAAGCGAGCTGTTTCGCCAAGCTGGTCTTCGATGCGAAGAAGCTGGTTGTACTTCGCTACGCGGTCTGTACGTGATGGTGCACCAGTTTTGATTTGGCCAGCGTTTGTTGCAACTGCAATGTCAGCGATAGTTGAATCTTCTGTTTCACCAGAACGGTGAGAGATGACTGCAGTGTAGCCTGCGCGCTTCGCCATTTCGATTGCGTCGAATGTTTCAGTCAAAGTACCGATTTGGTTTACTTTGATCAGGATTGAGTTGCCAACGCCTTGCTCGATACCTTGAGCAAGCTTCTTCGTGTTTGTAACGAACAGGTCGTCACCAACAAGCTGAACTTTTCCGCCAAGGCGCTCAGTCAATAGCTTGTGGCCTTCCCAGTCGTTTTCATCCAAACCGTCTTCGATTGAGATGATTGGGTATTTAGAAGCCATTTCTTCGTACCAGTCAACCATTTCTGCAGAAGTTTTAACAACGCCTTCACCAGAAAGGTGGTACTTGCCGTCTTCTTTGTTGTAGAACTCAGAAGATGCAGCGTCCATAGCAAGCATCACTTGCTCGCCTGGCTTGTAGCCCGCTTTTTCGATTGCTGTAACGATTGTTTGAAGTGCTTCTTCGTTTGAACCAAGGTTAGGAGCGAATCCGCCTTCGTCACCTACAGCTGTGTTCAAGCCTTTTTCTTTAAGAACAGACTTCAGGCTGTGGAAGATTTCCGCACCCATACGAAGTGCTTCACGGAAGTTTTCAGCGCCAACAGGCATTACCATGAATTCCTGGATGTCCACGTTGTTGTCAGCGTGCTCGCCGCCGTTCACGATGTTCATCATTGGAACTGGAAGCTGCTTGGAGTTGAATCCGCCAAGGTATTGGTATAAAGGAAGGTCAAGATAGTCTGCAGCAGCGTGTGCGACAGCCATGGACACGCCAAGGATGGCATTAGCGCCCAGTTTGCCTTTGTTCTCTGTTCCGTCTAATTCGATTAGTGCCTGGTCAATTCCAACCTGGTCAAGTACATTGAACTCTTCGCCAATAAGGAATGGAGCGATGATTTCGTTTACGTTATCAACTGCTTTTAAAACACCTTTTCCAAGGTAACGGTCTTTGTCGCCGTCACGAAGTTCAACTGCTTCGTATTCACCAGTTGAAGCACCACTTGGTACTAGTGCGCGTCCGAATGCGCCCGATTCTGTGAAAACTTCTACCTCAACTGTTGGGTTTCCGCGGGAATCCAATACTTCACGTGCGTATACGTCTGTAATAAATGGCATAGGTATCTCTCCTTATAATTTAAAGTTTATTTTTTGATTAACGATTTTCCAGTCATTTCAGCTGGCTGGTTCAGTCCCAGCAATTCAAGCATTGTTGGTGCCAGGTCGCCGAGGATTCCGTCTTCACGAAGCTCCACGCCTTCCTTCGTCACAATGACAGGTACCGGGTTAGTCGTGTGTGCGGTCATCGGATTGCCTTCAAGGGTAACAACCTCATCCGCGTTTCCGTGGTCAGCAGTGATGATCACTGTTCCGCCTTTAGAAACAATCAGGTCAACGATGCGTCCAAGGCACTCATCCACTGTTTCGACAGCCTTGATGGTTGGCTCAAGCATACCTGAATGTCCTACCATGTCCGGGTTCGCAAAGTTCAAGAGAATCGCATCGAAGTTATCTGCCTCGATTTCCTTGATCAATGCATCTGTCACTTCATAAGCACTCATTTCCGGCTGAAGGTCATAAGTCGCAACCTTTGGCGAATTGATCAGGATCCGCTGCTCGCCAGGGAATTCCTTCTCACGGCCGCCGCTCATGAAGAACGTCACGTGAGGGTATTTTTCCGTTTCTGCAATTCGAAGCTGGGTCATTCCTGCCTGGGAAATCACTTCACCAATAGTGTTATCCAAGTTGGTAGGCTCGAACGCCACATAACCGTCAACCGACTCACTGAAGTGTGTCAGGCACACAAAGTGAAGGTTCTCAGGATGGCCTTCGCCGCGATCGAATGAACGGAAATCTTTATTTGTAAAAGTGTTCGAAATCTGGATTGCGCGGTCAGGACGGAAGTTGTAGAAAATCACAGCATCGTCGCTTTGGACCGTCGCAACTGGTGATCCATCTTTCTTAACAAGGACAGATGGAACAACGAATTCATCAAAAATCCCGTTATTGTAGTTATCTTCGATGAGTTCCATTGGGTTCGAATACGTAGGTCCGTCGCCGTACACCATTGAGCGGTAGGATTTCTCCACACGCTCCCAGCGCTTGTCGCGGTCCATTGAATAGTATCGCCCGGAAATCGTCGCAAATTCACCGACTCCGATTTCACTCATTTTTTCAAGAGTTTGTTTGATATAGCCTGGCGCAGTTTGCGGGCCAACATCACGGCCGTCAAGGAAGCCATGTACATAGACCTTAGTCAGGCCTTCATCAGCTGCAAGCTTTAATAGAGCAAACATATGCTCAATATGGCTGTGCACTCCGCCGTCAGACAGCAAACCCATCAGATGAAGGGCGGTGCCTTTTTCCTTTGCATGCTTGATCGCTGCAAGGAAGGTTTCATTCTTTTCAAATTCGCCTTCACGGATGGAAATGTTCACGCGTGTAAGGCTCTGGTAAACGATTCGGCCGGCACCGATGTTCAGGTGGCCTACCTCAGAGTTACCCATTTGGCCCGCTGGAAGGCCGACCGCTTCGCCGCTTGCCGTCAAATTCGCGTGCGGGAAACTGTTCCAATAGCGGTCAAAATTCGGCTTTTTCGCTTGCGCAACGGCATTGCCTTTCGATTCAGGCCGGCATGCGAAGCCATCCAGAATGATTAATGCTGTTGGTGACTTTTTACTCATTCTTACCTGCCTCCAATAGCTGCAAGAAGGAATCTGTCTCAAGGCTTGCTCCGCCGACCAAAGCGCCGTCGATGTCAGGCTGTGACATGTATTCCTTGATGTTAGCTGGCTTTACGCTTCCGCCGTACTGGATACGGACTGCTTCAGCCACCTCTGGTGAAAATTGCTCTGCAACCACCTTGCGGATGTGAGCGCAAGTTTCGTTCGCATCTTCAGCTGTGGAAGATTTGCCTGTTCCGATCGCCCAGATCGGTTCGTAGGCGATGACAGTTTGTTTTACCTGCTCCTCAGTAAGTCCGTTAAGCGCAGCTTTGATCTGGCCGCCGACAAACTCGTTTGTTTCGCCGTTTTCGCGCTGTTCAAGCGTTTCGCCGCAGCAGACGATTGGAGTCAGATTGTATTTGAATGCAGACAATGTCTTCTTATTAACTGTGTCATCCGTCTCATTGAACATTTCACGGCGTTCAGAGTGGCCGATGATGACGTATTTCGCACCGATGTCCTGCAACGCTTTCGGGCTTACTTCGCCTGTAAAAGCACCGCTTTCTTCAAAGTGCATGTTTTGTGCGCCGATTTCAACGTCTGAATTCTGTGTTAGCTCGACAAGCTGACCAAGGAACAAAGCCGGAGCACAGACAACAGATTCAACATTGTCCTTTGATGGAACAAGTCCGCTTACTTTTTCGATGAAATCTTTTGCTTCAGGCAGCGTTTTATGCATTTTCCAGTTACCTGCAATGATTGGTTTTCGCATGCTGACACTTCCTTTCAAGATTGCTGTTACTTTAAAAATTACATTCTAGATGTTGGGTCTTACATAGCGGGCGGGGCAACAGTCATCAGGATCCGCACCCTTGCACTGCTGCAACACCGCTCCGAATTAAAATCTTACTTATCGTTCAATGCTACAACGCCTGGCAGCTGCTTGCCTTCCATGAATTCGAGGGAAGCTCCGCCGCCTGTGGAGATGTGGCTCATTTTTTCAGCAAGTCCGAATTTCTCGACTGCTGCTGCAGAGTCGCCTCCGCCGATGACTGAATATGTATCGCTTGCATCGGCTAATGCTTGTGCTACAGCTTTAGTTCCTTCTGCGAACTTATCGATTTCGAATACGCCCATTGGTCCGTTCCAGATAACCAGTTTGGACTTCTGGATGACATCGCGGTAAGTTTCAGCTGTCTTCGGTCCGATATCGAGAGCTTCCCAGTCTGCAGGAATTTCTTCAATCGGAACGACCTTTGTATTTGCATCCGCAGAAAAATCGTCGGCAACGATTGCGTCAACTGGCATGTAGAAGTTCACGCCTTTTGCCTTTGCTTTTTCCATGAAGCTTTTAGCCAATTCTATTTTATCTTCTTCTAAAAGAGATTTGCCGATTTCGTGGCCCTGTGCTTTTACGAATGTATAAGCCAGTCCGCCGCCGATGATCAGGTTATCTACTTTTTCCAACAGGTTGTCAATAACGCCGATTTTGTCTTTTACCTTCGCGCCGCCTATGATTGCTGTGAATGGACGCTCTGGGTTTGACAATGCTTTTCCAAGTACTTCAAGCTCTTTTTCCATCAGGAAGCCTGAAACAGCTGGAATGTACTTAGCGATGCCTTCTGTTGAAGCATGGGCACGGTGTGCAGCTCCGAATGCATCGTTCACATATACATCTGCAAGCTCAGCAAATGCTTTTGCAAGTTCAGGATCATTTTTCTCTTCGCCTGGATAGAAACGGACATTCTCAAGAAGCAGGACATCGCCCTCGTTCATGCTGTCGATTTCAGATTTTACAGAGTCGCCGTAAGCTTCATCTGTTTTCTTTACATCCTTGCCTAGCAGCTCAGACAGACGCTTTGCTACTGGAGTCAAACGCAATTCTTCAACAGCCTGCCCTTTTGGACGGCCAAGGTGGCTTGCAAGAAGGACTTTTGCACCCTGATCAACCAGGTACTTGATTGTTGGCAGCGCTGCACGGATCCTTGTTTCATCCGTAACCTGTCCATCCTTCATCGGCACGTTGAAATCAACGCGGCAAAAAACTCGTTTTCCTTTTACATCCACATCTTTTACTGTCTTTTTGTTCAAGGCTAGAGACCTCCTTTAAAATGGCGCATATGCGCGATTAAGCAGAAAAAGAGGAGAGGGAATTTACCCCGCTCCCCTTTTCATCCCACTACATTATAGTCGTAAATGGATGGTTAATCCAATATTTGCTTACAGACCTTTTTTAGCGATGAAATCAACCAGGTCAACTACACGGTTAGAGTAGCCAGACTCGTTGTCATACCAAGAGATAACTTTTACCATGCTGCCTTCCATAACCATTGTTGAAAGTGCATCGATTGTAGAAGAGTTTGCACAGCCATTGTAGTCGCTTGATACTAGTGGCTCTTCGCTGTATCCAAGGATACCTTTAAGTTCGTTTTCAGAAGCTTTCTTGAATGCAGCATTGATTTCTTCAACTGTTACGTCTTTTTCAAGCTCAGCAACAAGGTCAACTAGTGAAACGTTTGGAGTTGGAACACGCATTGCTCCACCGTTCAATTTGCCTTTAAGTTCAGGCAATACTAGAGAAACTGCTTTTGCAGCACCAGTTGTTGTAGGAATGATGTTTTCCGCAGCTGCACGCGCACGACGGTAGTCTTTGTGCGGAAGGTCAAGAATTTGCTGGTCATTTGTGTATGAGTGAACAGTTGTCATCATACCGCGCTTGATTCCGAAGTTGTCGTTCAGAACTTTCGCAAATGGAGCCAGGCAGTTTGTTGTACAAGATGCATTAGAGATTACATGGTGGTTCGCTGCATCGTACTTGTCGTCGTTAACACCCATAACGATTGTGATATCTTCGTCAGAAGCTGGAGCAGAAATGATAACTTTCTTCGCGCCTGCTTCAAGGTGTTTAGCAGCATCAGCACGCTTTGTGAAACGGCCAGTAGATTCTACTACTACTTCTACGCCAAGGTCGCCCCAGCCAAGTTGAGCTGGATCTCTTTCAGCAAGTACTTTCACTTTGTGGCCGTCAACTACAAGGTAGTCACCGTCAACTGTGATTTCTTCGTTCAATGTTCCGTGAACTGTATCATATTTTAAAAGGTGAGCAAGCATGTTTGCATCAGTTAAATCGTTAACTGCAACTACTTCCACATTAGGGTTCTTCAATGCCGCGCGGAAAACTACGCGTCCAATACGTCCAAATCCGTTAATACCAACTTTTACTGCCATGAGTATTTCCTCCTTTGATTCCTATAAAAGGTGTTGTTTATATTAAGGTGTTACCCTTGTAACAATGTTTTAGCGGCTCCTTCATCCGTGACCAGGATGGTCGAGGAGGGTGCCTGTTTCATATAGGCCCTGATTGCCTTTGCCTTCGACTGTCCGCCGGCAACCGCGATAATATTGCCTATATTTGCGAGATCATCCAGCTGAAGGCCAATCGTCAGCACTTTGTGGACGATTTCACCCTCTTCATTGAAATAATAGCCAAAAGCCTCGCCGACTGCTTTTCCATCAAGGATTTTCTGCAAATCCTCAGGGCTGGTATTGCGGCGTTCCGCCATTGTAATAGCGTCTCCAATACCATGTAAAACCATGCTTGCTGATTTGACTAAATTCCATACTTCGTAAATCAGCGGTTCTTTAATGAAGGACTTGTAAACTTCGGTGCTGACCTGGTCAGGTACATAAAAGACCCGGTTGCGGGAATTCGTGTTGTCCGCCATGATCGCGCAAACCGTGTTTGCCTGATTCTTGACATCCTCGCCGATTCCACCCCTTGCCGGCACGAACACTAAATCCTTTTCGCCAAAGTCGGGAGTCAGGCTTTCCGCCACAGCCGCCATCGTCGAACCTCCAGTTACCGCAATGATATTCTTGCTTTGGAGGAACTCTTTCATACTATCGGCTGTCGCACGCCCCAGCTCGCTTTTCACCCATGGCGACTTGTCGCTGTCCCCTGGAACAACAATGACTTTTCGAATACCCATGCGCTTTTGGAGCTGTTGCTCTAATGTGTTTATACCCATTATGTCCCGCATTACTCTATCAAGACTTTCCAGTATATCTTTTCCCTCTTTGGTCAGCGTCATTCCCGAAACCGACATCGAGATCAGATTCTGGTCTTTCAAAAACTCTACCTCAGAACGCAAAACCCGTTCAGTCAAATTCAGGCTGACCGAAAGGTTTCTCCTGCCAACAGGCTGCATCACGTTTATGTATTGGAGGATGAGGTATCGTTTTTGCATAACTTGCAATAAATCGGGCAATATTCTTTTTTGAATATCAATGAGCGATAAGTCCATGTTGATATTCTCCTTTGTAAGTGATGGACGTCAAATGTCCCGCCAAGACATATTATGTCCCACTTGCGGTAAAAAAAATCACCCCTGCTACAGATTTCATTCTAACAGGAGTGAAAACCTTAATCAACCAATAAACTCAAGCTTTTTTCGTGAAAACGCTTCACTTATGAACTTTTTGTTAATGATTCCGTATTGAAGCTCTTCCCCGTCCAATTCGATAACCGGAATCATAATCCCATACTTCTCAACAAGCTCGTCATCAAGGTCGATATTGATCTCATCTATTGTAAAATTCCAGTTTTGCTGGAGTTCTTCGAGAGTCTCGCGCGCGTTTTCGCATAAGTGGCAGCGCGGACGAGAGTATAGTTTGACTGTTTTTTTCATTTTTGGCTCCTTTTAATGATTGGAATGGGGTTTAATCGCAAACAGATGGTTTTATTCGCAAGGTCAGAGGCTTTATTCGCAAAAAAGAAGTTTATTCGCAAATTAAGGCCCTTTATTGCATAACGGAAATATCATCCATTTTACCAAACAAACAAATAAAATCTAATCAAACCGCTTCCGTTTCGATGAGGATGGAATCCCCAGCTGGTCACGGTACTTCGCGACCGTTCTCCGCGAGACGACCATCCCTTCACGATCCTTGAGCATTTCAACAATAGCCTGGTCGGAAATCGGCTTTCGTTTATCTTCTTCCTTTATATAGTTCTCGATTGCCGCCTTTACAGTTTGCGATGAGGCCTGGTCGTTCTCGGTGGTGGCCACCCCACTTGTAAAGAATGATTTCAATTCATAGGTTCCGCATGGTGTCTGCATGTATTTTTCACGTACAGTCCGGCTGACGGTTGATTCGTGGATTTCCAGCTCATCCGCCACCTCCCTCATCGTCATCGGGTACAGATGGGAAGGACCTATCAGGAAAAAGTCCGGCTGTTTTTCGATGATTTTCATCGACACCTTCATAAGTGTTTCCTTTCGTTGTTCGAGGCTGCGGCGGATCCACTGGTAATCCCCCTGCTTTTCCTGGAGGAATTTATTGACTTCCTGATCCTTATGCTGTGATAACTGCCGGTAATAGCCATCGTTAAAAGAGACTTTCGGAATCAAGGCATCATATACACTTACGGAAAGATCTTCTCCTACACGCTTCACCACTACATCGGGAACAATATAGGCCGGCTTTCCACGCTGAAAAGAAGATCCTGGTTTTGGGTTAAGCTTCTGGATCTCGTCATGGACCTTCTGGATATCCTTCAATTCTATATTTAGTATTTTCGCGAGTGCTTTCCACTTTTTTTCCGCGAAGAGAAGGAAGTGGTCACGGATGATCGTGATGGCCAGCTGATTGGCTGGTGTCCGCTTCTGCCTTGTAAGCTGGAGCAGCAGGCACTCCTGAAGGTCTCCGGCCGCAATACCGGCGGGATCCAATGATTGCAGCTTGAAATAGGCGGAATCAATGATTTCTTCATCCACACCAAACCTTTTTGCAAGATCATCGCGACCCATCTTCAGGTAACCGTTTTCATCTATGTTTTCAATCAACACTGGTAAAATCAATTTCTCTTCAGGTGATGCTTTTAAGGAATTCAGCTGGGCATGAAGGTATTCTTCAAGCGTTTCGCTCTCGCCAGAACCAATTTGTTCAATCAAATTCTTCTGGTCCCGTTCGAACGTCCTTTTTGTCGTCTTCCTCTTACGATCCATATTCGAATCAAAATGAGTAATATTTTTAAAGTCTACTTGCAGCAGGGGGTTTTCCATCGATTTAGCTTCAAGAAACGCCGCAAGCTCCTGCGCTGAATACTGCAAGAGCGCAATTGCCTGGGTCAGCTCCTGAGTCATTGCCAATTTCAACGTCTGTTTTTGAAACAATCCAGCTTTCAAATCCATCTAAGATCACCCCTGCCCTCATTTTACATGATAAACAAGCTTTGGTGTATGGAAAGAATTTGGCATGGTATCCATACGAAAAAAAAGCGCAAGAACCTCATTCAGATTTAGTAATTTCCTATAAAGCAAAAAATGCCTCCGCGCAAAAAGCGCAGAAGCATTTTGGTAACGCCCTCGGCAGGAATCGAACCCACATCTCAAGAACCGGAATCTTACGTGCTATCCGTTGCACCACGAGGGCATGTTTGGAAGTTGGCGTTACGCTTACCTATTATAGGATAAGTTTTCACGGTTTGCAAGGATGATTTTTTGTCAGCAATGCCAGCGCTTTGTTTAAAAATGACAATCTTGGGTAAGATGGATACGGTACAGTAAATTGGAATATATATATTGTCGAACAGTTTATGCAGGCTTTAAAAGCGATTCGTTTGACCTTTATTGACCATGCGTGTATCATTAAACTACATAGGTGTTCTGGCAAACGAACCAGTTTATGCCAGCCTGCAATCTGTCTATTTAAGGGCAGTCATTTGCTTTAAAAAAGGGCTGTAATGCCTTTTTCTTAAAGCGGTGAAATGATCTTACGTTAAAGGAGGAAAACAAACATGAACTTGATTCCTACAGTTATTGAACAAACGAATCGGGGCGAAAGGGCATATGACATTTATTCCCGCCTTTTAAAGGATCGCATCATTATGCTGGGAAGCGGCATTGATGACAATGTTGCCAACTCAATCGTAGCCCAGCTGCT
Source organism: Chryseobacterium sp. ISL-80 (assembly GCA_018613055.1). Classification (GTDB taxonomy): domain Bacteria; phylum Bacillota; class Bacilli; order Bacillales; family Cytobacillaceae; genus Mesobacillus. Next base: position 425,516 of record JAGGQZ010000013.1, on the reverse strand, counting down.
TTTCCTGGAAGCTGAAAATCCGGAAAAAGACATTTCCATCTACATCAATAGCCCGGGCGGCAGCATCACTGCCGGTATGGCAATCTACGATACTATGCAGTTCATCAAGCCGGATGTACAGACAATCTGTATCGGTATGGCTGCATCCATGGGTGCATTCCTTCTGGCTGCCGGAACGAAAGGCAAGCGTTATGCACTTCCAAACGCGGAAGTCATGATCCATCAGCCACTTGGCGGTGCACAGGGACAGGCGACTGAAATTGAAATCGCTGCGAAGCGTATCCTTTTCCTTCGTGAAAAGCTAAATGGAATTCTTTCCGAGCGTACTGGCCAGCCGCTTGAAGTCATCGCGAAAGATACTGACCGCGACAACTTCATGACAGCTGAGCGTGCGAAGGAATACGGTCTTGTTGACCAGATCATCACTCGTAATGTATTGGAAGAAAAGAAGGATAAATAATCGAAATAAAAACTCGCTCTTTAACGGGAGCGAGTTTTTTGTGTTCTTATCAGAAACCTTGTTACTTAATTCTCGTTCTGGATGTATTCAGCCAGTTTCGCCACGGCTTCTTCTTCATCATTTCCATCGGCGATCAGGTTCACTGATGCGCCGGCACTTACAGCAAGGCTCATTAGGCCCATGATGCTCTTCGCGTTTACTTTTTTCCCATCCTTTTCTAGAAAAATATCGGATGAGAACCTGTTTGCTTCCTGCACGAATAATGCGGCAGGGCGAGCTTGCAGCCCAGTTTTCAATTTGACTTCCACTTGTTTTTCAACCATTGCTTTTCCTCCTCTAGCCCTATTTATTTATGGTTTGCCCGGCACGCAGTTTATCTGCTATCTCATCAATTTTTCGCAGCCGGTGATTGATTCCTGATTTGCTGATACTTCCCCCGCTGACCATTTCGCCCAGCTCTTTGAGGGTGACATCCTGGTAATCGACACGAAGCTGGGCAATCTCCCTCAGCTTCTCCGGTAAAATTTGCAGGCCGACTGTATCCCTTATAAATCGGATATTCTCCACCTGCCTTAATGCGGCGCCGATCGTTTTATTCAAGTTAGCCGTTTCACAATTCACAAGACGGTTGACCGAGTTCCTCATATCCCTGACAATCCGGATATCTTCGAATCTCAGCAATGCATTGTGCGCACCGACGATGTTCAAAAACTCGGTGATTTTTTCCGCCTCTTTCAGATAGGTGATGAAGCCTTTTTTCCGTTCCAGCGTTTTGCTGTTCAGTCCGAAGGTGTTCATCAACTCACATAATGAATCATTATGCTGCTGGTACATCGAGGCAATCTCAAGATGATAGGAGGATGTTTCCGGGTTATTCACCGATCCTCCTGCAAGGAAAGCCCCTCTTAAATAAGAACGCTTACAACATTTCTTTTTCACTAATTCATGTGAAATTTCATGGTTAATTTCAAAGCCTTCTCCTAAAATCTTTAAATCCTCCAGAATTTCTCTGGCTGATTCCTTCAGGCGGACAATATAAACATTATTTTTTTTCAGCCGCATCTTCTTTCGTACCAAAAGCTCCACCTGTACCTGATAGCTTTTCTTGATCAGGGTATAGATTCGCCTGGCAATCGCGGCATTTTCAGTCTGTACGTCTACGATGAGTTTGCGATTAGAGAAGGAAAGGGAACCATTCATCCGGATCAAAGCGGACAGTTCCGCATTGGCGCAGCAGCCCTTCACGTCAATATTCGTGAGTTCTTTTTTTGTTTCCGAAGCGAACGACACCTCTTCACCCCCTGGTTATATGGTGCTGCGCCCTTGTTCACGCAAGCGCAGCAGCTATCTTTTTTAAACCTTTTTCTCGAGACAAACGCTTGCATCCTATATTTACGCGTTATACCTCTTTTTGGTTTCATCTATTATCATAGAATATAAAATTTCTGAAACTTTTTTTGTATCATGCCTGATGACATTGCCATCAAGCTCTGCGATTTCATCCTGGACGACCTCGACGCCTAAAGAATTCAGCCGGTCCAGATCAAAAACGACAGGCTGGGCAAGCTCTTCCTTGTAGCGAAGTTCGACATCCGGAGGGATGGTCTCACTGTTTACCAAAATTGTATCGATAAAAGCACAATCCATATGATCATAGATCGCTTTTATATGGTCACTTGCAGCAAAATCATGCGTCTCTCCTGCCTGGGTCATCAGATTGCAGATATACACCTTGCGTGCCTTCGCTTTGCACACTTCTTTGCCAAGCTTTTTCACGAGCAGGTTTGGCAGGATACTTGTATATAAGCTGCCTGGTCCGATGACGATCAAATCCGCCTCCCTGATCGCCTGGAGCGTCTCAGGCAACGGCTTAACGCCTTCAGGATTCAGGAAAACCCGTTTGATTCTTTTACCCGAGTAAGGAATTTTCGATTCGCCCCTGACAATGCTGTTATCCTCCATTACCGCATTCAGCATGACACTCCTGTTTGCTGCCGGCAGGACTTTTCCGCGCACATTCAGCACCTTGCTCATCTCCTGGATCGCATGGACGAAATTGCCGGTAATCGACGTCATCGCCGCAAGGATCAGGTTGCCTAGCGAGTGTCCCGATAACTCATTGGATGTGTTGAAACGATGCTGGAACATTTCCTCGATCAACGGCTCCACATCCGAAAGGGCAGCAAGGACATTCCTGATATCGCCTGGAGGAGGAATCTGCATATCTTCACGCAGGCGGCCCGAACTTCCGCCATCATCAGCCACTGTGACAATCGCAGTGATGTCGACCGGATGCTTCTTCAAGCCCCGGAGCAGGACTGGGAGGCCTGTTCCGCCTCCGATGATGACGATTCTTGGCAGTCCATCTGTCATCATGTCGTAAGTCCCTTCCTTTTATCGATATCACGGTGTGTCACGCGGGTATGATAGTCTTTCTCGAAATATTTGGCGATATGTTCAGCAAGAGCAACGGAACGATGCTGGCCTCCCGTGCAGCCGATGGCGATGATGAGCTGCGCCTTGCCTTCCCGCTTATAATGCGGAAGCATGAAACTCAAAAGGTCTGTCACCTTTTCAAGGAACTTGGAAGTTTCGTTCCATTTTAAAACGTATGTCGACACATCTTCATCAAGACCAGTTTTTGGACGCATATGATCAATATAGTGCGGATTCGGCAAGAAGCGGACATCGAAAACGAGGTCGGCATCGATCGGTATTCCATGCTTGAACCCAAAGGACATCACATTCACGGTAAAAATCGTCTTCTTGTTCACCGAGAATTCCTCAAGGATCTTTTCGCGGAGGTCCTTTGGTTTCATGCCTGTTGTTTTATAAATAAGCTGTGCTCTGCCCTTCAGTTCTTCCAGTAGCTCGCGTTCAAGCTGGATGCCTTCAAGCGGCAAGCCTGATGGAGCAAGCGGATGCGAACGTCTCGTTTCTTTATAACGGCGGACGAGTGTAGAGTCATCTGCGTCAAGGAACAGGACCTGCGGCGTCACCCATGAAGTTTCCGCCAGTTCATCAAGCGCCTTGAACAGAGAGTCAAAAAATTCGCGTCCACGCAAATCCATGACCAATGCCACCTTATTCATCTTAGTGCCAGACTCCTTCATCAACTCAAGGAATTTCGGCAGCAAGGTCGGCGGCAGATTGTCGACGCAGAAAAAGCCAAGGTCCTCAAAGCTCTGGATTGCGACCGTTTTCCCCGCGCCAGACATACCTGTTATGATGACGAGCTGGGTATCAGTAGTTGAACCGGTACTCATTTCTCTTCCCCCTGAAATTAGTTATTAAGGCTTTTTCGTTGAAAGACAGTCGCTACTACGAAAACAGCCATTTTTTCGTATCAATTCGGATCGAGCCTGTAGCTGATCAGCTCGAAGTCCGGTGTATAAGTAAAGTTGCCATAGATGATTCCTTGTCCATGAATCATATATTCGAGAATATGATAATCTCCCGCTGCCATTGGCAGGTCCTTGATCTCATCGAGCTCGTGCCAGGAGATGGTGCCTTCCTCTGATACATCGAGATTGATCCCATCTGCCTCAGTGGCATAAAAAGTGAACATCATCCACTCGGAAACCACCTGATCATCTTCTTTGATAACGAATGTGAAAATCCCTTTGATTTGAGGATTACGCAGGTAAATCCCTGTTTCTTCACGGAATTCCCTGATACAGGAATCCTTGACAGTCTCACCCGGTTCCATCTTGCCGCCTGGGGCCACCCACCAATTCCGGCGCGGCTTCTGCAACAGCAAAATCTTATTATCTTTCACCAAAACACAGTTCGTGACGCGCTGCATCAAATCCACCTCTTCATCTATAAGCGCAAGCAAAGTACCACCGCAAAAGGGCGGTATGTCTGCACATCTTAAACTTGTTTCTCAGTTTAATGGATTCCGGACATATAAGCCTTTTAGCAAAATTTCCCGTGAAACAGTCTTTCGTCATTTGCCGGACTTTTTATTCTTTCCATTATACTATTTTTAGTTTTTACCCACAATGAATAGAAAGATGATATTTTTGACAAGAAAAGTTCTTTTTATAAAGTGGAATAGTTTTTAAGAAGCATAATGACAATTAGCCGCAAAAAATTTCCCAATATCAAAAGTGTTATATTCGCTTGCAAAGGCCTGTTTCATTTTTATGTATAAAAAAAGAGCACAGGATAACCTGTGCCGTCAAAGGATTATATTTTTAAAAGGGGGTCAATTTCTACTCCTATAATACCCCATGATTGTTTCACTACTGTTACAGAAGAATTAATAAATAATTACTTTTTGTTAATTTATGCCGCGATGTGATGTTTTTACCATTTAGAAGTAAAATAATAGCCCGCCAAATCATAGCGGCGGGCTTGTCATTTGTCTATTAAGCGTTTGCTTTCAATTCCTCGATCAATTCCTCAACATAATGCTGGGCGTTTTGCGCAGCGATACTTCCGTCGCCTGTAGCCGTCACGATTTGGCGCAGCGTTTTTTCACGGATGTCGCCAGCTGCGAAAATGCCAGGGACTTTCGTTTCCATCTGTTCATTCGTTTCGATATAGCCGTTGCTGTTTGTGATGCCAAGGCTTTCGAACGGCTTAGTCAATGGAACCATTCCGATGTAGATGAATACGCCATCAGCAGGAAACTCCTGTTCAGAGCCATCTTGTGTGGATACAAGCGTCACGCTGCCAACTTTGCCGTCTTTATCATTGATTTGCTTGACTGTATGGTTCCAAATGAAATCAATTTTTTCATTCGCGAATGCTCGATCCTGAAGGATTTTTTGCGCACGAAGCTCGTCACGACGGTGAACGATCGTCACTTTTGAAGCAAAGCGAGTCAGGTAAACACCCTCTTCAACTGCGGAGTCTCCGCCGCCGACGACAACGAGTTCTCTGTTTTTAAAGAATGCGCCGTCACAAACCGCACAGTAGGAAACGCCACGGCCGCCAAGCTCCTGCTCGCCAGGAACGCCAATCTTCTTGTACTCCGCACCAGCGGAAATAATGATGGAGCGGGCTTTGTATTCCTTGTTGCCAGCCTTGATGGTTTTATATTCTTTGCCGTCGATGACTTCTTTTACATCACCGTAAGCATATTCTGCACCGAATTTTTTCGCGTGGTCAAACATCTTTGTAGAAAGTTCTGGCCCAAGAATATGGTCAAATCCTGGATAGTTTTCAACCTCTTCCGTATTAGCCATCTGGCCGCCCGGCACGCCGCGCTCAAGCATCAGCGTCGACAAGTTCGCGCGTGAAGTATAAACAGCAGCCGTCATCCCTGCCGGTCCGGCACCGATGATAATGACGTCATAAATTTTCTCTTCTGACATGGTGTACAACTCCTTTGTATATCTTAATCCGCTAATTTCCGTCATCCATTCGGAAATAGTATTTCCTGCATAAACATATCCTATAAAACAAGTGCTGCATAGTCCAAAAATATGCTTAAGTTCACGGAATTGACATATATAGTATCATATACCCTTGATTGTATCCTTTTAAAAGAAAAAAAGGATAAACTTTGCCTGCAATTTGCAGACTCAGTTTACCCTTTAGATGCTGTCTTCTTCATGAAGAAACTCACTAGCCAAATTGATGTATTTGGACAGCGTGGATACGGATAATCCGTATTTTTTCGCGACTGCCGCTTTCGTCGTGCTGATATTCCTCAGCTTATCCCAGAGATAATCGACAGCTGCCGCCCATGCTTTCTTGTTTTTAAAATCGTAGCCTGCCTTTGCCGCCTGCTCGAATACCGAAAACCACATGATGTAGACGCCGGCTTCATTTTTGCCAATTGGCTGGTGGTGGTCGTACAATAGCTTCGCCGTTTCATGAGCACCCTTTACTTCTTCTTCCTTGCTGCTCAGCTTGCCGGAGGTTACATAGGCAAAATATGATTTTTCCATCTCCGTCATTTTATCCGTTGAAGTATCTGCTGCGAGAATTTCTTTCTTTTTCGCGGATACAGATGTGAGAAATAACGCAAAAAGGCGTTCCTCCGGATAATCGCTGTTCAACTGGTTCAGAATCGCCGAAACCTGCGCTTCGAACTTCACGCCCGGCTTATCTGCCCATGGCTCCATTCCATCTTTTTCAGGATTGAACTCGAGAACCTTTTTCCAGGCTGTCCGTGCGGTATTTTCTCTGCCGGTAAAATAAGACGAATGCGCCAGCCAGTAATAAAAGGCACCGTCGCCTTCAAAACCTGACTTTTGCAGCTTCTTCAGCCAGCGGTAAGCTAGTTCGTACTCGCCGACAAGCGCGAACGTGGCACCGAGCTTGAACTGGTGCTCAACGTGGATCGGATGGATTTTTTCAAGCGAATCCTTAAGATCCTGGCCTTCCTTCTCTTGCCCCTGGTAATGCGCGAATACAAGCGCATTGCAGAGCGCATGCAGGTTCCCTGGATTCTGCTCGAGTACATCATTCAGGATGTCACGGGCCTTGACCGTTTCCCCAAGGTAAAAATACGCCAGCGCCAGGTTATTGTATGCCGACCAGTATTCCGGATACTCCTCGATGACCTCCTGAAAAATCTCGATCGCCCGCGGAAACTCCCCAGATTCAAGGTGATTGCGCGCTTCCTCCTGCTTGACGATCAGATCATCCTCTTCATAATAATCCTCATCCATTTCTTCCGCTTCCATCGTCAGAAGCTCCAGAAGATCGTTCGCATCCTCCGCGAACTCGCCATCTTCATTCACTTCCAGGTATAAATTCGCATGCCTGAACGCATCGCGGAACAAACCCATATGAGCGTAGTTATTCGCCAGGAAGTAATGGCACTCCGCCATGTTTTCATCCAGATCTTCGAGGACCAAGTGCAAAAGACGGTTAGATTGCTGATAATCACCCAATTCCGACTGCACGATCGCCAGCTGGCAAACAATCATCGGCTCGCCCGGCTCAAGATGCATCGCACGCTCGAAATACTTCTCAGCCTTCTTCAGATCCCGCCTGTGGAAAGCCTTGACCCCTTTGGTGAAATAGTACTCACCAGTAGGAACGAAAGACAGCAATTGGCCTTTTTGCTTCGTTGCTTTAGAGTCTTTTCCCATGTGATCCTCCATTTATATTGTAGTAATACTATATCGATTGAACCTTTTAATAAAACTATATCCATTAAGCCTAGTGGTTTGTATAAGAATACACATACAGTGTTTTATCGAAGCAACTTTAACTAATGTAGTATAACATACGGACAGAGGGTTCGAGAAGGTGTGGTAGTGAAATTGTGGGTGGGGAGTTTATGGGTGCTCTATTGATGTGGTCGATATATGATGGAAGTTGGTCGATATAGCTCTGAATGTGGTCGATAAAATCAGAAATCCGCTGATATATTTCAGAATGTGGTCGATAAAATCAGAAATTCGCTGATATATTTCAGAATGTGGTCGATATATTTTGTTTTTCGCCAATAAAATGCGATCGAGGGTTTAAAAAAGGTGATTTTTTTGTCGTCGCGGTGCGTCTGTGCTTGAGTTTCCTCGCAAATTTGTTTTTTTCGGCTATAGTTCTTCTCAAGTAAGATGATTTTCTTTGTGATTTTGAATTTTGCTTCCGTATTATCGATGTGGTCGATATCCTGCGAAATCTGGTCGATATAGCTCTGAATGTGGTCGATAAAATCAGAAATTCGCTGATATATTTCAGAATGTGGTCGATATATTTTGTTTTTCGCCAATAAAATGCGATCGAGGGTTTAAAAAAGGTGATTTTTTTGTCTTCGCGGTGCGTCTGTGAATGAGTTTCCTCCCAAATTTGTCTTTTTCGCCTATAGTTCTTCTCAAGTAAGATGATTTTTCTTTGTGATTTTGAATTTTGCTTCCGTTTTACCGATGTGGTCGATATCCTGCGAAATCTGGTCGATATATCTCTGAATGTGGTCGATAAAATCAGAAATCCGCTGATATATTTCAGAATGTGGTCGATATATTTTGTTTTTCGCCAATAAAAGCAAATCACCATTTTAAAAGAAGGTATTTTCAGAGGAGATAGCGAATAATACAGTATTATTTTTAAGGAGTGATAGCATTTGATCGGAAAAACAAGAGAATATCCTAAAGAGATCATGATGTTAGAAGCAATTGTGAAGCGATTTTCCCCGGAACATTACAAAAAGGCTGTTTTCGAAAAGAAACTATATCGAAAACTCGCAGGTTACAAGGGTGAAAAGACGCTGGATTACTATATATCACAAATCGACCACTCAGAAATGCTGATTTTGCAGGATTTAAGAATCCCCATCAACGATACCCATTTCCAACTCGATACCCTTATCATCACACCTTACTTTCTCCTAAATATTGACTCCAAATATTATGCAGGTACACTCACCTTCCTTCCCGAATTCAACCAACTGATACGATTTCATAATGATATAGAAGAAGTTTTTGCTGATCCGATTCTCCAGGCAAGAATTCAAGCCTCCCAATTATAGGCTTTTCTTAAAAAGCAACACATTGATTTTCCTCCTGTTGAATACATGGTTGCCATCAGCAATTCCCAGGCTCAAATTAAGAATCCAGATCACGACTCGGATGTCAGCTTTCGGGTCTTCCGCTCATCGTATGTAGCATACAAAATTCCGCCACTTTATCAGAGGTACCCCAAGTCTTTCCTCTCAAAAAACGATATGAAGAAAGTCTCCAAACATTTAATAAAGGCCCACGAGCCATTGATTCCAAATTACAAAACAATGGACATTCCTTTCGATGAAATGATACAAGGAGCGCAATGTCCTGAATGTGAGGTATTCGGCATGGACTATCATCAGGGAAATTGGACTTGCAAGAGTTGTGGACACAAATCAGTGGATGCACATGTTCAGGCATTGAAGGATTATTTCCTTATATATGGCCCTTCCATTACAAATAAGCAGTTTCGTGAATTCTTGAAAATAAAATCTTCATCTACTGCAAGGAGAATCCTATCTACCATGGATCTCGTTTTAACCGGCACAAACAAAGGCCGAACCTACTCCCCGGGAAAGAACTTCTTCGATTAGTAGTGGACAGCAAAAAACCAGCGCATTTCACTCTCCTGCGCTGGGTTTCTTCCTTTTATTCAAGACTCCGAGCACTTCTTTCAATGGGAGCTTTTGTTCCTGCAGCAATACCATCAGGTGGTAGAGCAGGTCGGCGGCTTCCCACTTAAGTTCTTCGGCGTCTCGGTTTTTGGCGGCGATGATGACTTCCGCTGCCTCTTCTCCGACTTTCTTTAAAATCTTGTCCACGCCTTTTTCGAAAAGATAGGTGGTGTAGGCGCCTTCTGGCATGTCCTGTTCACGGTCGCGGATTGTTTTTTCCAATTCAAGCATGACGGCGAAATCGGTTAAAGCTGTGTTTTCTGTGGTCGTCTTATCAAGGAGATTTTCCGAGAAACAGCTGACTGCGCCTGTATGGCATGCAGGACCGGCTGGTTCAACGAGAACGACAAGTGCGTCACCATCACAATCGTACTTGATCTCAACGATTTTCTGGGTATTCCCGCTTGTTGCGCCTTTATGCCAGAGCTCCTGGCGGGAACGGCTGTAAAACCAGGTTTCGCGTGTTTCCAGTGATTTGGAGAGTGATTCTTCATTCATGTAGGCGACGGTCAAGACTTCGCGGGTGGAAGCGTCCTGAACGACCGCAGGAATCAGGCCATTGCTGTCAAATTTCAAATCTTCTACTTTCATCGTACAGTCACTCCTTTTTCGCGCAGATGGGATTTTACTTCTTTTACAGACGTTTCACGGTAGTGGAAAATCGAAGCTGCGAGGGCTGCATCCGCTTTTCCATCTATAAATGCATCGACAAAATGGTCGGCATTTCCGGCGCCGCCTGAGGCAATCACCGGAACGGTTACCGCTTCACTGACGGCACGTGTCAACGCGAGATCAAAACCATTTTTTTCACCGTCGCTGTCCATGCTTGTCAGCAGGATTTCCCCTGCACCAAGGCGGACGGCTTCTTTCGCCCAGTCGATGACTTTCCAGTTTGTCGGCGTGCGGCCGCCATGCGTATATACTCGCCATGTACCGAGTTCAGGGTCATATTTTGCATCGATCGCAACGACGATGCACTGGGCTCCGAAGAAATCAGAGCCTTCCGAAATCAGTTTCGGATTGTTCACAGCTGCCGTATTCAGAGACACTTTATCGGCACCAGAGCGGAGCATCCTCTTCATGTCCTCAAGAGTATTGATTCCGCCGCCTACCGTAAAAGGAATCGCCAGTTCGGAAGCCACTTCCCTGACAACCTCGACCATCGTTTTCCGGCCTTCGACAGATGCGGAAATATCAAGGAATACGAGCTCGTCTGCTCCCTGCTCATCATAGAACCTCGCAAGCTCAACCGGATCGCCGGCATCGCGAAGCTGAACGAATTGAATGCCTTTTACGACGCGGCCTTCTTTTACATCAAGACAGGGGATGATTCGCTTGCTCAGCATCAGGCATTCCCCATTTCCAGCGCAGCTTTTACCGAGAAACGGCTTTCATAGATGGCTTTGCCGACAATCGCGCCGCTGATGCCATCTTCACGAAGCTGGCGTAGGGCTGCCAAATCATCAAGCGTGCTGACACCGCCGGACGCAATGACGCTTTTTCCTGTTTCCAATGCCAACTGGCGGGTTGCCTCGACATTCGGGCCTGCAAGCGTACCGTCGGTTGCAATATCGGTGAAAATAAACGTCTCCGCTCCAGCATCAGCGAATCTTTTGCCAAGCTCGACGGCACTTACCTCCGAAGTGTTCAGCCAGCCGTGCGTTGCCACGAAGCCATTTTTTGCATCAAGGCCGATCGCGATTTTCGCGCCGTACTTCCGGACCATCTCCTCTGCAAACTCAGGATTGGAAACAGCAATGCTGCCGATGATGACACGGGTGACGCCATTCTCAAGATAGTGGTTGATGTCCGCCTCGCTGCGAATCCCGCCGCCTATTTGGACGTTCACGCCAAGCTCCTGGGCAGCCTGGATGACGAACTGGTCGTTGACTCTTTTGCCATCCCTGGCCCCGTCAAGGTCGACCATGTGAATCCATTCCGCTCCTTCAGCGGCGAATTTCTTTGCCATTTCAAAAGGGGAATCCCCATAAACCGTTTCCTTATCATAATCGCCCTGCAGCAGCCGGACACATTTTCCGCCGCGCATGTCGATTGCCGGGTAGATTGTGAATTTCATCGCTCAGACTTCCTTTCTGCTGCCAATTCCGTGAAATTGCGGAGCAGGCTCATTCCCATGTCACTGCTTTTCTCCGGATGGAATTGCATGCCGTAGATATTCCCCCTGCCAACGATGGCCGGCACTTCAATATCGTAATAATCACCGACTGCGACCAGCACGTCCTGGTTATCCGTTTTTACATAATAGGAATGGACGAAGTAGACATAATCCTCTTCAAGTGAAGCGAGCAATGGCGAATTACCGGTAAAACGAAGCTTGTTCCATCCCATATGCGGAACCTTATAGGCATCCCCTTCGGCTGTTCGGCCGCTGAAACGTCCGACTTTCCCAGGAAGAAGACTGAGCCCTTTTGTCTTACCGTTCTCTGTGCTTTCTTCAAAAAGCAGCTGCATGCCAAGGCAAATCCCAAGCACAGGCTTGCCGGTCGCCGCAAAATCACGGATCATGTCTGCCAGACCAGTCCGATTCAACACGTCCATCGCGTCACGGAATGAGCCTACTCCCGGAACAAGGAGTGCATCTGCTTCCATTAATCCGTCTTTGTATTGTGAGATAAAATAGGGCGCATCCAGCCGTTCGAGCGCTTTGCTGACGCTGAACAGATTGCCCATGCCGTAATCGACGATGCCAATCATGGTTTAACTTCCTTCCGTTTGAAAATCAGTTGCTATTTAAAGACCACTGTTCAGCTCCCCCTCGATTTGAGACACCTTTACAGCATCCCCTTCGTTGATGGAACGCCTTTTACGCGCGGGTCGATGGTCGTTGCTTCATCAAGTGCCCGGCCAAGTGCTTTAAATACCGCCTCAATCATGTGATGCGTGTTTTTACCGTAATGGACGATGACATGAAGGTTCATCCTCGCTTCAAGTGCCAGCTTCCACAGGAACTCATGGACAAGCTCGACATCGAAAGTGCCGACCTGCTGCGATGGGAATTCTGCGCGCATTTCAAGATGCGGCCGGTTGCTTAAGTCGATGACTACCTGGGCAAGTGCCTCATCCATTGGAACAAACGCGTTTCCATAGCGCTTGATTCCCTTTTTATCGCCAAGTGCCTCACGTAGAGCCTGGCCGATGCAGATGCCGATATCTTCGGTTGTGTGGTGACCATCGACCTCAACATCTCCATTTGCGTCCACAGACAAATCAAATTGTCCGTGCTTTGCGAATAAATCAAGCATGTGTGATAGGAAAGGTAAGCCGGTTTCGAGAGAGGACTTCCCTTCCCCATCGATGCCAAACGTCAAATCTATTTTCGTTTCATTTGTATATCTGTTCACTGTTGCCGTCCGTTCCATGATTTTACCTCCGGATCAAAATCTTATTTAAGTCGTGCCTCTACTGCACGGGCGTGAGCTTCAAGCCCCTCGAGCCTTGCGAATTCAGCAATCTTCGCTCCATTGGCGTTCATCGCCTGCTCACTGTATAAAATCACGCTCGATTTTTTCTGGAAATCCTCGACGCTGAGCGGACTCGAAAAGCGCGCTGTTCCATTCGTAGGCAGGACGTGGTTTGGTCCGGCAAAATAATCGCCAACCGGTTCCGAACTGTATCTGCCAAGGAAAATCGCTCCTGCATGCTTTATTTTACCGAGCAATTCGACTGGATTTTCCGTAACGACCTCAAGATGCTCCGGAGCCAGCTGATTGATCGCTCCGATGGCTTCTTCCAGATTAGCCGCAACATAGATTGCCCCGAAATCCTCGATCGCAACTGTGGCGATATCCTTTCGCGGCAAGTGTGACAGCTGTTTATACACCTCGTCCAGCACGTCTTCTGCCAGAGTCCGGGATGTGGTCACAAGGACTGCGCACGCACGCGGATCATGCTCCGCCTGGGATAGCAGGTCGGCCGCAATTTCATTGGCTCGCGCTGTGTCGTCGGCAAGAATCCCGATTTCACTTGGGCCTGCAATCATATCGATGGCGACATCGCCGAACACCTCGCGCTTGGCGAGGGCGACATAAATATTGCCGGGACCGGTGATCTTATCGACCGGCATGATCGTTTCCGTTCCATATGCCAGAGCCGCAATTGCCTGGGCTCCGCCGACTTTATAGATTTCTTTTACCCCTGCGATGTCGGCCGCAACCAGCACACCCGCCGGAAGCTTCCCATCTCGGCCGGGTGGCGAAACCATGACGATTCGCTCCACACCTGCCGTTTTTGCGGGAATGACATTCATCAATACAGATGATGGGTATGCTGCAGTTCCACCCGGGACATATACACCGACAGAATCGAGCGGTGTCACCTTCTGGCCAAGCATCGTGCCATTTTCCTCTGTCGTCATCCACGATGGGCGCAGCTGCTTTTCGTGGTATGTGCGGATATTAGCTGCTGCTTCAGTGATGATGTCCACTAACTCACTGCTGACTGCTTTATAAGCTTCAGAAATCTCTTCTTGTGTTACTCTGAATTCATCAAGCATCACAGAGTCGAATTTTTCGGTAAAAGCCTTAAGAGCCTGGTCGCCCGCAACCCTGACTTCCGCGATGATCGCCTTCACGGCCTTGCGCTGGTCTTCCGTTCCGCCATCCACGGTCCGTTTCAGTGACAAATTGCCGTCTATCTGTAAAATTTCCACCAAAATCAAATCCTTTCAGATTCAACTATCAGATTACTTCATTCAATCTCTTGATCAATTCGCTGATGCGCTCGTCCTTGATCCGGTAGCTGACCGGGTTCACGATCAGCCTTGAGGTCACGCCGGTAATCGTTTCGTATTCGACGAGGCCGTTTTCTTTCAGGGTCCTGCCAGTTGATACGATATCGACAATCCGATCGGCAAGGCCAATCAGTGGCGCAAGCTCAATCGATCCGTTTAATTTGATGATCTCGACCTGCTCGCCCTGTTCACGGAAATAAGCAGCAGCGATATTTGGATATTTCGTCGCGATTTTCGGTGCGACATCATTCATTTTTGTATCAGGGAGCCCTGCGACAGCGAGGTAGCAGCCGCTGATTTTTAAATCGAGCAGCTCGTACACATCGCGTTCTTCCTCAAGCAGGACGTCCTTCCCGGCAATTCCGAGATCGGCGACACCATGCTCTACATATGTTGCCACATCCATTGGCTTGGCGAGGATGAAGCGGAAATTTTCTTCTTCGACATCGATAATCAACTTGCGCGAGTCATCGAATTCAGGAGGAAGATTGAATCCCGCGTTGCGCAGCAGTTCGACTGCTTCGGTAAAAATCCTGCCCTTCGGCATCGCGATCGTCAGCTGTTCATTCATTGCGTTCCCTCCTTCCCTACAAGGAAAACGACATTGGCAAAAACATTTGAACACGCATCAAGATTGCGGACCGCGCTGATATCCTGCAGGACGATCCGTTCACCGTCTCCCCTTTTTTGCGCCGCCATCTGATAGGCTTCCTTCCTTCGTTCCGGACTAAAAAGAATGCAAGTGACAGGCTCTGGCTCTCCGAGGTCTCCGAGACTTTCAAGCAGACGGTCCAGCCTGATGGCAAATCCTGTCGCTCCGGTTGTTTTGCCGAATTTCTCGAGTAATTTGTCATAGCGCCCGCCATTGCCGATTGGAAAACCGACCATTCCGGCATATACCTCGAATAGAATTCCTGTATAGTAGCTCATATGGCTTACAATTGTCAGATCGAACTTGATTCGGCTGCTTTCTCCAAAATTCTCGATGACATCCCAGAGCAGCTTCAGTTCGTCAAGCGCCGCTCTGCCTTTCCCGTTCTCGACAAGTTCCAGCGCTTTGCCGATCACTTCAGGGCCGCCGCGCAATTCCAGGAAGGCAAGCAGCCTTTGCGAATCAATCGATGAAAGAGGCAGTGATTTGACATGCTCACGATAGCCAACATAATTTTTCTCATATAAAAATTTCGTCAATTCCCTGGCCCGTTCCTCGTTTCCAAGGATCTGCACGAATAATTCGTTGACGAAGCCTACATGTCCAACTGAAAGCTGGAATTGTTCCAAACCTGCTTTTTTCAGTGAGGAAATCGCCAAGGCAATCATTTCGCCATCAGCACTGACAGAATCGTCGCCGATACACTCGACCCCGATTTGTTCAAACTCTGCCGGCCTGCCACCTTCACGTTGCTGGGCACGGTAGACGTTCGCCGAATAAGCCAGTCTTAACGGTATCTGGTCTTTGTAAAGCTTGGACGCCGCAACCCTGGCGATTGGAGCGGTCATATCGGGCCGCAGCACCAAAGTGTGCCCCTGCTGGTCCAGCAGCTTGAACAATTGCTGATCCAGTATTGCCGATGCCGTTCCGACCGTTTCGTAATATTCGAGCGCAGGGGTTTCTATGAACTGAAAACCCCAGCGTTTCATTTCCATTTCGATTGAGCTGCGGACCCTTTCCTTCGCTTCATGCAAATCCGGTAGTGTATCCCGCATGCCAAGCGGTTTTTCAAACATGAATAATCTACTCAATATGGTCACCCTCTTCGTTGCCGATGTGGTTGGTTTATTATTGGAATTCTTTAGTTTGTTGCCTGTGTGGTTTACTTATCGGAACTCTCTAGTTCGTTGTTTGCATGGTTACTTTTGACTTAATTCTTTGGTTTACTTTCGATTTAACAATTTGGTTCACGTTGATTTAATCATTAGGTTTACTTTTGATTTAATTATCGGAATCCTTTAGTTCGCTAATATGGTAACAAGATGAAGTTATATGTAGTGTACCGTTCATTCTATTATCCGTCAACCGTTAGCTCTTCATGTTTATAATTTTTCATGCTTGTTTTTCTAAAAAGGGTTCTGAATGTAAAAAATGTCTTCATTACTGTAGAAATTGCAGCCTGCATGGAGGTATAGAGCTGGGGAATTATACTTTTTTGGCGAAAATCAAAATATATCGACCACATTTCACGATATATCAGCGGATTTTCGATTTTATCGACCACATTTTGCAATATATCAGCGGATTTTCAATTATATCGACCAAGTGCCTTTTCAGAGACAAAAAAAAGCGAAGCGGAATCAATTCCGTTCGCTTTTTGTTCCATAAATTTCATCATCTGCCCAGCGCTCAGCTAGTTCTTCCTTTGTGTAGATGACGCGCATCGGGTTTCCTCCGACGAAGGCGCCTTCGGGGACGTCTTTGTGGACGAGTGTCCCTGCGGAGACGATGGCGCCGTCGCCGATCTTGATGCCGGGCATGATCGTTGAATTGGCGCCGATCATGACTTCGCTGCCGATTTCGACATCGCCGAGACGGTATTCCTTGATCAAGTATTCATGTGCAAGGATGGTCGTGTTATAGCCGATGACGGTATTGCGTCCGACCGAAATTTTTTCCGGGAACATGACATCCAGCATGACCATCAACGCAAAAGAAGTCTGTTCACCGATCTTCATCCGTAAAAATGTACGGTACAGCCAGTTTTTCATCCCGAGAAAGGGCGTGTAGCGTGCTGCCTGGATGACGACAAAATTCTTGACGACCTTCCAGAAAGGGACGGTCTTATAAACATGCCAGAGTGAATTGGCGCCTTCTACACGATAGCGTGTCGTCCGTCTCATCCTACACCCCGAGGATCGGCAGGATATCAGCCATATTTTCCAGCATATAATCCGGATTGTATTGCTCCAGATGCTCTCTCCCCTTGATGGACCAGGCTACAGCAGCAGTCTTTGTGCCGGCATTTTTGCCGCCAAGGATGTCATGGTGGTTATCGCCGACCATGATCGCGCGTTCAGGCGAGGAACCAAGCATGTCCAATGCTTTTAAAAGCGGCTCCGGATCCGGCTTTGCTTTTTCGACATGGTCCAATGCGACGACGACTTCGAAAAACTCATCAAGCCCTGTCAGCTTCATGCCCATCTGCACAACATCCGAAAGCTTTGTCGTGACGATTCCAAGGTGGAAGCCATTCTCTTTCAGCGTCCTCACTGTTTCGTACACACCTTCGAAACTTTTTACCAAGAGGTCATGGTTTGCCAGGTTGTAAGTACGGTAGGTTTTAATCATTTCCTCGTAGCCTTCGGGATCCATTGGCTCAAATGTATCCTTGAGCGATGGCCCTAAAAACGGAAGGACATCCTCCCGTTTGTACTGGCCCGGAAAATAAGTTTCCATTGTATGGAGGAAAGATGAAATAATCAATTCGTTGGTATCAATCAAAGTCCCGTCGAGATCGAACAGGACCGTATCTATTTTATTGCTCATATACTGCTTCCTTTCTCTTTGCAAGATCCGCGCGGTTCCACACGAATGCAACTACTGTTGTCAATAAAATTGCCACCCCAAGGCGGATCAGCAACAGCGGCAGCACCGGGATTCCAAGCGGAACAAAAATTAATGTATCCTCAACGACTGCGTGGCAGGAAACAAGGAAAATGAACGCAAGCGTGACATCCTTTTTGCTGACTCCATCCTCCTGGACTGCCTGGATCATTACACCCGCACCGTATGCGAGGCCGAACAGCAGGCCGGCTGCCATCGTCGTCGAGGTGTTCTCCTTCATGCCCAGTGCTCTTGTCGCCGGCGCCATCCATCTTGAAAAAACGGCAAGCCATTGTCGATCCTTCATGATCTGAACGATGACCATCAGCGGGATGACGATGATGGCCAGCTGGAAGATACCAATACCGGCTTTGGTGATGCTTTCAAGAAGAATCGGTCCCCAGCCAGAAACCTCTTCCCCTTTAGCAGGGATCATCCCATATTTTGCGATTTCAGTACCGCCATTCCAGACAAGGTTGATGATAATCGCCGATAAGAACGCAAGCCCCAGCCGGACAAAGACGATGATCCAAAGCTTGACGCCGACCTTGACGGCCACACTTGATTCCACCAGCATATTATGCGAAAAGCTCAGCATCACGGCGATGATGAACACTTCTTTTACCGTCAAATCAAGCGTCAGTATTGCTCCGATTGCCGCATACAGATTAAGGAAGTTCCCGATGACAAGCGGAATCGCCGCATCTCCCGACAAGCCGAGCAATGACATCAGCGGTGTAATAACGTCGATGATCCACGGCAGGACAGGAGTATATTTAAGGATTGAAACAATCAGTGTCACTGGAAAAATGACTTTTCCCAGTGCCCATGTTGTATTCAAGCCAACCATCAACCCTCTTTTCAATGAAGAACCCATTGAAGCATCTCTCCCATTTTTCAGCCTATATATAATGTATTGAGTTGGTTGCCTTTTTAGTAACCCGTAGTTTTTCTAGTTTTCTAAATATCTTACTTTTGAATAACCCTTGACTCTCCTGTAGACCCATACCCCAATTGCAAAAACAATCAGTGCGATCGAGATGGTCTGGGCAATCCTTAGCGTATCTGTCAGCATCAAGCTGTCGGTGCGCATGCCTTCGACAAAGAAGCGTCCGATTGAATACCAGATGACATAGCTGAGGAAAAGTTCGCCGCGGCCAAGGTTGACCCTGCGCAAGGACATAAGCAGGATGAAACCAAGCAAATTCCAGATCGATTCATACAAGAATGTTGGATGATAATAGGTTCCGTTGATATACATCTGGTTGATGATGAACTCCGGAAGATGCAGGTTCTCTAAAAATGCCCGGGTGACTTCCCCGCCATGCGCTTCCTGGTTCATGAAATTGCCCCAGCGGCCGATTGCCTGGCCAAGGATGATGCTTGGAGCAGCGATATCCGCAAGCTTCCAGAATGAAACATTCCTTGCCTTCGTAAAGAAATAGGTTGTGGCTACAGCTCCGATCAATGCGCCATGAATCGCAATCCCGCCATTCCAGACCTTAAAAATCTCGCCTGGATACTGTGCGTAATAATCCCACTGGAAGATAACATAATAAATCCTCGCTGAAATGATGGCGATCGGAATCGCCCAGAGCATCAAGTCTGCAAATATATCTTTTGGCAACCCGCGTCGTTCGGCTTCGCGCATGGCAATCCATAACGCCAGCGCAATTCCAAGTCCGATGATGACGCCGTACCAATGCACCTGGATCGGTCCAAGCGTAAAGGCAATCGGGTCGATCGGCTGAATATTCTTTTCCATATCATTTCCCCTTATTCTATATAAAAGTTAAATGTACCAGCACTTTGACCGTGTTTAATCAAACGTTTGATTAAGGCTCTTTTTGTAAACTTTCTTTCTTTTGTCATGCGTTCTACTATAGAAGTACTTATCAAAAGCGTTTCAATTTAATGTTCATCATGGTCGCCATCCTCAATGACGTCAGACAGCCTGTTGGTGAATTGTTCTGCTGCGTTCATCCCCATGCGCTTCAGCCTGAAGTTCATCGCGGCTACCTCAATGATGACAGCGAGGTTACGGCCTGGACGGACCGGAATCGTAAGCTTTGTGATATCGGTGTCGAGGATTCTCATTTTTTCTTCATCAAGACCCAATCTGTCATATGATTTTTTCTGGTCCCAGATTTCGAGATCGATGATCAGGGAAATGCGTTTATGTGAGCGTACAGCACCTGCTCCGAACAGTGTCATCACATTGATGATGCCCACGCCGCGAATTTCGAGCAGATGTTCAATGAGATCAGGCGAGTTTCCGACGAGTGTCCCGATATCCTCCTGGCGGATCTCAACACAATCATCCGCTACCAGACGGTGTCCGCGTTTGACCAGTTCCAGCGCGGTTTCACTTTTACCGACACCGCTTTTGCCTGTGATCAAAACGCCAATCCCATATAGATCGACCAGTACACCATGTACGGCAGTAGTTGGTGCCAGCTTGCTCTCCAGATAGTTTGTCAGATGACTTGAAAGCCTTGTTGTTTTTTGCTTCGACCTCATAACCGGAACAGATTCGCGTTCGGCCGCTTCAATCAATTCAGCCGGAACTTCCATGTCCCTTGTAACGATGATGCCCGGCGTAATATCTGTACAGAGCTTTTCCATCCGCTCTGTCCTTTCACGAGGGTTCAACTTTTCAAAGAAGGTCAATTCTGTTTTACCAAGCAACTGCAGGCGCTCTGCAGGATAATATTCAAAATAACCGGCAATCTCGAGTCCCGGCCTGGAGATATCAGTGGTCGTGATCGGACGGTTGATGCCTTCCTCTCCACTTAGCAATTCCATTTCGAATTTCTCGATGATGTCTTTAGTGCGGACTTTTGGCAAAGAAAGTTCCTCCTTTATTAGGACATTTTTTTCCACATGATCACAATACTTTATATTTTAGCACTTTTTCAGGCAGAACCAAATACAAGGAGTCAAAAAACACCATTGTTGTTATTCAATCTAAGTAAGGTTTTTTTGAAACAAATGTCTATACCAGTCACAGTTGATGTTAGTTTTTGTATAGTGGTATAGACAACCAAAAGTTTCTCTTTGTATAATGAAAGTAATTAGGACACATTTTTCGGGTGATAGGATGAAAGAATTATTGCTTGTTAACGCCAGGATTTTAACCGAAGAGACCCTGATCCAAAGAGGATATCTTTATATTAAAGATGGGAAAATTTCTGATATCGGGCCTGTTTCTTCCCTCCCCCAGCATCATGCAGACTTAGTGGACCTGCCCGAGGACAGCACCATCGTCCCCGGGTTCATTGACGTGCACATCCATGGAGCCGGCGGCGCTGATACGATGGACGCAACCATTGAAGCTCTGTCCACCATGGCTTCGATCCTGCCTGCGGAAGGCACCACCAGTTTTCTTGCTACAACAATCACTCAGGAGCAATCGTCCATTATCAAGGCTTTGGAGAATGCAGCCGAATATATGGGCGGTCATAATCATCCGGGAAAAGCGGAGATGCTCGGGATTCACCTGGAAGGACCCTTCATTAATGAAACTCGCAAAGGGGCCCAGCCTGAGGAATTCATCATCAAACCCGATATCGGACTTTTCGCGAACATGCAGCAAGCATCAGGGAACAATATCAGGCTTGTCACGCTGGCGCCGGAACAAGAGAACGGAATTGAATTTATAGCCTATTTAGTACAAAATGGCGTCATTGCTTCGGTTGGCCATTCAGACGCTACATATACACAGATGTTTGAAGCTGTAAAAGCCGGTGTGAGCCATGTAACCCATTTATTTAATGGAATGCGCGGCATGCACCACCGCGATCCGGGAGTCGCAGGGGCTGCGCTGCTTTTAGATGAGTTAAAAATCGAGCTGATTGCGGATGGAATCCATGTTGTACCAGAAATGCTTGATTTAGCGATCCGGACAAAGGGAAAAGATGGTGTCATTCTAATTACCGATTCCATGAGGGCGAAATGCCTTAAAAATGGTATATACGACCTTGGCGGGCAAGCAGTGAAGGTTGCGGACGGTAAAGCTCTTTTAGCAGATGGAACGCTTGCCGGCAGTATTTTAAAAATGAAGGATTCCTTGAAGAATATGATGGAATTCACTGGCATCAGTCTTGAGGATGCAGTAAAGCTCGCGAGCGAGAATCCTGCCAGACAGCTGAAGGTTTTCGATCGGAAAGGAAGCATTGCTGCCGGAAAGGATGCCGATCTTGTTGTGCTGGACAGCAGCCACGAAGTATCTATGACTATTTGCCGGGGGATCACCAGCTATATGCGCTTATAACCATACTGAAAGAGGTGATGATGTGAAACTGATCCAAATTATAAATTACGCAGAGCTTAGCCAGCAGGCAGCAGCGCAAATCATCTCCCGCCTCAAAGAGAATCCAGCGCTCAACCTTGGCCTTGCTACTGGAAGTACACCGACCGGACTTTATCAGGAACTTATAAAAGACCATCAGCAGAACGGGACTTCCTACCAACAAGTAAACACCTTCAATCTTGATGAATACATTGGCGTTCCGAAAAAGGATCAACACAGCTATCACTACTTCATGTGTGAGAAGCTGTTCGAACACATCGATATCCCGCTTGACCAGACCCATATACCTGATGGGACAGCAAAGGATTTTACCAAAGAATGTACACGTTATGAACAGTTCATTCAGGAGCATGGAGGTATCGACCTGCAGGTTCTCGGGATCGGACAGAATGGCCATATCGGTTTTAACGAACCAGGAACGTCCTTTGAGAGCAGGACGCACATCGTCGACCTGTCGGAAAGCACACTTAATGCAAATTCGAGGTTTTTCACTTCTATTGATGATGTCCCCAGACAGGCGATTACTATGGGAATTGCAACAATCATGGATAGCAGGGAAATCTTCTTGCTTGTATCCGGCACTGCCAAAGCTGAGGCGCTTGCCCGTTTGATGAATGGCGAAGTCAGTGAACAGTTTCCTGCTTCCATCCTGAAAAAGCACCAGAATGTGACGATATTTGCCGATAAAGAAGCAGCAGCTATGCTTTAATCATGCCATAAAGGAAACGATAGCAGTCAGGAGAATGACCGATGATTGATAAAAACTCACCCATACCGATATACCATCAGCTTGAAGAATATATTAAAAGTCAAATCGAAAGCGGCGAGCTCAAGCCTGATGAAGCCATTCCATCAGAACGCGTCTATGCCGAACAGTTCAAAATCAGCCGAATGACCATCAGGCAGGCGTTGACGAACCTTGTGAATGATGGCTATCTGTACCGTCATAAAGGAAAAGGCACCTTCGTCAATCAAAAGAAAGTCGAACAGCATTTGCAGGGAATGACAAGTTTCACCGAGGACATGAAGGAGCGAGGCCTTACTCCGGGCAGCAGGCTAGTGTCATTCGAAATCATCCCGGCCAGCCGAAAAATTGCCGATACGCTCCATCTCGGTGAACATACACCTCTATTTGAAATCAAGCGTGTCCGACTTGCCGATGATGCCCCGCTGGCTCTTGAAACCACCTATCTCCCGGCCAATCTGGCAAAGGGATTGACGGAGGAAATCATCAATCATTCCCTTTACAAGTACATCGAGGAAAAATTATCGCTGACGATCCATGAAGCGACACAGGAAATCGAGGCGGCAATCGCGAAGGAACACGAATTGCCACTGCTTGAAATTGACAAAGGCTCGCCTGTTTTGCTGATCCACAGAACTTCTTACTTAAAGGACGGCACACCTTTCGAATACGTAAAGTCAGCCTATCGCGCCGACCGCTATAAATTTGTTCATAGTATGCAGCGGTTATGACCATTTTGCAGAGACCCTAGAGCAGGGCCTTTTTTTTTTCGCTGATATTTAAAACTGAAAATCCCCCCTACTAAGAAAGCATCCATTCCAAAGCTCACCCAGCTTTTCATGCTTGTCGCGCCGTCCATATAAATTCCTACAAAAATTTTAGTTAAGGGCTCTATTGTCGATGCCATAAGAAAATTTAGCTTATTTCCACGGAAATAATCGAACGTCTTTGTCGAATAGTTTGTCTGATTGGCTTAAAATGGGGGTAATAAATGTTAAGGAGTAGATAAGATGCTTAAGAACTTCCAGATTGATGATTCTGCGAGGAATCAAATGACCGAAGAAATCAAAAGGTATTTCCTTGAAGAACGAGGGGAAGAGCTGGGGGATTTGGCTGCTATGTTGATTCTTGAATTTTTCGCGGACAAGCTCGCCCCTCAATTTTACAATAAAGGAATCCAGGACGGGCATGAGTTCATGTCACAGCGTCTGGACGACATATTTGAACTGAACAAATAAGGAAACACCGTATGGATAATCGCCTATATCCCATCTCACTATGTCCTTTTCCTGGCTTTGGTCATATATATACTGATGAGGAAATCTTTTATCGGAAGGTGTGAAAAACATGAAGATCATGCTTGATGCTGGGCATGGCTACAACACCCCGGGTAAGCGAAGTCCTGATGGTTTGAGAGAATATGAGTTTAACAGGGCCGTGGCGAACTACGCCAAACAGCTGCTGGAAAACTACAAGAATGTCACCGTGTACTTTTCTCATTCCGATCAGCGAGATGTGTCTTTGACAGCAAGGACTGACAAGGCAAACAGCCTGAATGTGGATATATTTGTATCAATTCATGCCAATGCGTTCGGCAGCGGGGGCTGGAATAATGTCGGCGGTATTGAGACATATGTCTATCCATCCAGGCCGCCTGTAGCGAATCAGCTGGCCCAAAAAATCCAGCGCAATCTTGTCATCGCTACAGGTCTCGAGAACCGAGGGGTAAGAACGGCCGATTTCCATGTCCTGAGGGAAACAAAAATGGATGCCGTCCTGGTGGAGGGCGGATTTATGACAAACCGGAACGAAGTGGAACTGCTGCGCTCCGAAACGTACCGAAGAACAGTAGCCGAAGGCATTGTCACGGCTTTGGCAGAGCAGTTCAAGCTCCAGAGAAAGGATAATGCGAAACCTGTTCCTGCTGCCTCTTCTGCGCCGGCAAAATCTGCTGCAGCAGCGAGAAAAGGCGGATTGTATAAAGTCCAGGCAGGGGCATTCGAAGATGAGCGTAACGCCGAAGAGCTTGCAGCACGTTTAAGGAAGGCGGGCTTTGAAGCCTTTATTGAACAAGAATAGGAAAAGGCCGACACTCCAAGTGCCGGCCTTTGCTTTTTTATTTAGCGAGATTCATTTATCAGCGCTTTTTATCCGATTCACGCAACACCGTGTTCTGGATAACCAGGTTTGCGATGGACATGATCACCGCTGTAAGCAGCGCCATGCCAAAACCATCTATTTCAAAAGAACTCCCCATCAGGCTGTCTGTCAGCATCAGCGTGACCGCGTTAATGACAAACAGGAACAGCCCCAGGCTAAGGACTGTGACAGGGAGCGTCAAAATGATTAAAATCGGCTTAACCAGTATATTCAAGATTGAAAGAATGAAGCTGGCGCCTAGTGCAGCACCGAATCCTGACAGATAAATTTCATTTTCGAAATACCCGGCAAGAGCCATGAAAAGAATGGCGTTAATGACGATCCCCAACAGCCATCTCATTTTTAATTGCCCTCCCTGTTCGGCAGTGCAAACACAAGCACAAGATACAGGAGGGCCATCGGAAAGAATGCGGTACTGAAAAGCAGAATCACAAACAGGATTCGCAGCAGGGCTGCCTTCACTCCAAAGGATTCTGCCATACCCCCTAGCACTCCTGCAAGCATCCGGTTCGTCCGGGAACGGGATAATTTCATGATTAACACCTTCCTACTGCTGTTGTATTAGTTTTTTCACCACTATCGAACCCGTTTTGGTGTCAGCGTGAAGCCTGACAGCTTTTTGCCCGCCATCAGCAGGCTTGAAGCGAAGGTGTTTCTGGACCATATCACTTTTCTCCTCAACGACCTGTATGCCATCGAGCTCGATGGTAAATCCGCCAAGATTCGATTTGAGCTCACCACTGGCCGGCGTTTTTTCCGGCAGGTGCACCTCGATGCTTCCTGTTGTCGCCTTCACTTCCACGCTTTCGCAATCCTTGTTATTTACAATGCATGTCACATTTCCATTAAAGGACTGAAGATCGACTTGGTCAAAAAAGCCATCCGCCTTGATTGCGCCATTGATTGTTTCAACTTCAAGATCCTTGATTGCGCTTCGCTGGATGCTGATTTGGCCACTCACCGTTTCCGTTTCCAGCTTGCCACACTCAAGATTCTCGAGAGACACTTTGCCGTTGGCTGTTTTTGCGCGGCAATCCTTTACGGTTAAGTTTTCACCTTCAATGGATCCATTAAACAAGCGGATCCGAACATTTTCATAGTCTTCTTTCGGAATATGGATAACAGCATCAACCTTCATCCATTTTTGCTGGACCGAAAACCGGAGCTTTTGATTTTCAACCGTAAAAATCGCGTCCTCTAAAAACTTCTTGCGTGCCTCATCCTGGTTTTCGACCCGGTACACTTTCGCACTACACTCGACCCGCACATCCTTTTGTTCCCACGGTACTACTTTTACCGAACCATTCGCCATATCAATGTCCACCTGGTTCAAATAAGTATCTCCCTGCTGGAAGATATGCGTGATATCAACGGAGTGGCCAAAATTCAGGTCCAAATCGAAATCCTTAATTTTTTTGAAGGCAGAATCAACAAAATCAAGTACTTTATCTTTTACAGAATTGAAATTATACGCAGTGAAATCTTCTTTTTTGAATTCTTCTTTCTTGGCTTCTTCAAAATTCACATTCGTTGATAGAGCAGTTGATTTTTGGGCCTGTGTTTTCCCCTGCTCCAGCTGCTCGATCAGGAACAATGCTTCATCCACCGTCATTTTTCCCTCTTCAACAAGCTTTAAAATCCGTTTTCTTTCCTCTTTCATGGTTCATCCTCCTCAATTTGTGTTAAGCACTTTTATTCCTTTAACCAAATTCCATACCAGGACAATGAAACTCAATATAACCATTAAAATCGCGCTGCTGAACATGAATATGGGGAATTCCCCTGCTCCTCCGTTAAAATCAATGAACACGGCAATTAAAATAAGCGGTAAAGGGATCAGTGGTATAAGATGCGACATCAGCGCTTTCTTCGCATGAAACTTAACATCACTATCATCTGAAGCAAAATAAGCAACCAGAGGGAACAAAATCCCGGCAAACATAATACTGAAATAGCACAAAGCTGACAGAATCCTTTTCGTATCCATCCTCTTCATCTCCTTAGCAATTAATACGCAGCGGAGTCTAAGAAGTTTCATTTATTTAGGCTCTTTTCTCAAATTTTGTTACTATTGCCTACAAAATAGGATTGAATTACCTAGGATTATTCACACCATTCACGACTATTGAGAAAAGAGCTTGCAAACTTAGTACCGATATCCAAAATGGCTATCATCACGTTAGAATCGGCTTTAGGATTTTAACAATAACCTTTACGAAAACAGCCGTTATTTAAGAAATTAGTTCGACAAATCGCCTAAAAACCCCTGTCACCTCCCGTTACATTTAACGAACCTTCTGTGAACTTCGGATTTATGAATTCCCACTATTTTCTTATTCAAATTAAGCTGGTATACTATTATCCTGTAATTATATAGAAATATTTCTGTAACAAACATGAAATATACACGTCTAAGTAAGTGAAAACATTTTAGAAATCAGCGAGGGATGCAGAGTGTTCAGCTTGAAAAGTAAAACAGCCAGATGGTGCACTGTTGTTTGTTTAGTTGGGGGACTAATCACTTCCTCTTCTGCCGTGGCAAGCCAGGTGAAAAAGCCTGTGGTCCAGGGATCCAGCGAGCATCAGGAACTCACATCAACTTATCATCGAACCGACGAAGTGTTAAAAAAACTTGAAACAAAGCCTCCTAGATTTATAGTAAGTGAAACCCAATATAAAGATCAACCGACTCCAGACGTAGCAGACCCTCCCTCTGAAGACCCAGCCAAAGCGCCTTCAAAAACTGTCTACCTAACATTTGATGACGGACCACATAAGGTCTCAGGCCAAATCTTATCGCTCCTGGATGAGTTTGACGCAAAGGCTACCTTTTTTATGCTGGACGGCAATATCAGGAACTTTCCAGACGCTGTAAAAAAGATGGCAGAAGCCGGCCACAGTCTCGGAGCGCATGGAGTCACCCATGACAAAACGAAAATCTATCAGTCTCCGCAAACCGTCGTCGCTGAAATGGACCAGACACTGAATACGATCAAAGAAATCACTGGGATTGATTCGACGCTGATTCGCACACCATATGGAAGCGCCCCTTATATGAAGGATCCTTATAAAAAAGCGGTCAGTGACAAAGGATACCAGCTGTGGGATTGGAATGTCGACAGCAAAGACTGGTATTACCGCGATAAACGGCTGGTTGACAACACAATTGCCCAGGTTGCTGAAAAGGCAAAGAAGGATGAGCCGCTCGTCATCCTCCTGCATGAAAGAGAAGAAACCCTTGCCCAACTTCCTGAATTGCTGGAGTACTTGAAAAAGCAAAACTATGATTTTAAAGCGCTCGATACCGAAATGATCCCCATTCAATTGAAATAGTGCAATTTAATTCTTCACGCAAAAAATCTCTTCCTGAAAAGGAAGAGATTTTTTCATATAGATTAAGCATTGCTCGTGCTTTTTTCTTTTTCCTGAATCTGTTCTTTCATCCGCAGTCTGTCTCGTTCCAATATTGGCTTAAGGTAACGGCCGGTATAGGATTCTTCCACTTCGGCGATTTTTTCCGGAGTGCCGGTAGCGACGATGGTGCCGCCGCGGTCTCCGCCTTCCGGTCCGAGGTCGACGATATAGTCGGCAGCCTTGATGACATCGAGATTATGCTCGATGACCAGCACGGTGTCACCATTTTCAACAAGACGCTGGAGGACCACAAGCAGACGGGAGATATCATCCACATGCAAACCGGTTGTCGGCTCATCGAGGATGTAAAGTGAACGTCCCGTTGAGCGCCGGTGAAGTTCGGATGCCAGCTTGACGCGCTGCGCTTCCCCGCCGGAAAGGGTTGTCGCCGGCTGGCCGAGTTTGATATAGCCAAGGCCGACATCGTAAATCGTCTGCAACTTGCGGGCGATTTTCGGGATGTTGGCGAAGAATTCGACCCCTGCTTCTACCGTCATATCAAGGATATCGGAAATATTCTTTCCTTTGTACTTCACTTCCAAAGTCTCACGGTTGTAACGCTTGCCATGGCAGACTTCACATGGGACGTAAACGTCAGGCAGGAAGTGCATCTCGATTTTGATGATGCCGTCCCCGCGGCAGGCTTCACAGCGTCCGCCTTTGACATTGAAGCTGAAGCGGCCTTTTTTATAGCCGCGCACTTTCGCTTCATTCGTCGATGCAAACACATCACGGATATCATCGAACACGCCGGTGTAGGTTGCCGGGTTTGATCTTGGCGTACGGCCGATTGGTGACTGGTCAATATCGATGACCTTGTCGAGGTGATCGACACCTTTCATTTCCTTGAACTCGCCTGGCTTGCTTTTTGCTCTGTGAAGCTTCATCGCCAGTGACTTATGAAGGATTTCGTTGATCAGCGTACTTTTACCGGAACCGGATACACCAGTGACGGCCATGAAGGTTCCGAGCGGGAACTTCACATTGACATTTTTCAGGTTGTTTTCCTTTGCACCTTTGATTTCGATATAGCGGCCGTCTGGTTTGCGGCGCTCGATTGGCAGCGGAATGAACTTTTTACCAGATAGATACTGGCCCGTCAGCGAATTCGGATCATCCATTACCTCAGCGGGCGTACCCTGGGAGATGATTTCCCCACCATGGACACCTGCGCCAGGGCCGATATCGATCAGGTGGTCAGCTGCAAGCATCGTATCTTCATCATGCTCGACAACAATCAAGGTGTTGCCGATGTCACGCATGTTTTTCAGGGTATCAATCAGCCTGTCATTGTCGCGCTGATGCAAACCGATGGACGGCTCATCCAGAATGTATAGAACTCCGGTGAGACGCGAACCAATCTGGGTTGCCAGCCGGATTCGCTGGGCTTCCCCGCCGGATAACGTCCCGGCAGCTCGGCTCAACGTCAGATAATCCAGACCCACATTTATCAGGAAGCCAAGTCGCTCCGTGATTTCACGGAAAATCATGTTCGCAATCTTCATTTCTTTTTCAGAAAGTTCAAGGCCCTCGAAAAATTGGTGTGCTTCCTCAACCGACAATGCTGTCACTTCACCGATATGGCGGCCATCAACTAGTACTGCCAGGGTTTCACGCTTCAGCCTGTAGCCCTTGCATGTCGGGCAAGCATGCTCGCCCATATACTTCTCCATCTGCTCGCGGATAAAGTCAGAGCTGGTTTCTTTATAGCGGCGTTCAACATTTTTCAACACGCCCTCAAATACAATATAGTTCTCGCGGACCTGTCCCCAGTCATTTTCGTAACGGAAATAAATCCGGTCCTTTTCCGAACCATACAGGATTTTTTCCAGCTGATTGTCAGGCAGATCCTTTACCGGCATATCCATATCGATTCCATAATGATTGCAGACAGCCTCAAGCAACTGCGGATAGTATTGCGAGCTGGTTGGCTCCCATGGGGCGATCGCATGCTGCTTTAATGAAAGCTCCTTATTGGGAATGACCAGGTCGACATCAACCTCCAGCTTTGCGCCGAGCCCGTCACATTCCGGGCAGGCACCGAATGGGCTGTTGAATGAGAACATGCGAGGCTCAAGCTCGCCGATTGAAAAACCGCAAATCGGGCAGGCATGGTTCTCGCTGAACATCAATTCCTCCTCACCCATTACGTCAATCAGCACATTCCCTTCACCAAGCTTGAGCGCCGATTCAAGGGAATCCGCCAAACGTGCAGCAATCCCTTCCTTGATGACAATCCGGTCGATGACGACTTCAATCGAATGCTTCTTGTTCTTTTCAAGCTCGATTTCATCACCCAGGTCGAGCATCTCCCCGTCAACACGGACACGGACATAGCCCTGCTTTTTGACATCCTCGAGGACTTTGGCATGGGTGCCCTTACGGCCGGATACGAGCGGTGCCATGATTTGCAGCTTTGTTCTCTCCGGATATTCCAGCACGCGGTCGACCATCTGTTCAATCGTCTGTGAGGTAATCTCGATATTATGCACCGGGCAGGTTGGTCTTCCCACCCTTGCAAATAACAGTCGTAAGTAATCATAAATCTCAGTCACCGTTCCCACAGTTGAACGCGGGTTCCGGCTTGTTGTTTTCTGGTCGATGGAAATCGCCGGGGACAATCCTTCGATCGAATCGACATCCGGCTTGTCCATCTGGCCGAGGAACTGGCGTGCGTATGCAGACAATGATTCCACATAACGGCGCTGCCCTTCAGCGTAAATCGTATCGAACGCCAGCGAGGACTTCCCTGAACCGGAAAGTCCTGTCAGCACAACAAGCTTGTCTCTCGGAATGGTGACATCTATATTTTTCAAATTGTGGGCCCTGGCGCCTTTGACAATCAGTTTATCCATAGCCATATTATCGTCATCCTTCCGCTTTTAACTCAAGAATGAGGTCACGCAGCTCGGCCGCCCGTTCGAAGTTGAGAGCCTTCGCTGCTTCCTTCATTTCCTTTTCCATATTTAAAATCACTTGTTCGCGATCTTTCTTTGTCAGCTTCTTCAGACCTTCTGCCGGACTGTATGCTTCCTGATCCTCGGCAGCAATCGTCGCACGAATTACGTCGCGGATACTCTTCTGGATCGTCTGCGGTGTGATGCCATGCTTTTTGTTATATGCTTCCTGGATTTCACGGCGGCGCTTCGTTTCACTGATCGCCTTTGTCATCGAATCGGTCATTTTGTCAGCATACATGATGACATGCCCGTTCGAATTCCTCGCCGCACGTCCAATCGTCTGGATGAGAGATCTTTCTGAACGGAGGAAGCCTTCCTTATCGGCATCGAGAATCGTCACCAGCGAAACCTCAGGGATATCCAATCCTTCTCTCAAAAGGTTGATTCCGATCAGGACATCATATTTACCAAGCCGCAGCTCGCGGATGATTTCAATCCGCTCAAGCGTCTTGACCTCTGAGTGGAGATACTGGACCTTGATGCCGATTTCCTTCAGGTAATCGGTGAGATCTTCGGACATTTTCTTCGTCAAAGTTGTTACCAGTACACGCTCGTTCCGCTTCGTCCGCTCCTGGATTTCACCAATCAGGTCATCGATCTGGCCTTCAATCGGCCTAACATCGATCGTCGGATCAAGCAATCCAGTCGGACGGATGATTTGCTGAACCATTTCCGGCGTATGCTCCAGTTCGTACGGACCTGGAGTTGCCGATACAAACACAGCTTGTTTGACATGTGTCTCAAATTCGGCAAAAGTCAGCGGACGGTTGTCCATCGCTGACGGCAGGCGGAAGCCATGGTCTACCAGCACCTGCTTACGTGCCTGGTCACCATTAAACATTCCCCGTATTTGCGGCAATGTAACATGCGACTCATCGACAACAATCAAAAAGTCATCTGGGAAGTAATCAAGCAATGTATATGGAGTCGCACCCGCAGGCCTTAAAGTCAGGTGGCGCGAGTAGTTTTCGATGCCGGAACAGAAGCCCATTTCGCGCATCATTTCAAGGTCATACCTTGTACGCTGTTCAAGCCTTTGGGCCTCAAGCAATTTCTCCTCGGCACGAAGCACTTCTAGGCGCTCCTCCAATTCTTTTTCGATATTCTCAATGGCAATCTTCATCTTTTCTTCGCGGGTTACGAAGTGGGATGCCGGGAAGATCGCGACATGGTCACGTTCACCGATGATCTCGCCAGTGAGCGCATCGACCTCGCGGATCCGGTCAATCTCATCACCGAAAAACTCGATCCTCATGCAATGCTCATCACGCGATGCCGGGAAGATCTCGACGACATCCCCGCGGACACGGAACGTCCCGCGCTTGAAGTCAATGTCATTCCGTTCATACTGGACATCGACCAGCTTGTGGAGCAGTTTGTTCCTTTCTATCTCCATGCCGGTCCTCAAAGACACGACCATGTCACGGTATTCATCTGGATTACCGAGACCATAGATGCAGGATACACTGGCAATGATTATGACATCCTTGCGCTCGAATAACGACGATGTAGCCGAGTGTCGCAGCTTGTCGATCTCATCATTGATGCTCGCATCTTTTTCAATGAATGTATCTGTTTGAGGCACATATGCTTCTGGCTGGTAGTAATCATAGTAACTGACAAAATACTCAACAGCATTGTTCGGGAAAAATTCCTTGAACTCACTGTAGAGCTGCCCTGCCAATGTCTTGTTGTGGGCAATGACAAGCGTGGGCTTGTTCACTTCCTTGATGACATTTGAAATCGTGAACGTCTTCCCTGTTCCTGTCGCACCAAGAAGCGTCTGATGCTTCTTGTTATCGCGAATGCCTTTCACCAGCTCAGTTATTGCCGCAGGCTGGTCTCCCTGCGGGGAATATTTCGAGACTAATTCAAATTGGTCCTTCACAGAAAAGCCTCCTGTAATTAAATTTCTGTCGGCTCTATTTCGTAACGAAATAAGAACCTTCCTATATATAAGCCTTACATGGTTGTCAAAAAAGTCATATCCTCATTCTACCACAAAGCAGGTAAAACAAACCAACAAAAAGCGAACAAACATTCGAATTGTTATTCTTCTTTCATAAGAGCTGTTGAGCCATGTCGAATGATTGTTAATCAAATGTTTGATTGAACTTCGTTTTGACTTGCTGCAATAGGAAAAACCTGCCGAATAGAATTCGACAGGCTTGATTTCACTTTTTTCAGCTATTTCTTATTCCGTCTCCTCATCTGATTGGCCAGAAAGAAGCCGAACGTCAAAGAGAACGCATCGACGACAATCAGCAGGAAGGAATCCGTATACCCTTTATAAACAGAAGCCGCGATCAACGCGACCGTCAATACAAGCGCAAGGACATGGTTATAGGCAACCCGGGTAAAAAACACGACCATGAAACCAGGCAGGAGCAGTGCGGATAAATATTTCAGCACCAATGGAAAAACACCTCATTCAGAGAGAATTTCGAACTTTTTCAAAATGACTTTATCTATGTAAAAAATATAGCTTTTTTGGCGGCAGGTTACAAGAATTTACTTTACAAAAGAAAAAAGCATGCAGCTGCATGCTTTAAAGATTATGGATTCACTTCAGTCAAAACCTTGGCGGCCCAGTCACTTGCTTCGCCATACAGCCTGAAAAGCTCTTCCTTTGTCATCGTGGTCGGGTTAAAAGCAAGCTCAAGATTTTCATGGAAGGCTTGCTCAATATCTTTTAAAAACTCAAGCATAGCGTATTCGTCATTCTTTTCACCGGATAAGGCATCCTTCAATTCATTGCTCAGCGGCAAGTCATCCAGCAAGTCCTCCATTGGGTGGTGCAGCAAAGAATCCATCAGGGAAAACATTCCAAGCAGGAAGTATTTGGAGGCAAGCACTTCTCTTCCTACCTTCCTGCCAATCAGTTCCCCAAGCTTTCCCCGCTTAAGGGACAATTCGATGATTTCCCGTTCCTTGGAATTGCCGGCTCCTTTGTCTGCTCCTCTTATTGCCAATACATAAATCCATTTTTTGATTTCATTTAGACCCAATAGAATGATCGCCTGCTTTATAGAGGAGACCTGGTTTCTTGGCCGGAATACCGGATTATTGATCAACCTTAATAGTTTATAGGAAAGCGAGATATCCTTTTCAATGACATTCTTGATTTTTTCAAGGTCAGGTTCAGGATTCTCGACTTCTTTTAAGATTTGAAAATAGGAATGGTAGTATGACGGAATATCATAGCTATTTAAAATAACCGGCTTGCTGAAGTAAAAACCCTGGAAATAGACGAAGCCATCTTCTTTCGCTTCCAAGTATTCTTCGATTGTTTCAACTTTTTCAGCAAGAAACTGGATGTCCCTGCCCTTTAAAAACCGAACCATTTCCTGCCTGTCCGTTCGGCTTGTCGACCGGAAATCAATCTTGATGATATCAATATAGTCCAATAACTGGACAGTCAATTCATTCCACTGGGAAACAAAAAAATCATCAAGTGCGATTGTGTATCCATGAGACTTCAACTCTTGGCAAATATTTAAAATCTCTTCATTCAGCTCAACGGTCTCAAGAATTTCCACAACGATTGATAATGGATTAAAATAAGAAGGCACACCAAGTTTTAATAGTTTTTCAGTAAAATTAATAAAGCAAGGTTTGCCATTCGATAACTCTTTAACACCGATATTCAAGAAACTATTTACAATGACATCCGTTGTAGCCTGGTCCCCATCAGTGTGCTGATAATTATTGACCGTGCTGCTTCTATATAGCAATTCATAAGCTACAGTTTTTTCATTCAGATCAAAAATAGGCTGCCTGGCAACATAAATATCCATACTGACTCCTCCTGGGGACAAGAACCACCATACCTGTAAAAATTAAACAATATTATTATAGGAAAAATATACTATTAATTTACAAGTATTACAAGATGATTCTTTATTTACCAGAAATTGTGAGTTCAAGAATGAATAATCCGTTTGATTTTCTTGCG
The DNA here is from genome assembly GCA_018613055.1 of Chryseobacterium sp. ISL-80. Taxonomy (GTDB): domain Bacteria; phylum Bacillota; class Bacilli; order Bacillales; family Cytobacillaceae; genus Mesobacillus. Next base: position 390,137 of record JAGGQZ010000013.1, on the reverse strand, counting down.
GATTGATTCTCGCGTCCTCCCGAGCTTTTCCGAGATTTCTCCGAGTGACTTGCCGCAGCAGTAAAATTCCATCAGGAGCTTTTCTTCTTTCTTGGTCCAGGATTTATAATTCGTGACTTGCTTGTCTATTTTGCGCTCCTCTGCCACCCACTCCGGTTCAGGAGGAAGTGTATCAGGTTCAAGTTTGGAAAAATCAATTTTATGGCGGTTGCTTTCCGCCCATGTCCAAAATTCATCGATGTTGATGAAGGTGAATTTCTTCTTATTTCGGGTAATCCGCTGATGGGAATCCAACTCGTGATTAAGGATCCATTGCATGACGGTATTTCGGTCAATCTTGAGGATGTTTGCCAGTTCTCCGGCGGTCAGCATTCCTGTGTATGATTTGGTGTGGGATAGGCCCAATCGGGTGATCTTTACTTCAAGGGCTGTCATACTTCGATTAAGTCTTCTGGCAATGGTAGATAAAGATTGGCTGCCAAGCTGGTCTTTGATTAGCTGTATCTCTTCAGGTGCGTATTTCATTTTAGAACTCAACCGTCCTTTAAACTATCATCATTTTTCTTTAGCTAATTAAAGCACATTTGAACCCGTTAAATAATACCCCATTATGTAAATTTAATAATATTCCAGTAAAGTAATAAACATACCATTTTTATCCACAACTCACCACTTTTTTACAAGGTATCGTTGAAAGTGACGAGACCTTCTTTCTTGAGTCTTTGAAAGGTCGCGAGGTCAAACATCGTAAGGCGAAAAACGTGTGACAAAAGACGAAAAGAGAGGGTTTCTAATCTTAAAATTGCAGTTGTAGTTGCACAAGATAGAAACCACAATATCATAGCTGTTAAGGCAGGAACAGGGCGTGTTAAGGCAGAAGAAATAGATGCTGCAATTGGGAAGTATATTGAACCATCCTCTTTGTTATGTACGGATACAGCCACCAACTAAAAGAAGACCGCTAAACTAAAAGGATTGCAACACGAAACCGTGAATGAACGCCAGAAGCAACGCGTAAAAAAGGGGATTTATCACGTTCAGAATGTGAACAATTTTCATAGCCGTTTAAAAACTTGGATTGACCGCTTTCAAGGTGTTGCGACTAAGTATTTAGATAACTACCTGTACTGGTTCTGTTGGTTGGAGTTGGACAAGCATTTATCCTTTGATAAACAAGTCGAACAAATGCTTATTTCAGCGTGTCAAAAATCCAATAATACTACTGTAAATATGTTTAGATGTGCCTAGTTTGTAAATTAAAATGGAAAAAGACCCCCTATTAGAGGTCCTCAGTTTTGTATATCTTTTTTTCTTTACTTTTTATTCTGTAATAACGAATTATCCAAAAGAAAATTAAAGGAATAATCCAATATCCTTCTTTTCCATTAGGGGTTAAGTAGATTATTGATATTCCAACAAGTAAAGTAACTACAAACAAAATTTTTTCAAATTTATCTTTCAAGTAATTCACCCCAGTCAAGGTTAAAAATTCGAGAGTGTTTTCTGAAATTTTGCAAACTCGAATTCCTAATTGATATTATCATATATCAAAAAATTGTTAAGAAAAACAACAAGGTTTACGAAAATGAGCCTTTAAAAAACAAAGCAGCTAACCCTGATTAGCTGCTTCCTATCAAAAATCAACTATATTTTAAAATTACCTGATAGTTTCTTCAGTTTCTCCGCCATATTGGAGAGGCCTTCAACCGTATGAGCCAGGTCTGTGATGAGGTGGCCTTGCCGGTTGGTAATCGCAACTGTTTGCTGGGTGCTTGCAGCAGCTTGTTCTGCAATCTTTGCTGTCTCAATGGCAGAAGCGGTGATTTCTTCTGCAGAAGCCGACATTTCCTCGGAAGTTGTTGTCACTTCTTGAATTTGGCACGATACACCCTCAACAGATGATTGTATGGAATTGAATACCTCACCTGCCTCTGACACTGCGCTCATCCCCTTATTCACATCTTCGAGGACAGTCTCCATGGCAACAACTGTATGATTTGTATCACCATTTATGCGCTCGATAATATCTTTAATGTTTTCAGTCGACTTTGAAGAGAGCTCAGCCAGCTTCCTGACTTCCTCAGCGACAACTGCAAAGCCTTTTCCCGCTTCACCTGCACGCGCTGCCTCAATTGCAGCATTCAAAGCCAGTAAATTTGTTTGGGAAGAAATACCGTTTATGATTTCAACAATATTTGATATTTCATTCGAATGTCCTTTTAATGTTTGAATCATCAAAGATGAGTAATTGACCGATTCGCTAATTTTCTGCATTTGTCCAATGACGTTTTCCAGCTTCTCATTCCCCATGCTTACTTCATTTAATGTACTGACAGCTAATTTCGAGGCTGTTGAAGTAGATCCCGCAATATCGTTCACACCCGTGGACATCTCTTCGACGACCCGAACACTTTCAATCAGGCTCTGATGCTGCGAAGCCGACCTTCCCGAGATTTCTTCCATGGTGCTTGCAATTTCCATGCTGGCTGATTTCGTGTCATTTGCCTTAGCCAATAATTCAGCTGATGTTTCGTTCAGCTCCAGACTATAATCATTAAGCGTTTGGATAATGACTCGCAAATCTTGCAACATCTTGTTAAAGGAACTTGTTAAGATGCCAATCTCATCCTTCCGCCGGGACTCAACAGGAACCGTTAAATCACCTTTACCCACCGCTTCAGCATTTTTAGCTAGTAGCTGGATTGGTTTAGTAATCGAAAAAGTGACGGTAGTCGTGATCAAGATACTTATTAATAGTGTCACTCCAATGATGGCAAGCATCTTTAGCGTATTTGCTTCTATTCCGTCATAGACATTGGTTACATCCAGGTCAGAGCCGACAATCCCGATGATTTCCCCGGTTTCTGATTTAATTGGAACATAGGCAGAGACCAATCCACCATACTCCGCTGTATTGGTCATTTCGATTTCCGTCTTACCGGTTTCGAATGCCCTGACAATGGCAGGGTACTCCTCAATCCCATCCTCTTCATCGCCAAGCTGGGAGGCGTCCTCGGAATCAAAAGGCATTCCATCCACTATATAATAATATTTATAACTGTCTCCAGACTTTTCACGCTTCAGCGTATATAAATAGGTAAGTCCATTCGCTTCCCGAATGTCATTTAACTGACTGCGCAGTTCTTTGTAGTACTCTGTTTCACCTGATTCCAAAATCTCTTGATAGTCTTCTATGTTTATCATCTTTGCCGCTCGCTGAGAAATTCCGGCCGCTTGTTCACTGACAGTTTCTTCAACCAGGCTTGCCGTCGATTTAATAGAAACATATCCAATGATTAAACCAGAAATTAGAATCAACCCTGAAAAAATTAGCAACATCTTCAACTTGATGCTCTTGCCCATGCAGTTTTCTCTCCTTAGGAATATTAATAGGAATAAAGACCTACTATGGTATTTTACTTTATTTGGTTATATTGTAAAATACTTCTCCAGGTAAAAACTTCATGATTTTTCTTAGAAGACTATCTCCTTGATAACGGACATCCAACTACTCCTTGTTCCAGCTTGAAATAAATTCACCAATAAAAAACAGCCTTGATTGGCTGTTCAATACTTTCGATACATTCCATGAGAGGTTGGATACGTATATTCAAACCCATATTGTTCATAAAGTTTATTTGCCGGATCATCAGCGATCAGGCTTACATAAGACCCTTCATATGTATGTTCATCCAAATAGTTCATAAGTTCGCTCATGACCAGCTTTCCCAATCCCCTACCCTGATAGGCTGGCTTGACAGCGATATCAACAATCTGAAAAAACGCCCCGCCATCGCCAATGATCCGGCCCATGGCCACCAGGACAGAATCATCATAAATGGAGACGACGAATAATGAATTCTTCAATCCAATCTGGGCCGCCTCGAGAGACTTACCGCTCATTCCTGCTTGGATTCGAAGATTGATATAATCTGCAGCTTCTGGTGGATCATACGAAACCTTAATTTTGCTCATACAAAACAACTCCTTCTAAAGTGATACTAAACAATTCAGCTAAATCTTCTATGATAAAATCGGCCTCAGCCTCTTCCCAATAGTCATCTCGCTTCCAGATTCCAACCATCCCTATGTCCCGGGCCGCTCTCACGTCATTTTCAGGGTGGTCTCCGACAAATATACTGTGTGCTGCCTTTACTCCAAGTTCGTCAAGCGCTTTCTGGAAAATCCTCTGGTCTGGTTTTCTCAGCCCCACCGCTTCCGAAATCAGGATTGAATGAAAGAACCCTTCAATTCCCAATGCTTTTACATTGTCCATCTGGAAAAGAGTTTTGCCATTCGAGACCAAGCCAAGTTTAATCCCCATTTGTCGGAGATTCCTAAGAACCTCATGCAAATGCGGAAAACCAATGCATGAATGCTTAAAATTCTTTACGTAGTCCTCGAGGAGATCTTCCCATGTCAAACCCGTGATGTTGAATTCTTTCAAAAGCTGGCTGTACACTTTGTCTTTCCACACATAACCCCTTGCGTCCAACTCTATGAATCTGTTTATATAGCTTTCCTTCTCTATCAAGCTTAATTCATGATTAAAACGGTCATACTGGCTTCCAATAAATTTTAGAAGAGATGATTCCCGGTCGAGTAAGGTTCCGTCCAAATCGAATAATACCGCTGAAACTTTGCGCAAACAGATTCCTCCCTTCCATAAAAAAGAACAGACCAGATTGACTGGCCTGCCCTTATTCTACCTTACTTTAAAAATGCATTATAGTACCGTGTCATCGCAACTGCAAAGTCGCCGCGTGTGTTTTTTACATTTGGGCTGAAGCTTACTGTTACCTTTGGTTTCAGGTCATACGGTCCTTGTGTTACAGCGAATTTAGCATTGAGGATATTCAGGTCTAGCGCTATCTGTACATAGCCTCTCAGATGTTCTGGTACTTCTGCTGCATCTGAGATCGCGATTCTTTCATCGTTATACTGGACGGTCAGCTGGCCGTCGAATTCTTCGGCTTCTTTTTGCAGTCCTAATGCCTGGACGAGCGAGTATGCCAATTCGGCGCGAGTCACGCCATCTTTTGGCACAAATTTGCCTGTTGCTTTAGGAAGAATGACTCCGTTCTGGATCTGCTGCTGGTCGCGGAAGGAGGCTCCTTTTGCAGTTGCTGCTTCAATGAATGGAAGGTCTGAGCTTGAAACATCCGAGAAACTTGGCGCTGCTGGGAGTGATTGCTTGATTTCTGCCCCCATCACCAGGTATTTTGCCAGTTCAGCTCTTGTTAAAAGTGCATCAGGTTTGAAAGCCCCATTTGAAAATCCATCGAATAAACGCTCGCTAACTCCCATTTTAATCGCTTCAGCTGCTGGGTGTCCGGCAATATCATTCAATCCAGAGAAGCCGCTGACCTTCGTGAACGCCATCTCTCCTTTTACCGTTTCAGGCAGAGCCAAGCCCAGCGGATTGGCATCTGCCCCGCGAAGCCCGCGGACTTCAGCCTTCCATGCACCAGGTACAGGCGATGTGACCGATACGGTGCGGTCATAGTAAAGCGGGAACAGCAGGCTAACACCTGAGCTGTATTCCGTGCCGTCCGGTGCAATCAGCACAAGGTTGATCGGATTGCCCGTTTGTTCCATGATGCCCGCTCCGTCTACCTTTGCCACAATGCTGGACATGCCTTCGCCGACAGTGAATTCATATTGATTATCAGAAAGGAATGTCAACGGGTTGTAATCAACCGAAAACTCCTTGCGTTCTGTAGATGATTCAACATTGCTGTAGAATGTCTGGGTTGAATTTAGTGTAGCACCATATGCAGTACCATTAAATGCCTGATCGATTGCTGCATAGGCATTCACATAGCCTGCGCCGACTTCCCATGTTTCATAGCCTGACATATTCGTAGCTGTCAGTTCAAGAATCGATTTGATTTCACCCGGTGATAATTGCGGGTTCGCTTCGAGCATCAAAGCGACGATCCCGGCAACATGCGGGGTCGCCATCGATGTTCCGCTCATCGTTGTGTAATAAGGCAAGTACGCTGTCTCAATTGTTTGCGCATCCTGGTCGGCAGACAGGCTGGATACCGGCGCGAGGACACGGGTCGAAATGATATCCACTCCTGGTGCGGTCACAGTCGGTTCATCCTTCCATGTCCATTCCTTTCCATCCATTGTAAAAGTACCGCCGACACCCTTTGTTCCTCTTGAAGAAAAATCAGCCAGCGTACCATCTTTCACTCCGGCTGCCACTGAAATGACCCATGGAGCTTTTGCGTATGGGTTATGAGTGTTTTCCCCTGGTCCTTCATTCCCCGCCGCAAAAAGGACTGTGATCCCGCGGTCATGTGCTTTTTTACTGGCAATATTGATTGGATCATTGGGATCAAAATCACCTGATGAACCCCATGAATTCGTAATGACACGGATATTGTATTGCGATTGATGGGTGATCGCGTAGTCAAAGCCGCCGATTCCATCAAGGACAAATAATGCTGCTCCTGAGCCATAGCCGATCAGGTCGGCACCCGGTGCGGCTCCTTCGTATTTGCCGCCGGACATTGCACCCGTTCCGCCAACCGTTCCGGCAACATGTGTACCATGTCCGGAGTTCGTGTCAGTGTTCGGGACGTTTTCCTGGTAGCTGATTGGCAGCAGACCAGGAGCCAGTGCATTCAGATTCGTCTGGGCCATTACGTTCTGGACTAGATTTTTACCAAACTCGTGATCCTTATGCGTACCGTCAACACCACTGTCATTCACGACAACGCCGACACCCTTGCCTGTAACCGGCAGTCCGCCATTCGCCTTGCGGAAGCCGTCGTCGGTCCTCGCTTTATCGACGCCGGTGATCGCTGTGGCATCTGCGTTGAAGTAAGAGAGTTTCTTGTTCATGTAAATGGATTGCACTTCAGGATTTGCAGCCAGTTTCTCGATTTGTGCTTTTGTCGCAATGACTCCTGCAATCGGCAGGGACTTCATACTAACTCCCGTTTCAATTCCGAGCGTTTTTAACAAGGATAACTGAGAGCTTGTCGGAGCGCTGTCCCCCTTGAAAGTGACGATGACTTGCAGCGAACTAGCCGTGTCAAGTGCCTTGGTGACAAGCGGGTCAATTACCGCAAGACTGCTCGCCTTCCCCTGGGGAACGGCAAAAAACGGAATAAAAAGCAAAAAAGCCAACAACAGATACATAAAGCGTTTCATCATATTCTCCTCTCACTCTATAAAATTTTGAATATTCCTAACTTAATTATCATGAAATCAAAGCCGGATAACTATTCTTCAAAGGTTATAAACTTCATTTCCGGAATATCTATTTTGGCATCGTACAAAATTTGTAGATGGAGTAGTGCTGATGTCTTCTTCTAAATTTAGGTTGACAGTGCAATAATAAAAATCTCCCTTGCCGGGGCAAGGGAGATCAACAAATCATCACTTTTTCATTTTAAAAGCTGCATCCACCGCTTTATAAGCGTTCACATAGCCGGCGCCAACTTCCCAGGCTTCATAATCTGGCATGGCTGTGGCGGTTTTTTCAAGGATTGATTTTACCTCTGAAGGCGACAGCAGCGGATTTGCATCCAGCATCAAGGCAATGATGCCAGCGACATGCGGTGCTGCCATTGATGTTCCGCTCATTGTGGTGTAATAAGGCAGATAGGCTGGCTCGATAAACTCAGCATCAGATGTGGCTCCGAGCAACACAAGCGGGCTGATGACTCTCGTTGAAATGATGTCGACGCCTGGTGATGTCACTGTCGGCTGATCTACCCAGTTCCATGTCTGACCGTCGACTGTGACATTTCCTCCGCGGCCTGCTTCTCCGCGTGATGAAAAGTCCGCAAGCTTTCCGGATTTATCCCCGGCAGCAACAGTCACTACCCATGGTGCCTTCTTATAATTGCCGGAAATGGTCTTAGCGTCCGGCCCGGAATTCCCTGCGGAGAATACGGTCACGATTCCGCGGTCGTACAGTTTCTTGGTTGCGATATTAATAGGATTATATGGATCAAAGTCAGTGCCGGCGTCACCTGTGTCTCCCCATGAATTGGTGATGACGCGAATATTGTATTGCTGTTGATGGGTCAGGGCATAATCAAAGCCGCCGATTGTATCAAGCATTGCGACCGCAGCTCCGGATCCATAGCCAATCAGGTTCGCCCCCGGTGCAACACCTTCATATTTGCCGCCGGACATTTCGCCAGTTCCACCGACAATCCCAGCAACATGTGTACCGTGTCCTGAGCTGGAATCGGTATTCGGTACATTCTCCACATAGGAGACAGGCAGCAGGGCGCTAAGCGCATTCAGATTTGTCGAACCCAGCACATTCTGTACCAGATGGCTGCCAAACTCAAGATCCCTGTGGGTACCATCGACGCCGCTGTCATTGATGACGACACCGATTCCTTTGCCTGTTACCGGCAATCCGCCGTTCAGCTTTCTCATACTGTCATCTGTCCGAACCTGGTCCACGCCAGTTAGGTCGGTCGCTTCGGCATTCTCGTATGAAAGTTTCTTATTCAGATAAATCGAAACCACCTGGTCGCTCTCTGCCAACCTGTCGATTTGCGTTTTCGTCGCCAATACACCTGCGATTGGCAGGCTTTTCAATGTCAAACCCTTGGTGATGCCGATTTCTTCAAGAAGCTTTACCTGTCCCGGCAGCACCCCTTCATCACTTTTAAACGTAACAATCGCTTCCACCGGACCCACCGCTGATAAAAGTGACTTCGCCAACTCGGCATCTACCACCGCTTTTGCAGGCTCAATCGCCTTTGTCGATGTTCCAGGGGCGATCGTTGCGAAAATGGTCGCAGCCATGAGAATACATGAAAAAAATGCAGCTTTCCACTTCATTCAGTTTTTCAGCTCCTTCGCTATTTTTCTTAATATTCCCACAATATTTACATAAAAACCATTCTGCTTTGGGTTTAAAAAATAATAACCTCCGTACTAATCTGGGATACTACCAAAGTAGTATCCAAAAGAAAGAGAGCCCTCCTTATGAGGACTCTCTTTATAATCCGCTCGATGTCGGCGGGATTGGTACGAGCTGATGCTGGACGGCATGGATGACGACTTGCGAGCGGCTTTTGACATTTAGCTTCTTAAAGATTTTGCTGACATGGATTTTAACCGTTTTGTCGCTGATGAACAGGCGGTCGGCAATTTCCTTATTGCTTAGTCCTTCCACTAGACATAGCAACACCTCTTTCTCCCTTTCCGTCAGCGTACTGTCCTCCTGCTCGGTCTGTTTTTGCTGGTGGAAGGCGAGAAGCTTCCTCGTCATCGAAGGATGGATGACGGATTCACCTCGGGCCACGGTCCGGATTGCTTCTACGACCTGGTCGGATGGCGCATCCTTCAATAAATAACCGTCCGCTCCTTCACGGATCGCCGACATAAAATATTCTTCATGGCTATGCATCGTCAACACAAGGATTTTGATATGTGGATATTTCTTTTTCAGGATCCCTGTCACTTCCACTCCATTTTTTGCCGGCATGTTGATGTCCATAAGGATCATGTCCGGCTTGCATTTTTCCACCTGTAAAAGGGCTTCGTCTCCAGAGATGGCTTCCCCGACGACTTCGATATCTTCTTCAACAGACAGGATATTGCGCAGCCCGTCGCGCAGTACGGCATGGTCATCCACTAGCATGAGCCTGATCATGGTTGCTTTCCCCCTCGATTCCCATTTTTGGAACGGTGATGCTTACTTCCGTCCCTGTGCCTTCCTTGCTGTCAATTTGCAAGGAAGCGTTGATTTTTTCAGCAGCATCGTTCATTTGCAGGATGCCGAAATGCGGCTGGTTCCTGGCCTTCAGCATCGCCTGAAACAGCGAGAACCCTTTTCCATCATCCTTGATTTTCAAAAGGATATGCTCGGATTGATAGCTTAAGAGAACTTCTACCTTTGTTGCCTGTGAATGCTTGATGGCATTGTGAAGGCTTTCCTGGAAGGTATCGAACAGGACCTTTTCAACCATCGGGCTGAGATCCTGCTCCTGCCCTCTGATTTCAAATTGGATTGCCTGCCCGTATTCCTTCTGGACCGCTTCGATTTTCCGCAGAATTGCTTCCGCCAGCGTTGCTTTCTGCGTCGGATATGGCCGCAATGCATAAATCGACTCGCGGACCTCCTTCAGGCTTTCCCTGAGGCCAATTACACTTTCATCGACAAGCTTCCGCGTCTCTTCCGGATTTTTGTTGAACTTCTTTCCGGCGGTCTCCAGCTTCATCACTGCTCCGGCAAGCGTCTGGGCGACACCATCATGGATATCACGGGCAATCCGGTTCCGTTCCTCGAGGACAATCCGCTTTTCCTTTTCGGTAAAAAGCATCCGCGTTTTGATGATGACCGCAAGCTGGTTGGAGAGTGTCGCAATCGATTGGACATCATGGTCCTCAAAGCTTTTGGTCCGGCTGCGGGCGACAATGAACATCCCAATCGTCTCGTTCTCGATGACCAGCGGCGAGTAAACGAATGCCTTCACATCTTCTTCAAAGCAAGAAGCAGCAACACCGCCATCCTTCTTTCGGTCATTGTAAATCACCGGGCGGCGCATCCCCTCAAATTCAGTAAATGAGTCAGGAAGCAGGCTGCATTCTGAACGTGTCCTCCCATCCTTGAAACTCAGCTCCCAATCCCCTTCCTTTTTGATCCATAATATACTTGCCTCCGCGCCAATCAGTTCATTGAAGCTTCCCTTCAATGCTAAAAGCCAGTCCTGGGAAGGAAGCATTTGGTTCAGCTCTGATGTGATCGAAAAAAGCAGTTTCAGCCGATTCTTCTCTCTTTTCAGCCTGGCAATCGTCGCACTTAAAAGCGAAATCCCGACAAGCGGTGAAAAGAAGAAGAAATAAGCAAATACATCGATCTCCCCGCGATTCTGGCTGCCGACAACATACAGGGTGATTCCATAAACCAGGGAAATTGCGGCACTATTCAGTTCCGTAAGCGATTTTTGCTTCCAAAACTGAAAGGAATAAGGCTGTGGCCTGATAAGCAATACAAGGTCCACAATCAGGTTATTGAGGATGACATACACAGCAAGCAGGAAAAAGTAGCTAAGGATGCCCTGGAAAATCGGCTCCAGTGCCAGTTTTTCCAGGAGGGATTCCACAACCGGCAGCATGGCTGAAGCCCCATAAAAACTGAGTACAAGCTGGGCCGGATTGAACAATACCGTCCGGAGCGGCCTTCTGTGCAGGAGATTGACGATCAGGACGGCCCCTGCATAGGCTAGTGCTGTGTAGGAAAAGCCATACAGTAAAAACAACACATAAACGACCGGGAAAGTAATGGCCGTATGCCCTCGCCACACCGGCATCGGGTAGTACTCGCTAATCAGTAAAAAGATAAATAAAAGTGCTAAAACAACCGGTTCGCCAGGATACTCCAATTTTATAAAGGAAGAAAGGATGAGCATCCAGCCTATCAGTGTAACTGAATTCATAAACAGCTTTGCATATCTCTCCCTTTTTTGTTTCACGCTTTTCACCCCCTCTTATTTTAGAATTTTCAGTTAATTAATTTTATAACGGGAGATTCTATAATACAAATAAAACCCACTCACTGGCCGAATGGGGGTGCCACTAGCCAATGAATGGGCCAAACTCATAAAGAGTTTCGTTGAACACTATTATGACAAATGCTTTGGGTGCTGACTATGCATCAAACGGGGTATTTTTATAGTACAAAAGTGTTATGCCCCCTTGTTCTTCCTCACCATGTCCTTATGACTGAAAAAATCGCTCAAGGCTTTGTTGATCATTGCCACACTCAGGGCGGTCAAAGCGAAAAACAGGATCGGCACATAGACAATCCATTCGTAAGCTAGCATGAATCTTTTGTTCAGGCCAATTAATCCTGACCACTCATGTGTGACGGATGAAGGCGGACCTTCGCCCATGATTGTCCCTCCGAAGAGGACGAGCATGACGCCAAGATGCACGAGCAGCGTCAGCACCTGTAAAAACTGCTGGCTGAACATCAAAATCCATTCTTCGTACAACTGCGGCAGGATGTGCTTGAAGTAGATATGGCGCTTGCTTCCTCCAAGCGTAATCGCCGATTCAATGAATTCTTCCCTCCAAACGCTGCGTTTTTGTTCGATCAGCTGGACGGTCAAGGATGGCAGCGCGATCACGACCAAAATGATGAACTCATAGACCACCCTGACCCACAAAGGGTGATGGAAGCCGTTGATTGTATACATGACGACAGTGGCCAGCAGGAAGTAGGCAATCAGCGTCTGCGGAAAAAACGACAAAGGCTCGGCGATCGCTTTTAGCAGATTGAAGATCCGCTCTGGCACCCGGAAAAGAAAATAACTGAGCACAATCGAAAGGAGCATTCGTAAAAAAGCGACAATCAAGACGATGCCGATCGAGTATTTCGCCCCTTCAATGACCGTATGCAGCATGTCATAGCCATACATGTCCGATCCCAAAAGAAAAACATCCAATGGTGGATACGGAGGTGCCTTTTCCAGGGTCCCATCTTCATTGTAAACAAACTGGACCTGCCTGATTTTCCCATCGTTCAAAACCGTGTTCAAAATGCTCAGAACCAGAATGATCGACAAAAAGGAGACTCCAAATATGAATTTCTTCGTTTTCAGCAATTTGCTCATAGTGTTAACCTTCTAAAATCTATTAGTCTGTAAATCAGGAAGAACGGTGTAAAAAATAGAATGCAGCTAAACACGAATAGCTCGACGGATATATGCTTGATATTGAACAGCATCAACCCGTCCAGGTTAAATATGTATTCGACCATGACAAGCGTCGAGAGCATCATCCAGACAATCGTCTTGAAATGCCCCTGCAGGTCCTGGCTGATATTGCGAATCACATGGACATTCAGCATATAAAAATAGGACAGGCCTTTCGCTTTTGCCAGCAAGATGTACTGCTGATCCAGCTCTTCAAAGATTTTAAGGACGATAACCTGCGTCAAAAACAAAAAAATTGGCAGGCTTAAGCTGATCAGCGGCAGCAGGACAGCCTGATGCTCACTTCCAAGTGAAGTCGTCTGGACGAACTTCACACCGAAGGTCTTAAAAATCCAAATCACCCCTGCCTGCAGCAGGAACATCCACAGCACATCAGGAACGGACCGGATGATTTCTATAAAACTTAAAATATAGTCTTTTTGCTTTTCAAAAAAGAGAACGAGCAAATAGGACAGCAGGAACGCCGCCGCTGCAGCCGCGATCAGGGCCATGCCCAATGTGGTCATCGAATAGGAAAAGCGGCCCATCACCGCCGGCAGCATGTCATGCTGGCCATCGTACGTCAGGCCGGTCAATGTAAAAACCTTAATGGCGAGGTCCTTTATGCCTTTAAAATAACCTTCTGTATCGTAGGTCAAATCCCTCAGGAGGATTGGCAGACTGCCGATGACAATAAAAATGAACACACCTATTATGTATTGGACAAGGAGTCGGGTCAAACGCATGAAACTTGTCTTAATCATCTAAATATTTCTCCTTTATATGAACTCCTTCCTAATTATATGAAATTTTTAAAGAATATGACAGTACCCCCCTCAGTTCCGATTCTTTTTAACAAGGTGATAAAAAGCCAGCAGCAGGCTTTGGACAAAAAGATAAATGGGGAAAGACCAGTACATTTTATATCCTTTGTCATAATGCATCATGCCAATCTGGACACCAACCCATTCCATCAGCATTGAAAATGCCGACCAGATCAACACATATAAAATCACTTTAACACCGGAAATCTTGTATTTTTCATAAAAGTAAATAAAGAAATAACTGTATGGCCCATATGTTATATAACTAAGGAAATCCATGAACTGAAAGGCAGAACGATCATTCACATCATAAAAATCCCACGGCTTCACACTGATGGTATGATCGAAAAATAAGACAACATTAACCCCAAAAAAGTAGTAGGCGATCGTTTCCAGCTTATTGAAAAGCTTCGGCGCAAACCAAAGGGCGCCATGCAGCGCAATGAGGCTGCCAATGATGAACCACTCATTCTGGTTAAAAGCATCCTCATAAATTTTCATCTTTATTGCTCTCCTGGACATTGATATTCAGCAGCATCTTCAAGACTCCAAGGGCAATCAACAAGTATAAGGCATTAACAATACCACTGTAAAAAAGGTTCCAGCGGGTAAATATAATGATCCTTAGATAGTCGTTCAGCCAATCCAGACCAACCAAGATAAATAAAATGAAGAAAAAAAGAAAAACTTTGTTTTCACCCGATATTCGCTGTAAGTAATGATTGATAAAAATCATGACAACCACAGGCAGCAACAGGTTGCGATAAAGCAGAAATGAAATGTAATCCAGATGACCGCTGGACTTCTCCATTAAATGAAGTTCCATCCGCACGATTGTGATGAACAGTGTCGCCAAAAACACAATGACCATATATATAGTGGCATTCTGTAGAAAGTTCAGCGGTTTCTCCATGAAAAATAAATAAAGAATCACTATGATTGCCATTGAAAGATAAATTGGAAGAGGCATATAAACACCCTTAATAATAGGATTTCATCATCTTTTAGCTTTCTCCCTCATTAGGTGTTTTTATCCATAAACTGAACAGATGTCTGTGTCTGTTCCTGATCACCTTCATTCCCTATTGGTTCGGACTACTACACAAAAATGCATATTTTGCTGATAAGGTGTCTATCGGTTGCTTAATTAAAAAAAGTGTTTATAAAATACAGTATGAGGTATTACGGATGAAATAAAACAATGTGTATAAAATGACATCAAAGGGAGGCGCAAAAATGAAAAAGGTTGCCATAGCAGCAATCATTCTTATTGTTTTGGTCATTGGCGGCGGTTGGTTTTTCATGAGGATGATGAGCGGTGGCGCTGGCGGAAACATGCCTGGCCAGGGAGGCGGGATGATGAATGGCGGCGGCATGGGTAATGGCGGCATGATGGGCGGCGGTTCCGATGCTGTTGAAGATATGAAAAATAACTCTTTTTCAGGGGAAGAAAAGCCACTGCCGATCCCGCCAATCCTTGAAGACGAAAATCCTGACCCGGACAAAGCAGAATTCACTCTTGTATCGCAAAAAGGATCGATGGAATTTCTAAAAGGAAGGTCCACTGACACCTTTGGGTACAATGGCGATTATTTAGGGCCGGTGATTCGAGTCAAAAAGGGCGACGATGTTTCCATTAAAGTGAAAAATGAGCTTGATGAAGCGACAACTCTTCACTGGCATGGGCTCGAAGTGGATGGCGAGGATGATGGCGGGCCACATAACGGAATCCAGCCAGGCACTACATGGAATCCCCAGTTTAAAATTGAACAAAATGCCGCCACATTATGGTACCACCCCCACCTGCTCCATAAAACCGGTGAACATGTGTACAAGGGGCTTGCGGGTTTATTTTTAATCGATGATGAAGAAAGTGAGAAGCTCAATCTCCCTGACGAATATGGCGTGAACGATATCCCGCTGATTGTCCAGGACAAGCAGCTCGATGAAAACGGTCAGTTTAAATATGACCTGGGCATGCATGATGTGATGATGGGGCTTCAGGGCGACACGATTATGGTCAATGGCGCCATCAATCCTTATGTCGAAGTGCCAAAGGGCAAGGTTCGATTCAGGCTGCTGAATGGCTCGAATGCACGGATCTATCAATTTGCTTTAAGCAATGGACAGGAATTTTACCAGATTGGAACAGATGGCGGTCTGATGGAAGAGCCTGTAAAGCTGAGCAGCCTCATTTTAAGTTCAGCTGAGCGGGCAGAGTTGATTGTCGATTTTTCGAAATATAAAGAGGGAGAAACCATCGAACTGACAGACCAGGGGATGCCATTCATGAAATTTATCGTCACCGGTGAGGAAAAGGGACCAAAAGAGATTCCTTCGCAATTGGCAGACATCCCTGAAGTGGACGAATCGATGGCCGCGAACACCAGAGAGTTTGTGATGTCTGGGATGGGCCGAAACGTCACGATCAATGGCAAACAAATGGACATGGACCGCATTGATGAGCAGCTCAAGCTTCATGATACCGAGATTTGGGAAATCACCAATGAAGGCATGGGCATGATGGGCAATAATATGGGCATGGCCCACCCATTCCACGGCCACGGCACCCAGTTCCTAATTTTAGACAGGGACGGCAATCCCCCGCCGCCAAACGAACGCGGCTGGAAGGATACAATTCTGGTTTCACCGGGTGAAAAAGTGAGGGTGATAGCGACATTTGATCACAAAGGACTTTTCATGTATCACTGCCATATCCTAGAGCATGAGGACTCCGGGATGATGGGACAGTTCACGGTAGAAGAGTAAGACTCCGGACATTTCTGGAGTCTTTTTTTTAGACCTTAACCGAACAGGAGATGAGCACCTAATGCAATCCCAAACACAATTGCGAATGCCTGGTGGATTTTTTTATACGCGAGATACTTCTTCCCCTTGGCCCACTTGTCCAGGATCAAGCCAAAGGTTACAAGGAAAGCAAACCCAATCAATGTCGCTAATCCGCTGTAGATGCTTTCCCATTCTTCATTTGTTTGCAGGAAAAAATAAGAGCCATGCGCAAGCGCTCCTGAAAAAGCAGCCCAGCCAATGAGTGTATGATGCTCTCTTAAAAGCTTGAAGGCTAACTGGACCCACTTCAGAAATCCAACTTTCCGTTTTTTTAATTGCAGGAATAAGATTCTGGCCAGCCAGAGTGCAAAGGCTGCGATTGCTCCTATTTCGGCTATTGATCCAACCTTCTCGTAAAGCTCGCTCATTAAATCTGTTTCACCAGTGAAGAAGCCTGGGATCAATAGACCAGCAAACAATGCAGTAACTATGTAGCCGCCAAACTTTATCCATTTTGACAAAGCATCTTTGGACATTCGCTTCACTCCTTGTCTCACTATTTTATCCTATACCCCAAAACCCATTCTGCCGAGGGAAAATGAATAAGCATAAGGACCAACCCACTTAGCAGGCCCTTATGCTTATTTTTACACCCATCCAAAGAAATTTGCCAGTTGCGCGATGACAAAGGTTACGAGTAAAGCGATGACAGTCGGTATCGCGAATGCCATAAAGGTCCATTTCTTGCTTTTGGTCTCTTTATAAATATTGATCAATGTGGTTCCGCAAGGATAATGCAGGAGTGAAAACAACATCATATTGAGAGCTGTCAGCCAGGTCCAGCCATGGTCAAGGAAGATTTGCTTCAAATCCCCGATTCCTTCCACATCAATCAATTCGCCTGTTGATAAATATCCCATCAACAGGACGGGGAGCACGATTTCATTTGCTGGCAAGCCAATCAAGAAAGCCATCAGGATATATCCATCCAGCCCCAGTATTTGTCCCAAGGGATCCAAAAAGTGAACGATGTGCAGGAGGATGCTAGTGCCGCCTATATCGATGTTGGCGAAGACCCATGTCAGCACGGCGGCGGGTGCGGCGACTTTTACAGCCCTATTTAACACGGAAAGCGATTTTGTAAGAGAAGCCCTGATCACGGTATCGAATATTTTCGGTTTACGATATGGAGGCAGTTCCAGTGTATAATGTGTCGGAACTCCTTTTAGCATTGTTTTTGAAAGGACCCATGATACGAAGAATGTCACGATGATTCCAAACAATACAATTCCCACGATGACCGAAGTGGTCACGACCATCGCCATTCCGCCCGTGAAGCCTGAAGCCATGAACAATGAAGCAAGGACAATCAGTGTGCCCCATCTTCCGTTGCAAGGTACAAAATTATTCGTTAGAATCGCCAGCATTCTTTCCCGTGGCGATTCGATGATCCTCGTTGACAACATCGCAGCTGCATTACACCCAAAACCCATTGCCATTGTCAGCGATTGCTTTCCATGAGCGCCAACAGATTTAAAAAGTCGGTCCATATTGAAGGCAACTCGTGGGAGATAGCCATAGTTTTCTAGGAGGGCAAATGTCGGGAAAAAAATTGCCATCGGCGGGAGCATGACACTGATTACCCATGTTGTGCCACGATAGAACCCTAGGACAAGTACACCATGAAGCCATTCAGGGGCATGGATCATTTCAAAAAACAAGGTGACATAACCTTCTATCCATCCAAAAAATTCAGCCAGCTTGGCAGATGGAACATTGGCCCCGGCAATTGTTAAATAAAAGACCACCCCGAGCATCACTAACATAATCGGGAAACCAAGGAATGGGGAAGTAAAAATGGCATCTAATTTTTCTGTGCGCTGAGCATGCTTATTTTTCGTGTAAGTAACTCCAGCCTGCACCAATTGGCTGCTATTCTGGTAGAGCTTCTCGACGATGCGGTCACGGGAATCAGAGGTTGATAGTTTTTCAGCTTGATGAAGAATTTCGTCAAGGAGCCGATTATGATTCAATGATTGAGATTCCATTTTCACAATACCTCCTCAGGCTGC
Source organism: Chryseobacterium sp. ISL-80 (assembly GCA_018613055.1). Lineage (GTDB taxonomy): Bacteria > Bacillota > Bacilli > Bacillales > Cytobacillaceae > Mesobacillus. Next base: position 371,765 of record JAGGQZ010000013.1, on the reverse strand, counting down.
TGCCGCTTGCTGATTTCATCAAGTAAAGCTTTATCTCCATCAAGCAATCGCAAAGCAAGCCATCGGGATGGGATTTGGCTATTCCCGAGCTGTTTGAGCAACGGCATGAGGACGGCAATCTTTTCTTCGATTTCTTCATCATAGGTGATCGGTATAGGATTACAGGTGATTTCACCACTCATCAGCCGGTCCATAGCATCGAGCAGGGCTGGGATGCCAGTTTTATTCCTGGCGGAGATCTTGATGACCGGTACCCCCAGCCGTCTCATTAAGATTTTTTCATTAATTTTAATGCCCATTTTCTCGGCCTCATCGATTAAATTGATGCAGATGATTACCTGGCCGGTCATCTCAAGTACTTGCAGAGCCAGGTTAAAGTTCCTTTCCAATGCAGTAGCGTCTAATACGACGAGTGTGAGATCAGGTTTTTCGAACACGATATAGTTGCGGGCCACTTCTTCATCAAGAGAATTGGAATAAAGCGAATAGGTACCAGGCAAATCCACTAGATTAAAAGTGTTGCCTTTGTATTGAAAGGAACCTTCCTTTAATTCGACCGTCTTTCCTGCCCAGTTTCCCGTGTGCTGTTTCAATCCCGTCAGTGCATTGAACAATGTGCTTTTCCCCGTATTAGGGTTTCCAGCCAGCGCGACACGAAATTGTCTGCTCATAAGTCCATCAGCTCTCCTTCGATTTTTATGCTTTCATCTTTTCTTAAAGCAATTGTAGTATTGCTTACTCGAAAGGCAATTGGATCACCCAAAGGACTTTTCCTGACCACTTCCACGATGGCGCCGGGCACGAACCCTAAATCAAGCAGCCTTCTCCGCATGACCCCTTCGACTGTTATGCAAGTCAACTTAATGACATCTCCTTTTTCACTATCGGATAAACGGACTTTTTTTGATTTACCCATCAATATTTCCTCCACCTCAAAAAGTTTCCTTAGTGCAACTTTTGTTTTTATTATATGTAAGTGGATGGAAAGTGTCAAAATTATTTATATAAAACAAGAAAGCATATGGACAAATCCAGAAAATTGGATTTGTCCATATGCTAATAATGTCTACTCTCTACCCTTGGATATCGGAATTAGAAATCACCTGCTGTATTGATTTTCTCCAACAGCTTACCTTTTCCAAATCGGGCTATGAATTTATGAACCGACTCGCGCTTTTTCCTGTTCTCCGCATATATTTCTATAAGCCTATCTACCTTTTGATACAGCTCATCCGAGGTAAGTTGTTCGTATAACAGGCTTCCTGGCGCAGCATCCTGCCCCTTTGACTTTCCCCCTGCGTACAGGTTATAACCGTCCTTCACTTTCATGATGCCGATATCATTGATCAGCGGTTCACCGCAGCCAACTGGGCAGCCTGTATAAGCTGGTTTCAGAGTGAACGGCACCGGTTTGCCGGCAATCCTTTTGTTGAGTTCGATTGCTACCGGCATCCCTTCCTCCTCCGCTCCTTTGCAAAAATTACATGTGCGGAGACTTTTCACAAAGCTCCCCACTGGATAACAGCTGAGGCCAGCCTGTGCAAACTCTGCTATTGCCTCTTCTTTTCGATTTCCGGTATTTCGATATAGAGCTGCTGAAACGTCGTCAACTCCAGCTCCTGATCCTCTCCCAGATATTTCGCCAGGACGATCAGCTGCCTGGCATTCAATTTGGAGCCAAAATCAATGCCGCCATTAACGGCCAGCTTTATTGTTTTTTTAGTTGATTCCACTTAATCTCCATCCTCTTTCGCCGCTTGTTTAGAATGAATTTATTTCCATCATACCGTGAAAAAGTGGAGAATGTGTGGATTTCTTGAATCAATTCATGATCGTGATTCCATTAGGCACTTCCCCGACCTCAATTGTTTTTGCCTGCTTCTTGTCGAGATCAATGACGCTGACTGTGTTATCGAACATATTCGTTACATAGGCGAATTTCCCGTCATTGCTTACAGTAACACCATGGGCTCCATTTCCTGTCTTGATTTCATCGACAACTGTTTTCGATTCCAAATCTACTATTGACATGGAACTTGATGGTGATTCCTCAGTGCCCTGGTTCGCGACATAAGCGTATTTGCTGTCAGGACCAATATAGACCTGTGCCGGGCCTTTGCCAACTTCCACCTTGACCACTTGGTTCGTTTCGAGATCAACTATGGCCAGTGCGTTTTCAGAGAAAAGAGTTACTGCCAAGGTCTTACCGTCCTTAGTCACTCCTGTTGTAACAGGCATCTTGCCTATTTGAATTCTTTCTTCTTGGAATGTTTCCAGATTAATAGCACTTACTGTATCCTCACCCATATTGGCGACATAGGCAAATTTGCTGTCGGCTGACATTCTGAAACCATGGGGGCCATTGCCTGTTGGAATGGTTTTGACAACTTTAAAGGTTACCGCGTCAATGACCGAAACTGTGTCATCTTCGTTGTTTGTTGCCATTACATATTTCCCATCCCCTGAATACACAACATGTGCCGGATGATTCCCAACTTCGACTTCTTTTAACAGTTCATTTGTAAAGGCATCATAGAATAGTACTCTTCCAGAAGCTCCGCCCCCGTGACCGCCATGCCCATGCCCAGACTCTGGAATGAGTGTGCGGCAACCACCTTTCCGTCAGGTGATAGCTGGATATTATGAACCACTCCATTAGCCTTGATGGTTTCAGAAACCTTATTGTCTTTGACATTGACCTTGCTGATTGTACCCCCCTCATTCGCTGTAAAATAATATTTTTCTATGGTTTGTTCTTGTTTGTCCCTCTTTACTTCAGGTTTCTCCTCGGCCTTAGAATCCGCACCTGCTCCACATCCCCCAAGGACGAGTCCGACAGAAGCAAACAGGCTAATCATTTTTACATTTAAACGACTCATGTTGAGCCCTCCTTTTTAGAAATCTACCATCATGATAATCCCCACTATCCAGGCAGAAATGTTAAGTTCATCACAAACCAAAATTTATCCCCGAAAGATTTTACAGCTTTTTGAAATTGATAAAATCTGCAAATTTCTGAAGTAGAATTTACTTTTTATTCTTCGACAGGTAAAGGGTAAAAGTAAATAAGTTGATTAATTTGCCTGATAAGTTAAAATGATATCGAGTTTCGTTATTGGATTTCGATAACAATGAAAGAAGGAATTTCACATGGAGGATAAAGTCCTCAGAAAGCTTTTTCTCGGATTCATCCAGATTCATATCCTGCACCATGCGAAGGAGCAGCCAATTTTCGGCCTATGGATGCTGGAGGAGCTTAAGGAGCATGGCTACAGCCTGAGCGCAGGCACCCTTTACCCGATTCTCCACAGTATGGAGTCTGACGGTCTGCTTTTAAAAGAAGAGAGAAATGTCGAAGGGAAAATACGCAAATACTATCGGACGACGGAAAAAGGGAACAACGTCCTTGAGGAAGCCCAGAACAAGGCCTATGAATTGTTCAAGGAAATCAAGGATTGATCAGAGACCAGGGGATGTGAACCAGAATTCAACGGATGATGGGGAGTGAAACAGATTGTTTGTACTTAAGAATGTGACGGTAAACGGCATTTTACAAATCGAACAGTTGGTGATTCCGGAAAATCAATTCACCTGCATTCTTGGACCGAGCGGGAGCGGCAAGTCGACGCTATTGAGGCTTTTGAATGATCTGTCCAGCCCCGACGAAGGTGAGATTGCCTATGAAAACAAGTCCGTCAGTGAAATCGACCCGCTCCAGCTTAGAAGAACAGTTGTAATGGTACCGCAGATGCCAGTCATCTTTCCGGGCAGTATTGAAGATAATTTGCAGATTGGTCTTGCTTTTTCCGAAAAAGAAACGGCCAGTGCTGGAGAAATGGAATCATTGTTGAAGATGTTCATGCTTGATAAAAAGCTGGGTGATGACGCCGAGAACCTTTCCGGCGGTGAAAAACAGCGGCTGTCCTGGGCTCGCGCGATGCTGCTGGATCCGGAAGTATTTTTGCTGGACGAGCCGACCTCTGCATTGGATGAGGATACGGCCAGGACGGTGTTGCAGCGATTCCGGGAATACGCCGAGCAGCATTCGAAGACGGTGGTTATGATTACCCACTCGAAAGAGCTCGCTGAAATAGTCGCGGAGAATACAATTGACATGTCGCAGTACTCGATTGAAAGCAGGGTAAGCAGATGAAAAATGACATAGATTTAACGTTTTTGCAGCTTGCTGCTGCGTATATTTTCATCCTGATTTTAATCGTCATCGTCAGGGTTCGCGGGATTCCCCGGGAAAAAGAAATCCTCGTAGCGACGGCCCGGATGTCGATTCAGCTCATCCTTGTCGGCTATCTGCTGATCTATCTGTTTGATAATCCGAGTCCCTGGTATACCTTGCTGATTGTCGCCATCATGCAGATCTTTGCGATTTATAATGTGTATAAACGGACAAAGCATCCGCTGGGCAGCGGGATGAAAAAACATATTGCTTATGCGATGGCAATCGGCATCCTTTCGAGTTTGTTCTTTTTCATACTGTTTGTCCTGGATGTTACTCCATGGTACGAACCGCGTTACTTCATCCCAATTGCCGGGATGATCATCGGAAACTCGATGACTGGTGTGTCGCTTGGAGTGAATAACCTGATTTCAGGCTTCGAAGACAACAAAGCTCAGATTGAGGGTGCCTTGATGCTCGGAGCAACCCCGAAGCAGGCTGCCAAAAAGGTGGTCAACCAGGCCTTCGACGCCGCGATGCTGCCGACAATCAACTCAATGGTCGGCATGGGCATTATTTTTCTGCCTGGCATGATGACAGGGCAGATCCTGTCCGGAACGTCGCCGATTGTGGCAGTGGAGTATCAAATCGCGATCATGCTTGGAATCGTCGGGAGTGTGTCTTTGACGGTGATTCTTTATTTGCAGCTCGCCTATCAATCATTTTTCAATGATCGCTTACAATTAGTTATGAAGGAGAAAAAGAAATGACAGAGAAAAAAAGCGTTACTTTCCAGTCACTGCTGGAGATTCTGATGGTGTCCACCAGGCTCGGACTGACATCTTTCGGCGGGCCTGTTGCCCACCTCGGCTATTTCCATGAAGAATATGTCCGCCGCAGGAAGTGGATGGACGAAAAGAGTTATGCCGATTTGGTGGCATTATGCCAGTTCCTGCCCGGCCCGGCAAGCAGCCAGGTTGGAATCGGCGTAGGATTGATGCGCGGAGGATTGCTTGGAGGATTGTTCGCCTTCCTCGGGTTTACCCTGCCTTCTGTTTTGGCACTTATTCTATTTGCTCTTATTTTACAGGGGTTCGATGTGGCCGACGCAGGCTGGATCCACGGACTGAAAATTGTTGCTGTCGCCGTCGTGGCACACGCCATCCTCGGTATGGCGCAAAAACTGACGCCCGACCTGCCTCGTAAGACGATTGCTTTATTCGCGCTAGCTGCCACACTGCTTTGGCAGACCGCGTTTACGCAAATTGGCGTTATCATCATTGCTGGTATTCTAGGATATTTGCTATTTAAATCACACAATGCCGCAGATGATGGCAGGATGACTTTTTCCATTTCCAAAACGGTTGGCTATGTCAGTCTTGCTTTGTTTTTCGGTTTGCTGATCCTCCTGCCGATTTTAAGGGAAGCGACTTCCCTTAATTGGATTGCCATGTTCGATAGCTTTTATCGTTCAGGTTCGCTCGTTTTCGGCGGAGGCCATGTGGTATTGCCATTGCTCGAGCGCGAATTCGTGCCGACTGGCTGGCTGAGTGAGGAAGCCTTCCTTGCGGGATATGGCGCAGCCCAGGCAGTACCTGGACCTTTGTTCACCTTTGCTGCTTATATCGGGGCGGTCATCAGCGGCTGGAAGGGCGGACTGCTCGCGACAGCGGCGATCTTTCTGCCGGCCTTCCTGCTGATCCTCGGGACACTGCCATTCTGGGATGCGTTACGACGGAACAGCAAGATTAGCAGGGCGCTTATGGGCGTGAATGCCGCTGTTGTCGGCATCCTGATTGCGGCTTTCTATCACCCTATTTGGACGAGTTCAATTCTCGCGCCGGTTGATTTCGTATTTGCCGCTGTTTTGTTCAGCATGCTCGTGTATTGGAAGCTCGCACCGTGGATTGTCGTTGTTACCGGAGCAGTTGGCGGAATGATTTTGTCTATGATTTTTTAAAAAATGCGGGCTTTTGCCCGTTTTTTTGTTTTTTTACAAAGGTTTTGTTATTTCCGCACTCACATATCGGCTTCCGCTTAACAGCTAAATGGGTTAATTGGCGAAAATCTAATTTTATCGACCACATTTTTGATTATTTCGGCGGATTTTCAAATATATCGACCACTTTTACGAATTTATCGACCACATTTACAGATATATCGACCAAGTGAAAAAGAACCTTGACCGCACACGGTCAAGGTTCTTCTATTCATTCAAATGTCCCTCTCACCAACGGAACTTTATCTTCTACCATCACTTTCCCCATTGTGATGACCGTATCAATCTCCAGGTTCTCATCGAGGAGCACCAGGTCTGCGTCACGTCCAGCTTCAATCCGGCCTTTTTGCGCAAGCTTTAAAACGGTTGCCGGGTTTGCTGTGATGACTCGGATGGCGACCTCAAGCGGGATTCCCTCCGTCACTATCGCTTCCTTCACCGCATCATACAAAGAGGAAACCCGGCCGATCTGCAAACCGATCAATTCACCATTTTCATCAAAATCAGGCAGGCTCGCCTGTCCGTCTGATGTGAAGGTAATCTGGCTGATCTCGACGCCCGCTTCAAGCATCCGCTTCAGGCCGACACTGCATTTGACCTCTCCCTCTTCCAAAAACTTCGGGATGGAGCTGGTGGTGAAATCGACCCAGCCACCCTTTTTCGCGTACTCGATGCCCGCTTCAAACAAGTGCGGATTCCGGTTGATGTGTGTCGGATAAAATTGCCGGATTGGAATGTCGGTATTCTCGACAACCTCCTCAATCAGCTTCAAATGATCAAGACTGTCCCCAACATGAACATTGACGATTCCAGCTTTCCCTGCGAGCATGCCGCCAATCCTCGCAGCCGAAGCGATCTTAGCCAGCTCCTCAACAGTCGGCTGGGATGAACGATGATCAGCAATCGCAATCTCGCCCGCCCCGATGACTTTATCAATCAAAATGATATCGTCCTCAATTTTGCCGGTAAGCGTTTTGACCGGGACCTGGTAGGAGCCAGTCTGCACATAGGTGGTAATCCCCTCTTCTTCCAATCCACGCGCCTTGGCAATCAGACTCGGCATCGTCCGTGTCGTTCCGTCCGTGCCGAGAACGCCGACAAGCGTCGTAATACCGGCAGTTGTCGCCTGGGTCAGCTGAATCTCCGGCGTCCTGGTGCGGAACCCTCCTTCCCCGCCGCCGCCGATCAGGTGGACATGGGAATCGATGAAGCCCGGAACGACTTTTTTACCACTTGCGTCTATGACTTTGATCGGAACGAAGTCCTCAGGAATTTTAATCTCATCCTGGATCAATCCAATTTTCCGGTCAACTAGTAGTATATCTTTTTTCCCAAGGTAATCAGGAGCGTAAATCTCTCCATTCTTAATCAGTGTCAGCATATGCTTTCCTCCAAGTTCCAGCTGTTTCCTCAATTATAGCCTGTTTCAATTCTCTGAAAAAGACGCTTGACAGTATATTCTTATCATACTATAATTTCGAGTATTACATTTTAATAAGTTGAAGCATTGAAGAGAGTCTATTAAGCCGGTCTCCCTGTTACTAGAGAATCAGTGGTTGGTGGAAACTGATACAAAGGCCTGGTGAATTTCGTTCTTGGAGCTTTTCCTTAACTACAAGCTGTTTTCGCATTGTATAAAAGGAACGGACTTGGCCGTTATCCAATTAACTTGAGCGGGAAGCGTATTTTTGCTTCCAAATAGGGTGGTACCGCGTGTTCAGCCACGTCCCTATCCAGATCGTTGGATAGCGGCGTGGCTTTTTATTTTGCCCGGACGTCCAGCGGCCCAGCTGAAAAAGAGAGAAAAAAGGAGAATCAACATGGAGAAAGAGCAATGGTCATCAAAGATTGGATTTATCCTTGCCGCAGCCGGTTCAGCAATCGGAATCGGGGCGATCTGGAAGCTTCCATATGTAACGGGGGTCAGCGGCGGCGGAGCATTTTTCCTCATGTTCATCTTATTTTCGCTGTTCATCGGCCTGCCTCTGCTGCTTGCGGAATTCGTGATAGGCCGAAGCACCGGGAAGGAAGCGATTCGTGCTTATTTAGAAATCGCGCCTAAAAGCAAATGGTATTTCATCGGGATCCTCGGTGTTGTCACCAGCTTCGTGCTGCTCAGCTTTTACAGTGTGGTCGGCGGCTGGATCAGCCTTTATTTCATAAAAGGGCTTGCTGGCGGAGTGGTCCAGGAAGGCGCCGATTACGGTGAACTGTTCGGGAAGACAATCAGCGATCCGTGGAGCGTACTCGCTGCACAGGCTGCGTTCTTGCTAGTCACCATCGTTGTGGTTGCGAAAGGCATTCAGTCCGGGATTGAAAAAGCGAGCAAAATCCTGATGCCGGCCTTGTTCCTGCTTTTCATCATCCTGATCGTCCGTTCACTCACGCTCGACAATGCATTAGCTGGAGTAAAGTTCTTCCTCGCTCCGGACTTTTCAAGCATCACCTCTGAAAGCATTTTGTTCGCAATGGGACAATCCTTTTTCTCCCTGAGCATCGGAGTATCAGTGATGGTGACATACAGCTCGTACCTGCCGAAAAAAGGCAGCCTCGTACAGCCGGCCCTGTCGGTTGTCGGGATGAACCTGTTCATCGCTTTACTTGCCGGACTGGCAATCTTTCCTGCTGTATTCTCACTAGGATTCGAACCGGCAGAAGGTCCTGGCCTGCTATTCGTCGTCCTGCCAGCGGTTTTTGAAAAAATGGTTTTCGGCGAGCTGTTCCTGCTGCTGTTTTTAGCGTTATTCCTGTTCGCGACATTGACCTCGGCATTTTCAATGCTTGAAATTGTCGTCGCCACTCTGGCAAAAGGCGATCGTAAAAAGCGCGTCAGATTCGCATGGATTGCCGGCGGTTTGATCTTCCTGCTCGGCATCCCATCCGCCCTGTCATTTGGAACACTGGCAGAGGCAACGGTTTTCGGGAAAAACATCTTCGACACAGCCGATTTCCTGGTAAGCAATATCTTAATGCCGCTCGGAGTCCTGCTGATTTCGATTTTCGTTCCGCTGAAAATCAGGAAAGAAGTGTTAAGACAGGAACTGCTGCAGAATTCGAAAGCCGACAGCTTGCTCTTCACTCTCTGGTACAATGTCATGAGATTCATCGTTCCAGTCGTCATTATCATTGTTTTCTTGGATTCACTGGGCATCATTTAAATGATTTCGACTTCTTTCTTTAAGCAGTGGCTATAGCACCTTCGCTTTCGATCACAGTATAATTTTTCCCTTTAATGCAAAACCTCTCAAGTAGAGGAATGCATCGGAGGGATTTTTTTATGTTCTTCAAGAAAAAGAAACCTGAAGCTCCTGACCGCCTGAATGAAAAAAATCTCGACGACAAGGAATTGATTCCTGTCCAAAAAGAGGACTTCATCCAAAGAATGAAAGACCTCTTCCATCATAGTGCCGACCTGAACATTAAGGAATTGCCAAATGGGTTTACACTGATCTACCTTGACACCATGACGGATAACACGATGATTAACGAGGATATCCTTCGCCAGCTTGAAGGAGTCCAGGCTTCGCCAGATGAAGCTTATAAAAAGATCACCCTCGGAACCGTTTCAAAGGTGAAGTATATTGAGGATTGTATTGAAAAAATCTTAAAAGGATCGGCGCTCGTCCACTCCCAGGGCTTTCCCGTCATTATCGAGGCAGCGGTCGGAACCCAGGAAAACCGATCCCTGACACGCCCGGAAAACGAATCACAAGTGTTGGGGCCGCAAATCGCTTTCAATGAAAGTCTTGCTACGAATATCTCGCTGATCAGGAGATATATTTCTAACCCGAATGTATGCAATGAAAGTTTCACATTGGGCACACAGACGAATTCAGCAGTATCCCTTCTATATATAAAACATATTGCCGATGAAGAAATGGTCGATCGAATGAGGGAACGAATCCAGAAAATCCAGATCGACAGTGTCATTGACAGCTCGATGCTCGTTCAACTGGTCGAGGACAATTCGTTCGCGATCTTCCCGCAGCTTCTGATGACAGAAAGACCGGATCGCGCCTGCTCCTGGCTGTTGAACGGGAAGGTGGCATTGCTGGTGGATGGCAGCGTACAGGTGATTGGAGCGCCATTAAGTTTTTTCGAATTTTTCCAGAGCATGGAGGATGAAAGTGTCAGATGGCAAATCGGCACCTTTTTGCGTCTGCTAAGAGTATTTTCGATGGTTGTTTCAATTTTTTTCACGGCCATCTATGTGGCAGCCCTGACCTTCCACTATGAAATCATTCCGCAGACACTCCTGATCCCGCTAGGGGAATCAAGGTCCCTTGTCCCCTTCCCTCCTATCATCGAGGCTTTGCTTTTGGAAGTCATGATTGAACTGCTGCGGGAGGCAGGGGCCCGTTTGCCGACAAAGGTTGGCCAGACGATGGGTATCGTAGGCGGTATCGTTGTCGGGACGGCTGCGGTTGATGCCGGATTCACGAGCAATATCCTGATTATTATCATTGCTGTCAGCGCGCTGGCCTCGTTCACGACACCAAACTATATGATGGGCAATGTTATCCGGATCTTGCGGTTTCCGCTGATCATTTTAGCTGGCTTCTGGGGTTTTTACGGGCTGATGATCGGCTTTTGTTTCCTGCTGATTCACCTGATCAGACAGACAAGTATGGGCGTCCCGTTCCTGACACCCTTTTATCCGCCGCGTTTTTCAGATTGGCGCGACAGCATCTTCCGGCTGCCGATGGCCTGGACCAATAAAAGGCCTTATCAAACAAGACCTGTTGACAGCATGAAATTCCAGACTAAGAAAACCAAAGAGTAAAGTTGTGGTGTTATGAATGAAGGTTTTAATCCAGCCCAAACCCCAGCAGATGTTCAACACATTCCTGCTGTTCTTCATCGTCCATTCCATGCAGCTCGGAGTCGGAGTCCAGGGTTTCCAGCGCATTATCTACCTTGAGGCAAAACATGATGCCTGGGTTTCCGTCATTCTTAGCGGAGCAGCCACGGCTGTCGTCGGTTTCGTGATGGTGAAAACCCTTGCTGCCTATGAAACAGCGGATTTATACGGTATTCAATATGATGTGCTTGGAAAATGGCTTGGAAACTTATTGAATTTTATTTTCGTCCTCTATTGCCTTGGCAGCTTCCATGTCATCGTCAGAAACTATATCGAGGTCATCCAGGCATGGATTTTCCCGGAGGTCCCGAACTGGCTGCTCGCGCTCACGCTTATCTACCTTGTGTATTACGCTTTGAACGGCGGTTTGAGGACAATCGTGGGTGTCAGTTTTTTCAGCGTCGTCCTTTCCTTGTGGATCATCCTGCTGCTCGCCTATCCCTTCCAGTTTGCGAAGTGGGACTATCTGTTCCCGATATTCGAAGCGAGCATCCCCGACATGCTGCGAGGAGCAAAGCAGATGACCTTCACCGTCGTAGGCTTTGAGATCCTCTATATCATTTATCCTTTTTTAAAAGAAAAGGACAGTGTGCACAGGCATATGCAATATGGATTGTTGTTCACAACGGTCCTCTATCTTGCGCTCATGGTCATTTCTCTTGCCTACTTCAGCGGAGGCCAGCTTGAAAGGACCATCTGGGGCACCTTATCCCTTTTCAAAATCGTCCGCTTCCCGTTCATCGAGAGATTCGAATATGTGGCGATCACGTTCTGGGTCCTGCTGATCCTGCCGAATCTGATGTTCTATATGTGGTCGGCCGCTCGCGGGATAGCCCGGATGTTCAATAAAAAAGAACAGAAAATCAGCTGGCTGCTTTTAGTCATGATGTATTTGACCCTGCTTTACCCAATGAACAGGCTGCAAATCAACATGATGAATGACTATTTTGCGAGGGGAGCGTTTTATTTAATTTTCGGATATCCGTTCGTCCTTTATGCCGCTGTCCTGATTAAGCAGAAACTTTTTTCGAAAAAAGGTGAGGGAAATGCTGCGAAAAACATGGAGTAGGATAAGTGTTCTATTGATCTCTGCCTTCCTGACGACCGGCTGTGCAGATCCAAAGACGTTGGAACGGATGGGCCTCATCACCACGGTAGGCTATGATGTCACTGAGGATGGAGAGCTCCAGACAACCTTCGTGATGCTGCAAATCGATCCAAATGCACCGCAAAATTCTGTTGTCCTTACGACCAAAGCCCTGACAAGTAAAGGGGCGCGTATAGAAGCCGATTTAAAAAGCCCGAAAAAATTGCAGTCAGGCCAGTTGCGTGTAGCCCTTTTTAGCGAAGAAGTCGTCAAACTCGGATTGATCAATCTCGCGGATACACTGTCACGTGACCCTTCCATCAGCGACCTTACCTACCTGGCTGTCGTGGAAGGAAACACAAAAAAACTTCTCGACCAGAAAAATTCAAAGTTCGCTGATATCAGCCAGATGATTTATAAACAGCTCGACCAGAACACCAAGGGAGAAACAGTTCCCTCCTCGACCCTACAGGAAACAATGCACGACTATTATGCACCCGGTGTGGATCCAAGCATGCCATTGATTAAAGATAGAGGAGGAGAAATCGTCATAACCGGGATGGCACTGATCAGTGATGATAAAATGGTAGGCAAAATCAATCCAGAGGAAGCCTTTTTCCTGAAACTGATCAATGACCGCTATAAGGCAGGTTCGATTGAGCTAACCGTATCCCCCGATGGACTCCATTATACAAAGGCCGTCGAGGGGCCAGATGAACTCGCCGTTGTCCTTGATACCATCAACAGCAAAACGGATATCAAGCTGATTGATAAAGACACCCCGAAATTCGAACTGAAGATCACACTCAAAACCAGGCTGCTTGAAGTCAACCAGGCGCTCGACCTGAAAAGTCCGGACAGCCTCAAGCAGCTGGAGAAAAAACTCAGCGGTAAGATAAAATCCGATATTGAAGGCTTAATAACAAAAGCTCAGGAACTTAACTCAGACCCGTTCGGATTCGGCGAAATCTACCGAAAAAACGTCCGCCATTCCAATCTGACTACTAAGAGTTGGCATGAAATATACCCCGACAGCAAAGTCGATGTCAAAATCAAATTTGAGATCTTGAGGACCGGGGTTGTGGAATAATGCAAAAGCGGGAGCCTCAAGGCAAAGTGATGTCTATATTGACTTTGATGTTCTTGAGGACCGGGGCTGTGAAATAATGCAAAAGCGGGAGTCTCAAGGCAAAGTGATATCATTTTGACTTTGATGTTCTTGAGGACCGGGGCTGTGAAATAATGCAAAAGCGGGAGTCTCAAGACGAAGTGATATCAATATTGACTTTGTTGATTTTGAGGGCCGGGGTTGCGGAATAATGCAAAGGCGGGAAGCCTCTAGGCAAATTGGTATCAATATTGACTTTGTTGATCTTGAGGACCGTGGTTGTGACATAAAACAAAAAACGGGAGCCTTTTGTGATGGCTCCTGTTTTGGTTCCTTATCCAACTTCACTGTCCCACTTTTTCTCATCCTGTACGAAGAGGATGCCCAGCTCATGGTGATCCCCTTCATATAACGCCCGTTGCACAAAGCGAATCTGCCCGTTCGTATCAAGAACTTCCAGCTTACAATGCGCCCTGTTTCGAGACAGAGCCTCGTAAAATGTTTTTTCGTCATTGACGTTCGTGCCATTGACCTTTGTGACAAGCTCCCCAACTTCCAGAGCCATTTTATCGGCCGGCGATTCTGGCAGAATGCCGAGAATCATCACGCCATGATTCTTTTTTGAAAAATAGAACGGCCTGCTCTCTTCGTGCATTCGCTGTGTGTAAGTCAAAACTTCGCGGCCGATGATAGCAATCGACACAGCTGCAATGGATGCAATTGGGTACCAGTATCCGGTTGCCGAAATGAGGGTGGTCAGGATGCCAAGTCCGATTACACGGCTGCCCTGCTGCTGAATGGCCTCCCTCGGCAGCATGCCCTGAATTTGCTGGTGCATGCCGATCGCGAATGGAACGAGAAGCAATGAATATGTATTGTCGCCAAGTGTGAACACCGGCCACCACTCGAACGGCATGGTCAGGATGTTTCCCGGAATGAGCATGAATGCCGGAACCAGCCACAGCCGTTTCACCTCGTGGACACCAACCATCTGGCCACGCTTGCTTTTAATCAGCTTAGGAGAAGTCCCCTTTTTGCCATTCTTTAAAATCAGGAATCCCTCGCCAATTGTCAGCAACGCCAACAAAATTGCAATGGATGGATATATTTTTTCATCCAAATTTGCAAACAAGTCGCCTACCAGCGGAAGCTCGATCTTTTTGCCAGACAGAAAAGCCAGAGCAAAGAAAGCAGCGCCAACCGTATAGGCAGGAGCCAGCAGCCTGACTCTCGTGGTAAAGCTCAATAGCAATGTCGCAGCCGCAATTAACACAATCGCCGCGAATGGAATCGTAATCCCTGCAGCTACTGTGATGAGCGAAATCACCAGACCGACAAGCAGCCCGACCGGAAACAGCTGCCTGAGCTCAAAATAAGCATCCTCCGACCGGACCGTGAAGTTCTTCCGCTCCCGTTTCACGCGCGAAACACCAATAACCGCAGCTATAAAGAAAGAATAATAGAACACAGGGTGAAGCAGAAGCCTGCCCGTCCCTTTCAAAAGCTCAATGAACCAATCCTGTGCCACCCCTATGTCACCATCCCCGTAAAATTACATGATATTAAGCTTATTCTATCAAATCTGGGGGGTAAAACCTATTAATAGTTGCGGAAATGGGATGGGATTTTTTTCTTGCGGGGAATTATTAGGGCGTACGCAACTAATCTCTAGGGAATCCGGGTTATTCTCTATGGTTTGGTCTGGAATCTCTACGAAATGTTACTTATTCTCTACGAAAGCGGCCATATTCTCTACGAAATGATGCATATTCTCTACGTTTTCCATAAACTAACAAAAATACGCTGCACCCCTGTCTAAGGTACAGCGCATTTTCACCAGCAGTCTATCCTAAACTTGAAATTGGAGGTCATTACCCGGACAGCAGTCTAACACTCAATCCAACTGAATGTTATTTCGCCAGCAGCCTCAACGCGGTCTGCAGCTGCAAATCGTTCTCTTCCTGCTTCATCGCTTCTCTTGCGGCTTCCTCCAGCGCGGAGGCCGTTTTAGCGTCAATCACGCCTGTTACATTCATGCTCTTATTACGCTGAAACGCCTTGACGGCGATTTCAGTCTTGTCGCTGAAGTAGCCATCTGTACGACCAGGCTCGAATCCAAGGCCTGCAAGGATTTGCTGGGCGTTCTTGACCTGCTCGTTATTCATATCCAGCCTTAGCGGTTTTTCAGCCTGGATTGGATGCGTGTCATACAACGCCGGCTGGTTGACTTCGACGGTTGGCTCGATGCCTTTCTTATGAATCCAGTTTCCGTCCGGCGTCAGCCATTTGAACAGCGTCAGCTTGATATTGCTGCCATCACCCATCGGCACAGCCTGCTGGACTGTTCCCTTGCCAAAGGTCTTCTCGCCGATAACAGGATATCCGCCCGCTTCCTTCAATGCCCCGGCCAATATTTCCGATGCGGATGCACTGCCGTCATTTGTCAGCACGCCAATTGGATAGTCTTTTGCTTTATCCAAATTGGAAAAATAACGTGTCTTATCACCGCTGCGTTCCTCTATTTGATAAAGCGGCTTATCTTTAGGTATCAGCACACGTAAAATCTCTTCGACGCTCGAAAGCAGCCCGCCAGGATTGCCGCGCACATCGATCAGCAGCGCATCCATTCCCTCTTTTTCCAAAGCCTTCAGTTCTTTATTGAACTCCTTGGATGTATCTTCGGAAAATGAAGTAATCTCAAGATAACCAATTTTTTCGCCATTTACCTTTTTCATATCACTATAAACGGTAATCTGAGGGATTTCATCACGGACGACTTTTACCTGCAGTGGATCCTTCAAGCCTTTTCGTCCAATCTCGAGTACGACAGGTGTCCCTTTTTTTCCGCGTATTTTCGTTGTCGCTTCGAACAAGTCCAAGCCTTCAATACTTTCACCATCAACCTTTAGAATTTGGTCGTTCGGCTTCAAACCTGCTTTTTCCGCAGGTGAATTTTTAAAAGGCGAAACAATCACGATTTTTCCATCGACTGAACTGACTTCAGCGCCAATCCCCTCAAATGATGACTCCAGAGTCTGATTGAATTGCTTGGCGGTTTCCTTGTCCATATAGACCGAATAAGGATCCTCCAAGGTTGACAACATGCCCTTAATCGCACCTTCAACCAGCTTATCTTCCTCTACTTTTTCCACATAACTATTAAAAATCAAACTGTAAGCCTGCTCCACTTTTTCAAGACTGCCCTGCTCGCCTGATTCTGCTCTCGCATTATCCTTGAAAGGGACAATCTGGCGATCCAGCACCCCAGCCTTGCTCTCGTACCATTGCATTCCGGCGTATGTACTCCCCGCACCAGTCAGCAGCGAGCCCGCCATCAAAATGGCAATCCACTTACGTTCCATTGCCAAACTCCTTCCTGTTTACCGCATCAACTGCTCCTCTGCCGTAAAATTTTCTATGATTCCCATTATATGACGAAGAGGGACAGGGTATGAAGGATTAATTTCAGGCAAAAATCGTTTCTGGTTTTATTTTACAAGTTTCCGAGACTATTAAACGGGAAAATAAAAAAGGAAGAGATGCGAAATCTCTTCCTTAAAGTGATTATCTCAAATATGGAATTGGATTGACATAGTTTCTCTTGTCAGGAGTCCAAGGTCCTTTGTGCAATTCGAAGTGCAAGTGCTGACCTGTCGATTGGCCTGTGCTGCCCATTGTACCAATTCTTTGTCCTTTTGATACTACTGAACCTTGCCCTACTTTTCTTGAACCAGATCTCATGTGTGCATAAACAGTCGTATAAATCTGTCCGTTAATAGAATGGGTGATAAAGATAACTTCTCCATAACTGCTGGATGTATAAGATTGGCTGACATACCCATCCGCTGCGGCTACGATTGGAACAGTTCCACCGCTAGCAATATCGATTCCATAGTGATAAGCTCCCCATCTTGAACCAGTGTTTGAAGAAACATAACCACGAGCAGGCCACATGAACATGCCATTCGATACTGGAGGGGCAGAAACTTCAGGAGCTGGTGCAGTTGAAGCGGAAGCAGATGATCCGCTGTTTTTCTGTTTCGCTGCCGCCGCTGCTCTTTCCCTAGCTAATTTAGCTTGTCTCTCACGCTCGGCTGCAATCTCAGCCTGACGCTTCTTCTCAAGGGCGATCGCTTTTTCGATTGCTGCTGCTTGTGAAGCTAAGATTTGCTGCTGTTCGGCAATATCATTGATTTCTCCGTGCATTTTGTGCTCTTCGTGTTCAAGCTCTTTCATCAATTCTTTCTGTTTAGCAATTTTCCCTTTAAGCTGAACTTTCAAGTCTTCCAAGTCTTTCTTCATCGATTGAAGGTTTGCAAGCTTTGTTTCAACTTCCTTTTGCTTTTTCTCCAAGTCGTCTTTATCTTTTTGATGCTGCTCAAGAATACCTCTGTCAGCTTGTACAATGGTCGTAACCGCATTTACTCGGTCGATGAAATCACTGAAGCTTTGTGCACCCAGGAGAACGTCCATATAACTTACCGTTCCCCCGCTTTCCTGCATAGAGCGGGCCTTTTCCTTCAATAATTCATTTCTTTTTTCAATACGCTCAATCAGTTCTGCGATTTCAACTTTCAACTGCTCAATTTCAGCCGTTGTTTGGGCGATCTGTGCAGTTTTATCTTGAATTTTCTTTTCGGTATCTTTCACTGAATTATCTAATGCACTGATTTCATTCTTGACTTGATCTTGTTCAGATTGAATCTCAGTTATTTTAGATTTTTTCTCATCAATTTCACTGTTTAAACCGGAACGCTTATTTAAAGCTTCCTGCCTTTGTTTTTCCAGATTCGAAATTGATTCTGCATTCGCATGATTCGTATAAAATGGGCTTACAATGGCCCCCAGGCTTAAAGTACTGACTACTGCTAGTGAGAGTATCTGCTTTTTCACTAGATCTTTCCCCTCTCTTACTCATGATAGTTTCGTAACTTTGTCTTTCTATCTATCGTCTATTATTTATGTAGTGTTAAGGAAGAATTTCAATCTCCCTTACACCTTCAAGAACTTACGGACGGACATGAGACTTCCCCAGATTCCAATTGCAGCACCCATAATGATCAGGATGGCTGATAACTGGTAAACAAACGGGTTAAATTCAAGCAATCTTATGAAATGATCTTTTAGCTTTTCGTTCAAGAAGTCGTAAGCGTAATAATACGCTGCTGATACGACGGCGATCGGAATCACCGCTCCAAGAATACCCAACCATAGTCCTTCAAGGAAGAACGGCCACCTGATAAAACCGTTTGTCGCTCCAACGAGTCTCATAATCTCAATCTCTCGTTTACGCGCCATAATTGTGATTTTAATTGTATTGGAAATCAGGAACATGGCAGTAAAAAGAAGTCCGACAATGAGGACGAGTCCGACATTACGGCTTACTTTGATAAAACCGAATAGTTTTTCAACCTTGCCCTGACCATATTTTACAGTTGCTACATAATTCAGCTTCTCGATCTTCTTTGCGACTTTCATTGTGTCAGTAGGATTTTTCGTCTTTACGACGAACACATCGTTCAAAGGATTGTCCTGCTCAAACAGCTGGAAGGCTTCACCCTGGTCTCCAAGACTGTCGATCAGATTCTCAAGCTCTTTTTCCTTAGGAGAAAAAGTTACATTCTTGATACCAGAAACCTGATTGATTTGCTGTTCCAATACCTTTTTATCTTTGTCATTCGCTGCTGCATCCACATGGACTCGGATTTCTACATCCTCCTCAATTGTGGTTGCGACTTTATTTAAATTCATCATAATGACGAAAAAGACACCGACCAAAAGCAAGGTAACCGTTACGGCACTTACGGATGCGAACGTCATCCAGCCATTCCGGCCTAAGCTTTTAAAGCTTTCACGAATGTGGCGGCGGAATGTTCTAGCTTTCATATCCGTAATCACCTTTCATTTCATCACGCGCAATCCGGCCGTTCTCGATCGCAATAACGCGATGCTTGATTGTGTTGACGATTTCTTTGTTGTGGGTAGCCATGACAATCGTGGTTCCCCTCATATTGATTTCTTCAAAGATGTTCATGATTTCCCATGAAGTGTCCGGATCAAGGTTACCCGTTGGCTCATCGGCAATCACCACTTTCGGTGCGTTCACTATTGAACGAGCGATAGCAACGCGCTGCTGCTCCCCGCCTGAAAGCTCAGTCGGTAGCGCTCTGGCCTTATGCTTCAACCCGACAAGTTCCAAAGTCTCCATTACCCGCTTTTTGATATATTGTGGTGATTCCTCAATAACCTCCATCGCAAACGCGACATTTTCATAGACTGAAAGAGTATTGAGCAATTTGAAGTCCTGGAATACCACGCCAATATTGCGGCGAAGCAATGGCACTTTGCTGTCCTTAAGCTTTGCGAGATTGACACCATTTATAATGATGGAACCTTTTGAAGGCTTCACTTCCCGGTACATCATTTTTATAAAAGTAGATTTCCCGGCACCGCTGGGTCCTACCACGTATAAAAATTCACCTGCATCTATATGAACATTAAATCCATTCGCGGCCATGATGCCGTTGGAATAAGTCTTGTAAACATCCTGCATATCGATCATTTTTGTATCACCTTAGATAGTTAGTCTTATCACACGGCTATTCTTCGACAATTTGTAACAAACCTATTATAGCATCTCACACTATCAAAAAAACCCCTTATTATATTACAGTTTCTTTTCAAATTACATAAAAAATACCACTTTATACCTATTGAGGGTAATTTATGAACCTATTTATTGTGCTAAGTTAGCTATTTATCTAGTAAAATCCGCACCTCTTCAACACTTCTCCATTTGTCGAATTTTCAGTTTTATTACTGATATGTAACAAAAAATGCTATAACTTGTATGTACAAATTGTGAAGCTTGCTGAATTGCTAAATAATTTGGCGATTTTACAAAAATGCATAAGGACAGCAATAACCCTCGTATCAGACTGGTAAAATCGGCGTAAAAAAAACGTCCTGATGATGATCAGAACGTTTCCCTCATAGACCTTATTTCTTGTTTGCCAGCCATTCAGCCACTGCGGAAGCGTCGTCACCTTCCAATAATTTTGGAGGCATTGACCCTTTACCATTGGCGATTGTGCTTTCAATCTCATCCTGTGATAGACGTGAACCTACATCACTTAACTTTGGTCCTACGCCGCCTTCAAGATTGCCGCCATGGCAGCTTGAGCATTTTTGGTTAAAAAGCTTTTCCGGATCTGCACCAGCTTTGTCGCCGCCAGCTTCATCGCCGCCACCACCGCCGCAGGCTGCCAGTGCCAAGGAGGTTCCCATTAATAGAGCTAATAATTTCTTCTTCAAACTTAACTCCCCCTAAGAAAATTTTGCATACACGACTATTTTATACCAATACTAAGCCCTTTTAAAACCCTCGCCCAATACCTCTGAAGCATCCATTACGATCACAAATGCAGCAGGATCAATGGATTGGACCAATTGTTTCAATTTTGTGAACTCCGTCTGGTCCACAACACACATAATGATTGGCCGTTCCTGGTCCGTATAGCCGCCGTATGCTGATAGTTTTGTCACTCCACGGTCAATTTTATTCAAAATCGCTTCGCGAACTTCATCCTGGCGGTTCGTGATGACCATCGCCATCTTCGAGCGCCCGATGCCAACCTGCACAAGGTCGATTGTTTTACTAGTCACATAAAGCCCGATCAAAGCATAAAGACCGCGTTCAATATCAAAGACAATCGCTGCCGACAATACAATGAGTCCATCAATTAACGCCACGCAGGTCCCAAGTGAAAGTCCAGTGTACTTATGGATGATTTGCGCGGCCAAATCCGTACCGCCAGTTGACGCATTTCCTCTAAATACTATCCCAAGGCCCAGACCGACACCGATGCCGCCGAACAATGACCCAAGCAAAGGATCGAGAGTCCAGGGCTTCACATCATTCGTCAGGAACACGACAAATGGAAGGAAAATGGTTCCTGCAAGAGTTTTATACCCATATTGTCTTCCTAGTAAAACAACCCCCGCGATAAACAACGGGATATTAAAAGCCCATTGCACGTATGCCGGCTCCCAGCCAAGCGTCGCATCCAAAATAGTACTGATCCCGCTCACTCCGCCTGAAGCCACACGGTTCGGCAGCAGGAACACATTAAACGATACAGCCACAATTCCAGAACCTATCAACACATATACATATTCAATCAGCTTGTAAAAAGCTGGATTAATCGTCCGATTTCGCCGTTTTTTCAATGTCCTATCCCCTTTTTCCATTAATGCCGTCAGTGAGTATAGCATGTGTCGAATTTTCTGTAAACGCTAGCAGTGCGCCGTGTTAAAGGATGAAAGAAAGACTTCGATTTTATATGGAGAGTTCTGTCATCTTTTTTTAGGCAACACAGTGTCAATTAGGAACCAGAGATTTTTTAAGCAAATGTTTCGACTTACCTGCAGAAATTTGTGAAATTATGAACATTGTTTGACGATTCACCAAATACCCTTACCCCTAGTCGTACTTTGTGATATATTTCACGTATAAGGATGCGGTCATATTGATTAGTCTTTCCTGTAATAAGAAGAAATTATTTTTTTAACTGAGATTGCTCAACTTTACACAATAAAATTCTCTAGAAAGAGGGTAATATATATGGCTAAAAAAGTGGTAATCGTAGGTGGAGTTGCTGGCGGGGCTACAACTGCTGCACGTTTAAGAAGATTGGATGAACAGACAGAAATCGTGATGATCGAACGCGGTGAATATATTTCTTTCGCAAACTGCGGCCTTCCATATTATATCGGCGGTGCCATCCAGGAACGCGATGCATTGCTTGTGCAAACAGTTGAAGGCATGTCCAAGAAATTCAACATGGACATTCGCAATCTGAGCGAAGTGACTCGTATTGACCGTGAACACAAGGTAGTAGAAATTACTGATTTAAAAACTGGTAAGAGATATGAAGAAAATTATGATGTACTGGTTCTTTCACCAGGGGCTAGCCCAATCAAGCCTCCGATTCCAGGCATTGGTGAAGCGGAAGCATTGTTCACGCTTCGCAATATTCCGGACACTGATAAAATCAAGGCATATGTCGATGAGCAGAAGCCGAAGAAAGCAACAGTCATCGGCGGCGGCTTCATCGGTGTTGAAATGGCCGAAAACCTCTGGGAACGCGGCGTCGAAGTAACTTTAGTTGAGATGGCAGACCAGATCATGGCGCCGATCGACTTTGAAATGGCTTCTATTTTACACCAGCATCTGCGGGAAAAAAGTGTGAACCTGGTTCTTGAAGATGGCGTGAAATCATTTGAAAACAACGGTAAGTTAATCAATTTAAACAGCGGCAAGCAAATCGAGACAGATTTGGTCATCCTTGCGATTGGCGTTGCTCCAGAAAATAAATTGGCTAAGGAAGCTGGGCTGGAGCTTGGCTTGCGCGGTACCATCCGTGTCAACGAACGCCTGCAGACAGCTGACGAAAGCATTTACGCAATTGGTGACGCGATTGAAGTGAAGGACTACATCAACGGACAGGCGACCCATATTCCGCTTGCATGGCCTGCCAACCGTCAGGGACGTATCGTTGCTGACCATATCAACGGCATCGACTCCAAGTACCAGGGAACACTTGGCACCTCCATCGCGAAGGTGTTCGACATGACCGTTGCCGCCACAGGTAACAACGAGAAAACATTGAAGCGTCTTGGCATTTCTTACGATGTCGTGCATGTTCACCCAAGCTCTCACGCCGGATACTATCCAGGTGCGTTCCCTATCGCGCTAAAATTGATCTTTGACCGCGAGACAGGAAAAATCTTTGGTGCTCAAGCAGTGTCTTATGATGGTGCCGACAAACGTATCGACGTTCTGGCAACTGCCATCAAAGGCGGCATGACGATTTTCGACCTGCCAGATCTTGAGCTGGCATACGCACCACCATATTCTTCTGCAAAAGACCCAGTCAACATGGCAGGTTACGCAGCGAAGAATATCGCCGAAGGTCTTGTGGAAACCGTTCAATGGCATGAAATCAACGACATCCTTGCAGACGGCGGCTACCTGATTGACGTCCGTGAGCCAATCGAGCGCGACATGGGCATGATTGAGGGATCTGTTAACATCCCGCTTGGGGAGCTTCGTGAGAGACTTGGAGAGATTCCTACGAAAGAAGTGTATGTATACTGCCAGGTCGGTCTCCGCGGCTACCTTGCTTCACGTATCCTTAAGCAGGCTGGATTCAATGTTCGCAATCTGGATGGCGGATATAAGACTTACTCTTGTGTCTACGAGCCGGATGCCAGCCAGAACTGTGGTACACCAATCAGCGATAATGGTGTTGCCCAGCGTAATGCTGCGATGGAGGAGATTGCTGCTGGTGCTGCGCAGAGCAGTGTTGGATTAGCAGTTGAGGCAGCTTTAGTGGCTGCGGCTCCTTCCGTCGCAACTGTACCGCCAACCGTGAAGACGACTCTTGATGCTTGCGGCCTGTCTTGCCCTGGCCCAATCATGAAGGTGTACAAAACAATCGGCGACATGCAGGACGGCGAGGTGATGGAAGTCCACGCAACAGATCCAGGATTCGCGAAGGACATCAAGGCATGGTGCGAAAAGACCGGTAACAAGCTAATCAGTAACAAGTTTGAGGATAAGAGATTCAAGGCACAGATCATGAAAGGAAACTTCGTGGTGCCTTTGAATACGATGGCAGCACCGGTGGAAGTTCCTACAGGCAAGCCAACAGCTGTTCCAGCTAAAAACGGTGCAACGATGGTCGTGTTCAGCGGTGACCTCGACAAGGCCATCGCAACCTTCATCATCGCATCCGGCGCCGCGGCGATGGGTAAAGAGGTAACCTTGTTCTTCACCTTCTGGGGACTGAACATCCTGAAGCGCAATGACGCACCGGCAACCGAGAAGGACATGATGGCAAAAATGTTCAGCATGATGATGCCAAAGGGCGCAAACGACCTGCCATTATCCAAGATGAACATGGGCGGCATGGGTGCGAAGATGATCAAGACCGTCATGGCCAACAAAAACGTCGACAGCCTAGAAACCCTGATGAAAAACGCCATGGACGCCGGCGTGAAGCTCGTCGCCTGTGGCATGAGCATGGACATTATGGGGATTTCAAAAGAAGAGCTGATTGATGGAGTCGAGATCGGCGGAGTTGCAGCATATCTTGGAGATGCTGAGGATTCTGGATTGAATTTGTTTATCTAATTTGGGAGCGGCCTTCTTCGGGGGGCCGCTTTTTTTGGTACAGCACGCGTGCGGGTTGGGTGGGTGGGATTGCTAAAAGAAGGTGACTGGCTTTTGTATTTTCCTAGTTAATTGGTAAACGTAGAGATTATTGCAGTTTTCGTAGAGAATGTGGTCCATTTCGTAGAGATTATGCTTTTTTCGTAGAGAATAATTGAGATTCCGTAGAGATTACCTTCGATTATTAGTGAATATTTCTCATCTCCCCCTCTTGTAGCAGGAATTATAGTATATTCTGTCGAAGAATTTAGGATCACACACAAGGAGGAAACCAATTTTGATTGTTAAAAGAAGAAAAGTACCATTAAGACTCAAAATAAATGATGCTATCTTAAGAAGATTGCCCGATCCACATCCCAAACGGGCAGAAGTCTTGCAGGATTCAATGAGATTCGGAGCTGGCCACAAAGGAGAGGTAACTTTAGACTACTACACTAGCCTGCTCCATGAAGATGCCTTTCACATATTTCAGGGTTTGCGCTTAAAAACAGGTGAAACTCATTTCCAAATGGACTCCTTGCTCCTCTCCCCTTCTTTCGCCATTATTATCGAATCCAAGAACATGGCAGGCACTCTCACTTTCAATTCCCAATTCAATCAAATGGACCGAAGCTTTAATGATAAGACAGACACGTTTGATGACCCACTTCTACAGGCAAGAAGACACCGCATTCTCTTGCTAAAATGGCTGAATCTCCATCATTACCCTATGATTCCTATCGAATACCTAGTCTTCAGCAGTAACCCTTCAACTGCCTTGCGAAACCCCACTAATGATCCAGAGGTATACCATCGCGTATGTCCACCCGGAAGACTAATTTTTAAAATTGAAGAGTTTCTTTCAAAGTATAAAAAAGACACGCTTACCTTAAAAGAACATAGGAAGCTAAGTAAGCTATTACTAAAGAGTGACCAGCCTCCTGATTCCCACCTTCCAAAATTTCAAATCACCCCATCTGATTACCTTACCGGAGTCCAATGCCCGTCTTGCACTCGTTATGCTATGGAGAGATACAGCGGTACTTGGAATTGTCCCCACTGCGGAGCAACTGCTAAAGATGCCCACTTACAAGCATTAGAAGACTATTTTCTCTTAATTTCCCCAACCATCAATAATCAGCAGTTTCGGTCGTTCGTGCATTTACCATCCCAAAAACTAGCATCCAAGCTGCTGGCAAATTCAAATCTCATTGCGACTGGAGCTACAAAAAGCAGAAGGTACCAACCGAAATAAAAAAATCCCCCGCCAACCCGGCGGGAGATTCCTAATAAGGTTGGGTTACTCACCCAAACTCAACTTAGACCTCAAATAAGCATCAATAAACATATCAATATCCCCGTCCATGACAGCCTGCACGTTGCCGGATTCGGCGCTGGTGCGGTGGTCTTTTACCATGGAGTATGGATGGAAGACGTAGGAGCGAATCTGGCTGCCCCAGCCGATTTCTTTTTGCTCGCCGCGGATTTCGTCCAGTTCGGCTTGCTGCTGCTCGATTTCACGCTGGTATAGCTTTGCTTTCAGCATCTTCATCGATGTTTCCCGGTTCTTGATCTGTGAACGTTCTGCCTGGGATGATACAACGACACCTGTCGGCAAGTGCGTGATCCGAACGGCTGAGTCAGTTGTGTTGATGTGCTGACCGCCGGCGCCGCTTGCACGGTACGTATCGATTTTCAGATCTTCCGGACGGATTTCGATTTCGATTTCGTTATTGAATTCCGGCATGACTTCACAGGATACAAATGAAGTATGGCGGCGGCCAGAAGAATCGAATGGAGATATACGAACCAATCGGTGTACGCCTTTTTCCGCCTTTAAATATCCATAGGCATTATGACCTTTGATCGCTAAAGTGACACTCTTGATTCCCGCTTCGTCACCAGGAAGGTAATCCAAAGTCTCAACCTTGAAGCCGCGCTTCTCCGCCCAGCGTGTATACATACGCAACAGCATCGAACCCCAATCCTGTGACTCGGTTCCGCCAGCACCTGGATGCAATTCAAGGATTGCGTTATTTTTATCGTATTCTTCACTTAACAGCAACTGAAGCTCGAACTCGCTCATGCGCTCTTTGAACTCGACAAGCTCCTTCTCCAGCTCTTCCCGAAGATCCGCATCGTCCTCTTCTTTTACAAGCTCATAAGTCAAATCGAGATTTTCGTATGTCTCGCTAAGCTCATTAAAAACATTTACCTGTTCTTTAAGCGCATTTGCCTCATTGATGACGACCTGTGCCTTCTGCTGGTCATCCCAGAAGTCAGGCGCAAGCATGCCGTCTTCTAACTCTGCGATTCGCGCTTCCTTATTTTCGAGGTCAAAGAGACCCCCTGAAGTCCGCTAATTTCTTAGCTGTTTTCTCAAGCTCATTTCTGATATCTGCTAATTCCATATCATTCACCTCATAGTATATTATAGCTTTTTGCTAAATGAATTTCACATCTGGTCTACAAAAAGAAACCAGCGGGTTGCCCGCCGGCCTCTTGTATCAGTTTATTCAGCTTTGCCGCAGCAGTTCTTGTATTTCTTGCCGCTGCCGCAAATACATGGATCATTACGGCCTACATCCATTGTTTTGACAACTGGCTTCTTCTTCACTTTTCCGCCTTCGTCTTCCTTCGGATTCACCGCCTGGCCTTTAGCAACTTCCTGGCGCTCAAGGTTGCTGCGGATTTCAGCCTTCATGATATATTTCGCAACATCGTCTTCGATGGATAGGACCATGCTCTCGAACATTGCGAAGCCTTCATGCTGGTATTCGCGCAGTGGATCGATCTGGCCATATGCACGCAGGTGGATACCCTGGCGCAGCTGGTCCATCTGGTCGATGTGGTCCATCCACTTCGAGTCAACGGAACGAAGCACGATGACCTTTTCAAACTCACGCATCTGTTCATCAGTCAACATTTCTTCTTTTTCATCATAGCGGACTTTCACCTTCGCCATGATGGCTTCGATGATTTCATCCTGCTCTTTGCCGCGAAGGTCTTCGACAGTGATGTCACCTTCATGAAGCAGGTTGCCGTTCACATAATCGATGATGCTGTTCAGATCCCATCTTTCCATATCTTCGCCAGCTGGCGTATGGGCGGAAACATTGCGCTCCAATGAAGATCTGATCATATTTTCAACGATGCTGCGAAGGTTTTCAGATTCAAGAACCTCGTCACGCTGCTTGTAGATGATCTCACGCTGCTGGCGAAGAACATCGTCGTACTGAAGCAATTGCTTACGGGCATCGAAGTTGTTGCCCTCAACACGTTTTTGCGCGGATTCTACGGCTCTTGAAACCATCTTACTCTGGATTGGCTGGGTGTCATCCATGCCAAGGCGTTCCATCATTGTTTTCATATTATCAGAACCGAAGCGGCGCATCAGTTCATCTTCCATTGAAAGGTAGAACTGAGTGACACCAGGGTCTCCCTGACGACCAGAACGTCCGCGGAGCTGGTTATCGATACGACGGCTCTCATGTCGCTCGGTACCGATGACCGCAAGACCGCCAAGCTCTTTGACGCCCTCGCCAAGCTTGATATCTGTACCACGGCCCGCCATGTTTGTCGCAATCGTCACCGCGCCCATCGAACCGGCCTCAGCGATGATATCAGCTTCACGCTCATGGTTTTTCGCGTTCAGGACATTATGCTTGATGCCTTTTTTCGATAAAAACGCAGAGATGATTTCAGATGTTTCAATCGCAACTGTACCGACAAGAACAGGTTGTCCCGCCTGGTGGCGCTCCGCGATATCATCGGCAACTGCCTTGAACTTGCCTTGCATCGATGCGTAAATTAAATCCGGACGGTCGTCACGAGCGATCGGACGGTTTGTCGGGATGACGACTACGTTCATGTTATAGATATTGCGGAATTCCTCTTCCTCTGTCTTTGCTGTACCAGTCATACCGGACAGCTTTTCATACATACGGAAGTAGTTCTGGAATGTGATCGTCGCAAGTGTCATGCTTTCATTCTGGATATCAAGGCCTTCCTTTGCCTCGATCGCCTGGTGCAAGCCTTCGCTGTAACGGCGGCCCTTCATCAGACGGCCAGTGAACTGGTCAACGATGACGATTTCGCCGTCCTGGACGACGTAATCAACATCCTTGTGCATGCTCGCGTGCGCCTTCATTGCCTGATTGATATGGTGAAGCAATGTCACATGCTTGATGTCAAAAAGATTATCAATGCCGAAAGCCTTCTCAGACTTCGTAATCCCTTCCTCTGTCAGCTGGACACCCTTCGTTTTTTCATCATATGTGTAGTCTTCTTCACGCTTCAATGTGCGGACGAATGCATTCGCCTGGATGTAAAGTGCAGCCGATTTTTGCGCAGAGCCGGAAATGATCAACGGCGTACGCGCTTCATCGATCAAGATGGAGTCAACTTCATCGATGACGCAGAAGTGCAGCGGGCGCTGAACCTTCTGGTCGGAGTAGAGCACCATGTTATCGCGCAGATAGTCGAAGCCAAACTCGTTGTTCGTACCATATGTGATATCAGCACGGTAAGCTTCCTGCTTCTCTTCCTTCGTCATGCTGTTCAGGTTGAGACCGACAGTCAGGCCAAGGAATTCATACAGCTGGCCCATCTCGACGGCGTCACGGCTCGCAAGGTATTCGTTGACCGTGATAACGTGCACGCCGCGGCCAGTGATGGCGTTCAGGTAAACCGGCATCGTCGCTGTAAGGGTTTTACCTTCACCAGTCTTCATCTCAGAGATATTTCCCTCATGAAGAGCGATACCACCCATCAGCTGGACTTTATAAGGATACAGGCCAAGAACACGCTTGGCGCCTTCACGGACAACCGCGAATGCTTCAACAAGAAGGTCATCAGTCGATTCGCCATTCTGGTAGCGATTCTTGAACTCTTCCGTTTTTTCCCTAAGCTGGTCATCAGACAGCTTTTCCATATCACCTGCAAGCGCATCGATTTGATCCGCCATTTTTGTCAATTTTTTAATATCGCGTTTATTCTGGTCGAAAATTTTCGTTAAAATCCCCATACAGACGCTCCTTTTATCTATTGAATCTCGTTGAAATCGAAAAGCGCAAGCGCCTTGTCCAGCCCCGACAAGCGTTGGAGGGCCGACCGGTGAAGTCGTTCTTTGACTTCATTGGGCGGACCGAAACGACTCGAGGGGCTAGGCGCTGGAGCTGGCCAATTCTCGAAGTGAATTATATTTATTATCCCAAAGAAAAAAGATTCGCCCTGAATGCACCGAATCCCTTTTAGAAAAATTCGATTTATTGCTTCTTACTATTTTACCACTTAGGACAAGGGGTGACAACCAATCGGAAAAGTCCCCCTGCCGGCTGACAGGGGGACTCAATGATTATTGATTTTTCATAAACTCCAAAACTTCTAGGTCGATCTTGCCTTTTTCCTGTTCACGTTCTTCGAAGTTTTCCGTGTGGATATAGGCAGTGAGCGCTTTATGGAGTTCAGCATCGTCTGCAGGGTCTGCCTTCAGATAATCAAGGCGCTTCAGATGCTGTACGACTGTATCCCTGACCTCTCCCTCGACTGCTACAACGTTCTCCGGCTTCGCTTTGGCAAAATAAAGCTGCTGCAAGCCATAGATGCGGATCAGCTCCGTGATTGGTTCAGGATGATCATCAACACGGAGGTCAATGTAACGGTCATTATAGCCTCCATAGCCACCCTGTTCCTTGACGACAAGAAGTGCCGCCGACTGCTGGCCCCTGCTGTCGCCACCAGCTTGCTGGCCGGCATTGAGTGCCTGAAGCAAGCGGTGTGCAAGCGAGCCTTCCGTTGATTCAAACGTTTCAGCAATTGCTTTTACCGTATTTTCGTCCACTAGAATATTTCCCTGGGCTGCAAAATGCTTGCCAGTCACTCCGCCTGCCCAGTCATAACAGTATGTACCTGTAAAAGTTGCTGCATTACCCTCGGCATCAATCAAGCCGACCTGGCGCATTTCTTTGTCTGGGTCGTCCTTTGTGATCAGCTCCATCGCCTCTTCAGCTGATTTTCCCTGCACCATCAATTCAAGTGCCTGTGGCCCATATGCTGTATTTGCGTAAGACTGAGTAGCCACAGCTCCCACTCCTGCTTTCGCAAATGGAACAACAGCCCCTACGCCAAGAAATTTAGATTGTACCGCAATTCCCCATTCTTTTTTCTGGGGATCATAACCTACGATTGAAAATGTCATATGTATCGCCTCCTGTAAAAATATTTCGGCACTCGGTATAATTTTCCCTTCAAAAGAACAAATTAAAACCCACAGCCAACTTCTGACTGTGGGTAGAGTGATAGATTATTACTGTGCTTCAATCAAGCCATAGCGACCGTCGTTACGCTTGTAAACAACATTTGTTTGGTTTGTTTCTGCGTTTGTGAACACGTAGAAACTGTGGCCCAGCATGTTCATCTGCAGGATCGCCTCTTCGCTGTCCATCGGCTTCAGGTCGAAGCTCTTTGTACGGACAACTTCAAGGTCTTCATCTTCTTCAACCTGTTCAACTTCTGTGAAAATCGGAACGAAATCCTTCAGGCTTTCCTTATCACGGAATTTGCGGTTGACCTTTGTTTTATGCTTGCGGATCTGGCGCTCAAGCTTATCAGTGATCAGATCGATCGCCGCATACATATCTTCATGAAGCTCTTCTGCGCGAAGCACAAGATCCTTCATCGGAATTGTAATTTCAACTTTTGATTTTTTATCTTGGTAAACTTTCAAATTCACATTTACATTGGCATTGGGTGACTCCGTAAAATAACGCTCAAGCTTAGCAACCTTCTTCTCAACGTACTCTCTGATTGCTGGAGTTACCTCAATGTTTTCTCCACGAATGTTGTAGTTCATAGTGGACTCCTCCTTTGGGATATGACTATGTATTACTAATTCTATTTTACCCCAAAGAACTCCTGCAAAAACAGTCTGAAGATTTGACATTTTTATGTCTGTTTTTACTGTCGGAATAGTGGATAATTTGTAGGATTTTGTCCGTAAATCAAAAACCGCCCGATTATGGGCGGCTAGAGAATGTAATAAGGCTTTATCTCCTGGTCGATCGTAAATCTCCAAGACAAAAACACTGGATATATTTTCTTACTGATTATCTGGTCAACCTGAACGATGTCATTAACGTTTCCCAGCAGTTCGGTTGCCTCAAGGACCTCTTCAAACCGCTCAATGTAAACCAAAAGGCCAGGGTTCTCGGCAAAATGTTCAGAAATAGCCGGATGGGAGTCATCAATCTGTGAAAAAGCAAGGAGGATATCTTCCCATAGGTCCATTGCTCCTTCATACCTTAACTCCTCAAAACATACCGGTATATGCTCGAATGCCTCCTGGATTGTCTCCAGCAAGCCCACATATTGCTGGACTATGTGGAATTTCTCTTCAGTCAGGGTTGCCATCCCATCCACCTAATTTCTTTTGTCGTAAAACACGCCGTCGGTCGAGAGGTTATCATATGGGTTGACGTACTTGTTATTGGATTCCTTTTTGGCCTGCAAACTTTTTATGTCCTTCTGAATCGAAATTTTCTCCGATTGTAAAAGCTGCATCAGCCTGGTATTCAGCTGGACCAGCTTTTTTCCGACCTCTACCTCATCGGGAGAAAAAGGTGGAATCATTTCTTTCATCAGGCTCTCACGTTCATCCAGCAAATCTTCGACACGACTAATTTTCCCATCGCGATCCTCTGTCGATTTAAGGATATCGATCAATTCCGCTGTCCGCTCGTAAAATTGGCTGACCGGACCCACTAGACTCTTCCACTCTCGGCAAATTGCTTCTGGCGGTTCACCTGGATGACCTGCTTCCAAGTATCGCGGAATTCCGTTACAAGTCCTTCGACTTCCTCCAGGATTGCTACTTCATTCTTGATATTCGCCTCGATTAAACGGCGGTATATATAATCGTAAAGAGACATCATATTCTGTGAAACTTCCAAATCCATATTCAGCGTGACCATCAGTTCCTGAACGATTTTCTGCGCCTTGATGATATTTGTATTCTTCGTTTCAATGTCCTTCTGGTCTATTGCATGTTTCGCCAGATTGATAAATTTTAAGCAACCGTTATATAACATCAACGTCAACTCACCCGGCGAAGCCGTGTTGACGGATGATTGCTGGTATGACTGGTAAGGATTATTTAATGCCATTTAGAACACTCCTTTTTAAAACTTACATACTGAACTGCTGCATCAGGTAGGCAGACTGGCTGTTCGCTTTTTGTATCGCTTTTTCCATCGCAGTGAACTGGCGCCAATAGCGGCTTTCCACTTGAGTAAGTCGTGATTCAAAACGTTTAATTTGACTATCAACACTCAACAAATCTTTTCCGAGGCTGAATTGCTGGTTAGTTGAAAAAGCATTCCCCGCCTTTTCTCTCAAATTGTCCATAATTTCATTGGCCGTATCATATAGTCGTTGTGTAATTCCGTTTTGCGAATCCGTATTACCAGTGGCATTGAACAATTTCTCGACAGACAGTGGATCTGCTTCAATCGCCTTCTTCAATTTTGCCTCATTGATCTGCAGCTTCCCGCCTTCAAGGTAATTAGCTGATGTGGTGATCCCGATGCTGGCCAGTTGGTTAAACAACGGGCTGACCTCGGCATTTTCGACTGGTGTGTAAAAATCCATCCGCATCTGCGACAATGCACCTGTTAGAATAGTATCTCTTCGCAACAAGCCGCTTTTAGACTTTTCTTCCCACTGCTCCTGTTGCTTTTCACTCAAGGTTTCACGCTGCTCATCTGTTAATGGTTGATAATCTTTATAATACGTCTCAGATGTTTTCTTTTGAATCTTATCAATTAGTTCATTGTATTTATCGACGAATTTCTTGATATTATCAAACACTGTTGTCGTGTCATTATTGATATTCACCGTAATCGCAGGATCTGTGTTCAATGCCGGATCTGTATTAGTATTGAAGGTCTGCTTTAAAGTAAAAGTTACTCCATTCATATCGAAAGTATTCGATGTCCGCTCTGTAGACAGGCCGTTGATGGTAAACTCAGCGTTGGCTCCAACTGTTGTAACCAGGCCTGATGCAAACCCTAAGGTATCTTCTATAAAGCTGCCGGAAAAATCCATCTCATTACCAGCAGTATTGAAATCTCCAGTTTCCTTCCTAGTCATGGTCATACCTTTGGTAAAATCATCATAGAACATCGTGACACCTGCATCGGAAGAGTTGACCTCGTTGATAACCTGGTTCAATGACTCATTTCCCTTTACCAGGAAATTCTCAGTCACCTTCACGTTCCCTGTTTTATAAGAAGAAACGGAAAAGTCGGTATACTTTTGATCATAGGTTAGTTCAAGTTTTATTGGATCCGTAGTTGATCCGGCCAGAGTACGCATAGCATCAGAAATCTTAATGTTTCCTGTGATGGTATCCAGCACCCCTACCTCTTCGGTTCCCCTCATGATTCTCCTGCTATTCGGTTCATTTGTTACTGTTTCAAGTGTCAAATCTTCCGGAGCAGCAGTGCCAATGTGCAACTTCAATCCTGTGATATTATCCAGTGCCCCATTTGTAAGTTGCAACGCCTGTGTGTCTTTTGTGATCGAAGATGTGGTTTCGGTTTTGGTTTTTGATACATATTCCACAGACACTGAGCTGTCTTTAGTAATAGTATTTCCGAAAATCAAGTTACCAGTGTTTGTATCAAATTGTACCTGAGCTTCCCCGGCAGTTGGTGTTCCCGTAACTACCTCATAGCTCTTGCCGTTCACCTTAACACTCCATGATGACAGCTTTGCAGAATCAAGGTTGTCTATTTCAGTTGCACTAAGCCCAAGATTGACAGTTGTACCCTCTGCTGTCGTTTTCACTGTCTTACTTTCCACGACTCCATTGTTAAAGGTTATACCATTTGTAAAAGTTTGCGATAACAATGGTTTACTGGCATCAAAACCCGTGCCAGCAATGGCACCTGAATTTTTAACAGTTTCCGCACTGGCCAATCTTTTCACACTGGAAATCGAAAAGGACGATTCGCTTGCAGAACTATTTGCAGTCGCTGAAACACGGGCATCATTCGTAGAGGAGGTCGTCCTTACCCGGAAGGTCGATGATAGCTTCATAGTCGTCAGGTCTTTCCGGAAATCCAGGAAGAGATTATTCATCGTACGATAATCATCCCGACGCCACTCTAAGACCTGCTTCTTTTGCTTCAGTTTATTAACGGGCATACGTTCTGCCTTCATTAGATCTCCAACAATTTGATCGATATCCATTCCGCTGGCCAAACCGCCAATTCTTAAATTCGCCATGTATAATCACCTTTAGATTTTTTTATCCACCATAAGACCAATGAACTTATTCATTGCTGCATAGAAGTCAAGCATTTTCTTTGGAGGAATTTCTCTTACAACTTCCTTAGTTTTTTCATCAATGATTTTAACAAAATATTCGTTTAACTCTTCGTGGAATTCAAACTTTAGTGCTGTAGGTGATGCTTCCATAAATTTGTTCATGGTATCTACAATTTCTTTAACTTTTTCTTTAGGTAAATTAATATGTTCTTGGTTCTGTTCTTTTAACTCTTTAAATAGTCCTAGATCAATTCCCTGGGTCTGGTTAGTTATTTCACTATTGTTGTTTGTTCTGAGTTGTGAGGAAATTGGGTTAGATGACAATCTTTCAATCATCTCTTTATCCCCCTACTTAAGTCTTTTATTAATATATCGGATAAAGGAACTAAAACTTTAAGTCTTTGACTTATATAATATTTGGTTATTCATTCTTTCTGAAAAATTAATAGGGCAATTTTACAAATCACTATCGATATTTTAACTGTCAACGAAAAAGAGGCTTTTGTGTATAATGCTGGAAAATTGGTAAGAGGATGGTGAAACCGACATCTAAATAAATATGGGTATTAAATAATACGAAGAATTAGTGGGGAAACAAAATAATATATTTAATTAAGTATTAAACATTCGAATTTAAACTAAACAACCAGTCCTAATGTAATTTTCGACAACTGGTTGTTTAGTTTTGGGACCTGTCTCAAAAACATTAATTATTTAATGATATTATTTTTGCAAATTTTACTTTCCATAAATACATTAAATACCATATTACGCAGTTTTTCGGTTCCTGATATTAAATTTCATCTAATAACTGTAGTAATTCTTGGCAAATACCTGGCCAGCTAAAATGTGAGTATGCATAATCTTGAATACCTATACATTTTTCTTTTAAAATAATGTCATTGCAATTTTCAATTAACATTCGAGCTAATTGCTCTATATTATCTATTTCAAAAATATCACCATATTTTTTATTATTTGTAATATCCCAAGCCGGAAAAATATCAGAAGATATAATATAGCAGCCATTCTTTGCAGCTTCTGCTAAGACTAAACCAAAGCTTTCAAATCGCGATGTTAACACAAAGACCTTTGCTTTTCTATATTCTTCCTCCAACAAATCTTTTTCCACTATATTTCCGGTTATTATTATTTTTTCCTGCAACTCAGGGTTTAAAATAAAAAATCTTTGAAGGTAAGAAATAAATTGTTCTTCAACCTGCCCGACAACTTTTAATTTCCAATTAGGCATTTTGGGAGAAGCGATTCTAAAGGCTTCCAATAATATTTCGTTTGCCTTTTGCACTAAACCAATTCTTCCAACTGTGCATATGAAATTTTCTTTTTCTTCATATTGAATCTTTAAGGGCTCTTCATGGGCAAGGCTATCAAAATCTTCAAAGAATCCATTTGGTATATATTCGATTCTAAGAGGCCATTCTTTATTCAAACCATAATGTCTTAAAGGCCATACTTCATTTAAATATTTATACATCCCTTTAGTTTCGACACTAATTACATCACATAGTCCTAATATATTTATAACTTCCTCATTTATCATAGAGTTCATAAATCTACTGTCTGCATCAAGTTTTAGATATACTTTCCCCACAGGATTTATAGCCTTATATGTTTGAATCCAAACTAAACTTCTTGTTTCTAAATGAAATAGATGAAGTATATCAATATTTAGGGCATTATTAAGTAAATATAACTTTCCATCTTCCAATGTATTCCCTGTTTTAGAGATAAAATCTATATTTAATCCACGTACTTCTTTTTCTAGATAAGGATAATCTCCGTTTTCATAGCAAGCAATTGTGGAATTAAAATCATGCTTTTTATATAAAGTATATCCAATCATACCAACATCTTTTGTAAGATGTACATTTTCTGTTTCAGGAAATAAAGTTACAAAGTTTTTTCTTCCAGCTTTATAATACGGTAATTCTTTAGCATTTTTAATTTCCGTTGCCTGATCTAATAAATAGGAATCACAATTCTCCATATTATTATTTAAAAATTCAACTTTATTTTTAGTGTCTAGTTCTAATAATTCTTTGTAAAGTGAGATAAACTCAGGGTCCTTTTCTTGAACGGAATCAAAATATTGCTTGGCTAGTTCAAATTCTCCTATACTTTTCAAGACAAAAATTAGATTATATATTGTATCAGAATCATCCGGTCTAAGTTCAAGAGCTCTTTGCAAATACGGAATAACCTCATCTATGGAAGCTTTTCCATAGTTTCTGATTGCAAGATAATTTAAAACTCCTATCTTATCTTCAACATGTAAACAAACACCCGTAATTACTTCTTCTGTACTGAAGCCTTCTAATTCGTTTAAATTTAATTCTAAATCTTCGTCTAAGTGGTGGATGAGATTTGTTTCTAAAGTATTTAATATATTAATCAATTTAGTTTTTTTATCACTTTTAACAGCTTTGACGATATATTGATATGCATTGTATTGCCCTTCTAATGATGAATCACTTATCTTAGTTAAAAGTTGAATAAAAGCTTCATCATCCGTAGTTTTCCCAACAGTTGAAGCACCAAATTCAATACCTGAATAATTTGCATCCAAAAGCATTTTCTTTATTTCATTTAAAGTAAAGAATCTAATGTGTGTTTTATCAAGTAACCCAGCATCTGTATATGTCCAGTTACCTTTAATAACCTTTTGCAGCAAACTGAAATGCATAACATTAGGAATACTTATCAGTACTTTACCATCTTCTTTTAAATATTTCCGAATATTTTTCATGACTGCCCATGGATCGTATAGATGTTCTAATACATCAGCTAAAATAATGTAATCAAAAAAACCCTTAGGATAGTCCATTTCTCTTTCTGCATCTTGTGCTTTAACATTAGCAAATTGGTTAGCTATAGCTGAGGCATTTTCGTTAAATTCGATTCCATATAAGTTTGCGTTTTTATACGAATTCTTGATCTTTAATAAAGTACCCCCACAGGCACAACCAATTTCAAGTACATTTATCGCTGCATCTTTTGAACTATCAATGAGCTCAACAATTTCATTTCTAATATAGGTAGAATACGTAGAATTAAATCCCCATTTGGTTTCAAATTTATCCTCATTCATTTTAAGTACTTGGTGGTATTTTTCTATGTCTTCTTTAAATGATGTTCCTCCATAATGGTGTATAAAAGTATCTTTACAGAGTATTAATTTATATCCTGCTTTTTGTATCCTAAAGGAGTAGTCATCATCTTCAAAATTCCCGGGGGAAAATATTTCATCTAGTAGTCCAACTTCTTCAATTACCGATTTCTTAATTAACATACAAAAACCAATAAGTTTTAGTCTTTGCTCCCATTTCTCTGCGTCTAATTGATTAAATCCTTTTGCAAATTGATGCATTTCTTCCATTGAAGAATATTCAACTGGGACCATTGTATAGTAAGCAGCAGAATTAGTAACAGGTCCTACAGCACCAATTGAATCACTACTATATAAACATGACTTTAAGTTCTTCAACCAATTTTCTGTAACAACTACATCATTGTTAAGAAGTAAGATATCATCACCACTTGCAACCTTAATTCCTTGGTTACATCCTGTTGGAAATCCTAAATTTTTATCATTGAAGATTGTAGTTAAGTCTGATTGTTTTTTCAACCAACTAACTGTCCCATCGGTGGATGCATTATCAACAATGATTATTTGATATGTACCTTCATCCGAATATCTTCTTATACTTTCAATACATTGTTTTGTATATTCTAATTTATTATGAGTTAAAATTATAATACTCGTTTTGAACATCGCTTATTTATACCCCTCGTGAAAACATTTATGATTTTTTCCGGTAAATGTTATATATCTCTTTTTAATACTTGTTATGTCGTTTAAGATGCAAACAATTCGTGTTTCCCGTGTATTTCCGCGTTCTTTATAATAAGTGATAGTAATTCTTCTTCAAAACTTGACAAATCATTAGTTTTTTCAAGGAACAATAAATTTAATAAGTTATTAATTGGCTCAGAAAATTTCAAACCAAAAAGTATATTTTTATACAAATCATCTTTTGTCTCCAAAGCAATTAGTATTAAGTCTACAACTTGAAATATACCTTGAGATAATATAAGGCTGATTTCCTCTATATTATTAGTTATAAAAAACTCTAAAATGTCATCTTTATTATCATCTAAGAAAAGATTTTTTAGTATTAATGCTTTTTCAACTTCTATGGCGAGTGGTGTTTTACTAATCAAAGATCTTGTTAGTTTTTGAACATGTTTATTTGGTATCATCAGCAAGATTTTAATTAATCTTAAGGGATTCATTGTGTTTCTTTTCAAACAATTATTGTTTATAAAATT
This sequence comes from Chryseobacterium sp. ISL-80, assembly GCA_018613055.1. GTDB lineage: Bacteria > Bacillota > Bacilli > Bacillales > Cytobacillaceae > Mesobacillus. Next base: position 332,642 of record JAGGQZ010000013.1, on the reverse strand, counting down.
TGTTAGTTCATCCATCGTTGAGTGCTTTGCTAATAAATTTATTAACTTCACCCAAACAAGATCATCTGATTCATTTATAGAAATAGTTTTTGAGTAGTGATGAACAGCTAAATGTAAATTGTTCTCCTTTTCATATAATTCTCCAAGATATCTATGCGGTAAATACTCTAAGTAATCCATACTCGAATCAGCAATTAGTTTATTTTTCTTTAACAATATGTCCTCAAATATATTAATTGTTTCCTTTATCTTCCCTTGGTTAAATAAGATTTTCCCTTTCAAGAATTTAAAATCAACTAGATTCTCAAAAACCTCTTCACTAGCATCTATAATTTCCATTGCTTCTGTATCTCTATTTGCAATATGTAAGCAGTTAACAAGTCTAACTAGCAATTTTTTTACCCAGTCAATATTAATATTTTCTTTTAATTGGTAGCCTTTTTTATAATAATTAATAGCTTTTTCTAAATTTCCTATTTGATAATATTCGTTACCGAGAAAGTAATAATCAATAGGCTCTTTAACTTTCTTCTTGATTAATAATGAAAGATTTCTTTTAGATTTTTGTTTTTCTTTAATTACATTTTCCATATACCCAGAATGAAAAATCTGAAGTTGGGCAAATCCCCTTTTTTCATGTGCCTCTTTGTGTTTTAACATCTCATGGATAGGCCTGTAATAGAAAATTATCCCATTATTTAGATATATCCTCTCATGATAATTGAGAACAGTATCTTTACCATTAGCCCCAACAAAATTCACTATTTGTACTGCAAGTATGTTGGAATCTACTGGATTTTCCTTTAAATTAGTTTTAAATTTCAAAAAACTATCGCGATCTACATATTCATCCGCATCAATTACAAAAATCCATTCTCCTGACGCCCTCGATGCAGCAAAATTCCGTGCCTTGGAGAAATCTTCATCCCATTTATAATCGTACACCATATCTGTATACTTTAACGCAATTTCTTTGGTTCTATCTACGGAACCCGTATCTGCAATAATTATTTCATCTGCTATGCCGTTCACTGATTCAAGGCATCTACTAAGTACCTTCTCTTCGTCCTTCACTATCAAACATACTGATAAAAATGGTTTCATTTATGACACTCCTTAGATGCATTTATTTAAAAAAAGGCCGTATAAAAAATACGACCTTTTTTTAAATATCCTATCTCCAAGAAGGAGATAGGAATTTTTTTTAACGTAATAATTGCAAAACGCCTTGAGGTTGTTGATTTGCCTGAGCAAGCATAGCTTGAGCAGCTTGAGAAAGGATAGAGTTCTTTGTTTGATTCATCATTTCTTTAGCCATATCAACATCTCTTACACGAGATTCAGCAGCTGTAAGATTTTCAGAAGATGTGTTTAAGTTGTTAATTGTGTGCTCTAAGCGGTTTTGGTTAGCCCCTAATTTAGCACGCTCATCAGAAACTCTTTGGATAGCTGAATCAATAACTGTAATTGCAGAAGTAGCTGCAGTTGCTGCAGTAGAGATATCAATACCAGAAGTAACTGATGCAGCAGCGGCTGAAGTTGCTGCAGAACCAGATGCTACACCTAGAGAGAATGCATCCATAGCACTAATGCCAAGGGCAAGAGTTTGACCTTCGTTTGCACCAATTTGGAAACTTAAGCTAGAAGCACCTTGACCATTTAATAATTTCTTTGTATTGAACTCTGTTTGATTTCCAATACGTGTAATTTCTTTAGTTAATTCATTGACTTCGTTTTGAAGAGCTGTTCTATCGTTACTTGTATTAGTATCATTTGAAGATTGAACAGCTAATTCGCGCATACGCTGTAAAATATCATGAGTCTCATTCAATGCACCTTCAGCAGTTTGAATCAAAGAAATTGCATCCTGTGAGTTACGTGATGCTTGATCTAACCCACGAATTTGCCCACGCATTTTTTCTGAGATTGCTAAACCAGCTGCATCATCTCCAGCACGATTGATACGAAGACCTGAAGCTAATTTTTCCATTGATTTTGATTGTGCACCAGTTGCATTGTTTAATTGACGGTAAGTGTTAAGAGCAGCAATATTGTGATTGATTCTCATTTTTTGTTTCCTCCTTGAATTTGTTGTTCACATCCTTGTGAACAAAAAGGGTATTTGTCTGAGTCAATAAGGTCGGCCGCCCTTATTTTCTCTTACAATAGTTTTATCGTCGTGTATTTAAAATTGTTTAATATTGTTTTTAATTTTTTTTCATGAATTTTAATAGAAAAGTAATATCTTGTGAGGCTTCCTGATTTTCTGTTTTGATTTGTTCAAGGATTTCACTTCGGAAGACCTCAATATTCTTTGGTGCATTAATACCTATTTTGACTTGGTCATTTTTGGCTGAGACGATAGTGATTTCGATGTCATCGCCGATTTTGATACTTTCGCCGTTTTTCCTTGTGAGTACAAGCATGTTTGGTCACCCCTTCACTTCTGCTTTTTCAAATATTGGGTGTTTAGTCTTATATTGTTCATTGTGTAGGACGACCTGCTTTGCCTTGCGGTTTTTCAGGTTAATGATAATTGGAGCCTGCAGGTTTGCGGTTGTTTTTTCGAATGGATCCTGTACAGTCAGGATTGAGTAGACTGTAACATCTTTTTCACTTTCTAAGCTCAATTCCTCTACCGCCCCTTCCTCCAGCTGAAAATCATACTCTTTCATAAAATGAAAAGGATTCGTCAGTACAAACGCCAATCCTGGAGTCGACACTGATTGGAGGACATAATAGAATTCATCATCAGACAATGGCAGCAACGCAAATTGTTTCTCCTCCACAAAACCCGGTATTCCTTTTTCAAAAGTCAAAATCTCATTAATTTCCACTTCACCATGGTACATCGTGTTTATTTTCATTTTAGAACCCTTCCTTAAATAGATTGTTCATAATTAATTCCGACATGCTTTAGATTGGCAAAATCTATTTTCAACGATGGATGCTGCTTCAAGCTAACTTCGGCTTTGCCTGCCGTATAACTAATTATCGGTTTGTTGATTCGACTCTCAATCACCGGTCGGTTTGTGTTCCAGGTAATTTCAACTTTGCCAGGGTCATATTCTAATTTCACACTACCCGAGGAAGGAATCCAGCCAATATTAAAATCAAGCAACGGGGACTCACTGTTCCGTTTTGCCTGATCTGCAATTGGATGGCCGCCATTCTCGATCATCATCAGCTCATCTCCATCCTGGGTAACCCGCGCAAGACCCGCGAGCCAATCTTGATAACCCTGCTGTGCCGCCTCTTCAATACGGCGGGATATATGCTTTAAATCCATATCAGCACGAGCTTCAGTCTGGTCAATCGTCAGTCTTGCTGGCCTGCGGTCAATATTTAGTTTGGCTGCGGGCTGCTGGATACTTAATTCCGCTTTGGGCTGCTCCATTTCCAGCCGTGATTGCATGGTACGGATTTCTGTCTGGCCAAAAGTTGATTGCAAACGTATTTGAGGAAATTCCATCACTCATCCCTCCTAGAAAAAAAAGCTATTCCCAATGAGAATAGCTTATCTTAAAAAGTCTAATAGTGTCGGCTGCAGAATTCGAGCTCCGACTCCAAGTGCTGCACGGTGGACGCTTTCCTGTGTCTTTAAATCGGTGATGACCCTTTCTATATCCGCGTCTTCATTATCTGACAGTACACGGTTGGCCATTATTTCTTGCTGAGCTATTCGATCATCAATCATTTCAAGACGATTGTATCGTGCACCCAACTCAGATCGTTCGGCTGAAAGCTTGTCCATTGATCCATCCAAGCGTCCAAGCAAACCTTCTAGTTCGGCTGTGTTGTCACTCTCCAATGCTGTCTGGATACCTTGGACAACATCAAAAAGTTCCTGATTGAAGACGCCATTTGGATTGACATTCGCCCTTAACGAAACTCCACGTGAGATTTCCACTTTGTACGAGTTAATATCAGGGTCAGCAAGGTTCGCCGCGACCTTTGGCGGATTCGCAGTCGGTACCGGCGGATGATCCGTATCTGTCCCATGGAAAATATAACGGCCGGATACCTGTGTGTTGGCGACCTGCACCATATCACCCTTTATTTGTTCTACCTCACGGGCAATAGCCTCACGGTCAGTAGGACTCAATGAACCTGTTTTCCCCTGAATAACCAGCTCACGAACCCGCTGCAAACCATTATTGGCTTGCTCGATTCCTGCCTCTGAGTTTTCCATCCACAAATAGAGTTCTGAAAGGTTCCGCTTATACTGCTCAACTTCCGTCAATCCTGATCGATAAAACATCCCTTTCATCGCAACGACAGGGTCATCAGAGGGCTTTGTAATTTTTTTTCCCGTAGACAGCTGGTCCTGGTACTGACCCATCCGACGATAGCTTTCACTTAGATTCCTTAATGAATTGGAAGAAAGCATTGATTGTGTTATGCGCATTTCATTTCACCTATCTTCCTGCAGTTCCCATGCCGTTGATGATTTTATCTAGCATTTCGTCCTGGAGGGTGATCATCCGGGCTGATGCATTGTAGGCATGCTGAAACTGGATCATATTTGTCATTTCTTCGTCTAAAGATACTGAGCTGACTGACTTCCGGCGATTTTCCACGGATTCTCTCAGTGAGCCACTATTTTGAGTAAGCCGAACAGCTTCTTGCGATTTAACAGCCATGCCGCCGATTACGCCTTCGTAGTAATTACGGAAGTTTGCTTGTTCGTTGTCGCCGGCGTAATCAAATTTTTCATTAATGATATTTGCAAGCTTTAAGATATTAGAAGAATCCCCGATTGTTGCATTCACAATATCTGCTCCATCTGCAGTTGCGATGTTATCAAGGCTCTGATTAATTGCATCCGCCAGCTGAATCCTGCTTGCGAATCCTTTACGTTGGAGGTCAGCATTCTCTGAATCAGCAAAGAATGAATTACCAGCCTTTGTCTGATTGGCAATGTCATTTGGGCTCATTCCGTCTTTGTGTACGTTGTTAAACTCTATTGCAAAGGTATAGGCAAGGTTATCCAACTCTGTCATCATATTAGGATAGACACCAGTCACTTTTCCGTTTTCCTCATAGCCATATGAATCTATTAAGGCTTTAAGCTTTCCAGTTGATTTTAGTTCAGTAAAATCAAACTTTGAACTGCCAATAGAAACGGTCTTAACTGCTTCATCTGCACCATCAAAGTTTACAGTCACATTGTTATTACGGTCTCCACTTACAAGAATGCCCAGCTCTTTACCACTGTCACTAACCATCTTAATGACTGCCTGTCCATCCGCCATTTTAAGTGAGCCGCCACCTGAGTTTGTGTAATCAACTTTAATATTTACTATGGAAGCTAATTGGTCAATCAGTCGGTCGCGCTCATCATATAAGTCATTAGGCAAATAACCATGTGGTTCTACATCAGCAATCTGGCCATTGATCTTACTAATCTGGTAAGTTAACGAATTGATCTCTTTTTCCGTAACAGAGATTTCATTCTTCAAATCTCGCTGAATTGAAGAAAGTGAATTTTGTAGATAATTGAACGTCTCTGCAACCGCAATCCCACGCTGACGTACTACCGAACGAGCACCTGGATTGGTCGGGTTTACAGCTAAATCCTGCAATGACTGCCAAAACTGGTCCATTGTCTTCGCAAGACCTGATTCGGAAGGCTCATTCAATACTTCTTCGAGTTTAGTATAAGCCTCTGCCCTAGTTTCCCAGTATCCCAGCTTATTATTCTCGCCACGGTACTGGACATCAAGGAAACTTTCCCGCACACGTTGGATCGAACCAGCTTTTACCCCAGTACCAACTTGCCCAGGAATCTGAGGGCGGTTAAGTGAAGCGTTTGGATACGGCTCTGTCTGCTCAAAATTAATCCGCTGGCGTGTGTAGCCCGGAGTATTGGCATTCGATATATTATGTCCTGTTGTATGCAAAGCGCTCTGCTGCGTGAACATTCCGCGGCGCGCTGTTTCTAATCCCATAAAGGTTGAACGCATGTTTCGTTCCTCCAAATATTATGCTTTTGAGTTGAACATTCCCGGCGATTGACCAGGCTTTGCTTTTTTGCCAGCTGGCGGTCCATAATTAATCTCTTTTTCTTGAGGCATTACAAGGCTCTTGGAAAAATTGATGAATTGCAGTGATTGATGAATCAGCTGCTGATTCAGTTCGTTCCGCGCCTTGATTTCTGTAATGACATCTAATAAATCTTCTTTTTTTTGTAAAAGCTGCTCTTTTCCTGCAGGATTTGCCTCAGCTATTTCCTGTAAAGATGCATTCGGTAAAATCGTATTTGATACAGCGGCCCGTTCTTGCTCCAGCTTATTGATTGCTGCCATATGGGCCTGTTCATCCTTCAAAAGCTGGTCGAGGGCAGCCGTATCTCCTTTTTTCACGATGTCGGTCTTTTTTACCGTCAATTCGTAAAGGCTTTTATGTACCTTGTGTAATTTATTCATGATGCTAATCAGTGATTCAACAGACATGGACTGCCCTCCTTATTAGGCATAAAGAAACACTCGTCTGTGAGACGAGTATATTTCTTATTTATTACGATAGAAATTGATGATGCTTTTGGCAGTCTCTTTTGAATCCAGTTTATATGTGCCGTTCTCCACCTGGATTTTTAATTCCTCAACCTTTTGCTTGCGTTCCACTGATACCTGGGAAAGCTGCTGCATTTCCTTGGCAGTTGAAGAAATCTCGACTTTATCAGCCTTTTTGTTTTGGGCAGCTGCGGCTGCATCCAGTTTGTTCATTTGGCGTTTATATGGATTGATCCCGGATGGGCCAAAATTATTATTTATCTTCATCGTCTAAACCTCTCTTTCAGAACGATTTCTACCTTTATTATCGGCAATGGTCCGCTGATATTTAATGATTCTTTTCACCTAATCTCGATGTGTGAAAAAAGTCGCGCGTTTTGCTAGTTCTTTCTTCCGTTGTTCTTCATATTCAACAGTTTTCAAATCCGCCTTTAAACCGCTTGCGCAGGTTGCACAGAGCCTGCCTTCACGTATAATACTTCCACATTTGTCACATGGGTAACCGAAGTTTGGGAATTGAGTCAGCTGGAATTTGCCGGCTTTAATAAATTTTAAAATTAACTCTTCAGAAACGCCTGTTGCTTCTACAACTTGCAAGATCGTTGCCGCTCTATTTTCACGTTTTCTCATGAACTTGGAAACTAAATCATAAGCTTGTTCTTCTTCTTTCCAGCATTTTTCACATACATCACGAAATTTATTTTTCACATAAAGTGAATCGCATTTTGGGCAATTTTGAAGGTCCACTGTCCTTCCTCCTTCAATCATATCTCATCTAGCGTGCCAAAGTGAATGAATACACCTTTGCCGCTCCGTTGTCTTTTAATATTTTAGCCGCATGTCTCAGCGTTGAGCCTGTAGTATATATATCGTCAATGAGCAAAATTGTTTTACTGTTAAGATTTAGTTCTGTTTCCAATTTGAAGACCTGTTGTAGATGGATTCTTTCTGGACGGGATTTTTTTGACTGTTTTTCAGTGTGGATTCTTGAGAGCAGGTGGATTGGGTTAAAGCCAGCAGTGGTGATTAGAGCTTCAGCTTGATTGAAGCCTCTTTCGAAAAGTCGTTCTTCACTGAGAGGAATGGGAACAATATAATCATATTGAAAATCTTGCAAAGCCTGCCGGAGATCTGCAGCAAATACACTGACCAGAATATAGTCTCCGCGGAATTTAAATTTAGCGATTACGTTTTTTATATAATCGGTATAGCGGTACAGTGACCGGTTCTGATCAAGAGTTCCACTCCAATTCCCATCCTCCTCCCAGCGCCTGCAATCCAGGCACATATTCTCCGAACGATATTCCGATTCCAAAAAGGCAAATGGCCTGCCGCAAATTTCGCACACTTCACCAGTTATCGCAGCAAGGTTTCCCTTGCACTCTCCACAAATATTAGGACTCTCTTTTTTACCAAAAAGGGATTGCCACGATAATACTGGTTCCATTTCTGCATGGCATAATAAACAATGATTCATACATCAATCAGTCCCTTCTCGATCCCTTCCTTGTTCATCATCACAATTTGCCTGCGGGCACTTAGCATTGCTTCTGTTTTCCCATAATGAAAAAATGTTACAGCACCTGTGGGATATTCCGCACTCCTCCCTGCCCGGCCGGCAATCTGGACAAGGGCACTCTCGGTAAAAACCCTGTCCTCCGAGCCGATGACGGCAACATCGATATTGGGTATGGTAACACCTCGCTCTAAAATCGTTGTCGTCAGCAAGATTGTGATTTCTTTGTTGCGGAGTTTCATTACTTTTTCTTTTCTGTCGGGGTCTTCAGCATGGACGGATTCAATACGAGGATTCAGTTTGCGAAGGATGAGGAGAATCTTGTCCATAACGGCTATTTTCGGAGCGAAGATCAATGCCTGCTTCCCACTGGCCAGCCTGGATTCCACCCATTTTTTTATCGGAGAGGACAGCTTTCCTTTTTTCAGCTGTTTCTCCCAATTTCCTGACCAGACAAACTCGGGTAACGGCAAAGGTTGTCGATGGAAGCGGGCAGCAATCGTGATGCAGTTTCTTTTGCCCGTTCGGCATTCTTTTTGCCACTGGGTGTTGGGTGTTGCCGTTAAGTAAATTAAGGAGGATTCATGCTTCCTTGATTGCTGGACGGCATATTGGAGGGTTTCATCGATAGAATAGGGAAAGGCGTCAACTTCATCGACAATCATGACATCAAACGCTTTGTAAAAACGGAGCAGCTGATGCGTGGTAGCAATGGTGAGCTGGGCATATTCATGGCGGTCTTCACTGCCCCCATAAAGAGCGGCAACCTTTATTTCCGGAAACACTTTTTGCAGTCGGGGTGCCAGTTCCAAGACTACATCGGTCCTTGGCGTAGCCACACAAACTCGCTTGCCTGTGGATAAAGCATTTGCTATGCCGGCGAATAGTACTTCTGTTTTGCCCGCTCCCGCTACTGCCCAGACAAGGAGCTCGCTTGAGTTTTCCACAGCATCCGCCACACTTTTGGAAGCAACATCTTGACCTTCTGATAATTGACCATCCCAAACAAGTGGTTTATCCACAACTTCAAGTTTCGGGTCTGGCCCTGCCCAGCTGATTAGAGGTGTACACTCGCTAATCCTCCCCATCATCAAGCACTTTCGGCAATAGAATTCTACTTTTCCACACCTGGCACAGGGGAACTCCGCAAACCAGGATGGATCAGTTGTGCCGCATCTTGTACAAGACAGCTCTTTACGATTAAAACCCTTTCGATATACTATATATCCATGTTCATGGTGATACTGGAGTTCCTCTGTTGTACAAGGCAGTTCATCAGTCAACAACTGTTTACCTATGAGCATTTTTTGCAACTGAGGATTGTATTGGAAAGGGCGGTATATGGATAACGCAGGATTGTGGGTAATTGGAGGAGTGAATGTCCATTCATCAACAGACTTTTTGGTGTTGGGGATTATTTTCTCTTCTTTTATCAAAGTTAATCACAACCTTTTGTGGATTAATATGTGGATAATAGCAATTTCCTGTGGGTAATGTGGGTTAATTTGTTGGTAACTCTATGTTTTTATAGATGTGAGCGTTTTTCGTTGTGGGTAATTGCAATTGAGGAGTAAATGTACTGTTGGTAAGTGGGGCATTTTGTTGATAACTACCATTGTTATGTGGATAATGAATAAAAGCGCCACCTCCTATTACGGAAATGGCGCTTTGACAGTGTTGTAATAACTTTTCCGTGTTTACTTCTTATACCAGCCCATCCCCATGGCGCCTTCACCAAGATGGGTTCCAATGACCGGACCGAAGTAGCTTAATAGGAATTCGACATTCGGGAACTGGGCCTCGAGCTCGCTTTTCCATTCAAGCGCTTCTTCCTCACGATTGGCATGGATCACAGCCGCGCGGTATTCACCCCCGCTGTTCGCGTCTTCTGCAAGCATTTCGACGACACGGTTCATCGCCTTTTTACGGGTACGGACCTTTTCGAATGGAACGATCTTTTTATCTTCAAAATGCAGCAGCGGTTTTACCTGCAGGAGGCTTCCAATCAATGCCTGGGCACTGGACAACCGGCCGCCGCGCTGAAGATGGCTTAAATCATCCACAATAAAATAAGCACGGATTGACTCTTTCATCTTATTCATTCGCTCGATGATTTTCTCAGGTTCAATACCTTGTTCTGCCAGCTCAGCGGCTTCCAGAGCATAAAACCCCTGCACCATCGCACTTATTTCAGAATCAAAAGTATATACTTCAATACCTTCAACCATCTCACCTGCACTCACTGCGCCTTGATAGGTTCCACTGATCCCACTGGATAAATGGATACTGATGACTGAATCGTAGTCTTTGGCCAATTTCTCAAAAAGCTCGATGAACTCGCCAATAGGCGGCATGGACGTAGTCGGTAACTCACGCTGCTTGACTTCCTCGTAAAACTCCTCAGCATTGATGTCTATTTCTTCTCTATATGTCTCATGATCGAATATCACGCTTAACGGAATCATGTGGATATCCCATTTCTCCCGTAACTCCTTTGGGATGTAAGCAGTACTATCCGTAACAACGGCCGTTTTCATTATTATATTACCATCCTTATGTTTTTCTCTACAGTATGTACAATCCCATTTTATATGAACTTCCTTTAAATTGCATTCTTTCGGGAAAAGTATTTTGATAAAGAAATTAGTAACTGAAAAGAGAATCCGGCAGCGATGATTCTTGATTCCTTTCCCGATTACGAATCCCCTTTTAGTAGAACTATCTAAGACCTTTATAAATAAACTTTTAGGTTAACCGGTGATTAGTGCAATAAAAAAACACTGGCAATCGCTTGCGCAGTGTCACATCATTAAGAAACGTATTCAATTTCTAAGCTCTCTATTCCTCGGTTATCGATTTCTTCTATTAGCATTTCAATAAAATTTTCATCTAAGTTTAATAGAGTAGCCTTTTGGTAAGCTTCTATTAACTTTTCATCTGTCAGTTCCCATAGTGAAGATATTTTGACCACCCCTTCGCTTTACTGTTCCTTAATTATATCGGATATTATTAAGTTTTTGTAAATCTCTGGTGGTTTTTTTGTCGTATTTTTCCAACATTAAACTGCACCAATCGACAAAAAACCACATCTGTCGATTCGACAAACGTGGTTTCCTTAAAGATTATCTTACCTCTACCCAGCCATTCTTAATCGCTACGACTACAGCCTGGGTACGGTCGTTAACATTCATTTTCTGCAGAATATTACTTACATGGTTCTTTACTGTCTTTTCACTGATAAAAAGTGCTTCCCCAATGCCCCTATTGCTCTTACCATCTGCAAGAAGCTGAAGGACTTCACATTCACGGCGAGTCAGCAAATGTAACGGGCGGCGAATTTCAACCTGAGATATGTATTTGTCTGTACTACCTTCATCAGCTGACAGTCGACGATATTCTTTTACCAGGTTGTGAGTCACTCTTGGGTGCAGATAGGATCCGCCATCGGCAACTACTTTGACTGCCTCCACTAAAGCATCAGCGTCCATTTCCTTCAGAAGGTACCCAGTCGCTCCAGTTTTAAGAGCATGCGTGACATAATTCTCATCATCATGAATCGATAAAATAATGACTTTAGAATCAGGATACTCCTCTATCAATTCAGCTGTTGCCTCAACACCATTTCTGTTAGGCATATTAATATCCATAATAATGACATCTGGCTGGTACTGTTCTACTAATGCAACAGCTTCACTGCCGTCATCGCCTTCAGCGACTACTTCAAACGTTGGTTCGAAATCCAGGATCCTTTTTACCCCTTCTCTGAAAAGTTGATGGTCGTCAATAATGACAATCTTTGTTGTCATAGCATTCGCCTCCCTTATGGCTTCTGTCTCTATTTTTCTCTTTATTGGCAGATCAGCTGCCTCTATCTTTTTATAAGTTCATCGGAACCTGGATAATGACCAGTGTCCCAGTGCCAATTTTTGAATGGATGGATAGCTCACCTTCCAAAAGCTCGACTCTTTCCCTGATTCCAAGAAGACCAAATGACTCTGGTTTCTTTTCATTAATGTCAAAGCCTTTGCCATCATCCTTTATGACTGCCATTACGTGATCTCTCTTTATCTCCAGCTTCACCTGAATCAAGGTTGCTTGCGCATGCTTCAACGCATTTTGGACCGATTCCTGGATCATCCGGAATAGTGCTACTTCATACTTAGAAGGCAGCCTTTTATCCTCACCGATATTAGTGAATTCAATTCTGGTAGTCTTATGATACTCTTCGATTGTCTGCAAATACTTTTTGAGGGTAGGAACTAATCCCAGATCGTCAAGAGCCATTGGCCGCAAATCATAGATGATTCTCCTGACCTCATATAGAGCTGATCGAACCATCTTTTTCATGCTCTTAATCTCGCGAATGGCCTCGTCTGCTCCACGCTCTTTGTAAACCCTCTCAATCAAATCGGAACGCATCATCACGTTAGCCATCATCTGGGCAGGCCCATCGTGAATTTCACGGGAAAGCCGTTTACGCTCATCCTCTTGGGCCTCAATAATCTTAAGACCAAAATCCTGCTTTTCCTTGGCAGATTCAAGCGCTTGGCCCATTTGGCGAATATCACTCATCATGTAGTTCATGACAACTGATATTTGGGATACAAGGTGCTCTGCTCGTTCAATCGTCTCATTCAGACCAACAAGCCTTCGTTCCAAATCATCCCGCTTTTCACGCAGCTGCTTTTCTAATTGCCTGTTCATTGTAAGGTCCATTTGGAGCTTGTGGGCTACTTCATACGCCTCGCGAACCTGCACTTCGGAATAGTCCTTAAAATGCTTGCTTACTTCCGAAAGTCGCAGCCTCGCTCGTCTTACCTGGGCATCCAGCTTGTCGCCATCATTAATGATTTGTGCGACCTTCCTCTTAATCTCTTTTAATTCGTTGGTGATAGACTCATAATCCGTCCGGCACTGTTCAGCGATCCGGAAGATCTCGTCTTTGCTGTCCCCAACGGTTTCGATCATTTTTTCCAAAATCAGATCGAGGGCTTTCGTGTCGAATTTTTTAATCGCCATGTAAACTCCCCCAAGGGCGGCACTAATGATATTTTAACTTGAAAACTAATTTGTTACTAATTTTCAACAAGAAAATCATGCCAATTTTGTTGAAAATCGATACAAAGACATAGATTTGATTTTTAATCCTAAGTCTTATATCCTATTATTTTAGGAGCTAAACTCCAAAATTAAAATTAAAACATTTTTCCAAAAACAAATTATAGCTTGTCAGACCACTAACTATTATACCATTCGTACCCATTTACAGTATTAAAGTTATATTACAATCATAAGACACCATTGTTCCTCGATTGCCGTCAACTTATAATGAATTGTAGCACTAAGTACCCGTGTCGAACATAAAAACGATGTCGATTATAGGGTTGGGAAATTTTCGAGAGAGGTGAGCCAGATTTGCTTGCTAGTTACTATACGGTAAAAGGTTACGGAGAACATGAAATCGAGATTCAAAGGTCTCGGTTCATCGCATATATTCAAAGAGCAGAAACAGAAGTAGAAGCCCAAGAGTTCATCCAGAAAATCAAAAAACAGAACTGGAATGCCAACCATAATTGCTCGGCTTATATAATTGGCGAAAATGATCAAATCCAAAAAGCTAATGATGACGGTGAGCCTAGCGGGACTGCTGGTGTGCCGATCCTTGAGGTTCTGAAAAAGAAACATTTAAAGGACACAGTTGTTGTTATAACCCGTTATTTTGGCGGAATTAAGTTGGGCGCGGGCGGTCTGATACGCGCTTACGGGAAATCAACGTCCGAGGGACTGGCAGCGACGGGTATAGTGGAAAGAAAGCTTATGAGAATTATGCACACGACCATCGCCTACACTTTACTTGGAAAAGTGGAAAACGAACTTCGCTCCTCTGTTTATCAACTGAAGGAAATTCATTACTTGGATAAAGTTGGAATCGAAGCTTACGTAGAAGAGGACCAGACTGAAGCATTCAAAGAGTGGATGGTCGAGATGACTAATGGCCAAGCCAATATAAGGTCTGGGGAAGTAATCTACATGGAACAGGATGTCTGACAAAAAATTCAATTTACGAACCAGCTAAAAGGTTGTAAAATGGAGGTTGGGCAATTTTAATCTTTACAATAAATTAACATTATAATAAAGGAGATTAATATATGGCTTCACTTAGGAGCAATAATAATTTTCATAAAAAGCGTTTAAGAAGGAAAAGAGTGATTCGATGGGTCTTACTGCCACTCATGCTTATATCACTTAGCTTCATAACATACGGCGCATTCTTATTTAATAAAGCTGAGTCGGTAATGGAAGAGTCCTACAACCCAATTGATCGTGAAGGAAAAAGAGCAGTAAACCCGTTCGATGAAAATTTTTCTGTATTATTCATTGGAGTAGATGACAGTAACAAACGTCAATTTGAAGGAAGCTCACGGACTGATGCTTTAATGCTTGCTACATTCAACCAGGAAGACAAATCAATTAAACTATTAAGTATCCCAAGAGACTCATACGTCCATATTCCTGAAAAGAACATTTATACAAAGATTAATCACGCACATGCATACGGTGGCGTAGAGCTTACATTGGAAACAGTAGAAGAATTACTTGATGTTCCTGTTGATTATTATGTAAAAATGAATTTCGATGCATTTATCGATGTAATTGATGCGCTGAATGGAATTGAAGTGAATGTACCTTACACGTTCACGGAGCAAGATTCTAAAGACCGCGCTGGTGCAATCACTTTAAATGAGGGTCTCCAGACTCTTGATGGCGAAGAAGCCCTTGCTTTAGCCCGCACGAGAAAACTCGATAACGACATCGAACGCGGAAAAAGACAACAGGAAATCATCAAGGCGATTATCCAAAAAGCTGTATCTGTGAAGTCAATTGGTAAGTATACCGATGTCATGGAAGCAGTCGGTAAAAACTTGACAACTGACTTAAGATTCGATCAAATGAAATCTTTCATTGAATATGCGACAGCAGGAAGCAACCTGAATACAGAGACATTAAATCTTGCTGGGTCAGATTCTAGAATTGATGGAATTTATTATTACCAGCTTGACGAAATAGCATTAGCGGAAACAATAGCAACATTGCAATTGCATCTCAACATTAGCTCTGATAATTCTGCTGCGACTACTACAGATACAACTAGCGACAATATGACAACAGAGCAAAATACTGACAGTAATGGCCAAACGATAACCCCTTAAATATAAGGGGTTATTTTTTTTCAATGATAAAATCTTTACGAAAACCCCTCGTCTTAAAGACGAGGGGCAATTTATCAACGATTTTTTTCATATTTAATTCCACGAACCATATTAAGCAGCGGCTTATAATCTTTATGCACTAAACCTACACTTTCTACAATCAATTCAATCGACAAGATCATAATGGAGAGAATCAATAATGATCCCCACATGGTTGTAAAGGAGAAGATAAAGCCTGTCAGCCCAAACATTGCGCTGATGGCATATATCAGCAGCACTGTTTGCCTGTGTGTGAAGCCAAGGTTAAGCAGGCAATGATGTAAATGTGACTTATCAGGTGCAGCAAGGGGTGCCTTCTTTACAAGGCGTCGAACAATAGCGAAGATTGTGTCTGTCATCGGCACTCCAAGCATGATAACAGGAATAATAAAGGAAATGAACGTTACATTTTTAAATCCTAATAATGAAAGCACGGCAATCATATATCCTAGGAACAATGCTCCTGTATCACCCATGAAGATCTTCGCTGGATGAAAGTTAAAAATTAAGAACCCTAACGTACTTGCAAGAAGAAGGAAGCCAATCGTCATAACATATACATCGCCCATTACAATGGCCATCCCCGAGATGGAGATTAAAGCAATTGAGGAAACACCGGCTGCAAGTCCGTCCAATCCATCAATTAAATTAATCGCATTTGTAACCCCAACAATCCACAGAATGGTAATTGGCAAGCTAAATGCTCCAAATTCAAGCCTTCCACCAAAAGGAAGATTAATGAAATCAACATCGATCCCGCCCCAAACCACAACTACCAAGGCAGCTACAATCTGATTGAAAAATTTGACCTTAGCAGAAAGGCCAAAGATATCATCCATGATTCCAGTAAACAGGATAATGACGCTTCCTGCTATGATTGCCAGGTGGTATGGACTATCAGGATTCATAATTAATAACCCAATTACAAAACTAATATAGATAGCTAGCCCACCCATACGAGGCATGATTTTTTGATGGACCTTCCTTGTATTAGGATAATCAGTGGCTCCTAATCGGAACGCCAACTTTTTGATTATTGGTGTTATAAGAATAGAGCATAAAAAACATAATATTAAGGTCAAATAAAACATAATGACCCTCCTCATGTATAGAATGCCCTAATAAGCGAATTATTGCAGGCATTATTTCTAAGAATGTTTACCAAACGTTCCTATTTTAGCACATATTGGTCAGTTTGTGGTTCTTTTTTTGTTACCACTTATTTGACGAGCAAAATAATAAAAAGTTTCAGAAAAAGCTGCTAATTATTTCTATACTTAGACTTTATAACATCTAAAACAAACAAAGGGAGAAATAGCATTCTCTTCCATCGGGATGGTTGTTTGATTAACCGGTAAAGCCATTCCAGATTGCTCTTTCTCCAAAATAGCGGTGCCCGTTTAACTGTACCAGCAAGGACATCTATTGTACCGCCTACACCAATGAATACCCCTTTTTCGAACAATCTTAAGTGACTTGAAATCCATTGCTCCTGTTTTGGGAATCCCATTGCCACTAATACAATATCCGCCTTAGACGCTTTTACTTTCTCAATAATTTCTTCCTCATTATTCTCAAAAAAACCATGATGTCTGCCAGCAAGTTTTATCCCAGGATACTTAACTGACATGTTACTCGCTGCCCTTTCGTTCGTTTCTTCAGTTCCGCCTAAAAGAAATATACTCCAGCTATTATCAACAGCTTGTTCGAGTAAATTCATGGTTAGATCAAAACCAGTTACTCTCTCTTCCAATGGTAATCCTAAGATTTTGGAGGCAAGTAGAATTCCGAAACCGTCCGGAACAATATAATCTGCAATTAAGAGATTTTCCTTATAGAGGTTATTCCGTTTTGCATACATAACGATTTCTGGATTAGCCGTAACAATAAATGTTTTTTTTGATGTGTTTATATTTCTTACCGTTTCATTAACCATTTCTTCGAATGTAATATTTATAAATGGTATATCGAGTATTTTTACTTTGTCATTATTCATAAAAAAACACCCTATTCCTTCACTGAAAAATCTCATCTATTAACATTATCATGAAATACAGTTAGAAGAAATAGTTCTTTTATATACTATTTATGGATGTATAGTTAAAATCATCCCAGCTTAAGGATGCAACGTCCATTCATTCCTATGCAATTTGTTTATTCCGCCTTTTTTTCCGTTAACCTCATCAAAATTAATAATCAATTTAAGTGCAGGTTCCACAATTGGTTTGGCCATTTTTCTAATCCATGGTATTGAAATAACCAACTAAGTCCTCTCCAGAAAATTAAGATTATATGATGTAAAAGGTTTTTTCTCAGATATTTACCCTAATGTTATATATTACAAACCCTTATAAAAAAGCAAAAAATCTAAGCCATCTATCAAAGACAGCCTAGATTTTATCAATTTGTATGGGCAACCATGCCGCTTTGTTTGCGAATGACTTCTTCTCTGAACTTCTTCTGTTCAGCAGGCGTCATCGCTTTATACTTTTTCAAAAACTTTTCATACTCCGGTATTACTTCTGAAACAGGACCATATGCCTTAATTTCCCCGTATTCCAGCCATAAAGCTTTTTCGCAGAACTCTTTAATCTGTCCCATGGAATGGCTGACAAAGAAGATTGTTTTGCCTTGTTCCTTAAACTCAAACATCTTATTTTTGGATTTCTGTGCAAAAGCCTGGTCTCCTACGGATAAGGCTTCATCTATGACCAAGATATCAGGATTAACCGTTACTGATATAGCGAATCCTAGTCTTGACTTCATACCGCTTGAATACTTCTTGACAGGCTGATCGATGAATTTTCCAATATCCGCAAAATCAATGATTTCTGGTTCCATTTCCTTGATTTGTTTTTTATTGAATCCAAGCATTAAGCATTTTAACTCAATATTTTCACGACCAGTCAACTGATTATTAAGACCGGAAGCTATCGCAATCAACGAAGTCTGCCCTACTGTTTCTACAGTTCCAGATGTGGGAGGAATAACTCCTGATATGATATTTGACAGGGTTGATTTCCCTGAACCATTTACACCGACCAAACCGATTACATCACCTTTTTTGGCTGTAAACGATATATCTTGAAGCGCATAAAAATCTTCGCCATATCCGCCTGGCAATATGACATCCAGGAGTTTCTCCGAGCTTTTTTTATGCATTTTATATTTTTTATAAACGTTTTTTACGATTACTGTTTCACTCAAATGAGAAACCCCCTTTTACATATAGTCAACAAAATGATTTCTGAATTTCACATGCAGTGCAGACCCAATCATGAGAAGAATTAGCACCAATCCCCAGAAATAAAGTGTTAATTGCATATTTTCAATTATATACCACGATTCACCTAATATCGAAGCTCTGTATCCTTCAACCAAATAATAGAATGGATTAACCAGCATGATTTTCTTTATAAATCCATGAGGGACCCATAGCAATGGCGTTAAGTAGAGAAGCATCCTGACAATTGAAGTAACTATCATTTGTACATCCCTGACAATGGTAGCCAGCGTAGATGTAATTAGGGAAATTGCGATAAGTAACATTAAGGTCCCAAACATGAAATAAGGCAATTGTATAAAGTAGATAGAAACGGTAAAATCCGTAAATTGTAACCCCAGTGTAATTAAAGCGACCAGTATCAGATGCGAATAAAATTTTGATACAATTACGTATGTCGGAATGACACTCATAGGAAAACTCATCTTAGATATAAAATTTATCCTTGTATAGATTGACTTCGAACCCTCTAACAGAGATTGGTTTACAAAGAACCAAACGGACATTCCGGAAAGCAGCCAATAAATAAAAGGTATTCCGTTTACATCTTGACCTCCACGAATCCCAAATCCGAATACAAACCAATAAATCGCAAGCTGAATCGAAGGGTTTATAACTTCCCAAAGCATCCCAAGATAATTATTATTGTTAGCACTTTTCAATTCAAATAAGGATAATCTTCTAATTAAGTAAAAGCTGTTTATTTGCTCCTTGATAACCGTAAACATTGATCTCATAAAAAAATTTCCTTCCTATAGCCAAGTAACAACATTGTTCATTATACATTACTTTCCCCATACTATGCATAGGAAAAACACAAGCCCCGAGAAATGCTTCTCGAAGCTTTTTATAATGCTCTTTGTTTCTGGTAAGCTTGATTCTCATTAAACATGTAGCTGACTAAATTCTTACTTGATTGACCACGGGAATATTTATTCCACTTTCTTGCATATTGATTAATCATATTTAGGTCAAAGGCATTATTCTGTATCATCTCAACAATTGTATGAGTATCCTTGACAATTGGGCCTGGGAATTCCTCAATCATACCAGTCCAAATTCCACGTTCTTTTTTATACTGATCTAAATCATACATATAAAAAATCATTGGTTTTCTCATTAAAGAAAATTCAAATGGAATAGATGAATAGTCAGAAATCAGAATATCTGCAATGAGAAGCAAGTCATTAATTTCATACATGGGTGATGAATAATCAAAAACAAATCCGGGAAATTTAGCACTATAGTCAACATTATTTTTAACTGCCGGGTGCAATCGTAGAACTAAAACAAACTGATCACCTAAATCCTTCGCCATTTGCTCAAGATCCAACTGCAGCTTAAATTGATTTAACTCATTATCTCTATATGTTGGTGCATACAATATAACCTTTTTCTCATTCAATGCTTGGTTTTCACCAAACAGCCTTTGTTTGCTTTCCTTTATCTTTTGTGCATCAAAGAAAAAGTCTGTACGAGGAATGCCAGTTTTTAATAATTTACTAGAATCAAGTCCAAAGGCATCGATAAAGATAGATTCCATGATATCCGAGCCTACAATAACTTTATCTAAACTATTGTACACCTTTTTAAAACGGTCCTTCGCTTTTGCACTTCTAAATTTGACAGATTCGTCCTGCAGCCCAAATTTCTTAATCGCACCAGTAGCATGCCATAATTGAATTGTTTCAACACCCTGACGCAAGTTAATAGCGGCAAAAAAACCAAAGTAATTATCCACGACGATCTTATGTGATGTTGCTATGTGGTAGACCGACTTAAGCCAATATATAATATTATTAGTTTCAAAAGGAATGATAGTCGCAGACTCATAGTCTTTAAATAAATTAATGCTTTTCCCTTTACATAAAAAAACTACGTCATAATTCAAATTTTGCCGACGCATTTCTTCATAAACATATTGAGTGTTATCTCCAAATGAAACGATAAATGTTACTTTGTCCTTCAATGGAAGTGTATTAAATAAAGTAAAGAACATTTTAAAGAAAAGGAGGTATATTGATATGGAAAGTTCTCTTACCATTCTTCACACCCTCTTTAAGTCAGTTTTAATTTTTGTCGTAGACACTCCCGTAGTTCGCGGAAGATAGATCACCTGGCATAACTCCTTAAGGAAATCAAAATGTCCCTTCCAGTCTTCTCCCATTACGAAAATATCAACTTCATGGTCTAATACATCTTTAATTTTTTGCTCCCAGTTGTTTTCTGGAATAACTTCATCAACGTATTTTATTGCTTCCAGGATCAATTTTCTATCCTCATAAGAATGATAAGCTTCTTTATGCTTCATTAGATTGAATTCATCTGTAGAAAGGCCAACAATCAAATGGTCGCCTAACTCCTTTGCTCTTTTCAGGATGTTAATATGACCTGTATGAAGCAAATCAAAGGTACCATATGTCAATACTTTTTTCATTAGCTTCTCAACTCCTTGTTGTACAGGTTAATTTATAAGGTCAATTTTAATATTTACAAAATCTCAATAAATCAACATAAATTTAACCTATTCTTCATTATATAGCTCAGAATGCATAATTTCAAACTCATTAACGTTTATTTCATTTCCTCAACAGCCTAATTTTTCCCTATATAAAAAAAGTGAGGGAAACAAAAGTTTCCCTCACTTTATTTTTCTACATCCTCCATAAAGCGTACAAGAGCATTCTTCCATGATGGAATAACGAACCCAGTTTCCTTCACACTGCTAAGCGACATAATCGTGTGCTTAGGGCGAGTAGCCTTTTGTGGGAATTCATTTGAGTCCACGGGTAATACCTCGACATCTTGATCCTTGAGAATTTCTTTTGCAAACTCAAACCAGGTAGCTTGTTCATCATTCGAAAAGTGGTAAACTCCGCCCGGGATATTGTTCTTTACAATGTACACCATAAATGATGCTAAATCATAGGCATATGTCGGCCGGCCGAATTGGTCATTCACTACTTTAAGAGTATCCATTTTTCCGGCCAATTTAAGCATGGTATAGACAAAGTTATTGCCATTTTCCCCAAAAACCCAAGACGTACGTATAATATGAGCATTCGGACTATATTCCAAGACAGCTTTTTCACCTGCTAACTTAGCCGCGCCATACTCATTCAAAGGATTTGTAGGATCATTTGTTTGATATTGGTCTTGCTTTGTACCGTCAAATACATAATCAGTACTAATGTAGATTAATTTGGCAGAAACCTTTGATGCCGCTTTGCTGATGATTGCCGATCCATCTCTATTCACTTTCCAGTTCAGTTCTTTACCGGTATCTTCGGCCGCCTCGACATTTGTATACGCTGCACAATGTAGAATCCAATCAGGATTGATAGAATGAATCACTTCATTCACCTTTTGTTCGTTAACAATATCCAAGTCTTCACGCCCGAATGAAAATACCTCGAACTGATCATTTTCTTTTAATATCGAAACAACATCCTGTCCTAATTGTCCATTCGCGCCAGTTACTATTATCTTCATTTTATTTCTCCAATTTAGCGCGTTCTTTCAGCGGGCGCCACCAAGCTTCATTATTTAAGTACCAGTCAATTGTCTCAACAATACCTGTTTCAAAGGTGTACTTTGGCTTCCAGCCTAATTCGTTTTGTATTTTTTGAGGGTCAATTGCATAGCGACGGTCATGACCAAGACGATCTTCAACATATTTAATTTTATCTCTTGAAAGCTTTAATTTCTCAACAATGATTTCAACTATCTCATTGTTAGTCCTTTCATTATGTCCGCCTACGTTATATACTTCACCTGGTTTTCCTTCATGAAGTACGAGGTCAATTGCAGAACAATGATCCTTTACATGAAGCCAGTCCCGAACATTTTTTCCATCGCCATAAATCGGCAACTCTTCACCATCAAGCCCGTTCGTAATCATTAAAGGGATTAATTTTTCCGGGAAGTGATATGGACCGTAGTTATTGGAACAACGAGTAATATTTACATTCATTCCATAAGTTTCATGGTATGAGCGAACGAGCATGTCTGCTCCTGCTTTACTTGCTGAATAAGGACTGTTTGGAGCCAGTGGCGTTTCTTCTGTAAAGTATCCTGTTTCACCCAGTGAACCATATACTTCATCAGTTGAAACCTGTAAATACTTCTGGATACCGGTTTCTTTTGCAGCCTCTAAAAGGGCAAGAGTTCCCTGTACGTTTGTCTCTACAAATACTCCTGGATTTAAAATGCTGCGGTCAACGTGAGATTCTGCGGCAAAATTGATGATTGCATCAATATTGTGTTCCTTAATAAGCCCCACCACTAACTCTCTATCAGTAATATTGCCTTTTACAAATACATGGTTAGGGTTATCTTTCAAATCATCAAGGTTGTGAATATTCCCTGCGTAGGTCAATAAGTCTAAGTTCACTACTTTATACTCTGGGTAAGTAGTTAAAATATGCCTTACAAAATTGCTGCCGATAAATCCGGCTCCACCTGTTACGATTAAATTCATCCTTTAAAATCCTCCCAAACAAAATTGTTTTCTGCATCCTTTAGCTTCGGATGTTTTCCATCCTTTTCAGACAGGATTGGAGCAGAAACCGGCCAATCGATTGACAAGTTCTCATCATCCCAGGCAACCCCACGGTCATGCTCTGGGGAATATAGCTCATCCACTTTATAAAGTACATTTACATTTTCAGTTATTGTACAGAATCCATGGGCAAATCCCTTTGGAACCAATAATTGACGTTTGTTATGCTCGCTAAGGATATAGCCCTCCCATTCACCATAGGTTGGAGAGCCTTTACGCATGTCCACCACGACATCATAAATTGCTCCAGTTGCCACTCTTATCAGCTTGGTTTGCGCCTTGGGAGCTAATTGATAATGCATCCCTCTTAAAACACCTGCTTCTTTAGATAGCGAATGGTTGTCCTGAATGAACTTTTCAGTTATTCCATTTTCATGAAACAGCTTTTCATTATAGCTTTCCATGAAAAAACCGCGGTGATCGCCGAAGGACTTTGGTTCGATTAATTTGACACCCTTTAATTTGCTTTCAATAACCTTCATATCATTTTCCTTCCTTTGCTGCTTCACGCTCTACTAAGCGAAGCAAGTACTGGCCATATTCATTTTTCTTAAGTGGCTCCGCTAATTTCTTTACTTGTTCCGCGTCAATATAGCCCATGCGGAAGGCGACTTCCTCAAGGCAAGCAATTTTTAAGCGCTGACGCTTTTCAACGGTTTCGATAAAAGTCGAAGCTTCGAGTAAAGATTCGTGTGTTCCTGTATCCAGCCAGGCAAATCCTCTTCCCATTAATTCCACTTCTAAATCGCCACTTTCAAGATATAAGCTATTCAAGTCGGAAATCTCTAATTCGCCTCTTGGCGATGGCTCAATTTGTTTAGCAAACTCCACAACCCTATTATCATAAAAATAAAGTCCAGTTACAGCATAGTTGCTCTTTGGATTGTTAGGCTTTTCCTCAATAGAAATGGCTTTCATATTTTCATCAAATTCGACAACGCCAAATCGTTCAGGATCATGAACATGATACCCAAATACAGTTGCTCCTTTTTCTTTTGACGCAGCGCGCTGAAGCATTTTTGACAACCCTTGCCCATAGAAGATATTATCTCCTAGTATAAGTGCTACGGTGTCGTCACCAATGAACTCTTCACCGATAAGAAAAGCCTGTGCCAAGCCTTCTGGTTTTTCCTGTACCTTATATGAAAGATTAATTCCTAAATCAGAACCGTCACCAAGCAACTGTTCAAAACGATGTGTGTCTTCAGGTGTAGATATGACCAAAATATCCTTGATTCCCGCCAGCATAAGTATTGATAACGGATAATATACCATAGGTTTATCGTAAATCGGTAACATTTGTTTAGAAATAGCTCTAGTTAACGGGTACAGTCTTGTCCCACTTCCGCCCGCTAATATAATACCTTTCATTAATTATCACCTCGAATAACTTTTTTTATGGTTTTTAATATTCTCTTCATTGAATTTTTTTGATTTTGCGGTGTTGGTGAGTGATTTACAGTTTGTGTGTTTACATCATTCTGTACTTTAATTGATTTTTCTTCAACATCCCTAATCTGGACAAATTCTGTATTCATCACTCCATCCGTATCAACAGGACGAAGTTCAAACCAACCTTCTACACTAGGATATACTATTAATTCCTGGCCTGAATTATTATGCTCATTAACAACCTTTGCATTAACCGAAGGCCTAGCATATGTTTTCACGTTCTCCCTCAAAGTCCTTACTTTTTTCATTTTAACCCTCCCTAATTTTCCAAACGGTCAACTAACTGTGAATTTTTACATCCAATGAAATATTATCATGAGGCTTTGTAAAATAGGCACGGATAGAGTAATTATGACCAAAAGAAGAGATATTGGAATTTGTCTTTTGGGCTGCTACCGAAGCTGCCCTCGAAGCCCCAATCCGCCTTCTTTTTGTATAACCACCGATAGATGCTTCTACAAATAAATCCCATGGACCAATCAGGTTTTCATCAAACAGAATTTCTCGGTAATCAACCACAAATTCAAAATTTCCCTTTGATATTGAAGATTCATTTTTATGCGATACTTCAAGGCCAGAATTTCGATGTACAAGAATCAAGTCGTAATGAACATCAAAATTTATTAATAAGTTTTGAACAAATTCGCCTCTAATAATGAATTCCTTTTGTCCAAAAAATAAATCGTTAATAAACACATTTGAGGTATTTTTAAAATTCACAACAAATTCTTCATCATAGGAACATTCCTTTGACAATTGTTTAAGATTTGCATAAATTAAGCCATTTTCAACTCTCGTTATATCATTCGATGTTATTTTTTGTATATCTCTGTGGACAGATAATAATTTAGATACATCGTTATCTTTCGCCACTTTTACTAAATACTGAAACCTTGTAGCTAATGAGGGGATAATCTCGTCTTCAACAAAAGTATTAAAAAATAATTTGGTTTCATTGAGCCATTCTACTTTTTGTTCCAGAGTTAACAGTCCCGATAAAAGATGCCCTTTAAGACGACTAGCATGGAGAAACCGATTTAAAAAAGCAATTTTTAATTCTTTCTTATAAAGTGCATTTAGGTTGCTTTCTCTAATAAACTCCATGATTCGGTTAAAAGAGAAAAAGAATTCTTCTGCTGGGAAATACTTAAGGCTAAGATTCTCATTTCCCCTGGCAACAACAAAATAATAATCATAATCGGCCATAACTGTAATAACTTTAGCACTTATATAACATTGCATCACAAAGAGCTGATCTTCCCCAACTACAGCCTTAGGATGAAATTCAAAGCCATTTTCTCTTATAAACGAAAGGTTAAACATTTTATGAGGAGCAAGTGAATAAATGAGATTATCTGAAATGATGTCAGCATTTAAACGATTACCTTTTTTAAACATTGATTGTGGCACATGCCTACCATTTACTCCAACATATTTGCCGTAAATTACATCGGATTTATTCTCTTTAGCCGAATTATAAAGTCTTTCGAGTGCTTCCTCTCCTAGAAAATCATCATTATCGAGAAACATGATAAACTCTCCACGAGCTGCTTCAATTGCATTATTTCGTGGAATCATTGGTCCTCCTGAATTAACTTCCCTGTCGATCAAAATAAGGTTGTCCATAATTTTACTATAGGATTCTATAACTTCTTTACTGTTATCCGTAGAGCAGTCATTAACACATATGACTTCAAATTCATTAGAAGGCATAGTCTGATTAATTAACGAATCCAATGTAACATTTAAATGCCTTGCTGCATTGTAAATAGGAATTGCTACAGTAACTTTCAATGTCTTTCCTCCATCTTTAGTTTGTGAACCAAAGTAATAATTAGTAAGCGAACTTTTAAAAAACGCATTCAATTAATGTTAATACGTACAAACAAAGTTTTAATATTATTTACTCCTCTTTCCTCAACTGGTTAAAAAGTTCAATCCATTTACTAATGACTAATTCTGTTGAGAAATTACTGACAACAAATTCTTTTGCCGCTCTTCCCATTTTAAGTCTTAATTCGGGATTTCTTAATAGCTCAATTATTTTCGCAGATAAGGCCTCTCTGTCTCCTTTTGGAACAAGGAAGCCAGTTTGTCCATCCTTAATAATGTCCCTCATGCCATAATTTACATCGTAACTAACGACTGGTACCTCACAAAACATTGATTCTAAGCTCGCAACATTTAACCCTTCAAATTGAGAAGTAAGAATTGTACCATTGGTCTTACCTAATAACTCACCAACATTGGGAGTATACCCCTTAAGAAAAACACTTTTTTCCAAGCCTAAATTTCGAATAATTCCATTGAGTCTTTTCCTATCTTCCCCGTGGCCATAAATCTCCAGCTTAGCATCCGGGATTTCTTTGATTACAAAGCTAAATGCCTGAATTGCTTCATCTATAGCTTTTTCCGGATGATATCTTGAAATCATGGTTACTAAATTGGGAACACGATTGACTTTAAAATTTCTGATTGGAGTAATGAAATTAGGGATGACGTAAACATTCCCAGAATCGCCAAACTGCTTTAGTATATCTTTTTTTTGCGATTCAGTCAGTACAATTAAAGCATCTGCCTGTTCCACGTTTTGGAGCAAGGTTACATGGTCTTGCTTAATAGGACTGCCATACACATAAGGAGAGTCAAGATGATTCGTATGAATCGGATAAATCCTGTATGCCACTTCGCTATCCATGCTTAACACTTTAGCGGCCGAACCTACTCCGTCACAGATTAGAAATGGTTTTTCCAATTGTTCACGGCATAACTCATTCAGCCAGTATACATGAAATTCTTTATTGTTCTTGAATTCCTTTACCTGATTAGAGAATTTATTAAACAAGTATATTCTTTGGATAATGCCATTCTTGTGATTATACCATTTGTTTAGGTAACAAAAACCGTCTTTGGTATAGTACAATTCCTGGCTGGGCTCGTTGCTGATAAAATCAAAGTATATTTTTCGGCTTATATAGCCTTCCTTGTGGAAAACTTCTCTAAAAACTCTGGCCCTATTTTCATTAAAATAGTCAATATGGGAAATAAGCCCTGATTTAGACCATTTTTTATACTTAATATAAAGTCCATCCCGAAAATACCGCGCATACTTTTTATCTTTGTAGTCATTATCCTGAACGGAAAACCCTTTTTCCATTAAGAAGGAGGCCGTACGATAATATTTCCGTTGTTTTTCTGTTACAACGCCAGTAGTATTTATTTGCTCATAATAATTATGTATGTTTAAAATGTTTACCTTCTTGGAGAGTCTTCCATCTTTTCGAAGCTTATCCTGAATTTCATCATAGTTGTCTTTATCATCCAAGCTGATTAAATCAACATCAAAATTAAAGCGTTTTGTAAGTTCCGCAGATCTGCTCAGCATGACACTTGTGATTCCACCTTTATTTATATCGATATCATAAAGGAGCATAAAGATTTTCCTATTCAAGATACCTCCCCCCCTTTATATTTCTTTGCCTGCTGAAAAATGCAAATCATACATTTCATTAAGCCCATCTTTTATAGAATCCTTTGGCTTCCAGCCTAATTGAGATATAGTAGACTGGTTGCTTAGGACACTCTTTTTTATATCCCCATCTCGTTCATTTTGAAAAATAATCTTTCCTGGATCATCAGCCATTTGAATCATTGTATTCGATAATTCATTCAAGCTAATTGCTTTGCATGTTGAAACATTAAAGGTTTTCCCACTTCCATTTTTTAATGCCATAAGATTTGCGTGTGCTACATCTCTTACATATACAAAATCTCTGGTTTGTTCACCATCACCAAAAATAGTCAGAGGTTCACCGTTTTTTATTTTTTCCATAAAAATCGAAATGACTCCACCCTCACCGTTTGGATCCTGCCGTGGGCTAAAAACATTAGAATACCTGAGAACGGTATAATCCAACCCATGAAGGTGGTGATACATTTCCAAATACTTTTCTACTGTCAGCTTAGAAACACCGTACGGAGACAAGGGATAGACAGGATGTTCAGTATCAATCGGGAAATATTTTGGTTCTCCATAAACGGCAGCACTAGAGGCATAGACAATCTTTTTCACCTTTGCCTTCAGTGCAGCCTCTATTACTTTTATGGATCCTTTAATGTTTATCTCTTCATCCAAAATAGGACGCTCTATCGAGTTAGCCACACTTACCTGGGCGGCATGGTGTATGATGTAATCAGGCTGAGATTCCAAAACAATCTCGTGAAATTCAGGACTGAGTATGCTGCATTCATAAAGAGAAACATCCATCCCTGATATGTTACTCTTTTTGCCAGTGGATAGATTATCAACAACTAATATCTCAAAGCCTTTCAGGGCCAACTGTTCAACGATATGGGATCCAATGAATCCACATCCACCGGTAACCAAAACTTTTTCTACCAATTCAGATGGCCCCCTTCCTGTTATAAGTTAAAATTGTCTTTCTTCCAGTTCTTTATCTAAGATAAGATGATCTACAACCCTCGAGCTCGATTTTCCGTCGTGATGATCAAAGAAATACTCAATAAATGGCTTAATTTTCTCCATTTTAAAATCTTCTTCTTTTATCGTCTGTATAATATCATCAGTTGAGCGAGCGAGTGGGCCAGGAATAAAAGAAGTGTACTCATAATAGAAGTCTCTCTTTTGTACATATTCCTCGACGTCGTATGCAAAGAAAATCATCGGCCTGTTAAGCAGGGCGTACTCAAAGCATACTGATGAGTAGTCAGTAATAAGAAGATCAGTAACAAATAGCAAATCGTTAATTTCCCTATACGAAGAGAAATCATAGAAGAAGTCTTTATACTGATATGGAATATTAAAATCGTTTTTCACAAAAGGATGAATTTTGAACAAGAAAACATAATCATCCTTTAATTCTTGATAAAGCTTTTCCAGGTTTAGCACTTCCATTGGATAATGAGCGGATTGCTGGCCATTTCCACGAAACGTTGGAGCAAAGGTAATCACTTTTTTATTTCGCAGGAAGGGAAACTCCTGATAAAGCCTTTGTCTCACTTCTTCTTTATACTTTTCATCAAAGAAGATATCTGTTCTTGGAATTCCGGTTGGAACAACCTTTTCTTCATCTATGCCAAATCCCTCTGCATAATATTTCGCTACATGCTTGGAACTGACGATTGCTTTAGTATAGTTTCTATGGTTCTTTGATGTAGGTGAAGGACCTCCAGGACGCCCAATACGGCTGAACCCGAAAGTTTTAAATGCGCCAACAGCATGCCATAGTTGGATAAGTTCCGCGTCCTCGCGTATTTCCAGCGGATAAATCATCGGATAAAAGTCATCCAGAATGATAAATTTGGAAGTAGCCAAATGGTATGCCAGTTCTTTGATTTCCTTAAAAGATTTTTTCTCATCCACTCCCCTTTTCAGCAGGAAGTGATATTCATAATTCAATCCTTTTTTGATCATTTCATCGTAAACAAACTGGAAATTCCCGCTCATCTCACTTCTGCTGTCAGATGCGAAGATCACTTTGTTTTGATTAATCGGGCGCATTGAGTACATTTTATATAACAATCTGAAGCCAGTGGAATTAAAGAAACGATAAATAACTCCCCGCTTTTTCTCATCGGCATCCAGGCTCATTTCCCTTGGGTCAAAGTCTTTTAATTTGGAAGAAGTAATCTTTAGAGTTTTAACAGGCTGGTCATAAGTAGCCAGCAAATTAAATTTCATCTCTCTTTTGGCGGTGAAATATTCCATTTTAGCCGAATGGAATCCTTTTTCAAGATAAGGCTGAATGTTACCTAACGGATAGATTTTCCGATATCTTTTATCTCCCAACACATGGACTTCAATTTCAATATAAACTTTATATTCAGAATCGGGAAGAGGCTTGTTATCATCAATTGTTGCAAAGTTGACCTTCCCCTCAAATCCAGCCCATCTATATATAAAATCAATTTTTTCTTCGGCATAAACTGTTTCCACAGGAATGTCCTGAAGTGATATAATAATTTTCTTCCCCATTTTGTCGATTAAAACCAATCTTTTCTTTACAAGATCTTCGTCTGTGATAGGAAGGTTCTCAAGGTAATAGTAACCTTTAACAGTCATGATTGGACCATTCCACTTTAAGTAGGTCACTTTACGCCTAGGTATCAGATTCTCTTCTTCTCCAGCAAGTTCATTGATAATAGGAAGTGATTCACCTAAATGATCTTTTTTAATAATGATGCGTTCATCATCAATCAGTACCGGCAGATCCGAAGAACTGTAAGAATTATCAACAATCGATGTCTTAACAGGAGTACTTGACTTGAAGAGGATTCGCTTAATTTTCCTTTTCACCCTAGAAATCATATATTTCGCTCCAATCTATAAGAACAAATTACTTATTTTATTAATAATAAATAGGGGATTTCCTTAATCCCCTATTTTCATATTCAATTATTTTGATTAGCCGGCATTCCCAGTAAATGATTGACGATTCTTTTGCTTGATTTGCCATCGAAATGGTTAAAAAAGAATCCCCTGAATTCACTGACCAAGCTTTCATCAAAATCCTTTTCAACAATCCATCCAGCCAGGGATTCAGTATCAGTAAATAACGGGCCAGGTATAAACCTTCTAAAATCAAAGTAAAAGTCGCGCTCAGCTATATATTCTTCCAAATCCGGAGCAAAAAATGCAATAGGCCGGCATAATAGGCTATAATCAAAAATAACGGAAGAGTAGTCAGTAACCAGAATGTCTGAAATAACTAACAGCTCCTCAATCGTCAACTGCCCCTCAAGCTTTATAGCAAAATCTTTTGTATCCTCTTCGATCATCAGACCTGCTTTCATATAAGGATGAAGATTAATCAATAAACAATACTCATTTCCTAACTGTTCCTTTAAGAAGGGAATATTCAATGGGGGCAAAAACTCATTTTGATAATGGCTGCTTCCCCTGAATGTCGGGGCATAGAGAATAAACTTTTTATCTTGGAACTCCGGAAAAATCCTATCAAATTTTCTTTTTGCTTCCTCCTTTACATTCTCTTTAAAGAAGAAATCAGTACGCGGGATTCCAAAAGGATAAATTTGACTAGAGTCCATATCAAAAGCTTCGGCATAAAACTCTACGACATTACTTGAACTAACATATACTCTTGTATAGTTTGAATGAATCTTCACATGCTTTAAGTAGGCTTTACTTGGACCAAAAGGTTTATCGATCGTACTTAAGCCGAACTTCTTAAATGCCCCAGCCGCATGCCAAAGCTGTACAATATCTGTACCTTCACGCGGTTTTATGGCATAGACAGGAAAATAAAAATCATCAATGATAAAAAAACGAGAGGTAGCCAGTAAATAGCTCACCTTTATCATATGTATCACATAGGTGATTTTCCCGGAAATAGAACTGTTGAATTTTTTAAACAGAAAATGATATTTATATGAATCCTCTCTTTTTATGAACTCATTATAAATACAAAGAAGGTTTCCTTCGATTTTTCCAGAACGGTAGGAGGCGAAGGTAACCTTTTTTTGATCGACAGGAAATAAAAAGCTGAATATGAAAAAAGGAATCCGGATTAGATTTTTCACCAAAATAGTGGGAATCATTTTTAAGTTCACGGACATGATCCTGCCTTTCTCATATTCAGCGTTACAATTATATTTTCCACTCCATCACTGTCTTGCCCCATGAGGAGGTTAAATCCTTTTCAAAGGCATCAATGATATCCTGGATCGTTCTTACCTCATGCACTTCTCCAACAAGGGTACCCAGTCGATCGACAAACTCAGAATGCTCTACCATGAAGTCCACCGTATTCTGGAAATCAACTCGTCCACTACGGCTGCTCCCTATTACTGTAATTCCCTTTTCCAGTATCATTCTAGTGTTTATTTCTACTGGGTACTCAGATACTCCCATAATGGAGATAGAGCCTTCAGGCTGTAAATGATCAATGATCTGGTTAATTGCATATTGACTGCCTTTTCCGCCTACTGCTTCAAATGCATGGTCAATAAAGAGATCCTCAGGAATTTGATCTATTTGATAAGCCTCATCAATAAATGAAAAATGATCGAGCTTATACTGATTCTTTCCGAATATAATAACTTTACTGTCCTTATAACGTTTTTTCAGCATTAAAGAAGTAATGTAACCCAGATTGCCATCACCCCATACACCAAACACATTCCGGCGATGATGTGCTCTTGTTTCAAAACGCACAAGAGAGTGCATAGCAATTGTGATTAATTCGATAAATGCGGAAACATAAGGATCAATATCCTGCGGCAACACAACCAGACGGTCACGATTCAGGAATACATAATCCTGCATGAATCCATCATAACCGCTCGACCGGAATTTACTCGATCTTAAATAGTTTTCAGCAATAACCTCGTCCGTTTCCGTAGGTGTATTAGGAACCATCACTACAGGAGTACCTGTTTTGAATTCCCCTTTTGGGTCATAAACTACCTTACCTATCCCTTCATGGATAAGAGCCATCGGCAACTTCTTCGCCATGGCTTCCTTTCCGCGAGTCCCAGTATAGTAACGCTGGTCAGCTGCGCAGATAGAAAGATGTGTCGGCCGGACTACAACATACTCAGATTGTAGGGAACGATCCTTATAAGTCACTTCAAACTGCCGCGGAGAGACTAGACGGTACACTTGATTAATCATTTTGAGATCCGCTCCTGAATTATGGCATTAGCAACTTTTAAATCGTAAGGAGTCGTGACTTTGATATTGAACACTTCTCCCCTTACCAGCTTAACCTTATCCCCGTTAAGCGCACAGATTTTAGCTGCATCTGTTAAGATGGTTTTTTGTTCTTCAGTCAATGCATTATAATAATTGACTAATTTATTAATGTTAAAGCTTTGTGGTGTTTGCCCCTGATACATCGTGTCACGGACAGGAATATTCGAAATTACTTCGCCGTCTTCCGATTGGATAATCGTATCAATGGCTTCAATCACAGTGTCAACTGCTCCATATTTTAAAGCCGCATCGATATTTTCATCAATAATGCGGTGTGTCAAGAATGGACGTACAGAATCATGAGTGATAATGACGTCATCATCATTAAGTCCAAAGTTCTTTTCCACATATCGAATGCCGCTCATGATCGATTCATTGCGGTCTTTTCCACCCTCGACGACAACCACTCGACCGTTATCACCGATATGCTTTTTAATGATATCCTTCGTGTGGTTGATCCAATCCTTTGGTGAAACGATGATAATTTTATCAAAACGGTCATTCAATAAGAACTTCTCAATTGTGTGAATAATAATTGGTCGATTATTGAGAGTCAAGAACTGTTTAGGCATATTAATATTGCCCATACGCGTTCCTTTACCCCCTGCCAAGATTTCTGCGTAAATCACCATTACCACTCCTGTTCTACTGTGTTTTTATTCGAGCTTATAGCAAATGTAAGTTTTTGAAGTATATTGTAAAAGATTGATAGTAAAATACATAATTCAATATACACTTTTTCATTTTCATTATCAAGCAAAGGCAAAACCCAAGACAGTCAATGTACAGTACTGATAGGCAATAAAAAAAAATCAGGCTGGTAAAACCTTTAGCCTGATTTTTCAATTCCTATTAATTGTAGTAATTCATGATCCCTTTATAAATGGCATCAGCTGCCTTTTGTCTGTAAGTATTGCTGGCTAATTTAGATGCATCTGTCGAATTACTGATAAAGGCAATCTCCACTAAAACACTAGGCATCTTTGAATTTCGAATAACATAAAACCCGCCTTCTTTGACTCCTCTATCTCTAGTCCCCATCGCTTTAACCAGTTCAGTCTGTATTTCTTCAGCAAGTTTTTTACTGGAGGCTGAAGCATAGGTGCTATCATACCATGTTTCTGTCCCATTTGCTGAGCCAGAAGTATAAGAATTGACGTGGAAACTCACAAAAGCATCGGCCCCTGATTTCTCAGCCGTTTTAACTCTTTGGTCTAAAGATAGGTAAGTGTCAGTTTGTCTCGTCATGACTACTTTAGACAAAGAATTGCTAAGCTTTGAATTGACTCTTTTAGCTATATCCAGAACAATCTCTTTTTCTACTAAACTGTAACCAGCTGCTCCGGGGTCTGTTCCACCGTGGCCCGGATCCAGCACAATCGTTTCCCCTACAATATTATTGCTTATTTTAACAAAAACACTGTCACTTACGGAAATTGGTCCGCCTAAAACGGTAAACCTGCTAAGCCCATTATTAACAATCGAGTTGGTAATAGCGACAGGAAGACGGTCAGGTTCTGTTAACAATATAGGCGCGTTCTTTTTTGCAGCTAGAACCGACCCTGTTAAGGCATCTGCAAAAATAGAGCCTTTTGTAACAAAAGCTGCAGTACTGGCTGAAAAGTATGCATTTGCAATATTTGCGGAAACTTCAAATCGGCTATTTCCGCCGAATCTCCTTGGATTAGGGACATTATTATAAACTGTTTCGGAAACACTTAAGGGCCCACCTGATATAATCGTTTGGCTGATTGGCCATTGGTCAATAAGTGCCTGCGTCGAGCTATCCAATAAAGACTTTGGATTTGTAAGTAAAATAGGATAACCATTTCTTGCTGCATAAGGTGCAATTGATAAGGCATCAGGGAAATTAAAGCCGTCAGCAATTACCACTTTACTTGTTGGCCCAATTTCCTTTGCGATATTATTCGCTACCTCAACACGATTCGACCCTGAAATCCTTCTTACCGATATTCCCAGATTTCTAAGTTCTCTAACGATATTATCAGAGACACTGATTGTGCCACCGACAATGATGACGGATTTAGCATTTAATCTTTGAATTTCTGTTTTTACCCTGCTATCTAAAGCAATTGGTTTTGTTAATAGAATTGGTGCATTGTATTTATAAGCCAAAGGCGTTGCAGCAAGTGCATCTCCATATGCATCCCAGTTTGCAATAATAACTGTCGAGGCACTGGACCATCCATTCTTCGAAACATTAATCGCAACATCAAAACGATCGTTTCCGCCTAGTCTTATGTCATCAGCTGCAGCAGAAGCCTGAATACCGACAAATAACGACATAACCAGGGCAAGAACACTGAGTAAAAGCTTTTTTTTCATCATTCTGCTCCCCATGGTGTATTGTTTTTTCTCATAAAAAAAATTTAAATTAAATCCTATCCTCCTTTATGATTAAATACCGGTGGCATATTACAAGACTTCCTAAATTATAACATATTTCTACACAATATTTGGTTGCTCTCTTAATTTACTTCTATTTTTGATAAATATTTACTAGAGTTTTTCTTAAATTTGCCTTCATTTATGTTTAAAACTAAGAGGATATGTGTAAATAAAAATAGCTTCTCTAAATTATAGAGAAGCTATTAGATAAATTTAATTATTTACTAATGAAGCTCCAGGATAGTAGAAGCTCAAGATTTCGTTATACTTTTTTCCGAGGGTCGCCATTTTATAGGCACCATACTGGCTCATGCCAACACCATGCCCGAAACCACTACCGGAGTAATTAATCGACACATTCGGCAGATTGGCTGCTACACTTTCATTAACCGAAATCGGTCCGCCTAAAATCGTGAACTGATCAAAAACATTATTTGCAATCGAGTTTTCAATTGGCTGCGTAAGCTTGTCAGGCTGGATCAGAAGAATCGGCGCATTATTTTTGGCCGCCAACACCGAACCAGTAAGAGCATCAGCAAAAATAAAACCTCTTGTTATGAAAGCCTGTGAACTTGTTGAAAAATAAGCATTTGCTATATTTGCAGAGACTTCAAATCGACTGTTTCCGCCAAACCTTCGTGGGTTAGGAACGCTTTTATAAACTGTATCAGATACACTTAATGGCCCGCCGGATATTATTGTCTGGCTAATATTCCAACTCTTAATTAGATTCTGTGTTGAAGAAGTCAATACATGGTTATGATTTGTCAGCAAAATCGGATAACCATTTCTTGCGGCATAAGGTGCAATGGAAAGGGCATCCGGAAAGTTGAAGCCATCAGCGATTACCACTTTGCTGCTTGGTCCAATTTTTTTAGCGATATTGTTGGCCACTTCCATACGGCTATTACCAGCAATACGGTCAACGGATATTCCCATACCCCTTAACTCACTCACGATATTTTCAGAGACACTAATAGGCCCACCTACAATAATGACCGATTTAGCTTTCAATCTCTTAATCTCATCTTTTACTCTAGGAGTTAAAGCAGCAGATTTTGTTAAAAGCAATGGAGCATTATATTTATAAGCTAGCGGTGTAGCTGCCAGAGCATCACCAAATGCCTCCCAATTTGCCAATACCACATTATTTGCACTTGACCAACCTGCTTTAGAAACATTGATGGCTACATCAAATCGGTCCATTCCCGATAAACGCGGGTGACCTAACGTCTCGCTTCCAGAAACTAGCGTGCTTTTCATGTTTAATGTGCCAAGAATCGTACGCATTGCATTAGCAGTCGTTTGGTGAGTGACAGTAAAGGTTTTAATCTTGCCATTTTCCATCCTGAAGGTATTTGTAGATTTGTCCTTCACAAAGAATTCCACTGTCATCGAAGCACTGATGCTTCTTCCGCTGCTGTTTTTATTGATAAACTTAAGTTCAGGAATTCTGACAATCTTTATTTCTGTATTTTTATAGTCAGTAAGAGTATAAAGCCAATTTTTAATGTAATTGGTTACTGACGGTGTTTTTTCTACAGTTGCGCCCCACCAATTTTGCGGGTTCGCTAAATCCAGCTTTCTAGGATCGATTTGATCTTTGTTGTAAGTGACATTCCATTCCATTTTTGGATCATATGGATCTGCCTTTGCAGGAAGATAAGGAACCTGAGATGTTCCCCACATGTTAGAGTTCGATTCAATTTCTCCTCCGTTACTCGATGAATAAACCGCACTAATGCGGGATCCATTGTACTTAAGAACTTTTCCCCGGGTTTCTTCAACAGCTCTTGTTGAATTAGGATGCCATTCATATCCTCCGTAAACCTGGAAAGATTGAGTATCAGACACAGACTCAGTACTCCCAATTTTCCCAGCAGAATATGTACGAGAAGCAACTGCCTGCGCCTTAAGAGCTTCAAGGCTCCATAGCGCTGGCATTTCATGCGGGACTACACTTTTCAGATAATCTTCGAATGGAATATTCAAATTAGTAGGACGGACATATTTTCCTGCCTCTAATTCGTATTTAATATCCCCTAAATACTTCTTTTCTTTTGTACCATAAATGGTGTGAACACTACTGGTAGAATACAAATTTGATACAACTGTAAAAGGAGTGTCAAAATCTTTTAGTTTCTCTGCGGCCAAATAAAGGCTTAACTTTCCACCTTCAACTTTAACTTTATATACCGTATTCTCCTTCAATTCAATTTCCGCATCTTCTTTAATACTATGAGCGCCTGTAAAAGAGAAGGTCAACTCCGTTTTATTTCCTATATAATTGCTAAGCTTCACAGAAATCGTCTCTGCATTAGCATCCACTGGCTTTAAACTACTAACAGACAGCACCAAAACAAAAACAATGACCAACGAAAGTACTTTTTTTAAATACAATTCCTAAGTTCCCCCTTGTAGTCTTTTATTTTACGAGTATATCACAATTGTTTAACAAAAAGGTCGATTTTTGTAAAAAATAAGGAAAATTACACGTATTTAAAATAAATTTGTAATCTATGAAAAAAGTTGCCAATTTACAAAAAGAGGGATATTCAAATACTATACTTTTTGGTATTCTTATGGTTAGCAATTAAATTATTTTGTCACTACATGGAGGACAACAAATGAGAGCCGAACAGCATAAAGGCAAGAAGAAAAGAACGTGGCTCCGCGTAACTGGAGTCATTTTTCTTTTGTTAATATTAGGTGTAGGTGCTTATGTATACAGTGTTTACTCATCATTAACTAAAGCAGTTGATACAATGCATGAGCCAATCGAGCGCAAAGTTTCTGATAAAAGGACAGATGAACTAACCTTTGAAAAGAAAGATCCCTTCACTGTACTGATGTTAGGAGTAGATGAACGCACCGGTGATAGAGGGCGATCAGATACTATGATTGTATTAGCAGTAAACCCAGAAAAAAACTCTACTAAAATGCTGAGCATCCCTCGTGATACGAGAACACAAATCGTAGGCAAAGGGTTCGACGATAAAATCAATCACGCCTATGCATTCGGTGGAGTAGAAATGTCCATGGATACAGTTGAGAACTTCCTTGATATTCCGATTGATTATTATATGAAAGTAAATATGGAAGGTTTTGAAGATGTCGTTAACGCTGTTGGAGGAGTAACAGTCAATAACAGCTTTGCTTTCTCCCAAGATGGAGAAAACTTCCCTGAAGGAGAAATAGTACTTGACGGCAAAGAAGCTCTTTCATTTGTAAGAATGCGTAAACAAGACCCAGGCGGAGATTTCGGTCGTCAGCAAAGACAAAGAGAAGTCATCCAGGGTGTGATCAGAAAAGGAGCAAGCTTCAATTCCTTAACTAAGTTCGATGATATTTTTAAAGCTTTGGGACAAAATGTAAAAACAAACATGACATTTGATGCGATGGTAGACATCCAAAAGAATTATAAGAGTGCAGGTGAAAATTTGGAACAAATTCAGGTACAAGGCAGCGGAACAATAATTAATAAGATTTATTATCAAGTTGTTTCGGAAAGAGAAAAGCAAAGAGTTCAAGTTGAAATGAAGACACATTTAAATCTTAATTAATATTAATTTAAAGCCCTTTTGAATCCTTCAAAAGGGCTTTTTAATCCTTATAAAGCTGTAAGAATTTTTTATGATTGGCATCACGCTAGCCGAAAAACACTCTCGCTGGATAATTGTACCATAATCCTTGTGCTTTATAGTCATTACTTATAATTTTTCTCGAACTGCCAGGCATCCCGGCACATTGTAATAATGTCTCGTCTAGCTGTCCAGCCTAGTTCCCGCTTTGCTTTTAAAGCATCAGCATAGCACTCAGCAATATCCCCAGGTCTTCGTTCAACAATTTCATAAGGGATTTCAATCTCATTAGCTTCTTCAAACGCTTTCACTAATTCCAATACACTAGTCCCTTTTCCGGTTCCCAAATTATAAATATGAACCCCTGCAGTCAGATTTTCTAATGCCGCAACATGACCCTCAGCTAAATCCACTACATGAATATAATCTCGTACTCCTGTGCCATCTATCGTTCGATAATCGTTTCCAAACACACGCAACTTCTCAAGTTTACCTCTTGCCACTTGAGTTACATATGGCATAAGGTTATTTGGTATTCCATTAGGGGCTTCACCGATTAACCCACTCTCATGAGCTCCAACTGGATTAAAATATCTAAGTAGTGATATGGAGAAGGCAGGGTAAGCATTAGTTATATCAGTTAAAATACGCTCACTCATGGCCTTTGTTTCACCGTATGGATTACTCGTCGGCAGAAGCTCCATCGTCTCTTCAAAAGGCACTTTATTATCTCCATAGACCGTTGCTGATGAACTAAATATAAATTTATAAACATTATATTTAAGACAAGCCCTAGTAAGTACCATGGTACTTACTAGATTGTTGTAATAGTAATCTTGCGGCTTATCCACTGACTCTCCAACAGCTTTATGGCCGGCAAAGTGAATGACACCATCTATTATATGATTTTTAAAAATATCATCGACAGCCTTTAAATCGGTTACATCAATCTTGTAGAAAGTCACTTCTTTTTTGGCAATATGCATAATCCTTTCAATAGTTTCAACTTTACTATTACAAAGATTATCAGCAATTATTACGGAATGCCCTGCCTCTAATAAAGCAACACAGGTATGAGAGCCAATATAACCAGCTCCTCCAGTAACTAATATATTCACTAATTTAAAACTCCTTTCCGGTTATAATACTTTTCCTATTATCTCTGAAATAAGAAAGTATAGGGGGGGTAGTTGGTTATCAGATATATAAATAACAATTTCCTTACCATTAAGTTGCTATTATGAACTTTAAATTTTAATAACAATAGATATAATATTACTTAACGTTCTTTTAAGAGCTCGTTTTTCAGTTGTACTGAAACAAAAAAAGTAGATTACAGCGGTATATAAAACAGTATAAAGAACTATCCAAATAATTAGCTCCATTATTTGCATTCTTTGATTGAATATTATTATATAAATGAAAGTAACCAATAGTAATATAGGAACAGTGATAGAAATAATATTTTTCCAATATAATTTTATATTTAGACCAACTTTATAGTGATAGTAAACATTCAATAAAATTACATTGCCTATTGCCACAAATAGGGATGTCACAATGGCTGTACCTATACTTCCGTACAGATTAATAATTGGAATCGATATTACAATATTTAATATAGAACAAACAATTAACGAAATTGTTCTAAATAAATAGAGTCCTTTTGCCTGTAAAATAACAAGTCCTGTATTTTGGACTAAATCAAAGAAAAAAGGAATCATTAAAATAATCACAATAATATATGCTTGTTCAAAAGTTTGGCCAGCCCACAAAATTATAAAATCTTGACCAAATAGAAAAAAACCACTAAATACTAAGGCTAGGATAAAAAATTGATATTTACTAATTTTTATAAATAGTTCATCTAACCTTGATATGTGATTTTCCTCTGTAACTAATTTAGTTATTTGGGGTAAAAACAAAGTACTTAATGCTCCTGATAATGAAATAAAAATAAAAATAAATTGTATAGCAACTGCATATATTGCAACACTTTCGGGATTTTTTAATATCCCAAGTAAAATTTGATCAGTCTGCCAGTAAATTTTATCAGCAATAGCTGTTAAAAATATTAATAAGGCATATGAGTATATTTCTTTTTTATAATTCAGGTTAATTGGAGAGTATGTAACCTTTATACCAATTACCTTTTTACAATATAGGTACCCGATTATTAAGATAATAATATTCACAGAGGAAGATATTACCGTCATAGCAATTAAACGATAACCAATAGTAAGTGAAATTAATGTCACAATAGGAACTATCACTATTCTAATAATCGAAAATAATTTTAAAAATATAAAACGCTCATATGCTTGTAAAACAGAACTATAAACATTTAACGGAAAAGACAATGCGAAATTAATTGTTAAAATAATAATCATTATCTGCGCTGTCTTTATATCTGGTGTTTCTAAACTATTTTGAAAAAAGAAGGGAGCATTTATACAAATAAGCACCCCAACAACAATAGTAAATAAGCTGATTACTAGAAAGAACTTTAAAAAGTGTCCGATTAAATCTGATTCTTTATTTGAATCACCTAATACTCTATTCCGTGCAATATACCGTACAATTGCATTTCCTACACCCATATCCATTAAACTCAAATAAGAAGCAAATGCTAATATAAGGGAATAAATTCCATAATCAGTCTGTCCTAGTATTCTTATTAAAATTGGGGTATAAATAAAACCCACAATAAATGTCAAAAATATTGAAATATAAGATAGTAATGCACCAATGCGAATCTGATTCATGCTATAAGTTCCTTAGTATTTCTATTTTGTAAAACAACTAATTTCATTATTTATACTTCTTCCTTTGACTAAGTCATATATTATTACTCTACTGAAATTATTAAATGCCCTTTAAACTATTTATATTTTTTCCACAACCACAGCTTTTCTGTTTTAGAATATTACAACTACAAATAACTTTACCTAAAAGAACAAAGACGATTAAATTTTATAAATATCTTCTCAAGTTCTTATATATACATTTAAATAAATTTGCTGAGAAAGCAATAAACAATCCATATATTTTAATTTTAATATTACTTTTATTTCCTGATAATAGTGAATATATATTAACCATTATTATATTTTTATGAGACTTAAGCAAACCCTTATCATCTATATTACTTCGGCAAATTTCACAAACAGTTATTACTGAGTTCCTTGCAACAGCAAATTGTGCTAATTTTCGCAAGTGAAAATAATTATGGAGAATATCTTCATGAATTAATCTAAATACTTTCTCAGAACTTTTGTGATTTTTATAATTAAAATTATTGTTTGCATTAAAGGTTGCACTATCAGTATTCATTACATAAAAATATAGTGGAGTAGGATTTATACTAACACGCTTTGCTCTTTTCAGTACTTGGTAAACAGCCAAATAATCCTCACACATTGTAAGATCATGCTCAAACTTAACATTTGAGAATAATTCTTTTTTAAATAATTTATTACATAAAAAGCCTTTAAACGAGTCTTTTAATAGTTCCTCTATAGCTGATATATTATTTAAGACCTTATAGTCTTTTAACATTGTCTTATCTAGTCTAAGTTCTCCATCAATCTCGTAGTACCAATTACAAATTGACACATCACAATCGTTTTCTTTAATATCATTAAATAATACTTTAAACATTTCCTTATTTATATAGTCATCACTATCAACAAAACCAATAAAATCTCCAGTTGCCATTTTTAATCCAACG
The DNA here is from genome assembly GCA_018613055.1 of Chryseobacterium sp. ISL-80. Lineage (GTDB taxonomy): Bacteria > Bacillota > Bacilli > Bacillales > Cytobacillaceae > Mesobacillus. Next base: position 289,611 of record JAGGQZ010000013.1, on the reverse strand, counting down.
TTTCTTGCTGAAGACACTCCGCCATTTTCTTTGTGTATAACCTTAATTCTGGAATCCTTTTGTTTGTACTCATCGCAAATCTTACCACTCTCATCGGATGACCCATCATTAACTAAAATTATTTCAATGTCACTAAAAGATTGATTAATTACACTATCCAAACATTTATCAAGATATCGCTGCGAATTATATATTGGAATAATAATAGTGATCATATTAACTAGTTCTCCAATTAATATTTACGAATCTCTTTATTAATTTTCTATTTAGAAAATAAAATAGAATTAAATTATAAAATTTAAACTTTATTAATAAGCCACATACAAATTTTTTTTCGTAATTTCTATAAAATGACCCAACTGAATAAATTTCCTGTAAGAATTCATTGTTAAAGCAATCTGACAATAATCGTTTCTTTTTATTATAATTTCTCTCTCTTTCGGAAATATATTGTACAGTTGAAAAAAGACTGTCCATAAATTCCATATAAATGGGTTTTATTTCGTATTGCCGCACCGATTTATCACAAAAGTTTTTAATATTTCTATAAAAATCTTCAGTAATATTTATCGGTATATACCTTTTATTATTAGTAGCAGAATTTTGGTTGTTATAATAATTGTATAATGCGTCTTTTATTGAACAGATATACTCTACATTTTCAAGATAACTTAAGTTAAATACCAAATCTTCACCCATATCCATTTCAGTATCAAACTTTACTTTTATCAAACTTTTCCTTATAAGTTTATTCCAAGGAACATTCAATAGACTTTTTTCTAATAACTCACTAAATCTATGCCCCATTTCAATTAAATTACCTTTATATTCGATTCCTAAGTTGTAATCAAATTCGTGGTTGGCATCGACAGACTTATATCCACAAATTACAATATCACAATTAGTTTGTTCTTGATTATGCATTAAGACCTCACACATATTAAGATCTAAATAATCATCGCTATCAACAAACAAAATAAATTCTCCGGTTGCGGCCTCGATACCTGAGTTTCTTGCGGATGATACACCTCCATTCTTTTTATGAATAACCCGTATTCTGGCATCTTGTTTCTCATATTGATTGCAAATTTCAGCACAGTTATCAGGTGAACCATCGTTTACAAGTATTAATTCTAGATCATTATACGTTTGATTTAGAATACTTTCTATGCACCTTGGTAGAAATTTTTCCACATTATATACTGGAACAATAACACTTATCATCTTTTCTCTCCTTAATTCATTCTTAAGAAATCAAATGAAATATAGATATTATGTGAGGAAACTTGTATATATTGATAGGTTATATATCCTACTATAAACAAAGAAAATATTATTATAACCATTAATTTCAATCTTGTCCTTGAATTGTTTACAGATAAATAGATTATTGGGAATGCGAAAAATGCTATAAAGTATAATAGTCTTTCAGTTATACTAGGAATATAAAAACTTCCAATCGCAAATAATATTACTAACTCTATATATTCCATCAATTTATTAATATTTTCTGACCAATCTGCCTTTTTCCCTAAATTAATCCACCTAAATAATATAAACAAGAAAATAAAGAAACACATGTTAACAAAGTATAGTCTATGATCTCCATCAAATTTCAGAAAATAGATTTGTAACTTTTGAGCTGTATAACTTATATATGGTATTGATATAGATTCCAACAGGTCTATTAGTATATAACTAGAAAAACTCCAAAATAAAAGTAAATATTTTAATTTCGAAACGAATAAGTTTCTGTTAAAATATAGTATTCTCAAACCTACCAGAATACCGCTAGCTGGATGAATAAACAATGGAATAACATATAAAATAATTATTGTTAAATTCTTCTTTTTTAGTATTATATCTCTATATAAAGCTAATGCAAAAATTGCAAAGGCCATAGAAGTCCTTACCCCTGAATATGAAACTAAAAATGGCAAAATTGAAATATTAATTAACCACGAAAGAAGGAATAACTTATTACTTGTTTTATATTTATTAATAAAATTACGAGTGATATATATAAAGATACTATAAGTAATTGCTACGGATATAGCAGGTAAAAGTTCATTATATCGGGATAATGAAACTAGATAAAATATAACTTTAATAATTACTAAACTTTCATATCCAGTCTCATATTCATATCCATAATAACGCATATTATTAACTATTTCATAATGTCGTGACAAATCATATTCAATATCAGGTTTTATACTAATTGATATAATTACTATTGATATTACGACTAGTAAAGATAATGAAAAATCAAAAATTTTACTTGATTTAATTTCGTACATAGTTCCTACGATTAGTTTTGTGAAATAAAAACACAAATATGTTACTGAAATAACAAATAAAAAACCCATTTTGTCTCCTCTAATACATATCCTGTATTACATAATTAGATATTATTGAATTAGTGTATGATTTTTTTATCTCCTGGAATCTTGTTATGCCTAGGATAATCCACTTCACTTTTATTAAGAACTCACTAAATTGTTTAGCTATATCTAGATAAACATCTTTTAACTTGCTGTAGTTATAAGTTTATAATGCAGTTAGAACAAGAAATAATAAGCGGTTATAACAATAAATATCGTTTTGATAAGCATTATGATCGGTTAAATAAGTAAATACCAGAGGCAGCATACATTAACTTGAAGAAGATTCTTATAATGCATTTTTTGGGGATTTCCTTCACTCACTTAAGTAACAAATCTTCAATTTCTTTCACAACATTTTTAATATCAAAACCTGCATTTTCTATTTCTTTACTTGTATCACGTCTTTCATAAGACTTTGACTTTAGAATATTCTTTGCCCATGTTTCTGCTGATTGTTCTAATGTGCAATATTCAACCAAGTCGGTTATTTGAGCTTCTAATGGTACCACACTCGAAACAATACTTTTTAAACCCGAAGCTTGTGCTTCAATAGTTACCAAAGGTAATCCTTCACTTAATGATGGTAAAACAAAGATATCAGCAGCTTGTAATAAATTAGCGATGTCATCCCGTGGACCCATAAACATAATCTTGTCTTCCAAATTTAAGGTTTTAACTTTATTTCTTGTATTTTGTTCCAAGTCTCCATCCCCGACAATCATTAATAGACTGTTTGAATTCCTCTTGCTAATTTCATTAAATACTTCAATAAGAAAACTATGATTTTTTACCTTTGTTATTCTACCAACGTGAATAATAACAAATTTGTTTACTAAACCATATTCTTGCCTATATTTATTTCTCATGTCGGCATTATAAATATATTTCTTTGATTCAATGGCGTTTTTAATAATATGGACCTTTTGACCATTTGTTTTTTGTTTGCCAAATAGCCATGATGAAGCATCAATAGAACATGCAAATTTTAAATCAGTTAACTTTATAAATTTTTTATAGTTTAACTTGTGCAACATTAACAGAAGGTTTCTTTTAAAAAATCCTGCTGTTTCAAATGAAGTTCCATGAGAGTGAACTATAATTTTTGCATTAGTATATTTACTAGCTAACTTTTGTAATGCAATAATACTTGCACTACTAGTATTAACCCATATAAAATCATAATTACTATTATTACTAAATATTGATTTTAAATCGCGAGTATACTTTATTGGGTTTTTTCCCCAAGGTGTTACTCTGTAAATTTCCCCTCCATGTTCTTCTATTACATTTTCAAACTTACATTTATCCTCAGAAGAAAATACAAAGTCAAATTTATATTTTCTTTTGTCAATATGTTTTACAATATTTATAATAATAGATTCAATTCCTCCATATTGTGTAGATAGTCCAGATACTAATATTCTTTTCATTTTTATTCGATTCCACCCTATTTTAAGCTGCTGTACTCAACATTAAGTTGGATTATTTAAGGAAGCCGAAATTGTTACTCTACTTTTATACTCTATTTATCAATTGTTGGTAGATATTAAATGGTATTTTTATTATGTTTTTATTTATACATAATAATGTCATTATTATCTTTCTATTCAAAGGCATAGGAGATTTTAAAAGTAGAATATAATTTTCCCTTAAATTTTTTGTAAGCCACTTTGTAATTTCTTTACTATCTTCAACATTATCTTGGAAGCCATATACTACAATTTTGGAAAGCATCGAGAAGTATGCTCTAGCTTCTTTCATTCTTGCTATCTCAATTAAACGGTTATTAGCTTCTTCTTGTACAAGTGCAACTAATTCCTTACTCACTAATAATAGGTCATGATCTTGTTTTTTAAAACCATTTCTAGTAATACTACTGCTATCTTGGAAATAAAAATATGTTATTTTATCACTTTTAATAAATTTATTAGCAGATTTTATTAATTTGTAATTAGTAGCAACATCTTCATAAAATTGACCTTCCGGAAACTTTATACCTTGAAACAATCTAAGGTTATATATCTTATTGCATACTGAATAATCTGCAACTCTGTGTTTCATACCAGATTCAAGATAATATTTAAGTTTCTCTTCCCCTACAAAACATTTAATGGAATGGTTAATTTGATTTATATCAGTTGATCCCTTTGTTAATATATATGAAGATGCTACTATATCGGCATTATAAGTTTTGGCAATTTCAATTAAAAAGGTATACATATCAGGAGTAATCCAGTCATCACTATCAACAAAGCCTACATACATACCTTTGGCAACCTTTAGGCCTGCATTTCTAGCCGAACCCAGTCCACCATTTTTTTTGTGAATAACTCGTATTCTTTTATCTAACTTTGCATAACTATCGCAAATAATACCTGAGGAATCTGGTGAGCCATCGTTTACCAGTATAAGCTCAAAATCATCATAATCCTGGTTTATGATGGAATTGATACACCTTGACAGATATTTTTCTACTTGATAAACAGGGACTATAATACTTAAAAAGGGCATCTTATTTTCATTCAACATATTTAATCCATCTTTTCATCGTTAATTATTTTTTTCGTTATATTCATTGCGCTTTTCCAAACCCAATTATAATTGTTCAAGTAATAAATTTATTTTTCCTTCGAAAGCTCTCTTAGAAAATAATTCATCGAAGACTTTTGTAGCATTTCTCCTCATTTCATAATATTCTTCTAAATCCATATTTGAAACCTCATTGGCCAGTTCATTAAGATTTATTTCAGAGAGATTTACTCCAACTTTATGCTGTTTTACAATTTCTGTAGTATCCGCCTTTATATTATTAATAATAGGTAAACCATGTTGGAAATAATCTATAGATTTCATTGTAAGTCCAACACATACAGTATCTTTCATTATATTTAATCCAAAATGACATTTGTCGAAAATGTTCTGTTTCTGTTGAGGATCATAAATTTTCCCATGATATTCTACTTTAGCGCCTGCCTTCTTTACTTCCTCTATCAACGATCCTTTGCTTTCTCCATCACCAATTATGTGCAGGGTCGTTGACTTGTATTTACTAAATGACTCCACAATTTCTTTAATTTTTGGGATATCAATAATGTTATTTATAGACCCTAAATAACAAAGATTCATCTCATCTTTTGTGAGCGATGGAGAACTAACTACATTAATATCCCTTTTTGCTAAATAAACTGTTTTCGTTTTTGAACCCTTAAGGACATTTTCTAAGACTGCTTGATATAAATTACATTCAGTTATAATAATATCTGCAAATTTGATGCTTTTGTCTCTCATCATCCCCCAAAATGTAAACGGTGGCATACTTTTAACTTTTCCAAGCGGGATGGTTTCTGGCCAAAGATCGATTAAATCGAAGATTAATTTCACTTTTTTATTTTTTCTCTTATACTGAGATGCGAATTTAGCTAGTGAATTAGGAGGAATAATTACATATAATAAGTCCGGGTTTATATCCTCTACAATTTTAAAAGCCTGTTTTGCAAAAAAGTAATGTGAAGATAAACGTGCTATCGACAAATTTTTAAAATAGGGTTTAGATTTAACAAAAACAAAGTCCGTCTTTATATCAGTACGATGAATCTTTTTAAAATGCCTAAAATCTGATTGGATGACAGTTATATCGTGACCTGTATTTTTAAAGAATTCATATAATAAATTTATCCTATCTTCATAGGTATCAAAGCAATTTACAATAACCGCCTTCATTCCTCACTCTCCAATTCAGTGACATTAATAGATTGTTTAAGATTCCTAATTCTATAATCCACTATATAATTACTCATGTTTTTTTCGACTACTAGATTACCAAATATTTTGTTAATAATCCCTAACTTCAAACCGAGTAATTTCAAAAACGGATTGAACAACTCTGTGAGTAATATCCTCTTACCATGAGCTTCAGCTATCAACTTTACAAGCTCACTAGTCTTAACGTACTCACTATTTTGCGGGAAGAATATCCCGCTTTCATCATTAATAATCATTATTCTTATAAACTCACAAAGATTATCAATATGAAGAATACTTCTCTGATTATCGACTTTGGGAAATACCGGTAGTTTTTGAGCTACTTTTGCAAGTTTTGAATAATTGCCTTTAGAACCCCTTCCATAAATCATCGGTGGCCTTATAATAACTACTTTGAAAGTATCACTACTCATACTTATAATTGCCTCTTCTGCCTGTAACTTACTATTTCCATAAAAGTTACTCGGAGAAGGTACTGTATTTTTATCGATAACTTTATTATCTCTACTACTATCACCATATACAATAATGCTACTCATAAAAATAAACTGCTTAACACCATCCGCTCTAGCTTTTTTAGCAGTTTCTATTGCAAGATCACGATTTACTTTATAGTATAGATCCTCCATTTTCGGATCAGTTGAAACGTGTGCAATTCCAGCCACATGAAATACTACATCATATTTTGAAAAATCTTTTTCCTTCCACAAATCATTTCTTAGGCTTATTGAATCTATCATAAATTTGTTGGGATATTTTTCAAGCCAATTTTCAAGACTCCTACCCACATAGCTATTCTTGCCAGTAATCAATAATTTTTTCATTTAAAAGCTCTCTCCTTAATACCGGCATTTTCTTTCTTAACGCCAGTACCACCCTCAACAACCCCGTCACTTTTTGCAACACTTATAATAGTTTCAAGAAAGCACCTGACATCCATTCGAAAACTAATTTTCTCAACATAATACCCATCTAACTTTGCTTTAACTTCAATCGGAAGCTCATCACGCCCATTGATTTGTGCCCAACCTGTTAGTCCGGGAGGTATATTATTGGCACCATATTTATCTCGTTCAGCGATTAAATCGTACTGATTCCACAGTGCTGGCCTTGGCCCAATAATACTCATATGCCCAGCAAAGATATTCCAAATTTGCGGTAGTTCATCAAGTGAAGTTCTTCTCAAGAACTTACCCACTCTTGTAATGTACTGCTCCGGATCTGTTAATAGATGAGTAGGTGTGTCATTAGGAGTATCTACTGTCATAGTCCTGAATTTTAATATATTAAAATGCGTTTTGTTAATTCCTATCCGTTTCTGCTTAAACAGTACCGGGCCTCTTGAATCGATTTTGATGGCGATAACTAGCATTAAGAAAATAGGAGATAAAACTATAAGTCCTAATAAAGAAAGAATAATATCTAGCAGTCTTTTTATTTTAAAATACATAATGTCACACTCCCTAATAAATATTTAGTAATTTAGGACTTAAGTAGATAAATTGGACCCCGTTCTAACCAACTACTAAACTACTAAACATTGATACACAAAACTTCCCAATTAACAAATGTTAAGGCCACCGGAAACTCTTCGTGATTTTTATCAACTTGTCTCATTAATCTCACATTACGTTCTTTATAGCTCCATCGTAAAACGATCAAAGGAAGGAACAGCAACCATTAAACTTTCTGAATATGAGACAAAACAGCTAACAACTCTCACCGTAACCTCTTGTATCCCTCATAAACCTTTCTAACTATATTTCACTAATCACTTGTAAAGGATTTATCTCAGAAAGCACTCAAAAAACACCCCGGATCTCTTATATTCAAGAGAACCCGGGTTAATCAATAATATTAAACTTTTTCTTTTGCCAACACCTCAACCAGATAGGCAAGCAAATCAGATCGCAGCTCTTCATTCTGCAACGCAAAATCCACTGTAGTCTTCACGAACCCAATCTTCTCCCCAACATCATATCGCTTTCCTTCAAAATCATAAGCAAACACTCGTTGAGTCTGGTTCAACTTCTGAATCGCATCCGTCAGCTGAATCTCCCCACCAGCACCTGTTTCCATTGCGTCCAGGAACATGAAAATCTCAGGTGTAAGAATATACCTTCCCATAATTGCAAGATTTGAAGGAGCAGTTCCATGCGCAGGTTTCTCGACAAAGTTTTCAACCTGATATCTTCTTCCAATCTGAATAGAAGGTTCAACAATTCCATAACGATGCGTTTCCTCATTCGGCACAGTTTGAACACCAATCATAGAAGAATGTGTTTGTTCATACTGGTCTATTAACTGACGAAGACAAGGTGTATCACTTTTCACGATGTCATCACCTAGCAATACAGCAAATGGCTCATCTCCAATAAAGTTACGCGCACACCATACTGCATGACCTAGACCTTTAGGCTCTTTTTGCCGAATATAATGAATATCCGCAAGGTTAGTAGAATAACGAACCTTTTCAAGAATATCCAACTTACCCTTCTCCAAAAGGTTCTGTTCAAGCTCATGAGCAAAATCAAAATGATCCTCTATCGCGCGCTTTCCTTTCCCTGTAACAATGATAATATCCTCAATACCTGAAGCAACCGCCTCTTCAACTATGTATTGAATAGTGGGTTTATCAACTATCGGCAACATTTCTTTTGGCATTGCTTTCGTTGCTGGCAAAAACCTTGTTCCTAGCCCTGCCGCCGGAATAATTGCTTTTCTCACTTTCTTCACTAATTATGCCTCCTCATTACTTCGCTACCAAAAAAATCTTATTCTTTTTCCGATTAGCCAGATTAATAACATACTCTTTCAGTTGAGGAGATGTAAAATTCTCAAATTGCTCCAAAAGGTAAATAATTTCTTCTTCCTGATCCAATACAGCTTTCCCAATAAAAATCTTCGGAAAGATTGGCTCTGGATGAATCTCCTTCTCATTCAACAACTCCTCAAACATCTTCTCACCTGGTCGCAATCCTGAGTACTTGATGCCGATTTCTTCTATTGTATATCCAGACAATCTGATCAGATTTTTAGCAAGGTCTGTGATTTTCACAGGCTCACCCATGTCAAGCACAAAGATTTCACCTCCACGAGCAAGTGATCCCGCCTGGATGACGAGTCTTGAAGCTTCTGGAATTGTCATAAAGTATCTTGTCATATCAGGATGAGTAACCGTAACCGGTCCGCCAGCCTGAATTTGTTTTTTAAATAGTGGGATAACACTTCCACGGCTGCCAAGAACATTACCAAAACGGACAGCAACAAATTTCGTTTTACTGTGCTGAGCCAATTGCTGAATAATCATCTCAGCAATTCGCTTGGTTGATCCCATTACGTTCGTAGGATTTACCGCTTTGTCTGTCGATACTAGTACAAACGTTTCAACATTAAATGTGTCTGCTGCTTCAGCGACGTTTTTCGTTCCGAATACATTATTCTTTACTGCTTCTCTAGGATTGTACTCCATTAATGGCACATGCTTATGCGCAGCAGCATGGTAAACAACATTCGGTTGATATTCTTCCATAATTTCGAACATCCGGTCACGATCCTGGACATCCCCAATAACTGGGATTATCTCAATTGCTTGTCCATATTGGTTTCGCAGCTCCATATCAATTGTATAAATACTGTTTTCACCATGACCAACAAGCACTAATTTCCCAGGGCTGAAACTGCAAATCTGGCGGCAGATTTCAGAACCTATCGAACCCCCTGCGCCTGTAACAAGCACTGTTTTGCCTGAAACATATTCAGAAATACTGTCAATATCCAACTTTATTGGCTCACGTCCTAGCAAATCTTCGACCTCTACATCACGGAACTGACTGACTGCTACCTTTCCAAGCATTACGTCTTCAATCTTAGGCATGATCTGCGTTTTAACATTTGTTTTCGCGCATTCTTCAAATATACGATTCAGTTCCTCCCTATTTAAAGAAGGAATCGCAATGACGATTTTATCAATTTGATATTTTTCAACCGTAGCTGTAATATCCTTCGATGTTCCAGCTACAGGAATACCAAGAATATAAAGTTTGTATTTACGCAGGTCGTCATCGATAAAAGCAGCAGTTACCATTCCTAGTTCCGGGTTATTCTTTATTTGCCTCGCCAGTAATGACCCAGCCTGTCCGGCACCAACTATCAATACTCGTTTCATATCATGAGCTGGCTTGATATATCTGTCACGATAGATTCTCCAGATGAAGCGTGAGCCTCCAATCATTAAAACGAGAATTGACCACGCACTAAAGAGCACTCTACCATAAACCGGCAAACCGAATGCCAATTGGAATAATGTTACCGACAGGACTGCAAGTGATACTGCCCTAAAAATACCTACCAACTCTCCTATACTCGCATACTCCCATGCCTTGTTATAAAGCTGTAAAAGTGATGCGAATAAATGATAGCTGCTGACTAAGACTATCGTACTTATAAAAAGATCTTCGTAACTGAAGGTTTCAAGTGACGGATGAAGTGGTATGTAACTTAGGTAGATTGCAGACAAGACAATCAACGAATCAAGACCGGCTAAAAATAGCAAACGTTTATGGTAACTCATCGTATTCCCCCTTTTAATTTTTAACACTTTCCTTTATTAAAGACACACTGACAAAAATAAATATCTAATGGAAACCCATGTATTTTGACATGTACTTTCATTAGATATTTATTAAGGCTTATTTTAAAGATTTGATTCTTTGACATATTACTAAAATCTCCAAGTCTAAAAATGACTGGAGAAAATCACAAAATCTTAACAATGTTTTTTGGGCATTTAACCCACCCTCACACCACACTATTGACAACCGAAGTGTCTAAGGAGTACAGGTTTGTATCCCACAGCATGGTCGAGTGCCTCCATTGGTAACGGGCAGGAGGCATCGCCGGTCAATTCTTCTGACAATTAATATGTTAAATCTGGAAGTCGGTTAAAAAATTCCGAGGAACTTTTTCTTTTTGATGAGTTCGGGTGTCTCCTGATAAACATGGTTTCCTTGAAGTAGTAGTTCCGCATTATCTTGAAAGAAGTAGACTAGGTCTATTCCGTATTTTGATTCAATAACATCCATTGTTTCAGCCATCTTAAACCCTCTGCTGCTAACATTGTGGGCATCGGAAGCAATGAAATGGGTAAGGTTCGCTTCTATCAGTTGAAAGGAAAAGTTTCTGATTTTCTTGCCGAAGTGGCCACTGACACTTGAAGCAGTAACCTGGCTCAATGCTCCCTTTTTCACAAGGTTATATAGGACCTCAGGACGTTCGATGATCTCCTGATTTCTTTCTGGATGAACAATAATCGGTATAATTCCTTTAAGCTGAAGGTCGAACAACAAGGTCTCGGCATATCTCGGCACATGGTTTGAAGGGAATTCAACAAAAAGGTATTGAGTATGATTCAGGGTTAAAATCTCCTCTTTGTCGAGGTCTCCAATCACTTCACCGTAGATCCTTACTTCCTGTCCCGGTAGGATTTTCAAATCAATCCCTTCATTTGAAAGCGCCTTGTTTACTTGCTCTACTTTTTGAAGGATGATTCCTTGAGGATTATCATATTTATTATTTTTGTGGTGAGGCGTTGCGATGATAGTATGGATACCCTCATTCACCGCTTCACGTGCCATATCAAGTGTATCATCAAGACCCCTGGCACCGTCGTCAATCCCCGGCAATATGTGACAATGTATGTCAATCATCGCTAAACCCCTTCCTTTTAATTGTAAATTTTCTAAGACTTTTATAATGTTAGCACTCTATTAACATACCTACAAGGGGATAAATTTGTCGAATCTTGTCAATTCGCCCCGTAGTAATAATATTGTTCTTTTCCGTCCATTTTCTTATTGTTCAAGACTACACCTAAGAGCTTCCCCTGGGCTGCTGTAAGTAGTTCCTTCGCTTTGATTGCTTGTTCATTCTCGGTTTTCCCACTGCTCACTACCAGGATTGTGCCATCACATTGATTAGCAAGAATCTGGGCATCTGTCACCGCCAGAACAGGCGGAGTGTCAAAAATAACGACTGAAAAATTCTTTACAGCCTCCTCGATGAATTGTTGCATTGCACGTGATGACAATAATTCAGATGGGTTCGGAGGGATCGGACCACTAGGAAGCACCATCAAGTTCGCTACATCAGTGAGCTTGACCGCATCTATCAAAGGCATCTGATTCGTCAACACACTTGTGAGGCCTGTGGTGTTCGTCTGATTGAAGGTATAATGAACTGTCGGCTTCCTCATATCTGCATCGATGATCAGCGTTTGTTTTCCTTGTTGGGCAAATGTAACCGCAAGATTGGCTGCTGTCGTCGACTTTCCTTCCCCGGGACCAGTTGATGTTACCATCAGTGTATGGATTTCTTTATCAATAGAAGAAAAGTGGATATTCGTCCGGATTGTCCTGTACTGCTCTGATATCGGCGATTTCGGATCAAGTTTCGTAATCAGCTTTCTCTTGTTATCCATAAGTGTTTTCTTTATGCTTTTTTTATTTAGAGCCATACTACTCGCCCCTCTTTCTTGTATTGCTTTCCTGTCGGCTGCCTCGGTCTCTAACATCTTCAATGGTCGCAATTACCCCTAATACAGGCATTCCCAGTATTTTTTCGATATCCTGTTCTGTCTTGATGGTGTTATCTAGGTACTCAAGCAAGAACGCTAAACCGACTCCGGCCATTAACCCTACCACTAGAGCAATTGCAATATTCAATAATGGCTTTGGTTTGACTGGTGACTGCTTCTCACCAACTTTTGCTTTAGCAAGGATATTTACATTATCGATTTTGAATATTTTTATATTTTCTTCCTTGAATATTTCCGCTGTTTTGTTGGCAATGTCAGCAGCCCTTTTGGCATCAGGGTCTTGAACAATAATATTGATAACTTGTGAGTTTTGTTCACTTTGAACGGTGATTTTCCCTTTTAATTCTTCTGCCGACATATCTAAATCAAGTTCTTTGCTAACTAGTTCAAGTATGGCTGCATTCTTGATGATGACATTGTACGTATTGATCAACTGGAGGTTTGTCTGAACCTCGCCGACGTTATAACTAGATTGATCACTTTTTGTCTGGTTAACCAGCAACTGAGTGGACGCCTGGTATATAGGTGTAAGGAAAAAGAAACTGATGATTCCGCTGATTAATACGGAAATCAGAGTAATGACTAAAATAAGGTTCACTCTTTTCCTTAATGTTTGCATCAATTCTTTTAAACTAATAGTCTCTTCCATTTGCTCCTCCATCACTATGTATTAAAACATGAAGTATTATATCATAATTTGTTGTATTTTTTTGAATTTCTTGTCATAATTTTAATGATAATGTAATTTTTCATTTCTCTTCATTAAATTTAACAGGATATTACAGTTGCGTGAAGACATTTTTTTCATTTGGAATTATTTACAATGTTCATTAAAGATTTATCAAGGCGAATTCAATAGTTGGAGGTTTATATGAAAGCTTTTTTAACCACTTTATTAGCGATCCTATGCGGAGGGGTTCTCTTGTGGGGGAATATTCATTGGGATAATAAAACAACGATTTCCGCTTCTGAGCCGAAGGCGAATACTGTTCAAAAAGAACCCACCAAAAAGCGCGAGGTAAATAACCTAGAGAAAGAAAAGAATGAACCTGAAGTCATATCATATACTAAGAATTGGCCAACGGAAGCAGTTGAAACTTTCAAACAGGCCCAGGAAGAAGGCCGCCCTTATCGAATTCTGTTGACGGGTTCTAGTGCAATTGGTGAGGACCCAGAGGGATGGGCCTATCAAACAAAAGAAGAGTTAATCAAAACTTACGGTGAAAACAACGTTTCAATTGAAATATTAAAATACGAAAAAACTTCTCTTCAAGTTGTTCAGGAAGAGGATCAGGACGAAATTGCCGAAGCAAATGCAGATTTAGTCATTTTTGAGCCTTTCACATTAAATGATAACACCTTTGGAGTGGGAGCAGAGAATTCACACCTCAATATTGAAACTATAATGGAAACTATTAAAGAAATAAACCAGGATACCGTCGTTATCCTACAGCCACCGAATCCGATTTATAACGCAAAATATTACCCCGTTCAGGTAGAGGCCCTTAAAGAGTTTGCCGGACAAAATGATATTCCATATCTTGACCATTGGACAGCATGGCCTGATCCTGCAACGACAGAAATAAATGATTACCTTACAAACGGTGAACCAAACGAAAAAGGCCATCAGCTCTGGGCTGAATATATCATTGATTATTTAATTTCCAAAAACTAATCCGTAAACTGGTCAAAAGCATTTGCTATGGACCAGTTTTTTATTTCTAGCAAAATACCAAAATGTTCCTTATCTATCACTCTCTAAATCTTTTTCTATCTGCCGATAAGTATAGCAAATAGAAAATTACGGCAAACCGTATATGATCATTTAGGGAGTGGACACATGAAAAATTTTGGAAAAGCATTGGTTTTGTCGACAGGAATTTTAGTAGGAAGTGCTTCAGTACCCGCCTTGCCTTTCAACATTCTCCAGGCTGAAGCTGCGTCAGTAGTCAAATTAAACAACTCAAGCTATCAAACAACTTCAAATCTCAATCTCCGTTCTGGAGCGAGTACAAAGTATAAAGTTTTGTACACGATCCCAAAAGGGAAAAAGGTGACTGCAACACAGCGAAATGGCAATTGGTATAAAGTTACCTATAGCTATACTATAAAAGGAAAAAATACAACCAAGACCGGTTGGGTGACAGGATCTTTCCTAAAAGCCACCACTTCCTCTTCCAAGTCTAGTTCGGCCTTAAAAAGTACCTTATCAACGACCGTTAAAACACCTGCTACCTCTTATAAGACAACTGCTAATCTGAATATCCGTTCAGGTGCGGGAACAAAATATAAGGTGATTAAAACGATTTCAAAGAATTCGATTGTCTCGTCTGCTGAACGAAAAGGAAGTTGGTATAAGGTTTCCTACCAATATACTTCAAACAGAAAAAAAATCACTTTAACAGGCTGGGTGAGCGGTTCTTACTTAAAGGAACATCACCTGTACACTACGACCAAAAAGACTTATTATTTTACAATTAGGACCAGCGAGCTTTACAAAACTGCTGATACAAAGAAGAAGCCCATTCAAACTGCCAGGAGTAATCATGGCTTTGAATCAACAGAGAAAGTTGTGAATAGCCTTGGACAAACTTTATACAAAGTGAAGCATCAGAGGCAAACAGTCTATATTCCAGCAAAAAATGTTAAATCGATGGCAAGACAAGACTATGAAACTAAAGAGTATGTAACTACTAAAGAAGCGATTGTCTATTCTTCCTACGGTACAGGCTATAGCAATATAGGACGAATTCCAGAGAACACGATTATAACTTCCACAGTAAGAATCGGCGATTGGTTCGAAATTACCTATATGGGGAAGAAGGGCTTTGTTCAAGCTAGTTACCTTACTCAATATGTGCCTCCTGTGGAAGTTGAAATCCCTGAAGAGGAAAAACTCGATACTGGGTCCACCTCTGAAGAAGACACTGAACAGGTATTGACGGAAACAGCGATTTCAGGAAAAACCTATGTAACTACATCGGCTCTTAACCTTAGAAATGAGGCTGGCACTAATTCTAGCGTCATTGGAGTAATTCCTAACGCGACATTTGTGTTCCCAACTCATAAAGTGTCAAATGGATGGTATAAGCTCACCTTTAATGGAAAGTCAGGCTATGTCCACGGAGATTTTGTCAAGGATGTCGTCACCGGTGACCCTTTCCACCGGACTGGGTATCAATTCATAGACTTGAGAATGTCATCAAAGGTTACTGCGTCTCAAATAGATCAGTATATTGCTGGCTACTTAAAAGGCAGGCAAAGCGTCCTTACAGGAAAGGGACAAGCTTTTATCAATGCAGGCAATAAATACGGCATCAATTCACTTTACCTGGCAGCACATGCCATCCATGAAAGCGGATATGGAGCATCCAACATTTCGTTGGGAAAATTAAATTTATTTGGTTTTGGCGCCTATGATTCTTCTCCATTTATCGCAGCGGTACGTTTCAGTTCTATCGAACAAAATATCGATTATATCGCACAGGAAATGAAGGCTACTTATCTTAATCCTAACCATTGGAAATATAAAGGGGCTAATTTAGGATTTAGCACTAAGACCGTACTTTCAAATACTAGAATTGACGCAAACAGCACAGGAATGAATTTTTATTATGCTAGCGATCCGAAATGGGGGCAAAAAATTGCCGCACATATGCAGAAAATCTTCCCTTATAATCAAGCGGATTATCAAAATACTGTAAAAAGCACTGCCATGTTCCCACTTCCTTCAAGATCTGAGGGTAAGGATCTTTTCCCACAAGATATAGAAGCAATAGCAAGGAAGGATATCAAACTGGTGAGTCAAAAAGGAAGCACTACTCTTGCTTTGACTCTTAAAAAGGATACCGTTTTTGATGTAGTCGAGAAACATAATGATTACTGGGTAAAAGTTAGTTTGGGAGGAAAGGAATACTGGACAAACGATATTAAGTTTGATCGATATAAGGAGTTTATGTCAGTAAAGAATCTTGGAAGAGTGACTGCTGCCTCTTTAAATGTCCGTCCAACTCCTTCTATTGCCCTTTCGCCTATTGGAAGTTACAGATTAAATGACTATGTGCATATAGTGTTAGATGCAAACGGGAATATCAAAATGGATGGAACGAAAACTTGGTATAACGTTAAATTGCCCGATGGAAGAACTGGGTGGGTAAGTTCAACATTCGTTATTGCAGAACTAAGATAATAAAATGATTCATTAAGGCTGTTGGGAGATACTCTCCTGGCAGCCTTTTAAATTTAAAAGAAAAACCAGGGAATCCCTGGTTTTGAGTAGCTATAATTAAGCTGAATTTAAATAATTACCTTGAATCTTAATCTTATAGTTGCTTGTTATTAATAATAGCTTATTGCCTGCTTGCCATACTGTGTCCACCCCTCAATAAAATACTTTTTAAGCCGCTTTTTGTTCTTTTGGCCGTCAAGGGGATCATTAAAGTAAACATACTTGCTGTCATAACCTGTTACAAGTACGGAATGCTCTTTCATCGTAATTCTAACAGGGCCTTGTGGTGTATACCATGTTTGCCAGTACTTGCTTGGGACATAGCTAAACCAGCTTGTGTTTATGACCCATACAGGGCGTCCAGCAGCGAGATAATTCAGTACTGAATCAAATGATTGTCCAGATAGGTTTACAATTCTTCCTGGCATATAAGTATTGGCCAATTCGGCAATTGGCTTGTTGAACACGCCAAATCCTGGTTTACTGAAGGTATACATGTTTCCTACAAAACCATAATTCGGATTCCCAAAGTATTTTTTGCCTTTCGAGTATTTATATACAGTAGGGTCCTTCTTTACTTGCCTGGCCAATGTCATCTTATTCGACTTTACACCAGCGTGGTTCAACATCATGGCAAGGCTGGTAACCTCACACCCTCTTGGAAGCTCCGGCATCTGCCTAATTAAAGGGGCAGAAATCACCTTCTTCGATGGTCTCTTTTGGTTGGTTACAACTAATTTTGTTTTTGTTCCCGTATTCCCGGCAGGATCTTTTGAATAAAACTCTAATTTCGAGTTAGCAGCTAGCAAAGGGATTTTTATGGAGAATTTTCCTTTCGAATTCACTTTAACAGTTTTAAATTTTTTGCTGTTCCTCAAAACATACAAGGTCGAATTAGCTTCTGCACTGCCAGAAACAGAAAAGGATTTGTTAGTCAGTTTGTTTACCTTTGGTGCAGCCGGTGGTATTTTGTCCAATACCTTGAGAGTTACTGTTCCACTTTTACTGTTTTTACGATCCGCCGTTACAAATAACTTAACGACTGTACCTGCTGGCAACGCTTTTTTATGGGGAAGATTTAACCTGAAAGATCCATTTCCTGAAGCAGTAACCATATAGGTTGCCTTCCCGATTAAGATGTTCACCTTGGCCCCGGGTTCTGCATTCCCAGATATGTAGATATTTTTATTTGATAATGAATTTACTTTGGGTTTTGCTGGCGCAGGTCCAGCCATTACTGTTGTTGACACAACACTTTTTATATTGTCAATCATTGAAGTTACTTCGACAACGGCTCCATATTTTAGATGTGAAGAGTACTCGAACTCAAAATTCCCATTTGATTCGTTAAGGCCCTTTAGAGGAATAGCCTGGCTGTTCACCTTGGCAGTAACTGTTGCGCCAGGAACGGTTATTCCTGATATCAGCTTTGCCTTATCATCTACATTCTTGAGGACAGCCGGACGGTAGTCCACCACTTTAGAAAGCTCTGTACCATCTATCCTTAAGGTAAGTTGTGTACCATCTTGTAGAGGTTTGATAAACATTATATTGTATTTATTTAGTCCTGCTTCTCCTTTTCCTAACAGCATTTCTCCTTGATAAACATGAATGGTACCTTCCCCACTATACGTTCCTTTTACATAGTTAGATCCAACTTCTTCTACAACGATTTGGTCTATTTCTTCTGCACTTGCTATATGGCCAAAAAAAGCAATCAATAATGTAAAAATAAAAACCTTGTATTTATTTGTCAAATCTACCAACCTCCTACTCTAAATCTATGGTAAAATTTTCTCAAACACAAGATTTTTTTTAGCAATTCTATTACTCTTTGTAGGTAAATAGTATTGCATATTCTTCGGAGGGATCTAGAATTGCAGAAATTAAGAATGATCATTTTATTGATAGTAATCATCACAGCAAGCTTTTCTTTTAATATTAAGGCTGAGGCTGGAACTAGCATTGTAAACCCTAATAAAGTTTATTCTTATAATCAAATGGTTTCTGATATTAACAAACTAAAGAAGGCTTATCCCGATATAATTCAGGTTAAAGTCATTGGAAATTCAGAATATGGCCGAAAGTTATACGCCGTTTCAATTGGAAAAGGATCAGCAACATTGTTTGTAAACGGCTCTCATCATGCAAGAGAGTGGCTAACAACGAATTTAAATATGTATATGATTGAGCAATATGCGAAGACATATAAAAATAATCAAAAGATAAAAGGATATAATGCAAGGAACATTCTAAACTCAACGACCATTTGGTTTATCCCTATGGTTAATCCTGATGGAGTTACGCTCCAGCAGCAGGGTTTAAAGGCATTTCCTAAAAAAGTGCATAGCTCTTTGGTCAAAATGAATGGCGGCAGCAAAAATTTTAAGCGATGGAAAGCAAACGGAAAAGGAGTAGACTTAAACCGTCAATATAATACCGGTTGGAAAGCGATTAAAAGTCCTTCTTCTCCCTCATTCAAAAATTATAAAGGGAAAACACCTGAAAGCGCGGCAGAAACAAAAGCAGTTCTTGGTTTTGTTTCTGCCATAAATCCTGAGATGGCTTTGTCCTATCATAGCAGCGGAAAGATGCTTTTCTGGAATTACAAACAAGGAAAAGCAACCTACTCCCGGGATCTTACATACGCAAAAGCGATTGGAAGAATGACAGGATATCGCCTGATTTACCCTGGTAAAAATCCTTTAGGGGGCGGTTTTACTGATTGGTTCATCGAAGCGAAGAAAAGGCCTGCATTTACACCTGAAATTTCAAAATATTATTATGAAACCAGCCCGCCCCTCGCTGAGTTCAACGGTGCATGGAGAGAGAACCAAGGGGTCGGACTTTATACAGCCCAGGAAAGCTATAAATTATATGACCAAAGAATGAAAAAGGAAGCAGACAAACTGGCTGTTCAATTAAGTAAACTGCAGTCTAAAGCAAAAAGTTTAAGAACCTATTATTCTACTAACATCAAACATGAAAAGGATTTAAGAATTGATAAATCATTTAAGGGAATTTTTGACTCTGTAAATAAGGAGACTAGTGAAATTGAAAGGCAATCAGCTAAACTGCCTTCAAAGCATAAGGCTAGATTAGCTCTTTACTTTAAGAATATTAACACTTACAGAAGTGAAGCAAAATTCTTTATCGAGGGAGTAAATGCAGGAGAAAAAGCATTGAAAGCAAATCAGGAGTTCGAAAAGATTTTCGCGGAAGGTCATTTTGATGAAGTGACATTTAAAAAGCATACCGAACTTTCTAAAACAACCAAAGTGAATGAAAATGCGATTAAAAAAATGTATGGAGCGCATGTAAAATCGCTTGCTCTAAAAAAATATATAATGCCTGCAAAAAATACATTGGCGAATACTGTTTTAGAAATGGACCGTTATAAGCTGGTGAATTTAATACAGACGCAACTTGATAATGGTGACACTTTGGCTGCAACTGAGAATCTCCGCAAACTTGATGCACTGGAAGCGGAAAGCAAAAATTTGAAGCAGAATAATCCTTCAAAGTATAAAACGTATCCTAAGGTCGAAGGAAAGCTGAAGGATCTTAAACTTTCTATTATCTCTCAAATGGAGTCAGAAGGTTTATAAAAAACGGAGTACCCAAGGCTGTCGAGATATTCTCGGCAGCCTTTTAATAATATCCTATTAATTTATCATTAAAAGTACGTGATTACCAGGAAATTCCTTCCCTCATTTTGTAAATTAGTTTTCTTATCGTGTACTTTCTATTTTCCCGATACCCAACTAACCATTTACCTAGTTTCATGGACGGTTCTTCAATGAATTTATACATAATCATAGCCATTATTATTGAAATAACAGGGACGAGCATGAATATTGCTGTATATGGCAAGATATCCTTCAATAGATTGATAGAACTTAACAACACGATTGGATGAATCAAATACAGACTATAAGATACCTTACCTAAAATTAATAAAGGCTTTGCATGGAGTATTCTCTTGAGCCTAAAAGAATTCAGGGTATATACAAACAATATGATTACACTTAATCCAACCGCATAATCAACAATTGCTGTAGAAAATAACCTTTCATATAGATTCCCATTATATCTGTAATACCCTACCTTAGGCATCCACCATTCTATTGTATATAGAAAAGTGCCGATTATTATTAAAGACAATTTAAACGTTTTGCTAAAGTTATTAAAAACAGAGGATAATCGGTCTTTATTTTTGGCTACTAATGCTCCTATCAAAAAGAAGGAACTATAATAGAAAGTCATTGAGAACGAGTGTGCAACATAATTGAGCGATTCAATACTGTCTACTTGCTTTGGAAAGCCTATCTTCAAATAAAGCCATAAGGATGAAAACAACGAAACACCCGCTATTAATGATGTTTTCCAACTGTACTTATTAACAAGAAGCATTATTAAAGGAAAAAAGAGTGAAATTCTCATTTCATGGACTAAACTCCATATAACTGTATTGATGTTATGTGAACCTTCTCCATACATCAATATAAAAGAAAGAATGTCTTTCAGGGTTAAATCACGTGACCACATATGGTTAAACCAACTGCTCAAAGTTTCGTGAGTACCAGGCTGGATCAGTATGTACAGTGTATATGACAACGCAATAGAAAATATATAAGGCAAATAGATTCTAGTCACCCTTTTTATAACGTAATTTCCGTAATGAGGTTTCCTGTTTGTAAAAGGAATTGATAGGACAAAACCACTTAAAACAAAAAACAAGATTACAGCCTCATGCCCGGCCCAAAATAAATGTAAAGGAGAATAAGCAAATAACTTTAAAAGTGGATTACTTATTTCCTCGTGATAATGCGCAGCTAAAAACACCGAAGACGTCAATAGTGTATGATGAATGACTACCGAACTTGACGCCAGCCCTCTTAAAGAATCAAGCTCCTCATATCTTTTAGACAAAATAAATCCTCCTAAAAAGCTTTTATGTAGATTATTTGTTAGATAATATAAAAAAGCAAATATTCTTCGACAATTTTCTGCAAATTAAAACAAAATACCCACTAAATTTGTAAACTAAACCAGTCATCGGTACTCTTACCCTTATAAAAAAAGTTCAAACCACTAAAAAAATAACCTTCTTATTCCATAGGGAAAAAGAAGGTATCTTTTAGGGTAAAATATAGACAAACTCTCCAGGATTAAGGGTTTTCTCTTGCTGTCTTATTATGTTCTGTTTTCACCCAGGTGTGCTGCTGCTTCCATTTAATTAACCCCATTACCTGGGCGTATATAAATGTGTAAGCATAATAGAAAACAGATACGCTCATACGGAAGAATCTGAATTTATGATCTGTATCAACCCTTATGGCATAGTACATACAAATCAACAGCTGATAAGTGAATAATATTAATGAAATGATACTGGCACCAAAAATTAGAAATATGAAACGTTCTCCAGCACTAGATAGTAATTCTGTATTTTGTGTTGCGAGTCCGTATCCTGAAGCGACCAAAATTCCGATTAGAACAATGGTCATTTGGACAGCACGTGCCATGCCAAATAAATAAATCAATTGATCAATAATCTTCAGCTTTCCTTTGTCAGTAAAAAGCTTCTTCACCATTGGCTTAAGGTTTGTAAAAGCTACATACCAATGTCCTTGTGACCAGCGTGTCCTCTGCTTGATACTTATTTTGAAATTCTCTGGTTTTTCGTCATAAACACGGACAAAATGATTCCATAATACCCTGCCGTTGTCTTTCACTATTTCCATTTCTAATTCAAGATCTTCTGTGAGGGAATGGAAGCGGAAGCCACCATGCTTCATTAAATAATCCATCCTGACAATAAAACCGGTGCCACCAATAGCATTGGGCAATCCTGCACGATATTTTGCAAGCTGAAAAAAACGATTGGTGATGTAATAGCTCATGGCATAACCCAAAGACAGATTATTACCGGAGTTTTTGGAATCTAAATAGGTTTGAATCGCCTCTGGCCTACCCTTGGCGATAAACTGTGAGTTCAATTCGATAAGGATATCGGGATCGACATGATTATCCGCATCCAATATCATTAAACAATCATACTTCTCTTGAAGTTTTTCAAAACCTAAAAACCTTAAAGCATATTGCAATCCAGCAGGCTTCCCTACACCTTCTCTCGGGAAAAGCTTTTCACCAGTATTAATGTATTTCATACCTTTAGCTTCGCAAATTTCACCGGTTCTGTCTGTGCTATTATCATTTACGATGTAAATGTCATAAAGGTCACTATGATATCGTATGTTTTTCAAATTATCGATTGTGGATCCTATAACTTTTTCTTCATTATGAGCTGCAACCAGGATAAGAAATCTTGTTTGGTCTTCTATTATTTCATAATCTCTTTTAGCTGCTCCAAAGCCAAAGAAAGTAAGAAATACATAATATAGTGTATTGAGGCTAACATAAACAGAGAGTACAAAAAACAACCCCAGTAATATAGTTACAATCACTTCACCAATTTCGTCCATTCATACTCCTCCAGCTCTTTAGATTTTATTCTGGCCATTCACGATTACTATAAATTTCATTATTGGCTAGAATTGTCTTTGTTATTCCTGCAATAATCCTCCTCATTTTCGGCTTATTTATTGACTATAATATCCTAAGTTTCTTTGCAGAAAGCTTGTATGCATAATAAATAACGAAAACTATAAGTTATTTACAATTACGACAAAAGATTTACTATTCGTTAATAACTATGAAAAAATGGAGCTCCTCCACCTGAAGGCAATTGTTTGATGTGTTGTGCATTGACCCTTTTAATGCAAAAAAGGATTCCTATTTAAGGAACCCTTTTTTGCATTTGTCTTATTGGTGGTTTTCAATTTGTATATATCCTTTTCTCCCCAGAAAGTTTATTTCATACCAGCCATCAATCACTCTTAAAAAGCCCACCTTTTGGGAATAATTTAAACTTCCTATGATATCTGCTTCGATTGCAGAAGGTTTGCTGTATACCTTCTGGACAAGGTTAAAGTTAACTTCACCCGTTACATCATTGCTACTGATGGGATATACAATCGTAGCACTAAATAATGGATTGGTATCCGATTTGTGCACATAAGCTTTTATGTTGCCTATTTGTACCTCATTAAATGCCCCTGCATCCTTAGTCCGGGTAAATATCTGTCCTTTTTTCAACTCGCCCATATGAACATATATTCCGTTCCTAAGAAAATAAATCCTAGCATCCTCTTTGACAATTTCAAAATGCTTCACATTCGCTGTATATAACAATTGAACAGAATCCTTGGATACATATCCAACTCTGTTACCTATTATAGTCTTATAGTAATTGCCACTTATTGATTCCGCGTAAATGGAGGTCTTTTTATATAATGACATTAATACTTTTCCGGAAGGATCAGGTTTATCTAAAACTTGAGTATAATATTTAGCGCTTATCCATCCATTATTTTTTATAGAACGATTTACAAACCCAGAAGCAGGCGGTCTTGTGTATGCGGTTAAAGTGTTTTTACGAACATATCCTTTTTTTCCCCCATAAAGGATTTCATACCACTCTCCCTTAACAGATATTATTTTAAATACCTGACCTCTTGCCAGTGATCCAATATTTTTTGTTGTGGATACTGGTATTAAATGAACAGGAGTAGCCTTCTTCGTTTTAAAGTAATGAACGTTATTCTTTTCTTTATGATGCTTATAAACAATTGAAGAAATATCCGCAATCACCTTTTGTGACTTAGTATAGGAGAGATTATTCGTCATCACGGCAAGGGCAAAAGGATTTTTATCATATACGATTCCAACATCATTATAAATTCTCGAAGCCGGAATCATCCCAACCTTATGAGCAGTCGAAACGCCTTTAATTCCTTTAGGGATTGTAGTATTGTAATCCGTTTTTTTTAAATAACTTACTAATTCTTTCCCTAATGCATTTGTTGTCGAGAAGTTATATAAGCGATTGGTATACACAATCAAGTCAGAAGCAGATGTAAGATTCTGCCCTTTAGGATAAGCATTCTTCCCTCCTATTCTTTTCATGTAAGCAATAAAATTCTTCTTGCCTACTCTTTCGCGGAGCATAATAAAGGCAATATTATCGCTATGGATCATTGCTTTTTTCACTAAATCTCTAATAGTATATTTTGAACCAAACTTTTTCTTCTGGATGACACCACTGCCACCATAATAATGATGCCGTTTATATGTAAGCTTTTCGTTTAAGTTGATTTTCTTTTCAGCAGCAAGTTCCATTACATATAAAGCCAAAGGCAGCTTTATCGTACTCGCCGCTTTCTTGGCACTGGTGCTATTCATCTTAAACTCATCACCTGTCGAGAATTCTCGATAATGAAGAGTGATTGTGCCTCCAGATTTTTTTATGTATTTTTTTAGTTCTTTTGATAAATTTTGATTAAAAGATTGATAGGAACTTAAAGTTGCTCCCTGTACCTGATGTGATGGCAAGATGCCGGGAATAAGCAAACCCCAAACAATAGTTGTTAATAACACTCTTCGTAAAAATTGCACGTATTATCCTCCCAATGATTAATTCATAATAAATAATTTTAATATATTTTAAGTAGTAAATATATAGAAATTTTACCAAAAACAAGGCATACCCGAGTATCAGGTATGCCTTAATAAATGTTAATCTCTCAAATAGTAACTGTAAACAATGTTTCCTAAATGGTCTTTGAAATCCAGGAGATAGTACTGGTCAGTGCTTTGCAATTTAATATATTCTATAGTATTCATCCCCTGGGTTAATGTAAATTCTTTTTGCTCTAATAGAGTTTCACTATAATAATCAAAAACTTTCATAGAGAGTTTTGTTGGCTGATTTAGCGAGATATGAAGATTAAGCTGCTTGTTCCTCCCAATGTATTCATCATCAGGAAGGAATGTATGTGTAATTGACTCTACCCAAGCCGAATTCTCTTCGTTAATCAATTTCCCTTTTACTACCGTTTCATTTCCAACATTATTTACTGCTCTGATGCTATAAAAGTATAAGCTACCGTGCTCATTATAGTTAGGATCTATACCATCCCAACTGAATGAATTGTCGATCTGCGCTTGCGTATTCGTAGTAATAGTTTTTACTTTATCGTTATACTCGTTAAAGATTTCAATCGTAACTTTTGCTGGTTCGGACAATTTGTAGAAGACATCAATCTTTCGCTCTTCCAAAGGATCATAGAAAATCACCGGCGAATATTCTATTTCCACTCTTGTTAAAGCAATCTTAATACCGCCTATAAACTGGTTGACCAATTTATATTTATCTGTCATAACAATCTTAAATTGGTAAGCTCCATCTGCTAAATAATTTCCTGACTGGTCTTTTCCATCAAAAATAAATGTATGGGATCCCTTTGTTTTAAAGGTACTTGTTTGTACCGTACGAAGAAGGGTGTTTTCCTTTATAAGCTGGACAGTCACATATCCAGGTTTACTGATGGAATAAGAAACTGGAACATTTGTTTTTGAGCGATATTCAAGGTTTGGTAACGATTTAACAGTAGGCTTTAGCCAATCCTGGAGAGCAAATAAAGAGCTTTTTAAGGTTGCTTTATTTCCAGCACTATCTCTGTACTCTAGGTAAATTTGATATTTCCCTTCAGATGCGAACTGGCCCTTGTCATTTTTTCCATCCCAATGAATATTTGAAACACCCTTTTTATAGTACTTTCCATAAGCCAGCTTCTTTATCTTTGTGCCCTTATCTGTCGTTACATAAGCATTTAAATGTACCGCTTCTTTAAAATCCATTTTAAGGACAGGTTTTGATTTTCCATCCATCTTCAAGGTTGATGAGTACAATGTCGCTTTACCTGCAGGCTTGATAGAATCTACATTTATTGCTGTCCTTCTAGTAGTTCCTTTGACCTTTCTCGAGTCAATAACAGACATAATAAGTGTATATTTTCCATCGCTGACTTTTTTGCCTTTACTCGTTTTCCCATCCCATACTAATGATCTTTTGCCCGAAGAAATTGAACTATTGTTTAATATTTTCTTAACTAGTTTATTGTTACGATCATAAATAGTGGCGGTCACTTTTGCACTTTTATTTAAATGGTAAGGTACAACGAGCTTTCCTCTGACAGGAGGAGAATAGAAAATACTGCTCGCCACCTGTATTGATGGAGTGACTTTATCAATCGTTTTTAAAGTTGTACTCTTGTAAACCGTTTTTTTTCCATTTGTGGCTTTTGCTAAGACCTTATAGGTTCCACTAGTTACATATGCTCCGTTATCCATCCTGCCATCCCAAGAAACTGTTACTTTTCCTCCCGACCACTTTTTATTTACTAAAAGCTTTTTTAGAGTTGTTCCCTTTGAATTCTGGATATAAAGTGAGACAGCCGTGCCATTCTGTGCATAAAATGAGATGTTATTCTTGTTACTACCCTTCATAGTAAATGTGCTTGATGATAACTTGAGACTATGAAGCGGTGTTGGTGTATTCGTCATAGCTTTATACGCATCAACCCGTCCATAACCATAGAGATAGTCCCATCCCTTACTACCCAGGTCAGAAGATGATTTGATTAAAATGTTCTGGACTTGAGACGGCGATAGAAAGGGATTTTTAGATAAGACCAAGGCCGAAACACCTGAAACAACCGGAGAAGCCATGGATGTCCCGTCTAAACTTGCATATTTGCTACCCGAAATCGTTGAATATATATCCATTCCTGGTGCTGCAAAATCAATATAGTCCCCATAGTTTGAAAATTGAGTTATACGATCAAGACTGTCAGTAGCACTAACTCCCAAAACAGACGGCAATGCGGCTGGATATGTGTATTCTGAAGAATCATCATTTCCTGCAGCAGCGACTACAAGTACTCCTTTGGATTTGGCGTAACTGACTGCATATTCCAATGGATAACTATAATAGTAGCTTCCGAGACTTAAGTTTAAAATATCAGCTTTATGGTCGACTGCATACATAATACCTTCAGCTACATCGTAGACATTTGCTCCATCTCCAGCAAAAACGTCTACCGGCATTATTTTCACATTGGGGGCAATTCCAGAAATTCCGGACTTATTGATTGTTGCCGCAATGATACCAGCGACATGTGTACCATGATCATCAGGTGATACACTTGTGCTTCCCCTAGTTACATCATAAGGCGATACTATTTTCCCTTTCAATTCAGGATGGTTCGTTTGAACACCGGCATCAATGACCGCTACCGTAATATTAGAAGCACCTTTGGTTGTATCCCACGCTTTGGGCATTTGTATTTTTTTAAGATACCATTGCTTGCTGTAACCCGGATCCCCAGGAGTGAAGTGAGGTTCAATCTGATAGTTCGGCTCAACATATTCTATTTGTTTATACTTTAAAAGATTTTCAGCAATCGATTTTAAATCGTCGCCTTTTGCAGCCGATCCTAATGTGAAATTATCTAGATTAGAAAGTTCTTTCACCTTCACGGATTGAAGTATTCTCCCCTTTTCTTCAGTAGATACTCCAGGCTTAAACTTTATTATAAGTTCTCTGCTATCAAATTCTTTCTCTTCATCAAAAATGACATCCGTGTTAAACTTCGAAATTTGCGGTTCAACTTTCACTTCATCAGCAGCTACTCCTGTGACAAACAGAAACAAAAAAGAAAATAAAAATAACACCGTGCCGCGAATCCCCATCCCTAATCCCCTTAAAATAAAATTATTCTATATACATAATATCGACCATGCAAGGTACTAGTTGAGAAGGGATTAAGCGCCTTCCAATTATTACCTATATCTTTACATCATACCATTACGAGATTGAAAAGTATGTAGAATGGTGTCTCTTGATTAATATTTATTCTGCTTTTTTTGTGAGATATAAAAAGAGATTATGCGTAGTACTTTGAGGGAACTTTACAGAAGGATGTAAGAGAATAAAGAAAAAACTTGGCAGTTACCAAGCTTGATTAAGTATGATATAAATCCAATAAGAAGGGATAATAACAGTCATCAAAACCACTATTCTAGTCTTTTTAACGGTTTTGTAATAAAGAAATAATGTTATCTACCTGAGTTAAAAATGGTAGTTACCATTCTTTGATAGAAGTGAAATTGCTTTTTCTTCATGGTATTTTGCTTTTCGAATCAAGCTATCTTTCAATTTATCACATAGGGCATCTTTTATAAGCGCCTGGTTATAATACTGTAAAGCCAAATGAAATCTGTACTTTAAGTTATACATCCATTTGAACACCATGATTCCTCCCTTATCAACATATTTGCAATATCCTCAGACACTTAAAATTTTTATTAAATTACTTAAAATAAGTTGCATAATTATTAGTACCATTTCTAACGCAACTTTAAACTTTTTTATAATACTTGTTAAGGTAATAGCTAATCTATTAATCATAAAGCACGAAAGATATCTGAACTTTTTACGGGTATGATTTAAGGCTTCTTTTTACCAATTTTAAAAAGATGCCTGCCCATAAGACTTTCTTTATGAGCAGGCATCTCTTCATTATGTTCAGTTATTATTTATCCTTTATTTCTAACAGCTTCAGCCTCAACTCATTCTCCATCGTGGCCAAATCCTGTTCAGCCTGACGTCGCTTCGTACGACCTTCTTCTTGGATTCTCAAAGTTTCTTCTAATGTTGTAATCAAGTTTTCCTGTGTCTTCTTCAATGTTTCGATATCGACAATGCCGCGTTCATTTTCTTTCGCGGTTTCGATTGTGTTTGTTTTCAACATTTCGGCGTTTTTCAGAAGCAGTTCGTTTGTCGTTTTCGATACCTGCTTTTGCGCTTCCACTGCATGACGCTGCCTGATTAATGTCAGGGCAATCGCAACCTGGTTTTTCCAAAGAGGGATAGCTGTCACGATTGAGGACTGGATTTTTTCCACAAGGGCCTGGTTGGTATTCTGGATCAGGCGGATTTGCGGTGCACTCTGAATCGTGATTTCCCTGCTTAGCTTCAGGTCATACAAGCGCTTATCCAGGCGGTCGGCAAATTGGATCATGTCATTGACTTCCTGGAACTTCATTTGGTCCTGGGAAGCTTCCGCCGCTTTTTTCAGTTCAGGGATTGTTTTTTCGTGCAGCTCTTCCAGCTTAAGTTCGCCTGCAGCGATATAGATGTTTAGTGCGTTGAAATACTCTTTATTTGTTTCGTATAACTTCTCGAGCATTCCGATATCGGATAGAAGTACATTTTTGCTTCGGTCCAGTTTCACGCTGATCCGGTCAATTTGGGCGCCTGTCTTCTGATACTTCGAGAGGATCTCCTGGACAGAACCCGAAATCTTGCCAAACATCCGGGCAAAGAATGATTGCTTTTCAGCACTGAGTTCCTCTGGGTTAATATCATTGAGATGTTTCATCAAATCATTGATGATCTCCCCTACTTCACCGACATCCTTTTTCTGGACATGCTCAAGCATCGCATGAGAAAAAGTCAGCAGCTTCCCTTGTGCCTGGGTACCATATTGGATCATGGCCTGATGGTTTTTCGGGTCGATTTGCTCTGCCAATTGGTAAACTCTCTGGCGATTTTCCTCAGGGATAACATCAATCAGCTTGACCGGTTTGCTTTCGTGCTGTTGTGGACTAGGCTGCAGCTGCAATTCCGGTGAATCGCCAAACGGATTTGTTAATATATCATCCATGATATTGCCAGTATTTTTTAAAAGTTCTGGGTTTTTTTCTGTCATTATTTTAACCTCCTGGTCTCGTCAGGAATTTCATTTAGTTTTTTGATCGAATGCTTGGCTACGTCGATTTCAAAATTCAGATGGTCAATATCGTCAGCCAGCATATAGCTCAAATCTTTCTCAACGATTTTGGTAAGCTCCTTCAATGTATCCTGTGTATCATATAATGAGCGCTCCAGCTCACGGTTTTTACCCGGCTGGGAGGAAAGGAAGGCATACTTTTCGCTCAGTTCCATGATGGAATCAAGATGGGAAAAATAAAACTGTTCTGCCTTGAAAAACCTCCTTGGCTCACGAGTGTTTAGCCGCTGAATGTTTTTCACAAGCCTTAGCAGCTCCATTCTTTGTTTCAACGAACGGATATGGCGGATCGAAAAGAGCGATTTCTGGACCTTTTTAATCTTCACATTCGCTTCTTTAAGATTTCTCTGTATATATTTGTATTCCTTCTTTGTCAGTCGGTTTTTTTCAAGGACTCTTCTTTCAAGATAATACCCTACTCCAAAAAACATGACACCCCCGCCGATGAACCCATATAGCGAAGACATCCAGAACGTCTGATCAAAACCGGCATACGCCAGCAGCCAGATAAATGCCGAAAAAGGGATTGCCGAACCGGTTTGCATGAATCGTAAAAGGAATTTATTCATTAGTCATCGACTCCTGTATTGAATCTTCCTATTTATACGAATAGGAGGCGCAGAATGTTTCAAATGCTGTTAAAAAATGTTTTCTTCCTTATACAATACTTCAAAACAACCTCTTTTTCTACAGACTTGGTTAGTAATGTCATCTAGGTCCTGGGACCGAGTGGATATACTCGTAAAAATAGCAGGGTCTCTTTGTCGCATGTGGATAATTGCACCGTTAAGCGACTTAATTGCACGGTCAGGTGTAGTAATTGCACCGTTCTTCACGATTATTGCGCGTTTAAGAGTATTATTTGCACGCAAAAATAAAATAATTGCACTTTCATCCAAATTTTGGTGTAAATCCCCCATACTTCTCGCTACCTTGATCTCCTTCGACAAAAGAGCCGGGACATGCATGTAGAACCAACTGGTAATTTGTAGAAACTTTTGTTGTTTGATTTTTTAAAAAAGGCGGTATATAAGGATTACAGAAGCAAAAGTAAAAAAAATACAGTTAATAAGGAGTGTTTTACATGAGAGTAAAAGCAGGAAGCTGGAGCATGTTGAGCCCGGAAGAAAAATTATTATTGTTAACTGTCATTAGCAATCAAACAAAAAAGCAGCGTGAACATGAATAATGAAAGTGGTGTGGATGCAACTGGTATGAGCATAAATAAAAGATTGGCGCTAATAAAAAAGACTGCTATGAAGAAACATAAGGTTTCTCATATGCAGTCTTTTTTATTTTTATCTTCCTTTTAACACCGTAACAGTAGCTTGAGCCTCTGTTGTATTTCCGGCCTGATCAGTAGCTAGATATGTGATGGTGTAGATGCGTCCATTGCCTTTTCCGTTTCTTTCGGAACGAAGGGCAAAATCCGTATCTAACGTTTTATATAACGCTCCACTTATATCACTGATGTCTGCGTTTACTTCATTAACCGTGATTGATTCCAATACTACCGAACTTATTCCTGATCTGGCATCACTGTAGTCTAGCAATGCCTTGATATCGACTAGCTTGTGATTTGGCACAAGGAGGGTTGGCTTATCTACTGAAACAGATAATTCAGGAGCTGTTTGGTCGATCTTAATCTCCTTCATTTTCGTTTCTTCCACATTTCCTGCCCCATCTACACTTTGGTATTCAATCTTGTAGATTCCATCGGACGTTAATTGCAATGCATCTGAGTACGCTGTCCACTCTCCACCATTAATACGATATTGTGTCGTCTTAACATCCGTCATCGAGTCTGTGGCAGATAGAGAAACAGTCACATCAGAGGTATACCAGCCGTTTGTACCTGTTGCGTTTTCAGGGTTTACCGTAACGGATGTTTCTGGAGCAGTCTTATCCACTTTGATTTCAATGGACTTGATCTCTTCAACATTTCCGCTAACGTCTGAACCATGGAATTCGAGAGTGAAAACACCATCCTTATTAAATTGGATAGCTTCTGTATATTCCAACCATTCTCCACCATTAATCCTGTATTCTGGTGAATTCACACCTGATTCTTCATCTACTGAAGTCAGTGTGACAGTGACATCGGTTGTGTACCAGCCGTTATTGCCAGTAGGACTTTCAGGATTTACTGTTGCTGTAGTGACAGGTGCTGTTTTATCTACCTTTACAAGTTCTTTCGTATCACGTACACGAATCCTTGTACCTTCCGCGAAAGAGCCTGATAAACCGACTGCCTCTAAAGTATCCCCTACTTTCAGAACTGGAACTGGTCCACTCTGGTTAGTGATATAGCCATCTGTAAATACCAATACATCGCCTGACCCGTCGTTGATGATATAAGAGTTGGCGTCAAATTGGGAAACAACTTTACCTGTTACTTTCACAAGAAGCCCCTGGTTAGCATTAGAAGTAGCTTCGCCAGTAGCTACATCTTTTGGTTGGATTGGGTCTCCCTCACTAATTTTGATTACGTCTTGATCAAACTTCGCAAACTCGATTTCCTTGTTGTTATCGAATGTGATGATATGTCCATAGATACGGACCTTATCACCAGGCTTCAATGATCCTGCAGGAACTTCCTGGAAAGCCATGATTCCGCCAGTTTCATCCTGTACATAGAATGCGTCAAAGAAAACTCCGGCTCCGGTTGTGACTGTTCCTTCAATCACTACAGGTGTATCTTCAGCAAGGTCTCTTGCATCACCAATTGAAGAAACTGTTGTTCCGCGATGAGCAAGCCAGTTTACCGCGTTCAGCGCAAATTCATCATTGCCTTTTGGCTCATATGATTCATCGAGCTGCTTATCGTTAAAGATATTCATTCCTGATACGATAACCCTGCCATTTTCGCCGATTTCCTCGGAGGCAATTAACGGAATAGCTGAGCCACCGGTTTCATCTGAAACATCATCGTAAGTATAACCGCCTTTTACGCTTCCCTGATAAGTAGTTTCGTTTCCTCTTGCAAGGATTGTAACCTTATCACTATCTGTCAACGGCTTGTTATCAGCTCCTGATAAGCTTCCACCGCTATAGTAGTCCAGGAAGGATACCCGGTCTGTGATGTAATTGGAGACAGGCTCAGGGAATACCCTTACCGCAAACGGACTCTTACTTGGATCGCTCCAGAAGTTTCCGTCTTCACTTACATCAAAAACTCCGTCATTGCCCATTCTGATTTCGGTACCAATCTCACTCAACATTGCATTATTAATCGTAGGATCTGTACCATAGTTACTCTTGCTCGCCATTAGGACTGATCCGCCGTTTTTAACGAACTTCGCGATTGCTGCGCTTTCGTCCGCCGTATAAGCATATTTTGGATGCGTAATGACCAGAACATTTACATCACTGAGTAAAGCATCCGTGAAAGTTGCTTTATTTTCGGCAACTGTATATCCCTCTTTTTGCATCATTGTTGTGAAGGATTTCAGGTTATCCTTATAGGATCCGCTGTCACCACTTGTGTTCTCATTGCCATGCTTGGCATCGATCATTACTTTTATGCCTAGCGGTTCTTTAATTTTCACTTGTAAAACAAAGGTTGAATCACCAAGGTCCAGTCCATCCAATGAGGTAACAACCGCGATGATTTCGTGGTCTCCCTTCATCGGGCTCTCCCAGACCGCAGAAGCCGTTCCCACACCTTTTGGAATGATGGAAGAAATCGTTTGTGAACCGATCAGGTTTGCTTCTTTAACCTCATCATAATAAAGCTCCACTTTTATATTCTTAACTTCTTGTGTTCCATTATTGCTTACGTTGGATTTTAACGTCGCTGGATTTCCTTCGATGATGACATCTCCCTCGACATCAATTCCATTTACTTTCACATCCACAGCTTCTTCTTTTGACCAGATTGGAGCGGAGTACATCTGCTCGCCATCCTTTTGGGTTACTTTTACGACAAACCATTGCTGTCCGCCAGTAACTGTATAGGATGGATCCCAGGTAAACTCTTTTTCCATAGGGGTAATAGAATCTACAACTTTTCCGCCATTCGTGATCAGTTCTACTTTTTCAATTCGGTCGTCGGATTGATAATCAGCTGCCAGGTAGTCATATTCTGGTATGCTCCTCGACTCTGCGACAAAGTCACTGCCCGAAATATCGAACTTCAATGATTTGCTGTCAACTGTTGAACCCATGTAGAATCCATTTGCTTTCACATTGAGTGTGAAGTTTGGATCTTCAACCATGTAGACTCGCATATTTCTCATTGAGTGAAGAAGGGATTCTTGAGTAAGGTCCTCAGCGACGATTACCGTACGGGCTCTTGTTTGTCCCCAAGTACCTTCATGGTTGTCCTCACCATAAGTCGGTGCCACATGCCAGCCTAAATCAAGTACTGAGAAAAACTTCTTTTCCGCATTAGCGTAACCGTAGTGACCTGAACCGTTACCAACTTCCAACATTGTAAAGAGCTTGTCTGCTCCTTTATCGTAAGGTTTAAAGTTGTTAAACGCATTTTTTGACATATCCGGATGGTTGAACTGCCCGACTATGTCATCGTATTTCATGACCCATGCGTAATAATTGTTTAAATCCTGATATGTTTTTCCATTAATATTGCGATCGATGAAGTTCTCTGTCCCAAAGATATTTGAGTGTCCCCAGGTAGTGGCAGTCATTTCAAACGCAGGGAATACCACGAACTCATCATTTTTGGTGTAGTCGGCAGCAAGTTTTTTTGTTAACTGCCAGTCTGCACCGCCTTTTCTTTCCTGCATTCCGTCACGATCAACTGTATCCTGTCCAAGCAAAGACGGATCGATGTCATGTGAGTGATCGGAGAATGCAAACCAGTCGTAGCCGTACTTCTTGCCTGCTTTTAAAGCATCCTCAGGTGAACCCGCACCATCATGTGAAATATTTGTATGGTTATGGGTTGTACCACGGAAATGCTGTCCGCCTTCAAAGCGTGGCACTACTTCGAATGTCCATTCATACGTACTGTTGTTTTTTCTTGAATCGCTTGCTGTTACCTTAACGGTATGAACACCAAGAGATAGATCTTCAGCAGGAACGAATTTCACCTGGCTCTTTGAGATGGTTGCCGAAGTAAGTTCGCTGCCATCAAGCGAAACTTTCACACTTGTTTCATCCACACCGCTTGGATCCTCGAGCAATACCGAGATTTCAGGGCGTGGACTTTCAACTTTCGATCCTCCTACAGGAGTTTCGCTGTAAATTCTTGGCCCTTCTTCATCCAAAACCACTTTCACCTGAAACGGAGCATCCTTTGTACCAGATGTCTTAACACTTTCTCCTGCTTTAACTTCAATAAAATAATCGAATCCATCCGCAGGAACTTGAGATGCTTCCAAAACCGCAGTATATCGGCCATCGCTGCCGGCAGTCATAGGGAGAACTGTATACTCAGCGGTATTTTTTGCCTTGTAGTATACGGCAGCTGACTCTGCGCCGCTGGCATTTGCTACAAACTCAATATGAGTATTTTTATAGACTTCTGTTAATGGTGTATGTTCTACACCCAGTTCACCTGCAATATCTTTCTTATCCCGAGGGAATACTTGATATCCGTTTGTATGTGATGTAGTAGAAGATGTATATTGGCCAACAATTCCGGTTACTGAATAGCTTTTACCGATTACAAGGTCAGTATCCGTATTGATTCCTGTTGCTGACATGACCCTGACAGTTGTTGATTTATTATTTTCATCCACTAAAGTAACATTTACATTACCTGAACCAGAAACAGCGGAAACTTTACCAGTTACCTTTACCAGGCTGCCTTCCAAAAGCTCCGCTACAGTAAACGTGTTTAATTCCTGAATCGTCGTTTCCTTTGCTGCTGGAAGAGTTTTACCTTCGCCAACTCTAGTAATGGCAGTAGCTTCTAATTCAGTTAGTCCCTTATACTCAATGACTTTACCTGTGATTCGCAGCTTATCCCCGCGTTTAATTGTCAACTCTGAATCATAGTTGCCAAATATATTGATGCCGCCTGTCGCATCCTGGATATAGAAGTTATTCTTCTGTGTCCCCATTATTCCATTATCAACAGTGACAACACCTTCGACAGTGAAATATTGATTAAGATTTGTCAAAAGCCCTTTGGAATCTGTTTGTTTTACAACGTTCAAAGGAGTGACAGCGTCTGTATCTGCCTTTTCAACAGAGACAGGCGAACTTTCAAGCATAATCCCATTCGCACTGCTTGATTGCTGGGTCACATAAACTGTTTCAGGTGCGTTGCTAAAGGTGATTGCACTGAATCCGCCATTTGACATGGCTTCGGTGACCTCAGAATTAAGGCGCTCCGCTTTATTTGCTGATGAATCAGGGTATACATTGATCAGGGAATTACTAACAGCTGCTCCCTCATTTCCGATCAATGTCCCATTTCCGTTTTCATCAACACTGTAGCTAAGATTTTCAGCATTAACGCCCTCACTGGCAGTGGCCAGATTTATTTCGACCGCATTACTTTCTTTTTTTCCAGCCTGTGTTGCAGTGATAAAGATTGAAGATAAATTCTTATCTGTTATGAGGCTTACTTCAAAAGAACCGTCTGCTTCTGCTTTATTAGAGCCTAGGACAGTACCTTTTGAGGAAGTTTCATAGATTTTAATATCTGAATCTGCCAAAACAGCTCCAGGGTTTCCGATTACTTTTCCGTTAGAACTATCAAGTGTAAATTGAACATTGTTTCCTACCGGCTGCAAACTCTTATCAGATTGCATAGGCGGCTCTACAGGACTTACACTGTTCTTTGGAACTGGAGTTGCATTAACAATATCAGACACATTATCATCTGTATCCCATGCATTCCCTTTACCGGTTGCCGGATCCACATTGGCATATGGTCTCCGTTGGGCACTCGTTTGATTCGTTAGTGTCGCAGATGGTCCCGTCCCTTCAAAACCAACCGTTCCTTCACCGAAGCCAATAAAATCAACAATGTTTTCAGGATATTGACCGGAAACAAGATCCGTATTATTGACCAAAACCACTTTCCCTTTTGTACTGCTTAAATCAAAGGATGAATCGTTTGCATCGTACTGAGGAAGTGGTTTATCAGTGACCGAAGTCCCTGCTTTTCCTTGTATTAAGTAATAACCATAAGGTTTGATTACTCCGTTCAAATCAATTTTTTGCCAAGAGGTCCCTGTACTGCTGGCTTTTTGAATTGACCAGCCTTCTAGAGAAATCTCCTTTTCTGTCGGGTTGTACAATTCTACAAAATCGTTTGAGTAGACTGCATCCTTATTCCCACCCCCGCCATAAACTTGGCTGATTACAAGATGTTCAGCAATGGAAGCGCTTGCTTTTAGTGCGAGGCCACCTGGAAAGAAGGTGCTGACAAGCAATAGTACAGCCAGAAACAAGCTCGTCCGCTGCCTGTAGATTCTCTTTTTTCTCTTCATTGATTTACCATCCTTTCTTCTATGATTTTTCCCCAAACTCTTAAAATAAGAAAGATATAATTCAGAAGATCATCGACAACCTTTCTATTATGTAAGTTTAATAGCAATTTAATTTTACAGAATTTTTAAGGCTAATGATATAACTGGAAATAAATAATTTTCAAAAATCTCTTGTTAAAAGTTCCGCAACCTTCTATACACCTATAGGAATTTATGATTATATTAAGTTGTTTGTACTATTTGATCATTTAAGGGAGGATATAAATTGAAAGCAGCAAGCGGCAAGAAAAAGATGAAAGTATTTTTTTATTTTCTATTATTATTTATTTTTACTATCAACTCCTTCCCATCCTTGGCGTCTGCCCATCCATACAGTGCAAGCTTTACAACGATTGAGTTTAATGAACAGGAAACGAAATTCGCATTCTCGGTTGACACTTTATCCATCCTTGAACTTCAGGAGGATATCGATCAAAACAAGGATCAAATTCTACAAGAAAAGGAAATTGCAGATAATCAAGACCACATTGTAGAGTTCCTGACCCATAGCGTAATACTCGACAAAAATAATGAACAGCAAGAGCCAGAACTAATTGATATAAAAATCGCTAAGAAAGACAATAAAGAATTTCTGACGTTATCCTTAAAATATCCATCATTTCAAGCCGGTGATACCATCACGGTCAATGATGGACTTTATGGAAACGATCCAAATACAAACTATGTTAATTTACTCTCCGCTTCAGTTAATGGAGAATCAAGTCAAGCAGCACTACAAGGGGAAAATCGTTCCTGGACCATTCTGCTTACAGAGGTACAGCAAGAACAACAAGCAGCAGGAGAACAGAATAATCAATCTACACCTACACAAGAAACAAAACCTGAAGTACAAGCTTCATCATCCTGGTTATCATTTTTTCAGCTGGGTATGTCTCATATTTTAACCGGCTATGATCATCTTTTGTTCCTATTCGCATTACTGCTAAGAAAACAGACGTTCAAACAATATGCTTTAATCGTTACATCCTTTACGGTGGCTCACAGTATTACTTTGAGTTTAGCAGTATTGGGAATCATGGATCTGCCATCAAGAATTGTAGAATCCTTCATTGCATTGAGCATTATTTATGTAGCGGTTGAAAATATTCTTAAAAAAGAAGTAAATCACCGCTGGGGATTAACATTTTTGTTTGGGCTGATTCATGGGCTAGGATTTGCCAACATCCTGCAGGAAATGAACCTGTCTAAAGCAAACCTTGCTTCAGCATTAATAAGTTTCAATATCGGAATTGAAGTGGTTCAGCTTGTAATTGTTCTGCTTTTACTTCCATTGCTTAGCTATCTTCACCGTCTGAAAGCTTCCTCCAAAATAATCAAATACGGATCCATCGTTATTATTCTTTTTGGAACATATTGGCTCGTTCAGAGACTATTTTCTTAAATAATTGAAATTAAGCCCTGCAGATTGGCTGCAGGGCTTTTATTATTAGCTAAGAATTTTTATAATGTAGATTCTTCAGATTCCTAAACAGAACCAAATAACATTCATCGTTTAACTAAACAATTCCTGGTCTACACTGATTGCCATAAAGTAATTTTCCGAATATGGAGGTGATAAGGTGAAAAAGTTCTCTTTTCTAGCACTCCTGACTATATTTTCTCTTGGGATTAAATCACTCTATACCCGCTTCGAGATTCTGGGCACCCTGGATGCAAGCGGAGCAGCAATGGAAGTCTCCTTCTTAGTAATATTCTTTTTGTTAACCAATTTATTAAATAAAAAATTATTAGTTTATTTGATTCTAAACATAATCGGCTCTTTCTTTTTTTTAACAGCTGTTATGTACTTTGACTACTACAATTCACTCGTTACATATAAATCCCTGGCACAAGCTGGTCAGCTTGGTGATATCCGGACCAGCATCTACGCATTATTCAAAGCAAAATATTTATGGTTTTTCTTAGATATTCTGTTCATGTCCTTACTATGGAAGTATACAAAAGAACTTTCAGAAAAAATAATACGAATCCAAAGTAAACTGATTGTTATACTCGCAGCAATCAATATCATATTTCTTTCCATTAGTTTTTACAGAGCCTCACAGCAAATCAGCGAAATAAACCAATACAATACAATAGGGTTCTTTGCTTATCAATTAATGGAAATCTCTTCTGAAACCAGTACTTTATTCAGGGGAGAGAGGGATATAACTCCTGAGTTGGTTGCCAGCAAAAAACCATCACACTTGAACACAAATTCAAAGTTAAAAGGAATCGCAAAGGGTAGAAACCTGATTATCGTGCAATTGGAGTCCGTCCAAAACTTTCTGCTCAACAAACGTATTGAAGGAGCCGAGATCACCCCAAACTTGAACCGGCTGATCAAGGAGTCATATTATTTTCCGAACTTCTACACTCAGGTAGGCAAGGGTAATACATCAGATGCTGAATTCCTGGTTAACAGCTCCATATATGCACTTGGCAATGAACCAATGTCCACTGCCATTGCAGGCAAGGTTGTACCGAGTTTACCCAGACAATTGAAACAGGCTGGTTACTATACAGCGACTTTCCATGCTAATGAGGTTTCCTTTTGGAGCAGAAAAGAGATGTATGAAGCACTGGGTTTTGAAAAATATTTCGATCAAGACTACTTTGGAAAAGAAGATTTTATAGCTTATGGTGTATCCGATGAAATTTTATATAAAAAGACGGTCGAAAAATTGGCGGAAATAAAAGATAAGAAATTCTACGCTCACATTATCGCTTTATCAAGCCATTATCCTTACGATCTACCTGAAATCAAAAGCCAATATACAGTAGCTTTACCTGAAGAGTATAATGAGTCAATTGTCGGATCATATATCAAATCTGTCAGTTATGCTGACTATGCATTTGGAATTCTCGTTGAAGCACTTAAAACCTCTGGCCTGTATGACGATTCAATGATCGTAGTTTACGGTGACCACCAAGGTGTCCAGACCCAAAACAAAAAAGATACCACACTTGTTAATGAACTTCTTGGCCATGAATATCATCCCATATTAGATCATTTAAATGTCCCATTCATTGTAAAGATACCAAATCAAAAAGGAAAAACCGTTAACTCGGTTGGCGGCTTGATTGACGTCAATCCTACTATCGCAAATTTATTGGGACTTGATCTGGGCAAAGACGTTATATTTGGCACGGATTTGATCAATGCTACCTCCAATACAATCGGTATTCGCTTTTATGCTCCAACCGGAACATTTGTGACAGATGAATATGCTTTTACTCCGGGTAAAACGAATGACAGCGGTCTGCTGACATCCATATCGGATAGACTTGAAAGTGGAGTTACCGAAGAAGCGAAAGATGAATTAAAGAAAATTATCCATTACATGAAATTATCAGATGATTATGTACGTTCTTTTAAATAAAATGCTTTATGCGAAACTGGCCAGGTCGATGGTATCCTGGCCAACTCTATTAACTATATTAAATAAATGAGCTTCCGTAACGGTTCATTTTATCCAAAATCTTTATCATTCGATATAATTTTCATCAATCGTTATATTCTTACATGGAATTACTGTCGGAATTTGTAATATAAATGTAATTTTCCCGTTATTTGTTTGTAACCCCTTTCGCTATATACTAGGTTTAACTTAAAACAAACGGGGGTAAAACTACTTGTTAAAGAGAATTCTTGCATCCATGTTACTCTTCACTTTAGTAGCCACTGTCGCACCGTCTATGGATAAAGCATCTGCTGCTGGAACAACTTATTATGTGAAAATCAATTCCGGCACATTGAATATGCGCAATAAACCTTCTACTTCTGGAAAAATCGTTACCAAACTATCTAAAAATCAACTTGTAACAGTTGCTTCCCAATCAAAAGGATGGGCAAAAATCTCATCAAAAGGGAAAACTGGTTTCGTAAGCTCAAAATATATTGCACCTAAAACCACTAAAGCAGTAGTAAAGAAAACAGCTGTAAAAAAATCGGCTGTCACTCCTGTTGATAATTATAAAGCAAATGCTATCTCAGTTGCCAAAAGCAATATGGGAGTGAAGTATAAATGGGCAGGAAACAATCCGAGCGGATTTGACTGTTCAGGTCTAGTAAACTATTCATTCGGCAAGGCTGGAGTAGATTTACCACGCACAGCTGGGGAAATGTATAATGTCGGAACCAAAGTCACATCATACCAACCTGGCGACCTACTATTCTATGCAACTAGCGGTGGAAGAAAAGTTACCCATGTAGCTATTTACATTGGAAACGGCCAAATGATACACTCAGCAACCTCAAAAGGTGTATCAATCGCAAGCATCAATAATCCATATTGGAAGCCAAGATTCATTGGCGCTAAAAGATTATAACAAAAAAACGCGGCTGAATTAGCCACGTTTTTTTTTATGTAAAAGGCCTTTTAATCCTTCTACCCAGATCAATAGATATCAATCCGTATTTATCGGCATATCGATGTCCTTTTCAAGTGCTGTAAATCCTTTTCTTTAAGTAGAGGCCGAAAATTGTTGATAATCCTATC
Organism: Chryseobacterium sp. ISL-80; assembly: GCA_018613055.1. Lineage (GTDB taxonomy): Bacteria > Bacillota > Bacilli > Bacillales > Cytobacillaceae > Mesobacillus. The sequence goes on along the minus strand of JAGGQZ010000013.1, from coordinate 246,929 downwards.
AGTCCAAGAATGACTGTTTTGTCCGTATTCACTTCTGGTTCGGACAGTTACATTGAAGATGGTGATGAGATGGCCTTACTAAAACAATTTTTTTGTCAATGAATTAAAGATAGCGATGATTGTATTCAAAAGAGAAATTCGTGACAAAAGACCTATTGATTGTTTTTTTACAATTAAGATATTTTTAGATAGGGCAAAATCATTGAAAAATGATGACGCAAAGCTACAGGGACCTCTTCCACTACAAGGAAAAGTCAGCCAGCTACCCTCAAACAGAAGGAGAAATAGGATGTCAAACAATTGGCTTACACCAGAGGAAATGCAAAGGAAAAAAGCAAGACAAAGAAATCTCTTATATGCTGGATTATTATTAGCCACTGTGCTGATCAGCGCGGCTTTAACGATACTTGCTAATCAGATTTAAACCTTTGCAAAAAAGCTCCTTACTTTATTTGGAGCTTTTTTTCTTAGGGCTTTTTTCACGGATCTTTTTTCATAGAGATCTTTTCGCCTGATTTGAACCCTACGCTGACTGATCCGTTGTTATTTGAATTCAATAGCCCTTAGGATTCTTTTGAAACCATTTCCAGGCACTCTCAATCATCGTTTCAAGTGCAGAATATTTCGGCTCCCAACCGAGTTCTCTCGCTGCTTTTTCCGATGAGGCAACTAGCCTACCCGGGTCTCCCTCACGTCTAGGTGCAACCTCAGCTGGAATCGCCTTGCCTGTGACCTTCCGCGATACCTCTATTACTTCTTTTACAGAGAAGCCGTTCCCATTCCCCAGATTATAAACAGTGCTGGATTCGCCCTCACGCAATCTTTGGATAGCGAGTATATGGGCATTCGCAAGGTCTGTTACATGAATATAATCACGAATACAGGTGCCATCCGAGGTATCGTAGTTGTCGCCGAATATCATAATTTTTTCACGTTTGCCCTGTGCAACCTGCAAAATAATTGGAATTAGGTGGGTCTCAGGCTGGTGATCTTCGCCAAGCTTACAGTCGAGATCTGCCCCGGCAACATTAAAATATCTAAGTACAACATGCTGGATACCATAGGCTTGCTCAGCCCATTTAAGCATTTTTTCGATTGCCAGTTTCGTTTCCCCATAAGGATTGGTTGGGTTTGCCGGGATAGTTTCCTTTATTGGTACCAAGTCTGGCTCCCCATAAACCGCTGCCGTGGAAGAGAAAACTATTTTTTTCACATTGTGTTTTGTCATTGCCCTCAAAAGTGAAATTGCTCCTCCGACATTGTTATCATAGTACTTAAGCGGCTCTTTCACACTTTCGCCAACAAGAGAATCTGCAGCAAAATGAACAACTGCCTCAATTTGATTTTTCATGAAGATCTGATTCAGGAATTCAGAATCCCTTATATCCCCTTCAAAAAACTTAGCTTCACTTAATACGGCTTTTTTATGCCCTTTTAGCAGATTATCGATGACTACAACTTCTTCTCCGCGTTTCAAAAGCTCCAATACAGTATGACTGCCAATATAACCCGCACCGCCAGTAACCAAGACTGCCATAAATAATCCCTCCCAGTAAGATATTTATTTATCTTTACTGGGAGTCATACAATTTTTTATAAAATTATGCAGTATGATAGCGTCTTATTTAACGTTTTTATGTAGAAACAATTCCTACTCCTTCATGCCTTGGGTTAGACATATACCGAATATGTGTAGGGTATCATCACCTCAGTTTTTTAAAATTCCACATTTTTATAGCACTTATAAAATAAGAAATTTTTTACCACAGATAAAAAGGTAGTAAACGCACTGTGCCTATCCGAAAAAAACAAAAGAGACCAGGAGACAATACCTCAAATCGGGGTACCTGGACTCTTTTTATGCTCTCTTTTCTCTTAGAAAACTTTTGCAACATTATTTAAACGCCATCGCTGCATTAACTGCCTTTTTCCAGCCGCTGTATAGATGCTCCCGATTTTCTTCAGACATCTTTGATTCAAACTTCCGGTCAATCGCCCACTGAGAAGCAATTTCCTGCTGGCCGCTCCAATATCCAACCGCAAGACCTGCCAGATATGCGGCTCCAAGGGCAGTCGTCTCGTTGACAACCGGCCTTTCGACAGGCACATTGAGGATGTCGCTCTGGAAGTTCATCAGGAAGTTGTTCTTCACCGCGCCACCATCGACGCGCAGTGTTTTCAGCTCGATACCCGAATCGGCTTCCATTGCGGACAAGACATCCTTTGTCTGATAGGCCAGTGACTCAAGGGTGGCACGGACGAAGTGTTCCTTGCTCGTTCCGCGGGTCAAGCCGAATACCGCACCTCTGACATCGCTGTCCCAGTATGGAGTTCCCAGGCCAACGAATGCAGGCACCACATAAACTCCATCTGTGGATTGAACCTTTTCAGCATACGTCTCGCTATCACTGGCGTTTTTAAGCATCCTCATTCCATCACGCAGCCATTGGAGTGCCGATCCGGCGACAAAAATACTGCCTTCAAGCGCGTATTCCACCTTGCCATTCAAGCCCCAGGCGATGGTCGTCAACAAACCGTGTTCGGACTTCACCGCTTTCTCGCCTGTATTCATCAGCATGAAGCAGCCGGTGCCGTACGTATTTTTGCCCATGCCTTCCTCGAAGCATGCCTGCCCGAACAAGGCAGCCTGCTGGTCACCCGCTGCCCCTGCTATCGGGATTTCCTTGCCGAAGAAATGGAATGGCGCTGTTTTGGCATATACCTCAGAAGATGGCCGAACCTCCGGCAGCATTGACGCTGGAACGCCGAGGACATTGAGAATTTCTTCGTCCCACTTCAATTCATGGATATTGAACATAAGTGTTCGTGAGGCATTGCTGTAGTCTGTCACGTGAGCCTTCCCGCCTGAAAGCTTCCAAATCAGCCATGTGTCTATCGTGCCGAACATCAGCTTGCCTTCATCAGCTTTCTCACGCGCACCATCCACATTATCTAGAATCCATTTGACTTTTGTTCCTGAAAAATATGCGTCGATCAGGAGACCGGTTTTTTCACGGAAAAGGTCATTATGGCCGGCAGCCTTCAACTCATCACAAATCCGGCTCGTCTGCCGGGATTGCCAGACAATTGCGTTATAGACAGGCACCCCAGTTTCTTTATCCCAGACAACTGTCGTTTCCCGCTGGTTCGTAATCCCGATTCCAGCAATTTGTTCAGGTTTTACATTCGATTCCGAAAGAACACTCGCAATCACAGCCAAGATAGAACCCCAGATTTCGTTGGCGTTATGTTCAACCCAGCCTGGTTTCGGAAAGAATTGAGTAAATTCCTTTTGCGCTACATGTACGATTTTACCTTTTTTGTTGAAAAGAATCGCCCTTGAACTCGTCGTCCCTTGGTCCAATGATAATATAAACTTTTCCATCCCTGATTCCTCCTCTATAATTGAAAAAGGAGAACCCATACAGAAGCTGCCCCGGCAAAAGGATTTGTCTGTGTGATTCTCCCCGACTCCATCACGATGATTAACTTACTTGCAGTATACATGACACAGAAATCGCTTTCAATCTTTTTGGTGAATTTCAGATTTTACATAAGGCAATCTCTCAAGCCCGACCAATCCACGAGATTAATCAAACGGTTGATTAGCTTTCATTCGTTAAAAGTCGATATAACAAATCTTTTTAAAATTCAACCACGATGATCGGTTTTTTCTTAGAATCTAGCCATTTAAGAGTTTAGATGAGGTTTGTTTCGCTTGTTGCTACGCACCCAAGAGTATACTTGGTTTTATTTGTTTTCACATGCAGGAAGATTGTTCCACATGAACAGATTGATTTTGAGACTAAGTATAATCTATAATCCAAATGCCATGCATCGATGGCAAAAAGAACATTATATTCGTAAGCGAAGGGTCAGCTTCTAAGTCCGGCAGGTTAAACACACAAATGTTATTCAGTGACCAGTCCTGGCTTTCCAACAACACCTGGATAGCCACCGAAGGAAACTAGTAATGCCAATTCTTCTGTAGTGTATGCTAAAAGAGGTTTAGTTTAATGATGTCCTTTCATTACAAAAATAAAGTCTTAAGAATGAAGATAATAAACTTGTAAACATAAATACTTACAATCATGAATAAAAACAAAAAAATGATCATTAGTAACTTTCTTGAAAACCAATTGTATCTGGATATTCTTTTATAAATATATGGACCGATCCCGAGCAGGGAAGCAAAAAAGACATTTATCGATTTCTGATATAAGGTTTCAGGTTTTTCATAAATGCTCCAGTCGTAATATTCAATCATCACACTTCCTAAAAGCAAGATTGTCAAAGCATACGCACCTTGGATCCCGGCCCATGCTGCCAGAGTATAACCAATATTAGTTATCATTACTTCAGCGTTCATTCATATTTCACACCTCTATTTTTTCTATTCTATTTAAATCAACTTCCAATTAACTTGCCTGCTTTCCCTCCAAAATCTTTCACTTCATCTCCATATTTCACACTGACCACCAATAAACCCTCCTGCCGCAGCTCCAATAACTGTTCCGACAGGTCCACCCAAACTGCCGATTACTGCTCCTGCTTTTTGCACCGCCCCCGATTGCTCCAAAATCTAATGTTAAATTCCTATCATTCTACCAAGACTCTCTCCCATCCCCTTATCAGAAGAAAGGGGACCTGCAAATTCTGATAGTCCTGATACAACTGAGATGGTATTACCAACTACAGGGATTCCTTATCCCATTTTAGTAAAACCCTTGTCTTCCATTATGTTACGTGCCACCTCTTTTGAATCCAGTTCGATTCGACCAGTAATGGAGTCAAAAAGTGTAGAGCCTTTCATGAAATTAGCATTCTTCGGGAAGCCAGGAGCATGCTTCAAAATTGCAGACGGGTTATAATAAGTGGCAACAACTTTATGCAAATTTTTCATAGTAATTTAATCAAACGTTTGTTTAATATTTGCCTTATAGGCCTCATTTATTTTTCACCTATAATACTCATTTGGTATTTCAATAAACAGCCCAATAATCAACACGAGCAGTTGATAAAATATGATACTCCCAATGATCATTACTATAACAGTCCCCGTCATATACAGCTTTCTTTTCCACCAAGGATATTTCAGGAGTTTTTTATAAATGTAAGGTCCTGCACCGATTAAAACCGCCATGATGAAATTAACTGTTTTCTGATATGTTGTTACTGGTTGTTCATATGTTCCCCATTCATAGTAATCCATCATGACACTACCAAGGACAAGAACTGTAAAGCCAAATGTGATTTGAGTAACAAACCACATCACAATAGCAGAGTCCAAATAAAATAATAGTTCATCCAATTCGGTCGTTTCCTTTCATTTCTGTTTTCCCACTTCAACTTATAAACTAGCATTTATTGTAAGTAATTTTAATATCCTATATCCATCTCTTAACAGTCAAACGAAACCACTGACTGCATAGAAAAACATCCACCCCTAAAGAATGGATGCTTTTACAATCTTACTTGTTTATTCTATACCGGTTAATCCCTTCTCCTTCACAAATCACCAGACCCTTCTTAGTCTCGACACAAAAGGTTAGCATGCCCTGGGAATTTTTCACCATTTCTTCTCTCAGGTCCTTCGCTTTCTGTTTTCGATCATTGAAAGTGGATTGCTTCATATTAACCACGAATGTATGATTATAGCTTAGATATACTTCAGTTTTTCGGATTCCAATGGGTTTCGTTTTGCGGACATGTTCTAGTGAAAACCAGATGCAGAAATCATGATTGTAAGACTTGGTTGGAAATAACCAGATTCCAAGGTTGCAGTTGACCTTTATCGGGCACATATTGATATCTCCAAGTATCTCCCTGGCACTTTTCCGTCCAGCATGGAAATCAGACCCGAGCCCAAGCATCGTTTTGTTGATCACTTCGATCGGCTTCATATTGACGAGAAATGTGTTCTCTCCTTCAATTACTCTTGTACATAACTTTCCGTATTCGTTATACTCTCCTGTCAGCAACACTGTTTCCTGATTAATCTTATAATCATCCAATAGGCTCACTCTTTAGCCCTCCTATGTATTGCGTTCTCCGACAAAAAAGGTATACTAACAGAGTTGGCATACCCAACACCCTGTCCTCAGGACGTCCGCACGACTTTTCCTGGGGACTTTTATATTATATTGATCACATGAAAACCTCCTGTCCAGTTAACAGGGTCACGTGGGTTTATGTCTTGATGTTGGATAGAACCCCTATAGGTATTATTATATTAATCTTGGCATTTAAATGTAAATCTGTATTTTTGTGTGTCATTAAGTCTAGTACTTATGAAATATTGCTAATTTTTTATTTTATTAGTATAATAAAATATTCAACGGACCTGTAATCAGGTCCGTTTTTTTCGTTTCTCTGCCAAAAAACAGGAGGATCAGCATCCTTATTACTATAGATGTGTTGATAACATAACACTAAAATTTTTTTCTGCAATTGACTAAAAAGTTTCACAATTCAACCTGAACTGTTTCTCCTAATTGCACTTAACTGACCCATACTTCAGGAAATGACTTTGAAAATTCAATTTTGAAGCATTTTTTCATCAATTTATGCCTTTTTGCCTTCCAAAACTCATTTTTCGCGATTGGTGTACGAGCCATCTCCAGGAGTATCGTAAAGCTACCCGGGAATACCATGGAACGCGCGCGATCCCGAAAGGATTGCAAAATGGAAGGCTTTGAACAATTGGCTAAACAATATGAACCAATGATCCATAAAATTATCCGCTCGCTGAATATCTACAAAAATAAAGAAGATTACTTTCATATTGGCCTTGTCGGTCTCTGGGAAGCAGCAGAAGCCTTTGATCCTGAAAAAGGCGAGTTCACCAATTATGCTTATTCGTATATAAAAGGACAAATCCTGAATGAAATGAACCGAAACATCCTATTTGAAGAACGGAGCATTCATCCAAAAGAGGAATACTGGGATTCAGTCGAAGAAACGCAGCCAGACCAGCCGCTGGAACTTGAGTTTTTGCTCAGCTACTGTCAGGAACTCACTGAAAAAGAAACAAAGTGGGTCATCTACACCTGTCTCGATTTCCTATCTGTCAGAGAAATCGCTGAAAAGGAAAATGTGTCTATTTCAGCGATCAAACAGTGGCGAAGCGGTGCTAAAAAGAAACTTAAGGAGCAATTATTGGAGGTTGTTGAATAATCGAGGCTAGTAACCTGGAGAAAAAAGCTTTTCTTCTAAATTAAATTTATGTTATTGGCGAAGTTCACAAATTTATTGGCGAAAATCAATTTTTATTGGCGAACTGGAAATTCGGAGCACTTTTTTCCAGTTGGTTCAACAACTTATTCAGCTCAATCGAACTTGACCATTATTGCAAGCTATCCTTCTCGACATTCAAAAAGCCTGAAACCATTTATATTCCTTAGGTTCCAGGCTTTCTATATAATCCAAATACTATTCCATTTCACCTTACAAAGCATCCTTCCAGTTTTCAGAAGTCAATTCCATGAATCTCTTTTTATCCTTTTTAGCTAGAGCTTGGTCGATTTCCACTTCTCTTCTTTTCTTCAGAAACTCATTCTGAACCTTTCGAATGACTTTGTTTGCTCCATCGGTATACCTTGTCTTTTCACGAAGCAGAATCAGCTCAGTATTGTCAGTATCATGAACGGCATCCATATACATATTCAAGTTCATTTCCTGTTTATAAGAGTTCGAATTCTTATCATTATTCATCATCAATCCCTGCTTTCTGTTTGGGTTTGGTTGTTACATACTATTTACCCAAATTTCAAGAAAAATAACGTGTTTGTGAAGTTATCTCGTAGTTCCGAAATTTTTCATAGTAACCATTCATAATGTCCCACTTGCTATATATCAAAAAAGAGCAGCCATAAAAGCTACTCTCCACTCGACATTATTTTTTCCCATTCAAACAAACTGCCAGGGTCTGTTTTTCGTTCAGGCGCGTATTCGTCATGACCGATAATATGGTTTCTATCTCTTTTTATCATTGAATTCCTCGCCATTATATCATCTATCAGGAGATTAAGAGCTTGATATTGTGCTTCTGTGTAGCCGATAAGTTCTGAAGGGATTTTTCTGTAATACTCTGAAGACATCATCTGTTGCATTTCTTCTTCCGTTCCAATGGCCATTAACTCAATACCGATTGAGTATTTATTTAATAGATCCTCGTATTCCGTGTATCCCTCTATATTCCCTTTGCCTGCATGACGGGCAGCCCGGTTTTCCGGCAATAAGTGATATATTTCTCCATTACGGTCGATCATGTAATGAGGAGATACATTGTAATCAATAAAAATCTTTCTGATGTCTTCATATACATAAGGATTATCAGGATTGTTCGCAGCATTGCTAATGAAATGCAATACGATATGGGTAGGTATATTGCTCCGCGGCACAAAGTTCATGTTTGGCATAAAGTCTTTATTGACGGCAATTCTAGTTTCAGTACGTATTGCAGTTGTCACTTTGCTCTCGGCCTTGACCACCGTTTCCTCTTGAATTCCATCAGAGCATCCGCTCAGAATTAAAGACAGCAGCAGCCCTAACTTTATTAGCTTCCCCTTCTTTTTCATCGTTTTCCCCCAATAATCTATCTATATTTCAAAATAATTCGCCATGATATTTGAATCCCCTTTATCAAATCTTTCAATTTTTTTATCGGTGTAATATATAACAAGGTTAACTCCATATTGAGTATTATTGAAATACTTATCTATCAATGAAAGTTATTAATTCCTTTTGATATAAATTCTTAAATCAATCCTTTTCAGTTAGGTCTTTAGTACTAAATTAATGAATTTTCACTTAATTCACTCTATAAGAAAATAAATTTGGTAGAATTAAGATGTTTGGCATGGTAACTAGTTTAGTAGCAAGATCACTTTTGATTACGAGGAGGAAACTGTTAATGAATCACCGTAACAAGTTCTACCGCAAACTTTTATCAGTAGCTGCATCCGCTGCTCTTTTGACATCCATTGCTGTTCCTGCAGCGTCGGCGAACATGAAGGGCAAAAAGCCTGGCAAACCTTACGAGTTAACAGTCATGCATACCAATGATACGCATGCGCATTTAGACTCAGTTGCAAAAAGAATTTCGGCGATTAATCAAGTGCGCGAAGAGAACGCCAATACTTTATTATTAGATGCCGGTGATGTCTTCTCAGGTACCCTCTATTTTAACGAGTTTCAGGGACTGGCAGATTTGGAGTTCATGAATCTGGCAGGATATGACGCCATGACCTTTGGAAACCATGAGTTTGATAAAGGAACATCCACTCTTGCTAACTTTGTAAAAGAAGCGGAATTCCCATTTGTTGATGCAAACGTAAACTTTGATAATGACGAAAATATGAATATGCTAACAAATAATGAATTCTCTACTAAAGCAAATGACGGCGAAGTCTACAAAGGCATCGTAAAAGAGGTAAATGGTGAGAAAATCGGTATTTTTGGTCTTACGACTGCTGAAACAGTAGATATCTCAAGCCCTGGAGAGGGTGTCGAATTCACTGACTACATCAATGAGGCAAAAGCTGCAGTTAAATCATTCGAGAAGCAAGGAGTCAATAAGATTATTGCCCTGACTCATATCGGTCTGAATGATGGCGGCGGGGACAATGACCTGACACTGGCTGAGGAAGTAGAAGGTATCGATGTCATCGTCGGCGGTCATACTCATGTTCAGTTGGACGAGCCAATTTTAGTAGAAGCCGGCAAAGAACCGACTGTCATCGTCCAGGCAAATGAGTATGGAAAGTTCCTTGGTACCCTGGATGTTAAGTTTAATAAAAATGGCCGTGTTATCGAATATGCCGGCGAATTGTTGGATGTGAAAAATTTCGAAGATGATCTAAAAGCAGCTAAAATCCTGAACGAAAAGTATAAACCTGCTGTTGATGAAATGAAAAACACAGTAATCGGTACAACCACTGTCGATTTAATTGGTGGAAATCCTCCTGCGAGAACAGTTGAAACGAATCTTGGAAATCTGATTACCGATGGAATGCTCGCAAAAGCCAAAACAATCAACCCTAATACAGTTATCGCAGTCCAAAACGGCGGCGGGATCCGTACTTCCGTCAACGCGGGAGATATTACAATGGCAAAAGTACTTGAAGTCATGCCATTCGGAAACTCTTTAGGAATCATGCAGCTGACAGGTGCTGAAATCAAAGAAGCACTGGAGCACAGTGTCAAGGATGCCCCCACAGCGTTCGGTGGATTCCTGCAAGTGTCAGGCTTGAAATTCACCTACGACAGCTCGCTTCCAGCTGGCCAGCGTGTCCAGTCAGTTGAAGTGAAGGAAGACGGCGTCAACTACGTAAGTCTGGACCTTACTAAAACATATGCAGTGGCAACAAACACTTTTACTGCTAAAGGCGGAGACGGATACGACGTATTTGGAAAAGCTTATAGCGAAGGACGTGTGAGCGAACCTGGTTTCGTCGACTGGGAAATCTTCACTGAATATGTGAATCAGCAAGAAAACAAGACAGTAAGTCCTTCGGTTGAAGGTCGTATTATCGACGTAGCAAACTAATCAAGCAGTGCCCAGCAAACCGTGATGGTTGCTGGGCATTTTTATCGTGATGCCAATATATGTCCAGCCTTTTCCTACTTCACCTACCTTCTTCTAGTTTTTGACCCTAAGTTTAACTCTATTCCGCTCCATAATTTGGCAGCACATTCACCGCCAAAATTAGATTGCTATTCTAACATCCACAAAGTAATATTCTCTTATTACAACTCACATTTTTAATAGGACGGGTGCAAATTTGATCAACTTCTTAGTATTGTTTCTATTTTATTATCCTCTGGTCATGGGAATTGTTTGGATTACGGGAAGTTTAATTTATTACGTAAAAAAAGAGAAACAGGATATTCCCACCCAACACAAGATGGAGGACCTTCCCTTTGTTTCCCTGCTGATACCGGCCTCCAATGAGGAACAGACAATCGAGGAGACAGTGAAATTTGCATCAGAGTTCAATTATCCCAATTACGAAATCATTGTCATTAATGATGGAAGCAAAGACCGTACGATGGAAATACTCAAGTCGTTGCTGGTTTTGTATCCGAAACTGCGCATCGTCAATGTCGTGAATAATAAAGGCAAAGCGAATGCCCTGAAGCAGGGGGTCCTGGCTTCCAAAGGCGAACTCATCGCGACGATTGACAGTGACGCCATCCTCGATAAGGATGCGTTAAACTATATTGTCCCTCATTTCATTACACCGAATAACGGGGAAAGAGTTGGCGCGGTGACAGGCAATCCCAGGATCCGCAATCGGACAAGCCTGCTGGCGAAAATCCAGCTGGTAGAATACGCGAGCATAATCGGCCTGATAAAAAGGACACAGAGGGTGCTCGGGAAAGTAATGACGGTTTCTGGGGTGTTTGTTGTTTTTCGTAAAAAAGCTCTGCTGGACGCTGGGATGTGGGATACCGACCTGATCACCGACGACATCGGGATCACTTGGAAGCTGCAAAGAAGGTTCTGGGATGTCCGGTACGAACCAAAGGCACTTTGCTGGATGCTCGTTCCGGAAACCTTGAGGGGGATCTGGAAGCAGCGGTTGCGATGGACACAGGGCGGCATCGAAGTCATCCTGCGCCACATGGATATCTTTCTCGACTGGCGCCAGCGCAGATTATACCCTGTCTATATCGAGCAGGTGCTTAGCGTTGTCTGGTCGATCACCTGGTTTATCTCTCTGTTGATAATGCTGTACAACTATATATTCCATCAGGAATTCATCCTGCCAACATTATGGATCGGAAACTACTTATCTATTATTTGTCTGCTGCAATTCCTGGTCGCCCTTTATATTGAGAGGAAGTATGAAAAAGGGATCCTGAAATACATGCTGTGGGGGATCTGGTACCCAATCCTTTACTGGCATATCAATGCCCTGCTTGTCATCAGGGCACTTCCTAGAGGATTAAAGATCCTCAGGAAAAATAAAAACCAATTCGCAACCTGGGAGAGTCCGGACCGTGGGCTCCACCTTTAAGGAGATACCATGATCATCAACAGCAAACAGTCCAAGCCGCGAAAAACTATCGACCTGCTATTCACTTTTTTCGGCTGGCTCTTTCTCATCCTGTTCTTGTATAACTTCAGCTCCCATTTTGACCGAGATCTTGATTTTACCTTTCTCGAATTAAACTTGGATAATGCAAACTCCATCCTGCTCATCACCTTCCTGGTGGTCATCACAAGTGCTGTTGCCTTGAGCTGGTGGAGTTCCTATAATAAGCGGAAGTTCGGCCCTCTAAAAAGAAGGACATTTCCACCACAAACGAACGAAAAAGACCTGGCTGAGTATTTTCAGCTGACAGAAGTCGAACTGGAAATCATTAAAAAAGATAGCTATATTGAACGAACCTAAAAACAACGGGACGGTTATTCCATTCACAATCGTCCCCTTGTTTTACTTCTCAGTCTTCTGCTTGCTTCCTCTGGATTGCTGCTCCCGGTGATCGCGCTCCCGACGATTGCGATATCGATTCCTTCAAGCAGACCAATGGTGTTCTCTGAAATCCCGCCGGCAATGGCGACCTCCACACCTTCCATTCCTTCTACGAGTCGGTTCAGTGAAGAATCAGCTAGCGAGCCTTCCTTTTGCATGTCCTTACCTATATGAAGGCAAAATAGATCCACGCCCAATCCTCGCAGCTCTTCGGTCCTCTCTTTTGAATCCACGCCAAGCAAATCGATCATAACCCTTTTACCAAACTTCTGAGCAACCGCCAGTGTTTCTTCAATCGTCTTGTTATGGGAAAATGCCATCACGGTGATGATATCTGCACCAGCTTCAAACGCTTGCTTTGCCTCGTGCCGGCCTGCATCACAGGTTTTCATGTCGGCTACAATCGTTTTATGCGGATAAGCCTGGCGAATTTCCCGAACGATGGCCATCCCATATTCTTTGATCACACCTGTGCCTAATTCAATCCTATCGATATTTTCTGCTGTTTCTTCCAAAATCGAAAAGCATTGTTCTCTTGTTAATCGGTCTAGTGCAAGCTGAATCTTCATAGCTGCCTCCTAAAATAGCAAACATCCACAGGAACGTGTCCGGTGGATGCCACTAAATAATTATACTCCTGAATACGCCATAAATCCGCCATCCACCGGTACAGTCACACCAGTAACAAAACCGGAGTACTCTTCATCAGTCAGCCAGAGCAGAGCACCAAGCAGGTCCTTCGGCTGGCCGAATCGCTTCATTGGCGTATGAGCAATAATTTTCTTGGAGCGGTCTGTATGCGTTCCGTCTTCCTTCAGCAACAGATTGCGATTTTGCGAGGTCAGGAAGAATCCTGGAGCAATCGCGTTCACTCGCAAGCCGGTTTCTGCAAAATGGACCGCCATCCACATCGTGAAGTTATTGATCGCAGATTTGGCTGCGCTGTAGGCAGGAACCTTCGTCATCGGTGAATAGGCACTCATCGATGACACATTGATAATCACAGGAGCATCCTGCTTCAACAGCTCTTTACCAAACACCTGGCATGTTAAAAAGGTTCCGATGAAGTTCGTGTCAAATACCTTGGAGAATCCGGAAGCATCCATATCGAAAAAGGATTTTTCGGTTGAGTCCTCTTCATATGTCTCCACTGCCGTAATCGCATCAGGATGATTTCCGCCTGCTCCATTGATCAAGATATCGACGCGTCCATAGGCCTCGACAACAGTAGCTTTGGCTGTTTCAAGAGAATTTTGGTCCAGTACATCTGCGGCTACAGCAATGGCTGAGCCTCCGGACGAATTGATCTCCCCTGCGATCGCTTCGCCCTTTTCCGCAGTGCGGTTCAAAATTGCGACATTGACGCCATGCCTTGACAGCTCACGGGCCATCTCCGAGCAAAGCACTCCGCTTCCTCCGGTGATAACCGCTGTTTTGCCCTTTAAATTTTCATGGATCGGAAACATCGTATCCCTCCTATTTTGAAGCCTGGTATGCATCCCACAACCCGAGAAGATACATGATGCCAAGCGCTCTGTCGTATAATCCGTATCCAGGCCTGCAAACCTCTCCCCAAAGGTGTCGCCCATGGTCCGGACGGACATATCCCTCGTACTGGATATCAGATAGCTCTTTTACAACGCCTTTGATATTGATCGAACCATCTGTTGTTAAATGCGATGTCTCGATAAAATCGCCATTTTCAAAGATTTTCACATTACGGATGTGCGCAAATGGTGACTTGTGCGCGAACTCAGCTGCAAGTGCCACCATATCATTTTTCGGGCTTGCCCCAAGGGAACCTGTACAGAAGGTAATCCCGTTTGACGGAGAATCAGAGATTGATAGAAGCCTCTCCAGGCTCTCCCTTCCAGTCATGATGCGTGGCAATCCAAATATTGTCCATGGCGGATCATCCGGGTGGATCGCCATTTTGATTCCAGCCTCTTCTGCAACTGGGAGGATTTCATTTAGGAAGTAACCAAGGTTTTCCCACAGGTCTTCCTCTGTAACACTTTCATACGCCGCAAATAATTCCTTGATTCGAGCCATTTTTTCCGGCTCCCAGCCTGGCAGTGTTAAATCGGATGCTGAAGCAACCGTATCGATTAGCTCCTGCGGATCGCGGTTTTCCACTTTCGCTTTTTCGAAAAATAAAGCAGTTGATCCATCAGGCAGTTCTTTGAACATCTCTGTGCGTGTCCAGTCAAAGATCGGCATAAAATTGTAACAAATAACCTTTACCCCAACTTCGCCCAGGTTCCTGATTGTCTGCTTGTAATTCTCAATGTAGCGGTCACGGTCTTCATTCCCCAACTTGATTGCTTCATGGATATTGACACTTTCTACGACATCGCCGTGAAAGCCAAAGGATTTAATATAATCCATTTCTGCCTTGACTTCTTCTTTTTCCCATACCTCACCGACCGGCTTTTGGTGCAGAGCCCAGACAATGCCCTTCACACCTGGAATCTGCCTTATTTGATCGAGGGTTACTGTATCATTATCACGCCCATACCAGCGAAACGTAATATTCATTATGCTTTCCCTCCTGTTACTGCATTGATGTATTTACTGCACAGCTCCCTGACTCCATCTTTGCCGGAGGCACGATATGCTTTGTTCAAATCGCTGCCAATTCCGGCTGCGACCGCCCCTGCACTGAGCCAGTTCATGACATTGTCCAGGTTGACACCACCGGTTGGCATCACACGAACCTGAGGCAGCGGACCATTGACCGCGCCAATGAAGGATGGGTCAAAACGGTTTGCCGGGAACAGCTTCACGATGTCACAGCCGCTTTCCACCGCTGTTACGATTTCCGTGATGGTCATGCATCCTGGCAGATAGGCAACAGAATATCTGTTACACAACGTGGCAATTTCTTTATTGAAATTCGGGCTAACGACGAATTTGGCACCACTCAAAATTGCATGGCGGGCCGTTTCAGGGTCCAGTACCGTACCTGCCCCTAAAATTGCCTCTGTTCCTGCCAGTGCTTCGAACGCCTTTTCCACTCCTGGAGTCGTATAGGTAAGTTCGATTGCCCTGAAGCCCCCTTCGATTGCGGCCCCGGAAATCTGAATCGCTTCTTCAGCCGAGCTCCCGCGGACAACAGCGACGACTTTGGATTCAGCCAATTGCTTCAAAGTTTCTATTTTCAAGTTCATCCAATCACTCCTTATTCAAAAACAATAACTGCTTTTCGGACTTCACCCGGATTCTTTTCTACGAATGAGAATGCTTCTTTTACCTGCTCTAATGGGAACTGGTGGGTGATAAAACCATTTCCCTTTAATTTTCGCTCGTTAAGGAATGAGACCACTTTTCCAAATTGGTTCGTCTGCAGACGGGAACCAACGATTGTTACTTCTTTTTTCGTAATCGGAAGCTGAGAAATCTGGGATGGACGCTCATCAAAGCCTAGCACCACGACAGTGCCTGCCGGGGAAACAACATTCACGCCCAGTTCAAACGTAGAAGGAAGGCAAACCGCGTCAATCACCACATTGGGTCCTTCTCCATCTGTAAGCTCCATTACCTTTTCTTCTACAGAAACCTCACGGGCATTAATGACTTCATCCGCTCCATTTTCCCTGGCGAATGCCAATCTTTCCTCTTCAAGGTCTGTCATGATGACTTTTGCACCTTGAAGCTTTGCCATTTTCAAGATACAAATCCCGATTGGACCTGAACCCTGAATTAACACGGTATCCGACTCCTGGACATCTCCGCGCCAGACTGCCTGCGCCCCAATCGTCAATGGCTCTGCTAAAACCGCCTCATTCCAATCAAGTTCTGCATCGACGACATGCAGCTGTCTTTCCGGCAATACAAAGAATTCGCGCATACCTCCGTCCTCATGAACACCGAAAACAGAAAGGGATCGACAGACGTTCGGGCGTCCTTTGCGGCACGCATAGCACTCGCCGCAATATCGGATCGGTTCCACCACGACATGGTCTCCGGGTTTCACACCTTTCACACCTGAACCAACTTCAACCACTTCCCCGGCAACCTCATGGCCAGGGATTCGCGGATAAGTGGCAAGCGGATTGGTGCCATGATAGATATGCATATCAGATCCACAAATACCAACACGCTTGACTTTTACAAGAACATCTTCCGGATTTTTAATCACAGGTTGTTCTAAATCTTGAATTACGAGTTCCATAGCTTCTGGAATTTGGACTGCCTTCATTTTTAAAACCACCTATTCAAATAGACTTGGTAGATAAAGAGATACTTGAGGCACAAACGCTACAAGCAGCAATACCGCCAGGCTGACGCCAATAAACGGAATAAGTTCTTTCGCAGCCTTCCCGATTGAAACCTTACCAATTTGCGAAGCAACGAACAGACACACACCTACTGGCGGTGTAACAAGGCCGATGACCAGGTTTAGGACCATCATGACTCCGAACTGGACAGGGTCCATTCCAACCTGTGCAGCGACAGGCATTAGTACAGGGAACAGGATGACAAGCGCAGCGATCGTCTCCATGAATGTTCCAACGAATAATAGTAATAGGTTGATCAATAAGATGACAACAATAGGATTTTCAGAGATTCCCAGAATGGCATCTGCGACTAACTGTGGAATCTGCTCACTGACCATTATCCAGCCAAACAGGTTCGCGAATCCTACTAAAAGCATGATGGATGCTGTAGATGTCATTGAAGAAAGCATGATCTCTGGAATCTTTTTAATTGGCAACTCTTTATAAACAAAAATACCGATCACTAGAGCGTAGATAACCGCAATAATGGAAGCTTCAGTTGGCGTGAAATAACCGCCAAGGATACCCCATAAAATAATGAATGTCATGAATAAAGCCCAGAAAGAGCCCATGAAGCTTTCAAAAATGACTTTCAACGATTTCCTTTCACCCTTTGGGTAGTTCCGCTTAACCGAAATAATGTAAGTAGGTATCATTAAGCCAAGTCCAAGCAATAGTCCAGGAACGGCCCCAGCTAAAAACAAATCACCGATTGAAATAGACGCAAGCGTACCAACAATGATCATTGGCAGTGACGGTGGAATGATAGGTCCAACAGTCGAAGATGATGCAGTTACGGCAGCGGAAAATCCAGCTCCATATCCTTCCTTTTTCATCGCCGGGATCAGGATGGCACCGATACTTGCCGTATCCGCAAGCGCAGTTCCGGAAATCCCGGCAAATCCCATGGAAGAACCAACATTGGCAAGACCGAGGCCACCCCGGATATGTCCAAACAGGTTGTTGGCAAACTTGATGATACGGTCAGTAATCCCTCCTGCGTTCATCAGGTTACCAGCAAGGATAAACCCTGGAATACAGAGCAGGACAAAGGAATTTAGTCCAGCAAACATTTTTTGGGGAATGATGGTCAGAGGAATATCTGCCATGAATAGATAGAACAAGGATGACAAACCGAGGCTAAAAGCAACCGGCACTCCTAAAAAGATAAGGATGATAAAAGATATGAACAGTAAGGCCGCCATTAAATTTCGCCTCCATCAATGTCTGACTTGAAGTCTTCTTCGTTACGAATCAACTTAACGATTTTAACAATAGAATAAAACGCTAATAGCAATGACATAATCAAGATTGCTGCATGGATTGCAGACATTTTGAACGGCATCGTCGCTGACATTTGGGTCCCGACCAGGGTGAAGTCATATCCTGTCTTGACCATGACACCGAATAGAACCATTAATAGTGCATAGATCGCAATTTCGTAAAAACGCCTGAAATTATGTGACATTTTCGCAAAAATCATATCGACATTGATATATTCTCCACGAAGCAATGCCAGCGGTGCGCCGAAGCAAATGGCATAAATGAATAAATATCGTGTCAGTTCCTCTGTCCAGATTGCAGTATAAGGCAGATAACGGGACATGATTTGAACCATCACGACAACAATGACACCGGTAAAGCTGATAACAGTCAAAAATGCCAACAGCATATCTAGCCATTTACGTATTTTCATGGTTTCATCACCTTTCTTAAAGGAAAGGCACAGCCGGCTGGAATAGCCGGACAGTGCCTTCATTAAAATTACTTCGTTTCAAGAATCTTTTCGTATAATTCATATTGCTCTGGCTTCAAGGATGCCTTGATTGCCGGGATCATTGCTTCACGGAATGCATCCTGGTCAACATCGACAAACTTCATGCCTTCGCCTTCAAGATCTTTTTCGATTTGAGCGATTTCTTTGTCGTACAATTCTTCACCATATTTTTGAGCTTCAGCAGCTGCTTCTTTTACAGCTTTCTTCTGGTCTTCATTCAGGGCATCGAACTGCTTGTTGCCAACAAGGATATATATCCAAGAGTAAACGTGCTCAGTACGGTTCACATAGTCCTGAACTTCATATAGTGCACCGCTCTTGATTAAATCAACAGGATTTTCCTGGCCATCGATTACACCTTGCTGAAGTCCTGTAAACACTTCATTGAAGTCCATTACCTGCGGCTTGGCACCAGCAGCTTCCCAAACCTTCAAGAACAATGGAACGTTCGGTACACGCATGCTGAAACCTTTCAGATCTTCAGGTGTTTTGATTTCTTTGTTGGATGTCAGGTTACGCGGTGCGCGTGTATGATAGTACAAAGGTGTTAAACCAGCCTTTTCAGTGATTTCAGCTTCGATTTCCTTACCGATTTCGCCTTCGACAACTGTCTTCACATGGTCCAGATCACGGAATGCATACGGAACAGCCATCAATGCAGCTTTTGGAGCCCAGTTTTGCAATGTCTCACCAGAAATAACCATGTCAGCTGTTCCAGATTGGATTGCGTTGATTGTGTCTGTTTCTCCTCCAAGTGAGTTGTTTGGATAGATGCTGATATCGATGCCGCCATCTGTCTTTTCCTCAACAAGCTCTTCAAATTTCAAAGCTGTTTTGTGCCAAATGTGATTTTCGTCAGCAAGGTGGCCAAACTTCCACTTGATGACTTCCCCTTTGCTTTCTCCCCCAGCTTTCTCAGAATCCCCGGAGCCGCAAGCTGTCAATAATAGTGATGCCGCCAAAATACCTGATAAAAACTTTGCCTTTTTCATGAATTATTTCCTCCCCTTTGTTTACAATGATTTATTTTTTTAAAAATTGATACACAGTAGAAGCAATGGTAATCCCATTTTCAAGGTTTCTTTCTTCATTCATCTGTTCAATCTCACCTGGCACAAAAACTTGAGAGAAACCAGGTGCTGGTGGTGCCTGGCGAATTTCTGCCATCATCTGGTCCATGTTCTCCAGGAATGCATCCGCATCGGTAAAGAATGCCGGATTGATGGCGCAGAAATAATGGCCAAGCTTCCGCTTTTTGTCCAGATCGCCGTACATCTTGGAGATATGAGGTCCGAATGCCGCGCCTGCAAGCAATCCGGAGAAGATGTCTACAATCATGGACAGCCCATAACCCTTAGGGCCGCCAAATGTTTGAAGTGCGACTACCTTGGCTGGATCCGTAACGGTTTCCCCATTCTCGTCGACTCCCCAGCCAGGAGGAATCTCTTTGCCTTCTTCCTTGTATTGAAGGATTTTGCCCAGCGCTACATTTGAAGTAGCCATATCAAGAATGAACGGCTTGCTTGTTTTGGCAGGAACTCCATATGCGATGGGGTTCGTGCCAAGGAACGCTTCCTTGCCGCCGAACGGCACGACGATTTTATCCGTGTGGGTCATCGCAATGCCAATCAGGTTCTGTTCTGCCGCTTCCTGGACAAAATAGCTCAGAGCGCCGCAGTGGCTGCTGTTGATGGCGGTCACCATTCCGATGCCATTTTCCTTCGCCATTGCGATTGCCTGTTTCATCGCAACATCGGCGATCACATGCCCAAAACCATCATCACCGTCGACAACGCCTGTTACCGGGCCGGTCTGGTTGAATTTGATGTCTGCATTTGGATTAATGCCGCCAGCATTCAGGCGGTTCACATAATGCTCGGTACGCAAGACACCATGTGAGTTAACATTTCTAAGGTCGGCGTGGACAAGGATTTCAGCCACTTTTTCTGCATGTTCCTTATTCAGTCCTGCTTCGCAAAGTTTTTTTACAGCTAGGTCTTGCGCTTCTTGATGTGGAATGGTTACTGTAGACATTCCTTATCCCCCCTATTCCAAATTGGAATGTTTCTTTACTAATTCTTCGTTCGTCTTTCCTTCTGCAAGGCTGTCGATAATCGCTGCATCCAAAATGAGATGGGCTGCCTGGTCAAACTGGTTCCCAAGCGGCTGGATCGTTTCCGGTTCACCCGCATGACGATATTTCGTTGCGGCCGGGATTCTTACCCCGCCTGATATAAATGGAAGCTGGAGTGCTTCTTGATTTGTTGTGATCATGAATACTGTTGCACCGGCTCGATGAGCGCTTTCGGATATATTCAGCACCTGTGCGGTTTTTCCTGAGCCTGAAAGTACTACTAAAATATCAGTCTCCTGAATTGCCGGAGTTGTCGTTTCCCCGACAACATATACCGTCTTGCCGCTATGCATAAGCCTCATGGCAATGGCTTTGGCTACAAATCCTGACCTGCCTTCGCCTGTGAAAAAGAACCGGCGGTCTTCTTTTAAAAGCTGTACGAAGAATGCATACTCTTCTGCATCAACGTTCAAGCAAACCTTCTGCATTTCTTCTAATACGGTTGTGATGGTTTTCATGACCAGCTTCCTCCTCGGTTAGCGTTCAATGATCGATTCATTGTTAATAAAAGCGCTTACTTCTTCGAGGTATGGAAGACCTTCATTATCGCCTGATACCGTGGTAACTAGAGCACCGACTCCATTGGCAAAGCGGAGAAGCTGCTCGGGGGTGAAGCCATTGAGCCATCCGTATACATAACCGGAGTCAAATCCATCTCCTGCCCCTACCGTATCGATCGGATTGACCTTAAAACCTGGTGCTTCAATCCAATGACCGTCCCGGTAAAGCCTTGAGCCGTTCGCACCGTCTTTGATGACCAGATCCCTGATTCCATATTGATCTGCGAACTTAGCTAGCTCTTCTTCTGAATCCTTGCCAATGATCAAACGGATTTCATCAAGTCCAGTAAGCAGGATATCAACATCCGGGAAAATTTCTGCATATGCTTTGCGCGCATCTTCAATCGTCCAGAGCTTCAGCCTGATATTCGGATCGAATGAAACTGGAATTCCTTTCTCTTTGGCAAGCTCGATCATTCTCTTGGCAACCTGCAGGTTATTAGAATCAACCGCAAGGTAAACACCTGTGAGATGAAGCAGGTTCACATTTTCAAACCATTCGGCTTTTACTTTTTCAGGAGTCAGGGTTGTAATCGGCGAATTGTATCGATAGTAGAATGTTTTGCCCGACCCATCTCCATTGATCTCCTTGAAATTCAATGATGTCGGATAACCTTCCACCAGTTCTACTTCAGAGACATCCACCCCCTCACCGCGGGTGAAGTTATAGATGACCTTGCCGAACTCATCCTTGCCTAGTCTGCTTACCCACTTGCTTCCGAGTCCCAGCCTGGCACAGCCAATCGCAAAGTTCAGCTCCGCACCTCCGACCTTCCGATTAAAACTTTCTACAAAGCGCAGGGGACCTTGCACGGATGGATTGAAGGTGATCATTGCATCTCCAATCGTCATGACTTTATATCTATCTGGCATTGTTCTTCTCTCCCAACACTTGTACTGATTCCCGCTCGATTAAAACAGGGTCGTACCTTCTAACTTCATATGAATCTTCCAATCTCCCTTCAGCGATCAGATGGAACAGCTCTTCAGCTGCTTCCCTGCCAATCTGGAAAGTTGGCTGTTTGATAGCTGAAATCGGTGTGGCGGCGATTTCAAGGAAATCTGAATCATCCACTGCGATAACGCTTACATCTTCGCCAACTTTAAGATTCTTTTTCCTTAAGAACTTCAGCAATTCAATCAAGGAAAGATCATTGGTAGCAAAAAATGCTTCTGGCCTGTCTTCCTGCTTCCAAAGTTTTTCAAGCGCAGGGCCGATTTCTTTACGGTCAGCTGCTGTAATCCAATCCTCATTTGGGGTAATCCCGTTTTCTTCAAGGGTTTTCTTGAATCCGGTAATACGTTCGACCCTCGGAGAAACCTTCTGGGTAATGGACATTGATACAGCACCAATTTTATTGTGGCCTTTTTTAAGGAGCTCCCTTACCGCGATCTCTGCCGCTCTTTCATTGTTCAGCATCAATGTTGGATAAATCGGCTGCTCTATTTTTCTATCAACGAATACAACAGGGAAATTCGATTGTTTGAGCTCTTCGTATAAACACTTATTGTCAGCAGTCGGGAAGATGATCAGGCCGTCAACCTGCTTTGCAAGAAGCATGTTGATATAGTCCCGTTCCTTTTCCGGATTGTCATCAGCATTGCAGACAAACATATGAAAATGACTCAGCTCGCACGCATCTTCGATTGCACGGATGATTTCCGTCGAAAACGTATGGAGGATATTGGCCACGATGACCCCAATGGTCGACGACTTTTTCTGCTTCAAGCTCTTAGCAACGAAATTCGGTATATAGCCAAGCTCCCGGATCGCCTCTTGTATGCGCTTTCTCGTAGGCTCTGCCATAAACTCGTATCGATTATTTATGTACTGAGAAACCGTGCTCTTCGAAACGCCCGCCTTTTCAGCAACATCCTGCATGGTTACTTTTTTCATAGAAATCCCTTCTTCTACAACTCTAAACCGATTTAGTAAAACGGTTTAGTAAACCGGTTTAGTGACAGTATAAATGAAACCCCTTTCAAAAATCAATCTATTTTTTCAAAAAATTTAAAATTAACATTTTACATAGATTCTTTGTGTCTTGGTAAGCTGACCTCGTTGACACGTCTTATAAAAAGTGAAGTTTTCCCTGGATGAAGAGGGATTAGGCTCCGCTGTTTATTTTATACGGACTTGCTTTGTAAAAGAATGGATCCTCTACTTGGTTAGCAGTTATTATATCCGGATTGAAAGGAAGTTTAGACTTATTTCCTATTAGAACTAGGGATAAAGAAATAAACTTCCACTCTCTTCTCCCATACCAAAATCCCAAAACTAGAAAACCCATTAGTTCCTTCCTCTCATTTATTTCGTAAATCGAAATATTCGACAAATTACAGCAACATCTCCCTATTAAAGTTATTAAGATAGCAATGAGACAGTTTACTAGTTTAAAGGAGTGATAGATTAATGAAAAACAACAAAGTAATGACAGGACTAAGTGTATTGGCATTGTGTACGGCTCTCGCCTCACCGGCACTGGCAACTAATTCACCGAACGGAAATCTTTACAATGAAAACCAGGTTTATTCAGTGAATGGCTATACTGATTATGCTGAGATGGTCAAACGCCTCCAGCAAATCGAAGCGAACAGCCAGGGGAAAGTTGCATTGGAGGTTGTCGGCCAATCAAACCAGGGGCGTGATATTTACCAGGCCAGAGTCGGAACTGGTGATAAAGTCGTCCTGATGGAAAGTGAAATCCATGGAAATGAGAACACTGGAACCGAGGCGCTGCTCAGCATGCTTCAATTCCTTGGATCCAGCAATTCGCCAGAAGCACAAAAAATTCGTGAGGAAATCACTCTGGTCACTTTGCCAAAGATGAACCCTGATGCCTCCGAACTTGATCGCCGGGGCAATGATATGTCATGGGAAGATGTCGTCGAGGATTTCCCACAACTTGCTGATGCAGCAGGTCCTTCATGGAATTATTATAATAACCGGATACTTCAGGACAGGGATTACAACGGCAGACCTGGATTTGACGTAAACCGGGACTTCAATCCTGACCTTAATTATGTTCCAAAAGCAGAGGATTTCCCAGGAACCTCAAGTGATCCAGGCTGGTACATCACGCCAGAATCACAAACTGTCCGCGATGTTTATAAAAACCTTCTATCCGAGTTCGGTAAAGTGGATGTCTTCATCGACCTCCACCACCAGGGACAATATTATGTTGAAGGAACAGATAATATTGTCACCATGTCCCTATCAGCAGATTTCGTTCCAAATCCGAACACAGTAGAAGGCGCCAAGTACGCAGAGTATAAGGATAATTACAATTTAGAGTATTCCAAACAGCTTAATCTAGCTGCCTATAATGCTCTCCAGGCACTGGGCGAAAATTCACCGTTCAATAATATCTCACTATATCAACAAAACCTGGACTTGCCTGGTACCGCACTTGGAAGCTTTGCATTGAACGGAAGCGGCACAGTACTTTTTGAAGTAAGAGGCCAGTCGCACTCATTGGGCCAAAAGAAAAAAGGCCAGCTGGTGAAGGCTGTAGAGACAGGATTGTACGGAATCATTAATGGAGTCGTAGATGGTTCGGTAGAGGATCTTGACGCGGCTGAATATGATAACATCCCAGCAACTGCTTATTCACCAGGTTTATAAGAGGTTACGAGAAAAGCGGAGAAGTGAATTCTCCGCTTTTTTATGATCCCTACAGGTTCTTTTCGTACTAATGACATTTTTAAGTACAATGGACCAGCGCTTTATTTTCATTCCTATTCACTCCGTTACTTTCTTTGTCCGCCACAATTATTAGGATTTATAGGATGATCGAAAATAAAAACTAAATGAATATCCCCTACCATTGGATAAATTGAAAAGATCTTATTAAAAAAACCAAATAATCATTTTGTCATTACAAATGAACCATAGGTAAAAACTACAAATTTCTTAAAAACTCGACTTAATGCACATATTTTTTACAAAAAAAGAGAAAATTTTACACATTCAAACAATATATAATGGTAATATATAAAAAGATAGAAATAAAATACCAATTTTATAGGGGGAAAATACGTGTCTCTTATTCACAAACAAGACCTAACAACTGAAGAACTACAGCTTCTTAGTTCGGAGATGAGCAAAAAACAAAAATCCACAGGAACAACATGGCTGCTTTGGTTTTTTACTGGCGGTATTGGGGGTCACCGTTTTTATTTAGGGAAAACGGGTACTGCTGTTGCTATGCTGTTAACACTAGGCGGCCTAGGTTTTTGGACCTTTATTGACTTATTCTTACTGAACGGAATGATTAAGGATACAAATGAAAAGGTTGAAAATGAAATTCTTTCAGAAATCCGTTTATTGAAAAATGCTAAAAAGAATTCTATTGCTTAATCGTTAGGGTGACAACATTGAACAAGATGGATTTAACCTTGGAAGAATTAGCAGTTCTTCAATCAGAAATGATGAAGAAGAAGAAAAATAAAGAAGCAGCCTGGGGCCTTTGGGCTGGTTTGAGCTTTTTTGGCGCCCATCGATTTTATACCGAAAATTATGGCTATGCCTCTGCTATGCTGTTAACAAGTATGATTCCATTAATTGCAATTATAACTATGCTCTCTACTATAGATTACTTTAATGGCTTAGCAGATTTTATGATGATGATTTTTATATTTCTTCTTGCCGGCTCTGTAATTTGGTCATGGATCGATGCCTTTTTCCTGAATAAGCGAATTGATGAGTTGAATGAACAAGCAGAACTGAAAATACTCGAAACAATTCGTGAACAAAGGATTATGAGAAAAGCCTAATAAAACTGAAGAAACTTTACGAAGTATAGTGTAATTACTATGCTTCTTTTTTTATGGGCACAGAAAGCAAAGGCTTGAATAATAGGGAGCAAAGAGCACTTATTGTATAACTTATCCCCGGTGACAGACAACTGTCGGATGAAAAAAAGAAGCAAAGGGATATTCCCTTGCTTCCTCAAAAACTGAATTCAACCAACTCTTTGCTCTTCTCATCCAATACACGCACAGTTTCTGTGTACTCTTCCAAGTCTCTACTTAATTTCTCTTTTCTTTCTCCAATCATCCGCTTAACTTCTTTCGGGCTTGGTCCTCCCTGGAGATCACGAATTTCTATGAAGTATTC
Source organism: Chryseobacterium sp. ISL-80 (assembly GCA_018613055.1). Lineage (GTDB taxonomy): Bacteria > Bacillota > Bacilli > Bacillales > Cytobacillaceae > Mesobacillus. Next base: position 220,577 of record JAGGQZ010000013.1, on the reverse strand, counting down.
TGGCGAAATAATTTTTTGCCATTCTTCTTCTGTCAGTGACACGTCGACGAATTGCTTAATCACCGCGTTAATAGCTTCAACGTCCCATTCGTAAAGTTCTTTACTTTCCTTAATTGTCTCTTTGGAAATGAAGCTTGCAATCGAGTGGGCTTTCCTGAATGGCACTTCGTATTCACGGGCAAGTGTGTCCGCGAGCTCGGTAATCGTAATACTCGATTTCTTCGCCATTTCCTTCGTATGCTCACCATTCACCTTCAGCGTCGCAATGACCGCGTACATCAGCTTCCAGACGCGGTTGGCGTTATTGAAAGCACGGTACAGATGCGGCTGCAGGTCGTCTTCTGTATCGACGATATCTCCAAATGGTGTATTGTGGACCATATTGAAAGCGGCGAGCGCGTCGCCATATGCACTGCTGGCAATCGAGCGGGAATGCTCAATCGATACCGGGTTGCGCTTTTGCGGCATGATGCTGCTGCATTGCACGTAAGGATCGGCGACGTAAAAAGAACCGAATTCCCGTGTGACATGCTGAAGGAAGTCCTGGATCCAGCGGCCGGTATTCACCATGCTCGTCATCAACGCTGACGCCGTTTCAAGCAGGTAATCTCCTCCGCCAATCGAGTCATAGGAGTTCTCGACAATCCGGTCAAACCCGAGCAATTCCCGAGTACGTTCACGGCTGATCGGGAATCCCGTAGTCGTCAGAGCGGCCGCTCCAAGCGAGGACTGGTTAACCGTCCGGTAAGCAGCCCACAGCCTCTGAATATCGCGTCCCAATACATCATAGATTGCAAGGAAGTAATGCCCCAGTGTCGTCGGCTGGGCCGGCTGCGTATGCGTATAACCGGTAATAATCGTATCCGTATGGCTCTCAGCCTGCTCAAGCAACGCCTCGCTCAACTGATAGGCAGTTCCAAGCAGATTGACGAGATGCTCCCTGAGCACCAACCGGTACATCGCGACCCCCATATCATTGCGACTGCGCCCGATATGGATTTTGCCGGCAAGCTCGGCGCCGATTTCCTCGCCGATCTTCGCTTCCATCATGAAAAATAAATCCTCGAACTGCGGCTCATAACTCAGCTGCCCGACATCTGTCACGGCAACCTTATTAATCCCCTCAAGCATCACTTTCGCTTCATCTTTTTCGATAATCCCCTGTTCAGCAAGCATAATCACATGCGCCCGGTGGATATCAAACATGACATGGAACAAGTAATCCCGCTGGTCATTGAAGACCGGTTTCAACAGTGCCTCAACATACGTCTTCCCGGGAAAAGCCGCCCCTTCATTCTTGATAAACTCTTCTAGCTTGTTCATATTTTCATCTCCGATTCTATGATTATGCTATAATTCCAGCCTTAAGATAACGACTGTTCGGCCTTGACCCCAAAGAACTTGTTTGAGATAAGCAGGACCACGGCGATCAAGACAATCTGGATCATCCCATATGCAGCAGCCTGGCCCATATTGAACATCCGCAGCTGGTTCATGATCTCAATTGAAATCGGTCTGTTCGAAATCGTATACAGCAATACCGATGTCGGGAACTCACCGACAGATTCAACAAATGCCAGCAAAGTCCCTGACAGCACGCCCGGCATGATGATTGGCAAAATAACCTTCCGGAACGTATAGAACCACTTGGCCCCAAGGCTCCTTGAAGCTTCCTCAATCGAATCATCCAGCTGCTCCAAAACCGCATTCGTCGAGCGGACGACGAGCGGAATATGCCTGATAAAATAGGCAAGTGGCAGGATCCAGAACGTCCCGACAAGGATATTTCCGAATGAGAAAATATTTGGTTCGTTAAAAGCGATGATCAAGTTCATCCCGATAACCGTCGCCGGCAATGCCCATGGAATCATCACGAGGATATCCACAAAGCTTTTGCCGACAAATTTTCGCTTAACCAGCACATACGACGCGAGCACACCGAACACAAGGTTCCCCGCCGTCGCGATCACTGATAACAGCAAGCTGTTTTTCAGAGGCTTGAAGATATTCGGGTCCTCCAGCAGCAATCTATAGTTCTCAAAGTTAAACACCGAAGGATACGTCTGCCATGTCCAGGTCCCGTCCGGAACGAGTGAAAGCAGCAGAATCGTGAAGTGCGGCAGCAGCAGGATGATGACTCCGATCACCCCGATGAACACCATCGTCCATTTCAGCACCGGATTGTTCACTTCACTGCGATGCGCCCCAATCCCCTTTGACGCCATCCGGTAGTCCTTGCGATTCTGGTACCAGCGCATAAATAATAAGAAGGAAATCGATACAATCGACAGGATGACAGATTGAGTCGCGGCAACCTCCATGTCTCCATTAATCTTGGAAAAATAAATCTGCAGACTCAGCACCCGGAATCCCCCCGCCAGCAAAAACGGTGCACTGAAGGAGGCCATCGAGATCATGAACACCAGCAGCGAAGCGGCAACGATGGCCGGAGTCAACAATGGGAACGTCACCTTCCAGAACACTTGGTACCGGCTCGCTCCCAGGTTGTATGCTGACTCCTCAAGCGACGGGTCGATTTTATGAATCGCCGATGACACCGTCATGTAAAAATAAACATACATCGTATAAGCATGGACAATCAGGATACCCGAGATCCCGCCGATTTTAAAAGGAACCTCTTCCAGCCCGAACAAATCCTTGATCGCATTCGGTACAAGCCCCGTCTCTCCATAAAGGAACATGAATGCCATAACCCCGACCAATGACGGCAAGACAATCGGCATGATCGCAGCCGTTGCGAAAAAGCCCCTGCCCGGGAAGTCATATCGGTTAAAAATAAACGCCAGCGGAATCCCGATTGCCGCACTCACCAAAACACTGAGGACGGATATGTAGACTGAATTCCATAACGCTTGCAGATTTGTCTTCGATTCCTGCGAGAAAAAATCTTCATAATTACCAAACGTAAAACTGCCCTCTTTTTGCAGACTTTCAAGAATCGTCCTTAATGACGGATACAGGACATAGGCAATCAAGACCAGCAGCACCGGAATCAGCAAATATAATGTCAGCCGGTTATCTCGATTTTTCATCATGACACATCACCGCTCAACATTGGAATCAACCTGATTTGATCGGCGGGAAGCTCAACCCATACATCTGCTCCCGGCTTCAAATTCGCCGAAACATGATTCAGTACATTTACCTCAAGCAGCAAGTCATTGACCTTTACCGCTAGATTGATGATTGTCCCGAAGAACTGGACTGTTTCAACCTTCCCTTTAAAAACATTGTGCCTATCAACCTTTTCATCAAGAATCTTTACGGACTCAGGACGAACCGAAAGGGATAATTCACGATCGCTGTTTTCCCTATTAAAATGAAAAGGCGAATTATGTACAACAAATTGATTTTCACCAGCCGAAACAGTGACATGAGCGTCGTCAACCTGGTCCACTTTTACAGGAAGAAGATTGATCTCGCCTATGAAACTGGCAACGAAGTCATTGGCCGGTTCATTATAAATCTCCGAAGGCGTTCCCACCTGGTGGCACACCCCGAAATTGAAGACAGCGATCCTGTCACTCATCGACAGCGCCTCTGCCTGGTCATGGGTAACATAAATCGTCGTAATCTTGTATTCTTTCTTCAGCCTGAGGATCTCCGCCCGCATTTCATCGCGCAGCTTCGCATCCAGGTTGCTTAACGGCTCATCCAGCAACAGGATTTCAGGTTCGATCACCAATGCCCTCGCAAGCGCCACACGCTGCTGCTGACCTCCACTCAACTGACTCACCTGACGATCGGCGTATTGCTCGAGCCTGACCTTGCGAAGGACCTCGTGAACCCTTGTTTTCACTTCACTGGAGGCCATCTTCCGTACCTTCAATCCAAACGCGACATTTTCAAAGACCGTCATATGAGGAAAAAGGGCATAGTTTTGGAAAACCATGCCCGTATTTCTTTTTTCAGGAGGTACACGCGTCATATCTTTATCGCCAAATCGCACGACACCCTTGGTAGGATAATAGAATCCGGCAATCATCCGCAGCGTTGTCGTCTTGCCGCAGCCACTTGGCCCGAGGAAGGTGAAGAATTCCCCATCATTGATTTCCAGATTCAAGTGATCGACTGCCACTACCTTTCCGAAGGCTTTTTGGACATTTTCTATTTTTATCGACGCCATACCGTACACATCCTATTCTTTGATTTCTTTTTCTCCGCTCTTAATGTTCTCATCCCAATACTTCATCCACGCATCACTATTGTCCTGGAAGACCTTCCAGTCGATATCCATTGCCTTGATTTCAGTATCTGTGATCCACTTCGGAAGATCCTTCACATCATCACGGGTAGGGATGCGGTAGTATTTTTCTGCTAAAAGCTTTGCCGCTTCAGGCGTGTTGACGAACTCATAGAATGCTTCAGCTGCTTTCTGGTGCGGCGCATCCTTCACGATCGCGATTCCTTCAGTCAGGACTGGTGTTCCGCTTTCAGGAACGATGAATTCAAACGGATAGTTCTTGTTTTCCTTCAGCATGACGACATCCGGCATTGCCCAGACGGAAACGGAGCCTTCACCCTTGGCAACCTTGTTGTACATCATTTCAGGGTTAGCAGAGTATTCCTTCGTATTCGCATCAAGCTTTTCAAGCCACTCGTAGCCTTTTGCTGTATCCTTGGAATCCTTGAAATCACGGTAGATCATTGCTGAGAAGATCGTTCTCATCGTACCGGAAGCAAGCGGATAACGGATGATGATTTCATCCTTCCATTTCGGGTCAAGAAGGTCATCCCAGTCCTTCGGCGCTTCTTCCTTTGTCAGCTCTTTGCTGTTGTACATAATCACCTCTGGTGTCTGGCTTGTTCCTGACCAGTTCCAGTCTGCTTCGTGGAAATTATCAGCCAATGCCCCGGAGTAGGAAGGTTCATACGGCTGTAGAAGTCCTTCGTCCTTAGCCTGGTCGAACATGACGGATGGAGCTCCCCACCAGACGTCTGCCTGAGGGTTGTTCTTTTCAGAACGGACGCGGTCAAGGACTTCCTGCGATCCCATATCAAGCCATTCGACATCAACGTCATACTCAGCTTCGAACTGCTTCTCGAATTCTGATAAAATATCCTTTCCGTGCGGAGAATAAATGACTACTTTATCCTCTAGCTTGTCACCAGACTTGCTGTCTCCTGATGGTTTGCTAGATCCCTCTTCAGAGCTGCATGCCGCTAAAAATAGTGATGCAGATAAAGTCAAAGCCGTGATAATCGAAACCTTTTTCTTGTGTTTCACAAAAAATTCCCCCTCATTAATTGTATTTAATCATACTTTCATGTTCCCTCATGAACAGTGACACGGCACCAAGAACCCCGGCGTTGTCACCCAATTGGGACGTCTTCAGCTGGACTGAACTAGGAAGGTATTGATTCACAATCTCCTGCAGCTTCGGCAGAATGAATTCGGATGATTTAAGAACACCACCTCCTAAAATAACAATCTCTGGATTTAGCAAACTGGCAGCATTCACAATCCCATAAGCCAGATGCTCAATGGCTTCATCAATGACTTTAAGGGCTATTTGGTCACCACTTTTCGCCAGCTTGAACGCCATCTCCCCCGACAGCTCGGATGCAAGTGCCTGTTGATGCAAAGGATGCTCCGGCTCCTTCTGGATGCAACTCGTCAGCCTGTCTCCAATCGATTTTCCTCCAGCCACACTTTCAAGATAGCCATAGCGGTGAAAAATCGGCTTGAATTCATTTTTCATATCATTCTTGTCCGTCACCATGTAGCCAATTTCACCAGCCGCGCTGGATGAGCCGCGGTAAAGCTGATTGTTGATGATAATTCCGCTGCCGATTCCCGTGCCGACGGCGATGAAAAGGACACTCTGCTTATCGCGCGCATTTCCAAGCCACTGCTCGCCAAGCGCTGCCACATTCACATCATTATCGACGTGCACCGGGTACGGAATATGGCGCTTCGCCTCTGTGATAAAAGGATACCGGACCCAGTTCAGGCTCGGGGCCTCAACGACAATCCCGGATGTCGTCTCAGTGATTCCCGGGACACCTGCGCCCATTCCGAGGATCTTCTCGTCTTCGATTCCTTCCTTGTTCACCATAAACTCTATTTCTCTGGCAATCTGCTTTAGCAGCCCTGAGTCAAGATACTGGCAAGTGTTAAAACTGCTGCTCGCGACGATGTTCCCATTCAAATCGCAAATTACCGTCTTCACTTTCGTCCCGCCAATATCCGTTCCGATTATGTATGCTGCCTTTTCATTGAAGTACAGCTGGATTGGCCTTCTGCCTCCCTGTGACGTCGACTCACCAATCCCCTTCTCAAAAATCCACTTTTCCTGCATCAATTCATCGACCAATAATGATACGGTTGGCTTGCTGATATTGATTTTCGCGGCAATTTCCGCCCTGGAGATCGGTGAATTTTCCTGAATGCACTGAAGCACCCTTTTCTTGTTGAGTGATTTCAACTGTACCGGTGTTCCACTTAGATTCATAACATCACGGCCTTAAAATTCTTTTTGGTTAGTAAGATTTACTAATTAACTAAAAATATAACTCAATTTGTAATCGTTTACAACCACAAAGTTCTGAAAATTTAAAATCGTGTCTTGTAATAGATATATTTTCTCTTTTTAAAAGATATTCTTGATCTGTCGCTTCCTTTTTTAATAAAAAATTCAATTGGTTCATTTTACCCAGTACATAAATGAACATAATTTACCATTTTTAATATTCTGACAATTAATCATTTTACAATATTATCTAACTATGATTATCTTGAATTAGGTATTATATCTGTTGTTAGTTAGGCAGATTAACTAACCTACAATTACATACAGAGGAAGGAGTGTTCAATATTTCTCAGCAAAACTCAAAAATGAAAGGGGTTACAAGAATGAGGAAGTACTTTATTGGTTTGCTCTCTTTATTGTTAGTCGTTTCCATGCTGCCATTAAGCAGTTCAGCTGCCAAGACCCAGGAGCCTGACGTTGATCTCTGGAATGCAGTGAAGCCTCTCGATACGACCGTGACCTTCTTGAATACCGGCGCACATCCCGATGATGAGCGAAGCGACTTTTTAGCGTATCTGTCACGAGGACTCGGCGTTAAAACAGCCAGCATGATCGCAAACCGCGGTGAAGGCGGCCAAAATGAAATTGGCAATGAGCTTGGAAACGGCCTTGGAATCATCCGTTCCCGCGAAATGATCGAAGCCGCTAAAATCACTGGTGTTACCGCATATCACTTAAGCGAAACCACAAACGATGCAATCTACGACTTCGGTTTTTCAAAGAGCCCTGATGAAACACTTGAAAAATGGGATGAAGATATTGCTTATGAACGCCTGATCCGTTTCATCCGGACATATCAGCCGGATATCGTCATGCCTTCATTCAGGAACTCCCCGACACAGCACGGACACCACCGCGCGATGGAAATCCTGAGCGAGAAAGCGTTTGAAGACGCAGCAGATCCTTCAGTCTATCCTGAACAGTTAAAAGAAGGATTATCAGTATGGCAGATTAAAAAGCTTTTCCTCCCTGCCGAATCAAAAGACACGGCCACCACTTCCATTGAAATTGGAATGTACGATCCAATTTATCAAATGTCCTACCCACAGCTGGGAGAAGCATCCCGCTACATGCATAAAAGCCAGGGAATGGGCAATGACATCCCTGTCGCACCACGCGAGACTCACCTAGAATTGCTTTACAGCGCTGTTGACACAAACAACAGCAATGAACTTTTTGCAGGTGTTCCATATGACTTGGCCGAATGGGCCAAAACTCTTCCAAAGAACGCGAACTCTCTATCAGTGCAGTACACAAAACTTCAGGATCAGCTTGAATTCATCATTGATTCCTATCCTGACAGAGATGCAGTATTCACACAAACACAGAAAGCTTTGAAAGATGTCACCCGCCTGCAAAAGAAGACAGAAAACGCAAAGCTTGATGATGAACTGAAAACTGATTTGCTTCACAAGCTTAGCCTGAAAGAAGAGCAGCTCCAAACTGCAAGCTTCGTATCATCCAGCCTGGATGTGAAGGCGGAAGCAGCTTCCACTGTCCTGACAAAAGGCCAGGATACTACCGTTACTGTTACACTACAGAACAATGGCTCGCAGAAGCTCGAGCATTTGAATGTTGAATTATTGGCACCTGAAGGCTGGACCATTACCTCAAAAGCAAAAGATGCTGATTTGGCACCAGGCAAAACCGCAATCCTAACTTTCGATGTGTCCGTCCCTGAAGATGCTGAGTTCTATCATGCGTATAAAGAACCAGTTTTACAGGCAAAAGTGTCATACAAAAATAAAGGTGCTTCCGTTGAACAAGTAAAACAGCTCGAAGGCACCATCGCAGTCCTGCCAGACGCTGCCGTTACCTTAAACCCAGAGGATATCATCGTCAACACAGCCAATGTCCAGGATGAAATCCCGGTTACGGCAAAAGTGAAGAACTATTTTAACGGAGCATCACAAGCCGTTGTGTCTCTTAAAGCACCTGAAGGCTGGGAAGTAGAACCGAAAACCGCCACCGTTGATTTCAGTGCCCAGTTCGAGGAAAAAGAAGTAGCGTTCACCCTTTCACCGCCTGAAGGCATTCAATCAGGAGACTTCAATATTGACGCTGAAGTGGCAGTGAACGGCAAAACTTTCAATTCAACGATCCAGGAAATCAGCTACGACCATATCGGCACATTCTATTATCAGTACCCTGCCCAGGTGAATGGCGTAGCATTCGAACTGCTGACAAATGATAACCTGAAAGTCGGCTATATCGACAGCGGCTTCGATTTGGTTGCTGACTATTTATCAAATGCCGGCATGAATATCACCAAACTGACCGAAGCCGATCTGGCGTCAGCAGATCTAAGCCAGTATGACACGATTGTAGTCGGCATCCGCGCATACCTGTCAAGAGCCGATCTGATCGCAAACAATGCCCGCCTGCTGAAATACGTTGAAGACGGCGGACACCTGGTCGTCCAGTATCACAAGCCAAACGATGGCTGGAATAAAGACACCACTGCACCATATCCATTAACAATCGGAAACGTGTCGATTAAATGGCGCGTAACCGATGAAAACGCAAAAGTAAACGTCCTCCAGCCAGAATCACCGCTGTTCAATTATCCAAACAAAATTACAGACAGCGACTGGGATAACTGGATCCAGGAAAGAGGACTCTACTACCCTATGGCATGGGGACCAGAATACCAGACATTCGTCAGCATGGCTGACCCAGGCGAAGACGCATTCGACGGCGGCATCCTGATGGCGAACTACGGCAAAGGAACCTACCTTTATACAAACCTTGTATTCTACCGCCAGATCCAGGGGCAAGTGCCTGGAGGGTATAGGATTTTTACGAACTTAATTAGTTATGGTTCACAGGAATAAACTAAGTAAAACAACCATCCGCCTTTTTGGTGGATGGTTGTTTTTGGTGTTTCATATTTCTATCATTTAGGTACCACACAGGATCATCCCCACGTCTCCCTAATACCCTGTCTCCACCATTCGAACAAAATCATCCAATGTATGTTCTTGCAGGATCATAATCCGCGGCAATTCATATCGGTTACTCTGGTCTGTACTGATTCCGCCGCCTACTTTGAATGCGCCTTTGAATCCCAATTCTTCTAGTACGGAGATTGTATCGGCATTATAGCTTCCATAAGGATAGGCAAAGGTATTTGTTGTTTTGCCTGTCAGGTCTTTAAGGAATTTTGTTGCTTCATTGATTTCTGTGTATTGCTGCTCCCTGCTAAGGTCGGCGAGGGCTGGATGGGTAACTGAATGGTTCTGGATGTCTATTCCGTTTTCCATCACGGTCAGAAGCTCGTTTGAAGTCATATTCCAGCTTCCGTCCACCCAGGTCGAAACTGTGAATTGAGTCGCCTTCATTCCGTATTTCTGTAAAACTGGATAGACGTACGGATAGAAATCATTCGAATTGTCATCAAAGGTAAGCAGAATCGGCTTCTTTGGCATGGCAGCTTTCTTGTCGAGGATGTTGAAATATTGCTTCATTGTCAGCGTACGGTAGCCATTTTCATGAAGGTAGGCCATATGTTTTTCGAATTCTTCCAGGCTGAATTGGTATGGGTTATTTGGGTCTGGATCAGGCTTTACCACATGATAGAGCAGGACCGGAATTTCTACCTTTTTAGTTTGTTTAGCACTGGCTGGCAGCTGGTATTGGGTACTTGCAATTAGTAATAGAATCAAAGCCATAAACAGTCCTTTGAGTTTTTTCATCAGCATTCCCTCCTATTTTCGGCTGCCTGCACTTTGTTGTTTTGAACAACAAAGTGCAGGCAGAAAATCCTAAGGAAACAGAAACTACAAACTATTATTTTTGCTTTCTAGTCAATAATAGCCCAATAAGCCGGCTTGACATTGTATTCATTATCAAACACAAATGGCGCGTCCACTCCAACACCGTCATTGTATTCTTCTGCACGGTCATTCAACCATGTATGATTATCTGCCACACCCCAGAATGTCACGCTGCTGATCTTGTCTCCCAGCTTTTCGTATAGCTGGAATAGCTGATCATAGCGGAGTGCCTGGCGTTCGAATTCACTTGCAGGGATTTCATCATAAGCAGGATATGCAGGTCTTGGCGGCCAGCCATAAAGGCTAACATCAAGCTCCGTAATTTGGTTATCAAGGCCTAAACCGGCAAACATATTAATGGAATCCTCGATTTCCTGAAGAGATGGCCAGCCGATTTGGATATGTGCCTGATGCCCGACTCCATCGATTGGAACACCCTCTTCAACCAATTCCTTCACCAGATTGTACAAGTGAGTTCTCTTCGGTTCCACCTCAGTGTTATAATCATTGATGTAAAGCTTGGCGTCCTTTGCGGCAAAGCGATTCGCTGTTTCAAAGGCTACTTTAATATAATCTGTTCCAGTGATTTGATACCATGGTGATTCACGCAAGCCCTTTTCATTAAGAGCGTACTCATCAATTACTTCATTGACTACATCCCACGAACTGACATCATTTTTATAACGCTTTACGATGGTTTTGATATGAGTCTCCAATCGTTTAAGCAATAGCTTTTTATTCTTTTCACGCTGTTTAGGATTTGTTTCATCGACCATCTTGTTTCCTTCTTTATCAAGGAAGAACCATTCAGGGACTTGACTATGCCACACAAGATTGTGGAACCGCAGCTCCATGCCGTTCTCTTTCGCAAACTTGACGATTTTATCTGCTTCCTCGAAGGTGAACTTCCCTTCTTCCGGCTGGATATTGATTGGCTTCATGACATTCTCGGCAACAATGCTGTTAAAATGGCGTTTTAGAACGGCAGCGTCCTTCCCTTCAAGCATGGACGGCTCAACAGCTGCCCCAATATCGAATGAATCTGCATACCTTTCATCGAGTTCAACATCGACATCCAGTGCACTGACCGGTTCAGCTGCTGATGCACTGGATAGTCCAGCAGGTAAAAATAGGGCTAAAGCCAATCCAGTAAGAAATGGTTTACGCAATACTTTTAACATGTTAGGAATTCCCCTCTTTCTAAAATTGTTTTTGCATTTTTTACAGGCCTGACGAATTCTCCCCCCTCATTAGTTTGCTTGGCCAGGAACAAAAGAAAGGGCTTTCACAGAGGTGTAAAAAAATTTTTAGCAGCCGTTACCTGACGTATGTAAGATTATAACAGCACAAAACTTAGTTTATCCACTTAATAAACTAATAATTTAAAGTTTTCTATAAAAATGATAAAATAGAACTAGATGGATTCTGATTTTTATATTAACTTACCTGAAATAGACATCTCACCAGTTACCAGGAAAGGAGATATAATAGTTAAAACAACCACTAATAGCTAAGAAAGGCGAACCGCCGTGCTGAATCAACTAAAAAAATGGAACACCTTACGCAACCAGATTCTATTTATCTTTTTGATTGTCATGATCATCGTATTACTGATTGTCAGTCTTCTAACATTAGGACAAGTATCAGCATTGCTGCAGAACAATGCGGAAAAGCAAATACAACAGGTAGCGATTGAAGCCAACGGGCGAATTGAATCTCTATATGAGCAGATCAATATGAACTCAAAGCTTGTGATAACAGACGAAGAGGTTCAAAGAATCCTAACGGATGTCCATGACGGCAGACATGTATCTTTCGAAGACAGGCAGCGTTTAATGGGACATATCAACAGGATCATCGGGAACACGGATGGTATTTTTTCCTTTCAGCTGTTTTCTGATAAAAAACAGCGGGTCCTCCCCCTTGATGAGGACGAGCTGAGGAATCGAATCGGCAAAAAGTGGATTGAGGAAGCCAACAAGGCAAAAGGCCGGATCGTTTGGATAGGTGAAGATCCAAATGACAAGAACTACTTCCTCGCCATCCGGAGAGTTAATCTAATGGAAAGACAATATAGAAGCGGCGGTTATCTTTTAATCAGCATTAACCGGGACCATTTCCATTTTGCCAATGAAAAATATGACAACGACCAATACTCGATTCTTTTGGATCAATATCAAAATCCGATCATCCAAAATTATTCTGGAGATATCAAAAGCATCATTGAAAGCAATGAAAACAATGTGCAGCTAAATGAGCGGGAGTATATCGTAACAAAACAATTATCCAAAATTACGGGCTGGACTGTCTATATTTTAACCCCTGTCAGTGAACTGACTGAAGGAATGTCCTGGATTCGGAATGGCATCATTTTATCTGGAGTTGTTGGCTTGTTTATTTTCACCATCAGTTCCTTCTTCCTATCAACCCTTATTACAAGTCCGATACAAAGATTGACCAAAACGATGCGGCGTGCCGGAGATGGGTCATTAACACTGAATCCGGAAGTTTATTCCGTCAATGAAATCAATGAATTAAACAGCACCTATAACCAGCTGGTGAAAGAAACCAACCATTTGATGCAAATGGTTTACCAGAAAGAGATTTTAAGAAGCCAAAGTGAATTAAAAGCGCTCCAGGCGCAAATCAACCCGCATTTCCTTTTCAACACCCTTGATGCGCTTCATTGGTCTCTTGATGAGAAAGATGAGGAAGAGCTTGCTGAACTGGTTGTCGCGATGTCGGATTTATTCCGTTACACCATTACAAAAGAAACCGATGATGACTGGGTGTACCTGAAGGACGAAATCAAACACATCAGCGACTATATGGAAATCATGAAAATGCGCTTTGGCAACCGGTTGAAATGGCATGTCTCGGTTCCGGAAAAATATGAGCTTGTCAGAATTCCTAAGCTAATTATCCAGCCACTGGTGGAAAACGCAGCCCTCCATGGAGCTGGAAATAAAACAGGAAACTGCCAGATTTCTGTCATTGTGGAACCCGTCAAAAATAAAGAACGGATTCGTATCATCGTAAAGGATGATGGATCCGGGATGGACAAGGAGCGGCTATCACAGATTGTCCAGTCAATCGAATCTGGCGGGACATCCTCTGCGAGCGGAAAGGGAATGGCCATTTCAAATGTCTACAAGCGCTTAAAATTATATTACCAGGGCATTTCACATACAGACCTTTTGATAGAGAGTGAGTTAGACAAGGGAACTCAGATTTCATTCGAACTACCGATTGAGGGGGAAGAAAAGAATGTTGTCTAAAAATATCTTGATTGTGGATGACGAGCCAAGAACGAGACAGGGCTTGCAAAGAACACTGGACAGCTGGAACAACGGTGAATACACCATCCTCATTGCAGATAGCGGTGAGGATGTCCTGCGGATTGCCGCGGAAAGAAAGATTCATATTTTACTATCTGATATCCGGATGCCGGAAATGACTGGGCTTCAGTTATTGAAAAAACTGAAAGAAAACGGGATGGCTCCGGTCGTGATCGTCATATCCGCTTACTCCGAATTTGAGTATGCACAGCAAGCTTTAAAGCTCGGTGTCGTCAATTACCTTTTAAAGCCCATCGGGAAAAAGAAACTAATTGAAGCAGTCGAGGATGCTGTAAAAATCATGGAGAAACAAGAAAGGGCCGGATTGATTGAAAAAGTGGTCGATAAAAAAATAGTCGATGCCAGCACCAAGATGGATTCAACCAAAGATACCATCCGCAAGGCCATGATCTATATTGAACGGAACCTAAAGGAAGAATTCACGTTGAAGGATGTTGCTGCACATGTCCATCTGAATCCTAGCTATTTCAGTGTACTTTTCAAGGAGCAAGTCGACCTGAATTTCAGCGAATATGTGACAAGACGAAGGATTCAGCGCGCAAAAGAATTAGTCCTTTCGACTACCCTTCCGATTAATGAAATAGCAGAGGAAGTCGGCTATAAAACGGCAAAGTACTTTATTAAAATCTTCAAGGAAATTGAGGGTATGACACCAAGTGCGTATCGAAAAACAGAAAATGAAAGGGCTTTCTAAAAATAGTAGTATTTTTCCTAATCATAGTTGCCTATTTTGATTTTCTCCCTGGTGTTAGACTTTAACTGTAGCGAATAGACACACATACATTGAGGGGGTTTTGGATTGATGAAAAAGAAAGCGTTTTCCTCTGTGATGACCTTGGCACTGGCAGGCGGGCTGATTTTGGGAGGCTGTTCTTCCTCTACTGGTTCCACTGGCGATACAAAGGGATCCAGCGGAGATAAAACTGTCGTGAAAATGATGCATCTATGGCCTGAAGGAAGTTCAAATGCACAATACACAATTGTCGATGACATTATCAATGCTTATGAAAAAGAACATCCAGATGTAGACATTCAGACCGAAATTCTAGGCAATGAGCAGTACAAAGAGAAAATCAAAGTACTATCTGCTTCAAATGAACTGCCGGACGTTGGCATCACCTGGGCGGCAGGATATATGAAGCCTTTCGTTGATGGTAAAATGTTCGCTCCATTAGATGACATTGCTAAAGAAGACAATTTCGTTGCCGGTACGCTTGATGCTTTCTCAGTTGATGAAAAGCCATACGCTGTACCTCTTGAATTAAACATCACCCCTGTTTATTACAACAAAGAAATTTTCAAAAAATATAACCTGGAAGTTCCAAAGACATATGATGAGTTCCTGAATGTTGTCAAAACACTTGCTGATAACAAAGTTACTCCGATCACTTTAGGAAACAAAGACCGCTGGACTGGCTCCATGTGGTATATGTACCTTGCTGACCGCATTGGCGGACCAGAAGCTCTGAACAATGCAATCAACCGTTCCGGAAGCTTTGAAGATCCAGCTCTAGTCAAGGCAGCTGAAGAAATCGAAAAGCTTGTCAAGATGGGCGCATTCGTTAAAGGCTACAACGGCCTGTCCAATGATGAAGCAAAAGGTT
Organism: Chryseobacterium sp. ISL-80; assembly: GCA_018613055.1. Classification (GTDB taxonomy): domain Bacteria; phylum Bacillota; class Bacilli; order Bacillales; family Cytobacillaceae; genus Mesobacillus. Next base: position 205,284 of record JAGGQZ010000013.1, on the reverse strand, counting down.
ACTTCATGAATGAACAAGCTGCTATGTACTTGATGGCAACATGGGAGCTTCCAAACTATACAACAACTCCTGATGTCTCTCAGGAATTCAAGGACAAAATCGGTTACTTCAAGTTCCCAACCTATGAAGGCGGAAAAGGCGATATCGACAGCTATGTAGGCGGACCTGGTGTTGGACTGTTCGTATCTGAACAATCAAAGGTGAAAGACGAAGCGAAAGAATTTGTCTCCTACCTGGTGGAAGAATGGGGCAAGCGTTCTGTAGTTGACGCTGGTGTCATCCCTGCTACAGTCGTTGATACATCAAATGGCGAGCTTCATCCAATGTACATTGACATCCTGAATGACCTAGGAAATGCGACGAACCTTACTCTATATGCAGATGTTCAGATGTCTGCCGGCGTAGCAGATGTTCACTTGAACCAGATTCAGGCATTATTCGGCGGACAGACAACTCCTGAAAAGTTCGCAAAAACGCAAGAAGAAGCACTTGCTGCTGAGAAATAATACTTGCTTAGAAAGAGGGCATATTGCTGATGAATATGCTCTCTTCTTTATAGAAAGGAAGGCGGCTGCAACATGAAAAATGTTATGTCGAATAAATACGTGATCGCCCTTTATACGCTCCCAGCATTACTGCTGATCCTCGCCCTTATCTATATTCCGATTGTATTATCAGGCTACTATGGCTTCATGGACTGGGACGGAATCGGCGAGATGACATTTGTTGGGCTGGATAACTATATCACCCTTATCCAGGATAAAATGTTCTGGACAAGTACCTATCACTCTTTTCTTTTAGCTATATTCTCTACAGCAAGCTTGCTGCTGTACCTGGCCATTTCGCTGGTTTTAGCCAGTAAAATCAAAGGATCAGATTTATTGAGGAAAATATACCTGATCCCGATGCTATTATCCTCAGTCGCCATCGCCCAGCTTTGGATGAAGATTTTCGATCCAACAAACGGGATGGCCAATAAATTACTTGAAATGTTCGGTGTCAAAAACACGCCAATTTGGCTGGCAGACCCTGAGATCGCGCTATATGCGATTTTCATTCCGATTATCTGGCAGTTTGCAGGGTTTTACATTCTTATCTATTATGCTGCATTAAAGAACGTACCAGATGAAATCATTGAAGCAGCGAAAATTGATGGCGCCAACTCATGGCAGATTGCTTATAAAATCAAACTGCCCCTGATCTCCGGAGTCTTTAAAGTGACCATCATGCTGGCAGTAGTGGGATCATTGAAATATTTTGATTTGATTTATGTCATGACCGGCGGAGGCCCTAACGGAGCCAGTGAAGTAATGGCGTCCTACATGTACAAAGAAGCATTTAAATTGAATAATTTCGGTTATGGCAGTGCCATCGGCTTTGGACTATTGGTGATCGCACTCTTCATGACGTGGTTAATTTCGAAATTAACGAAATCTAAAGACGATGTTCAATTTTAAGGGAGTGAAATAGAATGAGTCAGGTTAGTACACAACCAGCAACCACAACAACCCTACCCGCCCCTCAAAAAATAAAGAAGTCTTACTTGAACAAAATCGGATTTGGATTTCTTTATCTAATATTAGGGTTATTTGCTGTCATTCAAATTTACCCGTTGGTATGGCTGTTGTTCTTTTCATTGAAAACCAATCAGGAAGTATTCGGGATGTCACCTTTCTCGCTGCCTCAAGACCCGCAATGGGGCAACTATACAAAGGCCTGGACTTCCGGCAACATCGGGGTTTATTTCTTCAATAGCGTGTGGATCACCGTTTTATCCGTTGCCCTTACGATCATCCTGGCCAGTTTCGTGACATTTGCCGTTACACGCATGAGCTGGAAGCTTAGCGGCCTTGTTCTGGGATTGTTCCTGGTAGCCTATATGATTCCACTGCATTCGACCTTGATTCCTTTGTTCAATATGTATAACAATGCTGGTCTAATTAATAGCCCTGTATCGATTGTCTTATCTTATACGGCATTCAACCTGCCATTAACGATCATGATTTTGCTCGGCTTTTACAGGACCTTCCCGCGTGAAATCGAAGAAGCAGCGGTCATGGACGGATGCTCAGTCCACCGGATTTTCTTCCAGATCACCCTGCCAATGACCGTACCTGTCCTGTCAACAACTGCAATCATCAATATGATCTACAACTGGAATGAATTCGTGTTTGTAAACACCTTCATCAGTTCTGACAACTGGAAGACGCTGACGGTTGGAATCAATAACTTCGTAGGTCAATACTTAACAGATTGGGGCGCGATTGGCGCAACTCTAGTCATCAGTATTGTGCCAATTCTTTTAGCTTTCTTGTTCTTGAGTGACAAGATTGTTGAGGGGATGGCAGCTGGATCTGTGAAGGGTTGATATGGAGAAGACAGATGCAAAAGGATCTTTTGTATCTGTCTTTTTTTTTTATGCAAAAAAAAATGAACCCAATGGCATCATCGGGTCCTTTTCACGACTTATATTTTTTACTCAGACAGACTTCTTTTCCTCTCCATCTTTCCGAAAACGAGATAGGTGGCGGACATAATAATGGCTGCTATGAGGCTGCCGCCGAAGAAGATGCCTAATGCTGGGATGAATTTCACCACGAATAACACGGCAACAATCCCTGCAATCATCACGATATTTTCAATTGGGCTGATCAGCATCATCAGGAATGAATTTTTGACCATCTGGAACCACTTCAATTCAAAATGGACATATACCGGGAATAGATACAGAATGGTCATGCCGGCGGCAAACATGAACAAATAGATGGGTATTTGAATCACACTTGTAAATCCGGTTACTGACTTTTCTACGAAGACCAGGTTAAAAACAATCAGCCCAACTACCGCAGCTACGAGCAATCCTAAACCATTGCTGCGGAAAAACTCCATTTTCCAGGTTGTCCAAAAGGTCCGAAATATCGGAAGCTCTGTCTCCCCTTTCAGCCATTTGCGAATGATCGTAAACATCGCAACCGTTGCCGGGAAAAATCCCAGGACAATGAGACCCGCCAGCGAGAAGCCAATCCATAAAAGATTTATATAGGCAAATTTCGTAATCCATTCCGCAGCTGCAAATGCCCGGTTTGCCAACGTATTCATCCAATCCCTCCAACCACAGTCCAATCATATTTCCTTATAGCACACTCATTAGCTTTTAAGAGGCTTGTCTTGTCCGGAATACCCCTTGCAAATATTATAAAACAGTTGGACTAAGCATCTACCGATTAAAATCAAAAAAGAAAGCACAAAAAATAAATTTGTGCCCCGGTTACTTGTCGATTTATTTAGGAAGGTACCATTTCTAGCTTTGATACCCTTATGTGACTCTTTCCCTCTTCATAAAGGTATCTATCCTAGATAATGGTACCCTTATGGGGCTCTTTTCTCTCACATAAGGGTATCTTTCCGGGCTAATGGGACCCTTATGTAGCTCTTTTCATCTTCATAAGGGTATCTTTCCTGGATAATGGTACCCTTATATGGTCCATTCCTTCCTCATAAGGGTATCTTTCCGGGCTAATGGTATCCTTATGTAGCTCTTTTCATCTTCATAAGGGTATCTTTCCGGGCTAATGGTATCCTTATGTAGCTCTTTTCATCTTCATAAGGGTATCTTTCGGGCTAATAGATGCCCTTATGTGGCTCTTTACCTCTTCATAAGGGTATCTTTCGGGCTATTAGATACCCTTATGTGACCCTTTCCTTTTTCATAAGGGTATCTTTCGGGCTAATAGATGCCCTTATGTGACCCTTTCCTTCTTCATAAGGGTATCTTTCGGGCTATTAGATACCCTTATGTGGCTCTTTCCTCCCTCATAAGGGTATCTTTCGGCCTATCAGATACCCTTATGTGGCTCTTTCCTTCTCATAAGGGTACCTTTCTCGCTATTAGATACCCTTATGCGACCCGTTCCTTCTTCATAAGGGTACCTTTCGAGCTATTAAAAGTATCAGTAAGGCCCCCTAATAAAATCCTTAACATTCTCCTGATAAAAACGCTGGATTGTCTGCAGTTCTTCTTCTGTGAATGGTTTGGTTTCCAGTGCGCCAAGATTATCCTTTACTTGATCAATGTTTTTAAATCCAGGAATGATACAGGTAATTTCTTTTTGGTCGAGAATCCAGCGTAATGCTGCACTCGCCATTGATTGGCGGTCTTCGGCAATCCACTTCAGCTGGTCGGCCAGTTCGACACCCTTCTTAAACCCAAGACCGGCAAAGGTTTCTCCCACATTAAAGGCCTCTCCATTTTCATTGAAGCGGCGGTGGTCATCTTCTTCGAACACATGCCCAGCCGTAAATTTACCTGTCAGCAGTCCGCTTGCAAGCGGCAACCTCACCAGCAGTCCGACGCCTTTTTGATAGGCCTGAGGAATCAATGTTTCCAGCGGTTTCTGGCGGAACATATTAAAAATGATTTGCAGGCTTTTGACGTTTGGATTTTCAAGGCTGATCAGTCCTTCTTCCACCGTTTCGACACTGACTCCATAGTGACGGATTTTCCCTTCTTCCTGGAGACGGTCAAGCACGTCAAAAACACTGCCATCCCGTAATATCTCTGTTGCCGGGCAATGGATTTGATACAAATCAATCGCTTCCCTGTTCAAACGGCGAAGGCTATCTTCGAGATAAGCCCTGACTGTTTCATAGCTGTAATTTTTCGGATCGAATATATCACCCTGTCGGCAGAATTTTGTCGCGATATGAATCTGGTCTTCCTTGCCTTTCGTGGCCTTCGCTAACAATTCCTCACTATGGCCGTCGCCATAAACATCGGCAGTATCGAAGAAATTGACACCCTGGTCAATCGCGTACTCCAGGGACCCTAACGCTTCTGCATCATTCGTCTTTCCCCAAGATCCGCCGATTGCCCATGTTCCAAAGCTCACTTCACTGATCTTGATCCCGGTATTTCCTAATTCACGGTATTTCATTTCATCATCTCCTTATTCCAATCCAAATTTATATCTTGTGATCGATGAATACATTTCTCCTTTATCCAGAACCATCGACGGAAAACCCGGGTGATGGATGCTATCCGGATAGGCTTGAGTTTCCAGACAGATTCCCAAGTGCTTTCTGGAAGGTACTCCCCTGAATTCCCCCTCCGCATTTAGAGAGTTCCCCGAGTACACGACAACAGCGGGTTCGTCCGTTTCAACTGTCAGGGTACGCCCGCTATCAGGGTCCTTCAGTACAATCTCATGATCATGATTTGTATCCAATAGTAACGGATGATCGTATCCATTTCCAACGAGAACATTTTGGGGATGATCCGATTCAGCTCCCGTTTTTATCGTACCACCTTTTCTAAAATCAAATGGCGTACCTTCCACATCCAACATACTGCCGGTCGGAAGGAATTTCTCATCCAGTTCAAGAAAACGTGAACTTTTCAGATACAAGGAATGATCTAAAACATCCCGTTTCAAATTGCCGCTCAGGTTAAAATAAGAGTGGTTCGTAACAGTAAGCAGCGTTTTTTGATCGGTTTGCGCCCGATACTGGATCGATAATTCATTATCGTTATTCAGTCTGTAAGTTACTTCTATGTATAAATTCCCCGGATAGCCTTCCTCGCCATCCCTGCTTAAATAGGAAAACAGAACACCGTCGTCAATGACTTTTGCATCCCAAACCACCTTGTCGAAACCCTTTAATCCACCATGAAGATGGTTACTGTTATCATTTTGGGCCAGTGTATAATTCTTACCATCCAGTTCAAAGCTGCCACCCTTAAGGCGACCTGCCACCCGTCCTACCACCGCACCAAGAAAATAAGGATCTTTGAGATACTCATCAAGCGTGTCATGGCCGAGGACAACATTTTCAAATTTCCCATCTCGATCAGGAACTTTCATTTTCGTGATGATACAGCCATAATTAATGGCGGTCACTTCCATCCCATGATCATTTTTAAAAGTGAATGAATGCACAGGCTGGCTGCCAATCTGGCCGAACTTCTCTTTCAAAACTTCCATGCAGATCCTCCTCTCTTTTTTAAAGGCTGTTTTCGTAAAGATTGGTGTTAAAATCTTAAAGCCGATTTTAACGTGATATAAAGCCATTTTGCAGTTCGTTTTTAAGTGTGTAAGCTCTTTTCTCATAATAAGTTTCAATTTTGTTAAGAAACCTGGGTCATTCAATCTCATTTTGTAGTCAATAGCAACAAAGTTTGAGAAAAGAGCCTTTTTAAAAGAAAGCCCCACAATAAGTGGGGGATGTTATCTCCTGAATTCTCTTAACTGGTCATTAAGAGTCTTTGTCTGTGTGTATACATTTTGATAGATTGAAAAGAGCTTCTTATATTGTTCAACATTTTCCGGGATTGGCTCATAGGTTTTAGAGACTTGAATGAATGCTTTCGCGCAATCCTTCAATGATGGAAACCATCCGCAGCCATATGCAGCGAGCATTGCCGCTCCCATTCCAGGCCCTTGTTCACTTGCCAGCTTTTCAATTTTCGCATTGAAGATATCTGCCTGCATTTGCAGCCATGTTTCATTTTTCGCTCCGCCGCCGATGGAAATGATGGAATCAATCGTCTTTCCGCTGCTTCTGAAAATCTCAATCGATTCATTCAAGGAGAATGTAATTCCCTCTAGGACAGCCCGTGCAAAGTGCTTCCGTTCATGTGAAGCATCGATTCCGATAAAGCTGCCGCGGATCGCTGAGTCGGCATGCGGCGTTCTCTCCCCCACAATATAAGGAGTAAATAACAGTCCGTTGCTGCCGGCTGGCACCTCATCCACTCCCGCTAAAAACTGATCAAACTCTTCCTGTTTAGCAAAGGTATCCTTGAACCAGCTTAGGCTGTAACCAGCTGCCAGCGTGACGCCCATCGTGTAATATGCATTCTCTTCTCCATGATTAAAATAATGAACCTTTCCTGCAAAATCGAGGTCATTTCTCTCTTCATAAGACAGAACAACACCAGAGGTTCCAATGCTGCACAGGCTTTTCCCTTCCGATAAAATCCCGGAGCCAATCGCACCGCAAGCATTATCAGCACCGCCTGCAAACACTTTTGTTTCTTCCGCTAACCCGGTTGCCTTCGCAAATTCAGGTGAAATGTTGCCAACGAATTCATGGGATTCCACCAATGGAGGACAAAACTCAGCAGAAAGTCCAAATGCCTCAAGTATTTCCTGGCTCCATTGACGCTCAGCCATGTTCAACAATAAAGTTCCGGCAGCATCAGAGTATTCCATCTGGATTTCCCCGGTAATGCGATAACGCAAATAATCCTTAGGAAGCAAAAAAGTGCTGGCAGTTTCGAATACCTGCGGTTCATTTTCTTTTACCCAGAGGATCTTTGGCAAGGTGAAGCCTTCCAATGCCGGATTCTTCGTTACCTCCAGCAGCCTCTCTTTGCCAACAACACTGTAAATCTCCTCACATTGCTTCGTAGTTCTCGTATCATTCCATAAAATCGCATTCCTTAAGACCTGATGGTTTTCGTCTAATAAGACAAGTCCGTGCATTTGCCCCGAGAAGCTGATGCCTTCGATTTCACTGGCTTCCCCATCAAATTGGCCTAAAAGTTCCGCAAGACCTTCAGTCGTTTTTTCAACCCATTCTTCAGGGTTTTGTTCACTGTAACCAGATTTCTCAATGATCAGCGGATAAGATTTAGAAACTTCCTTGCACACTTCCCCATTTTGATTGACCAGCAGTATTTTAACGGCACTTGTGCCAAGGTCCACACCGATGACGTATTTCATCGCGATCCTCCTATTTTATAGAAATGGGGCTGTCTAACAGGGCTGGCCCTCACAGTAAGGACTTAGCACTTCTCTTTTTAGACAACCCCAATGCTTATTTAAAAATTATACTGTTACGCTTGAAAGAGTTTCCAGCAGGTATTGATTGATTACCGCTTTTAAGCGTTCTGTTCTGCCAGACAGGTTTTTGATTTCCTTCAATTGATAAGCGTATTCTTCAAGTTCGCGGAAGTTAGTCTTGCCCTCTGCAATCTTTAAGCCGATTCCAGTAGTATAGCTGCTGTAGCGTTCTTCAATGAAGCTATCAAGCACTTTATCTTCTATTAATTTGTTTGCCACTTTCAGGCCGACTGCAAATGCATCCATGCCGGCAATATGTGCGTGGAACAGATCTTCTGCCTCGAAAGAACCTCTTCTTACTTTTGCGTCGAAGTTCAAGCCGCCGCTTCCCAGTCCGCCATTTTTCAGGATTTCATACATTGCTAGTGTGTTAGTATACAAATCTGTCGGGAATTCATCTGTATCCCAGCCAAGCAGTGTATCACCCTGGTTCGCATCCACTGAACCTAGCATTCCGTTAATGCGTGCCGTTCTTAGTTCGTGCTCAAAAGTATGGCCGGCAAGTGTAGCGTGGTTTGCTTCAATATTGAACTTAAAGTAATCTGTCAGATCGTATTTTTGCAAGAAAGCCAGACCAGTAGCAACATCAAAGTCGTATTGGTGCTTAGTAGGCTCTTTTGGTTTTGGCTCAATCAGGAATGGCACATTCAGGCCAATCTCTTTTGCATAATCGACTGCCATATGGAAGAAGCGGGCCAGGTTGTCCTGTTCAAGCTTCATATCTGTATTAAGCAGGGTTTCATAGCCTTCACGGCCGCCCCAGAAAACATAGTTTTCGGCACCAAGTTCTTTTGCCACTTCAAGACCTTTTTTTACCTTCGCTGCAGAATATGCAAATACATCTGCATTTGGAGAAGTCGCAGCTCCGTGAGTATACCGTGGATTCGTGAACATATTCGCCGTGTTCCAGAGCAACTTTGTCTTGCTGGTTTTCATGTATCCTTTAATCATGGAAACAATCTCGTCCTGGTTTTCATTGGTTTCCTTTAAAGTGCTGCCTTCTGGAGCGATGTCCACATCATGAAAAGCAAAGAAAGGAACATTCAATTTTTCAAAAAGTTCAAATGCAGCCTCAACACGTGCCTTTGCCAGATCCATGCCCTGGTAACGGTCCCATGAACGGATTGCCGTACCCACACCAAATGGGTCAGTTCCATCAGCGGTGAATGTATGCCAGTACGCTACAGAGAAACGAAGAATTTCCTCCATTGTTTTTCCATTGATTTTTTCTTCCGGATTATAATATTTAAATGCAAAAGGATTGTTGGAGCGTGGACCTTCAAATTGGATTTTGTTTACTGATTCAAAATAAGCCATGCCGTAATTCCTCCCTGGTTTTTAATAAATGTAAATGCTTACAAAAGTTTTTTCTACAACGTTGCTACAAACAAATTATAGCATCCGATACTTAGTTTGTCTATCTGATAAACTAAGATAGCTTAAAGAAATTTTGAAGTTTTATCAATAGGTTCATAGTAACCCCCATAATCAACACTACACAATAACCGTTACCCCCATTCTAGATTTGAAAAGTTATTTAGTGGATGATTACAAGTTTGTATGTTTGAACAACTAAGTTTGTGTTAAAATAAAGATATTATCGTATAAGGGGTTAAAAAAGTGGGAACTTTGACGTGGAATCAGCATGTTGTAAAGAAAAATAATAAAGCACTTGTCCTGAGTTTGATCATTGAAAAAGAGACGATTTCCCGGGCGGATATCGCCGGTGTAACAGGATTGAATAAGACGACTGTTTCTTCTTTAGTCAATGAATTATTAGAAGAAGATCTTATTTATGAATCTGGCCCAGGGGTATCAAGCGGCGGCAGGAGGCCGGTCATCCTCCATTTCAATAAAAAGGCTGGATATGCGATTGGCATTGACATTGGCGTCAATTATATCCTGGCGGTATTAACTGATTTAAAAGGACAGATCATCGTTGAAAAAAGCCAGAATTTAACTCGAACCTCCTATTCTGCGATTATGAATAACGTTCAAACGATGATTCAATCGCTTATAAATGACATGCCTGAGAGCAGATATGGCATTGTCGGAATTGGTGTGGGTGTCCCGGGGATTGTTAATAAAGAAGGCTCCGTCCTGCTTGCTCCAAATTTAGGGTGGACGAACATCCAACTAAAAGATGACCTGGAAAAGATGTTCAATGTCCCAATCATCATCGAAAATGAGGCAAATGCCGGGGCTGTTGGCGAGCAGCAGTTTGGCGCAGGCCAGGATTATGAAAACATCCTTTATGTCAGTGCAGGAATTGGAATCGGTGTCGGAATTATTTTAAACAATGAACTCTACCAGGGGAAAAGTGGATTTTCAGGTGAAATGGGCCACATGATTATTGAATTGAACGGGAAACATTGTAACTGTGGCAGCAGAGGATGCTGGGAAGCCTATGCCTCTGAAAACGCCCTGCTGGAAATGGCCGGAGAAAGTATTGATTCACTGGAATCGCTGATTGAGCTTGCCCAAAACGGCGAAAAATCAGCAATCGACCTTTTTGAAAAGATTGGCCAGTACTTAGGCTTCGGAATCAATAACATCATTAATACCTTCAATCCTGACCAAGTGATCATTGGGAACCGTTTAGCCATGGTAAGGGAATGGATTGAGCAGCCTATTCTTACAACGATCGAGAACCATACACTTGCCTTCCACCAAAAAGAGACGCACCTGGAGTTTTCAAAGCTTGGAAAATATTCAACTGCTCTGGGAGTATCTGCTTTTGTCGTAGACAATTTTATTAAAACAGAAGAAGCATAGATAACAAACAAAACCCGATTCAGCCAATGAATCGGGTTTTTCTTTGTTAAATTTACCGCTCAGCATAAGGATCAATTGTTTGGATCGTTCCATCTTCATTATATTTTAATTCCGTGAACTTCACCGAACGTTTATGGTTCACGCCGCCGGACATCGAGCAGTCATGATAGAATAAATACCATTTATCCTTGAACTCAACAATCGAATGGTGGGTTGTCCAGCCGCTGACAGGTGTAAGAATCGTGCCTTTGAACACAAATGGCCCCTGTGGATTCTCGCTGACAGCATAAACAATTTTATGAGTCGTGCCCGTTGAATAAGAAAGGTAGTAGAGACCATTATACTTATGGACCCACGGACCCTCAAAATATCTCCGGTCCTCGTCACCCGCTAAAATCGGATTGCCATCTTCATCGACAATGGAGATCTCTTTTGGTTCCCCTTTAAAATTCAGCATATCATCCGTTAATTCAGCAACGATCGGTCCTAAAGCAGGTGCCGTCGGTGCTGGGCCTTCAGCATCAGGGATGAACGTACCTGTCTGCCATTTCTCAAGCTGACCTCCCCAAAGGCCGCCAAAATAAACATATGCTTTTTCATCCTCATCGACTAACACCGCTGGATCAATGCTGAAGCTTCCAGGAATATAGTTCGGCTCAGGCTTGAAAGGCCCTGCAGGATTCTGGCTTGTCGCGACGCCAATCCTGAAGATTCCCTCTTGGTCTCGCGCCGGGAAAAATAAATAATAGGTATTATTTTTGTATGCAACATCAGGAGCCCAAAGCTGCTTGCTTGCCCAGGGGATATCTTTTAGATGAAGCACTTCCCCGTGGTCAATACATGGAGCATCGGCATCTTCCATGGAAAGGACATGATAATCCTCCATTTTATACTGATCACCATTATCATTAGAAGGCTCATCATGATCAAGGTCATGCGAAGGATAAATATAAAGCTTGCCTTCAAAAACATGCGCGGAAGGATCTGCTGTAAATATATGGGTAACCAAAGGTTCATTCTGCTTGGAATTTTTCACACTGATAACCTCCATGTTCATATTGATAGGACATGGGGAAAGTTCCCATGTCCCAAGTTATTACACAATCTTTATACTGTGACCTTTTCATCCTTTTTCAAAGAGGAATAGCAGGCATCAATGACACGCATATTTGCAATTGTCTTTTCTGCTGGATAAATCAGCGGTTTCTTTTCAAGGATGGCTTCTGAAAAGTGATCTACTTCAGCTAAATAAATATCTCCTTCAACCTGCTCCGTTCTTTGCTGGCCTTCAGATTCAACTATTATCGACCCTACCCCGTCACTGACATCCGGACGGAAAGCATTAGGTACCAGGACTCTTCCCTTTGTTCCGACTATCTCATATTCATTTCTGAATGATGCCTCAAAGCTACAATCAAAGACACCTTGAATGCCTTGGTCAAATTCCATGTAGGCAACAGCTGAAACATCTACGCCTGTATCCGGGTCAAGCTTACCATGCACATGGATATTCGCAGGCTCCGCTTCTAAAATCGTCCGCATCGCATGGATGCAATAGCAGCCAATATCATAAATACTGCCGCCACCCAGACTTCGATCCATGCGGATGTTCGTGTCACGGTCCTCCATGTAAAAGGAGAAACTGCTTCGCATCAGCTTAACCTCCCCAATTTCTCCAGAGGCGATGATTTCCTTAACACGCTCGTGCTGAGGGTGGAATTGGTACATAAAGGCTTCCATGAATAATACATTCTGTTCCTTGCAGTACCTGTCCATCTCGATCATTTCCTCAGCAGTTAGAGCTGCCGGCTTTTCACAAAGAACATGCTTCCCGTTCCTGGCCGCTTCGAGAACCCATTTCCGGTGAAGGCTGTTAGGCAGCGGAATATAGACAGCATCGATAGTCGGGTCTTGCAGCAGTTCTTCATATGTTTCATATGCTCTGGGAATATTCAGTTCCGCAGCTGCTGCAGCCGCCTTGCCATTCGAGCTGGCAATTGCTTCAACCTCTGCACTCGCAGATCTTTGAATGGCAGGAATGACTTGCGTCTGCGCTATGTTAGCGGTACTAAGGATTCCCCATTTAATTTTTCGCATCGAACATTCCTCCCTTATTATACGTCCTGGTGAATGGACTGCCTATTTCTTGCTTGAAATATCAATCCAAACCGCGACAATCAAAATCAAGCCTTTCACAATATACTGCCAGAAGGTTTCGATGTTCATCATGCTCATTCCATTATCAATACTTGCCATGATCAATGCACCGATCAGCGCTCCAACAATTTTTCCTTTGCCGCCAATCAAGCTTGTTCCGCCGATGACACAGGCTGCAATCGCATCGAGCTCATACATGTTACCTGCGCTTACTGTTGCGGCGTTTAATCTGCTTGTCAATAAAACACCTGATACCCCTGCAAGGGCACCCATGGTGATGAAAACCCAGAGTGTGTTCTTTTTAATATTAATACCGGAAAGCGCAGCAGCTTCCTGATTGCCGCCAATTGCATATACATATCTTCCAAATGCCGTTTTGTTGGAGATGAAAATAAAGATACCGGCAAGGACGACTACAATCAAAATAGGAAGCGGAATGCCCAGATAGCGGTTCAACATATAAGTAATCAATAGAATGAAGAACGAATAGGCGGAAATCTTTCCATAATCCACTTTAGCAGACGGCAGAATCAGCCCCATGCTTTCTCTCTTCTTACGATTGCTCGCAGTCCAAAAGAAGAGCAGGACAATGCTGATGACTGCAAGAATGTATCCTGGAATGTAAGGGAAATAGCTATTTCCGATCTCTTTGAAGCTGGCATTCATCGGAGCAACCGTCTGCCCTTTGCTGAGGCCAATCAAAATTCCACGGAAGATTAACATTCCTCCAAGGGTAACGATGAAGGCTGGTACGGCACGGTAAGCGACCCACCATCCCTGCCATAAGCCAAAGACGGCCCCGATTACGACTGCAGCAAGCACGGCCATCAATGTGTTCCAGTCATACCATACCTGTAAAATCGCAGCGATGCCGCCTGTCAAACCGACTAATGAACCGACAGATAAGTCAATATGGCCGGCGACAATAATTAAAGTCATCCCAATTGCAAGAACCGCAATCACGGACATTTGCGTAAATAAGTTTGATATATTGCGCGAAGATAAGAACTCGCCGCCTGTAAAAAAGCCAAAAATAATCGCGATTAAAACCAATGCAATGATAAGAGTGTACGCCTGCATGTCAAACTTGAAGCTGAGTCCTCTATTCACCTTTGCTGTATTCTCAACTGTTGGCAATTGATTCACGTTTCTTCCCTCCTGTTGCGAATGTCATGATTCTTTCCTGTGTCGCTTCGTCTCTTGAGAGTTCTCCTGTAATGGTCCCTTCAGACATGACGAGAATCCTGTCTGACATCCCCAGGACTTCCGGCAGCTCAGAAGAAATCATGACAATTCCTACTCCCTGCTGGACAAGCTCATTAATGATCTTGTAAATTTCATATTTTGCACCAACGTCAATCCCTCTCGTTGGCTCATCGAGGATCAATACCTTGGGGTCATTCAGAATCCATTTACTTAAAACGACTTTCTGCTGGTTCCCTCCACTTAATTGCCCCACCTTTGTTTCAAGGTTCGGAGCTTTCAGCTTCATCCTGCTGTTGATTTCAGAGGCGCTTTTAACTTCAAGAGCCTGGTCAATCACCTTCAGTTTCATGACCTTATTTAAAGCCGTCAATGTCGTATTCTTGGCAATATCCATGCCAAGCACAAGGCCATATCGCTTACGATCCTCAGAGACATAGGCGAGTCCTGCTTTTATGGCATCGGCCGGCTTTTTAATATCCATTACCTTATTATCGATGGAAACTGTGCCCTGCTTCTTTCCTTTCAGGCCGCCAAAAAGACTGATGAATAATTCAGATCTGCCTGCGCCCATCAATCCGGCAATTCCTAATATCTCACCTTTTCTCAAGGTAAAAGACACATTATCAATAACCGTTTTTCCGCTTTCGTCGAACGCTGAGTAATTTTGAACATCAAGGATCTTTTCACTGCTGATGGGATGCTTTTCATATGGAAACAGCTCTTTTAACTCACGGCCTACCATCTTCGTTACGATCTTATCCTCTGATAGCTCATTAATTGGATCCGTGCTGATTGTCTGGCCATCCCTTAAAATCGTGACTGTATCTGCCAGTGCCATTACTTCGCCAAGCTTGTGTGATATGTAGATGCAAGTAACACCTTTAGCCCGAAGATCATTGAGCAGCTTCATCAAAATCTCGACATCACTTTCAGTCAATGCTGCTGTCGGCTCATCCAGGATCAATATATCGGTCCTTTTCGTCAAAGCCTTCGCTATTTCAATCAGCTGCTGCTTTCCGACGGTCAAATCTCCCACTCTCGTCTGCGGATCAATATCCAGGCCAATTTGGTCCAGCCACTTTTGTGCTTCTGAATAAATCCTGTTCCAATTGATGACTTTTGCTCTCATATAGTCGTGACTCAAAAATAGATTCTCAGCCACAGACATTTCCTCCACCAGTGCCAGCTCTTGATAGATGATCGCTACACCGGCATCTTGTGATTCTTTGATCGATTTAAACTGAACTTCCTGGCCATTTATTAAAATTTGCCCTTCATATGTACCATGCGGATAAACCCCGCTTAACACTTTCATCAAGGTTGACTTGCCAGCACCATTTTCACCACAAAGTGCATGGATTTCACCTTTACGTACTGAAAAGGTAACATTGTCCAAAGCTTTAACTCCGGGAAACTCCTTCGTAATACCCTTCATTTCGAGAGCATAGGGTGTCATTTCCGCTTCACCACCTTAAGCTTAAATTTCGTAGTTTTACAGATAGAAAAACTCCTGGCGAACAAATTTAAAGCCAGACTGACTGCCTATCATTTGATTTGCCAGGAGCGCTAATGAATCTTGATTCCTTTTATTAAGGGCGTGCTGGACGCTCACCTTCAGGTACATTTTTATAAACATCATCATAAGAGTGGAATCCATCCTTGATGACTGTATCAACAATGTTTTCTTTTCCTACCTTGATTGGATCAAGCTTGATGAAAGGCACATCCAGTTTTCCATTATTCACTGTTGAATCAGCTTCAGGTTTTTCCCCCTTAGCCAGTTGTACGGCAACCTCAGCACTTTTCTCGGCAATCGCTTTAATAGGTTTATAGACTGTCATTGTTTGAAGCCCTTCAGCGATACGCTGAACACCTGCCAAGTCAGCATCCTGGCCCGAAATCGCAACCTTACCTGCAAGACCCTGAGCCTCTAGTGCCTGGATTGCTCCGCCAGCCGTACTATCATTTGAGGCCACCACCACATCAATATCATTTTTATTAGCAGTTAAAGCATTCTCCATGATCTTAAGCGCCTCGTTTGCGTCCCAGCCTTTTGCCCACTGATCACCAACAACTTCAATGTCGCCTTTATCAACAAGCGGCTGGATGATGTTCATTTGGCCCTCTCTGAACATTTTTGCGTTATTGTCAGTTGGGGAGCCGCCCATCAAGAAGTACTTTCCTGTTGGCACTTTTTCCACTAAATATTCAGCCTGCATTTCTCCCACTCTTACATTATCAAAGGAAACATAAGCATCAATATCCGTACCATTTACCAAACGGTCATAAGCGAGTACAGGAATCCCTTCAGCCTTCGCCTGGTCCACTACTGTTGTAAGAGCATCAGAGTTGATCGCGATAATGACAAGTGCATCAATATCTTGAGAAATCATGTTCTGAATCTGGGAAACTTGTTTCGCCTCATCACCATTTGCCGATTGAACCAATACATCTGCACCTAATTCCTCTGCTTTATCAACAAAGAAATCTCTGTCATGCTGCCAGCGCTCCAATGTTAAGTCGGAGACCGACAGGCCGATTCTTAACTTGCCATTCCCCTCATCCTTGGCGTCACTGCTGGCCCCTTTACCGCCAGCATCCTGTCCGCATCCAGAAACAACAAGCACTAAAACAAAGACAAGCAGAGCCGATAGAAAACCCTTACATTTTTTCATGAACCATTTCCCCCTCTTATTTTTTAATTGTTTAATTAATTTCATTTTAACAACGGAATCTTAGTTTGTCTACAAGATAAACTAAGTTTATTTTAGTTCAGAAGGGGCTAGTAACTTTCCAAATCAAATTTAGTAAAAAGGATGTTAAGGAAAGGGGATGATGTACAGGAGTTCAAGATAGTTAAAAAGGAGAGTGCTTCAGGCACTCTCCTTTTTAACTGATAACCTTGCAATTGCTTGTATTGCATCCCCTAATCGCCAATCTGATAAACCCTCGCCTCATGCGGATCAAGCAGGTTTTCTCTGCTTTCAATCTTCGGCTTATAATTGCAGATAATCAGCTGTCTTCCCTTTTCCTGCAGTTCCCCAGGTAAAGCAAAGGTTTGCTGCTCATCTGAATGGTTCAGGACAATCAACCACGTTACCCCGTTGTATGAACGTGTGTAAACGTACAAATTTTCATCATCAGGCAATAAATCCTGATAATCTCCGTAGACCATAACCTCATTTTCTTTTCGCAGACTGATCAGCTTTTTGTAATAATAATAGACGGATTCCTGGTCTTTCAATGCGGCCTCCACATTGATGTCTTTGTAGTTCGGATTGACTTTGATCCATGGTTCGCCGTTTGTAAAGCCTGCCTGTGGAGCATCATTCCATTGCATCGGTGTTCTGGAATTATCCCGGCTCAACAGCAGCAGGCTTTCAAAAACCTCCTGTGGATCGCGTCCTTTTGCTACTTCCTCATAGTATTTGTTTCTCATGGCAATATCGTTATAATCCTCAATGGAGTCAAACCTGACTCCGGTCATCCCGATTTCTTCACCCTGATATATATAAGGAGTTCCTGGCAGTGTATGGACCATTGTCGCCAGCAGCTTGGCCGACTGTTCGCGATATTTCCCGTCATTTCCATAACGAGTCACTTGTCTCGTATGGTCATGATTGTTCAGGAATTGAGAGTTCCAGCCTTTTCCCTTTAAACCATCGTACCAGCTTGATTGGATTCTCTTAAAACGGATCATATCCCATGTCGGCATTTCGTCTGCCACCTGGAAATGGAATAATGTATTAAGTTCATTTCGGTCTTCATCGACATAGAGAAGCCCCTCTGTTGGTGTAACAAAAGGAATTTCCCCTACTGTCATGGCATCATAATGTTGAAGTACCTCGCGATTCATTTCCTGTAGGTAATCATGAATTCCTGGATTGTTGGCAAGGTAACTAATATCATATGGATTTTCGGCGTCTGAAAAATCCTCTCTTTTGGCAAGAAGATTGATCACATCCATACGGAAACCATCAATCCCTTTTTCAAGCCAGAATCGCATCATTTTATATATTTCATTTCGCAGCTCAGGATTTTTCCAGTTAAGGTCCGGCTGCTCCACCGCGAAAGAATGGTAATAATATTGCCCTGTTGCAGGATCAAGCTCCCAGCATGATGGGGCAAAATAGGAACGCCAGTTATTCGGCTCCTTCCCTTCTTTTGGATCTTCCCAAATATACCAGTCCCTCTTCGGGTTATCCTTAGAGGAGCGGGATTCAAGAAACCATGGATGCTGAACAGATGTATGGTTGACGACTAAATCCATGATCACCTTCATACCCCGGTTATGGATTTCCTGGACCAACTCCTGAAAAATAGCCATGTCTCCAGCCTTCTCCATTACACGATAATAATTCGAGATATCGTACCCATTATCACGGTCTGGAGATTCATAGAAAGGATTCAGCCAGATCACGTCGATTCCAAGACCTTTAATGTAATCGAGCTTTTCAATTACTCCCTTCAAA
This sequence comes from Chryseobacterium sp. ISL-80, assembly GCA_018613055.1. Classification (GTDB taxonomy): domain Bacteria; phylum Bacillota; class Bacilli; order Bacillales; family Cytobacillaceae; genus Mesobacillus. The sequence continues at coordinate 186,830 of JAGGQZ010000013.1, read as the reverse complement.
TCACCATATCCATCACCATCGGAATCATAAAAGCTTCGCCAGTACACCTGGTAAACAACAGCCTCTTTCCACCACTTTTTCTTCATTCCAGCACCTCAGTTCCATGAAAAAGGGCCCAATATAGGCCCTTTTCATTATTTTGTTAATCGATATACCCTTGCTTCATAAGGCTGAAGCGTCAATTCATCGATTGATTCATTTTCGTCTACTTCAAGATTTGAAATCAGCAATTCCTTCGATGAATAACGAACACTATCAGGAAGAGTAAAAACAGGATTTTGGTCGCTGAAGTTACAGATCACCAATAATTGATCATCCCCAAGTGTCCGGGTATAAGCAAAAATCTGCTCATCTTCTTCCATTACTACATCATATGTGCCGTACACGACTACTTCGTTTTGCTTTCTTAGTTCGATGAGCTTCTTATAGTAATAGAAAATAGAGTCTTCATCTTTTAAAACTGCTTCGGCATTGATCGTCTCATAATTAGGATTTACATTGATCCATGGCGTCCCAGTTGTAAACCCGGCATTGGCGCTGCTGTCCCACTGAACAGGAGTCCTTGCATTGTCACGGCCGCGCTCATGAATTCCCTTGAAAATTTCTTCATGTGTCAAGGAATCAGGAGTTAAATCGCGATAAGCATTCAATGTTTCGATATCCCGGTAATCATTGATATCATCGAATTTCACATTCGTCATGCCGATTTCTTCACCCTGGTAAATATATGGCGTACCCTGCATCATATGGAGGCAGGTAGCAATCATCTTGCCAGATACAACCCTGTGCTCATCAGAATCATTGCCCCAGCGTGAAATAGCCCGCGGCTGGTCATGGTTGCTCCAATAAAGACTGTTCCAGCCGTCTTTTTCCAGACCCTTTTGCCATTTAGTGAAGATTTCCTTCAGCTCGGTCAGCTTCCATTCGCGCGGATCCCACTTGCCGAATTGTCCGTCACCGAGGCCAACATGTTCAAAATGGAACACCATATTCAATTCTTTCCGATCTGTACCTGTATAGAGCTTGCCTTCGTCAACCGTAACACCTGGCATCTCTCCGACAGTGATTGTGTCATAATTGCTTAGGGCTTCTTTGTTCATTTCCTGGAGAAATTCATGGATTTTCGGGCCATTCATATAATACTTGCCGCCATCCCCGTATTTATGTCCTTCACGGACTTCCGCTTGAGGATAGCTTGTATCTTTTGAAATGAAATTGATGACATCCATCCGGAATCCGTCAATGCCTTTATCCAGCCAATAACGCATCATTTCATATACTTCGTTTCTTAAGACAGGGTTCTCCCAGTTAAGGTCTGGCTGTTTTTTGCTGAAAAGGTGGAGATAGTACTCGCCTGTCTCTTCATCGTATTCCCAGACACTCCCGCCAAAAGCAGCTCCCCAATTTGTCGGCGGCTCGCCATTCTCCGGCTTTTTCCAGATATAATAGTCTCTGTATGGATTGTCTTTTGACTTCCGGGATTCCTGGAACCATGCGTGCTCATCGCTTGAGTGGTTGACAACAAGGTCCATCATGATTTTGATTCCATGACGGTGAGCTTCTGCCAGCATATTATCAAAGTCCTGCATGGTGCCAAACTCGTCCATGATATTCCGGTAATCAGAAATATCATAGCCATTATCGTCATTAGGTGATTGATAAACCGGAGATAGCCAGATCACATCAATGCCTAGCTCGCTTAAATAAGGAATTTTTTCCGTTATTCCATTGATGTCTCCGATTCCGTCTCCATTTGAATCATTGAAGCTCCTCGGATAAATTTGATAAATAACACTTTCTTTCCACCAGGTCTTGTTCACATCAATACACTCCGATCAAATTAAAAATCTATTATAATAATAAAGTTATTTTATCGAACCTTTCATGACACCGCTAATGATCCATTTCTGGGCAAAAATGTACACGATGATCATCGGTGCTAGTGCCATCAAATAAGAAGCAAATGCCAGATTATAATCCGTGCTGAATTGCGATTGGAAAATATACTGAACAAGTGGAAGAGTCGCCATATCCCTGTCACTCAGCAAGACGAGCGGCAGCATGAAGTCATTCCATGCTCCAAGACTGGTAATGATCGCGACTGTAGCGTTCATTGGTGCAAGCAGCGGGAAGATAACCTTCCAGAAAACACCCCAGGTACTTGCTCCATCCATGATCGCCGCCTCTTCCAGTTCCACAGGAATGGACTTGATATATCCAATATAAATGAATACGTTGAAAGATAGATTGAACACGATGTACAGGATGATCAGTCCAACCAGGTTATCCATTCCCCATGCGCTTGTCTGTTTTACAAGCGGAAGCATGATAATCGGAAAAGGAATGAACATCGCACTTAAAAAATAGAAGTATAAAAACTTATAAAACTTCTTATGCATGTTCCTAGCAATCGCATAGGAGACAAGTGAATTTGTCATTACAGTAAATATGACCACAAAAACCGTCACAAACGCACTGTTTTTGAATGCATTAAAGAAATTTGTCATTTCAATCGCATTGGCAAAGTTATCAAAAGACCATGTATTCGGCAGCGCCAATAAATTGCCAGCCATTTCAGGCGGAGTTTTAAAAGCGATGGTAACCGTTAAATATAGTGGAAATAGTATCAACAATGACCCTAAAATCAAGAGAGTGGTAATGACCCAGCTATTTTTTTTGCGATTCATCAGTTTTCCACCTCTCTTTTATTTAAGAATTTTAATTGAATGACAGAGAAGATAATAATCACGATAAAGTAAATGACGGCATTGGCAGATTGATAGGCAAATTGCCCGCCTTCAAAACCGCCGCGGTAAATCAGCAAGGAAATTGATTCTGTTGATTTTCCTGGTCCGCCGCCTGTCAATGCGACGATCTGGTCGAATACCATCAAGAAGTTTTTGAGGGATAAAACCATATTAATCGTAAAGAAAGGCGCGATTAACGGGAATGTGATTCTCCAGAACTTCGTCCAGATACCGGCTCCGTCAATGCTCGCAGCTTCATATAAATCCTCGGAAATCGTCACCAGTCCAGCAAGGTATAGAATCGTATTGAAAGATACAGCCTGCCATACCGCGACAATGACAATCCCAATCCAGGCAAGATCCGGATTACCAAGGATATTCATGCTAAGGAATTCCCAGCCCATTGCCTCGCCGACTCTAGGCAGCACATGGGCAAAAATGAAGTTAAAAATAAAACCGACAATCAATATGCTAAGAATATAAGGCAAGAAGTAGATTGCCCGAAGAGTCTTATGGAATTTAATTTTCGAATTAAGCCCAATCGCAACGGCAAGGCTTATGATATTTACCAGAATGGTAGAAACAATAGCGAATTTAAATGTGAACAGGTACGCATCACCAGCACGGCCGTCCTTGAATACATTCAAGTAATTTTTTAATCCTACAAAGTTCCAGTCCCCATAGCCTTTCCAGTCTGTGAAGCTGTAAAAAATCCCCTGCAATGCAGGATAGCTATGAAAAATGAAAAAAAGGATGAAGGCAGGTATGGCAATGAACAGGAAAACATTATTTTTCTTTTTCATGATGATGACAACTCCTTTTTAGGAAAGCCAGGGATCATAGGACACCCTGGCTTGTTTGCGGATTAGCGATTTTGTACTTTTTCCCACTCGCTGTCCATTTTTTTCAAGAATTTTTCCTTATCTTTCTTGATCAAGAATTCCTGTACCAGGTTTTCAGCTCCCATTCCTGCTGGATAATAGTGATCCGGGAAGCTGGTGATGGCACCTGTTTCAAAGTTGCTCTTGATTCCTTCAAATACAGGGTTTTCCTGGTAAACACCTTCAATAGCAGAGAATGCCTTTTGCTCGTCAATATATTTTTTAGCCGTTTCCTGATTCATCATGAATTCAACAAATTTCATTGCTTCTTCTTTATGCTCTGTATCTTTGCTAACAGTAAGGAGTACGTCAACACCTGATACCAATTTATTTTTTGCAGGGTCATTTGTAACTGGCATTGGGAACACGCCCAATTCCATGTCAGGGTTTGCTTTCAGGATTTCTGGAATCGCCCAGTTGCCCTGTAGATAGAATACGGACTTTCCGTTGGCAAAAGCATTATTTCCATCGCCATACGCCACTCCCATATTATCCTTGTGTCCGTATTTCACCAATGTTGCCATCTTATCAGCTACTTCATCATAGCTTTCTACAAATGATGTTTCACCAGCATTCTTTTTTTCGGCGAAATCTTCACCTGCGACATTAGCACCAAGTGAGTTCCAGGCAATCATGCCAGTCCATGCATCCTTCAATGTAAAGTAAATCGGAGTGTCTCCCGCCGCCTTCACTTTATCAAGGCTTGCGATGAACTCATCCCAGGTAGTTGGAACTGTAAGTCCGTGCTCTTCAAACTTTGCCTTGTTATAAATAACCGCATTTGCATTCGTTGCATATGGCAGACCAAATGTGCCCTTCTCTTCAGGTCCAACTAGACGGTTAACCATGTCAACATATGAAGGCTGAACTTTCTTTTCTAGTTCTGAACCAGAGAAATCTTCCAATACTCCTGCACGCCCTAATTCACCGTAAGTTGCATTTCCGGCGATGGACATAATATCCGGGAGATCATTTTTAGTAAGACGTGTCTTCAGGACTGTTTCAGCTTCAGGCGGAGCATCCAGTTTGATCTTGATATCCGGGTTTTGCTTTTCGAATTCTTTAATTAATCCCTTATAAGTCTGAATGCTTTCGGATTTATTGGAAAACAGCTCTAATGTTACTTTTCCATCATCCGCTTTGTCTGAAGAGCAGCCTGCTAATAAGGAAGCTCCCATTGCTACTGCCATTACACCTGCTGTCATTTTCTTGAACATGTCTATTCCTCCTAAGTTTTCACGCTTTTAACGTAAACGTTTACTTAAATGTGTTTAGAAAAAGAGAGTCATTAAGCTCTCTCTTTTACACTTAATCTTTCAACTACTTTATGAGGCATAATCCGGCTTTCCGGAATTTCACCTGTTTCCAGTATCTTAAATAACATTTGTGCTGATGCTTCCCCCATTTTTACCAGCGGCTGGCCGATTGTCGTAAGCGGAGGAATCGTCATTTCAGCAAGGTTCAAATTATCGAAACCAATCACGGACAGCTCTTCAGGTACTTTTATTCCCTGCTGGTAAGCCGCTGATAAAACACCCATGGCAATTTCATCACTTGCCGCAAAAATCGCTTTTACCTCAGGAAATTGTTCCATCATTTTCCTCAAACCATCCAGCCCATCATGAAAGCCAAAGCCCTTGCTGTTAACGATATTTCTCTCATCGCAGGCAATCCCATGGTCTCCCAAAGCCTTTTGAAAACCATCAATCCTCGGTTTCCCGGCAACGATATCTTCTTTATTCCCGCTGATCATGCCGATTTCAGTATGTCCTTTATCAATTAAATACTTCGCAGCTGCATAGGCAGCATGGAAGTCATTGACCTTTACATAAGGAACCGGGAATGCATAGGATTCTGTTGATAGGAGAACGATGGGCATTTTTGATTTCTTGACATACTGATAATATTCATCCTTCAGTATTTCACTCGCAAAAATGATTCCATCAACCCTTTTTTCGATCAACAGCTGAAGATAATTCATTGTTTTTTCGCCATTTGATTCAGTATGGCAAACAATGACACTGGAGCCGTTTTCATTTGCTGCCTTCTCAATCCCATCCAGCAGGTCTGTCACCAGCGAGCTGGAGAGCTTTGGAAAAAGGACGCCGATCGTATGGGTTCTTTTATTTATTAATCCTCTGGCTACAGCATTGGGTGAGTATCCAAGCTCTTCAATGACCTTCAATACTTTTAGTTTAGTCTTTTCCGAGTAGCCTGCCTGGCCATTCAGAATCCTTGAAACTGTTGCTATCGAGACATTGGCCTTCTTGGCAACGTCTTTAATCGTATAGGACATATCCCACCTGCCTTGCACCAAAGATTAATAAAAAACGAAAACGTTTACGTAAAAATAATAGCACGTTATGCAAACCCTTTCAATAGTTTTTAACTAAAAATATACTCCCATTTTTTATCGCTTTCAACATCCACCTACAGTGAAGACTATTCTTTGACTTGTTACCAAGGTAGCATAAGAACTATCAAAACCGTCCGCGGGAATAAAATTCCTGAACCGAACATTTGGATATTTCACAATGCAAAAAAGAAGCACAGTTCCCTATGCTTCTTTTCATCTATACTATAGGGACAATATCTTAACACGTTCTAATTAATGTGAATATCATCAATTTTTCCTAATTCTTCTTCACTGAGTTTCAAATTCGATAAGGCAGCAACATTCTCTTCGAATTTACTAACACAAACCATGTTCTCTGCTTTAAGAACTCGATGTTCGCATTGCCAATGATACTCTCCGCCTAAAGCAGAGAGTATCATCAATCCATTAATTCAACTCTTTCACTTTGTATAAATAAAAATCATCCAAACTTCCCCATGCACCTTGGCCCGCTTTAATGCTCGCTCCAATTGTTATGCTTCCATCAAGTACCGGGATTTCCTTTATTTCAGGGTTATTCCAGTTCACCCAGCCATTGACCGATGTATCGAATTTATATTCCTGGTCACTGGTTTTAGCATATAAGAACATTTCCGATTCGTCTGCGTCCCCGCCTTGCAGGAACATAGAAAGATTATAATAGCCTGGTTCCAGGCCAGTAATTGTCTGTTCAACCTTGAAGTCAACCGCTTCGCTTGAATAAAAATGCAACGAGTAATTTCCTGTTTTTGCATCAGCAGCTTTTTCTTGATAATCAGTATGCGGTGTAACTCCTTCTGGATAGATGATGTTCCACATGCTTCTGTCACTTTCTTCGAAACCTGGGTTCTGCACAAAATTCTCCGGCTTGATTTCCAGATTTGCTTCTACTGTGTAACCGCCATCTACAGCCCCTGTAATTACATAGGTTCCAACACCAGTGTCAATTGCTTGTTGCAGAGCCTCCTGATCCCATTGAACTGCAACGGAACCTTTGCTTCCATCATTATAAGTAACCGTAACGGTTTCTGGCAGCTGCACGGATTCACCTGCATTGGCTTTAATCGACAGATCTTTAATTTCATCGATTCTCAAAGGAGCGACTGCACCTGTATCGACATACTTGAATACATTCAAGGATGGCAGCGGATGGCCATAAAAATCAAATAATGCCTGATTGTCTACCGCACTTCCTCCATACCATTGTCCTGCATCTTCAGGATCGTATTCAGCCGCAAAGCTCGTAGCCCAGCCTGATCCATACTTTTCCCAAAGCTTTTGGTTTTTTTTCAGTTTTTTATCTGGTGCAGCAGGAATCCATGCTGGTTCCCAATAGAAAACACCCATCCCTGCTTCTCCTACGTTCGCAACAGCCTCCATTACATCTCTTACGGCAGTTGCCTGTCCTTGGACAGTTACAGGGTAATTCAGAGTTTGGCCAGAGCTTTTCGGTGCGGTATTTCCATGTCCATCTCCGTCTTCGCTTGTGTACGTATATGATGTTTCAGCCACCATCACTTGTTTGCCATATGTGTCGGCCACATTCTTTAGAACAGAGGTCAGATTAGCCAGTGTACCATGCCAAAATGGATAATATGAGCTTGCAAATACATCATAGTCAACAGCATTCTCATCCAGTGTCTTAGCAATGGAAGCATATCTTCCGGCAGTTTCCGGGTTAGTAAAATGCAATGCAACTAATATACTTGAATCCACCTCTCTTACTGCCCTGCTTCCTTCATTGAATAACTGACTCATTTTATCCCATTCATATTCTCCAGCCAGCCCTCCATTTGTTTCATTGCCTACCTGCACCATCCCAATATCGATGCCTGCATCCATCATAGCCTGCAGGCTATCTTTGGTAAATTGATAAAGTGCTGCTTTCTTATCTTCAAAACTTAAATTCTTCCAAGCTTTCGGAGCCTGCTGTTTACCAGGATCTGCCCAGAAGTCGGAGTAATGGAAGTCCACCAGCAGCTTCATTCCATTTTCAGTCGCCCTTTTGCCAATTTCGATCGCTTTATCCACATCATTATTGCCGCCGCCATAACCATTTCCTCTTGCATTATACGGTTCATTCCAGACACGGACACGGACGTAATTCACACCAGCTTCATTCAAGGTTTTGAAAATATCCTGTTTCTTTCCAGCTTCATTGTAAAATTTCACACCGCTTTGTTCCAGCGCGATAATGCTGGATACATCAACACCTTTGATAAATCCATCATCAATGCCGTCCACTCTTTTCACGAAAATGTCAGCTGCTGCTGGTTCAGGTATTTCCACATTACCACCTCCCAATGAACTTAAGCTGAAGCTGTCCAGATAACCCCATGCATTCGGTGCGCCGGAAACGATGGCTCCCACCTTGAAATCAGCCGCCGCTTCAGCAAGATCGAATTTCAAAACAGCTGTTCCCCATGAATTATACCCTGTCGTCACTTCTGCACTTCCTGCTGACTCCCCGGCAAAAAGATTCACACTCCCGGCCTCTGCTCCTGCTCCACCCATCGTCTTCACAGAAATCTCGTAGCTTCCCGCAGGAAGAGAAGGGATTGTTTGACTAATCGTAAATGTCTGGTTTTCACCTGCAGAATCTTTCATCCAATATTTAAGTGCATAGCTGCTCTCGGCAGGTGCCATCCAGGAATCGCTTGCGTATGAAAAATGTTGTATATCAACACCATCCCAATTCGCTGTTTCCACGTTCCATGACCCGTCATCCCAGAAACTTGTCTCAAACCCGCCGTTGTTAATCAATTGTACCTGTGCAAACCCTTGATTCTGATTTGAAAAAACCGAACCAAATACCATGATGAACGATAACATCAAAATAATACTCTTTACTCTTTTACCCATATTCCTGTCCCCTTTCAAGTAAGCGTTTTCAAAAACTTCAATAGAAAACATCCATCCTTTAATAGAATGGACCTTTAGGATAGTTATAGGAAGAAGCAAGGAATTTCTTCCTCGCTTCTCAACGTTTTTTCTCGACAATTCTTACTTCATATTTTTCCAGGGTCAGCTCCCCAGAAATCTCTTCTCCGGTCAGCAAATCTCTCACTTGTGATTCAAAGGTTACCGGCTGCTGCTCTTCCGTAAAGTTCATGACAAAAATATAGTCACTTTCCGGAGATTTTCTTGCCTGGACGGATACACCCTTACCATGTTTAACATCTGCTGCTGATTCAATTTGCAAGCGTTCTATCAATCCGTTGTAGAAATCGCGTTGGAACTCATCCTCCATTCGTCCTCCAATATAATAGGTATGGCCGTTTCCATATTTGTGACTGGTCACGGCAGGTGTTCCAGAATAAAAGTCTTCCTCGTAAACACCTTCTACTGCAGCCGTATTCAGTTCAATGATGGTTGCATAGTCTTTCAACTCATAGGATTGATTGCGATAGCTGACAGCATTTTTATCGTTCGGGTAATACGTATCGCTCTCTAAAGGTCTCATACCGAAAATCTCCTGGAGGTCTTGGTGCCAACCTCCTAAATATGTTAAATCATGTTCATTTACTAAACCGCTGATATAAGTCATCACTAAGGTACCGCCTTCACCTACGAAGGACTTCAAGCGGGATATCGTCTCTTCACTTACCAGGTAGAGCATCGGAACAATCAATAATTTATACTGGGAGAAATCCTGTTCTTTTGTTATGACATCCACTGGGATATCTCGTTCCCAGAAGGCCCTATAATGCTCTTGCAATGTCTGCGGATAACACTTTGAATCCATGCCGAATCCTTGCGCATCATTTAAAGCCCAGTTACTTTCCCAATCGTAAAGAATCGCCACATCAGACGGGCGATTTGTGCCGACGACTTCAGATAGCTTTTCCAGTGTTTCCCCTACCTTTGTCACTTCTTTAAATACACGATTCTCTGCACTATTGTCATGGTCAACGACAGCACCATGGAACTTTTCCGAAGAACCACGGGACTTCCGCCACTGAAAATACATGACACTGTCTGATCCGTGAGCGACCATTTGCATAGACGACAAGAGATGCATGCCCGGCCGTTTCGCTTTGTTCACCTGGTGCCAGTTTACTCCGCTTGGTGTAGATTCCAGCAATAGGAATGGCTGCTGTTTAAGGCTCCGGTACAAATCATCTATAAAGCCTACTTTCATTGCCAAATCTGCTGTCTTTTCCCAATCGTTATGCCAGGCTGGATAGGCATCCCAGCTAATCACATCGAGTTTCTCTGCAAATTTACTGTAATCCAGTCCCTGGAAAGGAATTAAATCATGAGTGTCTGCCATGAAATTCGTCGTTACCGGAATATCTGGTGTCAATTCCTTGATTGGAACAATTTCGTTTTCAAAAAATGATATCGTCTGGTCTGTTACAAATCTTTTCCAGTCCAAATTCAGCCCGTGAACCATGCTTTCTCCAATGGGCGATGGCGATTCAATCTGGGACCAGTCATTAAAAGTGTGACTCCAGAAAGGACCCCACCATGCGTCATTCAAGGCTTTAAGATCATGATTGTATTTTTCTTTCAGCCAGTTCCTGAAGGCAGTCTGACATGAATCACAATGACATTCGCCGCCATATTCATTCGAGATATGCCACATTAAAAGCGCAGGGTGCTTTCCATATCTTTCTGCCAGCAGGCGATTGAGCTGCTGCGTTTTATCTCGGTATACCTTTGAAGTAAAGCAATGATTATGTCTTCCTCCTTGAAGCTGCTTCACCCTGGAGCTATTGACGCGCAACACTTCAGGATATTTCTGAGACATCCATGCCGGACGGGCACCACTTGGGGTTGCCAGAATTACTCTGCCCCCGATGCCATGGATATCATCAAAAACTTTGTCCAGCCATTCAAAATTGTAGACTCCCTCTTCCGGCTCAAGAGTGCTCCAGGCAAATATCCCAACCGAAAAAGCATTGCTGTGTGACAGCTGCATCAGCTTTATATCATCAGCCAATATATCAGGCCGGTCCAGCCATTGATCAGGATTGTAGTCTCCTCCATGAAGCATGAAGTCCGCTTTCGTTGTATAAGTTCTTTCATGTTTTGACATAAGACTCTCCTTCTAACCATTTTTAACAGTTTGTTCTACCTGTTAACCCTTTGTTCCGCCAGCGGTTAATCCTGAAACAAAGTGCTTTTGCAGCATTAGGAAGATAACCGCTATGGGGATACTGATAAGAAGCGCCCCTGCAGCAAAGGTTGTATAGCTCGCACCCATTACTTCATTTACCAGATTGTATAATCCAATCGGCAAAGTATAGGCTTCAGGTGCCCTTAAAATTGTGGATGACAGAACGAAGTCACCAAGCGGTCCTGTAAAACCGTTCATTGCCACTACCGCAAGCATTGGCCTGGACAGTGGCATGATAATCTGCAAGAAAATCCTTGTGTTGCTTGCCCCATCAATCTTTGCACTCTCATCCAAATCCAGCGGAATCGAGTCCATGTATCCCTTCATCAAATAAGTATTCATCGGGATTTGTCCGCCAATATACAGTAGGATCAACAGCCAATGGCTGTTCATCATTCCAAGCATCTGTGCCAATACAAAGAGCGCGACGAGTGCTGAAAATTGCGGGATCATTTGCAGCAGTAAAAATAACGTCAAAGCATTTTTTCTCCCTTTAAAGCGGAAGCGTGAGAAAGCATACGCAGTGAAGGAAACACTGATCATTGAACCAATCATCGTAAAAATACTGATTTTCAAAGAGTTTAAATACCACTTTCCATACTGAAGACTTTCTTTTCCGGCAAATAATTCGCGATAATGATCAAATGTCGGGTTTTTAGGAATGATACTTGTACTGATCAGACTGTTACCCGGATTAAAGCTTGCCCCCACTGTCCAGAGCAGTGGGTAGATTATGATTACCGTCATGAAAGTCAGGATCGTATAGGATAGAATGAGTCGAAGGGTTTTATTTTTCTTCATATTTCCATTCATTCATTAAACCCCCTCTTTAAATGAATTTGTCCGCCTGAATTGCCACAGGGCAATCGCGATAACAAACACCGAAAGCAAAATAGTTAGGGCTGCTGCCAGAGAGTATTGACTTGACTGCATTGTCAATTTATAAATCCAGGACACCAGTATGTCGGTTCCTCCGGCGGTTGAACCAGGTACTGCAGGGCCGCCGCCGTTAAATAGATAAATAATATTAAAGTTATTAAAGTTAAACGTAAATTGGGTAATGATGAGCGGAGCCATTGCAAGCAGGATCATCGGCATCGTGATAAATCTGAACTTCGCGAACATAGACGCTCCATCGATTGTCGCAGCTTCGTAAAGATCATCCGGAATCGACTGGAGAACCCCAGTGGTAACAAGGAAAATATAAGGGAACCCAAGCCAACCCTGCATCAGGATCAACGCCGCCCTTGTCCAGTTCTCATCTGTCAGCCAAGCGATTGAGTCAATGCCAAAGGCTGCTAAAATATCATTATTAATTGCACCAAAACTATCATTAAAAAGACCAGCAAATATCAGGATTGTTACAAAGCCTGGCACTGCCCACGGCAACACTAAAATAGTTCGGTAAAACCTTTTAAACTTCAAATCATTTTGATTCACTAAAACAGCCATGAATATTCCAATGCTAACCTGAAGCGTAGATGCGACGAGCGTCCAGATCACCGTCCAGGCCAATACATCAAAAAAGGTAGAGCGCCAGATATCGACTGTGAAAATTTCTAAAAATGTCTGGAAACCAACCCAATCAGCCAGATTAGCTGGCGGGGAATGATATAAATCATAATTGGTAAACGCCAGAGCAAAGCTGAACAGGATCGGAAAGATGACTGCAAAAATTAATATAAACAGAGAGGGGCCACTAATTACATAAGGATAGCCCTGGGAAATTAAGTTTTGGTAATCATCCTTTAGCGAACTCGGTTTCTGGTTATCATCACGCAATGATCCATTTTTATAAGCATCCCGGAAATTCAAGTAGTAGAAAGCGAGACCAAAAAATGTGACGATAAGTGCAATGATCCCTTGAGCGAGCAGGAATATGGAGTTGTCCCGGGGCACCATTTCCCCTAATGTAAAAAGCCCCCAAAACCCCATATCCATTAGGTCTCCAAACACTAAGAAGAAGGACACCGCAAGGAAAAGGAACAAACCACCCTTGATCCATTGCTTATTGTAAATTTGGCCAAGTCCTGGAATAAGGGATAACAATAGGGCTAATTTGCGATGTTGCATTTTTTTCACCTCAATCATTTTAGACAGTTGAAAATGAAAAGCTTAAGTGCCTTAGTTTCGTTAAAAATCAAACTGCCCTTGTCATTACAATAAATGGTGTCAAACAATATGTGCGTTTGACACCATTTTTAACTGCTGACTATTCAATCATTATTTATGTTTAGCTTTAATTTGTCCTTTTATCGTTTCAACAGCCTGGTTCAATGCGTCTTTAGGCTCCGCCTTGCCTGTAGCGATCGTTTGCAGGGCTGCATCTGCCGGTGTCCAAACTTCGTTCATTTGCGGAATACTCGGCATTAATTCAGAGAACTGGGACTGTTCTGCCACAGCTTGTGCTGCTTCGCTTTCTGTAACGGCAGGGTCATCAGCTAAAGCTGCTACAGCAGGAACCTCTTGTGTTAATTCATAACGCTTCTTGGAATTCTCTTCATTCGCCAGGAAAACAACTAACTTCTCTGCTAGCTCGGCATTCTTAGAATATCCGCTGACATTGTAACTTTTCACTCCAATAAACGCACTCATGTTCTTACCATTTGAAAGCTCTGGCAATTTACTAACTCCATAGTTGACGCCGGCTTTTGTAAATGGCTCGATGTTCCATGGACCAGAAATAATCGCCGCGGCTTTTCCTTCAGTAAATAATGACTCTAAAACGTTGATTCCCTGCTCGCCAACGATTCCAGAAGGGAATAATTTTTCTTTATAAAACTTTTGGATATATTGAGCACCTTCAATTGCTCCCTCATTGTTTAGACCGATATCTTCCGGGTTATAATTGCCATCTGCATCTTGGCCGAAAATATATCCGCCGTAACCGCTCATGACACTGTTTGCATAGTAAATTTGATCAAATAAAGCCAGGAATCCAAAATTCTTACCATCTGTAACTTTCTTGGAGTAGTCATACCACTCATCCAAAGTTTTAGGCAATTCTTCTGCAGAAACAAGGTCTTTATTGTAATAAAGCATGGTTGTTTCTACAGCCTTTGGCAATCCGTAAACTTTATTGTCAACCATTTGTGACTGCATCGCAGCTTCAGTATAGATGGATGTTACATCATCACTAACATTCAATTGTTTGATCAATCCTTCTGTTACTGCTGTTCCAATCTGGTCCCCAGGCATAGTAAGGACGTCAGGGCCTGTACCAGCCGGACCATCTAAACGCAAGTCCTCGATTTGCTGGGCATATGCCTTTTCAACCACTTTAACTGTTACATTGTTATCTTTTTCAAATTGGGAAATGGCATCCTTAATGCCTTCACCTTTTTGAATATCTTCCCAAACTAGTAACTCAACATTTTTATCTTTTGGTGCTTCCTTTGAGGCATCTTCTGCATTGTCATCAGGCCCGCATGCAGCCAGCGATAAAGTTAATGCAATACCACTCATAAGACCGAAATACTTTTTGAATTTCTTCATGGATTTACATCCTTTCAAGGTTGGTTTTGGATTCCAGGAAACTGAAAGCGCTTTAGTAATTAGAATATAGCACCAGCAAGAAAAGATGTAAACAATTTTTTTACTTAATTTAGTAAAATATTTTACGAAAATACATTTTTGCTTCAGTTTGTACTTTTGCGTATAACCAATTCTGAGCCTATATATAAAGTTTTCACGAGTTTTCTTTTCTCTAACACTCGTTCCAGTAATAGCTCGATTGCGTTTTTGCAAATTAACTTAATATCAATATTAAAAGTAGTCAGCGGGGGAGAAACATATTTTGCAACACTGATATTATTGATGCTGACAACACTGACTCGGTTGGGTATTGAAATTCCATTTTCATTCAAGGCTTGCAGGCAGCCTACAGCAATCGGGTCTGCCGCTACCAAGAAAGCTGTTGGCAAATCATCTCCAAGCTCACGAATCGCTTTTGTCATGAGATAGTATCCATTATCAACGGAGAAACCTCTATGAGTGAAGATGTATTGTTCCTTCAACAAACCTTTCGCTTCCATATACCGGCGAAATACACGCTCACGCAGATCTCTCTCATCCTCATCTGTATTCGGGTTATGATACGTTCCACCAATCAGGCCAATTTCGGTATGCCCCTTTTCCATCAGAAAATTAACTGTTCTCCGGGTTATCTGTGGTAAGTCAGGTCTTACAGTATCGTAATGATCAGGGTCAGGTGTTGAATCAATGAATACACCATTCAACGTCAGGCTTCTAAGGTGAGCAAGTTCTTTATCTGAAAAAGTTCCCACCGCTATAAATCCCTCGATACTATCAGGGATTTGATGGATACCGTCATTGATTTTATAAGTGATGAGTTCTACATTATAGAACCTGGCTAATTTTTCGATTTCCTCCCTCATCGTTTTATAATAAACATCTTCAAGTTCCTCTTTATCAGTTAACCAGTATAAGAAGGCAATGTTCTTAACAAGTGTCCTAACGGCTTTCTTACGGTAATTTAATTGCTCTGCAACTTCATAAATTTTTTCCCTTGTATCATCTGAAACAGACAGACTCTGATCGTTGTTCAGCACCCTCGAAACCGTAGATATCGAATATCCTGCTTTTTCAGCAATATCTTTAATCGTTGCCATTTCATTTCCTCCATGTTTTTCCTTGATAAAATATTTTTAGTAAAACTTTTTACTAAATTTTACTACTCGAAATATAGAATAGTCAAGTCGCTTTCTTCAATGGTGCTTGAATAATTGTTTCAAAGTCCATATTAGGCTCTGCCTAACAGGAAAGACCCTTTTTATATTGCGTTCCGTGAGAATCTATAGTAAACTTTAATTAACTTAATTAAATTAATTAACAAAGTGTATGCTAACCTTTTACTTCATAGTAAAAATTTTAGGGGGCCATTATGAGTATAACAGCTGATTTAACAAGAAAATTTCAATCTATGTATGACACATCTGAAACTCCTAGAGTATTTTTTGCACCGGGAAGAATCAACCTGATTGGTGAGCACACTGACTATAATGGCGGTCATGTCTTCCCTGCTTCCATTTCATATGGTACTTATGCTTTAGGAAGAAAACGGGATGACCAGAAACTACGTTTTTATAGCATGAACTTCCCCGAAACTGGAATAATTGAGGCTGACTTGTCAGACTTAGCCTTTGATGATTCAGATAACTGGGCTAATTACCCTAAGGGTGTCATTCTTTATTTAAAAGAAGCAGGTTATGAGGTTCTCAATGGAGCTGACATCTTATACTTCGGTAACATTCCAAATGGAGCAGGACTATCTTCTTCCGCTTCCATCGAGCTCGCAACAGGAGTACTAATAACCGAACTATTCAATTTAACTTTGGAACGGATTCCGATGATCCAGCTTGGCCAAAAGGTCGAAAATAATTATATAGGTGTCAATAGCGGCATCATGGACCAGTTTGCCATTGGTATGGGGAAGAAAGACCATGCCATCCTGCTGGATTGCCAGACACTGGAGTATAAATATGCTCCAATTGCATTGGAAAACCACTCGATCATGATTATTAACACGAATAAACAACGGACGCTGGCCGGTTCAAAATACAATGAACGCCGCGCACAATGTGAGCAGGCATTAAAGGACCTGCAGCAGGGGCTTTCTATTGGCAGTTTAGGAGAGCTTACTATTGAGGAATTCGAGAAACACAAACATCTGATCAAGGATGAAATTAATCAAAGACGTGCAAAACACGCTGTCCATGAAAACGCGCGCACTTTGGAAGCTCTCGAAAAACTGCAGCAAGGCGATCTCGAGCGCTTCGGAAAATTGATGAATGAATCCCATGTCTCCTTAAGGGATGACTATGAGGTTACTGGCCTTGAACTGGATACGATTGTCCAGGCTGCCTGGGATCAGGATGGTGCCCTGGGCGCACGTATGACCGGGGCCGGTTTCGGCGGATGTGCCATTGCGATTGTGGAAAAGAACAAAGTAGATGACTTCCAAGAAGCTGTTAATTCCCGTTACCGTGATACAGTCGGCTTTGACGCCACATTTTATACTGCAGCAATCGGTGATGGAGCGAAGGAACTTATTGAGGAGGAAATATAATGAGTGTATTGGTTTTAGGCGGAGCTGGTTATATTGGGTCACACGCAGTCTATCAATTAATCGACCAAAATGAACAGGTTGTCATCATTGACAACTTAGAAACCGGCAATAGAGCAGCGATTCATCCTGAGGCAAAGTTTTATGAAGGGGATATCAGAAACATCGATTTTCTTCGCTCAGTCTTTAAAAAAGAATCCATTGATGCTGTGATTCATTTTGCTGCCAATTCACTTGTAGGTGAGTCAATGGAGAATCCGATTAAGTACTTTGATAACAATGTTTATGGAACTCAAGTGCTCCTAAAGGTTATGGTCGAACACAATGTGGATAAGATCGTCTTCTCTTCCACTGCGGCAACCTACGGTGAGCCTGAAACCGTCCCGATTACCGAAGCGGTACCGACAAACCCAACCAACGCTTACGGTGAGACAAAGTTGACAATGGAAAAACTGATGAAGTGGACGGAGCATGCCCATGGCATAAAATATGTCTCACTCCGTTACTTCAATGTGGCTGGCGCAAGAGAAACAGCAGAAATCGGGGAGGACCATCGTCCTGAAACGCACCTTATCCCTATTATCCTGCAGACCGCTTTAGGCCAAAGATCGCATATTACTATTTTTGGCGAGGATTACGACACTCCAGACGGATCTTGTATCCGGGATTATATCCATGTCGAAGATTTAATCGATGCCCACCTGCTGGCATTAAACTATTTAAGGAATGGTGGTCTAAGCAATATTTTCAACCTGGGCAGCAGCCAGGGATTTTCGGTGAAAGAAATGATTGAAACAGCACGAAGCGTAACCGGCAAGGATATTCCTGCCGAAATTGGTCCTCGCAGGGCTGGCGATCCAAGCGTTTTAATAGCCAGTTCGGAGAAAGCAAGGCAAGTACTAGGCTGGGAGCCAACCCGTACCTCCATCATGAAAATAATCGAGGATGCATGGAATTGGCACTCCTCTCATCCCGATGGATATCAGAAGGAAGTGTTATCATGATCCATCAGTATATAGCAGGCCTAATTCAAAAAGCGCAAGAGGCTGAACTCATTGAACCTGCTGACAGGATTTATGTACGAAACCAAGTGATGAGCTTAATCGGACTTGAAACTATTCCACAAGATAAGGTCCATCCTGACAATGACACGATTCCCAACCTTGTGGATAAAATTATTGCTTTTGCCGTAGGTGAAGCCATCATAGAAGATGTTTTTGATGAAAAAGAGATTCTAGCCGCTAATATTATGAACTGCTTTGTACCGATTCCCTCTGTCGTCAATAAAACCTTCAACGAGAGATATCAGGTATCACCAAAAGCAGCGACTGATTACTTTTACAATCTAAGTAAAAATAATAATTATATCCAGTTGAACAGAATCGCTAAAAATATTTCCTATAAGGTTGATACAGCATACGGTGTAATGGATATTACAATTAATTTATCAAAGCCTGAAAAGGATCCAGAACAAATTAAACGCGAACGAGCTATGAAACAGACCAGTAATTATCCGAAATGCCTATTGTGTATGGAAAACGAAGGCTACGAAGGACGAACTGGCTATCCTGCCCGTGCGAATCACAGGATTATACATGTCCCTCTTGAAAGCGAAAACTGGTATCTTCAGTATTCACCATATGTTTATTACAATGAACACTCGATCCTGCTATCTGAAGAGCATCGCGAAATGAAGATAGATAAGGCGGCATTCCAGCGGCTTCTCAGCTTTACAGACCAATTCCCTCACTACTTCATTGGTTCAAATGCTGATCTTCCGATTGTTGGCGGATCTATCTTAAGTCACGACCATTATCAGGGCGGTAACTATGAATTTGCGATGACCCGGGCTGAGGATGCATTCTCTTTTGAACTAAAGGATTATCCGGAGATATCCGCATCTGTAGTAAAGTGGCCAATGTCAGTAATCCGCTTAAAAGGATATGACAGAGACACAATTTCCAACGCAGGTGACCATATTCTGCAAACCTGGAAAAGTTACTCTGATGAAGCAGCAGATGTATTCGCTTTTACTGGTGATACCCCGCATAATACGATTACACCAATTGCCAGAAGACGGGATAGCATGTTTGAACTTGATCTTGTCCTCCGGAATAACCGGACATCAGAGGAACATCCAATGGGCATTTTCCACCCACACGCTGATGTCCATCATATTAAAAAGGAAAACATCGGATTGATCGAAGTAATGGGTCTGGCTGTATTGCCTCCAAGACTCAAGGATGAGTTAGCTGAGATCGAGGAATATTTGCTAGGCAATCCCAGCTCTGTTGAAGCATACCATCACCAGTGGGCGGAAGAGATAAAAGCAGCGTATGGAGAAATCGCTGACCGGAAACAGGCAGAGGCCATTTTACAAGAGGAACTTGGAAAGAAATTTGTCAGATGCCTTGAAGATGCCGGGGTATTAAAAGAGCAACCGGTATTTGAAAGATTCATAGACACATTAAATAAATAGGTGGAAATTACATGATAAGAGTCACGAATGAACTTCTTGGGAACTGGACAGAGTATACACTTACAAATGATAATGGAATCAGCGTTAGTGTACTGGATTTCGGTGGAATTATTACGAAAATCATGATCCCTGATAAAACTGGCAGGCTTGAGAATATCGTCCTGGGCTATAAAAATTATCAGGAGTATCGGACAAATCCAAATTATTTTGGCGCCATAATTGGCCGAGTCGCCGGCAGGATCAAAGAAGCTTCCTTTGAACTTGATGGCAGCACATATAATCTTGAAGCAAACAATGGGGAGAACCATTTACATGGAGGACCTGGAGGATTTCACCAGCTGATTTGGAAGGTCTCCCCTTTTGAAAAGGAGACTGAAGCAGGATTAAAGCTTACTATAAAAAGCCATGATGGTGATAGCGGGTATCCAGGCAACCTCGACGTTACAGTTACCTATACTCTAAATGACCAGGATCAGCTTATAATTGATTACCTGGCAACCAGTGATCAAACCACACCGCTTACGTTAACCAACCATTCTTACTTTAATTTAAGCGGAAATTTAAAGAACACCATTCATGATCATCGAGTTACAATGAACAGCAGCAAATATGTTGAACTTGACGAAAGCTTGATACCAACCGGAAAGTTGGCTGATGTTGAGGGAACTCCATTCGATTTTCGCAGCGGCCGCAGCCTAAGTACCGGATTGGAAAACAACTTTGAGCAGAACAAGATTGTCGGTAATGGTTATGATCATTATTTCGTTCTCGAAGATTCTTCAGAATTTCAGGCAATCATCGAAGATGCTAACAGTGGCCGTAAAATGTCAGTAATTACAAATCAGCCAGGTATGGTTATGTATACAGCCAATGCTCTGGAAGATGGCTTAGAGCTGGCTGAAGGCATTTCGCGAAAACATCATGGTGTCTGCTTTGAAACCCAAGGGTCTCCCGCTTCATTGCACAATGATCACTTACCGGGGATTCTTTTAAAACCCGGGGAACCTTATCAAAAACAGACTACTTTCACCTTCACCGTTATTAAAAGATAAAAATAGGCTGAACCTTTAAATAAAAGGTTCAGCCTATTTTTGTGACTGGATCAAAGAGTTCAATCAGCAGCAGCGATACAGCACCTAATAATGTTGCATCATCCCCCAGTCTTGTTACCAATATCTCAGTCTCTCTTGCTTCTTCCGTCAAAGCTCTTTGATGAATTGTTTCGAGCAGAACCGGCATAATGAATCTTTCACTCTTCATGACCCCGCCGCCTAAAACGATTTTCCCGGGATTAACCAAATGAATTAAATTTGTCATACCAATTCCAAGAATCTTCCCCGTTTCCTGGAGTAAACCAATACATTTTTCATCGCCTTGTTCAGCTAACTTGAATATGTCCTTTCCTGTACTTTTCTTCGGAATCCCTTCTATCTGTTTACTAGCTCTGTCTGCAATCGCCTCGCCACTAACTAATGTCTGCAGACACCCACGGTTCCCACACTCACATACTTCCCCGTTCATATCGATGGTCATGTGCCCCAGTTCACCGGCAATCCCCTGGGCACCATGATATAATCTCCCGTTCATGACTACACCTGCGCCGACACCACGCCCAACATTGACGGTGACCATACTGTCGACATCGCTATGACCGCCGAACCAGGATTCACCAAGAGCCATGGCCCGCGCATCATTTTCAACCTTTACCGTTAAATTAAACTCTTTCTCTAAAATTTCTTTAATCGGGATATTTCTCAATTTCAATATTGGCGCTACGAGTGAAGTTCCTGTTTCGACATCCACGACCCCGTGCATGGCAATTCCAATCCCAATGATCTTCTCTTCATTAATATTAGAAATCCCCAATATTTTATTGATGATATCCTTCAACCTGTATAGAAACTGCTCACTGGTTAACGGCTTCTCAAGCAGATTCGAAGTCCGGTGTATAACTTTACCTGTCAGATCACTTAGTATGCCTTCCACTCTTTCCGGCCCAGCATCAATACCAATGACATAAAAAGCTCCAGCATTAATATGCAGCATCGTTGGTTTACGCCCTCCGCTTGAATGGCCAAGGGTGCTTTCCCTTACCAAATCCTGATCAATCAATTCTTTCACTATGCTGCTTACTGTCGGAGGAGTCAAACTTGTTTCTTTCGCTATTTGGGCTCGGGATATTGGCTCAGATTTACGGATTTTATTTAGAATAATTGACTTATTAACAGACTTCATTAATTGAAATGTACCGCGCTGCATTTATAGCCTCCAAAAAATCGTTTATTTAATTAGATTATATCACAACATACTTAATTAACTTAATTAATAATTAAGAGTAATAAATAGCCTTAGGAATTGTAACTGCAATTCGAACGCACAGCTATTGAAAAAGAAACAGGAACAAAGATCATAGATGCTGCTGATAATCAGAAATGTCTATTCACAAGTTTCAATAAACAGTGAAAATACTAAAATGGCACGTTTCAATATCGCACTTACCAACACAGCGAAAAGGTGACTCCCCAAAAGAGGGTCACCTCGCTTTTGATCCGATAAAAAATTGGAGCTACTACCTGTAGTCTATCACTTAATCTCATCCGTACTCTTTAAGTAGAACACCTGGGACTGGAAATCTCCGCCCCTCTCGGCTTTTTTTCCATTGACCCCGTTAAACTCTGTTGGCAATGGCAATCCAATAGCCATTAATTCATCCCCATAAAATGTATTATTCAAACCTTCCGCTTCATAGACTTTGCCTTCGTCTAATCCGGCAAGGCGCAGGGTTTGCTGTTTTGGCGGATTTGCTGTTGCCAATACCTTATACCAGCCAATCAATGCCTCGGATTGATCTGGACTAACAACCATCCACGCAGTTTCGTTTTCGGAAAATGGGCTCACCAGTCGATAAAACTGGCCATCCCGAATTAATTTGCGGTGCTTTTTGTAAAAAGCGACCTGCTCTTTAATATCATTTTTATCCTCTTCCGACAGCTTCAGAGGATCAAGCTCATAACCGAAGGTGCCAAAGTAAGCAACATTTGCACGGGTTGAAATCGGAGTCGTCCTTAATGTTTGATGATTAGGTACAGCCGAAACATGTGACCCCATGCTGTATAAAGGATAGGCAAAAGATGTCCCATGTTGGATCTTTAGCCGTTCAATCGCATCTGTATCATCACTGGTCCATGCCTGTGGCGCATAATGCATCATTCCAGGGTCAAAGCGCCCTCCACCGCCGGCACATGATTCAAACAGTACATTCGGGAATTCTTGAGTCAAACGATTGTAAAGGTCGTAGACTCCCAGTATATAACGATGGAAAAACTCACCTTGATCTTTTGCCGCAAGTTTCGTTGAAAAAGCTTCCGTAATATTGCGGTTCATATCCCACTTGATATAGGATAAGCCTGTCTGCCTGATAATCGCAGACATTTTCCCATAAATATACTCAACGATTTCCGGTCTTGAAAAATCAAGTACAAGCTGGTTCCGTCCAAGGGTATGGGGCTGTCCTGGAACACCGACAGCCCAATCTGGATGCTCCCTGAATAATTCACTGTTTGGGCTGATCATTTCTGGTTCGAACCAGAGGCCAAATTTCACTCCTGTTTCAGTGATTTTCCTAGCTAAGCTTTCCAGGCCATTAGGCAGTTTATTCATATCAACATGCCAATCTCCAAGCGAGGAGGTGTCATCATTGCGTTTGCCAAACCAGCCGTCATCGAGGACAAACAATTCAATTCCTAAGTCACTTGCCGCTTTTGCGATATTAACTAGTTTTTCCTCGTCAAAATCAAAATAAGTTGCTTCCCAGTTATTAATCAATATTGGACGGATTTCCTTCTTCCATTGTGATGGAATCAGGTTATCCCCATAGAGGGAGTGAAAGGCCTGGCTCATTCCGTTCAAGCCCAGGCTAGAATATACCATGACTACTTCAGGTGTCTGGAATGTTTCCTGGGGATTTAATCTCCACTTAAAACCATATGGATGGATACCGACCGTCAATCTCGCCACATCATAGTGGTCGACTTCAACCTGCATGATAAAATTGCTGCTGTAAACAAAATTAAATCCGAAAACCTCGCCATGATGCTCCGTTGTGTCTGGTCGTTTCAAGGCCAAAAATGGATTATGATGGTGCGAGCTAGCCCCTCGGGTACTTGAGATCGACTGGATCCCCATCTCAAGCTTTCTCTCTTTCACATGCCTTTCACGTGACCATGTGCCGCCCAAGTGTATCATTGAAAATTCCTTATCAGGAAAATCAATGGATGCTCCCATTAGACGCTCAAGTGAAAGTCTTGCTTCCCCTTCATTTTTCAAGGAAGCACTTCTAGTAATGACTGGCTTGTCAGCGAAAATAGTATAGTTGAGCACAAGCTCTGCCTGAAGATATTCATCCTTTAATACGATTTGCAGTGTGCTTGCTTCCTCATTATGTTCCGTATAGGTCGCAGGCAGTCCTTCTAGACCCGGCTTGCCCCCCTGTATTTTGAATGAATCATATTTAAAATCAGGTATATGATTTTCGCCGAGCTTATTGACACTAATCGCCGGTTCGCGGAAATCCGAGTTTCCATAAGCAGGATATTCCTGGCGCAGTGTTTCCAGACTAAACGCTGGGTCATCCTTATATATATGGCAGCTTGCTGCTGTAGGTACATCATAGGTTTGCAGGTGTGCAAAATCAGCACGGTGCCTGATCGCCTTTCCGTAATACAGATGTCCCAGCTGTCCATTTTTCATGACATGAAAAATATAGCTAACCTTTCCATTTGTTAGATGGAATTGTTTTTTCTCCTCGTTCACTTTAATTAGCATAACGGCTCTCCTTTATATAAAGCAAAGAGCCTGGAAACCTCTAGGCTCTTTACTTGTATTAAATTCTCTCAATCTTAAATTCAAATTCCATATCCTGTTCAGCAGATATTAGATACTCATCGTGAACTGGGGCACCCCAACTGTCATCTCCACCAACACCCATTTGCTTTCCGGCCACTGTAATTACACTGTAATGGATTGGCGGAAGCTCATATACGTGCTGGGCACTTTCTAGCTCGAAGGCAGTGTACGGGGAAACATTGCAGTCGAGAGACTCATCGATAGACGAAATCCTGATTCCCTGTCCCTTTTTATTCGTAACACTAAGCCTGCGAACCCCTGTCCGATTCCCCGATTCCTGCGGCATGACATAGCCTGAAAGATTATCGGCTACCTGTTTTTTGAAAATTCCTAGTCTTGCTCCCATAGAACGGTCTGAATAGTTCTCTTCAGGACCCATTGCATACCATTCAAGCTGGTCGTAGTCAGCAGAAGTCTTGAATGACAGCGCAAAAATCGGCAGCTGCGGAAGGTTTTGTGCGCCGTGGAAAGTGGATTTAACATGAACACTTCCGTCACTTAAAACAGTATACATCACCTTTACCTCAACCTCTGAACTGACTGAAAAGTTATAAGTAAAGCCGATGCTGATTTGATTGCGCTCTTCCTCAACCGTTATTCCCACACATTTACGAGCCAGGCTTGCCGCAAACCATAGACCTGAGTGATAACCCTGAGCATAGCCCCGGTCGTTATCAGTAGTTGCCCTCCAGAATAATGGCGCAGGCGGCAGTGCAATCATTTCTCTGCCAGCATAGTTCAATGATACAAGGCTTCCAACCTGTTTTGAGAAAATCACCGAGAAATCACGGCCGTGAACGCCTATATTGACATCTCCATGAACGACACGAAGCTCACCTTCAACAGCAGGCTGTTCCTCAGCTTTTACCTCAAAAACATATTGTCCGAAAGCAACCTCATGGCCTGCGTACGCCCAAACCGTCTTCTCTTTCAATTTGAAAGCTGTTTGAATGGAATACTCTCCAGGAGCAGCCGCAATATCAGCAGGGAATTTGAATTCTGCTCTTCCCTCGCTTTGAGGTTTAACATTCACCTCAAGCTGATCACGGTAAACCTCTTTCCCTTCAAGCAGCAAGCTATATTCAAGTACATAATCCGCTGTATCAGTAAAAAGGTTCTCATTGATAATTCTTACACCGTCAGAGTCCGGTACAAGTTTGATGCTCTGATATAGGAATTTAACTTCCTGCATCTTAGGAGAAAGCTCACGGTTTGCGTAGACAATCCCGTTTGTGCAGAACCCATAATCTGTTGGCCTGTCACCAAAGTCACCGCCATAAGCTAAAAATTCTTTTCCATAGCGATCCTTTTTAATCAGCGATTGGTCAATATAGTCCCAAATGAATCCGCCTTGATACATTGGGTATTTCTGCTCGAGCTCTGTGTATTTATGCATGCCTCCAAGCGAGTTGCCCATCGCATGCATGTACTCGCAGCTGATATAAGGCTTTTCAGGATCTTCACTTAAATACTTTTCAATGTCTGCCGGTTTTGCATACATCCGGCTTTCCATATCGCTCGTTTCACGGTAATCAGGAGTGTAGAATACTCCTTCATAATGAACGAGGCGTCCTGGATCTGCCTTTTTAAAATAACGGGAAACATTCAGAATCACTTCGCCGCCATAAGACTCGTTGCCACACGACCAAATTAGAATGGATGGGTGGTTCTTATCCCGTTCATACATCGATATTGCTCGGTCCATGACAATATCTTCCCATTCCGGTTTGTTGCCTGGAATGTTCCACGAAGACTCTACCTGGCCCATTTTTTGCCATGAACCATGTGTTTCAAGATTCATTTCATCAATAACATAGACGCCATACTTATCGCATAGCTGATACCAATAGCTCTGATTCGGGTAATGAGAAGTCCTTACGGCATTAATATTGTTCTGCTTAAGCGTCTTGATATCCCAGAGCATATCCTCCCTCGAAATCGTCCTTCCTGTATAGCAATTGAATTCATGGCGGTTGACTCCCTTGAACACAATCCGCTCTCCGTTCAAATGCATGATTTTATTGATCATTTCAAAACGCCTGAAACCAACTTTTTGCGGGATGACCTCTACTAAGCTTCCACCTTCGTTATAAACGTGAATCAATAATTGATAAAGATATGGGTTTTCAGCACTCCAGAGCTTCGGCTGGTCGACAGCAATTGAAATTGATGTCATGGCCTCACCTATTTCACCATTTTGCGAAGCAACCAGATCACCTTTTGAATCATACAGCTCGGCTGTCACCTTTGATGGCTGTCCTGCCAAAAACTTAAGGTCTGCCAACATCGTCCCTTTTGTATAAGATTCATCCAGCTCACCACGGATATTGGCATCAAAAACATGGATTTCAGGAATTGTGTAAAGATACACATCACGGAAGATGCCTGAGAATCGCCAGAAATCCTGATCCTCGAGCCAACTGCCCGTACTGCGCTGGTAAACCTCAACAGCCAGCTTATTCTCCCCTTCTGCAATATATGGGGTCAGGTCAAAGTCTGCTGGAGTGAATGAATCCTCACTATAGCCGACAAACTCACCATTTAACCAAACGTAAAACGCGGATTCCACACCCTGGAAAGAAATATAAACCGGTTTGTTTTGCATGTTAGCTGGAAGAGTAAACATTTTCACATAACTTCCGACTGGATTATGGTCCGCTGGAATTTCGGGCGGAAGAATATCGGCGATGCCATCCCAAGGATACATCGTGTTCACATATTGCGGCTGGCCGTGGCCTTGAAGCTGAATATGCCCAGGCACCGTGATGTCTCCCCACACAGAACTATCGAAGTCCCTTTTATAAAAATGCTCAGGACGGTGAGCCGGATTAATTGAATAATGGAATTTCCAAGCACCATTCAATACATGTCTCATTGACATAGGTTGACCACTCTTCGCTTCTTCCACCGTTTCAAAGTATTCGTGATCTGAATGGGCACGGACTCGATTTACAGCAAAAACTTGAACATCTGAAAGCCACTCTATTTTAGGAATTGTCATTCTAACAAGCTCCCTTTCTATTCTTATCGTAAGTTACTATTTCACTGAACCCATCATCCCTGCAACGAAGTGTTTTTGCATGATGAAGAAGATGATCGCTACTGGAAGGGTTGCAATCACGATTGCTGTCATGATAACGCCGAAGTCCGGTGAATAACTGGATCCAAGATTCGAGATCAGCAATGGAATTGTCATGTTTTCTGGGGACTGCAGGACGACAAGCGGCCAAAGATAGCTATTCCAGCTCGCCATGAATGTAATAATCGCTGCCGCTGCATAGGTAGTTTTCATTGTCGGGATATAAATTCTGAAAAAGAGTCCAATCTCTGACAGTCCATCAATTCTTCCGGCTTCAAGAATCTCCTTCGGGAACATCTTGGTGCTTTGGCGGAAAAAGAAGATCAGGAACGCTGTTGTCACCGTAGGCAGTACGACAGCTGTCAATGTATCAATTCCCACCATTGGGAATGTTTGTGAAACCGAACCAAACATCCTGAACAACGGCACCATCAACGCTGCAAAAGGAATCATCATTGAAAGCAGCAGGATGTTAAAGACCAAATCCTTCGCTTTGCTGCGGAAGATTTCAAAACCGTAACCAGCCAATGACGCGATTAGCATAGCCAAGATTGTCGTCGAAATTGAAATCTTTGCCGAGTTGATCAAGGCAGGGACTAGATCGACTGTGTTTAATAGATTTGTAAGGTTTTCTCCAAAATGTGCACCCGGAAGCAGGCGGCCCTTCGTGACATCAACCGACTTATTCGTTGCACTGACTATCATCCAAATGAACGGAAAAACAGAAACGATTGAAGCGATTGTTAGAATGATATAGGCAAAAACTCTTTTAGTCATTTTTATCACCTGCCACTTTGAACTGAATGATTGCTAGAATGACAATCATGATTACTATTGCATATGAGACAGTCGCTGCATAGCCGAAATCAGGAGTATATTTGAACGAAAGATTATAAATGTACTGGGAAATCGTCATCGTGGAGTTCCCTGGTCCGCCTTTGGTAATATTCATGACCTCGTCAAATAATTGCAACGTACCAATAGTAGACGTTATGGAAGTAAAAAGAATAATGGGCTTTAGCATCGGTACTGTGATTTTGAAAAATGTCTGAAAAGCATTGGCGCCATCAATTTTTGCAGCTTCATAAATTGATTGATCAATATTTTGCAGTGCTGAAAGAAAGAAAATCATATTATAGCCAGTCCAGCGCCAGGTAATTGCGATAATAATTGTGACCTTGGCCCAGAAAGGATCCGTTAAAAATTGAATAGGTGCCTCAATCAAAGAGGTTTTTACTAGCATAATGTTAATGATGCCATCCTGGCCGAATAAATATTTGAAAATAACCGCATAGGCTACAAGGGAAGTGACCGCCGGCAGAAAGATCGCGGTCCGGAAAGCGCCCTTAAACTTCAGCATTTTGTCATTTAATAGAACCGAAAGGAACATCGCAAGCAAAAGCATGACAGGTACTTGAATGGCCAGATAAATCATCGTATTTTTCACTGTTGCAATAAATGTAGGGTCCTTGAATAAACGCGCGTAATTATCGAGACCGACAAAGGAAAGATTGGCACCGGTTCCAGATTGGAAGGACAAAATCAGTGCCTGGATCATTGGATAAAAGTAGAACAGACAAATCATGACGGCAGCAACGATAACAAAGGACCAGCCGATCACCGTACTTTTCAGCCGAGGGTTCCGGCTCGTTTTTTGAATTTGAACACCAGGGTTAGCTTTTGCCGGTATCATGTCATAACACTCCTTACCTTGTTAATAAAGTAACAATTCCACATGCGGAGACTTGCTTCATCCCCTGCTGCCTGTTTTAAGTTGCACAAGCAATTTCAACCATCGTTCTTATAAAAAGACAGCCTCGGGAAATCTCGCCTGACAAATCAGTAGCTCCGCTGAACCTAGTGGAGAAGCCGGCGAATTCCCAAGGCTTTTTACGTATCATTTTCAAAATGTGAAGCTTGCAATTGTATTATTTAAGCTGTGTTTCAGCTTGAGCCTGAGCGTCTTCCAGTGCTTTATCCAGGTCTTTTCCTTTGATGTAGTTCTGAGTTTCGACTACAAGAAGGTCTTCAATGGCATAAGTATGAAGGCCATAGTTGACTTGAGGGATTTCCTCTGTCCACTTAGAGAAATCAGAGATGATTTTTTGTCCTCCGAAGAACTCATCTGCGCTCTGGTAAGCTTCTCCTTCCGCAGCTGGTTTGTAAGTACCGATTGCCCCAATTTCCGTATTCAGTGTCTGATAAAAATCAGAATTAGAACCGAACGTTTTAGCTAAGAAATCAGCTGCTTTTTCTTTCCCAGGCACATTAAGAACATACCATGAGCTTCCACCCAGGTTTGAAGCGTTAACTGAGTTTTCAACACCAGGTAACTTAGGGAATGGGATCACGGCCCATTTGCCTGATTGTGAAGCTTCCGCTTTTACAGAAGGTGTAATCCAGTTTCCAGTTGGTACAGTTGCCACATCGCCACTGTTAAATCCGGCAAGGAATTGGCTCCAGTCAGACACTGGCTTTACAAGGTCAGCTTCTAAAAGTTCTTTATAAACTTCCATAGCAACTTTTAATTCTTCGCTATCTTTGAGGTTAGGAGTTTTTCCATCTTCCTTTGTGTACCATGCTCCAGCTGATTGAATCATCATGCGGATTAGTCCAAGGTCGTTAGGGTCTTGAGTCAGCATTTGCTTGCCAGTTGCTTCTTTCACTTTCTTGCCGATCTCGATATATTGATTCCAATCGATACCCTGCAAATCTTCGACTTTGTAACCTGCTTCTTCTAAGTAATCTGTTCTTACATATAAACCAGCAACACCTGTATCAAATGGCAAACCATAGTTCTTGCCATCAAGGCTTGTTGGTGCAATTTTGTAATCAGCGAAATCTTCTGCTTTGAATGTACCAGTCAACTCATGGAACATATCAGGATACGCCTGAAGGAAGCTTTGTGCACGATAATCCTCGATCAGGACGATGTTAGGCAGCCCCTTTGTCGTACCAGAGCTCAAGCTGGTGTTCAACTTCTGGATGATGTCAGCTTGTGCATTTTCAACGATGTTGATCTGTACGTCTTTGTTTTCTGAAGCGTAAGTATCTTTTGCTATATTCATAGCTTTAATATTGAAGTTTGGATCCCATGCCCATACCGTAATTTTATTCGAATCTTTTGAATCCCCGGATGCTTGGTCCGATTTAGAACCGGAAGAACAAGCTGTCAACAACAGCATACTCACTAAAAATAGTGCAAATACTTTTTTCATCGACCTATCCCCCTATGGATATGATATTTTGAAAGCGTAATCGCTTTGTAAAACAATGATAACACCTGTAAAAGCGTTTTCATTAGGAAGATATTTCTCTGTTCTTGTAGAATTTTTAGCGATTGAATGCGTTTACATTCTGTGATTTGTATTATTTTTGGATTATAGGATTATTTTTGGTTATAAATTTGCCGCTGAGTTAATTGTTTTGATATTAGTAAAAAAACCCCCATTTCTGGAGGCTTTGTTTCTAATCCTGTTTAATGGGCAAAGTAATATGCACCTTCGTTCCTTCCCCTACTTCACTTGAAATGCTGACGCCATATTGACTCCCATAAATAAGCTGAATTCTTTCATGGACATTCTTGACACCAATTCCGGAAAACAACTGCTGTTTGCGTCTTTTTGGAGGAAGCTTAGTATCAGCGGCCACTTCCATTCCGTCACCATTATCTGCCACTTCACAAACGAGGCTTTCTCCATCCTGCCAGATCAGGACATTGATGGTACCCTCAGGCTTATGATTAAAGCCGTGAAAGAAGGAGTTTTCCATGAATGGCTGTAGAATCAGCTTGGGAATTTCATAGTTCAGGCAATCCGGCGATACAAAATAGTTTACCTTGATACGGTCTCCATATCTCTTTTGATTAATCAGCACGTAATTCTTCAAATTATTGATTTCCTGCTCGACGGTAATCGTTTCGCTCACATTGCCAATTGTATTCTGAAGCAGGGAAATCAACGCATTGATGGTCGCTTCTATTTCGGCCTTTTCACCCTGCTGGACCATGAACTTGATGGATGTCAGGGTATTGTACAAGAAATGCGGATTAATTTGCTGCTGTAAAGCGGCAAGCTCAGCATTCCGCTGTTGTTTTTGGGACTTCACAAGCTGGTCGACATACTCCTGAAGTTCATCGAGCATTGAATTAAAGGCATTTCCAATTTGTCTTGTCTCATATGTACCGGTAACAGAGACATACTGGTGGAAATCGGTTTTCGATGCATTTTCAATTTGCTTCACAAGCCTTGAGAGCGAATTCGTAACTCTTCTGGTAGCAAGGAATACGACGAGCATTGCCGCCATGACAATAATGAGGGAGATGATCGCAATTTTCCTTTTATCAATTAAATCGCCAATTGCTGTCTCCTTGTCAATGACATTGAACATATACATATCGAAATACGGCAGATACTCGGCAAGAATGATATGCTCCTTGCCCAAAAAATTTCCGACAACATAGTCATTTGGGGTACTCTTTATATCTTTTGCAAAATTGAGGAGCCCCTTTTCCTCTTTGCCAATGAGGTCTGTCCGGCTGCTGGAAACAATAATGCCATCTTTATCAACGATATACACATCATTACCCGGACTTGTGTAGTTGTTATATGCTTTGTAGCGAAAATCACTTTCCTTGACTGCGAAGTACATAGCACCATAAACATTTCCTGAACCTCGCTCCATTAACCCCCTTGATGCAACGATAAATCGTTCATCCCCGGTATTAGCATTTTCCCTTTCCTGATGGTCGTAATGGTACATCAATTTCTTAGGCTGGTTTAGAGTCTGCTTTGTAAGATTACTGACTTTCAATTCTTCATCCGAAATTGGCCAATAGCTGCGGTCCGTTGCAAACACAAGACCGTTTTTACCGCTGGCAATGACACTTACATTATGGGATACAAGATATGGCTGGATTCTTTTCATTTGCTGGCTTAGCATATAGTACGCATCCATTTTTTCCATATTCGATCCATCCTCCGACAGTACCTCCCTGACTGTACCGTTTTGGAGGAGATTATTTGAAGCAAGAACAATCGAATAATTAAAGGACTCAAGATTGTCTTTTACCTGGTTCATGATCTTGGCATTGGAAATACTGAATTTCTCAAAGAAGAATTCTTCTGCCATACGCACTGTTGTCCAGATAATCGTGATGGATACGATACTTATAATTAAGAAGGTAATAAGAAACATGATGATAAAAAGATTGTTATGTTTAAAACGCTTTAGGATATATTCCATGGTCTCTGTCTCTTATCTCAAATTTTGTTTTCTTCTGTATTGGCTTGGAGATGAGCCGGTAGCTTTTTTAAAAACCTTGCAAAAATAGCTATGGTCAGAATAGCCTACCATACTGCTGATTTCCGATATAGGAGCATTGGCGCTGGTCAATAGCTTCTCTGCTTCCTCAATCCTGACCTTGTTCAAGTACTCAATGAAGCCCTCATCATTATGAGAGGAAAAGTAGCTTGAAAGGTAGGAAGGATTGAAATGAAAATGCTTAGCAACATCCTTAAGTGTAATCGGTTCTGCATAATGATCCCTCATATATTGCATGATTTCTTTAATATTGAGATCCTCTTGCTGAACAGGCATCGAAAAAATGCATTTTTTCGCCTCATCAATAAATTGCTCCATTACAACCACTGTCTCTTCAGCATTTGGTGTTTCCTCAATTGATTGGAAATAAATATATCTGTCTTTTTCCAGCTGTTTTACCTCATAACCCATATTGGCAAGAAGAACCGTGATATTAAAAATGATGTTGCCGAAAAAGGATTTAAATTCAAACACATCCGTTTTGTAGCAACGGGAAAATTCTTCTACATGGCTTTGTAAATAACCAAATGCTGATTCAAAATGCTTCCGTTTGAGTTCACTAGTGAACCAATCAAGATCAAAGCTGGCACATTCCGTCACTTCAGTCCCAAGATTCTTTTCTGTTAAAAGCGGTACATTCGGAAAATAGAATCGATATTGGAGCAGCTTTAATAGTCTTTCCTTCACAATCTTCCCCAAATGAGAAAAATCTTTAAATTCCTTTGTTAAGACTAAACCAATTGGGGGATGGGATGAGGCAAACTGTTCCGCAACAGCAGTAAGTTCTGGCAATGATGATCTGTTGTAATTTAAAAGGACTCCAATCGTATTTTGATCATAATTAAAAGAATGTGGAACAACGCCTTTTGATATGAATACTTGCTCGAGATTTTCTACTAGCTGTGTGATAAAGTCTGTCTTCCCTTTATCAGGATGTTTTCTAAGGTCGAGACCAAGGATACAGTAATAATTATTTGGAAAAACGTTCAGCAATTGGCTTTTCTCATATTCTGCTTCATAACCGGAAATCATTTTACTGATGATTTTCCCTATCGACTGATGCTCGTCCAGGTTTTTTTCAACCGGTTCGAAATCTGGAATTCGACTAGCTGCTTTTTTCAAAACACTTAACAGTCCCTCAGCATCAAGCTTTGGCTTTAGTATATAATCCACGACACCGCTTTGAAAGGTGGACCTTACATATTCAAAGTCGCCAAAGCTGCTTAAGATAATGACCTCTATTTGGGGAAATCTCTCCTTGACCGTTTTTGTTAATTCTTCACCGTCCATAATTGGCATAACCATATCTGTCAGGATGATGTGCGGGTGTGTGCTCTCGATCAATTGGAGGGCTTCCTGTCCATTCGAAGCCTCCCCGACAACAGTAAAACCTTCCTGTTCCCAATTGAGATAATGCTTGATGCCTTGCCTGATCAATAACTCATCATCTACAATTAGAACCTTGCATTGCTCCCCCATCGTTACACTCCCTCCTGACGACGACATGCTCTCTTAATGCTCATTTTACTATAATGGATCAATCGATTCATACTGATATTATTACCAAAGTTGTAATCCCATCAAAAAATGAAAGCGATAGTTGGCTATAAAAATCCATCCCATGTCCCCTTTATTTAAAATTGTCCGAATTTCGTAACATTTATTGTCATAAAGTATATCAAAGCTTGTAAACAAGTTTATAAAGGGGGAAACAGTGAATGGCTGAAACGAAGAAAAATCGCTGGTTGATTGCTGCTGCCGCTGTGGGGATTCATATCTCGATTGGTTCTGTTTATGCCTGGAGTAATTTTACGAACCCGTTGAAAGAGTTGTTTGGCTGGTCAGATTCAGAAGTTGCGCTTACCTTCAGTATCGCAATTTTGTTCCTGGGTCTTGCTGCTGCGTTTTTGGGTCATTTTGTGGAAAAGCATGGTCCGAGGAAGTCCGGACTTCTTGCGGCAACCTTTTTTGGAATCGGAATTGCTGGTTCCGGAATTGCTGTCTTACTAGGTTCAAAGATTCTCCTATATCTGTTTTACGGAGTTTTAGGGGGAATTGGACTTGGTGTTGGCTATATTGCACCGGTCTCCACGCTTGTAAAATGGTTCCCTGACCGGCGCGGGCTTGCCACAGGGCTTGCAATTATGGGATTCGGCTTTGCTGCAGCTGTTTCCAGTCCGATCATGAACAGTTTGATTGAAAGTGTTGGCGTCGCAAACACGTTTTTCATTTTAGGAAGCGCCTACTTCATCTTAATGACCGCATCGTCTTTGTATTTGGAGAAGCCGCCTGAAGGCTGGATGCCGGAGGGCTTTAAGGAGAAGGTTGAGTCTGGTGCCGCAAAGCCAGTCATGGACCTTTCCCAGCTGACGGCGAACGAAGCCGTAAAAACAACCCGGTTCTGGTATTTATGGCTGATGCTGTTCATCAATGTCACCTGCGGCATCGCGATTTTGGCGGTGGCGAAACCGCTCGCGATGGAGTCGATTGGAATTGGGACAGCCGCCGCTGCTGCTATGGTTGGCGCAATCGGGATCTTCAATGGCCTGGGCCGGATTGGCTGGGCATCGATTTCAGATTTCATCGGCCGGCCGAATACGTATACAACTTTCTTCATCCTGCAAATCGGCTTGTTTTTCATGCTTCCGCACACGACCAATGCCCTGCTTTTCCAGGTGATGCTTGCAGTCATTTATACGTGCTACGGCGGAGGATTCGCCTCGATTCCTGCCTATATCGGCGATTTATTTGGCACAAAACAGCTCGGTGCCATCCATGGCTACATTTTGACAGCATGGGCAGCGGCCGGCCTGGTAGGCCCAATGTTTGCCGCCTATATAAAAGATACAACCGGTTCGTATGCCGGCAGTTTATCGGTATTTGCAGGACTATTTGTCGCAGCCTTCATCATTTCCCTGCTGATTAGAGTGGATATGGCTAAGCTTCGAAAACAAAATGAATCAGAAATAACAGCTTAGATTTACGTTCTTCCTATTTTGTTTGCGGACGGGGAGGAAACAAGAATCGTGAAAATGACGAGAACGAAACGAACCATTACCCGTTATGAAAATGGGAACGTTGAAAAAATAGACGACGATATTGCGACCGAAAAACCGTTTACGATCAAATTGAATGAAAAAGAGTTTGCTACCCTGGTCTGTACACCGGAAAAAATTGAGGATATGGTCATCGGCTTTTTAGCTTCAGAAGGTGTGATCAGGAAATTCGCCGATATCGAGGATTTATGGGTTCAGGATAAAGAAGGTTTTGTCCATGCGAAAACAAACTATACCAATCCTTTTTATGAAAAGTTTCACTCGAAGCGATATATCACCTCCTGCTGCGGCAAAAGCAGACAGGGATTTGTCTTCTTTAACGATGCGAGATTATCGCATCATTTTAAACAGGTGAATGTTCTATTAACATATCAAGATTGTTTTCGATTAATGGAAGAGATGCAAAATCGTTCAGCTGTTTTCCAGGAAACTGGCGGGGTCCACAATGCGGCACTTTGTACAAAAGACGGTGTCTTGCTGTCCCGCCTGGATATTGGGCGCCATAACGCCCTGGATAAAATATATGGCTATTGTCTCCGTCATCAAATTTCATTGGAAGATAAAATCATCGTGTTCAGCGGACGGATCTCATCTGAAATCGTCACAAAGGTGGCGAAAATCGGCTGTGAGGTGGTGTTATCGAAATCAGCACCAACAGAAATGGCGCTTGAGCTTGCGGATGAACTGGGAATGACGACGGTTGGTTTTATCCGGAACAATGCTCTGAATGTGTATACAAGGCCAGACCGGATTGTAGAAAAAATCGATTAAGGGGGTATGAAACCGGCATGCATGCGCAACCAAATCAAGTGGAAACGATATGCGGTTTTTGTGGGACAGGATGCGGTCTTGTCGTCGAAACCGAAGATAACAAGATCAGCAAAGTAAAAGGTTATAAGGAAAACCCTTCAAGCCATGGGGAAACCTGTGTGAAAGGCGCACTGGGATGGGGATATCTCCATAGCGACCGCAGGCTGACCCAGCCATTGATCCGTAAAAATGGAGAGCTGACACCTGCGAGCTGGGAAGAAGCATTGACTCTGATTGCCGATAAATTTACTGATATCAAAGAAAAACATGGTCCAGATGCCTTTGGCTGCTTCAGTTCTTCGAGATCAACCAATGAATTGAATTATCTTGCCGGAAAATTCATGCGGACGGTCATCGGAACCAACAATATCGATAGCTGCAACCGAACCTGACACGCTCCAAGCGTCACCGGTCTGGTGACTGTGTTCGGTATGGGTGCTGCCACGGGGTCTTATGACGAACTGGAGAACACCGATGTGATTCTTGTCTGGGGAAGCAATACACAGGAATGTCACCCGATTATTTTTAACCATATGCGCCGCGGCATCAAAAATGGGACAAAAATGGTCGTCATCGACCCCCGTCAAATTGACCAGACGAAACTGGCCTACAAATGGCTGCCAGTCCGGGTCGGAACCGATATTGCTCTGGCGAATGCCATGGGCCATGTCATCATTGAAGAGGATTTAGTGAATAAAGAATTCCTTCAAAAGGCAACAGCGCAGTTTGAGAAGTATAAGGAAGAAGTCAAGAACTATACGCCGGAATACGCTGAGCAAGTCACCGGCATTCCTGCGGATGATATCCGGGACATCGCCAGGCTTTACGCAAATGCGGATAAAGCAACGATTTGCTGGACACTGGGGATTACCGAACACCATAACGGAACCGAAAATGTCTTTGCCTTGATTAATCTTGCTTTATTGACCGGGCATATCGGGAAGTATGGCTCCGGGCTCAATCCATTGCGCGGACAAAATAATGTCCAGGGAGGCGGAGATATGGGCGCCCTGCCGAACAGGCTCGTCGGCGGCTGGAATTACGACGACCCTGAAGGAAGAAAATTGCATGAACAGGTATGGGGGACTCCAGTTCCTGAAAAGATCGGCAAGCATCAAACATTGATGCTCGAGGCAATGGAGAAAAATGAAATAAAGGCTGCCTATGTGATTGGCGAGAATCCCGTCCAATCAGATGCCAATGGCAACCAGGTGGAGAAGATTTTTAAAGACCTAGATTTCCTCGTTGTCCAGGACATCTTAATGACAAAAACGGCGATGCTTGCCGATGTTGTACTCCCGGCAACAGGCTGGGCTGAAAATGATGGGACACTGGTCAACTCCGAACGACGGATACAGCGCGTCCGGCCGGCATTAAAAGGACCAGGCGTATCCCGGCATGATCATGACATCATCCAGGACATCGCCAATAAGATGGGAGCCAAATGGAACTATCAGTCGGCGGAAGCAATCTGGGAAGAAATCCGCAAGCTTGCCCCTAATTTTGCCGGAATCACGTACGAACGGATCGACAAAGAAGGCGGCCTGCAATGGCCATGTCCTGATGAAAACCATCCAGGGACCCCTTTCCTTCACAGCAGACTCTGGTCAGAAGACATAGGCATGAAGGCAAAATTTATGCCAACCCACTACCAGCCACCTGCCGAGGAGCCGGATGATGAATTCCCTTTGATGCTGACGACCGGCCGCAGACTGCAATTTTATAATACAGGTGTCCAAACACAAGACTATAAAAAAGTGAAAAACGCAGAAGAAGCATTAGAGATACACGCAGACGATGCTGCGAAATACGGATTCAACGATGGAGACCAAGTAAGGGTAAGCTCAAGAAGAGGAAGTGTCGTAACCAAAATCAACATCAGCAAAAAGCAGCCAAAGGGCTTAGTCTTTATGTCCTTCCATTTTCCTGATCAGGCTAGCACTAATTTGTTAACGAATTCTGCTACTGATCCACTTGCAGGGACTGCGGAGTTTAAGGCTTGTGCGGTGAGGATTGAGCGGGTGTAGAAGCCTCTTTGATATCGCAAGGAAGATTCCGAATGGACAGCAAAAAAGCACGGGAACCGTTTCCCGTGCTTTTAGAAATTATTCTTAATGAATTCTTCTTCCTCCGCAGCGCTCATTACTCCGTATGCCCTGCCAACAGTACCGCCTTGCCATTCCCAGAAATAATTGTGGTCATGGTCGACCGTTTGGAAATTCCCGCTTTTCCACTTTTCTGCAATGTCGATAAGATCTTCTTTCGAAGCAAATTGGGACTTCGTCAAGAACTCTAAAACCTGTGCAACCGTGTCCTCTGACATGGGAATTGCTCCCCATTTATCTTCAGCTTTCACTTTTTGATGAGTCATCTTGTGCATGATTTCGATCATCTCACCTTCTGTCGTGCTATCCGTCAAGTTCAGTTCGAAGATTTGTCCACCGATGTTTTTGGTTTGCTCTTCATATTCTTCTTTCTCTGTTTCATAAGGAGAATCTCCATTTTCTTCAGGTGCTGCCACTGAACGAGATTCATTTGCAGAGCTTTTCTCCTCGTAATGGTCAACGTTTCCTAAAATTTTGTATGTCCCGTACCCGAATGCCATAACCAAGCCAATGACAACCAACACAAATGTCAGTACTTTTTTCAATATAATCTCCCCCCATTACACGATGATGGTCTTCAGCAAGGATATTAATAGAAGGCTATTAAAGCTAATGCCAACTACATTTATTTAATAGTTTAACATATTTGGGAATATTTTCAGGAATCAAGTAACGGGTCTCCTATCACAGGAACCAGCATTTTTGTCTCTTTACCGTTTTGTCCGATCGCTGACAATCCCTTTTAATGTTTTGTGGACAACCGGAAAATCCTTCTTTGAAATCACATAGTATGTAGGTATATAAATAGATTCGCCGCCTCGTATAGTCAGGATGAATGCAGGCGTTTTTATTCCTAAGTATTCCGTTCTTATACCATTTTCAATTTCAATATTTTTAATGGTATCCAGTATAATTGTTTTGTCCCTGACTGTGATATTTTCCTGATCATATTGAAACATTTGTTTATTCTTAATTAGAAGGATTATGAGCATTATCCCCATTCTTCCAAAAAAGCCAATTCCAAGAATGCCTGCAGTCACAGAGACAACCTTCCTTAGAGCAGGAGCTTCCAGATAAATACTCGCTAAGATCAGAGCCACACCAGTAAGGATGAATAGTGCACAAATCAACAAACGTCCAATAATTGTGCTGGTCCTATAGTTTACTATCTTCATATATTCACCTATCATTAAATATTTTCATATTAACACTTTCCAATAATTGTAACATAATGTTTTACGTTGCATTAGTAACATATTTCCGAAAAGCGCCTTTTATGAGAACAGGAATGATGTTGCTTATTTTCGTCTCATGAATAGGACAGGAGAACCGTCCCAGTATGCTATAATGAAGATAGAATATTCAGACGTTTAGGGGTTGAGTAGATGAAACCGAATATTAATGATATTGTCCAATCGCAGGTGATTGCTTCAATCAAGGAAGAAGCTGATCTGGAAAAGGCGGCTCGGTCAAACGCCAACATTGTTTTCATCCTTACTGGCAATTTGATCACGATGGATGGATATTTGAAAAAGTTGAAGGCCGCGGGAAAAACTACATTTATACATATTGATTTTATCGACGGTTTGTCCAACACGAAGAGTGCAATCAAATACATTGCGGAAATCTGGAAACCGGCAGGTATCATCACGACAAAAAGCAACCTGATTAAATATGCAAAGGAAGAAGGCTTAATGACGATTCAGCGCCTTTTTCTGATCGATCGCAATGCTCTCGTCAAAGGGATTGAAATCGCACATAACTGCAAGCCGGATGCGATTGAAATCCTTCCAGGCCTGATGCCATCTGTGATTGACAAACTTACGAACATGACTGCGCTGCCAATCATCGCTGGCGGGCTAATCAGCAATAAGGAAGACATTCTCAATGGATTAAGCGCCGGTGCCCTAGCTATTTCCTCTGGTGATCCTAAGCTCTGGAATCTTGATTTGTAATCCGAAAAAGAGCTCAACCCAAAGGAGTTGAGCTCGACCCAATTCATGCTCCAAACTCTTCTTGTTTTTTGTCTGTCTTTCTTTTTTTCCTGAACCATGGAAAACGCACCCTGATCTCCCGTTCTTCAAAGAAGTTTCCTATCTTCGTAATGATGAATGTTACCAATGTCGCGAAGATGACAATGCCATAAAAACCTGCCCCTATTCCAATACCGATTCCACCAACATAAAAAATCATTGCTGCTGAAGTCAGGCCTTTTACCCGCAGACCATCTTTCAAGATAACACCTGCTCCGAGGAAACCCAGTCCTGAAACAATTTGCGCTGCCAGACGCATCGGATCCATTACTTTGCCGCTATCATGCTGACTGAAAATCTCTGCGCTCTCTATTGAGACGATGGTTATCAATGTACATGCCACAGACACATACGTATACGTTTTTAATCCCGCCGGCTTATTTTTCGATGTCCGATCCCATCCGATTAAAAACCCCAAAACAGCACTAACCAAAATCCGGAAATAGGTTTCATGCTGCCAGAAGAACCCAGACACGTATTCAATGTAAACACCCATCTAACCAACTCCCTTCACGATAAAAAGAGACCACTCCATGAACGAATGCTTAATCTCCTCGCTAAAAGTGAGGGATAAGTGTTCGCTTCATAGGTGATCTCTTCTACTCTTCCTATAAGCCGGAGTATTTTAATTACTCTTATCATAAACCATATTATAGTTCTTTTCAATATTATTTTCTAATAATTCTGAATTCACTTGCCACCCATGCGCCCTCATTGTATGATTGAACTAGGTATTTTAATAACGGGTAGAGATGAGGAGAACCCTGTGCAAATGGTTTGTACGATAATCGTACAATCTTTTGGCATGGGGTTCTTTTTATTTTTTACATAAAAAACATTTTTAAAAGGAGGAAGAAGGTTTGAAAAGCAAATTAATTAGCTGGGTAACTGTTTTGACTTTCGTTTTTGGGTTAGGTCTAGTGTTCCTTCCAGACCAGAACGTTAATGCGGAAGATTCTAGTCCGCCTCTGGTCATCACGGAAATAGTCACGAAATCCGCCGGCTCCGGGCAGCCCTATGAGTATGTAGAAATCTATAATACCACCTCAGAAGCAATCAACCTGCAAGATTATCAGCTCCAATACTTCACAAGCAACTTCTCAAGCCCTGCCAACTCATGGCCCATCCAGGAAAAAGTCATCCAGCCAAAAGCTTCACTGGTCCTATGGCTGAAGAAGTTCGCCTATCCTGATTTGCCGCTATGGGACTTCAACTCCAACTATGACACTTATCTAACTGCTGACGAGATATACGAAGTCACGCTGACTACTTCTGGTCAAGGCTTGCATGACACCAGCCTTCGTCAAGTAGGAATTGCTGATACAAATGGCAACATTCTCAGTACGGCATTGATCAATGACGGAGAAGTCGATGGCATCACCAACAAAAGCGTTATTTACCAGGCAAACAGTTCTGCAGCGATGACGAGGATCCGTAACGGAGAAACACCAACGCCATCTCTACTCCTGACTGAACAAGTGGCAGGTCCAGCAACACCAGCCAACCTTACTGCAACGCCAACCAACCAATCCATAACACTTTCGTGGGAAGCATCAGCTGGTGCATTTTCGTATAAAATCTACCATTCTGATGGAACGACTACTTCATCCGATACAACCACAGCTACGATCGTGGGATTGGAAAATGGTCAGGTTTACGCGTTCCGCGTGACAGCTGTCGACTCGGAAGGAAACGAGTCCCCGGCAACAAAAGAAGTCCGGGCTGTGCCACAGGAAGTAGTAGACAATGAAGCTCCTGCAGCTCCGACAGGACTTAAAGCAAAACCTGGGAAGGATCATGTAAAACTTCAGTGGGCCGCTAATACAGAAAGTGACCTTTCCGAGTACCGCGTCTACATTAATGGAACCCTTTTCGGTTCTGCAGCTGCCGACAAAACAAGTATAGTCATTTCCCCTCTGGAGTTGAACCGGGAGTATACATTTAAAGTAACTGCTGTCGATCAAGTCGGGAATGAATCGGAAGCGACAGCACCACTTGTCTCAGCACCGACAGAAAACGTTCCGGTACCCGAGCTCCTTATCACAGAATTGATTCCGAATACCGATAACTACGCAGGATATGACGCATTTGAATACTTTGAGATTTATAATAATAGTCCAGATCCAATCAATCTGAAGGGATATCGATTCGCCTCCCACACTTGGAATGAAGAAATCAAAGAAACTTTCATTTTAAAGCCTTGGGAAACAGCAGTGATTTGGACCAGAGCATCATCAATCAGCCCCATTTCACTTGAAGCATTCAACTATAACTACTTCTATTCGTACAAAAGTAAATATCTAAGTGAGGAGAACACAATCATCCTTGGTGATATCAGCGGGCTGGTCAACGGCGGCAATACAGTGACCGTCTATGACCCCGAGGGCAGTGAAGTCGTCAGAGCGGATTACGCAAGTCAGGACGTAACATTGAAGCAAACTGTCACGTTCGCCTATCCAAAAGACAATACACGGACAATGGAAAAATTGGCAGCAAATCAACAGCCAACACCGGGATGGCTGGCAGAAGATCAAGTTCCAAATCGTCCTGTGGTAGATGAGGATGCACCGGCAGCACCAACTAATCTGGAAGCCATCGCAGGTAACGGAGAGGCTACTTTGAACTGGGAGACCTCCAATGAAACCGACCTTTACCGTTATCACATTTACAAAAATGGTAAGCTTGAATACTCTGTTGACTCACAGCAAACTTCCTTTACGCTCTATACGTTAATTGGCAACCAAACATATACCTTACAAGTAAGCGCGGAGGATACATCAGGAAATGTATCGGAAAAATCAGAGCCTGTACAGGTAACACCAAAACACCAGATCATCACCCAGCTGGAACGGTGGGAACACGAAAAAGACCCTGCCTACCAGGGCCTATGGGATATCAGTTCAGACGGCCCGGTGATCGCCGGCCTTGCACAGGGGCTCGTCCCTCAAGGATTGACCTATTATAAGAAAAAAGACTGGCTGCTTACGATCAGCTACGTCGATGATGGGATTAGACCGGGAACCATTACGATAACAAATCGCACGACAGGCAAACTGGTGAAGTCTGTTGTCCTTTACAATACGGATGGCACACCTTATACCGGTCATGCGGGCGGCGTTACTGTCAGTCGTG
Organism: Chryseobacterium sp. ISL-80; assembly: GCA_018613055.1. Taxonomy (GTDB): domain Bacteria; phylum Bacillota; class Bacilli; order Bacillales; family Cytobacillaceae; genus Mesobacillus. The sequence continues at coordinate 142,700 of JAGGQZ010000013.1, read as the reverse complement.
ACCATGGCTGGGTTGCTTCCGAGAATTACTTGTTCAGCTTCAAGTTAAGCGATCTGGTGGAAGCAGAAAATAACGAAGAAATCCAGTTCACAAAACAGATTCCAATACCGGTCGAAGCTGCTTACACCGTATATGATGAAGGCATTCTCTGGGTCGGGGAATTCTATGAAGCAAGCTCCTATCCGACTGATCCATCGCACCATATCGAGAACAGGGATGGGGAGATGCAATACGCCTGGATGGTTGGTTTTAATTTGGAACGAAACAACGACATGCTAGCTGAGGATCATTGGAATGGCTCACCAGAGCACAATGCCGTACCAGATTACGTCCTTTCGACGACCGGAAAGGTTCAGGGCGCGATTGTACAAAAAGAAGCACAAAACGGCATCACGCTAAGTACATCTTACGGAAGAGCTAACGATAGCGTGCTGTATCGTTACGAATACCCGTTAAAAGAAGACCCTCATTCCTATGTAAATGTCGATGGAAAAGAAGTACCACTGTGGTTCCTGGATGGGCACACTGTAAAACCTCGTCAAAGTATCGAAGCCATTCCGATGCCTGAAGGAATTGTGGAAGTACAAAAAGAACTGTATGTCGTATTTGAATCCGGAGCGGATAAATACCGCTATACAACGACCTACCCGATGGATCGGATGCTTAAAATCGATATGAAGAAATTGATGAAGGACGATAAAGGAATTCAATAGCAGAACAAAAAGCGCAAGTGCCTCGTTCAGCCCCGACAAGCGCTGGAGGGCTGACCGGTGAAGTCGTTCTTTGACTTCATTGGGCGGACCGAAGCCACTCGAGTTGCTCAAAGCTAACGCTTTTCGCAAGATACTCGAGGAAGCACTTGCAGAGACGAAAACTGGCTAGGCGCTGGAGCTGGATTCAGACATCCACAGTAGTTATCCACCCCTAATAGGTTTTATAATTTCCTATAAAACGAAAAAGGAAGCGGGTCCTATCACCGCTTCCTTTTTTGCCTATTGGACCATGAGGTCAGCCCCCTGCCCTTTTTGCCGCTAACAATCCACTCACCGATGGTAAAACATAGTCCGGCTTCCAGGCTGAACTCCTCAAATCATCCTCTGTCGTTATACCGCTAAGCACAAGTGCTGTCTTCATTCCTGCTTCGATGCCCATCCGGATATCCGTTTCGAGGCGGTCGCCGATCATCACACATTCATCCGGTTTAAGCTGCAGTATTTTTAATGCTGCTTCAATCGTCAGAACGGACGGCTTTCCAATCTGTACATCAATCTTTTTCCCGGCAACTGCTTCTACAGCGCCGATCATCCCGGCACAGTCAGGAACATCGCCAACTTCCACTGGGCAGGTTCTGTCAGGATTAGTGGCAATCATTTTTGCGCCAAGCTTCACCGCCTGGTAAGCAAAATTCAAATGATCATAGTGAAAATCGCGATCCCATGACAGCACAACCACATCGACCTCTGATGGTGCCATTCCTTCTCGAAACCCCGCAAGTGTCAGTTCATCCTTAATTGGCTGCTCGCCAATCACATATAATGTGGCATCAGGATGGTGTTCCCGTAAGTAATCAATTAAAGTAACCGTTGGGTTCAAAATGTTCTCGAGGCTTGCATTGATATTAAAACTCCGCAGCTTTTCGACATAACGCTGACGGGACTCGATTGTCTTATTTGTCAGGAATAACACTTTCTTTCCATGATCGAGAAGGGAGTTGATCACGATATCCGCTCCTTCAATCAATTGCTTGCCAAGATATACGGTACCATCCAAGTCAAAAATATATCCTTTCAGATCTCTCATCGGTCTCCCCCATCCAATAAAAAATTCCCTGAGCATGACGATTTATCCAATTTCACAATTGGGTGACGTCATGCCCAAGGAATCTCCTCATCTCTATCCTTGTTTGTATTCACTTATACTCGTTTGGTCATCAGGTCTTCGCCGATGACAACCTTCGATAATCCTAGCTTAGCTACCTCTTCATCGTATGGTTCTTTGTCAGATAAATGGACTAATACGATCTCGTCGATTTTTTCCATATCATACTTCTCGACAACTTCAACGAGGCTGCTATGGTTTCCGGCTACTTTACTGGCTGATGTTGCTTCATGGATTAACAAATCGATATGGTCGTATTGTCCGATTCGTTCGTTGATTTCCGTATCGCTCGAATAAACGACTACTCGATCAGCACATTGCACTTCCAGCCCAACAGTAGGTACAGAGTGAAGCGCCTTGAAGCAGGAAAAACTCATGCCACCGACTGATAACAGCTGCTCTTCTTGATCTCCATCAAATGTTTCAACCTCAATGGGAAATGCAATCGGCCACTTGTCAGCTTCCATTGTCGACAACCATTCCTGAAGTTTTTTCTCATTGCGGTAATCGCAAAGAATCCGCAATGGCTTTTTCCTGTCTTCAAGCCACATTCCCCACAGCAAGGATGGCAATCCATAGATATGATCGATATGGAAATGGGTGAACACTACTGCATCAAGCTCACCTAAATCCACTTGCAGCTGCTTCAGTTTCCTGCAGGGATTGCCGCTTACATCGACCAGGACATGATATCCGTCATTCGAAAAGCAAATTGAAGTATTATCACGTTGCGAACCGGGATAGGCACTTCCCGTTCCTAAAAAATGAATATCCACCATATCACCACCTATTTGATTCCTGAATGCATGAAGCTTGATACGAATTGTTTTTGGAAAATGAAGAAGGCGACCACTAAAGGCATGATGACCATTACCGTACCGGCTGCGACCATTCCCCACTGCGCTCCCGTTTCATAGGATTGGGCAAACAACGCAAGTCCGACGGTCAAAGGCCGGGACTCGACAGAATCCGTGATGATCAAAGGCCACATGAAGTTGCTCCAATGGTGACTGACGGAAACGAGTGCAAATGCAATATATGTCGGTTTGGCTGACGGAATGTAGACATGCCAGAGAGTCTGATACCATTTACAGCCATCTATTCTCGATGCTTCATCGAGGTCAAATGGGACTTGCTTGAAAGTTTGTCGCATCAGGAATACCCCGAATGCTGATGCCCAATACGGCATCATGACAGCCAGCTTCGTATTGACGAGTCCCATCTGGCTAATAACCTGGTAGTTTGGAAACAGGAGGATTTCAGGCTGAATCATCAACTGAAGCAAAAACAGGATGAACAGAACATTCTTCCCCTTGAAGTTCAGCCGTGCAAAGGCATAAGCCGCAAGTGTAATCGTGATTAACTGGACAATCAGGACTCCGAAGACAATCACGAATGTATTAAAGTAATATTGTAGAAATGGCGCAGTCTCCCATGCTTGCACATAGTTTTCAACAGTCGGATTGGATACCCAGAAGGGAAAACCACCATTGATTACTTGATTCCCAGGAGAGAAAGAAGTAATGAAAACCCAAAGCAGCGGGATAAACGAAATGATCCCTAAAATGATAATGATGCCATAGTTCAACTTTTTCACGTATTCTTCCCCTCCTTAATAATGGATTTTCCGGTCAAGGTACAGATAGTTGAAGGCTGTGATCCCAAGCATGATGACAATCAGAATGACGGTCAGAACGGCTGCTTTTCCAAGATCCCAGTTCGTAAAGGCCGCTTCATAAATATGATAGAGCAATAGATTGCTGGCATTATCTGGTCCGCCCTTGGTCATGATGTATAAATGGTCAACGTTCTTGAATGAATTAGTAATTGCCACAATCATGACGAACAGCGTCGTCGGCATCAACAGCGGGAACGTAATATGCCGGAACATCTGGAGCGGTTTCGCTCCCTCAATTTCGGCGGCTTCATAGACATCTCTCGGCAAATTTTGCAAACCAGCTAAATAAAATATCATATAGAAACCGGCATCCTTCCATATGATCATGATAATCATCGCAATCATTACTGTATTGGGATTACCCAACCAGCTTGTATCGCCAGCACCAAACAAATGCAGGAAGTTATCGAGCAGCCCGTACTGAGGGGTGTAAATGAAGAGCCAAATATTCGCTACGGCAATCAACGGAACAATCGTTGGGTAAAAAAATGCTGTTCTTAACAAGGAACTTCCAGCCATTTTTTTATTCAACCAAATGGCAAGATACATCGCCAGGAACAAACTCGTCGGAACAGTTCCAATCATGAAAATGACATTATTCAGGATTACCTTCCTGAAAATCTCATCACTGAAAACTTCTTTATACTGATCCAGTCCCGAAAACTGCAACCGCGTCATCGGCCCGCTATAGAAGCTTAACTGGAACGACTTGAGTGTTGGGTAAAACGTAAACAAGGTTAAAAATATGAAAGAAGGAAATAGTAATCCGTAGGCAAACAGATTGTGCCTCATTCCGGAACTAAATTTTTTCCGCTTCGAATCCATTAAATCAGCCCACCTTTCTGGTGAATAAAGAGAGCCCAAGTCAGCAAAATGTCCACTTGAGCTCTGCTCCATTCAGTCCACTGCTGCATCTGTATTACTGAAAAGGTTTCAGCACTTCGTCTGCTTTCTCCTGCGCTTTTTCCAATCCTTCGTCAACTGAACTTTGACCAGTCAAGATTGATTGAATATGGTCATTGAAGATTTTCTGTACTTCACCATTTTGGTAGGTAGCCAACTCACTATCTGCATATTCCAATTGCTCACGAGCAACAAGTGCAGGCGGGAATTCCTCAACATATTTCTTCAGCAAATCAGTTTCATAAGCAGATTCTCTAGTGGCTACATATCCTGTATCGATTGACCACTGTGCGACACGCTCAGGTTCTGTAAGGAACTTCATGAACTTGATTGCAGCTTCCTTGTTGGCTTTTGGAAGATCCTTGAATAAGTAGATGTTTCCTCCGCCAGTCGGAGAACCATATTGATTGTTCGCCGGCAGGAAAGATACTCCGAAATCAAAGTTCGCATTGTTCTTAACATTGGTCAGGTTCCCTGTCGTATGGTACATCATAGCTGTTTTTCCACTCAGGAAGTCAGAAGGAACGGTCGCCCATTCAATCACACCCTCAGGCATGATCTTATGCTCTTTCCCAAGGGACAGCCAGTACTCCATTGCTTCTTTCGCGTAAGGCTTGTTGAAATAAACTTCCTTTCCATCTTCAGACATGATGTTGTCTTCCGTCTGAAGCGCTAAAGCCTGGAACATCCAGTACTGATAGCCAGTACTCGGAATTTCAAGTCCCCACTGGTCCTTGCCGCCATTTTTCGTCAGCTTCTTACCGTATTCAACCAGCTGATCCCAGTTTTCCGGTGGAGCTTCCGGATCCAATCCGGCCTCTTTGAATGCATCCTTGTTGTAATAAAGGACAATCGTACTGCGCTGGAATGGCAAGCTGTACACCTTATCACCAATTGAAGAGTTGGCCATAAATCCATCGTAAAAATCATCTAAATACTCTTTATCAAACAATGGGGTCACTTCTTCGATCAAGTCATTTTCAAGCAAGGTGAAAAGATCGATTGAGAACAAGACAGCCAGTTCAGGAGGATTTCCTCCCTGCGACGAAGCCATCACCTGTGTCATTGTTTCAGCATAACTGCCACCATATTTTGCATTAACCTTGATGTCGGGGTTCTCTTTTTCAAAGTCTGCTACAATTTTATCCACGATTTTTGCTACATCCCCACCAACGGCAACCGGGAACCAGAAATCAATTTCAGTCTTTTCTTTCGTTCCAGCATCATTGCTGCTGCATCCAGCAATGCCAACCAACAAAACAAAGATCAATGATAATAGCTTGACTTTCATGCCATTTCCTCCCCTTACTATCTTTTTTTTCATAAAAAAACCCATGAACAATAAACTGCATCACAAATAAGTGTCATGCAATTTATTGGTCACAGGGATTCTCCTCATCTCTTCCCTTAGACAATAACCTGTCTAATTTAAATATCTGATTATTCATAATAATACAACACTGACTAATTATTGGCAATATAAAAAATCCTAAATTATTTGGATAGATTGATGATCAAAAGGAATCTAAGTTATTATTATTAATAATTGTGACAAAGGGAAAAGTCTAGAGTTCAGTATTCCTTATTTCAGCTTCCGAATAGAACAAAGAACTTTCTTCATTATCTCCGGTAGGTTAAAAAAAATAAATAAATTTATAAAACACCCAAAAATGCGAAGGTTATCGATGACGAAGAAGACAGGCAAAGCGATAAATAGAGTAAAAAGACATTTCTAGTACTCTCCAAAGGGATATATCGTTTGGAATACAAGCGTTATAATATAATCCAGACAAGAAAAAGGATAGATTCACTCATAAAGGCTGGATTTAATTCTGGTCCAAAGTGGTAGGAGGATGGAGGTTATGTTAAGAAAAGGTCTGTTATTATTTTTGGCAGTATTAATTTTGCAGGGGTGTAAGGCTATGTCTAAGGAAGAAAAAGAGAAGGTCGTAAAGGAAGCTACTGAATCGGCAGTCCAATATTTCAAAGAGCAAAAAGGATGGGACGTCGTAATTAATGAGCATGAATTCACAACACGTACTAATGGTACGGAGATTTTTCTTATTGGATATCAGAAGGGAAATGAGGATAACAGGATTCATGCGATGGTGAATTTTGCTGAAGACAAATATGAAGTATCCTTAATAGGATATGATGAAAAGTAACCTGGGTTTCTCAGGTTTTTATTTTGATTGCGACATGTGGGTTGGGTCTCATGCGCCGATAGATTAACAAGTTTTTTAAAAAAGGCAAACCTTCCTATTAAATGATAGAAAGGCAGCTTTTTTTCGACCCTCAGAACCTTCTCTTTGTCTCTCCAAATGGCTAACGACAACTGTCCCGTTATCCAGTAAACAATTAGTAGTTTTCAGCTCGCATTAGGATTCCTAAAAGAAAGAGCTGCAATCACCTAACTTTCCCTTAAATCTTTTAAATTTCTCATTCAAATAAACTGCTCACCGGAAGCTCTTTATGAATCCGATGAATGGCTTCAGCAAGGAGTGGGGCTACCGATAGGGTTGTAATTTTTTCAAGTTGTTTTTCCTCAGGTAATTCAATTGTGTTTGTTATAACTAGCTCAGTAATGGCGGATTCCTGGATTCGGGTTATCGCTGGACCCGAAAGGACGGGATGCGTACAGCATGCATAGACTGCTTTTGCCCCTTTTTCTACTAAGGCGTTTGCTGCTAGAGTGATCGTGCCTGCTGTATCAATCAAATCATCGATTATGATGGCATTCTTGCCTTTTATATCTCCAACGATGTTCATAACCTCGGCTACATTAGGCTGCGGACGGCGCTTATCAATAAAAGCGATCGGAGCATTTAAAAAGCTTGCCATTTTTCTGGCTCTGACGACTCCGCCGTTATCAGGAGCTACTACTACTACATCCTCTAATCCCTTTTGCTGAAAATAATTTGATAGAATCGGCACACCTAACAATTGATCAACTGGTATATCAAAGAAACCTTGAATTTGCGGAGCGTGCAAATCCATGGTGATAATTCTGTTTGCTCCGGCTTTTTCCAAGAGATTTGCAATCAATTTCGCGGTGATCGGTTCACGCGACCGGGCTTTTCGATCCTGGCGAGCATACCCATAGTAAGGAACCACAACATTGATGGTTTTAGCGGAAGCTCTCTTTAAAGCGTCGATCATGATCAATAACTCCATGACATGCTCGTTCCCTGGTTGTGAAGTGGACTGGACTAGATATACTTCACAGCCCCGGACACTTTCTTCAATGTTAATTTGAGTTTCTCCATCGCTAAATTGCGCGACAGAGCTTTTTCCCATCACGCCTCCTAACTGATTAACAATCTCATAAGCAAGCTTTGGATTTGAATTCAAAGTAAAAACTTTACATTTTTCATTTAGACTATATACCACTTGTCAATCCTCCATGCTGTTTTGTTTATATTGAACTTTTCTCTTTTTTATTCACTGGGGTGATAGGCTCTTTACCGTGTAAAACATTCGTGACATTTTCAGCAGCCAGGCTGGCCATTTTTAATCTAGTATTGACGGAAGCGCTACCAATGTGCGGCAAGGTGACAACATTCGGCAGAGTAAGAAGAGGGTGATCAAGAGGTACCGGTTCTTCCTCAAAAACATCCAAGCCAGCTGCCAAGATCTGATTTTGCTTCAATGCATCAAATAAAGCTGCTTCATCAACCAGGCCGCCTCTTGCGGTGTTAACCAAAATTGCCTCTTTTTTCATTAAGGCAAATTCATTTTTCCCGATCATGTGATGAAGTTCAGGATGATATGGAACTAAGATACAAACAAAGTCAGATTCCTTTAACAGCGATTGTAAGTCTGCATACTCTATGTCGAGCTCCTTTTCCTTATCAAGTTTACGAGTTCGGTTATGGTACAACACTCTCATGTCAAATCCTTTTGCCCGTCTGACTAAAGCTTCAGCAATTCTCCCCAAACCAATTATACCAATTGTAGCTCCATATATGTCTTGGCCAGTTAACTGCATCGGTGACCACGCACCCCATTGCCCGCTTCTTAAGAAATCCGAAGCCTCTGTAACCCTTCTTGCCGCCGTCATTAAGAGTGCAAATGTTAAGTCTGCTGTCGTCTCTGTTAATACACCTGGTGTATTAGTGACAACAATCCCTTTTTGCGAAGCTGCATCGATATCGATATTGTTGTATCCTACTGCTAGATTGCTGATGACTTTTAAGTTTTTAGCCTTGCTGATCACTTCCCGATCAATCTGATCGGTCAAAAGGCATAAAAGTCCGTCAGCCTCTTCTATTTCTTTTGACAAAACCTCGCGGGGAACTACAGCATCTTCTTCCTCCCACATTTTCACATGAAAATGCGCTGATAGTTTTTGAATGATTGGATCTGGCAGTTTTCTAGTTACATAAATACTGGCTGTCAACACTTTACCTCCTCACGGCTTTGATTTAGTCTACTGCTCATCGAAAAAAATGATTTTAAAGCAGGGTAAAGTTCGCAATATACTTCATAATATTTCTGATAAACAGCTAATTGTCCGTGCTGAGGTTCAATCCGTACAAAGGTCTCGTTCCGAATGATACCCCTAGCTTCTTCATATGTTGTAAAGTAGCCTGCTGCCTTGCCTGCAATCAAACATGCCCCCAGTGCAGCAGTTTCAGATATATCCTTTATCTCAAATGGATTATCCAAAATATTTGCCTTCATCTGCGCCCAGGCTCTATTTTTGGAACCGCCTCCAATTGATTGGATAGCTGCTTTTGGCATCTTATATTTCTCATTAATAATTTCATATATTTGCTTTAAACCAAAAGAACAACCCTCCAGGATGGAGCGGTACATATCCGCTTTTGTTGAATTCAGATTCAGGCCAACAAAGCTCCCCCTTGCATCCGGATTCCAGATGGGAGAACGCTCACCTTGCATATAAGGTAAAAAAAAGAGCCCGTTGGAACCAATGGGAGATTCATCTGCCAGCTCCTCTAAAGCAAATTTTGAATAACCCTCCTGTTTTAAAAACTGTTCATAAAACCACTGAATGGATGCTCCAGGGAAAGACATCGCTCCATGTGAAAGCCATTTCCCTTTGATGATATGGCATCTATTAAGAAATCGGTTATCTAAAACAGAGGGATTATCTGTACAAACAGTCAAAACATTCGATGTTCCAACTGATTCGAACATTTCATTTGCTTGAATTCCGAGCGCCAGGGCAGAGCATGCCGTATCCGCTCCACCTGCTGCGACAGGAACTACTTGCACCTGAAGTTCCGGACACGTAAACTCACCTATCACCTGACTCGGATCACAAACAGCAGGCAGTGTATCCATATCTATACCAATTTTTCCACAAATCTCTTTTGACCATCTATATGATTGAATATCAAACAGCCCCGAAAAAGATGCATGTGTCCAATCCATAAAAAACTCGCCTGTCAATTTATGAAGAATAAATGTGGATAATGATCCCCACTTGTAGGTCCGGTCGTACAGCTCAGGTTCATGTTTTTTAAACCATAGATGAGTGGTCGCCGTATACATGCCTGGTTCCAAACGGTTACCGGTAATATTGAAGAGGAAGTCTTCCCCTGCCGTTTCTTTAATCCATGCAGCTTCATTTTTACTTCTCTGGTCCAAATACATGATCCCAGGGTATAATGCTTCACCCTCCTGATCCATAAAAACGGAAGAGTTACAAAAAGAAGAGAGTGATATAGCATCAACACTCCCTGCTTTCATAACTTCATTCCAAACCTTCAACAATAATTTCTTTGTGATGGCCCAAAGCTTATTGACATCTACCTCTACCCACCCATTCCGGGGGAAAAGAAGGGAGTACGGCTCAAACTCTAAGTGGCCCCATTCCCCTTCTTTATTCATGGCAGCAACTTTAATTCCGCTAGTACCAATATCGATTCCAATAACGTGAGACATCTTTATCACCTTATCTGTTATTTACTGGCTCGTTCATTAATTCATTATATAACTCAACTGCTTCTCTGACAGTTCCTTTTTCGTGAATAATATGTTTAAAAGATTTAACAACAGCCGTTGGGTTAGGATTATTCCATACAATTCTTCCAAAAGTGATACCAGTTCCTCCAGCGTCAATCACGTCGTATACCATCTGGAAGTAACCTTCGATATTATTGCCGTTATCTCCTCCTGCCACGACAACTTTTGCCGGAGTAGATGACACAACTTTATGGAAAGTATCCGGATCTCCGGTATATTTTGTCTTAACAATATCAATCCCTAATTCAGCACCGGCACGGACAGCATAGGCAACATGCTTCCAATGATTCTTTTCATCATCTGGGATTTGGTTCCCTCTTGGATAGATATGAGCGACCGTCGGAATTCCATATGAAGCGGCTTTTCCTGCGAACAACCCGAGATTGCGAAGTTGTTCAGGCTGATCATCTCCACCTATGATGCATCCCATCGAAACCGCATCAGCACCTAACAGGATAGCCTCCTCTACTTCAGTTACCCATGCATCATAATTAGGCTGCCAAGGCGAGAAAGTGGAGCACTTCAAGATGAAACCCGCTTTCCCTGCATGCTGTCGGAAGCATGTATCCGCAATACCTTTATGCATGGTGATTGAATCTGGACCTCCTGCTACTATTTCACTGACCTTTCGTTCAATCGGCATTAGTTCTTCAAAAATCCCTCTAGCCATAGCCTGGTCCACAGCAACAGCAAGTAGTTTACCAGACTTCTGGTTTAATAAACGGCTTAATCGAATTTCTTTTCCTAATAATGACATAATGAACACTCCTCTTAATTAGTTTTTAGATTGTAATGACAGACTTCATACCTGTTCCATTCCGGACATCATTGATTGCCTGTTCAATGTTATCGAGCGTATAGCCAGTAGTAGTTAGTACTTCTGTATTTATTTGGCCAGAAGCGATAAGTGCTAATGATTGATGATAATTCGCACGAGTTAGGGCTGAAGTTCCATTGACATTAATCTCGTTATAATGAATGATGTTCGGATCAATTTCGGATAGTACTCCCTTTGTAAAACCAGCGAATAAGTTTAAAGTGCCACCTTTTTTCAGCAGGCTTGCGCTGGAGTTAACCAGAGAAGGTACGCCGATTGCCATAATCACTACATCTGCTCCCAATCCATCTGTTTCACTTAGGATAATGTCGTGAAGAGACTCTTCCATCGGGTTTACTGCCAGGTCGGCACCCGCTTCCAGTGCTTTCTCCCTTCTATGGTCAATAGGCTCACTTAAAATAACTTTCTTTGCTCCAGCTATTTTTGCAAGCTGTACATGCATTAATCCAATCGGACCACCGCCAGTTACGACAACGACATCACCCATTTTGACATTCGTTTTTTTCTGCCCATTCAGACAGCAGGCGAGTGGTTCCGCAACTACGGCCTGTTCAAAAGAAACGTTGTCTGGTAATTTAACAAGGTTGCCAGCCTGAATGGCTGTGCCAGGAATTTTTACATATTCAGCAAATCCTCCATCAAATTCATAGCCGATTGCTGTCCTGTTTTCGCAGACATTCTCCTGTCCATTCATACAGTAATGGCATTTACGGCAAGGAATTACCGGCATGATTCCAACTCTATCGCCCTCGAAGAACCCTGTAACTTTTTCCCCAACCTCATCAATCGTTCCTACAAGTTCATGGCCAATAATGGAAGGCGTCCTGACTCCCTTGGTCTTTTTGCCCTCAAAGATCCTCACATCCGTGCCACAAACAGCACTCACATTTACTTTAACCAGCACCTCCTCTTCCCCGATTACTGGTTTTTTCACTTCCTCTAATCTCAACTCATTTGGTCCATGAAATACTGCAGCTTTCATGTGTTTCACTCCATTTCCTTTATCACTAATAATAATTCTAGATTACGGTGGTAATTTCCTTCACGAATATTTCTAGAAACAAGGAAGAATATTTCTTCCTTATTTTTATAGATCAAACCAAGATATTGGCATGGTAATAAACTCTGGAATGAATATAAAGATCAACAATGCTGCAATAGTAACTCCAAACCATGGCAGGGATGCTCTGCTTAGCTTTTCTAGGCTTAGTCCTGTGATATTGCATGTAGCATATAGACATACACCAACCGGTGGTGTTACTAAACCGAAAGATAAAGCAACTACCAGGAAGATGACGAAAAATACTGGATCTATTCCAACCGTTATTACTGCGGGCATCAATATTGGCACAAGGATGAAAATGGCCGCTGTCGCATCCATGAACATTCCTACAATCAGCAGGAATACGAACAGTACCAGCATGATCACGAGCGGGCTGCTGCTTACGCCACTTATGAATGTGGCTATCCTTGTCGGAAGTCCGTCATATTCGAACACCCAGCTGGCTGCCTTGGCCGTTACTGCTATAAACAAGATTGTTCCAGTTGTATTGGCTGTTCTATAAAGAATGCTCGGCAATTGTTTGAACGATAACTTACGGTAGATAAAAACAGCTACAATCAAAGTGTAAAGGACACAGATCGCAGCGGCCTCCGTAGGAGTAAAGTAACCGCTTAGGATTCCGCCAAGCAGAATGACCGGAGCCATCAATGCTGGAAAAGCACGTATAAAATCGCGTCCAAGTTTATCCCAATTAAATTTCTCCTGATGTCCGTAATTGTATTTCTTACTGTAGTAATAATTAAAGATCATAAAGATAATAGAGATCAATATACCGGGTATCAGCCCCCCGAGTAACGCTGCACTTATGGAAACTCCTGCAGTGGAAGCTGCGACAATCATTAAAATACTTGGTGGAATGATCGTTGCGAGCATAGATGTAATCAAGGTGAGAGCTGCTGCATATGGAAGTGGATAGCCATTTTTTGTCATCGCATTAATTTGCATGCGGCCAGTACTTGCGATATCCGCCACTGATGACCCTGCCATCCCAGCAAAAATCAAGCTGGCGATAACATTTACATGTCCCAAGCCACCCTTCATCCATCCAACCATACTTTGTGCAAAATCAAAGATCTTATCGGCGACTCCGCCCTCCTCCATTATGATTCCTGCTAAAATGAACAACGGGACGGCGACCATAATGAAGCTATTCATCGAACTGAACATGGATTGAATCACAACGCTAAGTGGAACATCCGTAAAAAAAAGTACTGCGGCTACGACAGAAATTCCTAGAGATGAAGCAATCGGAATGCCTAATAAAATTAGCAAGAAAAACAGAACTAACAAGAATATAGACAATTACTTCACCCCTTCCCTATAATTTCACGATTATAAAGCAACGACTGGATAATATTCACTATTCCTATAACCGCTGATGCCGGAATGCTTAACCCAATGAGCCACATAGGCAGCAAGAGTGCCGCACTTTTTTCGTGTGTATTGATTTGTTGCGACATCAGTTCGACACCATAAACAATCATGAACAAGAAGAAACCAATAGAAGCAAGGCTATATAGCCAAATGGCTCCTTTTCGGAGAAACTTGGGTCCATACTCCAACAGGATCGTCACGCGGGCAGATTCCGCTTTGCGAAAGCCTAGACCCACTCCCAGGAAAACCATCCATATAAAGATAAAGCGAGTCACTTCTTCTGTCCAAGGGGCAGGAACCCCCAGCAGCCTGCCGAAAACCTGCCATACGACTACGATAAATATCGCTACTGAGGTAATTCCTGCTAATACATCCGTAAATCTATTAAAACCTGCAAATATAATCGAGGTTTTATTCCTTTCTTGTTTGACCATCATGGATCCCCTTTGCATGAATTATTGGTCACGGCTATCAACAGGTTTATTCGCTTTTACCTACAAACTCAAGAATATCGGAGAAGAACTGATCGTCTTTTACTAATTCTTTGAATGTTGGGTATGCCTGTTTTGAAAGCTCTATGAATTGCTGTTGCTGTTCGCTTGTAAGTTCATTAACTTCTACACCTTCGTCTTCCATAAGCTTGATCGCAGTTTCTGCTTCCTTATTGTCATAGTCTAAAGACCAGCCTTGGATTTCTTTAACAGAGTCTGAAATAATCTTTTTCTGTTCATCTGTTAATTTATCAAATTTAGCTTGATTCATTCCGACAAGCCAGCCATCGGCCATATGATTTGAAATTGTCAGGTATTTCTGTACCTCGTACATTTTTGATGCTGTGATAACTCCCAGCGGATTTTCCTGGCCATCAATCGTTTTTAACTGAAGAGCATTATATACTTCGCTAAAGTCCATAGGTGTTGTAACGGTTCCGGCACCTTTGAAAAATTCTACCCATAAAGGATTATTTGGAACACGCAATTTAATTCCCTTTAAGTCTTCCGGCTTGGTAATAGGACGCTTTGAGTTTGTTATCTGTCTAAAGTCCCTCGTCCAATATCCAAGTCCTTTAATGTCGAGCTCTGACACAGAATCAAGCAGTTCTGTACCGAGATCCCCGTTCAGGAATGACAGGAATTGTTCTTTATCATCAAACAGGTAAGGAATACTGATAGCACTGAATCTTGAATCGAAATTTGCATAAAGTGAAGTTGAAAGCACCAGCATGTCTAACCCGCCTGCACCGAGCTGTTTAACGGCTGCAGATGGATCTCCTCCATACAAGGTACCATTAGGATGTACCGTTACTTCAATCTCCCCATTGCTTTTTTCACCAATCACTTTCGCCAGTTCTTTTGCCGCCACCGATACTGACGCATTATCTGGATCGGGTGTTGAAATTTTTAGTGTGATTTTTTCCCCTGCCGCAGTTTCCCCTCCCGAACTGCTGCTGCCGCAAGCTGCCAAACCTACCGCTAAAACAAGAACCAATAATAAAGATACAAGCTTTTTCATATTTACCCCCCTGGTTTTAGGATTGATAACGCTTTCTTTTTATAAAAAAAGAAAGAAATTACCACATCCTGATTTTTCAGAAAATTCTTTGTTCTGAATAAATCATAGCACACGGTGGTAATTTCCTTCAAGAAAAAATTAAAAAAAATGAATTAAATTTTCAAAATATTATACTGGAAAAATTACATTTTTTTATCTATCGTAGATTTCCTCGTTTTTTGCAGGTTCTGATAATAGTATTCATACTTTTCGTTTGCTACAGATGCAACTAAAATATCAATGATGGTCAACTGAGCAATCCTTGAAGCAATCGCATCCGTACGGAACATGGTCTCATTAGATGCCGTTTGTAAAACTATATCCGATATTGTCGTGATTGGGGATTTTGATGAATTTGTGATACAGATTAGTGTTGCCCCAGCCTCTTTTGCGATTTTCATCGCATTAAGTACATCTGTGCTTGACCCGGTATGTGAAATGCCGATTACTACATCATTTTTTGATAAAACGCTGGCAGACATAGCCTGAAGAATTGAATCATTATACGCATAAGACTTGATTCCCAGTTTAAGCAATTTGTGCTGGGCATCCAACGCAACTGTCCCTGATCCGCCCGAACCGTAAAACTCAATTGTACCGGCTTCTTTAATGGCCTCCACTGCTTTTTCAAGCTGCTCATCGCTGCAAACCTCAACTGAATCATATAATGCCTGAATATTTGATTGGAATACCTTTCTTTTAATCATCCTGACCGTATCATCTTTTTCTATCACTTCATGTATTTGCTTAACAGGTTCGATTACTTCCTTTGCCAGGTGGATTTTCATATCTTGGAATCCCTTATAACCTAAGCGCTTACATAACCGAACAACAGAAGATTCGCTTGTTTCACTACGCTCTGATACTTCCGTAATCGAGAGATGGATGATTTCTTCCTGGTTATTCTGGATAAACTCAACAATCTTTTTTTCTGAATCCCTTAACTTAGGCATCGCCGCATTCAGCCTTGTAAAGAACCCAGGATTCGGATTAACATTTAATTCACTCATTATTGCCTCCTAAAATATATGTACAAAGAATAATTTTATTTTACTATACCTGTTTTATATTTAACTAGTACAATTCTTGAGAAAACATGATTGACCGTTAGCTCTGGCATTACTTTGCAAAAAATCAATCTACCCACTATTGTTTACATTAATTCCGGTTTCCAATGGCAAAACAATAACCGTCTCAATTCTATCTATGCATATTGTGACCATGTACCTCCCAGAACCTCTTTCTTGGGGCGCAAGATTATCTGTATTAGAAGAATAATTATAAGGGGGCTGCATCTGCCTGACAAATATCCCGATGACGGAGTTTGTCTGATGAAAGTTTACTTACCCATGCATAGGTTTGAAGAATTCCCGATTTTCACTCTGTTAAGGAGAGTAAATGGATCAACTTTTTGGGTTTCAGGTTTATCACGGGATTTTCATGCTTGTTGGATATGCTTGGTGTCTTTTTAATATTGCTTTTTCCATTAGCTCCTGTCTTTCGTGTCTGGTTATCTGATATTCTTATAATTCTAGAAGACTATCCCTGAGAATTATCTGGCGGACAAAAGCAGCGTGTTGCCATTGCCAGGACACTTGCCATAGAACCAAAGGTCATGCTGTTCGATGAACCTACCTCCGCCATCGAACCCGAGATGCCAGAGAAGTCCTCAAGGTTATGAAAGATCTCGCCTAAGAAGTCATGACGATGGTGGTCGTAACTCATGAAATGAGATTTACCCGTAAATTCGGCGATCACATCATCTTTATGGATGGCGGGTATACTGTTGAGTAGGATGTACCTAGCGAATTATTTGGCAATCCAAAACATGAACTTACTAAGGCATTCCTAGGACAGGTATTATAAGTGAAAAGAAGGATGAAGCAACATCGATATGCTTCATCCTTCACATTTCATTTTTCATCTTTAACCTATTCATGCTATTAAATTCCCCTACTCCAAGCATAACACATAAACCGAGCATCAGAAGTAAGCCACCTTTGTGCATAGGAGAGCTCATACAACTCTTTGTGCTCAAAAAAAAGCTTCTTAGCATATGGGAGTTTGACTTCCCTGACCGCTTCATTTAGCAAATTCAGTAAACGCTTTTCCTTTTCACTCAATTGAATAAAATCAGCATCTTCCTTTTCTTTAGCAATAACTTTTACCAACTCTTTGGCTTCAGCACCTAGCAACTTAAAGTTTAAAGGCTCCGTTATACGATTCCATTCCTTAAGAATCATACTCCTCGCAGAACTATATTGCTGTTTTTCCATAAAATTATTCAAGCTATATACAACACTCTCAATTTTCACAGTTCATCCCGTCCACCTGATTATTATATATCTACCTATTATATTAATTTAGGACTTAAGGACTAGTCAATATTATTCTAAATATTCACAAACTATTTCTGTTAATATATATTTCTACATTTTCTTCTCTGGTTTCACTAGGTCCCTACGACTGTCGATTCATTTGCCTGCCTTTCCCCAATGATCAGTTATCCCCCTCAAATTCATACTGAATAAGAAAGCCGTGGCACATGGGGCAAAAGTGCAAAAAAATACTGGCGCCAAACTCATAGGCAGCCAGTTTTCATCCGGTGATTGTTTTTAGATCAATAATCAAATCGTCCATCAGCTTTTGAATTGTCATTTCCTCACTATTCGTTCCTTTTTCGAAAGTCCTTTTCATTACATCGAAAAAGAGCTCCTGATTCCATTCTGTCGGTTTCTCCTGAGTGTCCATTTTAAAGCCTCCCGATTGATCTACAATGACATCATTCTATTAAACTTAATATAAATTGTAAATAGATTTCCAAAAATAAAATGTTAATTATGGAACATCCTGCTATTAATTGTCAGAAATTCGTACCATTTGTACCTTTTTCTATGATAAAATACTAGTAAATATTACAAGAATTGGAGTGCTGTCGAAAAAATGAAGAAACAAGCCGCTACTCTTATGACTGCTGCCCTTCTGTCTACGACGTTTGCCGGAATTGCCTCTGCCGATACATATACTGTTAAAAAAGGGGATACCTTATCCCGAATTGCTTCTACATATAAAACTAGTGTTTCAGAATTAAAAAAGACAAATAAACTGTCTTCAGATTTAATTTATGCAAATCAGAAGCTGGCGGTTCCTCCATTCGCCCAGAAAACAACAATCTCTGCTCCGACAGTGGTTAAACCAACTGCCGCTCAAAAAGCTGCAGTTAATAAGGCTGAAGTGTATACCGTAAAGAGCGGCGACACTCTTAGCAAGATTGCTGCCAGCCACAAAATCAAGCTGGCTGACCTGATGAGCTTGAATGACATCAAGGGACACCTCATCTATCCTGGACAAAAACTGAAAGTTTCCAACGGAACAGCTGTGAAAGGAGCAGTACAGACCGTTACAGCAAAGAAGGAACCGGTGAAACCGGCTTCACCTGTACATACTCCGGCAAAGACCGAACAATCAGATTACATTATTAAGTCCGGTGATACATTAAGCAAAATTGCCTTCCGGTATGATATGACTGTCAAGCAGTTGAAGGAGCTTAACAATCTTTCTTCCGATCTTATCTTTGTTGGCCAGAAACTGAAAGTCAACAAACAGACTGAATCTAAAGCCAAAGTATCAACCGAGCAAACTGTTCAACAGCCAACCTCAGCTGCTGAGTCAAATGTGATATCCATTGCCAAAGAATACATGGGCGTCCCTTATCTCTGGGCAGGAAGCACACCTGATGGATTTGACTGCAGTGGATTCATCTATTACGCCTACAACAAAGCTGGAAAGCAGATGGGACGTTATTCATCAGAAGGATATTACAACCGCTCTTTCTATGTGAACGAGCCGCAGCCCGGAGATCTTGTATTCTTTGAAAACACCTATAAGAAGGGCATCTCCCATATGGGAATCTATCTTGGGAACAACGAATTCATCCATGCTGGCACTTCAGGCGGCGTCATGATTTCCAGCTTGAGTGAGACCTACTATGCTAAACATTTTGAAGGGTTTAAGAGATTCTACTAAATCAATGTCTTTGTATTTACCACAGTCATAAAGCAATAAAACATGGAGCAGGAAATTTCCTGCTCCATGTTTTTCGCCTATTTATTTTACTGCTTCATTTCTTTCAGCTCTTAACTCCATTTTTTCCTGAGACGTTAACAGTACGGTACCTGCATATACAAAGGCCGCGACCGCAAAAATAGCCATGCCAATGAAAAACCTCTTTGAAACACCTGTCATCTTGATTCCCCCACACTAACTCAAAAGTATTCACACTCTTAGTCGTTATGGAAGCTTGTCTCGTTTCAGTTTTTTGTTCGACAAAAAACACAATCCATCATTATTTAGACAGACTTTCTCCATTAAGAAGGTTGCTTTTCATCACGGGATAAACTCTGGTTCTTATCCAGAGGACAAATAAGGTAAATGGAATAGAAAAGAGCAGTCCTAATAAGACAATCGGACCGTAGAAGAAGACGCCGGCTATAATGACGAAGGAGAACAAAATAGGGATGACATAGACAATCAGGAATAAAACATTCAAGTACACCAGGGACATGTATTTCCCTTTACTTGCGGCATTCTTGGTCTGTTTTGCTTGATGATGTAGTTCTTTGATTTCACTTAGGGCTTCTTTGATCACCTTGAACAGAATTTCTCCTCCTAACAAAAGCTATATTAAAAACGGGCTGCCTTCCTCTTTTTGTTGCGTTGGCGGTTTCTAGGGGGAACAATAAAGGGTTTAAATTTAAACTTGCCGTATATCAGCAAAATGAATTCTGGCAAAGCAATGGCCACGGAATATTGTATTGTGATGCAAAGGAACAGAATGAAGAACATTCCGATGCTTCCCTCCATGTTGGATATGGAGCGGGCTAGAGAGCCTGCAATCATGACAATCCCGAACACACCTGCACCTGTCAGGTAATTTTTCGTTTCTTTAAAATTATAAAGGCCTTCGCCTTCTTTTCTTAGTTCCCCTTGCTTAGCCCTTTTGAAGGCCCTGACTGTCATCAAGATTAATAAGAGAATCCCGCCTGCCATTAAGAGAAAACCAGTATTAAATATATACTGTGGTGCATCCTCCAAATCAGCGACCGTAAAAAAGAACAAGTAATAATCAATCGAAAATTTGAACGCTACGAGTGTAGCAAAAATCAGCTGCAATTTTTGAAGCGCATAGGAAATAGGAGTGATTGAAAATAAAATCGATAATAGTAACTGGGCTCCAAAAATCACTGTCGCGACTTTCACTGAGGTTTGAAGTAAAGAGCTCGCCAAATAGGTACCGTTGATTACTCCAAATAATGAGACAATCCAAGCCACTCCTCCAAATACAATCGCACCCCAAAAGAAGCCAGGAACACTGTCCGGTCTCAAGCGGCCATAACCAGCCATTTTGATTTTGAAAAGATCCTCTTCTTTGACTGACATTTTACTCTCCTTAAATCAGGGATGGGAGCCTTAGCTTTTAAAAAATTAAGTACTCCCTCTATCTTATTTAAAAAATCCAACCATCACTTGTTTGAACAGATTACGTTTTCCTTCTTCCTTGAACGTCTTTTTAGCCAGTGAGCCTGGTTTCAGTTTACTGAAGAAAGGGCTGTCGGCTTTTTGGACGTTTTCCGGTTCGCGGACAAAGAGTTCGCCTGGTTTGGCTCCCTTTTTCACCTCGGTCTTTCCGCCGACTTCTAGACCCTTTTTGATTTTGCGTTTTTCTACTTTTCCTACTTCATTCAGGATATAGACATAACTGTTTTTCTTGCCTTTATCTAATGAACGTTGTGGAACGACTGCCGCATTGACCACCTGGTTGGTGACGACTGAAACATCGACATGTGTGCCGTGTACAATCTCTTCCTCTTCTAGTTCAAGTTGAATCTCAAACGGAAATTGGCTTTCTTTTTTTACCGAAGGATCAGAATCTGGATGTTTCGCAATTTTAGTGAGCGTACCGCCGATTGCACCTTTGAGCATATCCGATTTTACGTACACTTCCATGCCTTCCTGGACATTTTTCAGGTCTCTTTCTGAAAAGGTCCCTTCAACCTTTGGCGTGTCTGAAATGATCGTCACGATTGGATTATTCAGTTCGTAATCGATTTTCTTCACCGATCCAGCGACTTCGCTGCTGATTTCAAGCTGGTCGCTGCCGTCGTATGAATCGATCAGGTCATCGTACTTGTCGATTTCTGCTTCCACACGGCTTTTTTCCAGTTCCTTGTCATAGATTTCTTTCTCGATTGATACTGCCATCAGATCGTTTGACGAATCGGCTGCTGTTCCGTTGCCGGCAACAGGCAGACTATTGTCAGTTGTGGAGGCGGAAACAGTCTGCAGGTAGGAAAGCTGCTTTATTTGTTCATCAAGCAATGTCGCCTCTGTTTCCAGCTGGTCTTTCTCTGCCTCGAGCCTTGCCAGCTCCTTGTCGATGTTATCAGAGGAATATTCAAAAAGCGGAGTTCCGGTATCCACCTCGTCGCCTTCTTTTACAAGAAAGCTTTTAAACTCGCTGGAATTGGGATCATAGTAAACATGATGCTCCTCCTCAGGAGTGACGACACCTTCTGCATGAAGGGTTTCTGTCAGCGTCTCCTTCCCGATTTTCGCCCAGTTATTGATATAGGAGGAGCGAACCGCCTTGCCGTCATCCTTGAGTGCCAGATAGAGATTGCCTGATACGAATAGAATTCCTGCGGACAACAGGATGACCGTCTTCTTTTTCATGGTTATTCCCCTCCCTTAAAGGATATTTTCCATTCGAACAAATGAAATGAGAGCCGCAAAAAGCCATATGACAAGATGAATGACGATCACGAGCAGCAGGATGATCTTCGGATTTTTGTCTGTCATTGCTTTTAAATACTTGTATTCTATGAAAATAGCCCAGATTTTAAAGATTGATATGTAGGCAAGGAACTGGATGATGAAATCATTTCCTGTTATGTATTGAGCGATTACACCTAATGAAAACGGTGAAGATATTTTTGTCAGCCCAAGATATATTGCCATCGGCACAATCAATAATTTTTCCAGAAGCAAGATCGGCATAACGAACAGTTGGATGGTGAGCAATCTCTTGAACTCCAGGTCTGTCAACGTCCAGAAAAACAATGCCGGCAGGAAGAGCATGATAGCGCCGAAAAATAGTCCCTGGATGATCTGCCCTGCAAGAAACAGGGCTTTATTCATTTCATATTCTGCCCTTGGGATCGAGGTCAGTTTTTTTGATAAGTATTCGGAATCCACTCCAAAATAGGCGCTGAACCCGAAAATCAATCCGCTCAGCAGGATGAACAGGATCGTTTTTTTCCAGATCCCCGGAAACCGTTCTGTATCTCTTAGCTTATATGTATAGTAGTTATAGTTAAAAAGTCCGCGGATTACTTCTATTCTGTTCTCCATTTCTAGGCCCCCAGATTGTAGTTGCTTGTCTACCTTCTATTTTATATGAATGATTTCCATTATTGAAATATTAACCAATACCTCTATGAAAGTTGGACGATTAGTCCCATGATTTTGTTTCATCTTACTTCCCCACTCCTCGAATGGCTCTTTTTTGGGTATAATAGAAGAATATGTTTTTTTCTTATTTTGATTTTAACAAAGCTTGTCCGATGTACTTGTCGAATTATGCCATATATTTTGAAAAAGAACGAACGATGCTGCGTGAACGGGGGAATCGCTGTGGCTGTCATACCTGATAACCAGGCACCGATTTTTAAAGAAGCTGCCGCAAAACTGAATACGATCCTTAAATCCGAGGTCGAGGAGGACGCCCGCCTTGTACAGAAAGGGCTGATGCTCTATCGCCAGGGGACAGTCCACCACCTGAAATACATGGTGAAATCGATCTGGGCAACAGTCCAGGACGTGACACCGGTCCGTGTGTACATAAATGTTTCCGATCCTGAGGAGAGCAGCTGCACCTGCCCTGCCGACTCATTTTGCCGGCATCGGCTGGCTGCGTTTTTCCAGGCATACAGCGATGTCGCGAGTGTATCCTACTGGGTCGAAGCCTGGCGCAAGCCTGCAAAGGAACAGCTGAACGCCGAAAAATGGGGACTGCAGCGCGCGAAGGATCTGGTGAAAAAGAACAACCGGACGGATCATGATTATGACAGCTGGGCCGCCTCTTTCCGGGAAAACTTCGAGGAAATCGTCCTTGGCCAGGGCGAACCGCGTGCTTATGTTGTGCCCGGGTTATTTCGCTCGTATATTCGCCGCGTGGAGGTCTCCGCACCGCTTGAATCTGTATGGAAAAACCTCTATCTGATTGCGGCGTCGGTCCATTCATTCAATTTGCTCACCGATCTGGCTATTGATTCCGGCCACGACGAGGAGGCGACGATGGACCGGTATTACCGGCCGCTGTTTGAGGATTTGTTCCATGACGCCGAGGAATACATCGAGCGGCTCGCTTACGGAACGATGCCATTTTCGTTTGATACATTCCTGGAGCGCTTGAAGGATGATGCCGTCAGATTGACAGAGCCTGACGCTACTGGGGGCTATGACCGGATTGATTTATACCGCTTGCTGTGGGAAAAGCTTTTTAAAAACACTGGGTGGCGCGAGGCTGAGTTAGCAAGGCTTGAAGCGTTTGGCGATGGCAAACGGGATCGGGTTGAGGAAGTCGCCTTGATTCACCAGCTTGTTTTAGCAAAGCAGGACGGGGAGGCACTGAAACGATTCACTGCTCTACCTGTTAGCTCCCTTCCTTTTATGTTTTACTGGCTGGACGGTTTCCGTGTACAGCGCGAGTGGAACCGGATGGCACCGTTCATCGATTACCTCGTCCAGCAGCTGCGGAATTATCTGAAGCACCTGGGTGAGTATTACACTTGCAAGAAATTCACACGCTATGCGTTGAAGCTTGTCGGTGCTTACACCCGAGAGATTGGCCGCGGCGAACTGTATGACCGAGCGCTGGCACAGGCGATGCCGTACAGCTTTTACGAATATGAAGATTCTTTGTTTGAAAAAGGCCAGTACGAACAATGGGGCGAGCTCCAATCGTACTTTGGCTTTGAATATAATTCGATTTCGAACGACCGCCTTAAAGAATTACAAAAGGCGGCGCCTGAGGTTTTAATCCCCTTGTACCACCAAATGGTCGGGGACCTGATCGACATGAAAAACCGCAGCAGCTACAAGCAGGCCGCACGATTGCTGAAAAAACTGCGGACAGTTTATAAAAAACTGAAGCGTGTGCCCGAGTGGGAAGAGTTTTTCGCGAAGCTGCTCGTGAAAACGAAGAGACTGAGGGCGTTTCATGAAGAGCTGACACGGAGCAAGCTGATTGAGGTAGAGTGATGGAAATCGGGGACTGTTCTTAAGCGCAAGGTCAACTGAACCGTCCCCATGTCCCAAGGAGGTGTTTTTTGATGCTTGAGATCAAGCAGATTCATATAGATGTGGTACCGGTTGTGGGCGGTCGTTATTTTTTGAGAGCCGAGGATTTTGATGGCTTCGAGCTTAAGACCGCTGAATGGAAGAAGCTGCTGTTTTTCCGTCATAAGGAGAGTTATTACGGAACGATGGTGGAGTCTGACAAGTGGGGCGTTTCTGAGGGAGTGACCCTTAGCGCGTGGCAGCTCGTGACGCTGTTCGGCGAGGAAAGCTTCAACCGGCTTGTTGAGTGGGAATGGGACGATGTTGGCGATATCTGTCTATCCACGGCCCATGCGATTTTTGATGCGATCCTTGCGAAGGAGTGGCATCCTGATTTTACCCAGCTTGATGGCGAGGATTTCCGATGGAAGCTTCCAGAGAGCGTGCTTGATGAATTCCATGAGCCGTTCTGGGAGGAAGAACTTGTGATTGGTGACAAAAAGCTGCTGGTGCGGGAGTTCGTAGCGGAGTTGTTCCATCACAGTTTGGAGTCATACTTCCATGAAAATGAGACGATGAAATACCTGCTTGGCGATAAGCTGGATGTGCTGCGGAATAAGCAGCTTTCGGCCACGCAGTTGGCAGCTTATTTTGATGAGGATCGCTGGCTGGAGTGGATTGGCCTCAAGGAAAATCCGGCGCCATTTTCGATCGGGATGCGCCTCGAGGAGCCGATGGATGATTTCGGTGATTGGAAACTGGGCTTATTTTTACGCGGAAAAGAAGAGCCAATGATGATTGAAGCCCGTGATTATGGGAGCTACCCTGCCGGCTGGGATGACTTCAGTGATAAGGTTGAAGACGAAGAAAAGCGGCTGGCGTCAATTTTTCCATGGATTGAGGAAGATGGCCGTTTGAAGTCGACCCTCACCGAGGATGAAGCCTGGATGTTTTTAACCGAGGCGAGCGAGACGCTGATTGCGCTCGGCATTGAAATCCTCCTCCCTTCCTGGTGGGAAGCGATCAAGAACGCAAACTTGAAGGTGAAGGCAAGATTGAAGGGCCAGACTGGCTACCGCCGTTCGTTCGTCGGCCTGAACGCGATGCTCGACTATGACTGGCGTTTCTCGATGAACGGAGTGGACTTGAGCGAGGATGACTTTCAGCGCCTTGTGAATGAAAAGCGCCGGCTCGTTTATCTGAAGGGCCGATGGATCAAGCTTGACCATGGCTTTATCCGCCAGATCCAGGAAATGATGAAAAAAGCAGATAAAGAAGGCTTGCACATCCGTGACCTTCTGCAGCAGGAGCTTTCCGATGAGGAAGAAGATGGCGAAGCACTTGATGATCCGCGCGCGTTCGCGAAAATCCAGATCGAGCTGAATCGCCACTGGAAGCAGATGATGAAGCAGCTGTCGGAAACGAAGGAAATCCCGGATTCACCGGTGCCTGCGGGCTTGCACGGTGAGCTGCGCCCGTACCAGAAGCTCGGCATGAATTGGCTGCTGTTCCTGCGGAAGTATGGGTTCGGCGCCTTGCTTGCCGATGATATGGGCCTCGGGAAGACGATCCAGCTGATTTCTTATATCCTGTCGGTAAAAGAGCAGGAAGGTGACGGGCATCCGTCGTTGATCATCTGCCCTACGTCCGTGCTTGGCAACTGGCAAAAAGAAGTCGAGCGCTTCGCCCCGGACCTGCGCGTCCATCTGCATTACGGACCGAACCGCCTGAAGGGTACTCTTTTTAACGAAGAAGCGATGGCATCGGATATAGTGCTGACTTCCTACGGATTGACGCACCTTGATTTTGATGATCTTGAGAGCGTTGAATGGAGCAGCATTGCGATTGATGAGGCGCAAAATATTAAGAACGCCGATACAAAGCAGTCGCGCGCAGTAAGGAAGCTGAAGGGCAAGCACCATATCGCCCTGACCGGGACGCCGATGGAAAACCGGTTGTCTGAGTTGTGGTCGATCTTCGACTTCACGAATCGAGGCTACCTTGGCAGTGCAGGACAATTCCAGAAAGAATTTATTTTGCCGATTGAGAAGGAAGATAAAAAAGAAAAAATCACCAAGCTGCAGTCATTGATCAAGCCGTTCCTGCTGAGACGGACGAAGAAGGATGAAGAAGTCGCACTGAACCTGCCGGACAAGGTCGAACAGAAGGAATACTGCCCGCTGTCTGCCGAGCAGGCTTCCTTATACGAGCAGCTCGTCAAGGACACGTTCGCACAAATCGAAACATTGTCCAGCTTCGAGCGCAAAGGCCTGATTCTGCAGCTGTTGAGCAGGCTGAAGCAGCTGTGCAATCATCCAGCACTTTATTTAAAGGAAGAAAATCCGAAGCATTTGATTGACCGGTCTGCGAAGATGGAGAAGATGATCGATCTCGTGAGCGCAGTCCTCGAACAGGAAGAAAGCTGCATCATTTTTACCCAGTATATTGGAATGGGCGAGATGATACAGGCTGCACTGAAAAAGAAATTCGGCATCGATGTACCGTTTCTGAACGGCAGCCTGCCAAAGACGAAGCGTGATGAGCTGATTACGAAATTCCAGAATCGTGAGTTCCCTGTGTTCCTGCTGTCACTCAAGGCCGGAGGAACCGGGCTCAACCTTACCGCGGCGAACCATGTTGTCCATTACGACCGTTGGTGGAATCCAGCCGTCGAAAACCAGGCAACCGACCGCGCCTACCGCATCGGACAGAGCCGGTTCGTGCACGTGCACAAGCTGATCAGCACCGGCACGCTTGAAGAGAAAATTGATGCTATGCTCGAGAAAAAACAGTCATTGAACGACCAGATTATTCAGAGTGACAGCTGGATCACTGAGCTTTCTACGGATGAATTGCATGATTTGGTGTTTTTATCATAAGTAAAACGGAGCACAGGGATGTTACCCTGTGCTCCGTTCGTTTAGCGAAAGAATGGAATTTTTTGATACTCCTCTTTGTTTATAGCATTAAAGGTCAGCTGTTTATTGGCTTTCCAGAACGACAGGTCGAAACTTTGAGCATCGTCATGAAAATCCCCTGTCATTTTGATCTTTTTATTGTCCACGGTGGTGTATAATTCCACCATCTGTCCGTCTGTTACTCCATTCAGAACATACTTGCTCTCTTCATACGGCTGATTTTTATCATCGGTGGCCTCCACCATAAAAAGAGAGCCTGTCAGTTCACCTTCAAGCAAGGCTTCATCGATTTTGATGAACAACTGGTATGAGCCGTCCTCTGAGGTGTGAAGGTATCCGAATACCTGACGCAGGTCCGAGAAGAACTTTCTTAATCGTTCATTTTCTTTTTCTTCTGCGTGATAGTTTAGCAAAGCATCAACATATTCAGCAAGTTCTTCTTCACTAACAGGATTGTATAAATGACTGTCTTTTTCCTGAAGCTTTTGTACGGAAAGGTGTGGCCCGGAAAAGAAAGCATGATATGCTATTCTTTTTCCATCTGCATTTACAATGAATTCATACCCCTTCTCAGTCGATTCTCCAGTCAGCGGAAAGGTTTTTTCTTCGATATAAGGCGATTCACTATACCCATCCATCAGCTTCTGCTGGTGAAGACTTCCTTCCACTTTCCCTTTTCGACTTGTCAGTTCAAACCAATAAAGCATGCCGTTATCCGTGTACACAAATGCGTCAGCTTGATTCAGCGGGTCTCTTCGGTCTTTCATCTCTGTTATTGTCCACCAAAGTCCAATACCAATCAGTAATGCAGTTAATAGCATAGCTCCCCAAAGCTTATTTCTCTTCATTTGGAGTCTCATCTCCTTTACGCCTTATCCAAATACAAAAGCTCCCCATCATAGGTAGTCATGGCTTGATTTTATCGTACATCGCCTTTTAAAAATATTATACTAACTTTTCATAAATCTAATATTGATAAAATACAAATATGAATTTAATCATAAAAAAGCCGGCTAATCAGCCGGCATCAAAATTGAGGGTATATTGGAGATACGGTTATTGAATTTCTCTCTTGAAGGTCCTTAGTGAGGTGTACCGAGGAAATTCTTATGTGTATTTATTTTTCTTCGTTATGTTCTGGCATATTCTTTCCGGCTGGAATTTGGTCGTGGAGGCTCGGCTATGAAGGAGTAGACGCGATTGACCTGCTGTTCTTTGGAGGCAATTTCTAGCTGGCGGACTCGCTTTGTGAGTTCATCGATCTTCTCATTGTTTTTTCCAACCATTTTAATCAGGCTGACTAGCAGCTTTTCGATTGAGTCGGATTCGCTATACAAATGGAAGCTCCTCTCTTTGAGGCACAGATGGGACGGGTTGTGGCGGCGCCTGGGACGGTTGCTGGGATTGCTGCGGCGCTGCCGGTTTTGAACTTAGAAACCTGACTCCATCGGCAACGACCTCGGTCACATAGACACGCTTCCCTTCCTGATTGTCATAGTGCCGTGTCTGGATGCGGCCAGTCACTCCAAGAACAGCACCTTTTTTACAGTAGTTGGTCGTATTCTCGGCCGTCTTGCCCCAGAGGATGCAATGAACGAAGTCAGCCTCGATTTCGCCGCTGGCATTTTTATAATGGCGGTTAACCGCGAGCGTGATATTCGACACCGCCTTGCCTTCAGGCGTATACCTGAGGTCCGGATCTCGCGTCAGCCTGCCTACTAGCGTTACTTGATTAATCACCTTTTCATCTCCTTTCTCCGTTATAGCCTGATGATATTCCTTTTTAAGGTGGGTGTAAAATGTCGAAAATGGCTTTTTTTCTGGAAAAATAATGCTGACTGCATAAAACTTGCCCCCATAAATCAGTTTTCAGCTATACTGAACCAGTCAAAAGTGAATTTTGCCTATTCAGAAATTTTTCTTTCGACAAACGGTGTTTTTTTCGTTTTCGAGTTCCTCTGTGTTATAATTTGGACAAGTATACGGGAGGTGGTTGACATGAAGACGTTCAAGTTGATTTCAATGCAGCTGGCTGATGAGGATTCTTTAGTAGATATCGAAATGGAAGACGGCCTGATTATCAACAAAGAGGATGACAAAGGCACCTGGCTTGTCGAGGCTTTTACTGACCATAAGTATATACCGTATTTTCAGGACGCATGCGACAATGACAAAGAAATCATCGTCCAAGTCGTCATCACCAAACGCGAGAACGACCCGGCAGCATTCATTACGAAGGTTTGCTGCGTAAAGAAGCTGAAGAACCATGCCAGCATCCTTTTAACAGGAAAGCTGACTAAGCCGAAGAGCGATTATCCGGAAAAGCTGCTCGAGTACCTGCTTGATAAAGGATACAAAGGCGAGGAACTGCTAACCGAATTTAAGGACAAAATTATTACACGGCCGAAGATTTTGCAGCCGAAAAAAGTGTAATCGAACTCCCGCTGACTTGCTGGAGTTTTTTTAATTAACGGAATGCTGGAGTCTTCAATGCAATATAAATGGGCAGGAATTCAATCCCTGCCCTTTTTGTTATTGGTCCTCTTTATCCTTATCATTCATATCGATGTTGTCCTCAACAGCATCCTCACCAGGCTCGTTGTTGTCCTGCATCATATCGCCATCGTCATCAGTGTTGACATCCGGAGTGTCAGGAACATTCTCATCGTTATTATCGATTACGCCATCGTCATCGACATTTCCGTTATTATCGTTCATGTCACCGTTGTTGTCTGCTGGATTCTCGATGTTATCATCCGGCGGAGGATTTTGATCGTCATCATTCGCGCAGCCAGCAAGGAACATAGCTGACAGCAAAGATCCACCGATTAACATTAACAGCTTTTTCTTCATAGGTAAAAGCCCCTTTCATAAATAGGTATTTTTGAGACCTGTTGCACGGGTCTGCTGTTAGATTGCCCACCTATGAAAAAAACTTGCATTAATTTGTAAAAAAACAATGATACATTTTTGATTTTGTTAAAAGGCGATACTTTATATACAAAATAAATGCTGAAACAGTTAAAAAAGAATCCATAAAGTTTGTCATACTCTTACCTTATGGTCTACCTCATCCAAAAAGGCGATAATCTCCCGTCTTCCTCATTAATCACTCCAAAATCGGTGTCAATCACTACATTTTCTTTATTAATTACTACGAAATCGAAGTTAATCACTACACTTTCTTCTTTAATCACTCCAAAACAAACTATAATCACTACTTTTTACTAATTATGTAAAAAAAGAACCCGATAATACATAATCCGGTCCTCTGACAAAACGCTAATATGTAAAAAAAGAACCCAATCTCAATTGGGCCCTCTAAATGATTATTTTATCGCAAATGTAATCTCAGCTTCACAAGCCAGTTCGCCATCAACCGTCGCAACTGCTTTCCCTTTGCCGATCGGTCCGCGCAGCTTCACCATTTCAACTTCAAGTCTCAATTGATCGCCTGGTTTTACCTGTCTTTTAAAACGGCAATTATCGATTCCTGCAAAAAAGCCAATCTTGCCGCGGTTTTCTTCAAGCTTCAATACTGCAACTGCTCCAACCTGCGCCAGTGCTTCAACGATCAGCACGCCTGGCATGACTGGGTAATCCGGAAAATGCCCGTTGAAGAATTCTTCATTCGCCGTCACGTTTTTGATGCCGACCGCCCTTTTGCCTTCTTCAATTTCAAGGATTTTATCGACTAGTAAAAATGGATAGCGGTGCGGGATGATTTCTTTGATTTGGGTAATATCAAGCATATTTTTAGTACCTCCTACTAATACTTACTAACCATTGTACTAAAAAACTCAATTAAAAAGGAAGGGAAATCTCCCTTCCTTCCGAAAATTTATTCTTTATTAACCAAATCCACTATATGAGTCCAGGTAGACTTCTCAAAAACATCCTTCACTTTGCCGTTGCCCATGATTGCATAACCGAACATGGCGCCAAGCAAAATGCTGGCAGCAAAAAGAATGATTACAATAATAATCCGAAGCCAGATCGGAATAAGGCGAACCCGGATTCTTTTCTTTTTTTCACGTGATTTCTTTTCTTGTTTCACTTCTTCACGCGTTAATGCTTCTTGATTATTCTTGTTTAAAGCCATTGATTAGTTCTTCCCCTCTTAACGGATTCCATTCACAAGCCCGAGCATTTGATCGGCCAGCGTTATCGACTTCGAGTGGAACTGGTAGCTCCTCTGTACATTGATTAAATCCGTCATTTCTTTACTCATGTCAACATTTGATTGTTCGAGCGTACCTTGTTGGATTGAGACCATGTTCCGTTGCTGACCATTGAGAGCGGTCAGGACATCTGTCTCATCCACTCCAAGTTCAGCTAAATTGTCAGGCAAGCCAAGCAGATTGTCGCCTTTTTGCTCCAAAAACTGCGGCTTCTCTACCAATACTACACCAAGATTGAAATTCTGGCTCGTCCCATCGTACATTTCTGCTGAAAAAGCGCCTGTTTCATTGATTCGGAAATTTTTCACATTGCCGGAAATCGTGATGGGCTGGCTGTTTTCATCCAGAATAGCATGACCGTCGCTATTGACCAGCATGGATTCATTATCAGATAGCGGTGTAAGATAAAGTGCACCGTTGCGAGTCAAGCGCATAGCCGAGCTGCCATCCTCATTCCGGACCATTACCCGGTAAAATTGGCCTTCCGATGTGAAGGCTGTATCAAGTGAACGGTCAGTTGATTCCAGGCTCCCCTGGGACAATGTCAATTGAACCTGGCCAAGCCTCGCACCCGTTCCCTGGCGGATGTTAAAAGGTGTCATTCGGTTCTGCGGCTCCAGCGCATTATTTGGCTGGTTGCGGTATTCCTGGACAAGCAAATCAGTAAAAGACGCATCCCGGCGCTTATAACCAGCAGTATCAACATTCGCCAAATTATGGCTGATCAAATCCATCTGCTTCTGAAGCTGGGATAATGTATTTGTCGCGGTGATCATGGTTCTGTTCATATTTTATACCTCAATGCGTGCCATGTCAGGCACGGAATAGTTTGCACCTTAATTCTTATCAGGTCCTAAATACAAGTTACAGCCTTCCAATTTCAGTCGCAGCCTTCTCCATGCTTTTATCATAGGCCTGAAGAATCTTCTGGTTTGCTTCAAATGCGCGATAGGCAGTCATCATGTCGGTCATTGTCTTGCTGATGTCGACATTGGACTGTTCGAGGAAGCCCTGCTGCGTCCTGAATTGGACGACCTCAGCACCAAAAGCATTCGGCAGCTGACCGCCATCTTCTGTACGGAATAGGCCGTCGCCTTCTTTGATCAGCCTCTGAGGATTGTTTGCGTAGGCCACTCCAAGTGTAGCAGTCTCGCCATTTTCACCTGACAGTACGCCTCCCTCACTAATCGTAAATCGGTCGCTGGATAACTGGATTTGCTGTCCGGCAGAATCGAGGACATAATGGCCGCTCCCCGTCGTCAAATTTCCCTGCGCATCGACCGTGAAATTTCCGTTCCTTGTATAGCGGACAGATCCATCAGGATTGCGCACCGTAAAAAATACCGAGCCATTGTCGGGCATATTTGTATCCAGCAGCGCGACATCCGTCTTCCTTCCAGTTTCACGCAGGTCACCCTGGATGAACTTCGGGATTGCTTCCTGCATGTACACACCTGTATTGATTGTGCCAATCTCCTTGTTAAACGGCAGATTCAGGCCGTTTTCTGTAGGGATTTGCTGCTTATCGAAACGCTGGAGCAGCATTTCCGGGAAAGCCCTCATCCCCGCCTGGTCCGCCTTATAGCCTGGCGTATTGGCATTCGACATATTATTCGTCAGCATTTCCGTCCGGCGCTGTTGCGCAAGCATCCCGGAAGCGACTGTGTAAAAGCCTTTAAACATATTTCCACCTCATACGAAAAGCGCAAGCGACTTGGTCAGCCCCGACAAGCGCTGGAGGGCCGACCAGTGAAGTCGTTCTTTGACTTCATTGGGCGGACCGAAGCGACTCGAGGGGCTAGGCGCTGGAGCTAGACAGTTATCTAATTTACAATCAAATAAGGAAATTTTTTCACTACTCTCTATTATAAGAAATATATCGGCAAGAAACATTAAAAATTTGCAGGAAAATGTAGGATTTTGGGTTTTATTCCAGAAAAATTGGGTAAAACATAAAAAAATCTGGAATCAAGCGGTCTTTAACCGGGGGATTCCAGATTTTTTGTTTTATACAATTCTGCGGCGACCCGCAATTTTATCAATATTATCAAGCATGATGCCAGTGCCTATCGCAACACAGTCCATTGGATTATCAGCTACGAGTACAGGCACTTTCAACTCTTCCTGCATCAACTGGTCGATACCGTGAAGCAATGCACCGCCGCCAGTCAGGATCACGCCACGGTCAATAATGTCAGCGGACAATTCAGGAGGAGTTTTTTCCAGAACGGTTTTTGCCGCTTGGACGATAACCGCAACGGATTCCCTCAATGCCTTTTCGATTTCTTCTGAACGGACCGTAATCGTGCGTGGAAGTCCGGATACCATATCACGTCCGCGGATTTCCATTTCCTCACTGCGGCCGCCCGGGAAGACAGTCCCAATTTGAATCTTGATATTTTCAGCTGTACGCTCACCGATTAACAGCTTATATTCACGTTTGATGTAATTTAAAATTTCGGCGTCGAATTTGTCTCCGGCCATTTTTATTGACTGGGATGTAACGATGTCTCCCATTGAAAGAACGGCAACATCCGTTGTCCCGCCACCGATGTCAACAACCATATTCCCGCTTGGCTGGAAGATATCCATGCCTGCGCCGATGGCCGCAACCTTTGGCTCTTCTTCAAGATAAATCTTCTTGCCGCCGCTCTTTTCAGCCGCTTCCTTGATCGCCTTTTGCTCGACGCTTGTGATGTTCGTCGGACAGCAAATCAGGATGCGCGGTTTTGACAAAAATCCTTTTACATTCAATTTATTGATGAAATGTTTAAGCATGGATTCCGTAACATCGAAATCCGCGATCACCCCATCCTTCAATGGACGGATCGCTACGATATTGCCAGGTGTACGCCCAACCATTTTGCGCGCCTCTTCCCCGACAGCCAAAACCTTATTCGTATTCTTATCAATCGCCACAACAGACGGTTCATTCAAGACAATTCCACGGCCTTTAACATGAATCAACACATTGGCAGTACCAAGGTCAATCCCAATATCCCTAGCAAACATTCTTCTTTTTCCTCCTTGACAAATGCGCTGGCTGCGGCGGACTTTAGCCTCGTATATCTCAGCTGTCGAAACCCTCATCTATGTAAAAATAGACCACGATGTCCAAGATTATTCAGACGTTGCCGCAATCTGCGAACCATATTCTACCCTAATTGTTTATTTTATCACAATTGTAATAAAGAAGTAACTAACTGTTAATAAATTTGGTGTGTTTTGTGGAAATTTGTCATATTAGCAAAAATACACGGTCTTTTTGTAAAATGGTAAAATAGAGTAAATGCAGAACGGAGGTATAACATGGGCTTAATAACTGCAGCAGTCGTCGTTATCTTATTTCTTTCCTATACAGTCATTAAAAATTTGCGTCAATCCGCGCAGCGAGGCGAGGCCCCCGATATCAGCAATCCATCTTCAGCACCCGACAGCATCGGTGGAGAAGGGCATGATTCGGATGATGATGGGGATGGGGATGGGGATGGTGATGGAGGAGATAGCGGTGATTGAGTCCCAGATCAATCACATCCTTAAAATTTTAAAAAGAGAATCCAAAGAGCATTTTAATATGCTCTTTGGATTCTCTACCTGCTTTATTCTTCTTCCACTTTCAACTTGCGTCTTCTAACCATCATAGTTGCTGCAGCTCCGATTAATCCTACCAAGCCCGCAACCGTCCCGCCCAGCAAAGGTTTATTTTCATAAAACTTCACTAAAGCTCCTTTTTCAACGATTTCGAATGAGATGACAGTTGTTTTTTCATTGCCTGCCTCATCAGACGCAGTTACTTTGATTTCATATGACTTAATTTCAGCCAATTTGGTCTTGATGACCTTGAAGCCATTTTCTTCAATTACATCGCCATCGAACATTTCACCGTTGATCATGACCGATTTTATTTTGTCATTTGGGTTATCAAGGCGAATCGCGATGTCAATTGGATCATGGTATTTCCCTTTATTTTTTACACCTTCATACACTACCTTTGGAGCGGTTTTGTCGATGATGAATTCGACGCTCAGCTGCTGGATGTTGCCTGCCTTATCCTTCACCTCGAAGAACATGACGTGCTTTCCTTCTTCCTTGATTGGATCGCCTTTTTCATATGGTTTTCCGTCAAGCATCATGGCGATGATATCGTAAGAACTCATGTCATCAATCAGCAACTGCGGGAGGAGATCGGTGTTGAAATACTTATTTGAAATTGGCTCTTTGAACTTGATGACTGGCTTTGTTTTATCAATTGTGAAGACGATTGTTCTTGATGAAACATTTTTCGCCAGGTCTGTGATAACTACTTTTAAAATATAATCCTGTTCGTATTCAAGCTTTGTTCCGTTTTCGAATGGCTTACCGTTCAAAGTAACGGATGTCTTGCTGCTATCCAGGTGGATGTCTGAATACGTCACTTTCGGCGTGATGTCTTTATTGAAAAAGCCATCAAGTACGCCGGAAATATTCAGCGCTGGTTTCGTTGTATCCAGCGTGAAGCTGATTTCCAGTGTTGATTCATTGCCTGCTTTGTCGCGAGCGAGAACTTTGTAAATATACTTCATTTCCCTTGCGGCAACCGGAATGTTTTTACCAAGATTCGCACCATTGTTCAATGTCGCAGAAACGATCATATCCTCCGCTTCATCCAGGGCAAACTCAGGTGTGAACACTTCATTGATATACTCGCCATCTTTAATGACACGATTCTGTCCTTTGAACTTCGGCATGATGACAGGCTTCGTTTTGTCAATGGTGAACGTCATCGTTTTACTGAAGCTGTTGCCCGCTTTGTCAGTTGCTTCAACCAGGATGTTGTACTCCCCTTCTCCGCTGAAGTTGTGGCGGAAGGAAGCAAGATCTCCATTTACAGAGAAGCCGCCGGCGTTATATCTTGCACCGTTTCTTGTAACAGTGATTCTGTTGATATCCAGGTTTACATCTTTGATTGTAGCGTTAACAGGTTTATCAACATTGTAATAGGCGTTATTTTCGACACCTGTAATCTCGATTTCTGGTTTGGTCTTGTCGATGGTAAAGGTCCTTTTTTCAGTGATTGGACCATTACCGGCCTTGTCCTCTGCAGTCGCGAGGATGGTGTATAGGCCGTCCCTGGTAAAATTGTAGCCCAGCTTCGAAAGTTTTTCTCTGTTTTTCCAAGTTCCGATCGAGAATGCAGCTCCATCTTTCGTCGCGCTGACGCTGACA
Source organism: Chryseobacterium sp. ISL-80 (assembly GCA_018613055.1). Classification (GTDB taxonomy): domain Bacteria; phylum Bacillota; class Bacilli; order Bacillales; family Cytobacillaceae; genus Mesobacillus. The sequence goes on along the minus strand of JAGGQZ010000013.1, from coordinate 105,781 downwards.
TTGTTCGTTTCAAAATTCAGTTCATCAATCGAGATGGTGACATTTTTGTTTTCAGGATTGAATGAGTTGTTATCGACTCCATCAATTTTGACTACTGGGTTTGTTTTGTCGATGATGAAAGCAAGTTGCTCATGTTTCTTTGTGTTGCCAGCTTTATCTGTAGACTTAAGATTGATTTCATATTCGCCTTCTTCAAAGAATGTGTAGCTGTTATAAGCCTTTGTTTTTGAATCTCCGAGTAATTTCAATTTACCTACATTATAAGTTTTACCATCTTTCTTAACCTCTAAATCTGTGTTTGATAGATTAATATTCCGGTCTTCAACTTTCATTTTGACCAGCATGTTTCTCTTGTAGTTGAGACCATTTTCTATTTCTGTCTCTAGCTCCACTTGAGGTTTTGTCATGTCAATTGTGAACTGATGTTTCTCTGTTTTCGCTGGGTTGCCTGCTTTGTCTTCTGCTGTAACTTTGATTTCATAATCGCCATCAGCATCAAATTCATCTACAATAAAACTTCTAATTCCCTCTCTGTTCCAATCACCTTTGAATAAAACTGGTTTCCCATTCACTTTTAAATCGATGTCCACTTTATTTTTCACAAAGTTAAGTTCATCAACTTTGATTTTGATCTCTCGGCCTTTGTTACTGTAGTACTCCCGAGAAGTATCTGTAATTTCAATTTTCGGTGGAGTATCATCTATAGTGAAAGTTCTTGATAAAGTTGAACGGTTTTCTGCTTTGTCTGTAGCTACCACAGTAAATACATACTGACCATCGCCATTGAATGAGTAAGGATTTTCGGAACTTTCACCGTTGTCCATCCATTCAAGTTTCTTTTCTTTTCCTCCATTCACTGTGTAATAGACTTCCACATTCATGGATTCGTGATTATGCTCTTTGATCAGAACATCAATTATTTCATCACTTGTTACAAAATCACCTTCATTAATGCCACTAAATTTAATTTCAGGACTTGTTGTATCAATCGTGAAATGAATTGTCTTGATTGAATAGTCATTTTCTTTTTTGTCAAAGCCTTTGAACTCTACCTTATAGTCTCCTTCTTCTTCAAAATCAATAGTTTGATAAGCAGTCTTCAATCTGCCTTTGTTTCCCTTTTTCCAATCCTTATATTCCGTAATAGTTCCATCCTCTTTGGTCACTGTTACAACTGACTCTTCCCAATCCAGGGTTAAATCCTCGATAGTAAAAGCGACATCCTTTAAACCAGGATAATGACTGTTATCTTCAAGCCTTTTATCCAAAATCAAATTAGGACTTTCTTTGTCAATAGTAAATTTGATTGCTGAATCGTTTACAGGCCTGTTCGTTGCTTTGTCCTGGATGTCAAAATTAATTTCATAGTTCCCGTCTATATCATAACTAAATTTAAATAAGGCACCATCAAGACCTTCTTCTTTGATTTTTAAGATTTCTGGCTTTTCCTTTTCTCCCGGTTCCATCCCATCACGCAAAACTGTTATCTTTGTATTTTCGAAATCAAAGTTCTCATCTTTCACCTTGATTGTAAATTCCTGTTTTCCACCGTACTCTCCACTTTCCTCAAAATTAAAAATTTCTAGTTTAGGAGGATTTTTATCAATTGTAAAAGTATACGGTCCTTTTGAGCTGGGATTATTGAATAAATCTTTTGCATTCATTTCAACAGTATACTGGCCATTTTCAGTAAAAGTCTGATTGGTATTAGCCCAGAATAACCCTTTGTTTAACGGTATATTTTCGGGCTCTGAATCTCCCTTCGTTAAACTTAATATCGCTTCCGTCAGAGTAATATCTATAGCTTTGAAATCAATTTCAGTATCATTATTGAAATATTGTCCATTAATCTCTTCATTTGCGTATGTTTCTCCGCTCAGAGTTTTTGCCTTAATTGTAATATCAGGTGCTGATTCATTTTCAACTTTGAACTTAATAGGGTCAGTATCTATTAAAATATTTCCTGCTTTATCGCTTGCTTCTAATTTAATTGTGTATTCGCCTTCTTCAGATGCCGTGAAAGTTGCATCTCCATTCTTGCTTTCAACAATTGGCACTACTGTCCCATCGACCTTCTGCATTGTAACAGCTATAGTGGATGATTGTATGTTTTTTTCCTCTAACTCGATTGCAACATCCTTTTTTTGTTTAACAACTTCATCATTGTCCACATTATAAGTAAACTCAGGAGGTGTATTATCAATAACAAAGGAATATGTCGCAGGTTCTAGAATGTTACCACGTTTATCCTTAACTGTGACTTTAATTTGGTAATTCCCATCTGGATTTTCCAAACCATTTTGACTTAGATCATATTCTAAACTTGTTGTTCTTCCTTTTACCTCGATCACCCTATTTAAGACTTCAATGTTATCTTTTATAAGGACAAAATTTGCTTCACTCATGGAAACCTGGCTGTTTACATTTATTTTAATATTATTAGAATGGGCAAAATTCTTGATAATACTTCCACCGTCTGTCAAATTGAGGATAGTTACATCCGGTTGATTTCCTTCTTTTGAAATCGTAAATTCGTAGGTATTATCTACTTTATTCCCTGCTTTATCTGTCGCTTTGATATTAACTATATAATCGCCATTTTCTTTGAAGGAAAGGTCCTTTGTATACTCTCCACCTTCAGCGGCATCTACCGTCAAATATTCTTCCGCTTCATCATTCTTTTTCCTGTAAATCTTTATTGAATTTGGTGAAAGGTTTGTTTCATTTACCACTGCTGTTAAAGTGACATCTTCTGTGTAATAATCACCATTTACTGTTCCACTTTTTCCAATTAAATCTGCCGTTGGATCAGTCTTGTCACGAAGAATGTTAAAAGACCCTTCTGAAGCAGGATTATTCCACTTTTCATGCTGTGCAATCTCAACATTTATCATTACGGCTCCATCAGCTGTTACAGGTACAGTGACGTTATATAATCCAGTAAATACCTCACCTATCACTTGAGGAGTAATAGCTACATTATCAATTGTATTTTCTCCTTGTTTAGCTGAAACCGAAATAGGCTTATCAACTTCTGGATTTATTTCAGCTTTATTCTCAATTCTTCCATAATCGTCTTCCAAATTAACAACAAAGGAAATGTTATCTTTGTTAGTCCATATTTCCTCAGATGGTTGTGATTCCATCTCCCATTGCTGGTCATTATAAGAAATATACCTTTTAGGTTCTGTCTGCTCAGATAGAACTTTTCCATTTAAAACTAAAACCGAGGATATTAGCACTAGCACAATTGGAAGAGCGATTGCCCACTTTTTACGAAGCTTCTTTTTCTTTTTCCTAGGTTCGAGCATTTTTAATTCTCCTTTTTAAATGATAGTTTCTGAGTGGACAATCATGATATCCACTTGTTTCTGAAAGCGTGGTTCCTCTTCTGTCAGTAGGGTGGTTTCATCGTTGTCGTCCAATAAGGTTGTTTCACCCAATAATGTTGTTTCATCCGGATCTGCTGTCAGGACGGTTGTTTCATTCCAGTCTGACAGGATAGTCGTTTCGGTTGGTGATTCAGATGGATGGTTTCTGCTGGCTGAGACTGCGGCTACTACTGGTTCCCGTTTTGGGGTTGCGGCCAGAAGACCTGTTGCTTCATGTCCATCTGGCGTGAGCAATGCTGTCGGCTCGAGCCCATCCGGTGTGAGCAACGCGGTCGGGTCAAGTCCCTCCTTTTTAAGCAAGGCTGTCTTTTTGAAGCTCTCCTGGCTCAAAAGCGCGGTCGGATCCATCTGCCCGCTTGCCATCTTCTCCGTCGGCTCCACATATTCACCTGCCGCCACTTCCTTCTCGACATTTTTGCGGACATGGATTTCCTTTGTTGTCGGCTTCGTGCTTGTGTCGATGTTCTTGCTGGCCGTTTTTCTGGCTTTTCTCCCCGCACCAGGCCAATTCCATCCTGTAAGGTCCGTAATCACCTGGGCAATATTGAGTTTTATATAGACAGTGATGGCAATCACCAGCGTAATCGCTGCCCCTGCCATACCGCCGTAGAACATAATCTGGTATGCCATTCTCTTCAACTGCCTTTCTTGGGAAGAGCCCCTTTACTATTGGGGATCATCCCTTTGCCCCCTAGAGAATATTCAAGTTTTCCATGCGTCTGCTGAGTTTTTTGTATCCTTCATCGTCTTTGGCACCAGGCAGGCTGCCTGCTTTTTCATAGACTTTTTTCGCCTCGGTGTAGTTTCGCTTGCCTTCTTCTTTGTTTTGTTCGATGTCGAGGAGCAGGTTCCCGAATTTTACATGAGCGTCGATGCTTTCAGGGAATTTTTTCAACGCACTGTTCCTGAAATGTTCGACTGCCCGTGAGAATTCACCCATCTCCTGATAAATGACGCCAATTTTGACGTAAACCTCTTCCTGGTCAGCTACATTCAAATCGAGCAGATTGTTATAATGCTCGATTGCCTGTTCAAAATCGCCGCGGGCACTCGCTTTGTCTTCGGAATTGACGCCGCGGCTGTAGTACGCCTGGGCCAGCTTTTGTTCAAATTCCATTTCGTACTTGAATTGGAGCTGTTCGTTTTCAAGCTTTGCCAGCACTTCTTTCGCTTTCTGGACAATCTCGATTGCCTGGGTGTTCGCATCTGGAATTTGGCTTTTATAAGAAATGTAGATATTTGCAAGAGAGTTGTAGTTATCGATTTTCTTGCTGTCGTTAGCCAGGCCATCATTGTACTCATGGAACTCCTGAAGGTCCGCGGCGAACTTCGTATAGTCGACATTTAGACTGCTCATAGTCGTTGCCAGCGACTTGTAATACTTCGCATCCGGCAGTTCTTTTTCATCGATCTGCTGGAAGTATTTCAGCGCATTGTTATAGTCCCTGTTTACATCAAAATAGGTCATCCCCATTTTGAAAAGGACCTCGTTATTTTTGTGGACTCCTCCGTATTCATCCTGTATGTATGATTCCAGCTTGGCGAGTCCTTCGTCTGTCTGGTTTCTATTAATATATAAATCAAGCAGATTAATATAAGCCTCGGGGCGCTCCTTGTCGACACGGGTCGCGCTTTCGAGCAGCTTGATTGCTTCCGTTTGCTCCCCATCCATCAACGCGATGCTCGCCTGGTTGACAAGATTCATATAATCCTGGAATTGTTCATTTTTCATACCTTTATAGCCTAAGGCAGAAGTTGTTGAGAACCCGAGGAACAGTACAGCCGGAACGAGGAACATCGCCAGCTTCTTGATCAGCATGTTCTTATAGCCCTTCGTCAGCCTGTTGATGTGTTCAAGGTCATAGCTAAGCTCCTCGCAGTTTTGGTAGCGTTTCTCCGGCTCGGCCTGGGTACATTTTTTGATGATATGCTCGAGACCTTCCGGAAGTGACGGGTCCCATTCGCGGATCGGCCTGATCTCAAACGGCGGCTCGCTCAGGCTTTTCCCGGTGACGAGATGGTAGAGCGTGATTCCCAAACTGTAAATATCCGTTTTCGCGTCGGTCTGCCTCCCGGAAATCTGCTCTGGTGCCGCATACCCCTTCGTTCCGAGATTCGTAGTGTCAGAGAGATTCTCGGTTTTGAATTCCCGCGCAATCCCGAAGTCAATCAGCTTGATTTTCCCCTCGGGCGTCAGCATGACATTGTCCGGCTTCATATCGCGGTAAATGATCGGGTACGGCTTGCGGGTGTGCAGATAGCCGAGGACATCGCTCAGCTGCCTCGCCCACTCGATCACTTCTTTTGCGGGGATCTTGCCGTCGCGCTTCAGCCTTTCCTTCAGCGACTCACCCTCGATATAGTCCATCACCACATAAATGTCGCCTTCGGACTCGATGATGTCATAGATTTTCGGCAGCGAACCGTGGTCCAGCTTTTTCAGCATGTTCGCCTCGACGACCAGGCTGTTGATCAGCAGCTCGTTATTGCTATTGCTGCGTTTACGGATATCCTTGACGACGAGCGACTTGTTGAGCCGGTTGTCCATCGCCAGGTAGACGACACTCATCCCGCCGCGCCCGATTTCCTTCAATATTTCATATCTGTCATCGATAATCGTGCCAATTTGTATCAAAGTCATTCCTCCCAGAAACGCGGGGATTGTTCTAGCAATCCTCATTATCGAGGCGCGAGAACCGTACCCATGTCTCGTTTTGCCAGCAGAATCTAGATTCCCTATGCTTCCTTTTTTGCCAAAAGAATCGAGATATTGTCCGTTTCCTGGCGTTCTTTTGCGAGCTCGACGAGTTGAACGAGCTTTTCTTTCATGGTTTTTTCACTGGTAAAATGTTGCGGGTTCAGGTTAGTGAGCATTTCATCATCTGTGATTTCATGGTAAAATCCGTCGGTGCAGAGCATAAACATGCTTCCGCTTTCGAGTTGGCCTGAAGTGGTGACGACGTTGATTTCCTTTGTTGCGCCAACGCACTGGAGCAGCACATTCCTTCGCGGGTCAATCCTTGCCTGTTCCGCGGTGATGTTGCCGCGCTGCAGCTCGCGTTCGACGAGCGTCTGGTCCTCGGTCAGTTTTACCAGATGATCATTAATGCTGTATGCCCTGCTATCACCAATCTGTAAAATGTAATACTGCTTTTGGAGGATGAGCAAGGCCGTGATCGTTGTCCCGAGCTTGATGTTCGAAGCCTCGCCATATTCAAGAATTTTAGTATTCAGCTCGCGGACACGTTCCTCAAGCTTGCCGGGAATATCGTTTTCAGCGATGCCGGCCTCCAGTAGCTCCGGCAGATCGTTGTCAAACCAGTCGGACACGCCCCTGATTACCGTCGCGCTTGCAAGCTCCCCGTGGGAAAGGCCGCCCATGCCATCGCAGATGATGAACAGGCCAATCTCCCCGTCAGGTGTCTTCGCCGTTTTTAGCAACAACCCATCCTGGTTCGTTTTCTTCTTGATTCCTATGTCGGTATGATAGGCCACTTGAAATGCCATCCTGGTTCCTCCTATCCATCAATAAAGCCTGAAGATGAACTCCTCGTTCGCGAGCTTGATTTTGTCTTCATGCTTGATTTTGACTTTTTCCTTAGGCGAGACCTTCACGCCATTCACAAAACTGCCGTTGGTCGAGTGATTGTCTTCGAGGAAATATTCGCCGTTCGATACAATCACATGGGCATGCACCCGGCCGATCACTTTGTTTTCCGATGCAAAGTCCGCCCTCATCGGATCACGGCCGATTTTGAAAAGGTCCTTGGCAATCGTGATTTTTTCATTCTTTGATACTGCCAGTAAAAATGGCCTGCGAACCGAATGGCCGAGGGTTGTTGTCCCCTCATCCTCATCGGCCATGACACCAAGTACTGTCGTGCCTTCATCCTCGTGTTCACTGCTGGCAATGGCCGGCTGGATGTTGATTGACGTCCCTCCGCCGAGTGCCGAAGCCTCTTTTAGCAAGGCATTGTTGTCACCAAGCTCTGCCCTGGTGATGCGCTTGTAATTGACCTCTTCCTCGATTTCGAGCTTGCGCCCTGTTTTTACATCCTTCTTCTGGCTTGTATACTCGGAAGTCAGCACGCCATTGTCGACGCTCGTTTTCATGGTGTGAACTTCACTGCCCGGGCTGTAGAAATTCGGGTTGATGGCCGGCGTTTCAAGCTCTGATGATTCCAGCAGTGGTTCTTCGACCGGTATTGCTTGTGGTGCCGCTTCCTGTTTCGGTTTTTCCGGCATTTTGTAAGGCTGGCGGACGAGCGTTTCATCCCCGCCCAGCTCATTCATTTTTTCCAAAAGATGTTCTGGCGTGATGTCATCTGTCTCGACCAGATAGTTATGGAGTTTGATGAAAAATACGGCATCATCATTTTCGTCGTAAGGAGCCGACAGCAGCAATTCCTGCAGGAACTCTTTAAGTGATACCTTTTCAAAAATATTATTTTTTACTGGGAGGTAGATAAAAACTAATCTGTTTGAAAAATTATCAATAAAGATGTCACGCTGGCTGAGCACGAAGTTCGCGATATCCAGGCCGCTGGCTTGAGCATCCACCAATGTTTCCGCAATGTTGAGGAAGCTGTTGTACAGCCGCTCCTTCGTCGCTGGTGCGGAATTCAGCATTTCAAGCGTGTTATCGGAAATCATGTCATAGCGAAGAAAGCAGTTCTCTCCCTCTAAAATCGCATGGCACGGCAGAATGCCCGGAACCCGGCTCGCTCTAAGCAGCTCCACCTGGCCGCCATCGATATCCGCCTTGCTTTTTGCATGAAAATAAAGGAATTTTGATATCCCGTAGCTTTCCAATTTGAATTCCACATGTTTGATCATCGCACTTCGACTCCAATTTTGAATTTATGTATGATTTTAGCCGGCCTACCTCGTTATTTAAGGTTGAGACCATCCTTTGAAGGACGTTTATCTCCAGTTGGGACGATTTTATCTCCAGTTAGGCCCATTTTATCTCCAGTTGAAGAGCTTTTATCTCCGGTTTAGATCATTTTATCTCCAGTTGGGGCAGTTTTTTTACAGTAAACCCCAGTCCGTCGCATTGCAGAGGCAAAACAAAAGCTTTCCAACCCGCTAAATCATGGATATTCCCGGTTGGAGTGCATTTATTCCCGGTTGGTCGACAGATATTACCGGTTGGAGCACTTTTGTTCCCGGTTGACCCTCATATATTCCCTTTTTGGGTAATTGCCCTTAACCAGGAGTAAATTTTACAGAAGGGCAAACTGCCAATGCCGCTTGCCCCCTACCCTCTGTAAAAAGTGATTACTTAAAAGAGCTGGCGTTGTTGTTGATTGCTGTTTCTGCGGTGTTGTAGTTTGTGACAGTGTTATCCAAGAATTTGGCGTAGCTGTCGACGACCTGGCGATATTCTTCAAATCGTGGTGCCAATGAGTTGAAGTTGCCGCGGATTGTGTTGGATGCATCAGAGTTCCATGATGACGCTAGAGCGTTCATGTCCTTCTTGATTTCTTCCAATCTAGTGGATAGTTGCTGGTTCAGCGTGCGGATCTGGCCCGCCGTTTTGCTAACCTCGCCGAGCGAAATTTTGATTCCATCTCCTGCCAATGTATTTCACCTCCTGCGTTATGTTATGGATTAGTTGCTCAATCTCTTAGCCTGGTTAATGACTTCAGATTGAGTGTCGCGGTATGTCTTCGCGCTCATCTTCAGGAACTCAGAGTATTGTCTCATCAACTGAGTCATCTTCTGGAAGTCGTCCATGAAGCCTTTGATCTGTGCAGTGTATGCCTGGTTGTCGGCACCCTGCCATGCTGCAGCCATACCTTCGACTTCGTTGAAAAGAGCTTTGTAGTTTCTTTCGTAGTCAGCTGCCTGTTGTTCAATCTTGTTAGCAGTCGTTTCAAGCTTTGCTGGTTCAACAGTGATTGATCTTGCCATCATTTTTCACCTCCTTTCAAGTCTGATAGAGTCATATTCTTCTTAACTTGTAGCTTACGTAGCGATATTTTTCTGCTGAACGCCGCAATCCCGAGGCCGCTTTTACCGAACCAATTCCTTTGAATTCGTGACTGATACCATTCGAAATATCCTCCAGCTCCCTGGCGATTGCATTCGCTTCGTTGGCAATCCTGTTAATCTTGCTTCTCACTTTCGCATCCATTGTTTACCCCCTGATCGAACCGGCTTTTCCGGCGAGATACCTTTCATTCCTCTGTAAAAGTTCTGCCGTGGTGTTCAGGTAATTGATGCTTTCCGGAATCCGGAAGTCAAACGACGTGCTGATATCGGCAGCCAGGACATTATCCAGACCAAACACTCCCGCTTCCCAGTACAGATCATCAATCATGTCATTAAGCTGGGCAATCCGCCTTTGAACCGAGCGGAGCCGGTTGGCGTAATAGAACAGCCTTGGGATGTCGACTTTTATATAGGGTTCGATAGGGAAGTTGTTGCCATTCAGGCCGTCTAAAAAATTGCCGATTTTAACTGCAGCCTTAGATATAAGCTCGGCAAAGAATGAATTCACCTTTTCCTCGAACTCTTTTTTGGCTTTTGCCAGTCCCACGACAAGCTTCACCGTTTGTTCTCGTATTAAATGGGCAGCTGCTGTCATCGCCTTGGCTGTATAATGCATGACATTCACCGCGGCATTAGCGACTACGTAAGCTGCCTTATAAGCCCTGATCGGAGTGGAGTTAGAAAGTTCACGGAAGATGTCTTCAAAGATCATATTGTTTAGAACCGACCTGCCAAAAGATTGACCATTCTCATAGACTTTGAAGTTACCATTTTCATCAAATCCAGCACTGCTCGTCAATGAATGAGGATAGAATGGTTTTCTAATATCATAATCTTCCTTAATACCAATCGTTTTATCAACATACGGTACCTTGCCAAGCTGCGAGACAGGATCATATGCATAGACGATGAAATCATGCCGGTCTCCCATCAGCGCCTCTTGTTCCTTCTTGGATAGAGACCACCAATATAATGGGGCAGCATTTATTACATATGCCTTGGTGTTATCATCAAGGTTGTTGATAAAGACGTAATCCGCCAGGTTGCCACCCTTGGAATGGCCAAGCAGCAGCCTTTCCCCCGATGCATCTCCAAGATATTTTTGATAAAACTCATCAGCTTCTTTCTGTTGCTTGATTTCCACACCCATTGAAGCTTCAAAGTTGGAGGTCCAATCAGTCCTTAAGTGGCCCATATCCCCCATCGGCTCACTTCCCCTGAAGACTGCTGTGGCATTGCCTTCATTATCTTCAAAAGCATATCCTACAAAACCGGAATTTGATTCCCCTTTTACATTATTCCCTTCATTAGGATTAAAGTTTTGATAACCCTTCAAGGTAATATTATTTAGGTTTGACGTGTCTAATTTGTTTCCATTTATAAAAGCATCGATTTCTATAAAACTTGCTTCATCTGGATCCGCATTTCTTTTAGCAAAGTCCCATACTTGCTTAATAGTCAAATTATCGGGAAGTTTTTTTGGCGGCAAATCATAATAAGATAGCATCAACAATATGTTTTTTTCTTCTTCGGTTAATTTGTCGATAGACAATCCTGATCACTCCTCAAACTTTTCGTAATAATCAGCTATGTCTTGAGGCGAATTTATTTCACGCAGATTATCTACCAGAATTGCTCCATATACTTTAGCATCAAGATTTGACCATGGAAGGTTGTTTACATTGGCCGTCCTGATATAATCAGAAATGTCTTCAGACTCATCTACAAATCCCACCGCAATACCGTAGTACTCTGTGTTTTCTTCTTTTAACATGTTTAATAGGTTGTATACGGGTTCATAATATTCTTCAACATTTGGTTCACCTGCTGTTTTGACAGCAATATCAATTGTGACATCAACATTTTCAATTCCCTTTTGCATAAACTCATCGAATGAAATATTTCCCTTGATTGAATCGTACGTATCTCTTTCAGCCGAGACAATTGTCTTGTACTCGATTTCTTTTCCAAACTGCTCCAAAATTTTGTCTTTATACTTTTTATCAAGCTCAGCCGACCACTTGGAGAGAGGATAAGTATCGTAGTACACATCGTCTTTACTCCTGCTTTCGCCGGCAAGAAAAACTAATTCTGATTTCCCATCTGGAAATGCAATAACCTTGTCTTTCCCGTACATTTCCGGAAAAATGACACTGCCTTCTTTTATACTTTCAATTTCAAACTTCTCACCATATTTCTCTTCCAAATGCTCCATAACCTTACTCTCCGAACTCATACACCCCGCACCTCCCATTACTACGAATAAAATCACTGCAGTCAGCTTGATCCACTTCTTCAAGTTCTCCACACCTTCCGTATTTAAAAACAGGAGCGGTCCGGTTTATGATAACCGCCCCCAAGGTCATATGTTCATATTCTGTGAGACGTGCATCGTACCTGCGTCGCACATTACGAGACACAAGAACCGTCACTATGTCGTGTCGCTGTCGCGGGACAAGAGAACCGTCCCCATGTCCCCCATCTTCTAAATCAGCATCAACTTAGCCCCGTTCATCAACCCATGTTCTTCGACGGTCTGGTTGATGTTCAGGATGGTGCCGGTTTTGCGGTCACAGAGGATGGTGTCGGCTGTTGCTGAGAAGTATCCTTGTGACAGTTCGGTCATGGTTCCTGCGAGCAGGTAGACGACTTCGTGCAGTTTGCTTTCGGGCGGCAGGAAGACGTCGTATGATTTTTCCGAGGCGGGGATGAAGACCTCTACGAGCACCTTATCCATGGTACGCTACCTCCTCTTGCATGCTCTCGACTGAGGTTAACAGCTTTACGAGTGTTGCTTTTCCTTTTGTCACGACGTAACCGAAGCCTGGCGGGATTTCCTGGTACATATCGTTTGTCACCTTGCCGATCTTCATGATGTACTGATCGGTGATGCCGTTGCCTGCCCAGAGGAAATCGCTTAGCGATACGTGCTGCTTGAACCAGGCTTCGAATGAAACGGAGCTCAGTTTATCGGCGCTGTCGGAGATGATCAGGTTCACATTCAGGCCGTTGCCTTTTTCAAGGAAGACTTTGAGTTTATCCTGGCCGTCCGGCGACAGATACATCATCAGGTCGGTAAAGGAATCGATGATGCAGGTGATGTTGCTGAATACTGGCGGCTGTTCGCCCGCTTCGATCGCGTCCTTCGTCGTATTGTTGCGGTGGACGAGCGTATTGAACAGGTAGATGATCGTGTCTTCGAGTTCAGCAGAATCAGCAATGTACTTGTAATCCTGTGTGCGGCCCGCCGCGAAGTGCTCAGTAGGGTCGATGACGATCAGCTCCCTGCCTTCAGAAGCGTTGAAAATTTCAGCGACGCCCTGCATGAAGCTTGAGCACTGGTCGTTTTGCGAAGCGGTCACGACATTTATATAATTGCCAAGGAAATCGAAATAAGCTGTCTTCAGCGAGTTTTTCTCGATGCCGACTGGTACTTTGTTACTGGTCATATTTTTTGCTTCATCACGCAGATAGTTCAGATCCACTTTTTCCGGAAGGATCGGGACGCGCATTGCGGCCGGCTGCGTCCAGGTTTCGCGCAGGTCCTTGCAATAGTCGGTGATGAAGGTATACATATTGTCTATATCGCTTGTGATATGGGCCGTCTGGAATTCATATGTGGTATCACTCTTGAATATGCCGCGGCCCTTCGATTTGGATGGATAAACTCCATCTGTATTGCCCAGTACGCCGGAGTATTCGGATTGATCATTCAGCTGGAGCACATACATCTGCTTGAAGTTCTGCAGCAGCCTGTAGCGTATCGCTCCCGTATTGATCGCGGTGACGATGAAGTAAATGCCATACTTCAGGCCCTCGCGCGTCAGGAATGATATCCCTTCCTCAAGCTCCTCGAACATCTCTGAGAACGCGGCATAGTTGTGGATCGCCACAATGATCGATGGCAGGCTCTCGCCCGACATCTCGTTGTAGGTAATAAAATCGCCGCCGTAATTCGAAAGCAGCTTCTTCCTCCGTTCAATCTCGCCTGACAGCATTTTGAACAGGTTGTGGATCTTCTCGCTTTCATGCGACAGCATGACATCGCCGACGTGCGGTGCTTCGCGGAACCAGACCATTGTCTCGGAACCGAAGTCAAGCAGGTAAAAGTTCACTTCGTTCGGCGTGTGCTCTTCCATCAATGAGTAGAGCATCGTCGTCAGGAAGGTCGTCTTGCCGCTGCCGGCGATTCCGTAAATGACGGCATTTCCGTCCTGTGTGATCGGCATCCTCATGACCATCTGCCTCTGGTTCGCTGGATCATCGTATTCGCCGATGATCGGATTCAGATGGAAACCTTGCTGGTCAACGCCGTACTTCTTCTTCAGCTTATCTACGTAAATCAGTTCAGGAATCGGCTCAAGCCACAGCTGGCGGACCTTGATGTTCTCCTGCAGCGCCATTTTCGCCAGGTATTCGGTAATCTCATCGATTTGCTTCGGCGGATTCTTCACTGCCGACTTGCGCTTATCAATACGGGCATTCTTAATGACGCGGCCAAGGTCATCGATGACGACGACGCTGTCATCCTTATGCTTTTCAACTCTGTCGGACGGGTAGTAAGGTGCACCCGCCCATGCGGACTGCCCCAGCTCGAACAATTCGTTGAAGCCGACCTGAAGGTAGAAACGTCCGGTCTGCTTCAGCTCCGCGGCGTCAGGACGCTTGATGACTTCCATACTGTCCGCTTTTTCCTGCACCTTCAAGCTGATGCGGAATTTACTGTTACTCCAGATCTGGTCATCAACAACACCTGATGGCTTTTGTGTCGCCAGGATCAGGTGGACGCCAAGGCTTCGGCCGATACGCGCCGCACTGACAAGCTGCTCCATGAATTCAGGCTGCTGGGCCTTCAGTTCGGCAAACTCATCGGAAATGATGAACAAATGCTGCAGAGGCTCTGTTACCATGCCTTCACGGTAAAGTTTCTGATATTTATAGATATCGATATTGCTCTGGTCAACAACCCGGCTCGTTTCGCTAAAAATGGCCTGTCGGCGCTTCAGTTCACTCTGGATAGAAATGAGTGACCGGTTGACGGCAGCTCCGTCAAGGTTCGTGATTGTCCCTGCCAGGTGAGGCAGATCCTCGAACGCATTCGCCATGCCGCCACCCTTATAGTCGATCAGGATGAACGCAACTTCATCTGGATGGTAATTGACCGCAAGCGATAAAATGAACGTCATGATGAATTCACTTTTACCGGAACCGGTCATCCCGGCAATCAGGCCGTGCGGTCCGTGATACTTTTCATGCAGGTCGATCATGAACGGGTCGCCCTGCGTATCGACACCGATTTGCGTTTGAATCGTATGGACCGGATTATTCTCCTTCCATTTTGTCAGCGCATTGAGATGCTCGATTTTACCGACGCCAAACATTTCCAGGAATGTCAGCATATCAGGCAGGGTATATGCCTTCTGTGAGGTATTCAGCTGGATATTGGCCAATTTCACTGCCAGTTCTTCAGCATTCTCCTCCAGATAGCTGTCAGCGTTGAAGCCTACATATTTCCCGGAAATATCGTCCTTGTCATAGATTTTCGAAAAACTCTTGTCGAGCTCGATGACATTGCTGCATTCCTTCGGCAGGTTTTTCAGCTCGTCATAAAGTGTGACCAGGCTGAATCTGATATTCTTCTTTTCTTTTAAAATAAGATTAATCATCTCAGCCTTTGAAGCGAGGCTCTTGCTCATTGAGAACACGATATAATGCTGTTCGATTTCCGCAAGGTCTTCTTCATCAAGCGCCTGGCGTGCGGTGATTTCTTTTTCAAAGTAAGCCGAAAGCTCCTTGATTTCATTGGCGTCTGTGGCGACGAAGCGGATTGTCTTGCCGTCATCCCAGACATGCGGCAGCCACTTCACAAAATTCCATGTATCATGTTCATGTTCATCGTAAATGAACACCAATTTCAGCTCGTCATAACTATGCAATGCTGTCAGCTGGAAAATCAGCCCCTGAACGAAGCTCTTCACTTCTTCCCTTCTGCCGATGATCCCGCTGATCCTTTCATCCGTCAGGTCTACCGTGACCGGAACATTCTTTAAAATCTGCGGCTGTTCTACGATTTGATACAGTTCATCCTGAAGATTATCATCCTCAAGCATAAAGCGCTTTTCTGGATATTTGATCTCCGCATTCAGAGGCAAATCGCCGATCCCAAGACGCACTTTTAAAAAGTCATTCTGCCCGATCCCGCGCTCCCATAGATTCCGCTGGCGGCGCTTGATCCTTGTCAGGCAGTTTTCCAGCGTGACATGGTTTTCTAAAAGAATTTCACTCTGGTGCTTGCACTCATCCGCGATTACCTGCTTCATTTCCCCAAGATATTTCAGATACTTCTCCTGGCGAATGCCTTCAAGCTTGATGCGGCGCTTTTTCTCGTATCTTTTTGTTAAAATCGGCCAGAGTACGGTACCGATCAACATGCTGAACGACATAACAAGCATTGGCATCGCCGACATGATATTGTCGCCCCTGTTCATTACGTTTTGTAACATCAGGAGTCCTGTGAACAAGGATGCCATCCCCATCGTGATTGACGGTCCCAGCAGCAGCATCAGCGGAGTTTCATCCACATTCGGCTGCGGTGGCGGCGGATCGATTTTTATCGTTGTATTTTCAATATCCCGCTTGAAGCGTGGCGAACGGTAAAACAACTGATCATTTTCTTCTTCAATATGTATTTCATCGAGGTTGATTTCTTTCTCTACTACAGGCTTTTCAGCAATGAAGGAATTGAACGCGTTCCGGTCAAGGAACACTGATTTATGTGGATTATTCAGCGACAACAGGCGGCCGTTGAAGATGATTTTTAGGCCCATGATGAAAATGACATCACCAACAGTCAGTGGCTTTTCCTTTATTCTTTCGCCATTGACATATGTACCATTTGAACTGTTGAAGTCCTTGATCACAGCATCGCCCTTACTGCTGTATTCGATGACACAGTGTGAACCCGATACGAGTTTGTTCGAAAAGCAAATCTGGCTGTCCTGGGAACGCCCTATTTTTATGACATTGCTTGTTGCGATATGTTTTGTGAATTCATTGCGGTCCGCTGTTTGCGGCTCGACATAGACTAGCGCGGATTGATCATCGTTGCGATGAATACTATATGTTTTGAATGGTTCGATGAGGACCTTTGATTGTATTTCGTTGGCGGTATTCTTTATGAATGCATGTTTATTGGACTTCAGGTACCACTGGCCATCTTCCGCTTCCACTGCCAGCATATCGACCGGATTCTGTTCCTGATCTTCTGTGTTAAGTATGTATCTCCCGGTGACTCGTTCAGGCAAAACGAGATCGAATACCCGATTCCGGTCAAAAAGTGTTAAAATCACCTCAAAACCTCCCCAGCCTAAATATTTATATTCCTACAGTATGTATAGTGGTAATTTCATATTTTTTACCATTTTAGCTCAAAAAGTGTAATTTTACATCAAACCTAAGGTGCATCTCTAAATATATAAATATCTTACAATATTAGGAATTATATTCAACTAATTGCCCCCTCAATTGGAAAAATAGGGATATTGGTCCTAATTTTGCTTACTATATGTAAGTATCTAGGTGTGTTAAAGGTGCCAACCTGCTCTATACAATCATAAAACTAGTCCTTTTTACCCCAATTAGATGTAACTTAAACCCTAATTCAACTAAATTAATCCATTTTTATTTTTATAAATCATTGGGATTTTTTTCAAAAACATACTATAATCAAAGAATCTAAAAATATGAGCAGGTGATCCAGATGAAAATCAATGTCGGTCAGGCGTATGCACAGGCAAATAGAATCAGTGATTACGCACAGGAATTGAATGAGATCAAAAGCAGGCTGCAGGACTTCAAGGGGAATATTAACAGCGGCTGGCAGGCCCAGGAAATGGTGTATATCAATAACGCGATCAACAGCATAAGCAGGGAAATTTCCGAATTGCAGACATTGCTGTTCTCCATCGGCCCGGATATCGTCGCAGCAGCGAATGAAATCAGAAGGGAAGAAGAGGCTCGGGAAGCAGCGGAAAAGGCAACAGCTGAACGCGCAGCTGCCGAACGGGAAGCAAAGCTGAAGAATACCGGCTTGCGGTAAGACGAACAAAGGGCAGGGATGGATGGATTCCGCTGCCTGTCCCTTTTTCCCCATAATAAAAAGGCGGCAGCCTCCGCTATGTATCAAAGCAGAATCATACACGCCTTTTGTGGCGATGCCCGGCTTTTCTGGATCTAAGCTGGGCATTTTTCTTTGATATGTCGGCAGTGATTATAAAGCTGAATTACGGTCCCTCCCATCTGCTTCATTCTGATTTTTTTCACTTCACAGGTTCTTCTTCCCTTTCCTCTTTGCGGTATTTCATTTTGGTGGCTTCCCCGCCTCTAAGATGACGGATGGATTTATGATAATCAAGGATCTCTTTTACTTCGTTGGCAAGGTCAGGGTTGATCTCAGGCAATCTTTCTGTCAGGTCTTTATGGACTGTACTTTTGGATACGCCAAACTCCTTCGCTATGACGCGAACTGTTTTTCTCGTCTCCACGATATACTTTCCAATCTTGATTGTTCTCTCTTTGATGTAATCGTGCACACCACTCGCCCTCCCTAAATTGGATGTGAAAAGTGTGAAATGAGACTCGCTTTTATCGGCCAATATTGTATTCCGCAAATGATTTCCCATCGCGGCAGAAGGATGCTCCTTCTGGATATTACTATGATTAATCATGTCCCCGGCTGAATCCTCATATTGTTCAAACGACTCCTCACCTCAAACACTCTCTTTGTCAGGTTTGTAACATTTTATTAGCTTGGTTGAGGATATATGCACGAAAAAAGCAATAGGGACAAGGTTTAGTGAAGTTTTTTGAAAAATTCAACTATTTGATGCAGAAAAACTTTCCTACTTACCCATTTTTATGTACACAAAAACCTGTTCCTTCCCGAATTTTTGTAAAGGAGTTATTTTTCATTGGGGGAGAAGTAGACTTGATTACCTACAGACAGACTAGAAAACAGAGAATCAGAGAAGAAAAACGCAGAACAACCTTAAAAAGGAACAGGAAATTGATTGGTGCAGCAGTAGCCGCTTCGGTTGCGGCAGGATTGCTGCTTGGCTTTGCACAAAAGAAAACAGATGCAATCGGGGCCTTTTATACCGTAAAAAAAGGTGATACCCTCTACAGCCTGGCGAAGCAATATGATACTTCAGTTCATATGCTGAAGGAAGTTAACTCATTATCTTCCGATTTCATTAGAGCCGGCCAGAAGCTTGAGGTACCTGTAGCAGAGGCTGGAGCAGGAGTTTATATTGTCAAAAAAGGAGACACATTGTTCTCGCTTGCGAAAAATTATGGAGTCACCGTGAAAGTTTTCAAAAAGGAAAACAAATTGGCCACAGACTCCATCTATGTTGGACAGGCTTTATCCGTACCCACCCATGTTTATGATTCAAATGAAGGAATGTATGTGGTCAGCGCTGGTGACACATTATTCAATATCTCTCAGCGTTTTGGTGTGTCGATAAAAGAATTGAAGGCAGCAAACGGGATGAAGCAGGACATGGTGTTGATTGGACAGCAGCTGACCATTCCGGGCGAAATCGAATTCATGGAAGCCACCGTTTCCGGTGCAGCGGATAATTTTACAGTTGAGTTTGAGACCGATGGGAAAGCGATTCCATTAAAGGTATCTTATGGGGCAGCGAGAGAATATGAAGAAATCGCAGGCCGGCGGGTTTTCGTTGCTTATAGAAATGGTGCTTTGGTCAATATTCATTAATGTTAAGGAGCATATTTTGCTCCTTTTTTTATTTAAAAAATCCGTTTAACGCTCTTATTTTGAAAATTTCGCAAATATTCATTTTTCGACAAAATACACTCTTGTTTTACCCCATATAGTACTGTACCATTAGTTTATGGATAATATTGGAGGTATTTTGAGTAAATATGACTAATTTCTCAAGAGAAATGAACACCTATTTGTTTATTTTCCGGTGGATTTTGTTGATAATTGGCTTTTTAACATATTCCACATTTGAATCCAATGAATATGGGTGGATCATTGTACTCATTGCAGCAAATTTTATCTACACATTAAGTATTTTCTTTAACAATAGCAAAAAAATAATCGTATTCTTAATCACTTTCGATCTTATATATAGCCTGATTTTTTTGTTTGTTACAGAACAAGGTATGAATCCAGTGATTCTATATTCACTCACTACACTTATTTGGTTAAAAACCATCACAGACAATAAGTATTCAATACTTACCATGATTGGATACTTTCTGGCTGTTAGTTTTACTTTTTTCCTTACCCAGCAGGACGGGTATAGTTTTTGGAGCAATCAAGTTGAATTCACCATTTATTTCTTTTTCTTCATGTGGTTTATCCTCTTTATGAATTATTCTTCTTGGTTAATCAAAGAAAACCATCGGATATTATATTCAATTTTTCAATTTATACGGAGCTTAACTTATGAGCAAAGTTTCTCTACTGTACAAGTGAAAGCAGAGAAATTAATGGTCAATGTATTTAAAGCAGATGATGCATTCATTTGCTGGACAAATCAAAAAGGTACTCATAAAGACTGGGAAAGACATTACATAAATAGACTATATATGGAAAAACAACTTTTTTTATTAAAGAAACCCGAATACATAGAACTACAATCATTCACCGGAAAAACCACTGATTTCTTTTACTTTCCAATACATAATGAAAAGCAAATTAATGGTGGAATCCTTTTAGCACTTCCAAATAAGGGACGGATAAAAAGATATCAATATACATATCTCTATATTCTTACTGTCTTTCTATCACTCTATTTATCTAAAGCGGATCTTAGAAATGAGGTATCTGCTTCTTTAAGAGAAACCGTAAGAAAGAAAATGGCTCAAGATATGCATGATGGATTGGCTCAGCAGCTATTCTTTTTATCCGCGCAAATCTTTCACTTAAAGAACAACATGCCCGAAAATATCAATCCAGAGTTAAAAAGTGTAATTACTAATATGGAAGACCAATTGAAATCATCCCACCTTGAGGTCCGTAACTTCATCAGGGATTTACGAGATGAGCATAACCAGTCAAGCAATCTGGCAGAAGCCATTCAACAGTTGATCAATCGTACCATAAATGAAACATCTATCCAGGTTTATTATGAAAATACTGGTAATTTAACAGCAGAATCGATAGACTTTGAAAAATCTATCTACCGAGTTATGGAAGAAGCAATAAACAATGTCAAGAAACACGCCAATGCTTCTAAACTATACATTTCCCTTAACGTTACTTCTGTGCAATGGACTATAAAAATAGAAGATAATGGAGTTGGCTTTAATCAGGATAGCAATAAGAAAGGTTCTTATGGATTAAGGGGAATCCGAGAACGCGTGGAACAATTTGGCGGAAATCTTTACTTGAAAACTGAACCATTCAAAGGTACAGAAATCATTGCAGTCATACCTAGTGAAAGGGGCCAAGCATATGCATAACGTGATCCTTGCAGATGATCACCAAATTGTAAAAGATGGACTGAAACTAATCTTAAAAAGCACTTCTCAATTTAACATTATTGGGGATGTCGCAAATGGTGATGACTTACTGGAGGCTGCCTGCCTTAACAAGCCAGATTTAATCATATCTGATTTAAAAATGCCAGGTGTCTCAATTATTGATAGTTGTATGAAAATTAAAAGTGTAACACCTGATACAAAAATCATCGTCCTTACAGCTTTTGATGATAGCGAAGACATCTACCTTGCACTTGACCGGGGAATAGATGGTTATATTATGAAAGATACATTACCCGAACAAATTATTAATACCATTAATATGGTCTTAATGGGATACTCCTGCTTTCAACCGAAAGTCGAACGAATTAGAACTGCAAAAGAAGAAAAGAAAGAAATTGAATCAGTTCTTTCCTTTACTGAGCGAGAAAAGGAGATTTTCCAGCTTATTGTCGAGAATTTAAGTAATCAAGAAATTGCGAATGCATTATTTATATCCGAAGCTACAGTAAAAACACATGTAAGCAGTATATTAAGGAAAACCGGACAGTCTAATCGGTCACAAGCTGTTCTGTATGCGTTAAAAGAAGGACTAGTAACCATATAGAAATGGAGGGACCTAAATGAAGTATTTAGCTGACCAAAAAAGTGTAGGAGGCCAAATCTTGTTCATAACCTCCCTGCTGATGACCAGCGGATCACTAATCGGTGGGATATGTTGGGGATTTTTAAAAAACGAATTCACACTCTCACTTTTTCTAGGATTTTCCGCAAGTATGGTTTTTCATTGGAGCTTTTACTTTCTATATAAAAAATCACTGTTACCCAAAAGACAATCTGATCACTTAATTGCTTTTTTCTCATGTTTATTGTTTTTTTTTATAGCATTTTATAACCCGCTCCTTTTTTCCGACATATGGATTGTTTTACTATACTACCCTCTCATATTAGGGATTCTGGCTAGTGAAGAGGTGTTTAAAGTTTGGGTAAGCATTTACCTGGTTCTCTTCCATCTTTATTATTTTATCGATCCCAGTATTATGAATGAGGAGACACAAGCATCCTTTTTAATGATTCTAGGCAGAAGTTTCTTTTCATTTTTCAGCTGCGCTGCAGGTTTAATCATTTTAACCTATCTGCATAACATGAATAACAATAACGAAGCGATGGTCAATGAAAAGAACAAACGATATATATTTCAGGTTTTACATACGTTGACACCAATAGTGGAAAGAAAATCGCATACAACACGAAATGAGATTGAGGAATTTCGTTGTCTTATGAAGAGCCTGGCCAAGTACTTTCCACAAGAAAAAATAACAGATTGGGAAATTGATTTAGTTTCTCTCCTTCATTATGTCAGCAGAATCAATTGGCCGGATTATATGTTTGAAAAGAAAGACACACTTACTCGGTTTGAATATGAAATTATTCAAGAGCACTGCTTTATGGGTGCAGAATTGATTAATGGCTTTTCAGATTTGGAACATATTAAAACCGCTTTCATGCATCATCACGAAAGACTAGATGGGACAGGATATCCTGAACAGCTTTCCGGCAGCCAAATTTCCTTCTTCTCGCAATTAATAGCCGTTACTGAAAGTTACGTGGCAATGACAACATCGAGATCCTATCGACAGGCACTATCAAAGCAAGAAGCTTATCAAGAGATTTACAAACTTAAAGGGCAAGCTTATCGTGAAGATATTGTAAATGTATTAGCGGATGCACTCGAAATCGAGACTTCTGATTTACACGCAGATAAATTGGTAGGTTAGCTCTTCACTCCATCCTACTTCGGTATGAGCTGAATTCATACTCCAGATGATAGAAAATCCTATCACCCGTTGATATGATGAAGAAAAAAAGTGGAGGAGTAGACTTGTATCAGAAGAAATGTCCTAAATGCAATGGGTATTCATACAGCAGTATCCAGCGAGGGAAATGGCAATGCCCCTATTGCAAAGCGGATTTAAGCACCAGGCGAAAACGAATCCATCATATTAACCAAAAACTTCCGGTTCACCACTTAAGACTGGTTTCTAAGTAAAAAGAACACATAATCCTGTGTTCTTTTTTCTTTTCTCCAAAAGTCGTACCCCCTCTCATCCTTCAGTATGACTTTTCAAATCATACCGACAGCAACGAGATTCAACCCCATGCAGGATACAAACAATTTCTGAAAGAGACTACTATTAGATTAACAGCAACGAGGACAATGAAAGGAGGTTGAAGATGAAAAAATCCTTTAAAACTTTCGCTGTTACAATGACTGCAATTTCAACGATCTCAATTGGTACAGCATTCGCCAATACGAATACAGGAGAAAAATTAAGCAGCTGGTATGATGAATTCTATCAAAAAACTACCAAGCAGGTTCAAACTTCCATAAAAGACTACGCTGTTTCCATTCTTCCTTCTCTTGAAGCAGAACAGGAAAGGTTGACTCAGGAGACAAATGAGGATATAGAGAAGTTTGCAAACAGAACCTTCCTCAAGAAATTCTCACAAATTACTGTTCATAGCAGTAATTACTTAGAGCAGTTATGGAACAAGACGGATTTTCTCACCGGCGAAGGAGAGTATGCATCGAACGGATCGCAAATTAGTAAAGACTTCGATACATTTGTCAGCAGCAAAAACACAGAAGTTAACAACTACATAAATGATCAAGCAGAAATATTCATCGAAGAGGTCACAAATGAACTAGATGGTGTCGTTAGCGATTCATCATCTTCTATGGAAAGCACCAAATCAGATGCTATCCAGGAACTGGATACCAAAATCATAAGTTCTAAAGAAGACCTTGAATTGTTGATAGCAGCTGAAAAAGAAGCAGCAAGTGATGCTATGAAGGCTAACCTGGACCAACAGATTTCTACAAAAAAAGCTGAAATCTCGAAGGAAACTGAAGAATTGGAATTGTTGTTAAAAACTCAGATCACTGATGCTGGAACAACAATTGAACAGGATGCCAAAAATGAATTGAATTCGGTAATAAGCTCATTAAACTAATATAACTTTTTAAAATTGAAAGGGGAAAAACAAAATGGTATTAAAAACAGTTAAAGGTAAAGTCGTTGCAGGAGTAGTAACAGTTGGATTATTAAGTGGAATGGGAACAGCATTTGCTAACACGGATGCTGGAACACAGTTGCAGAATTGGTACAGTAAGCAATTCAATACTGCAAAACAACAATCAGCAATCGAAGTTTACAACTATGCAAGGGGCCAGAAGAATAGTTTAATGCAAGAAAAAGACAATCTAAAGAATGCAGCTGTAACAAACGTTGCTACAGCAGGAAAAAATGAAGTTGATCGTGCAAACGGAGAAATTAATTCAGCATTAGCAGGTCATGTAGAGGCAATCAATACTAAAGAAGCAGCAATCACAGCTGCTATGCCAGGACAATTTGACCAAGCCGTCTCCAGCCTTAACAGAACGGTTAATTATTATGTGGGACAGGAAGCTAATAGTGCTAAAAATGAAATCACTACTGCTGTAAATGCTCAAGGTGCAGAGTCAGTCGGCTACGTTAATACAGAAGTAACAGAAACTAAAACTGATGCTGTTGCTGCACTCGAAGCTGAAATCACAGCCGCGAAAGCAGAATTAGAACGATTAGTTGGTGAAGAAAAAGCCGCTGCTACTTCGGAACTTAAAGCTAACTTCGATGCACAAATCGTAAAAGTTCGCGGTGAAATCACAACATTAATTGAAGCTTTGGAAGAAGCTAATACAAAGTTGATTATTGAAAAAGGTGCAGAAATCGAAGCAGCTGCAAAAGCTGACCTTGATGCTCTAGTAAACGGAATTAATAATTAATTAAATGCTGTCTGGGGCCATCCTTGGCCTCAGACACAACCTTTTTTAATGAGGAGAGATTGAGATGATGCCAAGAAAGAAGACACATAGAAAAAAGAATAAGAAATTTCTAGTTGGACTTGTCTCCTTAAGTACGATGGCGATTTTAACCATGAATGTTTCGTTCGCAGATGAAGATATTCAAGCTAAGCTTCAAAACTGGTATGAAACAAAGACCCAGGCTGCATTAAAGAATATTGACCTGTCTGTAAGAACCGAAGTCGAAGTTCAAAAAGAACGCTTGAGGGAAGAAGTCCAATTAAAAATGAAAGAATCCTCTAAGGATATGGATGAGTTTGCTGAAAAGCAGAAGCAAACCCATATTGAAGCAGTTAGAAATTATAGCGAACAATTAATGAACAAAATACAGTTTTCAAATGAAGAAGAAAAAAACAATTTACTAAAACAGCTTTCTGAGATTCAAAAAAACGCTGAGCAGGAAATGCTTAATGTTGTTAATAGTCCTGGAACCTATAAAGAGAAAACAGCAACTGAAAATAATCAGCAAGAGACAGATGAGCTTCCAAATAATGAAACTAAGACAGAAGAAAAACAAGCAACTGTAACAAACGAAGAGCCAACGGAAGAAACAAGCACAATGATCCAACCTAGCAATCAAACCGTTTCTGAAACCGACGTCAAGAAGGAAGGCAAACCAGAATGAGAATAATTATGGGGGAAGGTGATACGATGCCTTCTATAGCGGAGAATTCTACAAATAAAACTAAAATTAAAAAGAAATTTTTGGGATTAGTTCAATATGTTATTTTTCTCATTGTCTTTTATATTATCTTTTCTTTTGGCATCGGAATCGTTCAGGTCAGTGGATATTCAATGGAACCTTCGTTAAAGGATGGAAGTTATTTATTAACTAATAAATTGGCTTCTCACATAACAAAAGCATCATACGGTGATGTAGTTGTAGTGAAAGAAAATCATCAACAATTTTACATTGTTAAAAGGGTTATAGGCGTACCTGGTGATACCATCTCTATAAGCGGCGGTAAGGTTTACGTAAATAACTTAGCAATCCCAGAATTATACGCCATGGGCATACCCAATGACATGGATCCCATCATTGTACCAGAAGATCATATATTTGTTATGGGGGACAATAGGACACCTGGTGAGAGTCTTGATAGCCGGGACCCCACAGTAGGACCAATTCCTAATACAAGTGTAAAAGGATATCCAATTCTATCATTATTCCCTTTTTACAAAATAGCAGGTCCTTTGGATCTTTAAAAAGTGCAGTATTCCACTGCACTTTTTTCTATACTCAAAACTGCATCGACCGCATCTGGCTGTCAGTGGCTTTGATCAGCTCACCCCAGGTGGAGTGTCCCCTGTCCTTGAACTGCTGCAGCAGCTCGGTGAACAGGTATGCTGTCGTCAATGCGTCGCCGATGGCGCTGTGACGGTCATAAATCCTTGTCCCGAATGCCATAGCGTATCGTTCCAGATCGCGCATATCATAGGACGGGGCAATGAAACCGATCAGGTCGAGTGTATCGATGGTGAACAGCTTTTTCAGCGCCAGCTTTTCCCGTTTCAGTTCACTTTTCAGCACGAGATGGTCAAAACCGACATAGTGGCCGACAAGGCAAACTGTTTCATGGGATTCGACGTAATCAAAAAAGTCAGAGATCGCTTCAGACGCCTTTGGAGCGCAGGCCACCTTTTCATTGGTAATCGACGTCAACTCAATTATTTCCCGAGAAATTTGTCGCTCAGGGTTCACATATGTCTGAAAACGGTCATTTTCCATCACCTTCAGGCCCTTTACTGGAACCGCGCCAATTTCAATGAGCCGATCAGTAGTCGCCACCTGAAAACCAGTTGTCTCCGTGTCGAAAACAATAAAAGCAAGATCATCGATTTCAGTCGATAAAGGAATTTTCTCGTACAAAAGCGGGCAGGAAATACTCCTTTTTTGAAAAAACATGCCAGCCTCCTTTCCACTTCGGTGCCTGTCATCACCCGAAATTTATCGTTCTCAACCTGAGAATCTAGCATATACCATTCCCTGCAGTTCGCGGAGTGTGCGCAGGCTCAGGATGAGTTCATCTTTTTGTCTGGTGGACATGGTTGCGAATGATAGAATGGTGCTGCCTTCGTTATTTGTCCATCTTTGCCTGATATAGAGGTCGAGTACATGGCTGATGGCTTCTTTTAGGTCTTGTGTGAATCCTTCGGTAAAAATGCCTTTCTGCTTTAATGCTTCAATTTTCTCGATGGGCATTCCTGGGATTCCGCCGTGATAGAGAGAGAGGATCTGCAGGCTATGATGGAATGGGAACAGAACCTCTTTTTTCATGTCGATGCTTTTACGGCCAAGCCTGAACAGTGCACGGATCGGTTCATCGAGCGTCGGTATTTCCTGCTCTTTTTCTGCCTGGACCATGCGATACAGGAAGATTTTAGAGCGGTCGAGCAGCTCGGTGATTTTTGCTTCGAATTCTTTGTTCAGTTGTTCGCTTCCCGCCGCAAAACGGTAGGAGAAAAAATTCTGGGCCAGCAGGATGTTTTCATTCGTCGATTGCAGCATCCACTTCCGGACACGGTCCTGCCATTGCAGCACACTTCCCCTCCACTGCTCTTCACTCGACATCATCAGGCCTTTGCAGCGGGCATAACCGGCGGCTTCGAGCTTTGCGGTAATTTCCGCGCCTAATTTTTCAAAGTACACATGCTCCTTCGTTTCGCCATACACAAGAAAATGATCCTGATCTGTCAGCATGAACTGCTCACCGCGGCCGGCCGACCCCATCAAGTAGAACACAAAAGGCACAGGCGGCTCCCCCAGTGCTGCAACGGATAGCTCGACTGCCCTGCCTATCAATCTGTCATAAAGCTTCGTTACGATATCAAGCAGCACCAATGCAGGGACAGAGTCCCTAAGCAGTGTATCGGTAATTTCATAGATTGCCGCTTTGACTTCAGGCATGCTCGCTTCATTTGCTTCCTCGATTTTCTTAATTGTCCTCATCACACTGTCATTCTTTTTCCGGAGCAGGTCCGTCAATGTCACGATACCAGTTACCTGGCCATGGTCAACGACTGGCAAATGCTTGATACCGTTCAAAAGCATTTCTGAGAAAGCATCATAATAATAAGCGAACCTGGAAATCGTCACCAGGTCCTCAGTCATCACGAGCCTTGATGGTTCATTAAATGACAATCCCTTCGCCACCACCCGGCCGACGATGTCCCGCTCGGTGATGATTCCCTTCAGCTCTTGCTGTTCCAGGACAAGCACAGAGCTCGTTTTAAGCTCGGACATTTTCCGGGCTGTGTCCTTTATGCTTGTTTCCGGGGAAACCGAGACGATGCTTTCCGACATCATTTCCTGTACCCTCGCTAAAATCGCCTTGCCCTCGCCGATTCCCCTGGCCCTTTTTACCTGTTCGGCAAGCGACCCATACACATCTTTTAGCCGGATGGACACCTGTGTCAGCAGATAGTCATGGACATCCTGGTCATCCCATCTTTTTGCCAGAACGGAAAAAGGAATGAGCAGGGCCCAGACATCATCAACTGCCCTGACTTCAACATTGGATTGTGTTTTATCGGACTTTACGAAACCAAGGAATTCTGCGAGGCTTGAAAAACCGACGATCTCCCCTTTTTGGATGACCTCCAATACTTCCTCCTGCCCGGCGGCATTTGTCACGAATACCTCGGCAATTCCTTGTAAAATCAACAAAAGCCCCTGGCGTGGTGTATCCGCCTGGAGCATCATTTCCTTCTTCCCATAGGAAAATGCTTCGCACTCCTCGACAAGGGAAAGGGCCGTGCGTTCATCCAACCCCTGAAACAGGGGGTGGAACTGCACGGCCTTCCAGATTTCTTTATAGCGCTTTGTTTCCATCATCATTCATCCAGACTTCGCCGTTCTTGTAAGTCATCTGTTCAGGATAACGAAGGTCGAGGACTTCTTCCTGAATTTTTTGCGATGGAGCCGGAGTCGCAAGCGATACGATGACGTTTGCTAAAATCGCTGCTGAAGCGCCGAATACACCAGCACCGGTGTCGATGATGCCAAGAATCGTGTAGCCGCCGTACTTGGCCGCGAAAATATATCCCAATGTCACAGCCAGACCGATAACCATTCCGGCGATGACACCCTGTGCATTTGAACGCTTCCACCAGACACCCAGGATCAGTGCCGGGAAGAATGTACCACTGGCAAGCGCAAAGGCCCAGGCAACGATTTGCGTAATTGCTCCAGGAGGATTAAGGGCAATCAAGCCAGCAAATAAAGTCGCTACAACGATCGAGATACGCGCTACGTTCAGACGAGTTTTCTCTGTAGCGCTTGGTTTCATGACACGGTAGTAGATATCGTGCGCAAATGCTGATGAAATCGCGATCATCAAGCCGCCAGCTGTAGAAAGGGCCGCGGCCATAGCGCCTGCCGCTACGAGGCCGATGACGAACACGCCAAGATTGGCGATTTCAGGTGTTGCCATAACGACGATATCGTTGGAGATGATCAATTCACCCCACTCAAGGATTCCATCACCGTTTCCGTCGGCCACTTGAAGCTTGCCAGTATCGACCCACGTTTTTGTCCAGGCAGGAAGCTCGCTGATTTTGCTGCCAGCTACCTTTGTCATCAGGATGAAACGTGAGAATGCTGCATACGCAGGTGCAGACAGGTAAAGCAAGCCGATGAAAAGAAGTGCCCATGCGCCTGACCAGCGAGCCGCTTTCATCGTTGATACAGTATAGAAACGTACGATTACGTGCGGAAGGCCCGCCGTACCAGCCATCAAGGTAAACATAAGGGCAAGGAACTGCCATTTCGTGCCGTTCGTGAATGGCGCAAAGTATTCGGAAATTCCAAGCTCACGGTCGAGCTCACCCATTTTCCCGACCAGCTCGCCATAAGAAAGCCATGGAAGCGGGCTGCTTGTGATTTGCAGGGACATGAAGATAACCGGAATCAGGTAGGCAATGATCAAAATGATATACTGGGCAACCTGTGTCCAGGTAATTCCTTTCATACCTCCGAAAGCAGCGTAGAATGCAATCAGGACAACCCCGATCATCGTGCCGAGCTTCGCATCGATTTCGAACAGCCGCCCGATAACCACTCCGGAACCGGAAAGCTGGCCGATCGAATAGGTAAAACTGATGATGATTGTGGAGATTGCGGCGATAACGCGTGCTGTATGGCTATTGTAGCGGTCACCGATGAATTCAGGAACCGTGTAGCGCCCATACTTCCTGAGCTGTGGCGCCAGCAGGAAGGTCAGAAGCAAATATCCGCCCGTCCAGCCCATGATATACGCCAGGCCGTCATAGCCGAGCAGCATGATCGTACCGGCCATCCCGATGAAGGAAGCAGCACTCATCCAGTCAGCTCCGATTGCCATGCCGTTGAAGATTGGCGGGACGCCGCGGCTGGCAACATAGAAGTCAGACGTTTGTTTAGCAGTATTGTAAATCGCAATCCCGATATACAAACCGAATGTAGCTAAAATAATAGATAATGAGACCAAGAATTGTGTATCCAAAGTTCTCCCCCTTATTCAAACGGTCTTTTTGTCTTTTCCTAAGGCTTAATGATCCAGGCTCTTTCCTTCGCTCAGCTTGACGTTCTTCTCTTCGTCGATTCCATACTTCTTGTCGATGCTGTCGCTAAGCTTCGCGTTGACAAACAGCAGAATGATGAACGTCACAACCGCACCCTGCGCTCCCATGAAGTAGTGGAACGGGAAGCCGCCAATTGAAATCTCGCTCAGAGGCTCGGCAATCAATACTGCGCCGAACGAAACGAGAAACCAGATAGCGAAATAAACGATCATGTTACGGGTTTTTTCACGGAAATACGCGTCAGCAACTGACTTATCAATTTTCTTCACATTTACACCCCTTTGGTTTTGCTAATCCCCTTTGTATAATCCTTTATGATTGACGGACACAGCCTAACATTCTAAAAGCTTCCCCACTCCTTTTTTAAAATTTTAATTATATGAACCCTGCGCCA
The DNA here is from genome assembly GCA_018613055.1 of Chryseobacterium sp. ISL-80. Taxonomy (GTDB): domain Bacteria; phylum Bacillota; class Bacilli; order Bacillales; family Cytobacillaceae; genus Mesobacillus. The sequence continues at coordinate 75,018 of JAGGQZ010000013.1, read as the reverse complement.
GGCAAGGTTGATACCAATTTAATTCCGGGAAAAAATTTAGCTTAGACTGAAGATGAATTTTAATGTTTCGAAAAATGGGGCCGGGACCATGATGATCTGGATGAGGAAGTAGAGAAAGATGCTCAGGAACGGGACTGCCAGAAAAATTACCTTGTTTTTCCTTAAGCCCAGGAACAAGCTGATGCCAGTAATCACCAGCAGTCCGATTAAAATAATCAAGTTGATTCCTCCAATACTAAAATTTTGTCATTTAACAAAATCTTTGGAAAATTTAATTTAATTATCCATATAATGTCCAGGCTGGTCAATACATTATGTTTAAAAAATGTAATCGCTTACTATGTCGATATTTTACATACCGTGGTAAATTCGTCAGTAACAGTAAGGGTTTATAGGGATTGCAGGTTAAGGAGATTGTCGAAAAAAATTTTTTCTCATTGCTTCCAGAGAAATGGGCTGTTTGTAATGATTTTACAGAATAGCAAAAAGGAACACTCGCGATGGAGTATTCCTTCAATAGAATATAATGTTACCAGCAGGCAATGGCGCCGTCGGTTCTCATTTCGGTTCCGCCAGTCAGGACTCCGGTCTTCGGATCACGGATAATGACCTGTCCGCGGCCGAAACCACCGCCATCGTACGCCACCTTCATTTGATGCCCGCGTGCGGCGAGTTCCTTAACGATATGGTTCGGAAAATGATGTTCAACTTCAATCTGCTTTCCGCTGATCCACTGCCAGCGAGGCGCATCAAGCGCAGCCTGTGGATTCATACCGAAATCGATCATGTTCATCGCAACCTGGACATGTCCCTGCGGCTGCATATAGCCGCCCATTACGCCGAAAGGACCAACTGCCTCGCCGTCCTTCGTGATGAAACCAGGAATGATCGTATGGTATGTCTTCTTGCCAGGAGCAAGCGCGTTCGCATGATTTGGGTCAAGCGAGAAATCATGTCCGCGGTTTTGCAGGCCGATGCCTGTTCCCGGAACGACCACACCAGAGCCGAAGCCCATATAGTTGCTCTGGATGAACGATACCATGTTGCCTTCATCATCCGCAGCAGATAGATAAACAGTTCCGCCTTTAGGAAGAGTACCTGGTTCAGGCATTCTTGCTTCATCGGAGATTTTAGCTCTCGCTTCCTCACCATACTGCTCTGATAACAGGTTCGCTACCTTTGCCTGCATCGTCCTAGGGTCGGTGACATATTCCTTGCCATCCGTGAACGCCTGCTTCATCGCTTCGAGCTGACGGTGGACACCCTGGACATCATCACGATGTGTAAACTCGTACCCTTTTAAAATATTCAATGCCATCAACGCTACGATCCCTTGGCCGTTCGGCGGAATCTCCCAGACCTCGTGCCCTCGGTAGGATACTGAGATGGGCTCAACCCATTCCGGATGATAGTTTTCAAGATCAGACTTACTTAAGAATGCGCCCGCTTTTGCGGAGGCTTCTGCGATTCTATCAGCAAGTGCACCCCTGTAAAAGCTTTCTCCATTCGTTTCAGCGATTTCCTGGAGGGTATTCGCATGGTCCTCCGATTTCCACATTTCGCCCGCTTCAGGAGCCCTGTCTTCAGGAGCGAAAACACGGAACCATTCATCGTATTCCTCGCCCTGGAAACGACTCTTGTAAGCATTGTAAGCACCCTTCCAATATTTTGCGAGAATCGGAGTCAGCGGATAGCCATTACGGGCATAATCAATTGCCGGCTGCAAAACTTCCGTAAGCTGCAGACGGCCGAACTTTTTCGATAGTTCTGCCCAGGCAGATGGCGCCCCCGGAACCGTGACCGGAATCCAGCCATGTGAAGGCATTTTTTCATGGCCAAGCTCTTTCAGCTTTTCAATCGAAATCGATTGCGGCGCAGGACCGCTCGCATTCAGGCCATATAGCTTGTCTTTCACCCAAACAAGTGCGAATGCGTCGCCGCCAATCCCGTTCGAAGTCGGTTCAACGACCGTCAGGCATGCCGCTGTCGCAATCGCCGCATCAATCGCGTTGCCGCCCTTTTTTAAAATATCAAGCCCAGCCTGCGCAGCAAGCGGCTGTGATGTAGCGACCATCCCATTGCGCGCCACCGCCGCCATTCGCTGGGACGGATATGGATATGTATGCAAAGACATTCTGATTCCCCCAATATTTTTTTCGTCTTGCGAAATATTATACCAAAATAATTGAAAATTCGAAATCAAAAAGTTAATTATCAATGAGTAGAGTAAATGCTGCTAATGTCATTACCAATCCACCAAGATAAAAGAAAATCAGAAATAAAAGAGGAGGGGCATCAGTATTAAAAATTTGCAATACAATATTTCCATTTTCATTTACCAAAAAGAATGAACCTATGAATAAAACGAAGGTTATCCAAATCATCTTATGCCTATTCCTTGATAATCCAGGCACCGATACACCATGAAAAACATCTAAATATCTTAAAATAAAGTTCACTATGTAAAGTAGGTACGCTGCTAGCAAAATCCAAAAGATTGAAGTCTCTACAGCAATCCTTAAAAAAGGAGTAACCATAAAGAATCCCATTAGCATGAATAATACAAAACCAACCCGGTTCCACATGGTTCTTGCATCGGAGACTTTATGATAGATAACAATAGAGACGATTGTTCCTAATAAAATGAGTGCCATGTTCACTTTAAATATGAAAGGCGACCACTGCGGCATTACGCTGCCAATTAAGTTGAATAGGAAGGCTAAAAATAATCTGGAGAAAATTTGACCTATTAAATCATCATTTTTTTGCTTCAATTAATTCAGTCCTTATTCTTTTAAGATGATTTTACTAGGTATTTATCACCTATTTGGTTTCATAAAAAAGCCCGGCCAATTTCGGCCGGACTTCCTATTGTCCCATTTTTAGCTCATAAAACGCCTTCACTCTCGAAACAACATCTTTGGATCCAGAGTCCTCGATCATCATTGCGACGATCATATCGGCTGCATTCGGATTGTAGGCGACGAACCATCCAAGTTCTTTGCCCTTTTCACCCTGCTTCTCTTTGATTTCTGCGGTGCCCGTTTTACCCGCGAGCGGATAATTGGCAATCAGTCCGTTGTGTGCGGTTCCTTTTGGATCGGTGATGACCTTTGTCAGCATGCTGTTTATCGTGGCAGCATTTTCCGCGCTGACTATGCCTTCCTGCCACACCTGTCCCTGCTCATCCTCCATATTCAAAATCGGCTTGATCAGATTGCCCTTGTTCACGAATGGCGAATATGTGGTTGCTAGATGGAGGATATTCATTTCAATCTGTCCCTGGCCATAGGCAGAGTCAGCTAACCTCATCTCGCTGTCGATTTTGCCGATTTGTGACGGCTCCATAGGGTATAAATATTCCGGCTGATCTTCAAAGCCGAACTTCTTCAGTCCTTCTGTAAAAGTATCCTGTCCCATTCCAAGCGCAGCACGCGCGAAGTAAATATTATCTGAATAGACCAGCGCTTTTTCAAGGTTGATATTCCCTACCACATTTGAATACCTGGTCACTTTGTACCCGCCCCAAGAAGCGTCTTTTTGCCATTGTTTCTCCGTGATTTCAAACGCAGTATCCGTCTTGAGCTTGCCGCTCTCAAGGCCGATTGCCGCGGTGATCGGCTTCATCACTGACCCTGGTACATAGGTCAACTTGAAACGGTTGAGGAATGGCTTGAGCGGGTCTTCCTCTAGTATTTTCCGTTTGCTTTGCGAGATTCCGAGCGTCATTTCATTCGGGTCGAAGCCTGGTGCGCTGACAAGGGCCAGGGTTTCGCCAGTAGCCGGATTGATGGCTGATGCCGTACCGGCTTTTCCTTTTAGCTGATCATACAATTGCTGCTGTGCGACTACATCGATGGTCAGCTTGACGTCCTTCCCGTTTTCCACTTGTTTTTCGGCAAGTGTCTTGGCCGTGCCGTCTTCCTTCACGATTGAAATCCTGACACCGTTTGTTCCTTTTAATTGCTCCTCCAGAACCTGTTCAAGTCCGCGGCGGCCAATGAGATCGGTTGCGGTGTACCCCTTGCCCTCCAGCTTTTCAAGGTCATCGGCTGTGATTGGGCCGACGTAGCCGATCAAGTGGGACAATGCTGCTCCGTATGGATATTCACGAGCCCCCACCTCCTGGCTTCTCACGCCATCCATCGAAAACAGTTTTTCATGCAGACTTTTGTCTTCCTTGGAAATTTTCTTCAATGGAACAAACAGGTCATCTTTTACCCAGCCGGCGCTCATCGCCTTGTTGATTTGCTCTTCGGACATATCGAGCAGTTCCGCCACTTTTGTGATTGTCTGTTCTTTCTGCTCTCCAAGCTCCCCCGGGACTACTCCGACCTGGACAGCCGTGCCGTTGATCGCGAGTCCGTTTCCATCACGGTCAAGAATACTGCCGCGTTCAGCCTGGACATTCTTGAAGCTGATCTTATCTCCTGCTCCAAGCTCAGGAAAAATATAGGTCGTGTTCCAGTCCACATACCAATTTGTATCATCATCACGTTTTTCTTTTACAAGAGTGGCATTGTGGTCGAATTCAATCGGGCCAGCCGCACTTTCCATTTTTGCCGAAAAAGGAAGCTCCGCGTTCTCTTCGTGTTCCTTTTCTTCCTCAGGTTGTTTGTAGCTGACCTTGAGCTTGTCTATCTCCAAATCCTGATAAATTTTATTATAGCGAGAGACGAATTCCTCTTTTGTGATGGAATCCTTCGCTTCCGCTGATAAAAATCCATACATCTCATCAAACTTCTGGTCATTCCATAGCTTCACATACTGTGAAAACCGTTCTTCGGGAGTCGGTTCCTTGCTGCAGCCTGAAATGATAGCGGCGATCAGGACCGACATGATAATCAATAAAGTCCGTTTCATATGTATCCCCTCCTCCTGTCTGATTTTACCACAGAATTACCATTTGGATAAGCTTGGAGTATTTCTTATTATTCCAATAAAAAAACCCGCCTTTAAAACCAGGCGGGTTCCAAAATTTTTGATTTTATTAAGAGTTGCTTGAAGTGTCAGAGTCAGTTGAAGAGTCTTTGTCTTCGCCTGCATCCTTGTCTTCATCTTGTCCAGCGTCTTTTTTATCAGAGCCATCTTCAGCAGGCTTTTCTTCTGCTGGAGTTGTATCCTCTACACCTTCTTCAGATGGAGTGGTTCCTTCAGCATCTCCCTCGACAGCATCTTCAGACTTTCCTGCATCTGCATCAGATGAAGCCTTCTCTTCTGTCACATTGGCATCCTGCAACGCGCTCATCGGCTTGTTGAAGTACTCATGCGGATTGACAGGTACATTGTCCTTGCGGATTTCAAAGTGTACGTGGTTGCCAGCCTTTTCATTGATCAGGCTTGTACCGGACTTCGCAATGACTTGTCCTTGCTCAACCTCGTCGCCAACCTTAACTTCATAGTCTTTTACTGACTGATATTGTGTTACAATACCCTTGTCATGCTCGATTTCAATGACATTTCCAAGTACAGCATCTTCCATGACATTCTTGACAGTACCGCTAAGTGACGCGATTACATCAAATTCCTTGCCGTCTTTTGCTGCAATGTCCAGTCCAGTGTTCGGATGGTAAGTATTATCATAGAACACTAGAGCTGCTTCTTGCTCTGCCGAGTCGCTGTCATTATCGTAGAATCCCATTTGGATGACAGCATCGTCTTCACTCACCACTGGCATTACGAAGTTCTCCATCGCGCGGTTTACTTCAACTGCAGGCTGGTCATTCATCTTTTTGCCAGGCATGTCAGTCGCTTTGTATTCCGACTGATCCAGTCGATCGCTCGCGCTGTTTTGATACCAAAGGACACCAGTTAGAATGATTGCGGCACTAGCAATATAAACTGTTGGATACACCCACCGCTTCTTGAAAAAGCTGTTCTTGCTTTTGTCTTGAGAAGATCTTTTTTCTTCCTCTCTCATTTTCATCACCTCAGCAATCAGTTTGAACAGAAGCGAAAAAATATATACATAGAGTTGAAAAATTTTTTACTGCTTATTTTTCGACAAAGGTGATGATTTTATGCAAAAAAGTTTTTTGGCGGGTTTTTAGCGGCTAAATATCGGGTGGGTTCCGCTTTCCGCTATGTTGGGGTTACCCTATAAAGTGAGGTTTTATCATGAAAAAGTTATTTGTATGGATTTTACGCATTCTTCCTTTTGCCTATATGGCAGCGATCTGGATTATGTCCAGCCTGCCTGATACCGCGGTCATCGAGCTGCCAGACCGGGGCGTCGACCGCTTTTTAAAAGAATCACTCCATCTCGTTGAGTTTGGCATCCTGTACGTGCTGCTCGTCCTGGCCGTGCTGACGACCGGGCGCTTCACCCCGGCATTAAGCTTTGCCTTCATGGGAGTTGCGATCCTGTACGGCCTGCTAGACGAAATCCATCAAAGCTTCGTCCCATACCGATCCGCCACCGTCATTGATTTTATAAAAGACGTAATTGGGGTTTTAGCGGCATCACACTTCATTCATCATGCCTACTTCAGCGGCAAGTTTGTGAAGCTGGGAAGGGTTTTGCGCGGGATTGAGGCGAGAGTTCGGGGAATTTAGGTGGGGTTATTATTAAGATGGTTATTAATTACGGTTTTTAAGGGGCTGGCCTTTGGATTGGGGCTGGCTTCATGTTTTTAAGTAGTGACTTCGCACAGGCATTTAATCCAACCGTTAAATTTTTTTCCTCAACCGTTAAATTATTTGCTATAACCGTTAGATTATTGGCTGCAACCGTTAAATTATCGCTCCCAACCGTAGAATTATAATGTGGTTAGTTACTTCGGACATAAAACTTTCATAATAAAACCATTATATCCGCAGGTATTCGGAGTGAAAATAAAGAATGCATATAAAAACTAATAGGGAAGTGACCAATTTGATTGAAAAAGAAAGACCATATCCCATCCGTCTTCTCATGTATGAGGCTTTAATGGAAAGAATCATACCAAATCATCCTAAAATCCCAATCATTGAACAAGATTACAAAGCCTGGCGTGCTGGATACAGAGGTGAACTGCAAACGGATTACCGCTTAAGTTTTCTGCCTGAAAAAGGTTTCCATATATTCAGGGATTTACGCCTTCAAGATGAAAAGTGGCACTTCCAGATTGATACCCTCATTTTAACTCTTCGTTATATCCTCCTAATTGAAACCAAAGCCTATTCCGGCACCCTTTTCTTCGACAAACATTCTGAACAAATGATTCAAACAAAGAATGACCAAGAGAAATCATACGATAACCCCATTAACCAGGTTCTAATGCAATCCTGGCATTTGAAGAGATGGCTGAAGAGCCGTAAATTCAGTGTTCCACCCCTATACCATCTCGTTGCAATCAGCAATTCCTCAACCATTATCAAGGTAAGTGACCGATCCCTGAATAACTTAATAGTAAAAGGGGATGTATTATTAAATCGCGTTCTTCAGATCGACGATACCACCACAAATCCAAATTTTACTGACAAAGAAATAAAAAAGTTATCCAAGTCACTTGTAAAGAATCATTCTCCACACCACCCTGACCTTCTGAAACAATATTCCCTCACTCCAGACGACCTTCAAAAGGGGGTTCAATGCCCGTCTTGTTTAACATATGGGATGAAGCGCGAAAAGTGGGTCTGGCGTTGTCCTGTGTGTGAACATAAATCCAAAACAGCTCACCATAAAACTGTAAAAGAGTTTTTCCTCCTCATTAGTCCAACAATTAAAAATCAGATGTGTAGAGAATTTTGCATTGGTATATCTTCAAAAACAGCCAGTGATCTTTTGATTTCATTAAATCTCCCCTTCACTGGCACTACTCATGGCCGCACCTACCACATGCCTCCAAATATCGAGACCTTTTTCGATTCCGCGAAAAAATAACATTCTGGAACTCGGCATAGAAAATTGTCATCCTAAACTCGCGAAGAAATAATAAGTCAAACCACCACCCCAACCCGCGCTAAAAAGCCAGGGTTGCTCTTCGCCCTGGCCTGGTCATTATTGTGTTTATCGCTGCGGCAGCGGTAACCTGCTCTTATTTCTTCGCCGTCACCTTAGCCAGCATACTATCCGCTTCACTAATCTCGACGCCTTTGTAGTAGTGCTTAACAATATCCTGATAGTTCTTGCCCTCTGTGGCCATGCCGTTGGCTCCGTATTGGCTCATGCCGACGCCGTGGCCGAAGCCTTCGGTGGTGATGATGACGTTGTTGCCTTTGAGTTCCCAGCTGAAGTCGCTTGAACGCAGGCCAAGTTTATCACGAACCTCTTTTCCGGTCAGGACCTTGCCTCCGATATCAATTTTTGCAACGCGATTCCCGGTGGTCCTGGAGATGACTTTGCCAATTTCCGCAGAGTTCGGCAGCTTGACTCCTAATTTAGACTCAACCTCGGCCACTGTCTTCACTTCCTGGCTGCGGAACTTCGGAGACTTCAAATCCCAAGGACTTTCTACGCTGCGCAAGTATGGCAGTGAATTTGACCAGTATTCCTCTGAGTTCTCTGTGAAACCGTTCGATGTTGAAAAAAAGGTGGCGTCGATCGGTGATCCATCGTAGGTAAGCACCTGGCCGTCAGTGGCTTTTACTGCCTCGGCAATTTTCTTCATCTTCCATTTATAGTCGGTACCCCACTGCTTTTTCAGCTCTTCTTTATTTTTAAAAACCTGATGGATTTCGGTATCATTCAGCTGTGCACCCTCAGGAACGCCAACTTTATTCGGGCTCAGCATTTGTTTTACATAATAGGTCCTCGCTGACAGTGCCTGTGCCTTCAATGCCTCAAGCTCGAACTCGGCTGGCATTTCAGCGGCTACGACGCCAATTAAGTAGTCATCAAGTGGAAGCTTTTCGGTTTTGGATAGCGCTGTCCGGTAGACAGCCACCTCGATTGCTGAATCTGCTGTTGGCATAGCGGCAGCCTCCTTTGCTTCATTTTGCAGCTCTTCTCCAAGCTTCCCGCCTGCCTTATCTTCCATAAAAGGGAGGACGAGCAAGGATGGAATCAAGAGTGTGACCGCGAAAAGGATTGCAGCTAGTACGATGATTGGTTTGAATTTTAACATAGAAAAGCCTCCATTATGAAATTTTACGGCCGTTAACCGTCTCATTCCATTCATATGGAGGCGGACAAGCTTTTATGACAGAAAATGAAAAAGCTCGCAATTTGCATATTTTCTTTTAAAAAGTTCATAATAAGTCGGTCGAAATTGGACAAATATTTTTTGAAAGGCTGTTTTCGTAAAGATGATTGTTAAAATCCTAAAGCCGATTTTAACGTGATAAAGCCATTTTGTAGGTCGGTACTAAGTTGGCAAGCTCTTTTCTCTTAATAAGCATTTCTTTTGTGGAGAAACTTAGGTAACTCCATCCTATTTGTAGTCAATAGCAACAAGGTTAGAGAAAAGAGCCCTTAAAAAACCCAATCAAAAATCAAAAAACCGCAGAACTATACGTTAAAGCATAATTCTCCGGTTTTATGAGCAGTATTATTTATGCGTTCATGTCTGAGACTAATTTTTCAGTTACTGGCTGTTCTTCTACTTCGCTGACGCGTTCGATGTCTGCGCCCAGTGCTGCAAGCTTATGATGGAAGTCCACATAGCCGCGGTCCAGGTGATACAGTTCCGTTACGCGTGTAACTCCATCTGCTACAAGGCCAGTCAGGATGAGTGATGCCGCGGCACGCAGGTCAGTTGCTGCCACTTCGGCTCCCTGAAGGTCAGATGGTCCGTTCATGATGACAGAGCGGCCATCGATTTTGATGTTTGCGTTCATGCGGCGGAATTCTTCCACATGCATGAATCGGTTTTCGAAAACAGTTTCGGTGATCATGCTTGTTCCCTGTGCACGCAATAGCAAGGCCATCATTTGTGACTGCATATCCGTCGGGAATCCAGGATGCGGCATCGTCTTGATGTCGACTGCTTTCAATTTTTCAGGCCCGATGACACGAAGACCATCTTCTTCCTCGATGATGGTAACGCCCATTTCTTCCATCTTCGCTACTAATGAAGAAAGATGCTCTGGGACTGCGCCTTTTACAAGCACGTTTCCACCAGTGATGGCAGACGCAACCATGAAAGTTCCTGCTTCGATTCGGTCAGGAATAATGTTGTGGTCAGCACCAAACAGTACTTCAACACCTTCAATCTTGATCGTGCCAGTGCCTGCGCCTTTTACCTTCGCTCCCATTTTGTTAAGGAAGTTGGCAAGATCGACGATTTCTGGTTCTTTTGCGACGTTTTCAATGGTTGTTGTACCCTTTGCAAGGACAGCAGCCATCATGATGTTTTCCGTAGCGCCAACGCTAGGGAAATCGAGGTATATTTTAGCTCCGTGCAGACCATCGACTGCTTCGGCTTCGATAAAACCGTTGCCTACCTTGACTGTCGCACCCATTGCTTCAAAGCCTTTAAGGTGCTGGTCGATAGGACGGGAACCGATTGCACAGCCGCCTGGCAGCGCTACGCGAGCACGGCCGTTCCTGGCAAGCAGGGATCCCATAACCAATACAGAAGCACGCATTTTACGAACATACTCAAAAGGTGCTTCAATTTTTAACTCTCTGGATGCATCTACTGTAATCGTGTTATTTTCAAACTCCACTACGGCGTTTAAAGAACGTAATACTTCGTTGATGGTATATACATCGGAGAGAGTTGGCACATCACGAATTACGCTTTTTCCGTCACTTGCTAATAATGTTGCAGCGATAACAGGCAAGACGGCATTCTTAGCTCCTTCAACCTTTACAGAACCGCTTAGCCTTTGTCCGCCGCGGACGATGATTTTTTCCAAGTGTATTCCCCTCCGCGTCCAATTTCTCTATATTAATATTCAATCGTAATGATGGGTGTGCCAACTACGACGGTAGTCTTTGCGCCCAATCGTTCAGTTTTCCGTAATCCAAGCTGCATATTCATCTCATGTTCATTGCTCAGTGTTTTGTCGAACAAAGGCGAAACGGCGGAAGAGGAAATGAATGATCCTTCTGCCAACCCTTCAACTTCACGAGCATTGAAAGCCTTAAGCAATTTACTTTTGTAAACAGGTAAAGCCGATTTTATCTTACCATTGATTTCGCCTTCAACACAAGAGAAAGTTGTGGCGTTTCCTCGAAAAATGTCAAATATTCTGCCTGGTAAATTTTTGTTTAAAAAGGTTTCTGTATTTTTATTCCAGTGCTGACCTCTGACCTCATACATCACATACGTATGTATAGGGCCTTTTGTGTCGGTAGAAACAATTTTAATTTTTTCCTGAATCTCAGAAGAATTCATAACAGCTGTTAGTTCTCCATTGTGTCCTGACCATGTCCACTCTGGAAGCTGGACTTTCAGGTCCTTCACCAACGATTCGACATTTTCTTGTTCCAATGTTTCCCTTGCATATAAAGACCAACCAGTGATTAAAATATCTTCGTCCTGTAAAACCGAGGCCAGAGTTTTTATTTCATGATCAGCGTCAGCTACAGTCGTCTTATTCCCAGCTTGGAACACAATAAAACCAATAATGCCAAAAATTGATAAAATATATGGAATCTTCTTCATATCTGTTTCACTCTCCCCTTATTACCATTCTTACCAGGAGAGCGAATCACATACTTGGGAATTCTCGTCACTTTTTGACATCATTCTATGTACCAACTTGCCCGGGTGTTCATAGTTTGTGAAAAAATAAACATGCTTGTGCAAAAAAACAAACACAAAGAGTATAATACTTGATATTCTTCGTTTTGAAAACATGTATGAAGACCTAATTTTTTACCAATTCGGGTATGACTTAACAGCTACTGAAAAATCATCGGAAGCTGCTGCGACCATTGGAGGTAATCAAGGAAGAAATTACTGACTGTGGATCCAAGTGCGATGGATAGCAGGATATATAACACGCGGGCTTGAAGAACATGATTCGCCCTCAGCAGTTTATCAAACTGGAGTGCCTGAAGAGCCCACCATGAAAGAGCAATAAAAACCAGATGTGTCAGAATACTGGTCAGCGCAAAGCCGCCAAAACCTGTTAGCATATACTCTCCTCCCTTCACATGCTATTTTACCATAAACGTGTTGAATACCCTTCTTTATAGACGTTTTACTTTTGAAAAAGTTTCAAATAAAAAAACCGGCCCGCAAAATTGCAGGCCAGCTGAATTTACCCCTTTGTTTCCATGAATGGATTTTCCCCAAAACCGATTCATTTTATCTCATAAAGTCTCCAAACTGGTTGAAGTTATTTTGCATGAAGTCGATGGCCAGGTTTGGCATGACTCCGAACAGGATTGTTCCGATTACTGCTACCAGGATGACGACAATTGTTCCTGCTGGCAGCTTGATTTTTTCATCACTTGCTGCCGGGCGGAAGAACATTTGTGTCATGACTCCGAAGTAGTAGAAATAGGAGATGACGGTTGTTGCGATCATGATTGAAACGAGAACGTAATGTGCCTGGTCAACCATCAAGGCTCCCATGAAGATGTTCAGTTTACCAATGAAGCCTGCTGTACCAGGAATTCCTGCGAGTGACAGGATGAAGATTCCCATTCCGACTGCCAGTAATGGCGAGCGGCGGTAAAGTCCGGCAAAATGGCTGATATCTTCTGAGCCGGTTTTTGCTGTGATCACCTGGATCACCGCGAACGCACCCAGGTTCATTAACACGTATGCCAGCAGATAGAACCAGATGGCATCGAAGGTCACGAATGACATGGCTGTCAGCGCGACAAGGATGTAACCGGCATGTGCGATACTTGAATACGCGAACATGCGCTTGATGTTACGCTGCCTTAAGGCAATGACGTTACCAATAATCATCGTGGCTCCCGCAAGGAATGCAATGTAATCCTGTACTGCGAACAGCAGCGGAATTGGCTGGCCGTCTTCCTGTGCGACCGGTACGTATCCGAAGATCGATAGCAGGATGCGCAGGATGATGACAAAGCCAGCTGTTTTGGAGACGACGCTCAGGAACGCCGTCACTGGAGTTGGTGCTCCTTCGTACACGTCAGGTGCCCACATATGGAATGGAGCAGATGCCAGCTTGAAGGACAGGCCGACAAAAATCATGAAGAATGCCAGTCCAAGAATGTAAATATGCTGAGGGTCACTCAAGCCATTGAAAACCTGGGCGATTCCTTTTAAATTCGTTGTGCCTGCAATCCCGAACACATAGCTCATACCGAACAAAGTGATGGCAGATGAAATGCCGCCGTTCAGGACGTATTTCATCGCGGATTCATTCGATCTCAGGTTGCGTTTGCGCATACCTGCAAGGATGTAGGACGGAATGGACAGCAATTCAAGGCCGACGAACAATGTGATCAAGTCGCCGCTTGATGCCATGAACATCGTTCCAAGCAAGGCAGTGAGGAACAGGTAGTAGAACTCACCTTTGTAATCCTCAAGCCCATCATTTGCTCTGAAGTCAATCGCCAACAGCATGACAAGCGCCGCTCCAAGAAGGAGGAGCAGCTTGAATGCGATAGCGAATGAATCAAGCCTGAATGTATCGTATAAAATTGATGTTGTCTCGGTACCTATCAAAGTTACCAGTGAAACCAGCGCCATTACTACCCCAGCAAAACCAACCCAGCCAAGGATCTTCCGGTCGACATGCTTTGGCATGAATAAATCAGCGACTGATAAAAGTGCAATAAAACCGAGGAGGATGAATTCCGGAGCCATCGTTCCCCAATCAAATGATAGAAGTGTATCTAGATCCATCCTTCATCACCCCCCTATTCCCATCAAGATAGTCTCTAATGTTGCCTGAAGCGGTTCACTAAGAACGGCCGGATATACACCAATCAGGACGATCAAGCCGACAAGCACCAGCACCGGTGCCCATTCGAATGAACGGATGTCGGTTACGCCGACAAATTCACGTTCTGCTTTGCCATACGTGATGGCCAGCACTGCTCGCAGCAGGTAAACCGCCGTCATGATGATGCCTAGTGTACCGACTGCAGCCAGGACTGGCATCTCTTCGAACAAACCGAGGAATGCCATGAATTCGCTGACGAAGCCTGACATGCCAGGCAGTCCAAGTGAAGCCATCGCACCTGCAAGCAGGAATCCTGCAGCAAGCGGCATTCCTTTTGCCATACCGCCAAGATTGGCAAGTGTGGTTGTGTGTGTGCGTTCATAAAGTACACCGACAAGGAAGAACAGTAGTGCTGAAATCAGACCGTGAGATACGACCTGGAAAATAGCACCTTGTATTCCTGCCTCATTTAATGCTCCAAGTCCGATTAAAACGATCCCCATATGGGAAATAGAAGAGTAAGCAAGGACCATTTTGAAATCTGTCTGGATAAAAGCAAGGAACGCTCCGTAAAGCAGGTTAATCACACCGAGTACTGCAAGCAGTCCGGCTAATTCTACGAACTGTTCAGGGAAAATGCCCATCCCGAAGCGGATTAAACCGAATGCCCCGATCTTCAGCAGGATCCCTGAGTGGATCATGACGATCGATGGCGGTGCTTCAACGTGGACGCGCAGCATCCAGCTGTGCAGCGGGAAGATTGGCAGCTTGACACCGAAAGCGACAAGCAGGGCAATCAATAATCCCATCTTCAAGGACTCAGACACAGGCGCGAACAGCGGCGCATTGTCTGTGTTCATCATGACTTTCAGCATTTCGATATTTGACGTGCCTGTTCTTGAGAACAATACCATGATGACAATCAGCAGGATCGCTGAGCCAAGGCCGTTATAAATCAAGAAGCTGTAGGCAGCCTTTTCTTTTTCGTAATAGCCCCATTTCCCAATCAGGAAGAACATCGGGATCAAGGTGATTTCAAAGAACAGGAAGAACAGGATCAAGTTTTGCGATGTGAAGACTCCAAGCATCCCGATTTCGAGAAGCAGGAACAGCATGTAATAGCCTTTCCATTCTTTTTTGATATGGAAGGATGCGATTGCCGCAAGCGTCGCGATCACCGCTGTCAGTACCACCATGATCAAACCGAACCCATCAATGCCGAGTTCGTAGTTGACTGAAAACATGCCCTGCTGCTCGGCACCCTGCCCGCCGAATTGAATCCAGCGGAACTTTTCTGAAAAGCCAGCGAGATCGCTGCCGCCGCGATACGAAAAGTATGCGATCAGCGCAAGGATCAAAGATGGCAGTGTTGCCAATACGCCAAGCATTTTAATGCCTGATTCGTTCGCTTTTGGCATGAAGACCAAAAGCAGGATTCCTAGTAAAGGGGAGAATACCAGCAAGGTAAGAAAATAGTTGAAATCCATTATAAATACCCCCCTGTTAACGCATAGATGACAATCAGGACTGCAAGGCCGACGAAGGCGATTGTGCCGTAAGTCTGTACCTGGCCGTTCTGGATTTTCGCACCGGCTTTACCAAGGCCCTGGACAGTCGCCGTTGTCAGCTTCACGAGTCCCTCAACAAGGAAGAGCTCGATGAAACGCAAGAACAAGCTGATTGCCTTTACGCCAAACACGATGCTTTGATTGTAAATTTCATCGATATAGTACTTATTTTTCACAATGCCATAGGCAATTGGCGCCCTGCTGGACAGCCAGTCACGGGAAATCGACTTCTTGCTGTACATCATCCATGCAAGCAGGATGCCGAGCAAGGAGACAAGCGTGGCAACAATCATGATCCAGCCAGGTCCTTCGATATGGCCATGTCCGAGTGCTTCGTTGCCTTCGACAAGCCAGTCACCAAGGAAAGTGCCGAACCAAGGTGTATTCACATAACCGGCAATGACTGCCAGTACTGCGAGGATAACCATCGGCATCGTCATGACGGATGGTGATTCATGGACATTCTTCATGTCGCTGCGCGCTTCACCAGTGAAGACCATGAAGAACAGGCGGAACATGTAGAATGCTGTAAAAAATGCCGCAATCACCGCCAGCCAGAACAGAATGTAATTGCCATGTGCCCATGCAGCGATCAAAATTTCATCTTTACTGAAAAAGCCTGAGAACAATGGAACACCGCTGATGGCCAGCGTTCCGATCAGGAACAAAGGTCCAGTGAAGGACAGCTTTTTCCATAGCCCGCCCATTTTTTCAATATCCTGAGTATGTACAGCATGGATGACGCTACCTGCTGCAAGGAATAACAACGCTTTAAAGAAAGCGTGGGTCATCAAGTGGAATACTCCGGCCACATAACCGGCAGATCCCAATGCGAGCATCATGTAGCCAAGCTGGCTGACAGTCGAGAACGCAAGCACTCGTTTGATGTCAGTCTGGACAAGGCCGATCGTTGCCGCAAAAATCGCTGTGAACGCTCCGATGATCGCTACCGTCAGCATCGCTGTTTCACTCGCGTTGAACAGCGGGAACAGTGAAGCGACCAAATACACACCAGCCGCAACCATTGTCGCTGCGTGGATCAACGCAGAAACTGGCGTCGGACCTTCCATCGCGTCTGGAAGCCATGTGTGCAGCGGGAACTGACCTGATTTACCAACTGCCCCGATGAAAATCAGGATCGCAGTCAAGGTAATCATCGTTCCGGAAATCGCGCCTTCTTCTACTGCCGCAAAAATTTCATCATATTCGAAGCTTCCAGTTTGCCAGAATAAAAGAATCATTCCGATCAAAAGTCCGACATCCCCGATACGGGTCATGATGAAGGCTTTCTTTGCAGCCGCTTTGGCGCTTTCCTTGTAAAAGTAAAATCCAATCAACAGGAATGAACCGACACCGACCAATTCCCAGAAAATATAAGTCTGCAAAAGGTTCGGCGAGATGACGAGACCAAGCATTGCAAAAGTAAAGAGTCCAAGATAAGCATAGAAAACCGGGAATCGCTCATCACCATGCATATATCCTTTTGAGTAGGTATGTACAAGGAAGCTGACAAGAGATACGATTACCAGCATCAATGCGTTTAATTGATTTACTTCAAAACCCGCAGTAAGTTCCAGATTCCCAATTGTGAGCCAAACGGCTTCAGCTTTATGTGTCGGGCTCTCCAGGCGCTCAAGGAGCACGAGGATGGAGTAGACAAGTGAAGCTAGCGTCGCAAGAATACCGACGAATGCGCTCGCTTCTTTAAGCTTTTTTCCGAACAGCAGAAGGAATAGAAAGGATACAAGCGGGAACAGCGGAATGAGCCAAGCATTCTCCATTAATATCACAATCCCCTTTTTTGAACGCGCGCGTGATCTATCATGTGTACGCCCGTCAGATTGAGGCCCGCATCATGCGGGGCAGTCCAGCTACTAAAAATCTTCTGATTAACACGGCCGTTGCCGCTTATGAAAGGTTCCATTAATTTTTCAACTCATTCATTTCATCGATATTAACACTTCTGCGGTTGCGGTAAAGCGAAATCAGGATCGCCAGTCCAACCGCTACTTCAGCAGCTGCCACCGCGATGGAGAACAGCGCGAACACCTGGCCGGTGATCGATGGAGCCGCTCCATATTTGCTGAAGGTTACGAGATTGATATTGACCGCATTCAGCATCAGTTCGATTGAAATCAATACAATGACTGTGTTCTTTTTTGTCAGGGCACCGTAAAGTCCGATGCAGAAAATAATAAGCGCAAGCGCCAGATAGGCTGAAACCGGAACAGAACTCATTCCTGATCACCCTCCTTATCGTCATCCTTGCGCGCGAGTACAATTGCGCCGACAAGCGCAGCGAGCAGGATCACGGATGTCAGTTCAAATGGGATGATGTAATGCGAGTAAAGTGCAACCCCGATTTGTTCTGTGTTGTTTTCGTGCAGAGTATTCGGCAATGCTTCAAAATCCAGATCGTAGATTCCGAAATAGACTGCTGCGCCAAATCCAAGGACACCAAGCAGCAACACAAGCTTGCGCAATCTTCCGCCCTTTGGCTCCTCTTCATCGCCATGGTGGCGGGTGAGCATGATTCCGAACAGCATCATGATTGTGATGGCGCCGGAGTAGATCATGACTTGGATGACCGCCAGGAATTCAGCGGACAAGAGCACATAAATACCTGCAATACTGACGAATGTAAAGACCAGCGCTACGACCATGTGGATGACCTTGGTGAGGTTCAATAAAAGCACGCCGCCGATTACCGCCACTAAAGCAAGTGACATAAACGCAAAGAATTCGCCTGTTAACGTCATGCTTTATTCACCTTCCGTATATTCTCATCATTTTCGTCCAGCCATTCCAGGTTCTTGAATAAGTCATCCCGGCTGTATTCTGCAAGTTCAAAGTTATTCGTCATGATGATCGCTTCTGTCGGGCACACTTCTGTGCATAGGTCACAGAGGATGCAAAGTTCGAAGTTGATATCATACGTATCAATGATTTTGCCTTTTTTCGTTGGATCAGGATGCTTTTTACCAGTCAAGTTAATGCAATCTGTCGGGCAAATATTGGCACACTGGTTGCAGACGATGCATTTTTCAGGATAAAACTTCTGGATCCCGCGGAACCTGTCAGGAAGCGGAATCGGTTCGTTCGGATAATCGTAAGTCACCTTTTCGCGAGTCAATTGTTTAAGGGTATAAGCTAATCCTTTAGTCCATCCTAGCACGTAATTCACCCCTTTAATGCAGGAAGCCATGCTGCTTCCATTCCTATTTTAGAAAAAATTAGTGAAAAGTTCTTTGATCAATGCCGACAGGAAGATGTTTGCCAGTGCAACCGGCAAAAGCACTTTCCAGGCGAACTCCATCAATTGGTCTGCGCGGATACGCGGGAACGTCGCACGGAACCAGATGAGGATATAAACCACTAAGCTGAACTTGAGCGCGAACCATACAGCTCCAGGGATGAAGCCAAGGAACGGCAGCGGCAGCCAGCCTCCAAGGAATAATACAGTGATCAAAGCAGACATTGCGAACATATACACATATTCAGCCAGCATGAACATCGCCCAGCGGAATCCGGAATACTCTGTGTGGAAACCGGCAACAAGCTCGTTCTCCGCCTCGGCAAGGTCGAATGGCACCCTGTTCAGTTCTGCGGTAGCGGCAATGAAGAACACGATGAACGCGATCGGCTGCCACAGGATGAACCAGCCGTTGTGCTGCTGTGTTTCAACGATCTCATTCAGGTTAAGGCTTCCTGATAGCAGGACAATCCCCAAAACGCTCATGACCAGCGGGATTTCGTAGGAAATCATCTGGGCCGCGGCACGCATACCGCCAAGCAGTGAGTATTTATTGTTGGATGCCCAGCCTGCCATCAGCATCCCGACGATCGTCAGGCCTGAAATCGCGATATAATACAGAAATCCGACATTCAGGTCGGCAAATTGCAATTTATCTGTCAGCGGGATTGTCGCCATGACCATGAAGGACGGCGCGAACGCGATGACCGGTGCGATGATGAACAGCGGCTTATCCGCTGCTTTTGGAATTAAGTCTTCTTTTACAAGAAGCTTTACGACGTCGGCTACGGATTGCAACAGCCCCCACTTACCGCCGACATGAGCTGGACCATAACGGCCCTGCATAAATCCGAGCACTTTCCTCTCTGCCAGAATCGCCATTGTTACGAATCCAAGGATTACGAACAAGAGGACGACAGCCAGGATGAAGAAGATGCTGAAATTCATAAGGCCAGCACTGGATTCTAGTAGCTCCTGAACCATTATCCGTCTACCTCCCCAAGAACGATATCAACCGCTCCTAAAATTGCAATCAGATTTGAGATGCTTTCACCTTCGAGCAGTTTAGGGAGGATTTGCAGATTATAGAAGCTAGGCCTTCTGAACTTGAGGCGGTACGGCTCTTTTTTGCCATCGCTGGAAATATAGCAGCCGATTTCGCCTCGGGAGCCTTCGATCCGGACAAACGCTTCCCCTTTTGGAGCCTTGATGATCTTTGGAACCTTGGCCATGATTTCTCCCTCTTTCGGGAATTGCTGCACAGCCTGTTCAATGATTTTCAGTGATTCTTCGATTTCGCCCATTCTTACATAGTAACGGGCAAGCGCATCGCCTTCGTCACGAGTGACAACGTCGAAATCGAAACGGTCATAGATTGAATACGGCTCATCCTTGCGCAAATCCCACTTGACGCCGGTTGAACGAAGGTTCGGGCCGCTCAATGAATAATTGATTGCGTCTTCCTTTGTATATGTACCAATATTCTTCGTACGGTTCAGGAAGATTTCATTCCCTGATACAAGCTGGTGATAACCCTTCAGCTGTTCCCTCAGGTATGGCACGAATTCCGCTACCTTTTCAATCCAGCCTTCCGGAGCATCCCATTTGACGCCGCCTACACGCATGTAGTTGAACGTCAGACGAGCACCAGACAGTTCATTCAGCAAATTCAGGATCATCTCCCGGTCACGGAATGCGTAAAGCAATGGGCTTGTCGCACCGAAGTCGAGGATGAATGTTCCCCACCACAGCAGGTGGCTGGCAACCCTGTTCAACTCCATTGCAAGTACCCTTAAATACTCGGCGCGTTCCGGAATCTGGACGCCCATCATCGTTTCGACAGCATGGACGATGACATAGTTATTCGTCATCGCTGATACATAGTCCATTCTGTCTGTGTACGGGATGATCTGGGTATATTGCAGATTTTCCGCCAGCTTTTCAGTGCCGCGGTGCAGGTAGCCGATTACCGGCTTCGCTTCTACAATGATTTCCCCGTCGATTTTAAGAACGAGGCGGAACACACCGTGTGTACTAGGGTGCTGCGGGCCCACGTTCAAGAGCATTTCTTCTGTGCGTATCACGGGCTACACCTCCACATCATACGGTTCATAGTCTTTTCTTAACGGGTGGCCTACCCAGTCTTCACCAAGCATGATGCGATGGAGGTCAGGATGGCCTTCGAATTTGATGCCAAGCAGGTCGTAGGCTTCACACTCTGGCCAGTTCGCACCTGCCCACAGGTTCGCCAATGACTCGATGGCCGGCTGATCACGATCAAGTTTTACTTTTAGCGCAACTGACTGTCTGTTCTTGTATGAGTACAAGTGAACATACACTTCCATATGTGTCTGGAAATCCGTTCCGTGCAGCTCTGACAGATAATCGAATCCAAGCAGTTCATTGTACTTCAGGAATTCAGCCAGGCGATAATAGGATTCTTTCTTTGCGACAAGCGTTGGCACATCCTTTGAAAGAGGGTTAATATACGAATCTTCCAAAATTTCATCGCCAAGATTGTCAGTGATTGCTTTTACATATTTATCAAGGTAAGGCTGGTTTGGAGATGGCTTCTTCTCTTCGACAGGCTCTTCTGCTCCTGCTTTCGCGCCAGCTGCTGACTTCGCCTTCGCTGCTGCTGCGGCTTTTGCCTTGGCTGCGGCAATCGCTTTCGCTTTCTCGTCGTCCGCTGATCCTCCGCCTGCTGCTTTTGCCTTTGCTGCTGCGGCCGCCTTTGCTTTCGCTACAGCTGCGGCTTTTTTCTTCGCCAGATCATCGTCACCTGCTGAAGCGTCTGCTCCTCCAGCTGCCTCCTGTGCTTTCCTTTTTGCTGCCGCTGCTGCCTTTGCCTTCGCTACGGCTGCGGCTTTCTTTTTCGCCAGGTCATCGTCATCGCCTGCTGGAGCATCTGCTTCTCCGGCTGCTTCTGCCTGCGCTTTCCTTTTTGCTGCCGCTGCTGCCTTTGCTTTCGCTACGGCTGCGGCTTTCTTTTTCGCAAGGTCATCGTCGTCTCCAGCTGAAGCGTCCGCTGCTGCTGGAGTTTCAGTTGCTGCTGGAGTTTCAGTTGCTGCTGGAGCTTCGGCGTTTTCCTCTGTCTGGCCAGTCGCTTTCATCTTTGCGAGAGCGGCTGCCTTTGCTTTCGCGGCTGCTGCAGCTTTCTTCTTCGCCAGATCAGCATCCTGTCCTTCGACCGGAGCCGAAACCTCTTCTTTCGCGTCTGGAGCTTCCCCAGATTGCTCTTTCGCTTTCATTTTCGCGAGTGCAGCTGCCTTTGCTTTTGCTGCGGCTGCGGCTTTCTTTTTCGCAAGCTCGGCATCGTCACCTGCAGGTGCTTCCGCTTTTGCTTCGGTTTCCTTCACTTCAGGTTCTGCGACTTTGTCGGCAACCTCTTTCGGGTCATTTCCTTCCCCTGCTTGTTTGGCAGCCTGACGCTGCTTTGCAAGCTCCTTCGCCTTTTCGGCTGCTTCTCTTTTTATCTGCTCTAAATCCTTTTCCCCGCTCATCGGTTAGATCACCTTCTTCCCGGTTTTCGCCTCATAACGGATTTTCTCTTTCAATTTATTAATCCCGTAAATCAATGCTGCTGGGTTCGGCGGGCATCCCGGTATGTAAACATCAACCGGTACAATCTGGTCGACTCCCTTTACAACTGAGTATGATTTTACATATGGACCGCCTGCTGTCGCGCAAGAACCCATCGCGATTACCCACTTCGGTTCTGCCAGCTGGTCATACAGCCTGCGGACAGTCGGAGCCATTTTCTTCGTAACGGTACCAGAGACAATCATGACATCAGACTGACGCGGTGAATTCCGGTAAAATGTCCCGAAACGGTCAAGGTCATAGTGAGCCGAGCTGGATGCCATCATTTCGATCGCACAGCAGGCAAGTCCGAATGTCATCGGCCACATCGAGTTGCTTCGGGCCCATCCTTTAACCTGCTCAAGAGTTGTTACGAATACGTTCCTTTGGAGTTCTGCCACTTCTTCAGGTGAGAAATCATCCAATTTTAAATCCATTTTAGCACCTTCTTTTTCCATGCGTAGATGAGTCCGATCAGAAGCATGATTACAAAGATCAGCATTTCAATCAGTGCGAAAATCCCCAGCTTCTCGTAGGCAACAGCCCATGGATACAAAAACGCTGTTTCTACATCAAAAATAACGAACATAAGGGCAAACACATAATAACGGACATTAAACTGGACCCGAGCATCGCTGAACGGTTCCATCCCGCTCTCGTAGGTGGTATATTTCCGCTCGTCGTTCTTGTATTTCGGCCGCAAAAGCTTTGCCGCAAACAAAGCGACGACTGGAAGCAATACCCCGAGACATAGGAACACAAAGACTATCAAATAGTTATTTTGATATAGATTCAACTGTTCCATGCCCATCCCTCCAATGTTGTAAAATTTTCATACTTTTTAAACTTGTAACCGATAACAATTATACCATTGTTGCAATAGTGTGTCGACAAGGCTTTGAACAATCTGGCAACCTTCTTCCATACACTTTTTGATAGAAAAATAGTATCTTTCTTGGACTTGTTGAGACAGCGGAAAAGAGTCGTCCCCTTCCATACTTAGTTGTCCGGAAGGCAAATTATTCTCATTGTTTTTACCAGTCTGTCTTGTGTTTTGGCTCGGCCGCGTTCTGGAGGGTGCAGCCTCACATGCACGCGCTTAAATCAAGACAATCGGTTACATTTTATATTTAAAACAATCCAGCGGTGATTGTCAGTGACGTTTGTCAACATTTATGAGTTCTGATACTGCATTGAATTTATGGCAGAAATGTGGATTTTTCGCTTGGCGGGAGTTACTGGAGATTATTATTGGGGAATTGAGCGAAGAATTAATCTCTAAACGAGAATTATATCGATAATATAGCAGTTTTTTGATTTCTATCATGATTTATCAGCATAATTACTTGGATTAATACAAACCTATTTTGATTACATAAAGTTTTATAGCGAAAATTTTAATTTTATAGCGAACTTCTTAATTTTATAGCGAATTTTTGATTTTTATAGCGACTTTAATGATTTTATAGCGAGTTTTTCGTTTTTATAGCGAAACGGAATCTGCTCCCAGATTTGCTAATCAACTGGATGGCACGCAGCACGTTCACCACATTCAATCGACACCAAAAACAGATTCATCAAGTATAAATCGTTGTCCACAAATACCGCCATAAAAAAAAACACCCCCCAGCATCGCCGGAGGGTGTTCATTGATAATTAAATTCTGCGTTCAGCAACTGAAATACGGTTGATCGCACGCTGAAGGGCAAGTTCTGCACGCTTGAAGTCGATGTTCTCCTGCTTTCTTTCATGCAGGCGCTGTTCGGCGCGTTCTTTTGCTCTTAATGCACGTTCAAGATCGATTTCAGATGATTGTTCTGCAGATTGAGCAAGGATGGTTACCTGCTCTGGACGGACCTCAAGGAAGCCGCCGCTCACTGCAATGAACTCGTTGTTGCTGCCATTTTTCAAACGGACAGCGCCAATTTGTAGCGGTGCAACCATTGGAATGTGGCCTGGCAAGATTCCAAGCTCGCCTGTGCTTGCTTTTGTGCTCACCATTTCAACATCTGATTCATACACCGGCCCATCGGGAGTAACAACACTGACTTTAATCGTCTTCATTTTTTACCCTCCTGGTCCGTTATTAGACCTCTACACCCATACGTTTTGCATTCTCGATAACTTCTTCGATTCGGCCGACTAGGCGGAATGCATCTTCTGGAAGGTGGTCATATTTGCCGTCAAGGATTTCAGCGAATCCTTTAACTGTTTCTTTAACTGGCACGTAAGAACCTTTCTGACCAGTAAACTGCTCAGCTACGTGGAAGTTTTGTGACAGGTAGAACTGGACGCGGCGAGCGCGGTGTACAGTCAGCTTATCTTCGTCAGAAAGCTCATCCATACCCAGGATCGCGATGATGTCCTGAAGTTCTCTGTAACGCTGTAATGTTTGC
The DNA here is from genome assembly GCA_018613055.1 of Chryseobacterium sp. ISL-80. Classification (GTDB taxonomy): domain Bacteria; phylum Bacillota; class Bacilli; order Bacillales; family Cytobacillaceae; genus Mesobacillus. The sequence continues at coordinate 50,476 of JAGGQZ010000013.1, read as the reverse complement.
TGTACGCGGCGAGCTACTGAGTAGTGCTCTTCGCCAACGATTTCAGGTGTCAATGCACGTGAAGTCGAAGCAAGTGGATCCACCGCAGGGTAGATACCCATTTCAGAAAGCTTACGCTCAAGGTTCGTTGTTGCATCCAAGTGAGCGAAAGTTGTAGCCGGAGCCGGGTCAGTGTAGTCATCGGCTGGTACATAGATCGCCTGGATGGAAGTAACAGAACCTACGTTAGTAGATGTGATACGTTCCTGCAATTTACCCATTTCTGTAGCAAGAGTCGGCTGGTAACCTACCGCTGATGGCATACGGCCAAGTAGGGCGGAAACCTCAGAACCTGCTTGCGTGAAACGGAAGATGTTATCCATGAAGAAAAGAACGTCCTGTCCTTGCTCATCACGGAAATATTCAGCCATTGTCAAACCAGTCAGGGCAACACGCATACGTGCTCCTGGCGGCTCGTTCATCTGTCCGAATACCATCGCAGTTTGCTTGATAACGCCAGAGTCAGTCATTTCGTGGTATAGGTCATTACCTTCACGAGTACGCTCACCAACACCTGCGAATACGGAGATACCGCTGTGTTCTTGAGCGATGTTGTTGATCAATTCCTGGATAAGAACGGTTTTACCTACACCGGCACCACCGAACAATCCGATCTTACCACCCTTGATATATGGAGCAAGAAGGTCAACTACCTTGATGCCCGTTTCAAGGATTTCTACCTCAGTTGAAAGCTGTTCGAATGTTGGAGCTTCCCTGTGGATTGAATCGCGGCGTGCTTCAGCTGGCAGTGGAGCGTCAAGGTCGATTGACTCACCCAATACGTTGAATACACGTCCTAGTGTTACGTCCCCAACCGGAACGGAGATTGGAGCACCTGTATCTAATACTTCCACGCCACGCTTAAGGCCGTCTGTGGAAGACATCGCGATTGTACGTACTGTGTCATCGCCTAAGTGAAGGGCTACTTCAAGAGTTAGTTCGATGTTCACATCCGCATCGCTGGTAACAATTTTCAAAGCGTTATAGATCTCTGGAAGATTGCCGCTTTCAAACTTAACGTCAACAACCGGACCCATAACCTGGAGAACGCGTCCTTTGTTCATCTTGTTCCCTCCTATCGTACTAGTTGAAATATATACATCATGATGGGATGCGGCTTCACGCCACATCCCCGATTGTCATCTTGAAAAGCGCAAGCGCCTTGTCCAGCTCCGACAAGCGCTGGAGGGCCGGCCGGTGAAGTCGCTCTTTGACTTCATTGGACGGACCGAAGCGACTCGAGGAGCTAGGCGCTGGAGCTAGACAATAAATCTATTCGAGCGCTGCAGCTCCACCGACGATTTCGGTGATTTCCTGGGTAATCGCAGCCTGACGCGCGCGGTTGTAGCTCAAACTGAGTGAATTGATCAGCTCTTTCGCGTTGTCCGTCGCGTTTCTCATGGCTGTCATACGAGCAGCGTGTTCACTTGCTTTGCTGTCAAGCAGTGCTCCGTAAATCAAGCTTTCTGCGTATTGCGGCAAGAGAACTTCCAGGATCTCCTCAGCGTTCGGCTCAAATTCATATGAAGTAAGCTTTGTTGAAGCTGCACCAATGTCCGTTAACGGAAGCAGTTTCTTATCGGTTACTTCTTGAGCGATCGCGCTGACGTAATGACTGTAGTAAATATATAATTCATCAAATGTTCCGTCCGAGAACATGCCAACTGTATTGCTGGCAATATCCTGGATTTCAGAGAAGGACGGCTGGTCAGCGATGCCAACGATGTCAAGGACAACGTTCATGCCACGGCTCTGGAAAAAGTCACGGCCGACACGCCCGATCGCGATGATCGCAAACTCGTCATTTGATTTATGGCGTTGCTGGATTGTCTGGTACAGCTGGCGAAGGACGTTACTGTTGTAAGCCCCTGCTAGTCCGCGGTCAGATGTAATCACTAGATATCCCGTCTTCTTGACTGGACGGCTGTTCAGCATTGGGTGGTTGGAATCCTTGCTGCCCATTGCGATTGAGGCAGTCACTTCCTGGATTTTTTCCATGTAAGGAACGAATGCTTTCGCGTTCATGACCCCACGGTTCCATTTAGCTGCGGATACCATCTCCATTGCCTTGGTAATCTGGCTCGTCTTTTTAGTCGAAGTAATACGGTTTTTTATATCGCGTAAAGATGCCATTTCGGTTCTCACCACCCTTTTACAAAAGAATTGTTAGTCCAAGGTCAGGCAGGACCAGCCATGGACTGGCGCTGCATCACTTATTATTCAGATACTGCAAACGTCTTTTTGAAAGCGTTTAGTGCAGCAGCCATATCGTCATCGGAAGGAAGTTCCTTCGTTGTGCGGATATGGTCTAACACTTCTGTATGGTTGTGGTCTAACCATGAAAGGAATTCACCTTCGAAGCGGCGGATATCCTGCAATGGAATATCATCAAGGAAGCCGCGAGTCAGTGCATATAGGATCGCAACTTGCTTTTCAACAGCAAGCGGCTTGTTAAGATCTTGTTTAAGTACTTCTACCGTACGTGCACCGCGGTTAAGTTTCGCCTGAGTTGCTTTGTCAAGGTCAGAACCGAACTGTGCGAATGCTTCCAATTCACGGTATGAAGCAAGGTCAAGACGAAGTGTACCAGATACCTTCTTCATCGCTTTGATCTGAGCGGATCCACCTACACGGGATACAGAAAGACCTGCATTGATCGCTGGACGTACGCCAGAGAAGAATAGGTCAGACTGCAAGAAGATCTGTCCGTCTGTGATCGAGATAACGTTCGTTGGAATGTAAGCAGAAACGTCGCCTGCCTGCGTTTCAATGAACGGAAGTGCTGTGATTGAACCAGCGCCTTTAGCGTCGCTCAACTTCGCAGCTCGCTCAAGTAAGCGTGAGTGCAAGTAGAATACATCCCCTGGGTAAGCTTCACGGCCTGGAGGACGGCGAAGCAGCAAGGAAAGTTCACGGTATGCTGCCGCTTGTTTTGAAAGATCATCATATACTACAAGCACATGCTTGCCATCGTACATGAAGTCTTCAGCCATTGTAACACCAGCGTAAGGAGCAAGGTATAGCAATGGAGCTGGCTGGGAAGCAGAAGCTGTAACGACGATAGAGTAATCTAACGCGCCGTGCTTACGGAGAGTTTCAACTGCATTACGTACAGTTGATTCCTTCTGGCCGATTGCAACGTAGATACAGATCATGTCCTGGCCTTTTTGGTTAAGGATTGTATCGATCGCTACAGATGTTTTACCAGTCTGGCGGTCACCGATGATCAATTCACGCTGTCCGCGGCCGATTGGCACAAGAGCGTCGATCGCCTTGATACCAGTCTGCAATGGCTCATGAACAGATTTACGGTCCATAACGCCTGGTGCAGCGTACTCGATTGGACGAGTTTTCGTTGTGTTGATTGGACCCATGCCATCTACTGGCTGTCCAAGAGGGTTTACGACGCGGCCGATAAGCTGTTCCCCAACAGGAACCTCCATGATGCGGCCCGTACGGCGTACCTCGTCGCCTTCGCGGATGTCCGTGAAAGGTCCAAGGATGATGATACCGACGTTATTTTCTTCCAGGTTTTGTGCCATACCCATAACGCCGTTTGAAAATTCAACAAGTTCTCCAGCCATGACATTGTCGAGGCCATGAGCACGGGCGATACCGTCACCAACACTGATAACTGTACCCACATCACTCACTTGAATTTCCGACTGATAATTTTCGATTTGCGATTTTATCAGCGCACTGATTTCTTCAGCTTTGATGCTCATGAGTTTCACCCCTATCTACGAATCTTAGCCTAGCAATTTACGTTCTAAACGATCGAGCTTGCCACGCAAGCTGCCGTCAAAAATGCGGTTTCCAATACGAAGCTTTACGCCTCCAAGCAAATTGGAATCTACAATGTTTTCAATTTGAAGTGACTGTTTGCCAACCTGTGGCGCGAACGAAGCTGAAAGAGCTTCAGCCTGCTCAGCCGAAAGTGGCTGGACACTATAGACTTTTGCTTCCGCCACGCCTTTTGCATCATTTGCAAGGGCGATGAACTGGTCAGCAACGTCTGCGATCTGGTCTTCGCGGTGGCGGTCAACCAAAATCATCAGAGTGTTAAGGACATACGTGCTTACAGATCCGAATGCTGTTTTCAAAACCTCTTTCTTCTTCTCATTAGGAAGTTTTGGAGACTTTAAAAATGCAGTCAATTCCGGATTGTTCACAACAACTTCTTTTACTGTGCGAAGCTCTTCCTCAACCTGTGGGAGAGCCTGCTTTTCAGAAGCGAGTTGAAAAAGTGCCAGGGCATAGCGCTTTGCTACTGTCGAGTTGCTCATCGGGCATTACCCGCCTCTTGAATGTATTCATTGATGAGCTTTTCCTGGTCAGCTGCAGAGATTTCCTTCTCGATTACTTTAGAAGCGATCAAGACAGAAAGTGAAGCAACTTGCTCGCGGATTGCCGCAACAGCCTGCTCCTTCTGCTGTTCGATTTCAAGCTTCGCAGATTCTTTGATTCTGTCAGATTCAGTGCGTGCCAGTGCAATGATTTCATCACGCTGAAGGTCGCCCTGTTTCTTTGCGTTTTCAATTAGGCCCTGTGCTTCTGTGCGTGCCTGCTTAAGCATGTCACGCTGTTCTTCCAAAAGTTTTTGTGCTTCAGCACGGCTCTTTTCAGCCGCTCCGATTTCGCCAGCAATATGCTCTTCACGTTCCTTCATGATGCCCATCAATGGACCCCAAGCGAACTTTTTAAGCAATGCTAACAAAATAAGGAACATTACAAGCTGGAACAAGATGTCTCCAGTGTTAAGGCCGCCGTGTGATGCATCAGCAGTTGCTCCCAATACTAAAAAATTTGTCAACACCCTCGATTCACTCCCTTCAAGAGTTGTACCATAATTAAAAAGGTCCAACATGCGTCATCTGGCCGGAAGCCAACGCTAGGGGGCTGCCCGCACCAATTTCCGGGCTTACCCGATTTTATCTCAAACAATTGCTTACATTCGAATTCAAGTATGCTCCTGCCGGATCGAACCGGCACAAAGCCTACATAATAGAATGGCGAAGGTTCGCGCGGAATGATCTTCGCCATTTGAATTTAGTTAATTATTCTGCACCAATAACCATGAACGCGATAACTACAGCGATGATAGGAATCGCTTCAACCAACGCAACCCCGATGAACATTGTAGTTTGAAGCATACCGCGAGCTTCTGGCTGACGAGCGATACCTTCTACTGTACGTGACACGATCAAACCGTTACCAATACCTGCACCAAGTGCTGCTAAACCAATTGCGATTGCTGCTGCTAAAAGACCCATTATAAAGTTCCTCCTTTAATGTATGAAAAAATGTTTTTTAAAGTTTTGTCCATTAAATGAACAGGGTATATATTAATGGTCATGGCTCACTTTATGAGAGAGATAAACCATCGTTAACATAGTGAAGATAAACGCCTGGATTGCTCCGACGAAAACGGAGAATCCTTGCCATACAAGCATTGGAACAGCTGCGGCCAAATGTCCGCCTACTCCGGTTGCGAGGCTGGCTGCAAGCAGACCCAAAAGAATCTCACCTGCGTAAATGTTACCGTAAAGACGAAGACCAAGAGTGAGCGTGTTCGCGAACTCTTCAATGATCTTGATCGGGAACATGAACCAAAATGGCTTAAAGAATTCCTTGCCATATTCAGCAGTGCCCTTTAGCTTAACGCCATAATAATGGGAAAGTCCAACTACCATGACTGCAAGAGTCAGTGTGATGACCGGGTCAGCTGTCGGTGATTTCCACCATAGTTCATTATCGACAACGACGGAGAACGGCAGTCCCAGCATATTGGAAACAAACACATACATCAGCAATGTGATTCCAAGGACGTGAAATCTTCCCCCATCCTTCCAGTCCATCGTGCTGTTGATGATTCCCTTGACGAAATCCATAATCCATTCCATGAAGTTCTGCATTCCTGTCGGTTTCATCGCAAGCCTACGAGTCGAAAGAACTGCAATGATGAATACGATCGCGGTTGCTACTGTAATCATCAGCAAATTTGCTAAGTTAAAAGTAAGCCCAAATATTTCTTTTAATGGAGCTTCATGATGCATCAATTATTCACCTCTCTTCCCCGCTATTTACGTGATTGAAAAGTCTGGACAAAAAAATCTATCATAATGACAATATAAGCTGTCATTAATCCCAAAACCGTAAATACAAGGTTTATGCGATCTGGATATTCCATCGCAATGATTACGGCAAGCGCACCGGTCGCAAGTCTCGACATCGAGCCAAGTGAGCGAACCTTCTTCCCCTGTACCACCGAATCCCCGAAGCTGTTCATTTTCCTCGCAAGCAGCCATAAATTAAAAAGGCTCAGGCTTGTACCAAAGATCAATCCGGCAAAAACAGATTGATAGGTTGTAAACCCATATCCAAGTACATATAAGGACAATAATGTAAATATGTATTTTCGCTGGCGAGTAAACATATCCTTGATTTCCATTGGTGGCTAGTCTCCCGAAAAGAAGTGTTGGATGAGGCGAAGCATGGCATACACACCTGCCGCCAGTCCGATCAGCAATCCGAATATTAAGAAAAGTGGCTCTGTACCAAGGGTACGGTCCAGCCATCTTCCGGAAAATATGCCAATTAAAATGGAGCCTACCAATTGAGATAGTATAGCGGACATGAGTGCCATCGCTTGTAAAGGGTGGCGGTTGTTTCGGCGCATAAAAACGCATCCTCACTTTAGAGAATGGACATTCTGGGGAGTGAGAAATATTTTTGAAAAAACAATATTTTCACATAAAAAAAAGCTTGCATATCAACATTGAAAACCTTATCATTTTATGCCCTTTGTAAGCATACAATAGGCAAATGTCAATGTCAATCGATTGGGGTGAAAAAATTCACAAAGTTTCCACTGAGAAAATATACCATCAACCCTATATCAGTATTATATTATTATAACAGAAAAAACAGGACCGGAGGGAGAATTCACCTTTTTCCGGTCCTGTTTTCGTTAGATGCTTTTTCAATATAAATCATCGTTTCAATCATGCTCTCGCGGCCGGCTTTCTTCGCGAATACTTTTGCCAGATACACCCCATCCTCCGGCAGTTTTTCAAGCGGTATTTCCTTTTCGGCCATCCCTTTTTTCAGCTTCCTTCCCCAATCGAGAAAACCGAGGAACCGGAATTGATCCGGATCAAAAAGGGCAATCCCAAACTCGTCTGCTCCTCCGGGGAGGTATACTTCATACCGGTAGGCATTCCCTGAGTCGGCTGGCGCGAAACCGAAGCCCATCACCCGCGGATAATCCGGTTCTTCAAGGACATACAGATATGGTATGCGGATCTTATTTTTTCCGTCGTCCATCACAAGGCTGCCGTCATTGATTTTGTCATCCAGCATCTCCGGTGTTACCTTCATCGCCACTTCTACATCCTTACTGTCACCCGGCTTGAGTGTAAAGCTCAGCGGCAGCTCCCATTCAATCCCTTTTTGCTTTTTCGGAATCGAGAAGGAATAGGACTTCTCGGCGGAGCCCGTATTTTTCACTTTCAATCGAGCGCTATGCCGATGCATATTATCTGCCAGCTGGAATTTCCCAAATTGCAGCGATCCTGGAACTACCAGACTCTCGGTCTCGATTGCCGCTTCTGTCTGGATCCGGCCCGCCCCCTGCTCGAATGTCCTGTATGTTTTTCCGGACTGATCCTGGATTTCTCTGGCGGTGTTCATGAGTGCCGCCTTGATTTCAGCAGGAGTCCAATCCGGGTGCGCTTGCTTAATGAGCGCCGCAGCACCAGCGATATGCGGCGCTGCCATGCTCGTGCCCTGAAGAGGCAGGTAGCCTCCAGGAATCGTGCTGTTAATCGCAACCCCCGGCGCCACGATATCCGGCTTGATTTCCCATGTGACCGTCACCGGGCCGCGTGAACTGAAGTCTGCCAGGATATCTTTTTCTTCTATTAAATGGACGCGAATCAGCATTGAATTGTTTTTCAGTTGTTTTTTCAATGCCAGGCCTGCTTTCTTGCTGATGGCAGCTACAGGGATTGGCAGGGTCTCTTCAAGGTTGCCGAAGAATGTACCATCCGTATTGTTGTAGATGATGACACCAATCGCACCCGCTTCGAAGGCATTCTTCGCTTTTTCGGTAAAAGTCAACGTGCCCCGTTCGACAAGGACAAGCTTATCACTGACGTCCTTCATGTCTTCTTTTCTGCCAAGTCCTGCAAACACCAGGTTCTCACTCTGGGTAATCTTCCAATTGTCCGAGCCCTGTAAAAGCTCGAGCCTGATTTCTTCCGTGTTGCCTGTGGCGGTGATGTACGGTACCTGGATCGGGGGAGTGGAAGCACCGACCGATATCGCCTTTGAAGCGGTCCCCGGCGACCCGACTGTCCAGCGGTTGGGACCTGAATTCCCTGAAGACGTGACTGCGACGATTCCCGAATCCACCGCTTTGTTAAGCGCTAGACTGATCGGCAGGTCGGGACCATTCACATCATTGCCAAGCGATAGGTTCAGGATGTCCACCTTGTCCTTGATCGCTTCATCGATCGCCGCAATCACCTGCTCGGTCGTCCCGCTTCCGCCCGGACCAAGCGCCCTGTAGGCAACGATTTTCGCTTCGGGAGCCATGCCTCTCATCCTCCCATTTGCTGCAATAACGCCAGCCACATGCGTGCCATGAAGCGTGCTTTTGAATCCATGGCCCTTTGTTTCCATCGGATCATCATCGCCATCAACGAGGTCATGGCCGCCGGCAAAACTTCTCCTTAAGTCCGGATGCTCGTAATCGATTCCCGTATCGATCACCCCGATGGTAATCCCCTTCCCCGTCAAATGGTTTCCCTTTTCATCAAGCAGCCCATGGACCGCTTCCGTTCCTATCAGTTCAAAGTTATCAATGAAGCTTGAGCTGGATTGATAGCGCTTCGGCTGATGAAGTTCTGAATTCTCCACTTTGTACGTATTGACTTCGGAAACACCCTTTACTTCTTCTGTCCCTTCAAGCTGCTTCAGTTCAGAAGCTGGCCCTTGCACAGAATATCCATTGATCGCATGCTTGAACACGCGGCGAAGCTTCGTATTTTCGAGGTTTTCCAGTGCCTTTTTGATTTGCTGTTCTTCCACAGGCTGCTCCGTCATCACAATGGCGATTTTTTCAGCATGGGGATCTTCACGCGGAATCGGTGGATGCTGCAGTTTTTGGTGTTGGAAGGCGGTGAGGATGACTAATGAAAGGAAAAAGAATAAAATATTACGGATTTTCATGAAATACAGCCCTCCCTTTTTAGCTTAGAGTGTCATTTTAGGGAGAATAGTATTCAGATTACATTTATTCCGCGAAAACTGCCGGGAATCCCGCGAAATTAGCACTGGTTTCCGCGAAAAATTACAATAATCCCGCGAAATCATGATGGAATTCCGCGAACTAGAATGATTATAAAATACAAACTTTAAAGAAAAGAAAAACACCCCTTTTTTAAAAAGAGGTGTTGTAAATAATATTATTTATATTGCTCCGGGCGGTTCTCTGTTCTGTTAAAGTAAAAACGGATCGCTTCGCAAATTCGTTCAGAAGCCCGGCCGTCTCCGTACGGATTTGAAGCTTTGGCCATTTTTTCATAGGCTTCGCGATTTGTCAGCAATTCAGTCGCCATATCATAGATTGGCTGCTCTTCGTTCCCTGCTAGCTTCAATGTACCTGCTTCAATCCCTTCCGGACGCTCCGTTGTATCGCGAAGAACAAGAACGGGCACACCGAGAGAAGGTGCTTCTTCCTGCACTCCGCCTGAGTCGGTCAGGATCAGATGGGCGCGTGACGCGAAGTTATGGAAATCAATGACGTCAAGCGGCTCGATCAGATGGATGCGCGGGTCGTTGCCAAGCACTTCATCCGCAAGTTCACGGACCGCCGGGTTAAGGTGGACTGGATACACCACTTGTACGTCTTTCTGCTCATCAACAATCCTTTTAATAGCACGGAACATATTGCGCATTGGCTCGCCAAGGTTCTCGCGGCGGTGCGCGGTCATGAGGATCAGGCGGTCATCGCCAAGCTTGTCGAGCACTTCATGCTGATAAGCTTCTTTTACCGTCGTTTTCAATGCATCGATGGCTGTGTTGCCAGTAACGAAAATATTCTCTTCCGGCTTGTTTTCCTGCAGCAGGTTTGCCGCGGACTTTGAAGTCGGGGCAAAATGAAGGTCTGCCATGACGCCTGTCAGCTGGCGGTTCATTTCTTCAGGGAATGGGGAATATTTATTCCACGTTCTCAATCCTGCCTCGACATGGCCGACGACAATTTGATTATAGTAAGCCGCAAGACTTGCCACAAAAGTAGTGGTTGTATCACCGTGCACCAGCACGATATCCGGCTTCACTTCTTTCATGACTTTATCCAGGCCCTCAAGACCCCGGGTAGTTACATCAATCAAGGTCTGACGATCCTTCATGATGTTGAGGTCATGGTCTGGCGTGATATTGAAAATGTTCAGTACTTGGTCAAGCATTTGACGATGCTGAGCAGTTACCGTAACAATCGATTCAAAGTGTTCAGGGTGCTTCTGGAGTTCAAGAACAAGCGGAGCCATTTTGATCGCTTCCGGGCGTGTCCCAAAAATAGTCATTACTTTAATAGGCTGACTCAAATCAAACACTCCTTACTTCGTTCCAAATAAACGATCTCCTGCATCTCCTAGGCCAGGTACGATGTATCCGTGGTCGTTCAGCTTTTCATCAAGCGCAGCGATGTAGATATCTACGTCAGGATGTGCTTCTTTAATCTTTTCTACGCCTTCTGGTGCCGCGATCAGGCACATAAATTTGATGTGCTTTCCGCCGCGTTTTTTTAATGAGTTGATCGCTTCGACCGCTGATCCGCCTGTTGCGAGCATTGGGTCAACAACGATGAAATCGCGCTCTTCGACATCGCTTGGAAGCTTCACATAATATTCAACCGGCATCAATGTTTCCGGATCGCGGTAAAGACCGATATGTCCGACCTTCGCTGCCGGAATCAATTTCAGTATACCGTCAACCATGCCAATCCCCGCACGCAGAATCGGGATGATGCCGAGCTTCTTGCCTGAAAGTACTTTCGATTTTGTCTTTTCGACTGGTGTTTCAATTTCAATTTCCTCAAGTGGCATGTCACGCGTGATTTCGAACGCCATCAGCGTTGCGACTTCATCTACAAGCTCGCGGAACTCCTTTGTGCCTGTGCTTTTTTCGCGGATATAAGTAAGTTTATGCTGGATCAATGGATGGTCAAATACGTATACTTTTGCCATGATTATCGCTCCTTTTAAAGGTAAATGAGTTGTGAACACCGTCTGTTATATGTAAGATCTGCTGAATCACACTTCGTTTAATTTTACAGAAAAACCTCTTTACAAGCAACCGCAACAGCGTAATGATTTTTCCCTGAAAAAGCGGCCCTCATTCATGAAGGGCCGCCGGGGTGTCATTTTATCTCTCAGGGTATAATTCGAACTTACTTGTCAGGTCTTCGACGCGTTGGCGCGCTTCTTCCAGTTTCGCTTCATCTTCATGATTTTTCAGGGTGAATGCAATCAATGAAGCAATCTCGTCCATCTCTTCATGTCCGAAGCCGCGGCTTGTGACTGCCGCTGTTCCGATACGGATTCCGCTTGTGACGAATGGGCTTTCCGGATCGAATGGGATCGTATTTTTATTGACAGTGATGCCGATTTCATCCAGCACCTTTTCCGCTACCTTTCCAGTCAGGCCAAGTGAGCGCAGATTAACCAACAGCAAATGATTGTCTGTACCGCCCGATACAAGGTCGATTCCTTCCTTGTTCAAGCCTTCTGCAAGGCGGTTGGCATTGGAAATGATATTTTGTGCGTATTCTTTGAAAGAATCCTCCAGCGCTTCGCCAAATGCAACCGCTTTGGCAGCGATGACATGCATAAGTGGGCCGCCCTGGATACCAGGGAAGATCGACTTGTCGATTTTCTTCGCAAATTCTTCTTTGCAAAGGATCATCCCGCCGCGCGGACCGCGAAGTGTTTTATGGGTAGTCGTCGTGACAAAATCAGCATAAGGAACCGGATTCTGGTGCAGACCTGCTGCAACTAAACCGGCGATATGCGCCATATCGACCATTAAATATGCGCCTACTTCATCTGCAATTTCACGGAAACGCTTGAAATCGATCGCTCTTGGGTAGGCACTCGCACCGGCAACGATCATCTTAGGCTTATGTACGCGTGCTTTTTCAAGAACCACATCATAATCGATGACTTGAGTTTCCTCATCGACACCGTACTCGACGAAATTATACTGGACGCCGCTGAAGTTGACCGGGCTGCCATGGGTCAAGTGACCGCCGTGTGACAGATTCATCCCGAGGACGGTATCACCCTGCTCAAGAACGGTAAAATAAACCGCCATATTCGCCTGTGCACCTGAGTGCGGCTGGACGTTTACGTGCTCTGCGCCGAAGATTTCCTTCGCGCGGTCGCGGGCGATATTTTCGACAACATCGACATGCTCGCATCCGCCATAATAGCGGCGGCCTGGATAACCTTCAGCATATTTATTCGTCAGCACAGACCCCTGAGCTTCCATGACTGCCTCACTGACAAAGTTCTCAGATGCAATCAATTCAATTTTCGTGCGCTGGCGCTTCAATTCATCCTGCATTGCTGCGTAAACTTGGCTGTCCTGCTGTGACAAGTGCTTCACGTAAGTTCCCCCTCTGGATATGTATTGTCTGGTTTCGTTATTAGAAAATTCATTCTTATTTTAGCTGATATTATGGTGAAAGAAAAGGATGACGCCAGAAAAAACAGAACCATTGTACAGGTTCTGCTTCTTCATCAATTAACATGATTCATTTTCATTTGTTCGTTCGTAAACCGCGCGGGCGCCGCCAATCAGCTTCGGCCTTGTTTTCGCCAGAGTCACATGGGCATGGCCGACGCTTTTCTGCTGTACTCTGACAGGCACGGCGACATGCTTCATTTGCATGCCAATCAAGGTGTCGCCAATATCGATGCCAGCGTCTGCCTTGATGAATTCAACCACAACAGGGTTGCCGAGGTTTTGGTAGGCATGTGCAGCCATTGCCCCGCCTGCATTCCTAACAGGGATCACCGTCACCTCTTCCAACTGCTTCTGCTCTGCCGTATCACGCTCGATGACGATGGCGCGGTTCAAATGCTCACAGCACTGGAACGCCAGCTGGACACCTGTTTGATTCTGGAGTATGCGGAGCTGCCTGAAGACCATTGCCGCGACCGCTTCCGTACCCGCTGTGCCAATCCGCTGGCCGATGATTTCACTCGTGCTGCAGCCGACAACCAGAATCTGCCCTTTTTTTAGCTGCACTTGTTCGTTAAAATCGGTAAGGATGGAGTTCAATTCTGCTTCCCATTGTTGAATAGACAGTGTCAGCGCCTCCTTTTAAAAATCTTACTGCTTATTATTTTCATACTCCTTGATTTTGCCTACACGGTTTTCGTGGCGGCCGCCTTCGTATTCCTCCGTCAGCCATACAGCCGCAATCTCGCGCGCAAGGCCTGGTCCGATGACACGCTCGCCCATCGCCAGCATATTGCTGTCATTGTGCTGTCTTGTCGCCTTCGCACTGAAAACATCATGCACCAAAGCGCAGCGGATCCCCTTCACCTTGTTCGCAGCGATGCTCATGCCGATGCCTGTACCACAAATCAAGATTCCCTTATCAAACTCTCCGTTCGCCACTTTTTCCGCAACCGGAAGCGCATAGTCTGGATAGTCAACAGAAGTTCCGCACTCACAGCCAAAATCTTCGTACTGAATATTCATTTCATCCATCAAACTTTTAATTTCCTCGCGGATATTGACTCCGCCATGGTCTGAAGCAATTGCAACCTTCATTTGTAAAATCCTCCTATGTATTCCCGCTTGCGGGGCGATTAAATCTACCGTTATTTTCTCATATTCGCTCTGGATTATAAAGAAAACGGTTTATTTGCATTGAGATTCATCACGAAAATTTACTCAGGAAAAGATATTATAGCGAGTTTTTATTTTATATAGCGACTTTTCGTTTTTTATAGCGAGTTTCCATCTTTTATAGCGACTTGGAAATTCTGCGTCATTTTTTCCAATTCTAAAAAGAAAACCACAGCCTCCCTCAGCTGTGGTCCAACAATTACTTATAACGAAAACTTCGTGATCGTGTTTTTTAATTTTCCGGCCTGGATTTGCAGTTCGACGGCCAGATCTTCTACATCTGAGATGACTTCTGCCTGCTGCTCTGCTGCTGAGGCGACGCTCAACGCTCCGGCTGAGGTTTCTTCCGCGATCGCAGCCATTTCCTGCGATTGGGTGGATGTGTGCTGGATGGTTTCCATTTGCGTTTCGACAAGTGCGGTAATCGCGTGGATCACATCTGCCATCTCGTGGATGGTTTCCGTCATAGCTTCAATTACCTGATTCGTCTTCTCGCCTTTCTTCGCTTCACCATTTGCCGTATCGACCTGTCTGCTGATCTGGCCGACGACGTTCTGGACCTCAGACTGGATATTTTGGATCAAGCCTGAAATTCCCTGGACGGCATCTGCGCTCTGGTCGGCAAGCTTCCTTACTTCTTCGGCAACAACCGCGAAGCCTTTGCCATGCTCTCCGGCACGTGCTGCTTCAATCGATGCATTCAGCGCCAGCAAATTCGTCTGTGCGGCAATATCGCCAACAAGCTGGATGATCTGCTCCACTTTTGTCGCGTTTTCTTCCAATCGTTTTACTGTGCCAAGAGATTCGCGGTTATCATTCGCAAGCCTTCCAATTCCCGAAATCAGCGAATGGATCGCATCCTTCGATTCCTGGAGATCTTTGACCATTTCCACGGAAATCGATTCAGATGCCCGCGCTTTTTCCTGGACGTCTTCTGCGATCCGGATCACTTCATCAACCGATTCCGCCGTCGTCTGCGTTGATAATGCCGAGGAATCTGCTCCCGCGGCGATTTCCTTGATCGTCGTTGAAATGATCGAAGCCTGCTCCGATGCAGCCGCTGATTGCCCGGAAATGCGGACTACTTTTTCATTCGTTTCGTTGAAATTCTCATCAATCTGGCTGACCATCTCACGCAGATTTGACAGCATATTATTGAAGGCCAGTCCCAATGAACGGATTTCGTCATCCGATTTCGAGACTTCCACATCCTCGCCAATCTCACCCTGTGCCGCATTCAAAGCCGAATGTTCCAGCTTTTGCAATGGCTTGATGATCAAACCGGCAGCCATATACGCGAGCAGCCCGGACCAGAAAATCCCCATTCCAAGGACCGATGCCGTAAAAACGACCGAATTGATTTCAATGAACTTTTGAACGAAAGGATAAAGGAAATAGATAAAGAATGCGCTTGTTGAATACGTAATGATCGCCAACACGGTTGTCAGCATGACCATTTTCTTTCGCAATCCCATTTTGTAGCTTCGTTTTGAACCCACTGACAATCCCCCTGAAAAAAGATGAATTTGCATTGTTCCACTTTTCGAATCAATGCGAAAGGTTTTTCTCAAAGGTATTATCGGATTTTATCGATGATTCTTTCGATACTTTTATGAATTTCTTGAAAAGCTTTCCGATAAATTTGCTCATCCCCGCCAAACGGGTCGGCTACATCCTGGCTTCCGCTTTCCTCCGCAAATTCTTTCAATGTAAAAGTTTTCTCAGCCGCATCTGGATATTGGCTCAGAATCAACCCTTTATGGCTCCCGGTCATTGTCAGGACTACTGTCGCCCAATCGATCATTTCCTTTGTCAATGTCGAGGAGCGATGGTCATGGCTGATCTTGTTTTCCTCAAGCACGATTTTCGCGTTGACCGAAGCATCCGCGCCGTTTGGGGCATACACTCCCGCTGATTTTACTTCGACGCCAGGCAGCTGCTTGCTTTTTAAAATCGCTTCCGCCATTGGGCTTCGGCATGTATTTCCGGTACAAACAAATAAAACGCGCGCCATTCGTTTCCCTCCTGTGTTGAACTTTTCTCCATTATAAGACAATCTTAAAGCATTTTCATTTTTGCCATTTGGAAACGTGCGCAAAAAAAATACACCCGCTTCACAGGTGCAAAAAAAGTTTAAAGCGGCAGAAGCAATTTCAGCCCGAACGTGAGCAAAATGCTTCCTCCCAATGCTTCGCTGTATGTACCAAGCCATCCCTGTACTCTTTTTCCAACCAGAAGGCCTGCCCATGTCAGGACCATCGCTGCAATGCCAAAGCAGGTAAGTACGAGCAGTGTCCTCGCGCCATAGATTCCCAGTGTAAGGCCGACGGAAAAACTATCAAGGCTGACAGACAGGGCAAAAATCAATAAACCCTTGCCAACCGGAGTAATCAGGCTTGTCTCTTCTTCCTTGAAGCTTGCCCAGATCATCTGGACACCGAGCACGATCAGGAGCAGGCCGCCAATATATCCTGCTATGGCCCCGAATTGCTCGGACAAAAATCTCCCTGCCACCATCCCAAGCAGCGGCATCCACACATGGAACAAACCAATCGTGACGCCAATTTTAAAAATATGCCTTTTCGTCAGCCTGAACATGCCCATTCCGAGACCTACGGAAAATGCATCCATTCCCAATGCGAATGCCATCAACATCAGTGTGAATAATTCGCCGGCTATTGCTGCCATGTCTTCGCCCCCTCGGACTTGCTAATTCAGCATATGCACGTCCAAAAAGATTTAGAAGCATGGAATTGGGAGTTTATCACTCATGGGGCCACAACAGCAAAAAAGCGCTCCAGGACTAAAGCGCTTTTCTTCTATTTGTTGATAATCGGCAGGCCAGATGCCTTGGATAAGCGATTCATGATCGCCTGGCCAACGCCCTGCTCAGGGAAGATTTCGCCAAAAATGATATCAAGGTCTTCCTGGTTGAAGGCCCGGAGTGTATCATAGAGCGCTTCCGCGACAGTTTCGAGACGGGCTCTTTCACCGCAGGCGATCACGACATTCGCGTCATAAAATTCCTTGTTTTCTTTTGTGGTCATCACGCCGACCCTCTGGCCTTCGTTCCGCTTTTCATTCACCAGCTGCTGGATTTCTTCTTTTGATCCATCAACCAGATAAAAGGGCGAGTTTGGCGCGTAATGGCGATATTTCATCCCTGGTGCCTTCGGTGCCTGGCCTTCATCCGTCAGCGCCGGGTCTGCCGATATTTCTCCAATTACTTCTTCCAGCTGCTCCTTCGTTACACCACCAGGACGCAGAATCACAGGGATATCACCGGTGCAATCGACCACTGTGGACTCAAGGCCAACCCCTGTCGCGCCTCCATCGACAATACCGGAAATTCTGCTCGTCAGATCGTCGGCAACATGAGCAGCCGTCGTCGGGCTTGGCTTACCTGACAGATTCGCACTCGGTGCCGCAAGTGGAAGGCCAGTCTCCTCGATGAGCGCCAGGGCAACTGGATGGTCAGGCATCCTGACTGCGACTGTGGATAATCCGGCAGTTGCTTTTTCAGAAAGAGCCCCTGCCTTCTTTTCGAGGATAATCGTCAGCGGACCCGGCCAGAACGCATCCATTAATCGTGATGCCTGCTCGGGGATTTCTTTTACAAAAGAGTGAATTTGTTTACGATTGGCAATATGGATGATCAATGGGTTATCCCCAGGTCTTCCTTTTGCTCCGAAAATTTTCGATACGGCTTCATCGCTTTCTGCGTTACCTCCGAGTCCATAAACCGTTTCGGTCGGAAAAGCGACGACTTCATTTTGCTTCAATTTTTGTGCAGCTTCCTTGATTTGTGGATATGTTTTTAAATTATCCACATTCTTATCCACTGTCCACATTTGTGTTTGCATGTACATCCACCTTTTACTTCTCGCTATACTAGTCTATTTCTATGAAAGTATAAAAGAAGAATTAGCAGAACTCAAGTTTTTATCCACAAATTGTGGATACTTTTAAAGAAACAGTGGATAACTTTGTGGATTAATCCACAATTCACAGAATTATTTTCATAATTGCAGAGTTATCCACAGTTAAAACTTGTTTAAGATGATTTTTTTCAAGAAAAGACTCAGGCATTGCGGATTGGTTCACCATTTCAAAACCAAGGCTTCCGAAGAAAGAAACCGCGCTCATCTTGTTGGTGACAAGATAAAGCTCCTCCAGCTCCTGACTTTTCGCCGTCAAAAATGCTCTTTTAAAAAGAAGCATCAAATCAGGCTGAGCAATTTGCGGAGAGACGACGAAGGAACGCAGCAAACCTGCCTTGTCTACTGGTTCTACCCCAAGGCACGCCTTAAGTTCCCCTGCCTGATTCTCCATTAAAGAAAAGTTTTCAATTGAATCTCCCAAACCTTCCGGGCTTACACCTGCCTCTGTCAAAAAAGCCTCCAGCTTAGGCAGATCCTCTTTATTTGCACTTCTGATTTTCCAAGTCATAATCTTTCACCTCAACATTTAGATTCTACTAAATGAATATGAGAGGTTTGAAAAAAGTAGAACCAAAAAAACACGGCAGTCTTCACTAATGTGAGACTGCCGCGCTTCTTTTAAATGTAGGTTTCTAAGCTGGATGTTTAGTCGTTGTTGTTGTTGTTGCGGGCATTGCCGCCTTTTTCACCGATTTCTTCATAGAAGCTTCGGTCATGGTTTTCAGAAGTCGCTTCTCCGCCTTTGCGGCCGATCTCCTGATAGAATTCCTTGTCGTGGCTTTCAGATGTTGCTTCGCCACCTTTTTTCCCGATTTCCTGGTAGAATTCACTGTCATGGCTCTCAGCTGTTGCTTCGCCACCCTTTTTGCCGATTTCTTGGTAGAAGTCCTTATCGTGGCTTTCAGCTGTTGCCTCGCCGCCTTTGCGGCCTATTTCCTGGTAGAATTCGCTGCCATGGTTCTCAGCTGTTGCTTCGCCACCCATGCGACCTCTTTCCTCACGAGACATCTTATCATCGTTATTATTGTTTCGATTGTTGTTAGCCATTTTAAATCATCCTCCTTGAAATCTGTGTTTTGATGTTACACTACACTGAATATCCGGAATCTCCCACCCTGAAACTAGTATCACGGGAATGTAATATGCTTGTCTGAAAAATGTAATATTTTTGGTAAATTGTACAGTCATTTTTCCTCTTTTACCAAGTATTTCTTAGAGAAGCTAGCTAATGTTTCCTAGCTTCTCATAGTGAAAAATTCATAAGTGAGTGATTTAGGTCACTATGTCACTTGTTCTGTATGGTTATAATAAACTCATACAAATGAAAACCTTTCTCAAAAAGGGGGCACGGCATGGAAATTAAAACAATCTATCAACAGATTGGCGGAGACGTATCAATCCGCAGAATTGTTGATACTTTTTATCCGAAAGTGTATGAAAACGAAGAGCTTAGTCCGTTGTTTGAAGGAGATATGGCAGAAATCAAGAGGAAGCAGTGGATGTTCCTCACACAGCTGACCGGCGGCGGTGCGCTTTACAGTGAAGAATTCGGACCGCCCAATATGAGGGCCAGGCATATGCTTTTTGAAATTACGCCACGCCGCGCGCAGGCATGGCTGAAGCTGATGCATGAAACCTTGACCGAAACAGGATTGCTGGAAACCGATGGAGGCAAAGCCTTGTTCGAGCGCTTGAGCCAGATTGCGCCCATTATGATCAACAGCCAATAAGGAGGAATTTCACATGGAAAAACAATCATTGAAACAATACCAGGAATTCAGTGAAGAACGGTTTACGAAACGAATTGTCTTTAAAAAAGGTGACAGCACCGTATTCCTGCTGAACTTCATGCCCGGCCAGGAACTGCCGAAGCACATGCATCCAGGGACCGAAGTGTTTATTTTAACAATGCAAGGCGAAGGAACGTTAACGATTGACGGAGAGGAAGTACCAGCAGCTGCCAACGAAACCGTCCATTTGAGCGGCAGCGAAGAACTATCCTATAAAAACACCGGCTCCGAGCCCGTCACTTTATATGTGATGCTCAACAAGATTCCGGATGAGAGATTTGTACAGGATATTTAAGGTAGGACTGACTCAGCTGGTTTCTGCTAGTTGGTTGATATATTGCCGGATTTGGTCGATATATTCTAAAATGTGGTCGATATAATTGAAAATCCGCTGATATATTTTAAAAAGTGGTCGATATATTTTTAAATTCGCCAAATTAATTTAAAATGTGGTCGAATTATTTAAAACTACCAGCTGGATACAGATTATTTTGCTCGTATCCACTTAAAAACAGCCCCTGCATCCTATGCAGGGGCTTATTTTATCCGAAAATCCTATTCCAAATCTCCACCAGGAAGAATGCAACCTCGACTTCTTCTTCCTCGCTGCCTTCGTAGACTGGTTTGTCATCTTTTTCTGATGATTTTTTATCCTTTTTTGATGATTTCTTATCCTTTTCCGCTTCTTTTACAAGATTGTCGTCTACCTTTTCGTCCTCAGCATCGACTTTTACATCGCCTTTGTCACTGTTTTCATCGAAGCCTTCGCTTGTTGCTTCACCGTTTGAGAAATCCAGGAAGCATAGCGGCGGATATAGGACGCACCACCAGTTTGCACCTTCGCCTTCGCCAAGGGTGATGAGGATCGCTTCGTATTCTCCTGCCGGATAGAGGAACTGGCCGTATAGTTTAGTAGGAAACTGGACTTTATCGAACTCAGTTTTTACCGTCTGTGTCGAGCCTTGTTCTGCAACGACCTTTTCGGCAATCTTCTGGATTTCCGGAAGCTTGGATTTGATTACTTTCCTCGCTGCTTCAATCGATGTCAGATCCTGGACCCATTTGGTGATCTCCTTGTTGACTTCATCGCGTACCAGTCGCTTGATTTCCTGGTCCTTTTCGAGGTCACTTTCTGCAAGGATCCTCAGCCGGATCGCTTCGTTCGGTATGACCGTCGCTTCCTGGGCCGCCACTTCTGTTTTCGGTGTATATAAACTTAACATCGTACCTGCACATAATAGGAGTATGTATAATAAAGCTGCTGATTTTTTCATCGTCACCATTTCTCGCACCATCCCTTCACTAGTCACAGTGTGGACAGTTTGATAGATTCTTAAACTAGTAATTTTGAAAAAAAATGGACTCCTTTTGATCAGGAGTCCATTTCAGCAAACACCATCCGGTCCTTGCCATTGATATCAAAAACAACTTCAACTCTGGCGTGCGGGAAGGTTTTTTCCAGAAGCGCACGGACGGCTTCCCCCTGACCTGCGCCGATTTCAAAGCCGACGAGCGCCTTTTCCTTCAACACAATCGGCAACTCGTCCATGAATCGCCGATACAGGTCCAATCCATCTTCCCCGGCAAACAGCGCCATATGCGGTTCATGCTCAGTAACTATATCTGACATCCATTCCTGGTCCGCAACCGGGATATATGGCGGGTTCGAGATGACAGCATCAACCTTTTTCCCTTGTAAAATAAGCGGCTGCAACAGGTCGCCATGGAAGAATTCGATGTCTGCACCCAGCTGGCTGGCATTTTTCCGCGCAATATCAAGTGCGTCCTCTGAAAGATCGACCGCTGACACCTTCAATTTCGGGTTCTCCAGCTTCAAGCTGACCGAAATCGCTCCGCTCCCGGTCCCGACATCGACAAGATCTATCTGGCCACTATCCGGAAAAAGACTGTCAAGCCTCTGTAGTGTGCCGTGGACAAGTTCTTCAGTCTCGGGCCTTGGAATCAGCACATGCTCATTCACTTCAAAACGGCGGCCGTAAAACTCCTCTGAGCCGATGATATACTGGATTGGTTCGCCTTCTGCATGCCTTTTTACAGCGGCCTGGAACTCTGCCCGCACTTCCCCATCCAGTTCATCACGCATCTTCATCAGCATCGAAGTGCGGGACAGCCCCGAATAGTGCCTCAGCAGCAGCTCACCGGCAAACCCCTCACGATTATGTTCTTTTAAAAAAGAAGAAGCCCAGTTGAGGGCTTCATACAGTTTGAGATTAGTCATTGTTCGCACTCTCAAGTCTTTGAGATTGGTCTTCCATAATTAGCGCTTCGATGATTTCATCCATTTTGCCCTGAAGGATCTGGTCGAGCTTCTGGATTGTCAGGCCGATGCGGTGGTCAGTCACGCGGTTTTGCGGGAAGTTGTACGTACGGATACGCTCAGAACGGTCCCCTGTACCAACAGCTGACTTACGGACCTGGTCATACTCCGCCTGTGCTTCCTGCTGGAACTTGTCATAGACGCGGGCACGAAGGACCTTCATCGCCTTATCTTTGTTCTTGTGCTGTGATTTTTCATCCTGGCAAGAGACAACGATTCCTGTTGGAATATGCGTTAGACGTACAGCTGACATTGTTGTGTTAACGGACTGTCCACCGGCACCACTGGATGCAAATGCATCAAAGCGGATGTCTTTATCATGCAGCTCGATTTCTACTTCCTCAGCTTCAGGAAGACATGCAACAGTAGCTGTTGAAGTATGGATGCGGCCGCCTGATTCCGTTTCCGGGACACGCTGGACACGGTGCGCGCCGTTTTCGAACTTCATTTTAGAATAAGCACCATTTCCGTTGATCATGAAGATGATTTCTTTAAAACCGCCTACACCAGTCGTGCTGGCATCGATGACTTCCGTTTTCCAGCCCTGTGATTCAGCATAACGGCTGTACATGCGGTAAAGGTCGCCTGCAAACAGGGCAGCTTCGTCACCGCCTGCAGCGCCGCGGATTTCCATGATAACGTTCTTGTCATCATTAGGGTCCTTGGGAACGAGAAGAATCTTGATTCGCGCTTCCAGTTCTTCAATGCGCGGCTCAAGCTCGGAGATTTCCTCCTTGACCATTTCCCGCATATCAGCATCAAGCTTATCCTCGAGCATCGCCTTCGCATCGGCCAATTGCTCTTTCACTTCTTTGTATTCACGGTAAGCCATGACCGTTTCCTGGATATCAGACTGCTCTTTGGAATACTCGCGGAGCTTTTTGGAGTCATTGACTACTTCCGGGTCACTCAATAGTTCATTCAATCTTTCATAACGATCCTCAACTGCTTGAAGACGATCAAACACGGACATTCACCTCTATTTTCATAATCCTTAATATGGATTCAAACATCATAGTAAAAGTTCATAGCATAACATTCTAATTATAGTATAGGTGCCACTCTCAGTCAAAATCATTCTAAAATGCTTATCAAACGAAAAAGCATGCCCGATGCTGAGCATGCTGTCCCGATTGTGCTTTTATTCAATATTGACTTTGATGTCATAGCGCGGCAACGCTTTAGTCAGCCTGTCATGCAAGGTTTTCCGGGCATCTTCGCGATTTTTCCGGGTTACCCGCCCTTGAAGCTGAGCTGTCACGTTCATCTCCCCGCCGTTGATCCAGATCGAGCCTGGTTCATAGCCAGCATCAGATATGACGTCTTTCGCTTTTTGGACATCCTGGGAAAAACTGTGGTGGTTCTCGTTATCGGTATTCAGCAAATTCGGGTTCTGATCGGTCATCGTCATGCCATTATCCTGGTCCTTTGTAAAATTCGGGCCATCCCCATGGCGGACTCCGTCATTTTCCCTGTTCAGATCTACACCAGCCTGGTCTTCATCTTTGTCATATACAGATTCAGCATTATCCTGGGCACATCCTGAAACCATAACCACCGCGAACATGAGCAATATGAGTAATTTTTTCAAATTATGGCACCTCCCGCGGTTAGCTTGCCCTTTGGAGGGGTCATCCATGCAAGGACTGCGCCTTTTTCAGGGAAATTCGCGGCTGGAAAAATTACACGGCTATAATTGCGTCTTACTGAACAATAATTGCACAGAAAGAAGCATTAATTGCGCGTTCAACCATGATAATTGCACTAAAAAGTTCCCTATTGCACACTCAACCAATATAAAAAAATCCCCCCGCACTCGGGAGGACCAGACATGATTATGTTAAGCTTTCCGTCGTTTTTTCGATTTTCAGCTCATTTGGTGATTTCGGCACTTCGTGGTGATGTCTGCAGCGTGGCTCATAGGCTTCTGATGCACCAACGAGAATGACGGGATCGTCATAAGAAGCCGGTTTGCCGTTGATCAGCCGCTGTGTACGGCTTGCTGGTGATCCGCAGACGGCACATACAGCCTGGAGCTTGGTCACATTTTCAGCAACAGCCATCAACGCAGGCATCTGGCCGAATGGCTCGCCGCGGAAATCCTGGTCAAGGCCGGCAACGATGACGCGATAGCCGCTGTCTGCCAGGTGCTGGACAACCGCAAGGATTTCATTGTCAAAAAACTGGACTTCATCGATGGCAATGACATCGATATCAGGGTTGATATGCTTGAAAATATCAGTAGAGTTGGCAATAGGCTTGGCAGTAACTGCAGTTCCGTTGTGTGATACAACCGATTCTTCGCTGTAGCGGTTATCAATCGCAGGCTTGAAAACAGCAATTTTTTGCTTTGCAAATTGCGTCCTGCGCACTCGGCGAATCAGTTCTTCGGATTTACCGGAAAACATGCTGCCGCAGATCAATTCGATCCAGCCGCTTTGTTTCATAACGTACATGGTCGGCCTCTCCTTCCTCGCTAAACCAAAAATTTGATAAGCTTTTTTCGTATTTTTACGGCTTTTCCATGCCATAAAGGTACGAAAAAAGCCTGGTCAAAGTTCGACACTTTTTTTCAGCTTTTTCCATTATAACAAAAAAATCCGCTGAATCCAGACACAAAAATAAAGTTCATAAAATTAAATTTTCATGTTATATATGTGCCCATTAGCACAGGTAAAAAGGCAATAAAAAACAGGCAAGTCACAAAGCTTCTTGCCTGTTTCGTCATTTCTTATATTACTGGTTGTTTTTAAGACCGTATTTCTTGTTGAAGCGGTCAACACGTCCGCCAGCTTCTGCAAACTTCTGACGTCCAGTATAGAATGGGTGGCATTCAGAGCAAGTTTCAACGCGAATCTCGTTCTTAACAGAACCAGTTTCGAATTCGTTTCCGCAAGCGCAAGTCACCTTAACTGTTTTGTAGTTTGGATGAATTCCTGATTTCATTCTTTTCATCTCCTTCCGCCCTGAATCATATCCGAAACAGAGTTATAATCAACGGTTTAAACCGTTATTGGAAAAACACACTGACCTCATTATAACAAGTCCACCTCTATATTTCAAGTCAGTTTTTCAAGCCAGAATCTGGAATTATGAACGCTTGTTATTGCCTTTCATTTCTTCACCCAGTACAGCGAAGAAATCTTCATTCGACTTGGATTGTCTTAGCTTGCGCAGGAACTTTTCTGAGAAATCCGGTGAATCGGACATCGATTTGCGGATCGCCCACAGCTTGTCCAGATGGTCCTTTGGAATGAGCAATTCTTCCTTACGCGTTCCAGACCTGCGAATATCGATGGCTGGGAAGATTCTTCTCTCGGCAAGTGAACGGTCAAGATGAAGCTCCATATTACCAGTTCCTTTGAATTCTTCGTAAATGACATCGTCCATGCGTGAGCCTGTATCTACAAGCGCCGTTGCAAGGATTGTCAGACTGCCGCCTTCCTCGATATTTCGGGCCGCACCGAAAAAGCGTTTCGGACGGTGGAATGCCGCAGGGTCGATACCACCGGACAATGTACGTCCGCTTGGCGGAATGACAAGGTTGTAGGCACGAGCAAGACGTGTAATGCTATCCATCAGGATGATGACATCACGCTTATGCTCGACAAGGCGCATCGCACGCTCAAGCACAAGCTCGGCGACCTTGATATGGTTTTCAGGCACTTCGTCAAACGTGGAGCTGACAACGTCGCCGGCAACAGAACGTTCGATATCGGTTACCTCTTCGGGACGCTCATCGATCAACAGCACGATCAGTTCTGCTTCCGGATGGTTCGTTGTGATGCTGTTGGCGATTTCTTTGATCAGCATCGTTTTACCCGCCTTAGGCGGCGCGACAATCAATCCGCGCTGTCCAAAGCCCACAGGAGCGAGGACATCCATGATTCTTGTAGACACTTTGTTATGAGTTGTCTCAAGCTTCATCTGTCGGTCAGGATACAGCGGGGTCAGTCCCGGGAAGTGAACCCTTTCTTTTGCCGATTCTGGATCATCACCGTTGACAGCCTCGACCTGAAGCAAGCCGAAATAACGTTCGTTCTCTTTAGGAGGACGTACTTTACCCGACACCTTGTCCCCGTTCCTTAAATCAAAACGTCGGATTTGCGATGCCGAAATGTAGATATCCTCTGAGCTTGGGGAGTAGTTGATCGGGCGCAGGAATCCAAAGCCTTCAGACTGGATGATTTCCAGGACACCTTCCATGAAAAAATAACCCTGCTGTTCTGCACGCGCTTTTAAAATAGCAAAAATTAGTTCTTTTTTCGTCAACTTGCTGTAGTAAGAGACTTTATACTCTTTTGCGAGTTCATAAAGCTCTTTCAATTTCATATTTTCTAAGCTTGAAATATTTACTTCCATAATGAATGTCACCACGCCTTAAAATATTTCGATTTCCCCCATAAAGAAAAGTATAAGAATATAAGCGTATGGATGGAAAAAGAAGAAATGAGTTCCTTTGAAGGTTGTAAGAAGGAATTAATGAAGGTAAAACATTTTGTGATCTATATGCATTATTTTCAAAACAATTTTCATTTTACCCTTAAATATGAAAAATAATCAATCTTTTTATTTACCCGCTGCCTTTAGGTGGTAAAGGCAGCGGACTTGTAAGGGTTTGCAGTTCTGTTTGGACTTTTGAACAAGTCTGTTGATTTTCGTTCCAGGCGCTTCGCTTTCCGCGGGGCTGGCGCTGAGCCTCCTCGTCGTTTCACTCCTGCGGGGTCTCATCTGACCAGCTGCGCCCGCAGGAGTCTACGCGCCTTCCACTACAATCAACAGGTCCAATAATTACATTCAGCTTTTACAACTTCTTTTTTAAAAAATTTTATTATTTCATGACTAAGTGAGGTTTTTTCTTCAGGCTGTGCTGGCCTTCGATGAATCGGACTGTGCCTGATTTTGCGCGCATGACGACGGAGTGGGTTGAGCCGTAAGAGCCTTTGAACTGGACTCCTTTTAGCAGCTCGCCGTCTGTTACGCCTGTGGCTGCGAAGATTGCATCGTCGCCGCGGACGAAATCTTCCATAAGGAGGACTTTATTGACATCGATGCCCATTTTTTTACAGCGCTCTAGCTCTGCGTCATTTTGCGGAAGCAATCTACCCTGGATTTCGCCTCCGAGGCTTTTCAGCGCTACCGCAGCGATGACGCCCTCAGGTGCTCCGCCTGAACCGAACAGGATATCCACGCCGGTAGTATCAAACGCCGTGTTGATTGCGCCAGCTACATCGCCGTCATTGATCAATTTTATTCTTGCTCCTGCTTCACGAAGCTGGGCAATGATATGCTCATGGCGAGGACGATTCAATACCGTAGCCACTACATCTTCAATATCCTTGTTCTTCGCTTTTGCCACTGCCTTAAGGTTATCAAGAACGGAAGCATTGATATCGACCATTCCAACTGCCTCAGGACCTACCGCCAGCTTGTCCATGTACATGTCAGGAGCATGAAGCAGGTTGCCGTTATCTGCTACCGCAAGGACAGCAAGGGCATTCCAGCCGCCGGACGCTACGATATTCGTTCCTTCCAACGGATCGACCGCTACGTCCAAACGCGGGCCATAGCCTGTTCCAAGCTTTTCACCGATATACAGCATCGGCGCTTCGTCCATCTCTCCTTCACCGATGACGACGGTACCTTTCATCGGGATGGTATCAAACACATCTCTCATTGCCGACGTTGCAGCATCGTCAGCTTCGTCTTTTTTTCCGCGTCCCATCCAGCGTGCTGACGCAAGTGCCGCCGCCTCTGTCACGCGGACAAGCTCCATCGTTAAGCTACGTTCCATATGATCATCCCCTAATCATGAAAGGGGCTAATGCCCACCGAAACTGTATACCTCTCTATCCTTTCTATTCAGCCCTTCCCATAAATCAGCATTCTCCTCGTTGCCAATTATGTTGCGGAACTGAGTAGGAAGCGAAAATTTGATGCAGCCTCAATTGCATGGCTTGATGGTCAAATAGGTTATACTACTTTACGGTTTCGATCAGCATTAGCACCACTATTTGTATTGTACAACTCCATTGTACTATACTTTTTATGATTTTTTTACCTCTTCTTGCTCTTCAGAGGTCATATCTTCGCGCCAAATTGTGGCACCTAGCCCATTTAGCTTTTCAACGATGTGGCTATAGCCGCGATCAATATGGTCTACACCCGTCACCTCAGTGACACCTTCAGCCATAAGGCCGGCAATGACAAGAGCTGCTCCGGCACGGAGATCGCTTGCCTTGACCTTGGCTCCCTGAAGCTTGACCGGTCCGCTGATGATCGCAGATCTGCCCTCAACTTTAATATTGGCATTCATTCTTCTAAGTTCATCGATATGCTTAAAGCGTGCGCCATAGATTGTATCCGTGACGACACTGGAGCCCTCCGCCCTTGTGAGCAGCGCGGTGAACGGCTGCTGCAGGTCCGTTGGGAATCCTGGATAAACGAGCGTTTTAATGTCGACGGCCTTGTACTTCTCAGCAGGAGCAACATAAATTTGCTCATCACTCGCTTCAATCTTGGCGCCCATTTCCTTCAGCTTGGCCACAAGTGACTCAATATGCTGCGGAATGACATTATCAATCGTGACGCCATCACCGATTGCAGCGCCGAGGATTAAATATGTTCCTGCCTCGATCCGGTCCGGGATGATCGTATGGCGGCAGCCGTGAAGCTCATCCACGCCATCGATTCGGATCACATCGGTACCGGCTCCTTTGATTTTCGCTCCCATATTGGTAAGCAATGTTGCTACGTCAATGATTTCCGGCTCTTTTGCGGCATTTTCAATGACGGTCCGCCCTTTTGCTCGTACAGCGGCAAGCATGATGTTGATTGTTGCCCCAACACTTACGACGTCAAGATAGATTCTTGCACCGCGAAGCTCATCTGCACGAAGATAAATGGCACCCTGTTCATTTGTCACGCTGGCACCAAGCGCTTCGAATCCTTTTATATGCTGGTCAATCGGCCTTGGGCCTAAATGGCATCCACCTGGCAATCCGATGACAGCTTTTTTGAAACGGCCAAGCATTGCTCCCATTAGATAGTATGAAGCTCGCAGCTTTTTCACTTTTCCATTCGGCAAAGGCATGGAAATCATGGAAGACGGATCTACCGTCATTTCATTGTTCGAGAATTCAACAGAACCGCCGATTTCCTCCATCAAGTCCTTGAGCATATGAACATCGGAAATATCCGGCAAACCTTCTATGGTTACAGGCGATTCTGCTAATATGGTTGCGGGGATCAAGGCTACCGCGCTGTTTTTCGCACCGCTGACCCGAACAGTCCCTTTTAAAGGATAACCGCCTGCAATCTTAAGCTTTTCCATTTTTGACTCCCTTCTAAGCCGTGATGTAAGGTCAAGCTGGAGATGCAAACAATGTACAGCTAAGACCGATATTGGCTCTACGTAGATTAAAATGACCGAAATCAATTAGGTATATTTTTCCAATAAAAATATTCAGATTCCGGGAGTTTTCTATTCCCTTAGTTTACACGATATTCCCAATTTCATGTAATAAAATGCAAAAAAGATTAAATTGGGTAAAAGTTCCTAACTTTACTTAGCCTCTATCAGGCAGACTATGTTTCTGTTGCCCATATGCTGATTTATGGCTCTGTTATTCAAGGCTGTTGACCTTCGTTCCAGGCGCTTCGCTTTCCGCGGGTGGCCCGGGAAGCCTCCTCGTCGTTTCACTCCTGCGGGGTCTTCCCTGACCCATGCTCCCGCAGGAGTCTACGCGCCTTCCACTACGGTCAACAGGACTTAAAGAATCAATTGGGAGATAACAGAGCCGATAACTACCATAATAACAATTACTTCCCGCGAGATTCCCAGTCTTTTAAAAATGCTTCGATTCCTTTGTCTGTCAGCGGGTGGTTGAACATTTGCTGGATGACTTTGTATGGTACGGTGGCGATGTGTGCGCCTCTTAGTGCTGCGTCTGTTACGTGTTGCGGGTGGCGGATGGATGCGGCGATGATTTCTGTGTCGATTCCGTGGATCGTGAAGATTTCGGCAATCGTTGAAATCAGGTCGAGTCCGTTATGGCCGATGTCATCGAGGCGGCCAAGGAATGGTGATACGTATGTAGCTCCCGCTCTTGCTGCCAGCAATGCCTGGTTCGCACTGAAGACCAGGGTTACGTTTGTCTTGATTCCCTCTTTTGAGAATACAGAAACAGCCTTCAGCCCTTCTGGGGTCATTGGAACTTTGATCGTGATGTTCGGTGCGATTGCAGCTAATTCTTTTCCTTCTTTAATCATGCCCTCTGCATCAAGCGCGATGACTTCGGCACTGACAGAGCCAGGGACCAATTCGGTGATTTCCTTCAGGCGGTCCTCAAACTTTACATTCTTTTCTTTTGCCACGAGTGAAGGGTTAGTTGTAACCCCTGATAAAATTCCCAGTGTGTAGGCCTCGCGGATTTCTTCCATATTCGCAGTATCGATAAAAAACTTCATTTGTAAACGCCTCCAGTCGACAAAATTTTCAAACTTATATAAATGGATAAAAACCGCCCTATATAAGGCGGTTTTATTATAACAAATTTTTGCTGCTATTACGCTTTGTTAGAAGAACCGAATTCGCGTATTTTGCCGATTACAGTTTCCTTGATTGCATCGCGAGCTGGTCCAAGATATTTACGTGGATCATACTCTTCCGGCTTCGCAGCAAGAGTCTCACGAACTGCTTTAGCTGAAGCAATTTGGTTTTCAGTATTAACGTTGACTTTAGCTGTACCGAAAGAAATAGCTTTCTGGATATCTTTTGTAGGGATTCCAGTTCCGCCGTGCAATACCAATGGTACGCCAGCAGTCTTGTTGATTTCTTCCATTTCTTTGAAGCCAAGGTTTGGTTCACCTTTGTAAGGACCGTGTACAGAACCTAGTGCAGGAGCAAGGCAATCAATGCCAGTGCGCTTAACTAGCTCTTCACATTCCTTAGGATCAGCATAGATTACGCCAGAAGCAACAACGTCATCTTCCTGTCCGCCGACAACTCCTAATTCCGCTTCTACAGAAACACCTTTAGAGTGAGCGTATTCTACCACTTTTGAAGTGATTTCAATGTTCTCTTCGAAAGGACCGTGTGAAGCATCGATCATGACAGAGGTGAAACCTGCGTCGATTGCTTCTTTACACTTGTCGAAGCTTGAACCATGGTCAAGGTGGATTGCGACAGGAACTGTAGTGTTATAGTCCTCCATCAAACCTTCTACCATTTTGACAACAGTCTTGAAGCCGCCCATGTAGCGTGCAGCACCTTCAGAAACACCAAGGATTACCGGTGACTTCTCGGCTTCTGCAGCCTGAAGGATCGCTTGAGTGAACTCAAGGTTATTTAAGTTAAATTGCCCAACAGCGTAGCCTTCTGCATTCGCTTTTTTCAGCATTTCAGTCATTGAAACTAAAGGCATATCTTTTCCTCCTTCGTAATGATCAATCGTTTTTTGACTATGCTACCCTTTTAAAGGGTTCCCTCTCTGCTTTTGATTATGTACCCGAGATGGCATTCATCAAAACGAAATGATCCTGTGGAATTCATATGTATCATACCAAAAGAAAATCAGAATTGCCATTGTTCAAGCCTTGTTTTTGCAAGTGTCATAAAAATGCTATAAAGCAAGCGCTACCAATAGTTTCACTTGTCTGTAAACTCACTTTTTCCGGCAAGAAAAAACCCCCCGGAGCATCCTGAGGGCGAATTATGTATCTTAATCTTTTGAAACGGTTTGTGAATACTTCTTTACGGCTGCGCGGATATCATCAATGTCGAATGGCTTGGCGAAATGGGTCAAAGCTCCAAGGTCCATCGCTTCCTGGATCATATCCAGTTCGCCATAGGCGGTCATGATGATGACGCGAATATCCGGGTCGATTACCTTCATTCTTTTTAAAATTTCAATTCCATCCATACCCGGGATTTTCATGTCCAGAAGAACGAGATCAGGTGGATGCTTCTTAACGAGCTCCAGGGCCTGGACGCCATTTGCAGCCTGGTATGTTTGATAACCTTCTTTTTGCAGCACTTCATTAAGTAGAATTCTGATGCCAAACTGGTCGTCAACAATAAGTATTTTTTCTTTCATGCCGCCTCTTCCCCCTAATAAAAGTAATAAATAATAAATGATCTTGTCCTGGAAACTGTTTCGTTCTTCCCCATTACACAATTCGTTAAAAAGCTTGAAATTCCTGCCATATTTTTAAACTTATTTTCGACAGATGCTTTTTCATTTCCATTGTAGTACTTTATAATCAGGATTGGCAAAGACGGAGGTGCTGGAATGTTAAAAATGTTTTCGACACAATTGGCCGGATTATTCAACCGGCTGATGGAAAAAGAAGAGTTTCCAATTGAGGATGGCGCACGACTGCTGGCACAGGCTGCTGCTGGTGAAGGCAAAATTCATATTTTTGGTACAGGAGAAATGAAGGCTGTTGAACTTGAAGCAGTTCATGGCGAAGAACCACTTCAATCGGCAGCCATTTTATCGGAGGAAACAGAAGTAGAAGCTGCAGACCGTGTGCTGATTGTCAGCCGCTATGCTGATGATGAAGAGGCAGTCAAAATGGCAGGCATTTTACAGGAAAAAGGGATTCCGTTCGTGGCTATTTCTACCGTCCGGAATGAAAATGAAGGACTGAATACGCTTGCGGACGTCCATATTGATTTACGAATCAAAAAAGGCCTGCTTCCGGATGATGTTGGCAACAGAATTGGCTATCCCACTTCTGTTGCGGCACTATTCATCTACTTCGGCCTGAAATTCACGATCGAGGAAATTTTGGAAGACTACTAACCAGAATACGCCAAAAAAGCAGTAAAAAAAGCCGGTAAATTCACCGGCTTTTTTGCATGTTATTTATTTGTCTTGATGGATGCTTCAATAAAGTCCCTGAATAATGGCTGCGGACGCGTTGGTCTTGATGTGAATTCAGGATGGAACTGTGATGCCAGGAACCATGGGTGGTCTTTCAGTTCGATGATTTCGACCAAACGGCCATCCGGGCTTGTCCCAGAGAAAATAAACCCTTCTTTTTCCATTGCCTGACGGTATTCGTTGTTGAACTCATAACGATGGCGATGGCGCTCATATATCAGGTCATCACCGTAAGCAGCGAATGCCTTTGTATCTTCACTAAGCTTACATGGATATAAGCCAAGGCGAAGTGTTCCGCCAAGATCTTCAATATCCTTCTGCTCTGGAAGAAGGTCGATAATCGGATTTGTCGTGCTTGGCATGATTTCTGCAGAGTGAGCATCCTTCAAGCCAAGAACGTGGCGTGCAAATTCAACGGATGCCAGCTGCATGCCGAGGCAAATTCCGAAGAAAGGCACTTTGTTCTCGCGCGCGTATTTGGTCGCAAGGATCTTCCCTTCGATTCCACGGTCGCCGAATCCGCCAGGAACAAGGATGCCATCAACGTCATTCAGAAGTTCAACGACATTCTCTTCTGTCACTTCCTCAGAGTTGATCCACTTGATTTCAATATCACTGTCGAATGCATATCCTGCGTGCTTCAATGATTCAACCACTGAAATGTAGGCATCCTGAAGTTCAACATATTTACCGACAAGGCCAATTCTCGTTTTGCCGGTAAGATGCGTCACTTTCTCGACCAATGCATTCCACTCGGTCATGTCTGCTTCAGCGCAGTTCAATTTGAAGTGCTCGCAAACAAGCTGGTCCATCTTCTGCTCCTGAAGAGCCAGAGGGATGGAGTAAAGAGTTTCCGCATCTGTCGCCTCAATTACCGCTTCCTTGTCGATATCACAGAACAAGGCAATTTTGTCCTTCATGTCCTGTGAAATCGGCATTTCAGTACGAAGGACGATAATATTTGGCTGGATTCCCAGGCTGCGCAATTCTTTTACGCTGTGCTGGGTTGGCTTTGTCTTCATTTCGCCTGCTGCCTTGATGTAAGGAACCAGTGTACAGTGGATGTACATCACATTGTCTCGTCCAGCATCATTCTTGATCTGGCGGATTGCTTCAAGGAACGGCAGTGATTCGATGTCCCCTACTGTACCGCCGATTTCAGTGATGACAACATCTGCACCAGTCTCTTTGCCTGCACGGAAAACCTTTTCCTTGATTTCATTCGTGATATGCGGAATAACCTGTACAGTTCCTCCCAGGTAGTCACCGCGGCGCTCTTTTTTCAGGACCGTTGAGTAGATTTTTCCTGTTGTCACGTTTGAGTATTTGTTCAGGTTGATATCGATGAAGCGCTCGTAGTGGCCCAGGTCCAGGTCCGTTTCGGCGCCATCGTCCGTCACGAATACTTCACCGTGCTGGTAAGGACTCATTGTCCCAGGGTCTACGTTGATGTATGGATCGAACTTCTGGATTGTCACGCTCAAGCCCCTGTTTTTCAGCAATCTTCCAAGGGATGCTGCCGTGATTCCCTTACCTAATGACGAAACGACTCCGCCCGTAACAAAAATATACTTTGCCATTGTGTAATCCCCCTCATCAAACAGTTTGTACAATATGCACCTGTTTAATTGATTTATTGATTAAATTTTTAACCTTTTTAAATCGCCTGCTTCGGTTTTCGCAAGCGGATTGTACAGGGGGTTATTTTTAGCCTGTAAAAATAAAAAAAACGCCCCGCATACAGAGTATGGGGAGCGTTTTGTGGCTGTTTTACTTAATCGTCCTTTTTTAAGGAGCCCAAAAAGTATTCTACATTCGGTAAATATAAAAGTCAAGTTGTTAATTATAGTTCTTCGTCTTCCTCTTCGTCATCTTCATCTTCGAGCGGCAGGTCTTCGTCTTCTTCCTCCAGCAGCTCATCCTCATCGTCGTCGAAGTCATCGGAATCTTCCAGGTCCTCATCGAAGTCCTCGTCATCTTCATCATCATCTTCGTCGAGAGCATCATCTTCGTCGAATTCGTCGATATCATCGTAGTCAAGATCTTCCTCATCGATTTCATCGAATTCGTCAAGGTCTAGATCGTCCTCATCAACAGCCTTCTTAGCCTTCTTCTTCTTCGGCTTGACTGTCGTGACATTGTCTTCTTCGATCTGGTCGACTGGATACCAGACGCGAAGACCCCAGCGTCCTTCACCCTGGGACATGAAACGTCCATCTATATTTATATCTGTATAGAATTGAACCATTCTTTCAGCAACATCGGCCTCGTCCAATTTAAGGACACTCTTGATTTCAGCCATCAGCTCCTGAAACGTGATCGCTTGCTTCTTTTCTTTTAAAATTTCAAATCCTACTTCAATCAATGACATTTCTTGAAGCTCTTCTTTTGAGTATTGGCTTAAACTCAATTTGCGCACTTCCTTTCTCTATTCCAGGCCTTTACCCGGCCATTCGTCCGAAAACAAGGAAAATATCCCAGAATGCATATTCTACATTATAAACAAATTTTAGACCTTTATGCCAGTTTTATCTGCCGTTTTCCCGGCTTTTTTCGCTTTCCATTTCCACTTTCCCTCTGCCAGCCTTCCTCCTTTTCTTCAGCTGGCCATATGCCAGTAAAAAAAAGGCGATCGATAGAATGAAAAATGGGATAGCGCCAAGCTGACGCTGATAAAGATAATAAATGGCAGCAGCAGCCACAACAGCCCCTGCCGTGAACAAAACCGATTTCACAAAATTCACATCCTGAAGTAGGTCGTATGTATGAACCGATAACTAGATTATATAAGATTATCTCCCAAAAGATAGGTGAAATTTGATAAAAAGTTGTTTTTCAATATGCAGGAATGTCTCATATTGGTTTCTAGTTTACGAAACGAGCACCATAAAATGCAAGATGGCTCATAGATTTTCTATAAGCCATCCTGCCCATTCAGGTCGATTGCAAAGTCTTTTTATGCCCCGCCCTACATTTTTACACCATAATATTTGTTTTTAAACTACCCTTTACATATTCCTGCGGAACTGGCCGCCTACTTCGTAAAGAGCCCTTGTGATTTGTCCGAGGCTTGCGTATTTGACGGTTTCCATCAGTTCGGCAAAAATATTGCCGCCATTGACTGCTGTTTCTTTAAGCCGCTCAAGCGCTGTTTCGGACTGGTCTTGATTCTTGTCCTTGAATGCGCCTAGATTGCGGATCTGTGTTTCCTTTTCTTCTTTCGTCGCACGGGCAAGCTCCATCTTGTCGATCTCTTCCTCTGATGGAGGATTTGGATTCAGGTACGTATTCACCCCGATGATTGGCAGCTCCCCGGAATGCTTCTTCATTTCATAGTACATGGATTCATCCTGGATTTTACCGCGCTGGTACTGAGTTTCCATTGCCCCAAGCACGCCGCCGCGGTCATTGATCCGTTCGAATTCCTGAAGGACTGCTTCCTCAACCAAATCAGTCAGCTCTTCAATGATGAACGCACCCTGAAGCGGGTTTTCGTTCTTCGTCAATCCATGCTCCTTCGTGATGATCATCTGGATCGCCATTGCGCGGCGGACGGATTCTTCCGTCGGCGTAGTGATCGCTTCGTCATACGCATTGGTATGAAGTGAATTACAGTTGTCATGCAATGCCATCAAAGCCTGCAATGTTGTCCGGATATCGTTGAAGTCGATTTCCTGAGCATGAAGTGAACGTCCTGAAGTCTGGATATGGTATTTCAGCTTCTGGCTGCGTTCATTCGCTCCGTACTTATTTTTCATGACCGTCGCCCAGATCCTGCGGGCAACGCGGCCGATCACGGAATACTCAGGATCAAGGCCATTGGAGAAGAAGAAGCTCAGGTTTGGTGCAAAGTCATCGATCTTCATGCCTCTGCTCAAATAGTACTCAACATATGTGAAACCATTTGATAGTGTGAACGCCAGCTGGGAAATCGGGTTCGCGCCTGCTTCGGCAATATGGTAGCCGGAAATCGATACAGAATAGTAGTTCCGGACTTTTTCATCGATAAAATACTGCTGGATATCGCCCATCATTCGGAGTGCGAATTCAGTCGAGAAGATACAAGTATTCTGTCCTTGATCCTCTTTTAAAATATCTGCCTGCACCGTTCCGCGAACTGTCTGGAGCGTCATTTCCTTCACTTGGGCAAACTCTTCATCATTCAGCTTGCGGCCAAGTTCTTGTTCCTTCTTTTCCACCTGCTGTTCAATTGCTGTGTTCATGAACATTGCCAGTATGATCGGTGCCGGCCCGTTGATTGTCATCGACACGGATGTTGATGGATGGCAAAGGTCAAAACCTGCATACAGCTTTTTCATGTCGTCAAGCGAACAAACGCTGACGCCGCTCTCACCGACTTTGCCGTAAATATCCGGACGGTAATCCGGGTCTTCACCGTAAAGTGTGACCGAATCGAACGCAGTACTTAGGCGTTTTGCTGCGTCATCCTTTGACAGGTAGTGGAAGCGGCGGTTCGTACGCTCTGGTGTCCCTTCGCCAGCAAACTGGCGTTTTGGATCCTCGCCTTCACGCTTGAACGGGAATACGCCCGCTGTGTACGGGAAGCTGCCAGGCACATTCTCAACGTAGACCCAGCGTAGAATTTCTCCGTAATCCTTGTATTTTGGCAGTGCAACCTTAGGGATGCTTAAGCCGGAAAGACTTTTCGTCTTTAATTCCATTACGATTTCCTTGTCACGGATTTTTGTGATGAACTGGTCACCACTGTATTTTCCCTTCAGAGATTCCCAGTTTTCAAGGATGTTCCTTGACTCTGGTGTCAGTTTCTTCTCTGTTTCTTCTTTTAACACTTGCAGAGACGAAAGAACTTCACTGTTTGTTTCTTTTTCTTTTACCGCTTCGATTGCCCCTTCAATCTGGAACAGTCTGCGGGCGAGGTCAGCCTGCTCGGCCGCATGCTTATGGTAACTCCGTACCGTTTCGGAAATTTCCCGCAGGTAATAGCGGCGGTCATTCGGGATGATCACATTCTGTTTTTCTACTACTGCATTGGTAGAGAAAGATGTCGTCCAATCTGTGCCTGCTTTTTCATTGATTTTGTTGACCAGGGCCGCAAACAGCGCGTTCGTGCCAGGATCGTTGAACTGGCTGGCGATTGTGCCGTAGACAGGCATTTCATCAAGCTCTTTGTCAAAAAACATATGACTGCGCTGGTACTGCTTCTGCACCTGGCGCTTTGCATCCTCAGAGCCTTTGCGCTCAAATTTATTGATGACAATCAAGTCGGCATAATCGATCATATCGATTTTCTCAAGCTGTGACGGCGCGCCGAATTCGCTCGTCATCACATACATTGAAACATCACAAACATCGGTGATTCCTGCATCGCCTTGCCCAATACCACTCGTTTCGACGATGACTAGGTCAAAGCCTGCCGCTTTCACCACGTCGATGGCATCTTTAATCGCAAGGGACAATTCAGACTTTGACTTTCTTGTCGCCAGGCTGCGCATATAAACGCGTGGAGAGAAAATCGCGTTCATGCGGATCCGGTCTCCCAGAAGTGCTCCGCCTGTCTTCTGCTTTGTAGGGTCGACTGATAAAATCGCTACCCGCTTTTCAGGGATTTCATTGATGAAGCGCCTGATCAGTTCGTCAGTCAATGAACTTTTCCCTGCACCGCCCGTACCAGTGATTCCGACAACAGGCACCGCCTTTGTCATCGTCTTGACTTTTTCCATCAAGCTTTCCACAGCGGCGGCTGTTTCTTTTTCCGAACCAACATGCTGCTCGGCAAGCGTGATCAGCTTTGCGACAGCGTTCGGATCCCCGTCTTCAAGTTTTCCGATTTCCTCAACGCCTTCAGCAGTCACTGTCGGGAAGTCACACTCCTTGATCATCTGCTCGATCATGCCGTTAAGGCCATATTTCCTGCCGTCTTCCGGCGAGAAAATACGGGCGATCCCGTATTCATGAAGCTCCTTTATTTCCCGAGGAATGATGACACCGCCGCCACCGCCGTAAATGCGGATATGGGAAGCGCCTTTTTCCTTCAAAAGATCGTACATATACTTAAAATATTCCACGTGCCCGCCCTGATAGGAAGAAATCGCAATTCCCTGTGCATCCTCCTGGATCGCGGCGTTGACGACCTCCTCGACGGAGCGGTTGTGGCCAAGGTGGATCACCTCGCCTCCCAATGACTGGATGATCCTGCGCATGATGT
This sequence comes from Chryseobacterium sp. ISL-80, assembly GCA_018613055.1. Taxonomy (GTDB): domain Bacteria; phylum Bacillota; class Bacilli; order Bacillales; family Cytobacillaceae; genus Mesobacillus. The sequence continues at coordinate 11,363 of JAGGQZ010000013.1, read as the reverse complement.
TGATTGAAGCATCATGGCCGTCAAACAAGCTTGAAGCTGTCACAAAGCGAATATGGTTCTTTGGCTTATACATTTCCGGCATACTCATTTTGTTCCCCCTGTTCCTAATTTCATTTCCGATCCCTTGAGCCCCTTGAAAAGCAGTTCTGTCTGCAGTTCCGTATACTCCTCGAGAGTGTACAGTTTTTGCAGCGCCCAGCGGCGGAATCCCCACATCTGCCCCTGGACGAAAATATCATGGGCGATGATTTTGACATGTTTTTCATCCAGGTCAAGCTCGCCATTTTCGACGCAGCGCTGGATCACATCCTCAAACATCCCCACCATCTCGATTTCTTTTTTCAGCACATATGGGAGTGCATCCTTTGTCAGCGATTTGACCTCCTGGTACATGACGAGCACTTCGTCCTGGAGGTCATCCATGACCTTGAAGTAATTGGCGATGCCGACCTTCAGGCTCTCGAGCGTCCCCTGGTTCGTGTCGAGGTTTTCCTGTAGGCGGTCGCGAACTTCGTCATAAATGCTGTCGCAGACAAGGTAAAGCACATCTTCTTTTGTACGGATATATTCGTAAAGGGTACCGATGCTAAAGCCTGAAGCCCGGGCAATCTCTCTGGTCGTCGTGCGGTGGAAGCCCTTTTGCTTGAAAAGAGTTACGGCCCCTTTGATCATCTGTTCGCGCCTTTTTTTCACAAGTCGCTCATCTTTTACCGACGCCTGCACTTCTCGCTTTTTCATCTCTTCTGCCCCGCCCTGTTATTTCGTCAGCATTCTTGAGATGACAAGACGCTGGATTTCCTGTGTTCCTTCATAGATCTGCGTGATTTTCGCGTCGCGCATGAAGCGTTCAACCGGATAATCCTTCGTGTAGCCGTAGCCGCCGAATACCTGTACAGCTTCGGTTGTCACTTTCATCGCTGTGTCGCCGGCAAACAGTTTGGACATTGCCGATTCCTTGCCGTATGGAAGGCCTTCAGATTCCAGCCATGCAGCCTGGTAAGTTAATAGTCTTGAAGCTTCTACTGAAGTTGCCATGTCCGCAAGCTTGAAGCCAATTCCCTGGTTCGCCGCGATTGGCTTGCCGAATTGCTGGCGTTCTTTTGCATAATCAACTGCTGCGTCAAGCGCTCCCTGTGCGATACCGACTGCCTGGGCAGCGATTCCGTTACGTCCGCCATCAAGCGTCATCATCGCGATTTTGAAGCCTTCACCAACTTCACCAAGGATGTTTTCCTTTGGAACGCGGCAGTCTTCAAAAATGATTTCTGTTGTCGGAGATGAACGGATGCCCAGCTTCTTTTCCTTCTTGCCGACAGAGAATCCAGGGAAGCTGCTTTCGACGATGAACGCAGTCGTTCCTTTGTGCTTGCTTGACGGATCGGTCAACGCGAATACAACATAGATATCAGCTACCCCGCCATTTGTGATGAAAATTTTGGAGCCATTCAGTACATAGTGGTCGCCATCTTCTTTCGCAGTCGTTCTCATTGCACCTGCATCAGAACCGCTGCCCGGCTCAGTCAGGCCGTACGCACCGATGCTCTTACCTTCAGCCATTGGACGCAAGTACTTTTGCTTCTGCTCTTCATTTCCGAACTTGAAGATTGGCCAGCCGGCAAGTGAAGTGTGCGCTGACAGCATTACCCCTGTTGAGGCACAGACGCGTGATAATTCTTCAACCGCGATGCAGTATGCGAGATAGTCAGATCCGATGCCGCCGTACTCTTCAGGCCACGGGATACCAGTCAGGCCAAGCTCCGCCATCTTGTCAAAAATCTCACGGTCAAAACGTTCCTCCTCATCACGCTCAGCAGCCGTCGGAGCCACTTCATTCCTCGCAAAATCACGGACCATTTTCCGGATCATTTCATGTTCTTCGGATAATCGAAAATTCATTATTGTTTCCTCCGTTACTGTTTATTTAATTTATATAGATAACCATTACATTCGACTTGTTACTCTGCAGGTGGGACGATTGGTGACCTTTTTCCGGTATTTCAACCTGAAACCGATCGTTATCTTGACAGCTTTTCGGATTTCACACCTCAACCTGTTATAATAACGAGGTTTTCTTGACAGCTTTCGGCTTCCTCCGCCTAACCTGTCACAATAACGAGCTTTTCTTGACAGCTTTTCGGCTTCCTCTGCCCAACCTGTCAGAATAACGGGCTTTTCTTGACAGCTTTTCTGCTTTTACTGCCCAACCTGTCAGAATAACGGGCTTTTCTTGACAGCTTTTCGGCTTCAACTGCCTAACCTGTCAGAATAACTAGCTTTTCTTGACAGCTTTTCTGCCTTCACTGCCCAACCTGTCAGAATAACGAGGTTTTCTTGACAGCTTTCCTGCTTTCACTGCCCAACCTGTCAGAATAACTAGCTTTTCTTGACAGCTTTTCTGCCTTCACTGCCCAACCTGTCAGAATAACTAGCTTTTCTTGACAGCTTTTCAGCTTTCATCGCCCAACCTGTCAGAATAACGAGGTTTTCTTGACAGCTTTCCTGCTTTCACTGCCCAACCTGTCAGAATAACCAGCTTTTCTTGACAGCTTTTCGGCCACCACTTTCCAACCTGTCACAATAACGAGGTTTTCTTGACAGCTTTTCAGCTTCAGCTGTCCAACCTGTCACAATAACCGGTGTTATAACTGCTTACTAATAACAATCTTCTGGATCTCGCTCGTTCCCTCGTAAATCTCGGTTACTTTAGCGTCGCGGAAGTAGCGTTCGACTGGATATTCCTTCGTGTAGCCGTAGCCGCCGAATACCTGGATGGCTTCGGTTGTGACTTCGACTGCTGTTCTTGAGGTGAACAGTTTTGCCATGGATGCTTCCATCCCGCATTTTTGTCCTTCTGAACGCAATTGAGCCGCGCGGTAGATTAATAGTTTCGCAGCTTCGACGGATGTAGCCATGTCTGCCAGCTTGAAGCCGACGCCTTGCTGGGCTGCTATTGGCTTGCCAAACTGGACTCTTTCTTTCGCATAGCCAGTCGCCGCGTCCAAAGCTGCTTCAGCAATCCCGAGAGCCTGTGCGGCGATGCCAATCCGGCCGGAGTCAAGGTTGCTCATCGCGATTTTGAATCCTTGGCCTTCCTGGCCAAGCAAGTTTTCTTCTGGCACTTTCATGTCCTCGAATGTCAGCTGGACTGTGCGGGAGCCGTACAGGCCCATTTTGTGCTCATCCTTGCCGACGATGAAGCCCGGTGTATCTTTTTCAACGATAAAGGCTGAGACGCCCTTTGGACCTGCTTCAGGATTGGTCGATGCGAAGACAATATAGACATCTGCTTCTCCGCCATTGGTGATGAACACCTTCGATCCGTTCAATACATAATGTCCATCTTTCTTGACCGCCCGGGTTTTCAAGCTGGCGGCATCGGAACCGGCACTTGGCTCTGTCAGGCAGAATGCACCCAGGTATTCCCCCGAAGCTAGCTTAGGTACATATTTTTTCTTTTGCTCTTCCGTACCAAAATACAAAATTGGGTTCGTACCAACGGAAGTATGAACGGATAGGATGACGCCAACCGTGGCGCTGACCCTGGAAATTTCATGGATGGCAATGATATAGGAAATGAAGTCCATCTCTGAACCGCCATATTCCTCAGGTACGGGAATCCCCATCAGGCCAAGTTCGCCCATCTTTTTTAAAATCTCCCTCGGGAACTCGCCTTCCTCCATTTTTTCAACAAAAGGCGCAATTTCGGTCTGTGCAAAATCACGCACCATTTTGCGCATCATTTCCTGTTCTTCTGTGAATCTCAGATTCATGTTTTCACCCTCCAGACGTCCAGACAGTGACTATGTATGGACGCATTTGTCGCCGAATTCTTTACTCGTATGTGTAGAACCCACGGCCAGATTTTTTGCCGAGCCAGCCGGCTTTTACATATTTCCTTAATAATGGACAAGGACGGTATTTGTCGTCGCCAAAGCCTTCATGCAGTGTTTCCATGATGTAGAGGCATGTGTCCAGGCCGATGAAGTCAGCAAGTGTCAATGGCCCCATTGGGTGGTTCATGCCGAGCTTCATGACTTCGTCGATCGCTTCCTTCGTTGCGACGCCTTCATACAATGTGTAAATGGCTTCGTTAATCATCGGCATAAGGATTCGGTTTGACACGAAACCTGGGAAATCGTTCACTTCAACAGGAACCTTTTCCAAAGTCTTGGTGATATCCTCGATGGTCTGATACACTTCATCAGCTGTCGCCAGGCCGCGGATGATTTCGACCAGCTTCATGACAGGCACCGGGTTCATGAAATGCATGCCGATGACCTTTTCCGGACGCTTTGTTGCTGCAGCGATCTCAGTAATCGGCAATGAAGATGTATTGGAAGCAAGGATGGTGTGTTCAGGAGCGATTTCATCAAGCTGGGCAAAAATCTTCGCCTTGATGTCCATGTTCTCAACAGCCGCTTCGATGACCAGGTCAACCTTACCTGCATCCTGAAGTTCAGTAGAGGCAGTAATCCTGCCAACAACGGCGTCCAACTGTTCTGCTGTCATCCTGCCTTTATCTACCTGGCGGTTAAGATTCTTTTTGATTCCGGAAAGTCCGCGTTCCACAAATTCCGGCTTCAGATCGTTCAAAAACACATCATATCCAGCCTGCGCGCACACCTGGGCAATACCGGAGCCCATCTGACCTGCGCCGATTACCATAATCGTTTTTACACTCATTATTACAACCTCCTAAAAAAGTTTGTATCAGTGGAGGGCAGCTCTCGCAATTGCCCTCCTTCCATTTCCTTATTGTTTAGGAACCTCAATCATCACTGCATCGCCCTGGCCGCCGCCTGAGCAGATCGCCGCAATGCCGACCCCACCGCCGCGGCGCTTGAGTTCATGCATCAATGTCAAAATGATGCGCGCCCCGCTTGCTCCGATAGGGTGTCCGAGGGCAACCGCACCGCCATTGACATTGACCTTTTCCGGATCAAGGTTCGCGATGCGTCCGCTTGTCAATGCAACCGCCGCGAAAGCTTCATTTATTTCAAAAAGGTCAATTTCTTCAAGTGATTTACCGGTCTTTTTCAATAATTCGTTGATGACAATTCCCGGTGTTTTCGGGAAGTCCTTTGCTTCTGTGGCAATTGCTGCATGAGCCAAAACCACTGCCTGCGGTGTCTTGCCTTCACACTGTGCGCGCTCTTCGCTCATCAGGACGAGGGCCGCCGCACCGTCATTGACACCTGGTGCATTGCCTGCAGTAATTGTGCCGTCCGAATTGAAAACCGGCCCCAGTTTTGCCAGCTTTTCAACTGAAGTGTCCTTCCTCGGCGCTTCATCATGCTGGACCAAAATCGGGTCGCCCTTACGCTGCGGCACTTCAACCGGGACGATTTCTTCGGCAAGCTTTCCTGATTCAATCGCTTCGATTGCCCTTTGATGGCTGCGGTATGACCACTGATCCTGCTCCTCACGGCTGATTTCGTATTCCTTCGCTACTTCATTTCCGTATGTTCCCATGTGGACACCATTGAAGCTGCATGTCAGGCCATCATGGATCATCAGGTCCTTCACCTGGCCGTCGCCCATCCTGAAGCCCCATCGTGCTTTCGGCAGGATATAAGGCGCGTTGCTCATTGACTCCATTCCGCCGGCAACGATCACTTCCTCATCTCCAGCGCGGATGATCTGGTCGCCAAGTGTCAGGCTTCGCATGCCGGATGCACAAACTTTGTTGATGGTTTCTGTCTTCACATCCCACGGAATGCCTGCCTCCCTTGCTGCCTGGCGTGAAGGAAGCTGTCCCTGGCCTCCCTGCAGCACAGTCCCAAGAATGACTTCGCCGACTTCCTCAGGTTTAACCCCTGCGCGTGATAGCGCCTCCTTGACAGCAATTCCTCCTAATTGACTGGCTGAAAAACTGCTCAATCCGCCGCCAAGCTTGCCAAACGGTGTTCTTGCCCCTGCTAAAATGACTGTTCTTCCCATTGTCATCTCTCCCTTTCAATCTATTAATTTTTAAAACTGAAAAATTCCTGCGACATTGAGTGACTGAACGCTCGCTCGATACTGGTCCAAAAAAAATCTTGTTGTTGATTCATGAGGCTATAAATAGTGGATTCTTGCTGAAGGTAAATGTAAGCGCTTTATCATATTATTCATTTTACTTTAAAAATAGTAGAAATTGAAACACTTTGCTAAAAATTCTGTTATATATCGAATTTTTAATGTGAGTCAACTTCTACTATTTTGGGTTTTAAGTATTTATTTTAGGCTCTGTTAAACAAGACTGTTGATTTTCGTTCCAGGCGCTTCGCTTTCCGCGGGGCTGGCGCTGAGCCTCCTCGTCGCTTTGCTCCTGCGGGGTCTCACCTGACCAGCTGCGCCCGCAGGACATTGATTTAGCTTCTTCGAACCTGCCCACGCACGATGGAAATGCGGTAGCATTTTCGGAGGAGTCTACGCGCCTTCCACTACAATCAACAGGGTTTAAACATCAACATTCAGCCTTAACAGAGCCTATTTTTAAGAAACTAACGGCTTGATTTCTCCAAAAACGGATTTTTCAAGCAGTTCCGCAACGTCGAGCGTTTCAACGCTGTCTTCAACTTCCTTCGCCTTAGTGCCGTCGGAAAGCATTGTCAGGCAGTATGGGCATCCAGAACTGATGACGGATGGGTTCACAGCGAGTGCCTGTTCAGTACGGGAAACATTGATCCTGTGGCCTGTTTCCTCCTCCATCCACATCAAGCCGCCGCCAGCGCCACAGCACATTGCCGTATCGCGGTTGCGTTCCATTTCCTTGAGATCAACACCCGGAATCGCCTTGAGGATATCTCGCGGTGCGTCATAAACTTCGTTATAGCGGCCAAGGTAGCAGGAATCATGGAAAGTGATTGTTTCGTTCACTGCATGCTTCGGAGTCAGTCGTCCTTCCTTGACTAATTGAGCAAGAAGTTCAGTGTGGTGATATACCTCTGCTTCAAGTCCGAAATCAGGATACTCGTTCTTAAAGATATTGTATGCGTGAGGATCGATTGTCACGATCTTCTTCACTTCATTTTTCTCGAATTCTTCGATATTTTTTGTCGCAAGCTCCTGGAACAGGAACTCGTTTCCAAGGCGGCGAGGAGTATCCCCAGAGTTCTTTTCCTTGTTTCCAAGAATCGCGAACTTGACGCCTGCTTCGTTCATAAGCTTGGCAAATGACAGTGCAATCTTTTGGCTGCGGTTGTCAAATGCACCCATTGCGCCAACCCAGAATAAGTATTCGAATTCTTCATCCGCTTTCTTAAGCTCTTTAACTGTAGGAACGACAACATCGTCGCGAAGCTCGCGCCAGTTTTCTTTTTCCTTGCGGTTCAATCCCCAAGGGTTGCCCTGACGTTCAATATTTGTCATCGCGCGCTGTGCATCAGCGTCCATCTTTCCTTCTGTTAAAACAAGGTAACGGCGGAGGTCGATGATTTTATCAACGTGTTCGTTCATGACCGGACACTGGTCTTCACAGTTACGGCAAGTCGTACATGCCCAGATTTCCTCTTCTGTGATGACATCGCCGATCATGCTTGGGCTGTAAGCCAGTGCGGCAGCAGATTCATTGGCACCCTGTCCTGAAGCTGCCAAAGCAATCTGGTTGCCTTTCGTGTTGGAAAAAGCAAACGTCGGTACCCAAGGCTGCTTGGAAGTGACTGCTGCGCCGTGAAGTGTCAGATGGTCACGAAGCTTGACGATCAAGTCCATCGGTGACAGCATTTTCCCTGTGCCTGTTGCCGGACACATATTCGTACAGCGACCGCATTCTACACAAGCGTAGAAGTCGATCATTTGTTCATAATTGAAATCAGTGATTTTCCCGGCACCGAATGTTTCCTGTGTTTCATCTTCAAAATCGATTTTTGTAATTTTTCCCGGAGAATCAACCCTTGTTAAATAAACATTGGCTGGTCCCGCGATCAAGTGGGCGTGCTTTGATTGTGGCACGTACACAAGGAACGCAAGCAGGAACAGCAAGTGAATCCACCATGCGATATAGAAAACCGTAATGGCAGCTGCCTTAGGGATACCGCTGAAAGCTGCTGCAATAAGGGATGCAACCGGCTCAGTCCATGTTCCTTCATGGCCATGCCAGATCATGCCCATTCCGTTTCCAAGTAAAACAGAAAGCATCAATCCGCCGATGAAGAGCAATACCAATCCGTTCTTGAAGCCGCGCTTCAGGCGGACAAGCTTTTCAACATAACGCCGGTAAAAAGCCCATACTACCGCTACAAGAATCGTCAGCGTAACAAGTTCCTGGAAGAATGTGAAGCCAGGGTATAACGGCCCCAGCGGCAAATGCGAGCCAGGCTTGATGCCCTTCCAGATAAAATCAATTGCCCCAAACTGGACAAGGAGGAAGCCATAGAAAAACATAACGTGGATGGCGCCGCTTTTCTTGTCCTTCAACAGCCTTTTCTGACCGAATACATGAACAAGGATCCTTCTCCAGCGGTCTTTGATATCATCATCAAACTCTGATTTCTTGCCTAGTTTAATGTATTCGATTCTCGTCTTTACCACGTATACGAACAGACTGATCGCGTAAGCGGTTACAAGCAAGAACGCAATAAGATTGATCCAAAGCAAACCGTTCATAAAAATCATTTACCCCTTTCGATGCTGAATTTTGGAAGAAAATTTTTAACCAAGCCAATTTTCTGAATTTACCTTTAACTCCATTATATAATGAATGAGCATTCAGTCAACTCATTTCCATTCATTTCTTAAAATTGTTTACGCTTGCTCTTTTACAGGAACTTAACATATATAAAGCGTTTTCGGCAAAAATAATATGAAATGTAAAACCGTGTTCATATTTTTTTACAAGGGAGCCGAAACGCTATGGGAATTGGATGGACGATTTTTTGGATAATAGCCGGGATTGCCCTCTGGATCACTGCGGACTTCCTTCTTGGCAGGAAGCAGCATCTCGCACAGGCAAAAAAGTATGCATTTCCAGACAGGTATAGCGATTTAAAAATATTCGCGAAGGGTCCGGATCTGTTTGAGGATTTATTTACAGAAATTAAAAAGGCCAGACAGCACATCCATATTTTATTTTATATCGTCAAAGATGATAAACTCAGCCACGAGTTTGTCTCTTTATTGAAGGAAAAGGCACGGGAAGGTGTAGAGGTCCGACTCCTTGTAGATTGGATCGGGAGCAACTTGAAACGGAAAACGATCAAATCTATGAAAGCTGCGGGAGTGCAGTTCGCTTATACCCATATCCCGAAGCTGCCCTTCCTGTTTTATTCATCCCAGGTCCGCAACCATCGCAAGATTACGATTATTGACGGACAGACCGGTTATCTTGGCGGCTTTAATATTGGTGATGAATATAATGACAAGAATCCAAAGCTTTCGCCGTGGCGTGATTATCATTTGAAATTAACTGGTGAAGGAACAGTTGACCTGCAAAAGGAATTTTTGCGTGACTGGCATTGTGCAAGCAAGGTGAACCTCCTGCAAAATAAGGCATACTTCCCGGAGCTGCCAAAGGGATCGATCCGTCAGCAGTTCGTCCCAACCGAAGGCGATACACTTGAAGACTTAATCGCCACATTAATCAGTGAATCAAAGAAATCCATCATCATTGGCACGCCCTATTTCATTCCGAGCAAAAAGGTGTTTGAGCATTTAAATGCTGCGATCTCCCGGGGAGTGTCCGTTACGGTCCTTGTCCCATATAAATCCGACCATATTCTCGTAAAAGAAGCATCGTACATGTATTTACGTTCCCTCCTCAAGGATGGAGCCGAGGTATACCAATATTTGAAGGGTTTTTATCATGCAAAGGTCATGATGATTGATGACAATATTTGTGATATCGGAACAGCAAATTTTGATAAACGAAGCATGTTTTTAAATTATGAATTGAACTGCTTAGTTTATCACCCTTCTTTTATTAAAAAAGTGAAGCATATTCTGACAGAAGACATGTTGAATTCGCATAAAGCTTCACTTGCTGACTTCAGCCGCGTCAACTTGTTTTTATCATTCAAAGAAACCGCCGCGAGGACAATTTCATTTTTCCTATAGGCTCTTTTCGAAGCATCTTCGAAAAACAGCGAAAACTTAACCGGAGTTTGTGTTCGGCCTCCTCCGGAAAAAGGAGGTTCTATATGATTATTCGGCTAGGATATGTATCCACCGCCATCAGCCTGTGGGATGCTTCTCCCTCCAAGGCCCTTACATTTGCCCGCTACGGACAGTTGCCTGAAGAGGAACGGTATAAAAAACTGCTTTCCGTCACCTATCAAAACCTTTTGAACACCGAAAGAATGATTCATTACAATATCGCCCATGACATTCCTTTATATCGCTTTTCCAGCTCGATCGCTCCGCTGGCGACCCATCCGGATGTCAAGTGGGATTATGTCACGCCTTTTCGTGAAAAATGGCTGGAAATCGGGGCACTGGTGAAAAAGCATGGGCTGCGCACGAGCTTCCATCCCAACCAGTATACGCTGTTCACTTCCCCGCGGGACGAAGTGACGGCGAATGCCATCATCGATATGGAATATCACTATGGCATGCTAGAAGCAATGGGTTTGGAGAACAACGCACTGATCAATATCCATATTGGCGGGGCTTATGGCAACAAAGAAGAAACGATTTTGCGTTTTTATGAAAACTTCGCAAAACTGCCTCCCCACATCAAGGCAATCACGACCCTTGAAAACGATGATAAAACCTATAACTCCGAAGAAACCTTGAGGACCTGTATAAAAGAGGACGTGCCATTCATGTTCGATTACCATCACCACATGGCAAACCTCTGTGAAGAGCCTCTGGAAAAATTACTTCCTGAAGGCTTCTCGACCTGGGAACGGATTGGGATGAAGCCGAAAATCCACATTTCCTCACCGAAATCAGAAAAAGCGTACCGGTCACATGCCGATTACGTCGATTCTGAATTCATCCTTCCGCTGATCGAAATTTTGCGGAATATCGGCCAGGACGTCGATTTCATGATTGAAGCAAAGGAAAAAGACAAAGCAGCGCTGAAGCTCGTCGAGGATCTGGCGAAAATCCGCGGAGTGAAGCGGATTGGCGGGGCTGTTTTGGAGTGGAAGTGAAGAATATCGAAGCTAGGAAAGATAATGGCATCCGTTTCCTATATGGTATAATTATCTAGCACAGCAAAAAGCAGGGTGAGCAGCGGCCGTCCCCAATCCAGCAGGAAAGGGGGTGACGCTGATGGTTACGTATGAAGCAATGAACTTGATGGTGAGCTTTATCAATACCTAAAATTTAAAAATGCATATAAAATATAGGGTTATACATATTAGTCATGTTTAATATGTATAACCCTATATTAGTTGCGAATTCTTCTTGCTTATTCAGCTAAACCAGCTAATAGGAGT
>JAGGQZ010000012.1 GCA_018613055.1 Chryseobacterium sp. ISL-80 | reverse complement strand
CGTTTTTTACTTTCACGGAAACATGTTTCTCTTTTATGTGACCGTCAGCTCCTGTTTTTCATTTTCACGGGCACATGTTTCTGTTTTATGTGACCGTCAGCTCTCGTTTTTCATTTTCACGGGCACATGTTTCTGTTTTATGTGACCGTCCGCTCTCGTTTTTCATTTTCACGGGCACATGTTTCTGTTTTATGTGACCGTCAGCTCTCGTTTTTCACTTTCACGGGCACATGTTTCCGTTTTATGTGACCGTCAGCTCCTGTTTTCCACTTTCCCGGGCACATGTTTCTGTTTTATGTGACCGTCAGCTCTCGTTTTTCACTTTCACGGGCACATGTTTCCGTTTTATGTGACCGTCAGCTCCTGTTTTCCACTTTCACGGGCACATGTTTCCGTTTTATGTGACCGTCAGCTCCTGTTTTCCATTTTCACGGGCACATGTTTCTTTTTTATGTGACTGTTAGCTTCCGTTTTTTACTTACCCGGGCAGATACTTCCCTCTAAAACTTCCTCTTTCATTCTCGGACAGAAACAAGATCATTGATTTCTTTTTATAATAGATGTTTATCAATCATTTTTCTTTTCAATCATTTTTTTAAATAGCACAATAAAAAAAGCAGCTGGATCGTCATCCAGCTGCTTTCATTGTTTCTATTTAAAATTACTCTTGGATAGTCGCAACTACGCCAGCGCCTACAGTACGGCCGCCTTCACGAATTGAGAACTTAGTTCCTTCTTCGATAGCGATTGGAGCGATTAGTTCAACAGTCATTTCGATGTTGTCGCCAGGCATAACCATTTCTACGCCTTCAGGAAGATTACAGATACCAGTTACATCAGTTGTACGGAAGTAGAACTGAGGACGGTAGTTAGTGAAGAATGGAGTGTGACGTCCACCTTCTTCTTTTGAAAGAACGTATACTTCAGCTTTGAACTTTGTGTGTGGCTTAACAGAACCTGGCTTAGCAAGTACTTGGCCACGTTGGATATCTTCACGAGCTACTCCACGAAGAAGTGCACCGATGTTGTCTCCAGCTTCTGCATAGTCAAGAAGCTTACGGAACATTTCTACACCTGTTACAGTAGTAGATTTTGGCTCTTCAGTCATACCGATGATTTCTACAACGTCACCGACTTTAACTTGTCCACGCTCAACACGTCCTGTAGCAACTGTTCCACGGCCAGTGATTGAGAATACGTCCTCAACAGGCATCATGAAAGGCTTGTCAGTGTCACGTTCTGGAGTTGGGATGTACTCGTCAACTGCAGCCATAAGCTCGTTGATTTTTTCTTCCCATTCTGGAGCTCCTTCAAGAGCTTTAAGAGCAGAACCTTTGATAACTGGGATGTCATCGCCAGGGAAGTCGTATTCAGAAAGAAGGTCACGTACTTCCATTTCTACTAGTTCAAGAAGTTCTTCGTCGTCAACCATGTCACACTTGTTCATGAATACAACAAGGTAAGGTACGCCTACCTGACGAGAAAGAAGGATGTGCTCACGAGTTTGTGGCATTGGACCGTCAGCAGCAGATACTACAAGGATACCGCCGTCCATTTGTGCAGCACCAGTGATCATGTTCTTAACATAGTCAGCGTGTCCTGGGCAGTCAACGTGTGCATAGTGACGAGTTGCAGTTTCGTACTCAACGTGTGCAGTTGAGATTGTGATTCCACGCTCGCGCTCTTCTGGAGCAGCGTCGATTTGGTCGTAACCGCGTGCTTCACCGCCGCCTACTTTAGAAAGAACAGTAGTGATAGCAGCTGTTAGAGTTGTTTTACCATGGTCAACGTGACCAATTGTACCGATGTTAACGTGTGGCTTAGAACGATCGAATTTAGCTTTTCCCATTAGAAAAATCCTCCTTTGATATATGAAAATTAAGTATATTTTAATGTGCTGTGGAGTCGGATAGCCTACTCCACAGCGTATGCTTACATTAGTAGTTATACTTGATTAAAGAGTGAAAATCAATTATTCACCTTTATTTTTTTTGATGATTTCTTCAGAAACTGATTTAGGAACTTCTTCGTAGTGGTCGAAGTGCATTGAGAATACACCGCGTCCTTGTGTGCTTGAACGAAGAGCAGTTGCATAACCGAACATTTCTGATAGTGGAACCATCGCACGAACAACTTGTGCGTTACCACGAGCATCCATACCTTCGACGCGTCCGCGACGAGCAGTAATCATACCCATGATATCTCCAAGATATTCTTCAGGAATAACAACTTCAACCCTCATGACAGGCTCAAGGATGACTGGCTTACACTTGGAAGCCGCATTCTTAAGTGCCATTGAAGCAGCGATTTTAAACGCCATTTCAGAGGAGTCAACATCGTGGTAAGAACCATCGAATAGTCTTGCTTTGATGTCAACAAGTGGATATCCTGCAAGTACTCCGCGATCAAGAGCGTCTTCAAGACCAGCTTGAACCGCTGGGATGTATTCACGTGGAACTACACCACCGACGATACCGTTCTCGAATTCGAAGCCTTTTCCTTCTTCGTTTGGAGAGAACTCGATCCAAACGTGTCCGTATTGACCACGTCCACCGGATTGACGAGCGAATTTACCCTCAACGTTAGCTGATTCGCGGAAAGTTTCACGGTATGCAACCTGAGGTGCACCTACGTTTGCTTCCACTTTAAATTCACGCTTCATACGGTCAACGATGATGTCAAGGTGAAGTTCACCCATTCCTGCGATGATAACCTGTCCAGTTTCCTGGTCAGTGTGTGCGCGGAATGTAGGATCTTCTTCTTGAAGCTTTTGCAATGCAGTTGTCATCTTGTCCTGGTCAGCTTTTGACTTAGGCTCAACTGATAACTGGATTACTGGTTCTGGGAACTGCATGGACTCAAGAATAACTAGAGACTTTTCGTCACATAGAGTGTCACCAGTAGTTGTATCTTTCAAACCAACAGCTGCTGCGATGTCACCTGCATAAACCTTTGAGATTTCCTGACGGCTGTTCGCGTGCATCTGAAGGATACGTCCAATACGCTCACGCTTTCCTTTAGTTGAGTTCTGGACATATGAACCAGACTCAAGAGTACCTGAGTAAACGCGGAAGAACGTTAACTTACCAACATATGGGTCAGTCATAACTTTGAACGCAAGAGCAGAGAATGGCTCGTTGTCGTCTGAATGACGCTCAACCACTTCATCTGTGTCCGGCAGATGACCTTGGATAGAAGGTACATCAAGTGGAGATGGAAGGTAGTCGATAACAGCGTCAAGCATTAGCTGAACACCTTTGTTTTTGAACGCTGAACCACAGATAACTGGGTAGAATTCAACATTCGTTGTACCTTTACGGATAGCAGCTTTGATCTCTTCGATTGTCAGCTCTTCTCCACCAAGGTATTTTTCCATTAGCTCTTCATCAAGCTCAGCTACCGCTTCAATTAGCTTTTCACGGTATTCTTCAGCTTGAGCCATGTATTCTTCAGGAATGTCCCCAACAGTGATTTCTGTTCCAAGGTCATTACCGTAGAAGACTGCTTTCATTTCAACTAGGTCGATGATTGCTTCGAACTCATCCTCAGCACCGATCGGAAGTTGGATCGGGTGAGCGTTCGCTTGAAGACGATCATGAATAGTTGATACAGAGTATAGGAAGTCCGCGCCTAGCTTATCCATTTTATTAACGAATACTACACGTGGAACTCCGTAAGTAGTAGCCTGGCGCCAAACTGTTTCAGTTTGTGGCTCAACACCTGACTGTGCGTCAAGTACAGCTACTGCACCATCAAGTACACGAAGGGAACGCTCAACCTCAACAGTGAAGTCTACGTGTCCTGGTGTGTCGATGATGTTAACGCGGTGTTCTTTCCAAGATGCTGTAGTTGCAGCAGAAGTGATCGTGATCCCACGCTCTTGTTCCTGCTCCATCCAGTCCATTTGAGAAGCACCTTCATGAGTTTCGCCGATTTTATGAATACGGCCTGTATAATAAAGAACACGCTCAGTTGTTGTTGTTTTACCAGCATCAATGTGAGCCATGATTCCAATATTACGAGTTTTTTCTAAGGAGAACTCTCTTGCCATTTGGTCTTTCTCCTTCCTAGTATGAGTGTTTTTAGATTGAAGGTAAGATTACCAACGATAGTGAGCGAATGCTTTGTTTGCTTCCGCCATTTTGTGTGTATCTTCGCGCTTCTTAACAGAAGCACCAGTGTTGTTAGCAGCGTCAAGAATTTCGTTAGCAAGACGCTCTTCCATTGTCTTTTCCCCACGAAGACGTGAGTAGTTAACCAACCAGCGAAGACCAAGAGTTGTACGGCGGTCTGCACGCACCTCAACTGGTACTTGGTAGTTAGCTCCACCTACACGGCGTGCTTTTACTTCTAGAACAGGCATGATGTTCTTAAGAGCTGCATCGAATACTTCGATTGGCTCCTTGCCTGAACGCTCACGAATGATATCAAAAGCTGAATAAAGGATCTTTTGTGATTTACCTCTCTTACCATCGATCATCATTTTGTTGATCAAGCGAGTGATAAGCTTTGAGTTGTAAATCGGATCTGGCAATACGTCTCTCTTTGCAACTGGACCTTTACGTGGCATGTAATTTCCTCCTTTCAAAAAGGGTTAATAGTTTAGTTTATTATTTCTTAGCTGCTTTTGGTCTCTTAGTACCGTACTTAGAACGGCCCTGCATACGGTTGTTTACACCAGCAGTATCAAGAGCACCACGTACGATATGGTAACGTACACCCGGTAAGTCTTTTACACGTCCTCCGCGGATAAGAACAACGCTGTGCTCTTGAAGGTTGTGCCCGATACCAGGGATATAAGCTGTTACCTCGATTCCGTTAGTCAAACGTACACGAGCGTATTTACGCAACGCTGAGTTCGGCTTCTTTGGAGTCATAGTACCAACACGAGTACATACCCCACGTTTTTGTGGAGATGAAACGTTAGTTTGTGCTTTTTTGAAGCTGTTGTAACCTTTATTAAGCGCTGGAGATTTTGACTTCTCCTCTTTAGAGCTACGTGGCTTGCGCACTAATTGGTTAATTGTAGGCATGATTGTTTTCCTCCCTTCACATTTTGTGTAAGCCCACACATCCAGGTGGTTCATTTTTTAACAAAAAACAAAGTTCTTGCAGTCCACTGCAAAAACAGTTTTTACTTTGTTATCGCTACAGCTGAGGCTCCGACGGCAATCCCGCATGCCTTCCCTAATTTTTTCATAGAGTCGACATAGGTGATGGCGGTTTTCATTTCCCTGGCGGTTTGCAATAGGTTTGCTGTCACTTTCATGTCAGCATCCTTCGCAATGACCAGTTCGATTACTTCGCCAGCCTTCAGTGCTTTCACTGTTTGCTTTGATCCTACTATAATCTTGTTAGCTTGAGCTACTTTTTCATAAGACATCGATATCCTCCAAAGTAACCGGTAAATAGGAGCACCTTTGAAATAGTAACATTTAGCGCAAGGGATGTCAACACCATTAAAAAACTTTTTCCGCTAAAACTATTCTTTATTCATAGATCGGCTCTTTTTTCTTTAAAAAGGCGGCACTTTCTGCCGTAGCAGAGAGTACCGCGCTTTATTTTAATCTACAGTGATGGCATCTTCGGCATTTTCTTCTTCCTTTGAAATTGGCTCAGCTCTTCTGTAGCGCTGCATACCAGTTCCTGCTGGAACAAGTTTACCGATGATAACATTTTCTTTCAGACCAAGAAGCTCATCGCGCTTGCCTTTGATCGCTGCATCAGTAAGCACTCTTGTTGTTTCCTGGAAGGATGCTGCAGACAGGAATGAATCCGTCTCAAGTGAAGCTTTTGTGATACCAAGCAATACTGGACGTCCTGTTGCCGGCATTTTGCCTTCAAGAAGTGCTTTGCGGTTAGCGTCAGTGAACTGATGGATCTCAAGCAATGTGCCTGGGAGTACATCTGTTTCACCAGCGTCGATCACCCTGATTTTGCGCATCATCTGGCGAACCATTACTTCTACGTGCTTGTCGCCGATTTCAACACCCTGCATACGGTATACTTTTTGAACTTCCTTCAATAAGTATTCCTGCACGGATTGAACATCTTTGACTCTTAAAAGTTCCTTAGGGTCAATTGAACCTTCAGTGAGTTCCTGACCGCGTTCAACATGGTCATTCACAGCAACCTTCAAGCGGGCTGTGTATGGCGCATTGTATGTGCGGCTTTCGATTTCTCCCTGAATGACAATCTCCTGCTGACGGTCTTTTCCTTCGTTGATGCCGACAACGACACCTTCCAATTCCGTGATGACAGCTTGCCCTTTAGGATTACGAGCTTCGAACAATTCCTGGATACGCGGAAGACCTTGTGTGATATCGTCTCCTGCAACACCGCCGGTATGGAATGTACGCATCGTCAACTGTGTACCTGGCTCACCGATTGACTGGGCAGCGATGATACCGACTGCTTCGCCAACTTCGACTTCCTGGCCAGTCGCAAGGTTGCGTCCGTAACACTTCTTACATACGCCGTGACGTGTATTACATGTGAATGCAGAGCGAATCCAAACTTCTTCGATACCTGCTTCAGTGACTTCAACAGCCAGGTCTTCTGTGATCAATCCGTTTTCAGGTACAATCACAGCTTTAGTTTCAGGATGCTTGATAGCCTTTCTTGCATAACGGCCAATCAGACGCTCATCAAGAGGTTCGATTACTTCAGTACCATCTTTAAGCGATTTGATAAACAAGCCTCTGTCTGTTCCGCAATCGTCTTCGCGAACGATGACATCCTGGGCTACATCTACAAGACGGCGTGTCAGGTAACCTGAATCCGCAGTCTTAAGTGCTGTATCGGCAAGACCTTTACGAGCACCGTGAGTGGAGATAAAGTATTCCAATACTGTCAGGCCTTCACGGAAACTTGACTTGATCGGCAATTCGATGATCCGTCCAGCCGGGTTGGCCATCAGACCACGCATACCAGCAAGCTGCGTAAAGTTGGACGCGTTACCACGGGCACCGGAGTCACTCATCATGAAGATAGGGTTGGAATTATCCAGTGATTTCATCAGCTTAGCCTGGATATTATCCTTCGCCTGGCTCCAGATAGAAATAACACGGTCATAACGCTCATCCTCGGTAATCAAACCGCGTCTGAACTGCTTAAGAACATTATCTACCTTCGTTTGTGCTTCTGAAATGATTTCTTGCTTCTCTTTAAGAACAACGATATCAGCTACACCGACCGTAATACCCGCTTTAGTGGAGTATTGGAATCCTAGACCCTTCATACGGTCAAGCATTTTTGAAGTTTCAGTGATCTTGAACTTCTTGAAAACTTCCGCAATGATGTTTCCAAGAATTTTCTTCTTGAATGGATCAACCAATGGCATACTCTTGATAGCTTCCTTGATATCAGCGCCTTTTTCCACAAAATACTTCTCAGGAGTTTTCTCCTCGAGGTTTTGCTTGGAAGGCTCGTTGATATAAGGGAAGGATGCTGGAAGGATTTCATTGAAAACCAACTTACCAACAGTCGTGATCAAGAGCTGGCCATTTTGCTCTTCCGTGAATGTCTGGTTGCCAAGTGATGATGCGGCAACAGCAACACGTGTATGAAGATGCACATAGCCATTCTGATAGGCAATCAATGCTTCGTTTGTATCCTTGAAGACCATACCTTCACCGACAGCGCCTTCTCTTTCAAGTGTCAGGTAGTAGTTACCCAATACCATATCCTGTGAAGGAGTTACAACTGGCTTGCCGTCCTTAGGGTTCAGGATGTTCTGTGCTGCAAGCATCAACAAGCGTGCTTCTGCCTGAGCTTCAGCAGAAAGCGGAACGTGGACAGCCATCTGGTCACCGTCGAAGTCAGCGTTATATGCTGTACATACGAGCGGGTGAAGACGGATTGCTCGTCCTTCTACCAATGTAGGCTCGAATGCCTGGATACCCAGTCTGTGAAGAGTCGGGGCACGGTTCAGCAATACTGGGTGCTCCTTGATGACATCTTCAAGTACATCCCAGACTTCCGGCTGGACGCGCTCGATTTTACGCTTGGCAGACTTTATATTATGGGCTAAGCCCTTTTGGACTAGCTCTTTCATGACGAACGGCTTGAACAGCTCAAGAGCCATTTCTTTTGGCAGTCCGCACTGGTACATGTGCAAGTTAGGCCCTACGACGATAACAGAACGGCCAGAGTAGTCAACACGCTTACCAAGAAGGTTTTGACGGAAACGACCTTGTTTACCTTTCAGCATATGAGAAAGGGACTTCAATGGACGATTACCTGGTCCTGTTACCGGACGTCCGCGGCGGCCGTTATCGATCAGCGCATCAACAGCTTCCTGCAGCATACGCTTTTCGTTCTGTACGATGATGCTAGGAGCACCAAGGTCAAGAAGACGCTTAAGACGGTTGTTACGGTTGATTACACGGCGATACAGGTCATTCAGGTCAGACGTTGCAAAACGACCGCCATCAAGCTGGACCATCGGGCGAAGTTCCGGCGGGATAACAGGGAGAACATCAAGGATCATCCATGATGGCTCATTGCCTGACCCACGGAATGCTTCTACTACCTCAAGACGCTTGATCGCACGAGTACGACGCTGGCCTTGGGCAGTTCGCAATTCTTCTTTCAGCATATCTGCTTCTTTATCAAGGTCGATATCAGCAAGCAGCTTTTTGATGGCTTCAGCTCCCATCGCAGCCTGGAACTTATTGCCGTATTTTTCACGGTAAGCACGGTATTCTTTCTCTGATAACAATTGCTTCTTTTCAAGAGCAGTGTCACCAGTTTCCGTTACCACATACGAAGCAAAGTAAATAACTTCTTCAAGTGCACGCGGAGACATATCAAGGACTAGTCCCATGCGGCTAGGAATACCTTTGAAATACCAAATGTGAGAAACAGGAGCTGCAAGCTCAATGTGTCCCATTCTTTCACGACGGACTTTTGCACGAGTTACTTCAACACCGCATCGGTCACAGACAACGCCCTTATAGCGGACTCGCTTGTACTTTCCGCAGTGACATTCCCAGTCTTTTGTCGGTCCGAAGATCCGCTCACAGAACAAGCCGTCTTTTTCCGGCTTTAAAGTACGATAGTTGATTGTTTCCGGCTTTTTAACCTCACCGAAAGACCATGAACGGATCTTGTCTGGTGAAGCGAGGCCAATTTTCATGTACTCAAAATTATTAACATCTAGCAAGGGGCCTACCTCCCTTTTAATCTAGGGTTTTACCCTTATGGCCATCCAAAAAGGAACACACGTGGACAATACTGTTATTCAACTGTTTGTACACGTGTGCCAATTAGATGGACCTATTCTTTCATTCCCACTTTTTCTGAATCCATTTCTTCTGCTTCTGGAGCAATTGTCAATGTTTCAGCATGCTGCATCTCTTCATCATCATCGAAGTCGCGCATTTCGATTTCTTTTTCATCGCCTGAAAGGATCTTGACGTCCATACCAAGACTCTGAAGTTCTTTCATCAATACTTTGAATGACTCAGGAACACCTGGTTCTGGTACGTTTTCCCCTTTAACAATCGCTTCATATGTTTTAACACGTCCAACAACATCATCGGACTTGACAGTTAAGATTTCCTGCAATGTGTATGCAGCGCCGTATGCTTCAAGCGCCCAAACCTCCATCTCCCCGAAACGCTGTCCGCCGAACTGGGCTTTACCGCCAAGTGGCTGCTGCGTAACAAGTGAGTATGGTCCAGTAGAACGAGCATGAAGCTTATCGTCTACCATGTGTGCAAGCTTGATCATATACATGACACCGACAGAAACACGGTTGTCGAATGGTTCGCCTGTGCGTCCATCATACAGGATGGTCTTCGCATCCCTTGCCATGCCTGCTTCCTCGATCGTCGCCCATACATCTTCCTCACGGGCACCGTCGAATACTGGTGAAGCAACATGGATTCCAAGGTAGCGTGCAGCCATACCAAGATGAAGCTCAAGCACCTGACCGATATTCATACGTGATGGTACCCCTAGTGGGTTAAGCATGATATCGACTGGTGTTCCGTCCGGCAAGAAAGGCATATCCTCTTCCGGAAGGATTTTTGAAATAACCCCTTTGTTACCGTGGCGTCCTGCCATTTTGTCACCTTCAGAAATCTTACGCTTCTGAACGATGTAAGCACGGACAAGCTGGTTTACGCCAGGAGGAAGCTCGTCGCCATCTTCACGGTTGAACACTTTGACGTCAAGGACAATTCCGCCGCCGCCGTGAGGAACGCGTAGTGATGTATCACGTACTTCCCTTGCTTTTTCACCGAAGATTGCATGAAGGAGTCGTTCTTCCGCAGTCAATTCAGTAACCCCTTTAGGTGTTACCTTACCTACCAGAAGATCTCCATCTTTTACTTCAGCACCAACACGGATGATTCCGCGTTCGTCAAGGTTTCTTAATGCATCTTCCCCGACGTTCGGGATATCACGTGTGATTTCTTCAGGTCCAAGCTTTGTATCGCGGGACTCTGACTCATATTCTTCTATATGGATCGATGTATACACATCGTCCTTAACGAGGCGCTCACTCATGATGATCGCATCCTCGTAGTTATAACCATTCCATGTCATGAAGCCAACAAGGACGTTACGGCCAAGTGCCAGTTCTCCCGCTTCCATAGAAGGGCCATCTGCAAGGATTTCCCCTTTGGTTACATGGTCGCCAACGCTTACGATTGGGCGCTGGTTGTAGCATGTACCCTGGTTGGAACGGATGAACTTCAGCATACGGTACTTATCAAGGTCACCCTTGACTTCCTGTCCGTCTACTTCCTTGACGCGGCGTACCCAAACTTCACGCGCTTCAACATGCTCGACAATCCCTTCGTGCTTACAGATGACTGCCGCACCGGAATCTTTTGCAGAAACGTGTTCCATTCCAGTTCCGACTCTTGGTGCTTCAGGCTGCATCAATGGAACAGCCTGACGCTGCATGTTCGCACCCATCAAGGCACGGTTGGAGTCATCGTTTTCAAGGAACGGGATACACGCAGTCGCTGCGGATACTACCTGCTTAGGTGATACGTCCATGTAATCGACGCGGTCACGTTTGACAACAGTATTTTCACCGCGGAAACGGGCAATTACTTCATCATCTTCGAAGGAACCATCATCAGCAAGACGAGCATTCGCCTGTGCCACTACATAGTTATCTTCTTCATCAGCTGTTAAGTAATCGAAATGGCTTGTCACTTTACCTGTTTCAGGATCAACACGGCGGTACGGAGTCTCAATGAATCCGAAGCGGTTAACCTTCGCGAAACTTGAAAGTGAGTTGATCAAACCGATGTTTGGACCTTCAGGCGTTTCGATCGGGCACATACGTCCATAGTGGGAGTAGTGAACGTCACGCACTTCAAAGCCTGCGCGTTCACGTGTAAGACCACCAGGTCCCAATGCAGAAAGACGCCTCTTATGTGTCAATTCAGCCAGCGGGTTTGTCTGGTCCATGAACTGTGAAAGCTGTGAGCTTCCAAAGAACTCTTTAATGGACGCAATCACCGGGCGGATATTGATTAATTGCTGTGGTGTAATCGTGTTTGTGTCCTGGATGGACATTCTTTCACGGACTACACGCTCCATTCTGGACAAACCAATACGGAATTGGTTCTGCAACAGTTCGCCAACAGAACGAAGGCGCCTGTTTCCTAAATGGTCGATATCATCCGTGTCGCCAACACCATGCAGCAAGTTAAAGAAGTAGCTGATGGAAGCAATGATATCAGCAGGCGTGATGTTTTTGATTGGTTCAGGGACATAGGCGTTTCCTAAAACATTAATTTCTTTCTCGCCCTCAACATCGTTCGGAGAGTAGATTTTAATGCTTTGCAGTGTTACATCCTCTTCAACCACGCCGCCGTAAGGGCTGATTGTCTTGAAGCCAACATTGTTCTCAAGCGCAGGGATAATCTTATCCAAAGTACGGCGATCAAGAGTGACGCCTTTTTCTGCGATGATTTCTCCTGTTTCAGGATCGACCAATGTTTCTGCAAGCTTTTGCCCGAATAAACGGTTTTTAATATGAAGCTTTTTGTTGATTTTATAACGCCCTACATTTGCAAGGTCATAGCGCTTTGGATCAAAGAATCTTGATACCAGAAGGCTTTTTGCATTGTCAACTGTAGGCGGTTCGCCAGGACGGAGACGCTCGTAAATTTCAAGAAGCGCTTTTTCCGTACTTTCCGTATTGTCTTTTTCAAGAGTATTACGGATATATTCGTTATCACCGATCAGATCAATGATTTCTTGATCAGAACCGAACCCTAATGCACGCAAAAGAACCGTAACAGGGAGCTTCCTCGTACGATCGATCCTTACATATACAACATCCTTGGCATCTGTTTCATACTCTAACCAGGCGCCGCGGTTAGGAATAACGGTTGCAGTGAACCCTTTTTTCCCGTTCTTATCAAGTTTTCCACTGTAGTACACACTTGGTGAACGCACTAACTGGGAAACGATAACCCTTTCAGCACCGTTAATGACAAACGTGCCAGTTTCTGTCATAAGCGGGAAATCGCCCATGAAGACATCCTGGTCCTTTACTTCACCTGTTTCCTTGTTCACAAGGCGGACCTTTACTCGCAATGGTGCAGAGTAAGTGACATCTCTTTCTTTTGATTCTTCCACTGGATATTTCGGTTCGCCAAGACTGTAATCGATAAACTCTAACGATAAGTTACCAGTAAAGTCTTCAATCGGTGAAATGTCCTGGAACATTTCACGGAGGCCCTCATCAAGAAACCACTGATAGGAAGAGGTTTGAATTTCAATCAAATTCGGCAATTCCAAAACTTCACTGATGCGAGCATAACTTCTACGTTGGCGGTGTCGTCCATACTGAACTAGTTGACCTGTCAACTGATTCACCCCTCAAATCAAGCGTTATTATTCATCTATCCCTGTCTTGTCCATGAAGTTTCCTCCATTTCAAAAGACAAAAAGAAAAAGGGTTTTCACCTAAAAACCACATTTCCTGCAACGAACAATTATTTTGTTAGTTTTCCCTTTATGCCCAAAATTATACAACTTTCGATGAAAATAGCAATTGAAAAGGAAACTAATATATTGGCATTTTATAATATTAACATAGCGGTTTTCTCACGTCAACATTTAACAGATTTGAGAATAAAGTATCCTTTACTTTTCGCCTCAACCTCTACTTCGCCAAAAAGTTCTTTCATTTTTTCCATCGCGGATGGCGCACCCTGCTTCTTTTGGATGACCACCCAAAACTCTCCGCCTTCTGCTAAATGCTGAAAACTTTGTTCAAAAATATCATGGACCACTTTTTTGCCGGCACGGATCGGCGGGTTGGTGAGGATTGCGGTGAATCCGTCTTCCTCCACTCCATTCAGCCGGTCACTTTCATAGATTTTCACATTGTCCACTTTATTTTCGGACGCATTTTCTTTTGCAAGCATAATCGCTCTTTCATTGACATCCACCATGTGGACCATCGCTTCTGGAAAGGCCCTGGCAATTGAAAGCCCGATCGGCCCATAGCCGCAGCCTACATCAAGAACCAACCCATCAGCTTTATTTAGTTCGAAGGTGTCGATCAATAAGCTTGAGCCAAAATCGACTTCCTTTTTCGAAAAAACGCCGCTGTCTGTCTTGAAGCGGAAGGTGTTCCCCTTCAATTCACTTTGCCATTTGACAGGATTGCTTTCAGTGCTGGGTTTGCGGGAGTAATAATGTTCAGTCAAAATCTCTCACCTCCACGGGGACTCATTTGAAGAATGCGATCGCGGATTGCATTGCTACTGCGGTATTATAAACTTTTAACTACTAAAAAGCAAAGTTTGAAACTAATAAAGCGAAAAAAAAGCCCGCTTTAGCAGCGAGCTTTTTATTGTAAGGTTGATTACTTAACTTCGACGTTAGCTCCAACTTCTTCAAGCTTAGCTTTGATTTCTTCAGCTTCTTCTTTAGAAACGCCTTCTTTAAGAGCTTTAGGAGCGTTGTCAACAACTTCCTTCGCTTCTTTAAGACCAAGACCTGTGATTTCACGAACAACTTTGATAACCTTGATCTTCTGGTCGCCAGCAGATGCAAGAACTACGTCAAATTCAGTTTGCTCTTCAGCAGCGCCGCCAGCAGCAGCTCCGCCCATCATTGCTACTGGTGCAGC
This sequence comes from Chryseobacterium sp. ISL-80, assembly GCA_018613055.1. GTDB lineage: Bacteria > Bacillota > Bacilli > Bacillales > Cytobacillaceae > Mesobacillus. Next base: position 21,141 of record JAGGQZ010000012.1, on the reverse strand, counting down.
AGCAGTTACGCCGAATTCTTCTTCGATTGCTTTTACTAGATCGTTAAGTTCTAAAACAGTCATATTTTTAACTGCTTCAATGATTTGTTCTTGAGTCATGATTTGTTTCCTCCTAATAGGTTGATTTTTTTATTGTTAAACGGTGATGATTTCTAACTTACGCGCCTTGCTCTTCTTTCTGGTCTGCAACAGCTTTTGCAGCAAGAGCAAGATTGCGGATTGGTGCTTGAAGTACGCTGAGTAGCATAGAAAGTAGACCTTCGCGAGACGGCAGGTCTGCAAGTGCCTTGATTTCTTCTACTGTAACGATGCTTCCTTCAACTACACCCGCTTTGATTTCAAGCGCTTCGTGTTTCTTAGCGAATTCGTTAAGGATCTTAGCTGGTGCAACGACATCTTCAGTACTGAACGCGATCGCGTTAGGACCTGTCAAAGATGTGTTTAATTCAGCTAGTTCTGCAGCTTCTGCAGCACGGCGTGTCATAGAGTTTTTGTAAACCTTGAATTCAACGCCAGCTTCGCGAAGCTCTTTACGAAGTTCAGTTACTTCAGCAACTGAAAGTCCACGGTAATCAACAACGATAGTTGATTTGCTTTCTTTAAGTTTGCCAGCAATCTCGTCAACGATTTGCTTTTTCGCTTCGATAATTGTGCTCATCCTTACACCTCCTGTAGATTTCTGCATTTATACCGATCAAATAAAAACCTCCGCATCAAGGCAGACGCGGAGGAAGTATACAATAGCAAGTATGTTGCTCTATCGTATGACCTCGGCAGGATATTAAGCATTAAGCCCCTGCTGTCTGCGGTACAAATGTAATTCTATTTTCACAACAAGAAGAATTATATCCAATCCTTCGTTGATTGTCAAATACTATTATTTTACAGTTGAAGGATCAACTTTAACGCCAGGTCCCATTGTAGTAGAGATCGTAACGTTCTTCATGTATGTTCCTTTAGCTGCAGCTGGCTTAACCTTCATCATTGTTTCGAAGATTGTGTTGAAGTTTTCAACAAGCTTGTTGTCTTCGAAAGAAACTTTTCCGATAGGTACGTGAATGTTACCAGACTTGTCAACGCGGTATTCTACTTTACCAGCCTTGATTTCGTTAACTGCTTTTGTTACATCGAAAGTAACTGTGCCAGTCTTAGGGTTTGGCATCAAGCCTTTAGGTCCCAATACGCGACCAAGCTTACCAACTTCACCCATCATGTCAGGCGTAGCAACGATTACATCGAAATCGAACCAGCCTTGCTGGATCTTGTTGATGTATTCTGAATCGCCAACATAGTCTGCACCAGCAGCTTCTGCTTCTTTTAGTTTTTCGCCTTTAGCGAATACTAGTACACGTTGAGTTTTACCAGTTCCGTTTGGAAGCACAACTGCTCCACGGATTTGCTGGTCAGCTTTCTTAGGGTCTACGCCCAGACGGAAAGCAGCTTCAACTGTAGCGTCAAATTTAACTGTGCTTGTCTTTTTAGCAAGTTCAATTGCTTCAGTAGCTGTATATGCTTGAGAGCGATCTACAAGCTTAGCAGCTTCAAGATACTTTTTACCTTTTTTAGCCATTTTTAGTTCCTCCTGTATTGTGGTTTTAACGGAATAACCTCCCACTTTGAAAAGCGGAGACGCCTTGGCTCAAGAAGCCAGGCGTCGGAGCTAGACAACGAAAGCGGTGGCACCTTCAACGGCACCAGAGCTCGAAAAGCGAAGGCGCCATAAAGGCGCCGTTTCAGACAAAAGGTTGCGGGTGAAATCTAATTCAGCTCCGCAACCCATTCATCCTCTGCAGCAGAAATTAGTCTTCGATATTGATTCCCATGCTGCGTGCAGTACCTTCAACCATGCGCATTGCTGCTTCAACGCTAGCTGCGTTCAGGTCAGGCATTTTCTGTTCAGCAATCTCACGTACTTTATCACGCTTGACTGTTGCTACTTTATTACGGTTTGGTTCACCAGAACCAGACTGGATTCCAGCTGCTACCTTCAAAAGAACTGCAGCAGGAGGAGTTTTCGTAATAAATGTAAATGAACGGTCTTCAAAAACCGTGATTTCAACAGGAATGATCAATCCAGCTTGATCAGCTGTACGAGCGTTAAATTCCTTACAGAATCCCATGATGTTAACACCGGCTTGACCTAGTGCAGGTCCAACTGGTGGTGCCGGATTGGCTTTGCCAGCAGGGATTTGCAATTTAACCATTTTAATTACTTTTTTAGCCACGAGACACACCTCCTTAAAGTCCGTGATGTGGTAATAGGGGATTTTCCCCTCCCACTCATAACAAAAGTCTTTATATAAAATAAAGAACTTGACATATATCTGTCAATCGTCCAAGACATACTGACCTATGAAATATTAACACTTTTTAAAGTTGATTTCAAGTTATTTCAGATTATAATTTTTCAATCTGGGAAAATTCAAGCTCAACCGGAGTATCGCGGCCGAACATATTGACAAGAACTTTAAGCTTCGCTTTATCCTTATCGATCTCTTCAATTGTGCCCGTGAAGTTCGCAAACGGCCCTTCGCTGACCTGTACTGTCTCGCCAAGTTCGAAGTTGACATCTACCCTTTTCTCTTCAACGCCCATGCGCTTAAGGATAAAGGTTACTTCCTCAGGCAGCAGCGGTGTAGGTTTTGATCCAGCACCCGAAGAGCCGACAAAGCCTGTTACGCCTGGCGTATTGCGGACAACATACCAGGAATCATCCGTCATGACCAACTCTACTAAAACGTAGCCAGGGAAAGTCTTTCTCTTCACAACTTTCTTTTTGCCATTTTTGAAATCTGTTTCTTCTTCTTCAGGTACGATCACACGGAAGATCTTATCTTGCATGCCCATTGTTTCAACACGTTTTTCAAGATTCGTCTTGACCTTGTTCTCGTAGCCCGAGTAAGTATGCACTACATACCAATTCTTTTCCATTATCGAGGACTAAATCGTCCGTCCCTCCCCATTTCCAAACGTCCGGGTATTACAGTTGAACAAACACTGCAGCCCAGGCATTGAATGCGAATTTTTTTCAAGCAAATAAAAAACCCGTTATCCGGGCTTTTAAACTTGTCCTGCGTTTATATTTTCCATTATACCATGAGTGTACAGTGGTTATTCAAGAATTAAGCGAATCAATTCAGAAATACCAAGGTCTAACACTGCGAAGAACAGAGCAGCAAAAGCAACTGTAGACAGAACTGTAATCGTGTAGCGAGTCAGTTCCTTGCGTCTAGGCCAGCTGACCTTTCTCATTTCACGTCCAACTTCACTGAAAAACTTAGTGATGCGCTGCATTTTGTAACCTCCAACTTATCGGAATTCCATATGATGATCTATCTGAAAACCTTATTTCGTTTCCTTATGAACTGTATGGGCACCACAGTTGCTGCAGTACTTTTTCAGCTCCAGCCGTTCCGTTTGCGTTTGCTTGTTGCTCGTAGTGGAATAATTGCGGGATCCGCATTCCTGACAAGCAAGAGTCACTTTGTTGTTCATTGACATCTACACCCGCTTCAACAGGCCGATTTCTATGAAACCGCCATCTATTATATCTTTAAAAAGATAACACGGCTGATAGATTGTGTCAATAAGCGCTTTCGGGAGTAAAAGTCAGTTTTGTGGCTATTTTTCGTCAATTTCGCCTATACTGACAGCTCTCTCAGTTCAAGATACCTTTCAAGCTTCCGTTTCACGCGCTGAAGCGCATTGTCGATTGACTTAACATGGCGATTCAGTTCTTCGGAAATCTCCTGATAGGATTGTCCGTCCAAATACAGTGCGAGCACTTTTCGTTCAAGGTCACTCAGCAGCTCTGACATTTTCACTTCAATCTGGTCAAACTCTTCCTGATTAATAAATAACTCCTCGGGGTCCATCACTTTGGCTCCGGATAAAACATCCATCAGTGTCCTGTCCGATTCTTCATCATAAATTGGCTTGTCCAGGGAAACATAGGAGTTAAGCGGGATGTGTTTTTGCCTTGTGGCCGTCTTGATGGCCGTAATGATCTGACGGGTAATGCATAGTTCTGCAAATGCTTTGAATGATGTAAGCTTGTCCTCACGGAAGTCCCGGATCGCCTTATATAAGCCGATCATCCCTTCCTGCACGATGTCCTCTTTATCTGCTCCAATCAAGAAATATGACCGCGCTTTCGCCCGCACAAAATTCCTGTATTTGTGAATCAGAAAATCAAGTGCATCGCTTTCTCCTCTGTGCACTGCTTCTACAATTTCTTCATCTTCCAGCAATAAATAAGCGTCATTTAAACGATTCCCGATGTCAGCACTCATTTCGATCCCCCCGCCCGCACATACAGTTAGAAATATTATACAGCAGGCTTTTTTAAGGCGTCAACAGGTCATTGCTCTCCTCTGCGCCATTTTTCAAAAATTTCTGCCACTTCTTTTGTAAGCGGAATCTTTGCACTTGGCTTTTTTTCCTGGATCACTTTCACGCTTTTTTCTATTTTTTTACTGATTAAATTTGTTTCGTTAAGCAGCTCTCTCGCTGATTTCCTCAAGGCTCCCTGTCCAAAAATTGCCCATTGCTCGGTATAGTCAGAGGTAGCTACATGGATTTGCGTTTGGCGGTTGTTCAGTTCGATTGCCAGCCTTTCAATCCGTTCATCCGCCGTTTCATTTTCTTTTGTAAAAATTACATCCACCTTATAATTTTTATATTTCTTTTGTGTGCCTGATACAAAATGAGCGTCGAAAACGATAATGACGCGATAGCCGGTATATGCCTGGTATTCAGCCATGATTTCCACCAGCCTGTCCCTGGCCGCTGAAAGTTCTTTCTTCTTGAGGCTGACCAGCTCCGGCCATGCGCCGATAATGTTGTAGCCGTCAACAAGCAGGATATCCATTCCTATTCCCCTAGCGGTTGACGTTTGCGGTAAACTTCATACATCAAAAGCGCCGCGGCCACTGATGCATTCAAGGAAGTCACATGTCCAGCCATCGGCAGGCTCAATAGGAAATCACATTTATCACGAATCAGCCTTCCCATTCCTTTTCCTTCGCTGCCAATTACCAGGCCAAGAGGCAATGTGCCATCCATTTGGCGATAATCCTGTTTTGCGGATGCATCGGTTCCGGCAATCCAGACACCGCGTTCCTTCAGTTCATCGATTGTCTGCGCCATATTTGTGACCCTTACAACCGGGATATATTCAATTGCACCGGTAGATAGTTTTGCTACTGTAGCCGTCAATCCTACAGCTCTCCGCTTAGGAATGATAATTCCATGCGCTCCTGAGGCATCAGCTGTCCTCATGATTGATCCAAGATTGTGGGGATCCTCAATTTCATCAAGGAGCAAAAAGAAAGGAGCTTCATTTTTCTTTTCTGCTGCCGCGAACAGATCATCTATCTCCGCATATTCGTAGGCTGCTACCTGGGCGATGACACCCTGATGATTTCCATCGGCAAGCTGGTCGATCTTTTTTTTCGGAACGAATTGAACCATGACATTGGCTTCCCTCGCCATTCCAATGACCTGCTGCATCTGTCCGCTCTGGGAGCCTTCGGCAATCAGGATCTTGTTGATATCACGATCTGATTTCAGCACTTCGATGACCGGATTTTTGCCAATGATGTAATCCTGGTTTTCATTTTGCTCTTGCTGTTGTTCAGGTTTTTGCCTTTGCTTCATGTCACGGCCAGCTGCGGGTTTCTGGACACGCTTTGTATCATGGTCCTGGCTCCTGGCTTGTTTTCTCTTTTGTTTGTCATCATGTTTCTGCGCCAGGTTCCGGGCAGGTTTGCGGTTTTTATCGTCATCCTGCTTCTGCCTGGTGTTCCGGTTCTGTTTTTGTTTTTGTCTCTGGCTCATCTGGAACCCTTCCTCCTATCTATTCTTCAGCGAGTGCAAATACTTTGGCAATCAGTTCTTCTATCCGTTTTTCGTTCCCTGCCAAATGCAAAGAACCGATTAAGGCCTCGAAGGCCGTACTGTAACGATATGTTTGGACATCGGTGTTTTTCGGAACTGAGCCTGACTTCGCATTGCGGCCCCGTTTTACAATGGCCATTTCTTCATCTGACAGCTCATCCATTTCCATCAGTTTATGAAGGTACTTCGCCTGCGATTTTGCTGAAACATAGGCAGTCGCTTCCTTGTGCAGCTGGTTTGGCCGCACCTTTCCGCTGTGCAGCAGGTGATGCCGGACATACAGTTCGTACACCGCATCACCCATATAAGCAAGCGCAAGGCTGTTCAATTGTTTTTCATCCACTCGTTTTTCGTAATGCAGCATCATTTAGCCTCTTTTCCATCTGATGCCCTGAGGAGTGTCCTCGATGATGATGTTCATTTCCTTCAGCTGGTCACGGATTTCATCTGCCAGCTGGAAGTTCCTTTCCTTCCGTGCCTGTGTCCTTTTTTCGATCAGCGCCTCGATTTCTTCATCCAACAGCTCTTCATCCTTCAGTGACAGACCGAGCACGCTGAACAAAGCTTCAAATTCACTCATGAAAGACTGAATCACTTCTGCAGAAGTATTCTTCTCCATCAAGTACAGATTGGAGAGCTTCGACAGGTCGAACAATACGGATACTCCATTCGCTGTATTGAAGTCATCATCCATTTCCTTGATGAACTGACTGCGGAGCGCAGCGATTTTATCGAGCCATTCCTGATTGTTATCGGTCAATTCAGCACTTGCATCCATACGGTGTTTCAGATTCTGGTAGGAAGTCTTCAGACGTTCGAAGGCGGCCTTCGTATTTTCAAGCAGTTCCTCGCTGTAGTTGATTGGATTGCGGTAATGCACGGACAGCATGAAGAACCTTAACACTTGCGGATCATGCTGTTTGATGATGTCATGCACGGTGACAAAATTGCCAAGTGATTTGGACATCTTCTCATTATCGATATTGATATAACCATTATGCATCCAGTAGCGGGCAAACGTCTTTCCTGTCAACGCCTCTGACTGAGCGATTTCATTTTCATGGTGAGGGAATGCAAGGTCCTGGCCTCCTGCATGGATATCGATGGTATCTCCCAGATATTCACGTGCCATTGCCGAGCACTCGATATGCCAGCCCGGGCGGCCTTTGCCCCAAGGACTGTCCCAGGAAATCTCGCCTTCCTTTGCTGTTTTCCAAAGAACGAAATCAAGGGCGTCTTTCTTCTTCTCACCGATCTGGATTCTTGCTCCAACCTTCAGCTCTTCGATCGATTGGTGTGAAAGCTTCCCGTATCCTTCGAATTCCCTCGTGCGGTAATAGACATCCCCGCCAGATTCATAGGCAAAGCCTTTTTCAATCAGCACGCTGATAAACTCAATGATTAAATCCATTGTCTCGGTCACCCTTGGATGAGCATCAGCAGTTTTGCAGCCAAGTGCGTGGACATCCTCGAAATAGGCATTGATGAAGCGCTGAGCAACGGTCGGGACATCTTCACCGAGTTCGTTCGCGGCTTTGATGAGTTTATCATCGACATCTGTGAAATTAGAGATATATCTGACATCATACCCGCGGAATTCAAGGTAGCGGCGCACCGTGTCAAAAACAATAGCAGGACGGGCATTTCCGATGTGGATATAGTTATAGACAGTAGGTCCGCAGACATACATCTTCACTTTTCCCTCTTCCAGTGGGATAAACTCTTCTTTATTGCGGGTAAGTGTATTATAAATTTTGATTCCCATTTTCCATGCCCCTTCCTTGTTTCACAACTTCAATCTCTTCTTGTAATTTCACTAGTTCAAGTTCTTTTCTTAGTTTAACCAGTTCCTTTTCGATTTCCTGGCATCGGTCTGAAACAGGGTCCGGCAAATCACGATGATTGAAGTCCTTTTTAACCCTGACGCCATCCTGGATGACGATTTTTCCCGGGATGCCGACCACAGTGGAGTTCGGCGGGACATCCTTCAGGACAACCGACCCAGCCCCGACTTTAGAATTCTCCCCAATCGTGATCGAACCTAAAACCTTCGCGCCAGTCGCAATCAGCGCATTGTCCATCACCGTTGGGTGGCGCTTGCCTTTTTCCTTGCCGGTCCCTCCGAGGGTAACCCCCTGGAACACCGTCACATTATCACCGATCTCACAGGTTTCGCCGATGACGACGCCCATCCCGTGATCGATAAAGAACCTTCTGCCAATCTTAGCACCCGGATGGATTTCAACCCCCGTGAAAAAGCGGCTGATCTGCGAGATGGCTCTGGCGATAAAATAAAACTTGCGCTTATAGAAAGCATGCGCCAAACGATGAGACCAGATCGCATGCAACCCAGCATAAGTCAAAATCACTTCCAGCGCGCTTCTCGCAGAAGGATCTTGTTCAAACACAACTTCTATATCTTCCTTCATCATTTTAAACATGGTGAAACCCTCCTTCTTTTAAAAATTGATTGGAATTCTGCTCAGTAGTGAGCACCTTTAGAGCCGAGATTCGGCTATAGACTGATTGCTTTGGATGTATGTGACCGAAATCTTGCTCCTTCGGCTTTTTCGGGCACATGTTCCTCGTTTTTGTGACCGGTAAATTGTGATTCCAGCCTTTTCGGGCACATATCCGTGTTTTATGTGCCTCGTTTTCATCTCTTGACCGAGACCGGGCACATATCCGTGTTTATCTGACTGGAAAGTGGCCACTCAGACTTTTCAGGCTACATAAGCCCGAATTTTTTTTAACGGAGTACACCATATAAAAAAGCGCCCCTGTCGTAAACGACAGAGACGCTTGGTATGCGCGGTTCCACTCTGTTTAGGCCGCCTTTAAATCATGGCAATGGCCTCAACTTTCACCTGTTAACGGGAGGTCCCGCCCAATACTACTAAGGTATGTTTGCCTTTTCGCACAGGGACTCTGAGGCGCATTTCAAAAAATGAGAGGCCTGAACCACTTTCAGCCGGTGATGGTTCTCTCTAATAAGCGTCATTCTTCTACTTTTCCTCTTCAACACTTTGGTTTTATAGAATTACTCTTACTATATTACATTTTTGAATTTCTGTTAACTAAAACAGCTTAAAAAAGTTATTAGCCTAAAAGTTTCTGGACTCTTTCCTTGACCTTGTCTTTGCCGATCAATTCCATCGCAAGCATCAGGTCTGGTCCATGGGTCTGGCCTGTCGCAGCCGCGCGGATTGGCATGAACAGCTTCTGGCCTTTATGGCCGGTGCCTTTTTGGACTGCCTTTACCGCGGCCTTAATTCCATCTGCCTTGAATTCTTCAAGCTGGTCGATTTCGACAAGGAATGCTTTCAGCACTTCAGGAACCTGTTCGCCTGCAAGAACTTCTGTTGCTTCTTCATCATAGTTTACCTCATCGCGGAAAAATAAATCCGACATCTCGACGATTTCCGCTCCGAAGCTCATTTTATCATGATACAGGGAGATGAGGTTGCGTACCCATGCTTCCTCTTCTGCATTACGGTTCTCGCTGACCTTTCCAGCTTTGACGAGATGCGGCAGTGCAAGCTCGACAACCGTGTCAAGGTCTGCCTTTTTCATATATTGATTGTTCATCCAGGCAAGCTTCTGCTGGTCAAAGAGCGCCGGAGATTTTGAAAGTCTGGCAGGGTCGAAAATCTCGATGAACTCATCCTTTGAATAAATCTCTTCCTCGCCTGATGGAGACCATCCAAGCAGGGTAATGAAGTTGAACAGTGCCTCAGGCAGATACCCTAGCTCCTCGTACTGCTCAATGAACTGGATGATGGACTCGTCACGCTTGCTCAGCTTCTTGCGGCTTTCGTTGACAATCAGCGTCATATGGCCAAACACAGGCGGCTCCCAGCCAAGCGCTTCATAAATCACAAGCTGCTTCGGTGTATTGGAGATATGGTCATCCCCGCGAAGAACATGGGAAATCTTCATTAAATGATCATCCATGACAACCGCATAGTTGTAAGTAGGCGTTCCATCCTTCTTGACGATAACAAAGTCACCCATTCCGTCTGATTCAAAGCTCACGTCGCCTTTTACCATATCATCGAACTTCAGGATCTTGCCTGCAGGGACCTTGAAGCGAAGGCTCGGCTGGCGTCCTTCCTGTTCAAACTGCTCGCGCTGTTCTGGCGTCAGGTTGCGGCAGCGCCCTGAATAATGTGGAGTCTCGTTTCGTGCAGCCTGCTCCTCGCGCTCAGCCTCAAGCTCTTCCTCGGTGCAATAGCACTTGTAGGCATGACCTTTATCAAGAAGCTCCTGATTGTATTGCTCATATATGTGATTACGCTCTGACTGGCGGTATGGTCCATATTCGCCGCCGACATCGACGCTCTCGTCCCAGTCGATTCCAAGCCACTGAAGGTACTTCAATTGGCTCTGCTCTCCGCCTTCGATATTGCGTTTTTTATCTGTATCTTCAATACGGATGATGAACTTTCCGCCTCTGTTGCGTGCGAATAGATAATTGAATAATGCTGTACGGGCATTCCCGATATGTAAATGTCCAGTCGGACTCGGAGCGTAACGCACCCGGATATCTGATGACATAGTGAATCCTCCTCTAATATAGCTGTTCATTATTGTATCATTATCGATATATAAAGCGGAAGTAGCTCCTGATTTATTTCTCTGTCTGCTTGAGCAGCACGGTTGCCTGGGAAGCAATACCTTCTCCCCGTCCCGGGAACCCAAGCTTTTCTGTTGTCGTCGCTTTGACGTTCACCTGGTCTGGGGTTCCTTCCAGCAGCCCTGCAATCCTTTCACGCATCGCTTCAATATGCGGTGCCATCTTTGGCTGCTGGGCGATGATCGTGCAGTCGATGTTGACGAGCTCATAACCCTTTCCCTTCACAATCTTCCAGACATGCTCAAGCAATTTTGCCGAATCGGCGTCCTTGAATTCAGGGTCGGTATCTGGGAAATGCCGGCCGATATCCCCTTCGCCGATTGCTCCCAGGCATGCATCTGCTACCGTATGTAAAAGCACATCAGCATCGGAGTGGCCAAGCAGCCCTTTTTCATATGGGATCGTGATTCCGCCAATGATCAGCGGGCGTCCTTCCGTCAGTTGATGCACATCAAAACCTTGTCCAATTCGAAACATAGTGAATGACTCCTTTAAAAGTGCTGTTTTTTCCGTTCTATTTTCAAACACCGGATTCATTCCGCTTGCGCAGAATGGCCTCGGCAAAATATATATCTTCTGGTGTTGTCAGCTTTATATTATCATAGTCTCCTTCTATGATGCTCACAGGATGAGGGATGCGTTCAACCAGGCTTGATTCATCTGTCCCGATGAATTGGTCCCTCGCTGCCTTGTTATGCGCTTCGAGCAAAACAGAGACGCGAAACGCCTGCGGAGTCTGGACGGACCATAGACTGGAGCGTTCAACGGTTTCAGCAACCTGGTTGTTGACCGCTTTCTTGATGGTATCTTTTACAGGAACAGCTACGATTGCTCCGCCATCCTTGCTTGCCGCATCCACGAGCTTGTGGATCGTCTCGATTTTAATGAATGGGCGGGCCGCATCATGCACAAGCACGACCCCATCCAGGGAACTTACTGCCATCAGCCCATTGTAGACACTGTCCTGCCTTTCCTTTCCACCAGTGACAAGTGAAGATACCTTATGTATACCATACTCATTCAATAAAGACTTAAACTCTTGCTCATCATCGGGATGGATCGCAAGAATGATGCCAGAGCACTCTGGATCGGCTTCGAACACCTTTAGCGTATGGATGAGAATCGGGCTTGCTTCCAGCGTAAGCAGCAGCTTATTTTTCCCTGCCCCCATCCTCTTCCCCTGACCTGCAGCAGGAATAATGACCTGATAAGGCATATAAAAAAACTCCTATCTTTTTTTCTGCTCATTCGTAACATACGAAGGGGCAGCCGAAGCCCTGCTTCATGCCTTCAAGGAACCGGTGAAGGAAGCGGGGATCAACTGCCCATAAAGGCTTTTTCGTCATGTGAAAATCAACTGATTACGCTTTTTTCCACGAGTTTTGGTTTCGCGAAAATCATTCTTCCTGCAGATGTCTGCAGGACGCTTGTTACGAGTACATCAATGCGCTTTCCGATGTAATCGCGGCCTTCTTCGACAACGATCATGGTACCATCATCAAGATAGGCGATGCCCTGGTTATGCTCTTTTCCATCCTTGATGACCTGGATATTCAGCTCTTCTCCAGGCAGGACGACTGGTTTGACCGCATTGGCAAGATCGTTGATATTCAATACGGCAACCTTCTGCAGTTCACAGACTTTGTTCAAATTGAAATCATTCGTGACGACAACGCCATTGGTCAGCTTGGCCAGCTTCACTAGCTTGCTGTCGACTTCCTGAATGTCATCAAAATCGCCTTCATAAATTTCAACCTTGATCTTAAGCTCCTTTTGAATACGATTAAGGATGTCCAATCCGCGTCGGCCGCGATTGCGCTTCAACACATCCGATGAATCAGCGATATGCTGCAGTTCTTCGAGGACAAACTGCGGGATGACAATCGTTCCTTCAAGGAATCCAGTCTGGCAGATGTCGGCAACCCTTCCATCAATAATCACGCTGGTGTCGAGAATTTTCCATTCTCTTGGACGTTCTTCTTTTTCCGTCTCTTCTTCAGCACCCTTTTTCTTTGACCTTGAAAATAAACCAAGCAGCTCATCACGTTTTTTGAAGCCAACCTGGAATCCCAGATAACCAAATAAAAGTGTCAAAAGTGTCGGGGCAACAGTATTCACGACCGGCACCTGGATGGCATTCAATGCAAAACCAACCAAAAACGCCACGAGCAAACCAAAGAAAAGTCCGACACTGCCGAAAAGGACATCCGTGATAGGTGCCTTGATCAGCGATTCTTCAGCCCACTTCACAAAATTGGTCACAGGATCGACGGCCCAAAAAGTAAGAAGATAAAAAATAAGTGCGCCCAAAACAGCTGTTACATAAGGATTATTGATGAGCGTCATATCTTCTGCGTTCATCAATGATAATAAATCAGGAATTAAGAATATACCAAGCGTTCCCCCAATGATCAGGAAGCAGGCTTGAATGATACGTCTTAACATCCTTTCACCTCCTTTTACTCATTATAAACAACTTCTAAAATTTGAAACCCTGCATATTGAAAACATTTTCGTTTTCAATCTATTTAATATACCCAAAGATTTATACGTTTCAACCTATCAAAAAGTTACGTTATTTGGCCGACAATTTTAAAAGAAGCAGCTGTTAAAATTTTCCTTTAAGCATAGTAGTTAGCCAATATCCCTATAGGAGTAATCTCTTCTTTAAATTAGCACCGGCAAATGCGAGTGTCAATTAATAGCAAACCGCCGGTGTCCTGGATTACATTTGGCGGTCTGCCATCAGCTGATCCCTGATTAGTTTAAAGCCTTCTTTGATTTTCCGCGCCCTTACTTCTCCGATTCCCTCGACATCGTCCAGTTCCTCGACAGATGCGGAAATCATATTGGTGAATTTCCCAAATCGGGTGACCAGATTTTCAATGATAATCATCGGCAGCCGCGGAATCTTATTGAGCATCCGATATCCTCTTGGACAGATGAATTCGTCCATGTGCACATATCCTTGGTGTCCGAGCAGTTTCAGGATGGTAGAATCCTCTATGACTCCCGACTTCGACAAATCCTGAAACCTCGCCATCACATCATCTGCCTTTACCTCGTTTTCAGCAGAATAATCCTTTATCACCAGCAGCGCCTCTCGTTCCATCTCTGATAACAACTCCTGCATTTGCAGGCGGATCAGCCGCCCTTCCATACCAAGCTCGCTCAGGTAGGTAAACAGCTCTGTCTTGATCCTTAGCACCATTTCGAAACGGTGGATGACCTGCAGCAAATCATTATAGGTAACAAGATCCTCAAATTCGAGGATTCCCAGATTGGTAATGCTCTGCTCGAGAACCACTTTGTATTTTTCGAGTGTCTGGATTGCCTGATTAGCCTTTGTTAAAATGACGCCAATATCCTTCAGGGCATAGCGCAGGTTTCCCTGGTAAAGGGTGATGACATTCCTCCGCTGGGAAATCGCAATGACCAGAGCCTTCGTCTGGCGCGCCACGCGTTCCGCTGTCCTGTGCCGCATCCCGGTTTCAGTTGACGGAACACCTGTATCGGGGGCAAGCTGGGCGTTGGCGAACAATATTTTGCTGCCTGTCTCGTTAAGAATGATCGCACCATCCATTTTCGCCAGTTCATAGAGAAAGCTCGGACTGAACCTGCAGTTAATCTCAAACCCGCCGTCTACAAGGTTTTTCACCTTCTCATTGTAGCCAAAAACTATCAGCCCGCCGGTATTGGCACGGAGAACATTATCGATTCCGTCCCTGAGCGGCGTACCGGGAGCGATAAACCGGAGGATTTCACCCAACGCTTTTTCTTCAAGCTGCTTTTGTTCCAATCCATCAACCCCCTAAGGTGACTTTAAGTGCATGGCTGACAGATGATACACCAATCAACTCCACTCCCTGTGGAGGAGTCCATCCGCCAAGATTATTTTCCGGTAAAATAATTCTTTCGAAGCCCAGCTTCGCTGCTTCCTGGACACGCTGCTCGATCCTTGATACCCTTCGGACTTCCCCTGTGAGGCCAACCTCACCGATGATGCAATCAGAAGCACGGGTTGGCTTATCCCTGAAACTCGATGCGATGCTCACCGCTACCGCAAGGTCGATTGCCGGTTCATCCAGCTTCACCCCGCCAGCCACCTTCAAATACGCATCCTGGTTGGCCAGAAGCAAGCCAACGCGCTTTTCCAGCACCGCCATCAACAGCGACACCCGATTATGGTCAATCCCGGTAGCCATCCGCCGAGGATTCCCAAAACTCGTCGGCGAAATCAGCGCCTGGATTTCAACCAGGACCGGCCGAGTTCCTTCCATCGAAGCGACAACCGTCGAACCGGAAGCGCCCTGCGATCTTTCTTCCAAAAAGATCTCCGATGGGTTCGCTACTTCCTCAAGCCCCGCTTCCTTCATCTCAAAAATGCCCATTTCATTCGTCGAGCCAAAACGGTTTTTCACCGCCCTGAGAATCCTGTATGTATGGTGCCTTTCTCCCTCAAAATAAAGAACGGTATCCACCATATGCTCAAGCAGCCTTGGACCGGCAATCGAACCTTCCTTCGTCACATGTCCGACGATGAAGATGGCGATGCCTTTTGTCTTCCCGATGCGCATCAGTTCCGCCGTACATTCCCTAACCTGCGACACACTCCCCGGTGCAGAGGTAACTTCCGGATGAAAAATCGTCTGAATGGAATCGACAATAACAAAATCCGGATTGCTGTTTTCGATTGTCAGGCTGATTTCATGCAGATTCGTTTCCGAATAGACAAATAGATTGTCAGATGTGACACCAAGCCGGTCAGCACGCAGCTTCGTTTGCCTCATTGATTCCTCACCTGAAATATAGAGGACAGAATGAGCCTTTTTCGCCAGTTGATAGGATACCTGGAGCAGGAGCGTCGATTTCCCGATACCCGGGTCTCCGCCAATCAAGACAAGCGACCCCCTGACAACGCCTCCGCCAAGCACGCGGTTCAATTCATTGAGGTCCGTCTTAACCCTCGGTTCACTGACTGTTTCAATTGTAGTGATTGGAGTCGCCTTCGCGGCTACAGTAGTATTCCCCGTGTTGGCAAAAGCTCCCCTTCTTGTCGAGCCAGTGCTTTCCACTTCCTCGACCATCTTATTCCATTGTCCGCAGCCCGGACATTTGCCCATCCATTTTGGAGATTCATAGCCGCATTCCTGGCACATGAATTTCGTTTTTCTTTTAGCCATTTTCTTAGCCTCTCAGTGTAAAAGTAGTTACCTCTATAATAATGCTTATCAAGCAATAAAAGAAATGATAGCGGTTGGAGGATACATGTAATTTTTTCATGGTCATTTCAGAAAGACCAGTTCATATTTCCTGTTGTTCTTATTCCACTTTTTTCTGCTTATCTAAAAACAAATTGAAAAAAGGGGTACACGCATTTAAGTACGTATACCCCTTGAGTTTCACATGTTACGCGATATTAGGACTTTGCGGATCCTTCCGGAGTCTTGACGACGAATTTGCCTTCTTCGACATCAATGACAACATTTTGCCCTGTGAGGACTGTTCCTTTCAGCAACTCTTCCGACAGCTGGTCTTCGATATGCTTCTGGATTGCCCTGCGTAATGGACGGGCGCCGTATTCCGGATCATAGCCTTCTTCAGAAATCTTATCTTTTGCAGCATCAGTGAGCTCAAGCGTGATTTCCTGTTCTCTCAAACGCTTCACAAGCTGATCGGACATCAGTGTAACGATTTCTTTCAGATGCGGTTTTTCAAGAGCATGGAACACGATAATTTCATCGATACGGTTCAGGAATTCAGGACGGAAGGCTTTTTTAAGTTCCTCCATCACTTTGCCCTTCATATCTTTGTAATCCTGCTCCCCATCCTGGATATTGAAGCCGACGTATTTATTGCGCTTCAACGCTTCGGCACCGACATTGGATGTCAGGATCATGATCGTGTTGCGGAAATCGACTGTGCGGCCTTTAGAGTCTGTTAAGCGGCCATCCTCAAGGACCTGCAGCAAAATATTGAACACATCTGGATGTGCTTTTTCGATCTCATCAAGCAGGATGACGGAATATGGCTTCCTGCGGACCTTTTCAGTCAGCTGGCCGCCTTCATCATAGCCTACATAGCCTGGAGGTGAGCCGACCAGACGTGATGTCGAATGCTTTTCCATATACTCGGACATATCGACGCGGATCATCGCATCCTCATCGCCAAACATGGACTCGGCAAGCGCCCTTGCCAATTCCGTTTTACCCACACCTGTCGGCCCAAGGAAGATGAATGAACCAATCGGGCGTTTAGGATCTTTCAAGCCTGCGCGTGCACGTCTGACAGCTTTTGAAACAGCCTTGACCGCTTCATCCTGTCCAATTACACGTGAGTGAAGGATTTCTTCCAGATTCAACAGCTTATCTGTTTCAGTTTGTGCCAGCTTAGAAACAGGGATATTCGTCCAGCTGGAGACAACATTCGCGATGTCTTCCACGGTAACTTCGCTGTTTTCCTTGCCTTGCTTTTCTTTCCAGGTCTTCTTCGTATTCTCAAGCTGCTCTCGCAGGCGTTGTTCTGTGTCTCGTAAGGAAGCTGCTTTTTCAAACTCCTGGCTTTGGACGGAAGCATCTTTTTCCTTCCGCACTTCCTCGAGCTTCACTTCAAGCTCCTTAAGGTTTGGCGGTGTTGTATACGAGCGCAGGCGGACCTTTGAACCCGCTTCATCAATCAAGTCAATTGCTTTATCCGGAAGGAAACGATCTGAAATATAACGGTCAGACAGTTTTACTGCTGCTTCGATTGCCTCGTCTGTGATCGATACTCTGTGGTGCGCCTCATAGCGGTCACGCAGTCCTTTTAAAATCTGGACAGATTCCTCTGCAGTTGGCTCATCCACTGTGATTGGCTGGAAGCGTCGTTCCAGTGCAGCATCTTTTTCGATATATTTACGGTATTCATCCAATGTCGTCGCCCCGATACATTGGAGCTCACCGCGGGCAAGTGATGGCTTCAGGATATTGGAGGCATCGATCGCACCCTCAGCTCCGCCGGCACCAATCAGCGTATGAAGCTCATCGATGAAAAGAATGATATTCCCGGCCTGTCGGATTTCATCCATGACCTTTTTCAGGCGGTCCTCAAATTCACCGCGGTATTTTGTACCTGCAACAACAGTACCCATATCAAGTGTCATGACGCGCTTATCTCGGAGGATTTCAGGTACCTCGTTATTGACGATTTGCTGTGCCAGCCCTTCAGCAATCGCTGTTTTACCGACACCCGGCTCCCCGATTAGTACAGGGTTATTCTTTGTCCGGCGGCTCAGCACTTCAATCACACGCTGGATTTCCTTGCTTCGGCCGATGACCGGGTCAAGACTGCCTTCTCTTGCTATGGCTGTCAAATCCCTCGCCAGGCTATCAAGTGTTGGGGTATTGGCATTTGCCGCCCCGCCACCCTGATGTCCGGAAGTTTCATTGCTGCCAAGCAGCTGAAGGACCTGTTGGCGCGCTTTATTGAGGCTGACACCAAGATTGTTCAGCACCCTGGCTGCAACGCCCTCTCCCTCACGAATCAAGCCAAGAAGGATATGCTCTGTGCCTACATAGGAATGACCAAGCTTTCTCGCTTCATCCATGGAAAGTTCAATCACCTTCTTGGCTCTAGGAGTATAGTGGATTGTTTGCGATGTTTCCTGGCCGCGGCCGATCAAGTTTTCCACTTCCTTCTGGATCTTCTCTGCACCAAGGCCGAGACCATAAAGCGCTTTTGCTGCTATGCCCTCACCTTCACGTACCAGGCCAAGTAAGATGTGCTCTGTACCGATATTGTTATGTCCAAGGCGGATTGCCTCTTCCTGTGCGAGTGCCAATACTTTTTGTGCTCTCTCTGTAAATCGTCCAAACATCATAAGATCATCCTCCTGACTCGTCTTTTGTTTCCATTTTTAATCGTTCTCTTATTAAAGCAGCTCTGCGGATATCCCGCTCATTCGGTCTTAGCGGCCCTCCCGCATATTGCTGCAAAAAACCCGGCTGAGTCAAAATCATCAATTCATTCAAAATCGATTTCGATATATTCTTTATATAACCCATATCTATACCAAGCCTTAAATCAGACAGGCATCGCGCAGCTTCCTTTGTCTCGATAATTCTGCTGTTGGCAAGCGTTCCGTAAGAGCGAAACACTCTGTCTTCTAATTGTATGTTCGAAGTTTTCGCTAATGCTTCCCGTGCCGACCTTTCCTGAGATATTATCTGGCTGACGACACTTTTCAAATCATCCACAATATCATCTTCCGATTTTCCAAGCGTAATCTGATTCGATATTTGAAAGATATTGCCTAGCGCTTCACTGCCCTCACCGTAAATACCTCTTACCACCAAACCCAGCTGGTTAATCGCCGGGACAATCCGGTTCATTTGCTGAGTCAAAACGAGTCCTGGCAGATGCATCATCACAGATGCCCTCAGGCCAGTTCCTGCATTGGTCGGACAGCTGGTCAGATAACCAAATTTTTCATCAAAAGCATAATTCACATACTCTTCAAGCCAATCATCGATTTCATTGGCAGCCTTTAAAGCTTCAGTTAA
Source organism: Chryseobacterium sp. ISL-80 (assembly GCA_018613055.1). Taxonomy (GTDB): domain Bacteria; phylum Bacillota; class Bacilli; order Bacillales; family Cytobacillaceae; genus Mesobacillus. The sequence goes on along the minus strand of JAGGQZ010000012.1, from coordinate 2,067 downwards.
CTGGAAGCCCGGGAATAAACATTGAATCCTGATATGGTCCTCTTCATTGATCATGATGCTGACCTCTTCATTTCCCGATAATAGGACCGCACCATGAACCGCGTTTTCCGCTAAATGCGGGCTGATTAAATGCTTCTCGACCAAAACCCTTTTTTTCAAGGGCGGAATTTCATCCATTTTGATCAATTCCAGCTGTCCAAAGCCAGCTGCAGAAGTTTGGCTGGCACGTTCCATGATTGTGCCGATGACCGCCTCTGCCTCTCCATTGGTGAACAATGTGGGAAAATTATATTCATCAAGGTTCCGTGCAAAGCGGATGCGAGAGCTTAGGACAATATCTGAATCAGGACCATCATCACTCATCCAGGAGCTGACAGCCTGATTGATGAACTTCTCCAATGACAAGGCTACTCCCCTCCCTCTTGACCTGCTGACAATTTCCTTTCAAGTTCCCTGATCTGGTCCCTCGTCCCGGCAGCTTGCTCAAATTCTTCCTCCGAAATTTGGTGCTTCAGGGTTTGCTTAAGATGATCGATTGTCTTCCTTAAATGAAGGTCACCGCCGATTCTTTTTGGTATCTTTCCATTGTGCATGGAATTTCCGCTATGGAGCCTTCTGACAATGGGGGTCAATTGCTCCCGAAAAGCATCATAGCATGTCGCACAGCCAAACCGGCCTACTTTTACAAACTGCGGAAATGTCATCGAGCACTGTGGACACTGGGCAACTTGCTCAGTCTCAAAGGTTTCCTTTTTTTGTTCAGAAAAAGCAGGCTCCATATTCAATAAACCGGCCAGCAAGCTATTGATCGAAAAAGCCGGGCCATTGTTCATCATGAACAAATCACCTTTTTCCTGTGCACACTTTTCGCACAAGTGAAGTTCCGACTTTTCTCCATTTGAGTAATTCGTGAAGTGCAGCGTTGCCGGCCTTTGATTGCACTGTTGGCAAATCAATGCCCTCACCTCTTTGTCTGCTTTGGTATTATTTATACTTTAATGCCATCAGCATCGCCTTCAACATTCTCGCCCGCAGCTCATCCCGCTGCGGCAGCTCGATATACAGGACAGACCTGTCGAGTACACTCAGCATGATTTTTGCCTCACGGTCTGTGACGACATCTTCCTCGACAAGCCGGTAGATGACATCATCAGCACTGCTTTGCGAAATTCTCGTTCGAATCAAAGACAGTAAATCATCAATCAAGTGCGCATGATCATAAGCCTGGACTTTGATGATCCGGATGTAGCCGCCGCCACCCCGTTTGCTCTCAACAAGATAGCCTCGTTCAATCGTGAATCTTGTATTGATGACATAATTGATCTGGGACGGCACGCATTGAAATTTATCGGCGATTTCACTTCGCTTGATTTCCAAGATGTCCTTATCGCTCATTTCCAAAACCTGCTTAAGGTAATTCTCAATGATGTCCGATATATTCCTCACTAAACCTCCCCCAATCTGACTTTGACTATATTTGACATTAATTATACAAAAAATCTTTTTTCGTTGCAATTAATGCATCCGGAATTATTTTCGCCAAAATTATGTATGCCAAAACATGCCAATGAGGGTTGTGTTGGTTATTATACCCATTTTGGAGGGGGTGGAAACTTGAAATGAGAAAAGCAAGTGAGATTTTTCGTTACATTATATGGGCAGGGGGAGGCAAGAGTGACTATATGGGGAGGAAGCAGGATGGCGACCCTTGTATGTGGTCAAAAAGGGAATTTTGGTGTGGAAACTATTACAAGCAAAGCGGTTTTTGTTAAAAATGCTCGTTAAATGTTGAGATTTGTAACGGAAAAGGGTGTTTGAGAGTGGTTCACGAGCATCCATTTTGACGTTTTATTGGCGATTTTTTGATTTTATCGACCACATTTTTGAATATAACAGCGGATTTACAAATATATCGACCAAATCCACAGATATATCGACCACTTTGGCAAAGATATCGACCAACATGATAAAATGGAACAATTTATGCTGCTCATGAGAACGGATAAAAACACAAAAAAAGAACAGCCATTACAGCTGTTCTTTCGTGTGCCCGGCGGCGTCCTACTC
>JAGGQZ010000011.1 GCA_018613055.1 Chryseobacterium sp. ISL-80 | reverse complement strand
GGAGGGCCTGACAGTGAAGTCGTTTTTTTGACTTCATTGGCAGGACCGAAACGTCTCGAGGAGTTAGGAGCCGCAGCTAGCCAGTCGACTCGAGGGGCTAGGCGCTGGAGCTGGACATTTCTCGAAGTAAAATTCCACTTTTTTATCTCGTAAAAATAGCCTTCCCTATAAAGGAAGGCTGCCAATTACTTTTTATTAAGAAAGGACAGGCAGAACAAGCAATCTTCTTTCCGCGGGCTGCCAAAATGCAGGTTGCAGATGTGGAAGCCTTCCTGGTACAGGCGGGCAAGATTGTCATAGCCTTCACCGATGTCGACTACGTTTTTATCAGCCTGTGCCTGATTGCTGTTCTCCTTGCCGCTTTTCTTAATGTTTGGATCTTTTTTACCAATGGTTTGATCCAGACGGCGTCTTATATGCTCATTTTCCAGCTTTAGTGCATTATTCTCTTCCAGAACCTCTGCCAAATGCTGTTTTAACTCACCAAGCTGACGGTATAAATCACCGATCTGCGCTTCCATATTACTTACTGAGTCAAAGATATCTTTTTTATCCACCTGTTCCACCTCATTAATCTGTGGATGATTGCAACGATACAGCTCCTGCTTCCTGTATTTCCTCAAGTGTATATTCCAGAACGCGTTCCTGTCCCGGGATATCGACTTGCATGACTCGCTCCAGGATGTTCAATCCGACGACTTTTCCGCGTCCATCTGGTGTCACGATTGTTTCACCAAGGTCTGGCAGCTCCTCTTTCGCTGTTTCATATTCGTCGTTCTCATATTTCAAACAGCACATCAGCCTGCCGCAAAGACCGGAAATCTTTGTTGGATTGAGTGAGAGGTTTTGATCCTTGGCCATCTTGATTGAAACAGGTTCAAAGTCTCCCAGGTACGTAGAGCAGCAAAGCATCCTGCCGCATGGCCCTATTCCGCCAAGCATTTTTGCTTCATCCCTGACACCAATCTGGCGAAGCTCGATCCTTGTCCGGAAGATGGATGCCAGATCCTTGACCAATTCCCGGAAATCAACGCGGCCGTCAGCCGTAAAGTAAAAAATGACTTTGTTGCGGTCAAATGTATATTCAACATCAACAAGCTTCATATCAAGCTGATGTTCGTTCACTTTATCACTGCAAACATCGTATGCTTCCTTTGCAGCTGTTTTGTTCTCCTCGACAATAAGACGATCCTTCTGATCTGCAATTCTGACGACCTTTTTCAGAGGCAGGACCACATCGTTTTCGCCGACTTGCTTTCGGGGAATGACCACTCTGCCGTACTCAACGCCCCTTACAGTTTCGACAATGACGAATTCGTCCTTTTGAATTGAGAGATCGCCGGGATCAAAATAATAAATCTTTCCCGCTTTCTTGAAGCGGACACCTACTACATCATACAAGTGTAGATCCCTCCTGCAATTTTAACACCAGCTCTTCCATGAGCAGCTGGGGATTCATATTGGCATGCAGCTTCCTCTTCGCCTCCAGAATGGCTGCCATTTGTTCGGTAAGACGCCGTCCGGATGTCTGTAGTGCAAATTGTTCTAAACGCGAGCTTTCGTTTAGATACACAACCTGGTCCTTCTTGCCAAGTTGAATGTATAGTAAATCCTTAAAAATAAGAAGTAATAAATCCAAACCACGATCGATTTGTTCTTTCTCTTTAAAGTGCGTGAACCAGTTCTCCTGAAGCGCGACCATAGCTTCAAGCGAATTCTTCCTCAGCACTTCATATAATTTTAACACTATTTTTTGTGCTTGTGCAAACCAATCATCACTACTTATCTCTAAAGCTTCTTCCAAATTATTCGTCAGCTGTGCCAGCAGCGGGGCCAAATGCGGGTGAACCCCGTTTGCTATCAATTGTTCTGCCATATTTTTAGGAGATAATGGAGTGAAATTGATCATTTGGCATCTGGATAAGATGGTCGGAAGCATTTGCTGGGCCTGTTCGGTGATCAACACAGCTACAGTCCCTGCATGAGGTTCCTCAAGGAACTTCAGCAAACTGTTCGCCGCATTGGTCGTCATCCGGTCAGCATGGACAATCGTGTAAAGCTTGTTCTTCGACTCTACCCCTGTTTTCGAAAACTCCTCCTGCAGCAGCTGGATCTGCCCTTTCTTGATCGAAAGGCCATCTGGTTCGACAAGATGGATATCCGGGTGGTTCCCATGGTTGATCCTTTTGCAGTTCAAACAGTTTTCGCAAGGTTTATAGCCATCCACCGGAGCCTGGCAATTGATGCTCTTGGCAAGGAGTATACTAATCTCCTTTTTGCCGGTGCCCCTCATTCCCTCAAATAAATAGGCATGGGCGACCCGATTTTTCAGGATGCTGTTTTTTATCATCTTCAAAACATTCGGCTGGAGTCTCTCCAGCTCGTCCCACGTCTTTGCCAAGGCGATCACTCACTTACGTATATAAATTGATCAACAGGCCTTTGACTTCCCCAATCTTGCCGAGGATATCGATCTGTTCATCCTTTTTCTTCATCAGCTCATCCGTCAACTCGACCAGCTTATCATCAATTGTTTCCACAAGCTTCAAAGATCGCCCTTCACCATATTGATTCCAGCTATGCGAGTGCTTGAGCTCCATTCCAAAATTGACTGCTTCTTTAACGAATTGCTTCACCAGCGTCTTGAACTTGGCAAGATCCTTGAAAGTCCTGGACCGTGCAAGCCTCTCGCCGGCAGATTCCACTTCCTTCATTAATTGCTGAAGCTGACCGATTTGCAATTTATGTTCCTGTTTCTCCACCAGTTCATTGAACTTGATGCCGCCGCCAGGCTGTTGTTTCTGATCCTGGCGCACTTTATCTATGTTAAGGCGCATATCTTGATTAATTTTCATTTGGTGCTAAAACCTCCGGGCATTTCCCGTTAAAATTGATGAAACTTCTCGACAGGCAATACGAAGACAGTTGCTCCGCCAACCTCGACTTCGACAGGGTATGGAACATACGAGTCCGCATTTCCTCCCATTGGTGAGACAGGTGCCACAAGCTGGTCTCGAGACTTACAGTTATCTCTGATGACCTCCAACGCCTTATCCACTCTGATGTCTTCTGTTCCTATGATAAACGTGGTATTCCCTGATTTCAGGAATCCACCTGTACTGGCCATCTTCGTTGCACGGAAATTATGGTCGACCAAAGCATTTGAAAGGCGGTTGCTATCCTGGTCCTGGACCACAGCTAAAATTAACTTCATTCATGTACCCCCTAGTTTTTTTATTGGCATTAAATTTGCTTCCGTAACAGTTGTATCCTTATTATAACAGGATTCCTGGGACAACACATGATATAAACGTAAAATTCCATTCGCTTCCAGATGAAATTAATCCATGGAGAATCATCGATAGGAGGTTTTGTATGCAGTTTAGCTAAGAAATCTGCTTATTTGTAAAAAAATTACCTATAGAAATAACCATCTGCTAGTTATTGCCTCTTCACAGCTGCTATTTCCTCGATTTTCACCAGATAAAAAACAAGCCTGATCGAACCAAGGCTTGTTTTTCCGTTTTTAGCTATTCAATAGTTCTTTAATTTTTGTTTCGGCTTGTTCGAAAACCGCATCTAATTCCTTGGAAGCGTCAATTGTGACAATCCTGTCCGGGAATCGCTCGGCAAGCATCATATAGCCTTTCCTTACCTTCTGGTGGAATTCCAGCTTCTCCAAATCGAGACGATTCACTTCACGACCCTTATTTTTATTTATCCTTTCAAGCCCAACCTCTGGTGCTACATCAAAATACAGTGTCATTTTTGGCATCATGCTTTCAATCGCAAACTGGTTAATTGAATAAACCTCGTCAATGCCCAACCCGCGGGCATGGCCCTGGTAAGCCAGTGAACTGTCGACAAATCGGTCACATAAAACAATTTTCCCTTTTTCCAACGCCGGCTTGACCTTCTCGGCAAGATGCTGCCTTCTGGCTGCCGCATATAAAAGGGCTTCCGTGCGCGGATCCATTGCTGTATTTTCCGGATCGAGGATGACTTGCCTGATTTGTTCAGCGATCTCGATTCCACCTGGTTCACGTGTCGCCACGATCTCATATCCTTCTTTTTCTAGCTTCTCCGCCAGCATCTGAATGATGGTCGTTTTCCCTGAACCGTCCGGCCCCTCGACTGTAATAAATATACCCTTGTCCATCTACATCCTCCAACTCTGAAACACATTTATTTTACCAGCATGCAAATAGTCTCCGCCCTGGATTTTCGCTTCTTTTCCTATTAAATAGATGATTGTGTGAATATCTTCTTCAGTGATGAATTCCCCTGGCAGGCAAAGGGGTATTCCGGGAGGGTACGGAATGATCTGTTCCGCGCAAACCCTGCCAGCCGCCTCTTCCAGTGGTATATACTCACTGGGCTGATTCTCCATCTCTTTATAGCTCGCTGCCAGTGTGGAAATACCTTTATCCGTTAGTTTCGATTCCGGTTGATTGACTATTTTGGGAATCGTGCTGACAACCTCTTTAATATTAGCAGCTGCTTCCTGCAGGTAATGTGCCATATTCTTTTTAAGTAAAGGCAGAACGAGCAGCACATTATAAGGGTCAGCCAATTCTGTAAAAATCCCTTTCGCTTCAAGTCTAGTTTGCAGCTCGAAGCCGGACCATGACCGAATGGTTAACTTAAGCGGGTCATCTCCCGGTAAAACCCGAATCGATTCCAGCTGCTCGAGGCTTACCTGGAATTTTTGCAATACTGCTTTCAAATAAGACAGGTCTGCCTGATTATAGCTGCCCAAATAGCTCCGGGCCAAATCCAGTGATGCCATCAACGGATAGGAAGGACTGCTTGACTGCAGCGCCTGCAAGTAAAACTTCAGCTTGCTCATCGGTACCCGCTCGGTCTGATAATGAAGGAACGCCCCCATTGTCATGGCCGGCAGAGTCTTATGTGCCGATTGCACAACAAGATCAGCACCAAGCTCAACTGCTGACTTCGGAAAATAGTCCCCCGCGATGAAATGCACACCATGTGCCTCATCCACCAATACAGGAATATGATTACGATGAGCCATGTCAATGAGGCTTTTAAGGTCATACGTTAATCCGTAATAATTGGGGTATGTCAGTATGAGTGCCTTTGCCCCGGGATACTGCTGGATTGCTGATTCTACGGACGAGTAATTTAGTCCTGCGGCAACACCGTATTCCCGGTTAAACTCCGGGCTGATGAACACCGGCCTCGCTTTAGCGAGTCTAAGCGCATTCATGATTGATTTATGGGAGTTGCGCTGGACCAGCACAACATCATCTTCATTAACCGCAGCAAGGATCATTGCCAGGTTCCCGACAGTCGATCCATTTATTAAAAAAAAGCTTTTTTCCGTTTTATATAAGTCTGTGAGCAACTCTTCAGCCTCTAAAATAACTCCCTCGGGAGAATGAAAATCATCCAGTCCCGTTATTTCAGTGCCATCCAGTTTTAGAATATCATTAAAAAAACTCTGTCCCTTGTCATGAAAAACAGCCCCATTTTTATGGCCCGGTACATGGAAGGACAAAGATTTCCTTTCAGCATGCCCCACCAATCGGGAATACAAGGGGGTCTTCGATTGATCCATATTCTCACCTTTATCGTCATTTTCACACCTATCTATTCTAACACTGTTTTACGGCAAAAAAAATAAAAGCCCAAAATGGACTTTTAACTGTAAATACCTGGTTTAGTTACTTTCCTTAATTTCTCCACGTAATATTTATATTGAGGATCACTCGTATCTGTCTTGATCATGATGCTCTCACAGTCTGTGCAAATAAATGATGTATACAGGTGTATGCCAGCTGTTTTCGTCTGTTCGCAAATCACACACGTCTTCCCGATTTGATTCTTAGCTAAAAGCGAACCCAAATTCTCCACCTCCGTACACCTATTGTTGCCAGGAGCCCAATTTTGTATACAATTTTCCGAATAATATTTTAGAAAGTTTAATTGTTTTATATTTTATGATTGACATTCGATTTCCTTGTATGTCTTATAACAATTTAGGTTGGTTTATTATTTGATTAAGCCGTTCTCAAGCTAAAACCGGGAAGGATCTCTTATTCTTTATCAAAATGTAAGCGGGAGGACTTAGTTTGAAGATTTAGACCAACGTTTTGTGATATTTCTTGAAAAATTTCCATTAGATGCGGAGATTTATCTTAAAAGAGTAGCTGCGAGTGGTTCACGAGCATCCATTTTGACGTTTTATTGGCGATTTTTTGGTTTTATCGACCACATTTTTGATTATATCGGCGAATTTTCAAATATATCGACCAAATCCAGAGATATATCGACCACTTTGGCAAAGATATCGACCAACTTGATAAAATAGAACAATTTATGTTGCTCAGGATGACGGAAAAAAATCTCCTTTTCTAGACGCAAAAAAAGAACAGCCATTACAGCTGTTCTTTCGTGTGCCCGGCGGCGTCCTACTCTCACAGGGGGAAACCCCCAACTACCATCGGCGCTGAGAAGCTTAACTTCCGTGTTCGGTATGGGAACGGGTGTGACCTTCTCGCCATCGCTACCAGACTATTTGATTTGAGGTTTTATTCCCTCAAAACTAGATAATGTTGTAAGAAGAAAACAAGAGAAACGAATGATCATTTGGTTAAGTCCTCGAACGATTAGTATCAGTCAGCTCCACACGT
>JAGGQZ010000010.1 GCA_018613055.1 Chryseobacterium sp. ISL-80 | reverse complement strand
TGTCTTCTATAATAGAAGCATGAAAATTTATTGTTTGTTGACGCTTGTTTGTTTAGTTTTCAAAGAGCAATTTCATTGTCTCCCGTAGGCGACTTAAATAATATACCATGCTGCCGTTATTTCGTCAACATCTTTTTTCACAAGTTATTAACGGCTGTTCAACAGCAACTTTTATATATTAACAACTTCTGCTTGCCTGGTCAATAGATTTCTCGCAAAATCCCATTTATTTTTTCACAATGGTATTACTCTGTTCCGAGAAGACTTCTGAATTACTCCTCTGAAACTTACGAGACAATGAAAAACGCCGCTTCTTCTAAGAGCGGCGTTGGTCCATTATTATATAATCCAAGTCTGGATTGCAACCAGGGCGAATACACCTGGTATCCCCAGCAATCCGGAGACTGCTGCGGTTGCAATGTTGATTGGCACATAGATTCCGAAGCTGGTTCCGAAAGCGTTGAGAAAAAATAGAAAGAGAGCTCCGATCAAGATTTTCACCGCGCTCTGCCCGATGAGACGCAGCGGCTTTGTCGGCGCGCCTATGATGAGCAGCAACAGGATCAATCCACCCAGGACCGATATGACAACTATAGGATCCATACTTATCCTCCTTATTTCAATGTCTTGTACAATTTTATGTACATGTTATTGAAATAAGACCTCATTGCATTATTTTGTCCTGATCGTGATTTTCCTGTGCTTCGCTTCTTTAAATAGAAAGAAGTATTTCGCCTCGGCAATCTTTGCTTCTGTGATGAACTCTTCTGATGGATCGAAGCTTCTTTCAACCAATAGCTTTTGATTATTCCAGTTCATCTTCATGCTGTTCAGCTGTCCCAATAGTTTTTGGTCGAATTCTTTTCTTAGCCATTTCTTTTTACGAAATAACATGACCTTCCTCCAGTAGAGTGCTTCTTGTATACAGAGTTAAACTTCCCGGCGGCCTTCGAGTGCTTTTGATAGTGTTACTTCATCTGCGTACTCAAGGTCCCCTCCGACAGGTAAACCATGGGCAATCCTTGTAATCTTGATTCCTGACGGTTTAAGGAGTCTTGAGATGTACATCGCCGTCGCTTCACCTTCGATATTCGGGTTCGTGGCAAGGATGACTTCCTGGACAGTTTCATCCTGAAGTCTTTTCAACAGATCAGGTATATTGATATCTTCCGGACCGATACCATCCATTGGGGAAATCGCTCCATGAAGCACATGGTACAGACCGTTGTATTCCTTCATTTTTTCCATTGCAATGACATCCTTGGGATCCTGGACCACGCAGACAACACTGCGGTCGCGGCGCTGGTCCTCGCATATATAGCATGGATCCTGGTCAGTAATATGGCCGCAGACAGAGCAATATGTCAGATTGCGCTTCGCATTCACCAGGGCCTTCGCAAAATCCAACACGGTTTCTTCCTTCATGCTTAAGACGAAAAAAGCCAGACGTGCGGCTGTTTTTGGGCCGATACCTGGCAATTTCATAAAGCTGTCAATCAGCTTTGATATTGGTTCAGGATAATGCATTCTTATTTATTCCTCCTAGAACATTCCCCCAGGAAGGTTCATCCCTTTTGTGAATTGTCCCATTGTTTTGTTGGTTAATTCTTCTGCTTTTTTCAGTGCATCGTTTGTTGCAGCAAGTACTAGGTCCTGAAGCATTTCGACATCGTCTGGATCAACGACTTCTGGCTTGATTTGTACATCGACGATTTCTTTATGGCCAGTTACGATGACTGTTACCATGCCGCCGCCTGCAGTACCTTCGATTTTCTCTTCACCTAATTGAACCTGTGCTTCTTCCATTTTCTTTTGCATTTTTTGCATTTGCTTCATCATGTTTTGCATATTACCATTTCCTCGCATCATATAAACGTACCTCCAAATTTAATCTTGTATTTGTATTAATTCATCGCCAAATAATTTCTTGGCTTCGGCAATCAGCGGGTCTTCACTGGCAGCAGCTTGCCCTTCCGTTGCTCCATCGCCTCTCTGGCTGATAAAGTTTTCCCTTATTTTAAGCCACTGTTCTTCCGGCACACCGATGACCTGCATTCTTTTACCTGTGTAATCCTGCATCGCACCACTGACTGTTTCGGTGAACCTGGTGTTCTCCATTGCCATCTGGCAGTGAATCTCATATTTAAATTTTATCACGACCGCCTCATCAGATGCAGCAACCGGCTCGGCTTCATTCAATAACGCAGCCTGCGAGCGCATTTGTTTTGCGGCCAGCATTTCAAGCAAGTCCCCCCAGCGTCCCTTGATTGCTTGAAGATTCGACTTTGTGGCGCTCTTCAGTGTTTCGTTGATTTTTCCGGCCGGAGCCTGGAACCCTTTTCGGTTTGGACGCGGCGCTTTTTTGGCCGCAGCTGGTTCACTTACTGCCGCACCCGGATTTTGCTGAAAATTCGCCAGCTTTTCTTCAAGCTGTTCGATCCTCTTCAATAAAGGTTCAACCTGTACATTGCTTGTCTGCACCTGAGCATCAAGCTGGCACAGTTTTACGATCGCGACTTCAAGGAATATACGCGGATGGTTCGTCCAGCGCATTTCTTGCTGGGCTTTGTTCAAGACTTCTATCAATTCATATATTTGTTCGGAATCAATTTGATTGGCGAGTTCCTGAAAATCTTGATCCAGCATTACTCGTTCCATGGCTTCTTCCAATGCTGGTGCTGCCTTGTAAAGGAGCATGTCGCGGTAAAAGAAGATCATGTCTTCTATGAACCTTGCCGGATCCTTTCCTTGTAAAAGAAGCTCATCCAATGCTTCCAGTCCAGCAGCCGCATTTTTTTCATAAATTGCTCTGGCCAGCTGGTTCAGGAAGTTCTGTGATACTGTTCCTGTTACTGTGAGCGCATCTTCAATCGTCACTCGGTCCTGGCTGAACGAAATAGCCTGGTCCAACAGACTCAAGGCATCACGCATTCCGCCTTCTGCCGCCCTTGCAATGATTTGCAAGGCTGTGTCATCGCAATCCACTCCAGATTCCTCAACAATTTGCTTCATCCTGCCAACGATGGCCTGAGCAGTGATTCTCTTGAAATCAAATCGCTGGCATCGTGAAATGATTGTGAGTGGAATCTTATGGGGCTCAGTCGTAGCGAGGATAAAGATAACATGCTTTGGAGGCTCTTCAAGTGTTTTTAGCAAGGCGTTGAACGCTCCGATGGAAAGCATATGCACCTCATCGATAATATATACTTTATACTTCACGACGTTAGGGGCATATTTTACTTTGTCACGGATATCCCGGATTTCCTCGACACCGTTATTGGAAGCAGCGTCAATTTCAATCACATCAGGAATCGATCCATCGGTTATTCCCCGGCAAGCATCGCATTCATTGCAAGGCTCTGTTGTCGGAGCTTGTTCACAGTTAACCGCTTTTGCCAAAATTTTAGCAGCACTCGTTTTCCCAGTCCCCCTTGGGCCGGAAAAAAGGTAGGCATGTGATATTTTTTGTTGAAGCAGAGCGTTTTGCAGTGTCGTTGTGACATGTTCCTGTCCGACCACATCAATGAACTGCTGTGGACGCCAGACACGATATAATGCTTGGTATGCCAATGACACCGCTCCCTTCGTTTTATTATCCTTCCTATTATAACGCAATTTTTCGGACATTTACACTTTTAGAAAGGCTCTTTTCTCAAACTTTATTGCTATTGACCACAAAATGGGATTCAATGATTAAAGCTAATCAAGAGAAAAGAGCTTGCACACTTAATAACGAACTGCAAAATGGCTTTATAGCACGTTAAAATCGGCTTTAAGATTTTAACAACAATCTATACGAAAACAGTCTTTAGAAAAGAGAAATACAAAAAACTCATCTCCGTATAAGAGATGAGTTGAATGTACATATTTAACTGCCGTGCACCTTCCGTCGACTGAATACCATAAGCGTTACTTAAGCAGTTAGCTCGGCCCAGGCAACCCTGCGGCACATGGGAGCGTCCACTTAATGCTGCTTCCTTCCGGACCTGACATGGTTCATGGATTCCCATTGCGCAGGACCCGGGCGTCAACACCACTTGCTTAAGGCAGACCCTACAGTAAAACAGCCTCAGGAAGGGATTCATCCCCGCTAGAGCGGATTGCGGGTACAGGGCACCGCTACCTCCCCGACTAGCACGGCAAAATTGAAACCATATTTAGTTGTGTCTCAAGGACACATACATAGTATACTAACTCTGCTTATAAAAATCAATGTTTATCAGCTGTCAATTCCTGTCTGCTGTTCCATCGCTTGTTTTGCCTGTTTCTTTTTCTGCTTCTTCTCTTCTCGGAGCTTTCTGAAAAAATCGGACAGCAATGCTCCGCACTCCTCTTTCAGAACTCCTGACACGACTTCACTTTGATGGTTGAAACGTTCATCCTGGAGAATGTTCATGAAGGTACCAGCACAGCCGCCTTTTGGGTCTGCTGCACCATAAACTACTCTTTTCACCCGGGAGAGCATGATTGCCCCTGCACACATTGGACAAGGCTCGAGTGTGACATATAGAACGGCATCTTCAAGCCGCCATGTGCCGAGTTTTTTGCAGGCTTCGTCAATCGCCAGTACCTCTGCATGGGCAATCGAGCTCTGCCGTGTTTCACGGAGATTATAGGCCCTGGCGATAACCTCTCCATCCAGGACGATGACTGCACCAATCGGCACCTCACCAATCTGCCCTGCCTTTTTCGCCTCTTCAATTGCTTCTAGCATATATCGTTCATCTGGAGTATATTCCATCTTTTCCTCCATTAAGGTGTTTTATATTTCCAACTGGTTTAATAATCCCCTGCCGGTAAAAATATAAAGGAGAAGGAGAGGATTATTCATGTCAAAGACTGCCCTATTAATTATCGATATGATCAATGACTTTAATTTCGATGCAGGGGAAGCCCTTGCCAAAAATACAGAAAACATCATCGATCCGATTTTAACCTTAAAGAAATCTTTCATTGATAAGGACATGCCTGTCATCTATATTAATGATCATTATAATCTATGGCAGGCTGATTTTGAAAAAATCATGGATTATTGCTCGAATGAAACGAGCGAGGACATCATTAAAAAAATCGCCCCTGAAAAGAACAAGGACTATTTCCTGATCAAGCCGAAGCACTCCGCTTTTTATGGAACCGCTCTGCATACATTGCTTCAGCAGCTGAAGGTGGATACCCTGGTCCTTGCCGGGATCGCCGGGAACATTTGCGTGCTTTTTACTGCGAATGATGCGTATATGCGTGAATACAATCTCATCATACCAGAGGACTTCATTGCCTCTAATGATGATAAGGACAACCAATATGCACTGACCATGATGAAAAATGTCCTGTCCGCTGATACAAGACCTTCAAAGGAGCTTGATTTATAACATACTGCATTTTCTTCCTTCATACAATGGTTGTAGCGCTAAAATGCCAGGGAGGGAAGAAGATGCAAATCCATGTGGTACAGCAAGGACAGACATTGACACAGATTGCCCAAATATACGGGTCATCTGTTGCGGATATAACCGAGGCAAATGAACTGCCCAACCCCAATAATCTAGTCGTCGGCCAGGCAATGGTCATCCCGATTGTCGGAAGTTTCTATTTTGTCCAGGCCGGAGACAGCTTGTGGTCTATTTCCCGGAGGTTCGGAACCACTCCCCAGGAGCTTGCCCGGATCAACGCAATTTCGGTGAACCAGCCGCTATCTGTTGGATTCCGGCTTTATATACCTCAACAGCCAAAATCGAATGCCGAATTTAATGCATATGTAGAACCGCGCGGAAACACAGTCGCCCCCGCACTGGAAACGGCGGCACGGGAAGCCGCCCCTTATTTGACCTATCTTGCGCCATTCAGTTTTCAGGCGCTGCGTGACGGCACTTTGAAGGAGCCGCTATTGAACAATTTCCCGGCCATCGCCGAGGCAAACAATAATATATTGATGATGGTCATTACCAACCAGGAAAATGACCAGTTCAGCGATGAGCTTGGCCGTATCCTCCTGAATGATATGGCCATTCAGGATAAATTCCTGAACAATATTGTTGCAACCGCTAAAAAATATGGCTTCCGCGATATTCATTTTGATTTTGAATTCCTGCGTCCGGCAGACCGTGAAGCCTATAACAACTTCCTGCGAAAAGCGAGGGATCGTTTTAAACAGGAGGGCTGGTTCATTTCCACTGCATTGGCTCCTAAAACGAGCGCTGCCCAGACCGGTGCCTGGTACACTGCACATGATTACAAAACACATGGGGAAATAGTCGATTTCGTCGTCATCATGACCTATGAATGGGGCTATAGCGGCGGACCTGCCCAGGCAGTATCCCCGATTGGCCCTGTCCGTGAGGTGCTGGAGTATGCCGCGAGCGAAATGCCTCCACAGAAAATCATGATGGGCCAGAACCTTTATGGATACGATTGGACTCTTCCATTTGTTCAGGGATCGATCGCACGCGCCGTCAGTCCGCAACAGGCCATCCAGATCGCAGCAGATAATAATGTCGCGATCCAGTACAACACAAAGTCCCAGGCACCGACATTCCGATATACAGCATCAGACGGAAAACAGCATGAAGTCTGGTTTGAGGATGCGCGTTCCATCCAGGCGAAATTCGACCTGATCAAGGAATTGAATCTGAGAGGCATGAGCTATTGGAAGCTAGGACTCTCCTTTCCGCAAAACTGGCTGCTCATCCAGGAAAATTTCAATGTAGTGAAAAGATAAGGCTTCATTATAGAAGCTTACTATTAAAAATTTTTTACAAATTCCGATAATATATGACAGGCGCAGTATTTATGCGGCTGTCTTCTTTTTTTGCTAAAATTGCCTCTAAATATAGCATATCCATTCCATGTACTGGTGTGATAAAATGGACTTTGCGTGATTTAACTGACAGAAATGTAAAAAAAGATACAGATACAACGGAGAGGGAGGACATGTTGTGGAAGGAACACCTTTTATAACGGTTGAAGGACCGATCGGAATCGGCAAAACGTCATTGGCCAGAGCCATTTCCGAACGATTCCAATTTGCACTTTTAAAAGAAATTGTCGACGAAAATCCATTTTTGGGGAAGTTTTACGATAACATCGAAGAATGGAGCTTCCAGACAGAAATGTTTTTCCTCTGCAATCGATATAAGCAGCTTGGAGATATTAATGAACATTACCTCAGCCAAAACAAGCCTGTCGTAGCTGACTATCATATCATGAAAAACCTCATTTTCGCCCAGCGCACATTGAATGAGCAGGAATACAAAAAATACTTAGATATTTATCAAATCCTGACAAAAGATATGCCTAAGCCAAATGTCATCATTTATCTTAATGCAAGCCTCGATACATTGCTGAAACGCATCAAGATGCGCGGCCGCGAAGTCGAAAAAAACATCAGTCCTTTATATCTAGAGCAATTATCGCTTGATTATGAACAAGCCATGCTTCAATTTGAGCAAGACCACCCTGAAATCCCAGTCCTCCGTTTCAGCGGCGATGACCTGGATTTCGTCAGGCATGAAGAAGATCTCCAGCTGATCATTGACCAGCTAACCGCATCATTAAGAAAAAGGAGCGTACAACCATGAATTTAAGAACAAAATATGACATCCCGGCTAATGCCGTCATCACGATTGCCGGTACCGTTGGAGTCGGCAAATCTACCATGACGAATGCGTTGGCGGATGCCCTCAGGTTCCGTACATCCTTTGAAAAGGTAGACACGAATCCATACCTTGATAAGTTTTATGCTGACTTTGAACGCTGGAGCTTCCATTTGCAAATTTACTTCCTTGCTGAGCGCTTCAAGGAACAAAAAAGAATTTTTGAATACGGTGGCGGTTTTATCCAGGACCGTTCAATTTATGAAGATACAGGCATTTTCGCAAAAATGCATTATGAAAAAGGCACAATGTCCCCGGTGGACTACGAAACTTATAAGAGCCTATTCGACGCAATGGTCATGACTCCATATTTCCCACACCCTGACCTGCTGATTTATTTAGAAGGTTCGATCGACGATATTCTTGAGCGCATCAAGCTAAGAGGTCGTCCAATGGAGCAGCAGACACCAATCAGTTATTGGGAAGAAATGCATGCCCGCTATGAGAACTGGATCAATAACTTTAACGCATGCCCTGTCCTGCGCTTGAATATCAATGATTACGATTTGTTCAACAATCCGGAATCCATTGAGCCAATCGTGGAGAAAATCGCAGCACATATCAAACAAACTCAATTATTGAAAAAGTAAAACCGCCATTTGGCGGTTTTTATTTTGGAGAAAGATTTTCGTATAGGTATGCGAAATCATAATAAGCGGAGAATTTCCGGCTATTTTATATAGATTGGCTTATGATGCAGAAATAAGCGGAGATATTCCTGCCTTGTTCTATTTAAGCTAAAATTCATCAATTTTGATTAAATAAACGGAAAAGCTCCCCTTATTTTTAGCTAGATAAGGGGAAATCCAAAATTAAGCGGAATTTATCCGCTTAATTTTCAATATAAAAAAACCCGCTACATAGTAACGGGTTTTCTTACACAATCTCCAAATTGTTTTATGCGTTAATGCTTTAATTGAAAAATTAATGGAGGAGGTAGAGGGATTCGAACCCCCGCGCGGTGTTACCCGCCTGTCGGTTTTCAAGACCGATCCCTTCAGCCGGACTTGGGTATACCTCCGAGACAAGAAATATAATATCATGTATTCAAAAACGAGTCAACACTTCTTTAAAAGTTTTTTTGGGCAGGATCTAATCCTGCCCAAAAATCCCTTAAATAGTGCCGATTATTCAGGAGCAATAACTTCCCTATTGCCCATGTATGGACGCAGTGCTTCCGGAATGATGACACTTCCATCAGCCTGCTGGTAGTTCTCGAGAATCGCAGCAACTGTACGGCCAATTGCAAGGCCGGATCCGTTCAATGTATGGACATGTTCAGGCTTTGCTTTTGGCTCGCGACGGAAGCGGATATTTGCTCGTCTTGCCTGGAAGCTTTCAAAGTTACTGCAAGAAGAGATTTCCCTGTACGTGCCATAGCTTGGAATCCAGACTTCGATATCATACTTCTTAGCAGCAGTGAAGCCGAGGTCGGCAGAACACATGCTCAACACGCGGTATGGCAGGCCTAACAGCTGAAGCACCTTTTCGGCATGTCCAGTCAGCTTTTCCAGCTCGTCATAAGAGTCTTCTGGCTTAACAAACTTCACCAACTCGACCTTGTTGAACTGATGCTGGCGGATCAAACCACGTGTATCCCGGCCGGCAGATCCTGCCTCAGAACGGAAACATGCACTGTATGCTGCATAATTGACTGGCAGCTCTTCACCGCTCAGGATCTCATCGCGGTGCATATTCGTGACAGGCACCTCGGCTGTCGGGATCAGGAAGTAATCCTCGCTCTCGATTCGGAAGGCATCCTCTTCAAACTTCGGAAGCTGTCCTGTTCCTGTCATGCTTGCGCGGTTGACCATGTACGGAGGAAGGATTTCCTTGTAGCCATGCTCATCCACATGCAGGTCAAGCATGAAGCTCATCAATGCGCGCTCGAGGCGTGCGCCTAAGCCTTTGTAAAAAACAAAACGGCTTCCTGTTACTTTTCCTGCACGTTCAAAATCAAGAATCTTTAAATGGTCTGCGATTTCCCAATGCGGCTTAGCTTCAAATTCAAAGTCACGGACTTCGCCCCAATTACGAATTTCCACATTATCGTCTTCTGTTTCGCCAATCGGAACACTTTCATGCGGGATATTCGGAATGCTCAGCATTAATGCCTCCAGCTCTTCCTCCACCTCACGCAACTGATCATCCAGAACCTTGATTTTGTCGCCTACTTCACGCATTTCCGCAATCAGATGGTCTGCATCCTGCTTTTCACGCTTCAATTGCGCAACCTGTTGGGAAACTTCATTCCTTCTGCTCTTCAGCTGTTCAGCTTCAAGGATCAATTCCCTGCGCTTGACATCAAGGTCCTCAAACTTGCCAAAATCAGTCAAATCTTCGCCACGGTGCTGAAGCTTCTGTTTTACTTCTTCAAAATTCGCTCTTAAATACTTAACGTCTAACACTGCGGATTCCTCCTTTTTGATTGCAGTAAAAAGCTTTTGATAAAATAAAAAACTCCCGTCCCCAAAAAGGGACGAGAGTTAACCCGCGTTGCCACCCTAGTTGAAGGCAAAAATGCCTTCCACTCATAAAATAACGGTTTTTACCGAGAGTATTTACTGGCACATATGGCGTTCCATACTCTGCTCGAGGGCGGATTCATTTGTTCCAGACACCGGTTCTCACCAAACACCGGCTCTCTTCGGAATGGACACAAGCTACTATTCCCTCTCATCGCTTTTACTATCGAATTTTAATTCATAATTTACTACAATTATGTTCAGCATGCAAGCAGTTTATGCAAAATTTTTACTCTTAGACTCTTCCACCATATTTACAAAGTAATTCATGAGTCTATAATCATTAGTCAATTCCGGGTGGAAGGAACAGCCGAGGAATTGGCCATCACGTGCAGCGACAATCCTGTCATTATGCTTTGCAAGCACTTCGACATTCTCACCCGCTTCCACGATATGCGGAGCCCGAATGAATACGGCAGAAAAATTATCAGCCACTCCAGAAATATTAATATCCGCTTCAAAACTCTCACGCTGGCGTCCGAATGAGTTGCGTTCCACTTTCACATCCATGACACCGATATGTGGTTCATCATAGCCCACCACATCGCTCGCGAGTAAAATCAGTCCTGCGCAGGTCCCGAACATCGGCTTGCCATCTGCAGCGAATTTTTTCAACTCGTCCATGAAACCATACTTATCAATCAGACGGCGAATGGTCGTGCTCTCTCCGCCAGGAATGATCAGTCCGTCTATCTCTTCCAGCTGCCCGGGACGTTTAACAACAACCCTATCCGCCCCGGAAGCCTCAATTGCCCATATATGCTCACGGACAGCCCCTTGAAGGCCCAGTACTCCAATTTTCACCATATTGATACTCCTTACCAGCCGCGGTCCTGCATGCGGGCTTCAGGTGCCAATGATGAAATCTCTATGCCCTTCATCGGGATGCCAAGACCCTTCGAGATGTTCGCAATCAATTCGTAATCTTGATAATGAGTCGTTGCTTCGACAATAGCCTTTGCAAACTTCGCGGGATTGTCAGATTTAAAGATACCAGATCCTACAAATACTCCGTCTGCACCGAGCTGCATCATTAATGCTGCGTCTGCAGGCGTTGCTACGCCACCTGCTGCAAAGTTGACGACTGGGAGACGTCCAAGCTCCTTGATCTCAAGAAGAAGCTCATATGGCGCTCCTAGAAGCTTAGCTTCTGTCATGAGCTCGTCGATGTCCATGGCGACTACCTTGCGAACCTGTGCATTCACCTTGCGAATATGGCGCACTGCTTCAACGATGTTTCCAGTGCCAGGCTCACCCTTTGTACGAAGCATGGATGCTCCCTCACCGATCCTTCTGGCTGCTTCGCCAAGATCGCGGCATCCACAGACAAAAGGAACTGTGTAATCCCTTTTATTCAGGTGGTACTCCTCATCTGCCGGAGTCAAAACTTCACTTTCATCAATATAATCAACGCCCATCGCTTCAAGGACACGCGCTTCAACAATGTGGCCAATCCTTGCTTTTGCCATAACGGGAATCGTGACAGCACCCATCACTTCTTCAACGATTCTCGGGTCAGCCATTCTTGCTACACCGCCAGCTGCGCGGATATCTGAAGGGACACGCTCAAGTGCCATTACGGCAACCGCACCTGCTTCTTCAGCAATCTTAGCCTGCTCGGCATTGACAACATCCATGATGACGCCGCCCTTTTGCATTTCTGCCATACCACGTTTAACACGATCAGTACCTGTCTTCATTCTTACTCCCCCTTGTCCCTTTTAAGGGATTACTATGTAAAGCAAATATAAATAACTGGATATTCGGACTTTTTTGGTCGGAATTACAGCTACCCCTAATGAAAATAAACAATAAAAAAGGTTCCCTGTCAAGACAGGAAACCTTTCATTATTTATTAAAACCAGCCTTTTACTGTATCAGCCACTCCGCCAAACAGGTCGCCAAAGAATCCGCCGATTCCGCGCATCGCCAGCACGAACCAGTTCGCTTTTTCCACACTTTCAGCAGCAACAACTGGAACCTGAATTCCTTTTTGGCCATCTTCGGTAAGGAAGCTGATCTTTTCATCTTTATTGGACTTAACAGTCATATAGCCGACTTGTTCGCCTTTTTTAATTGGAGCAGTCAACTCGCCATCTTTATTAAGCTTCTTTTTATCGAGAACGAGCACTGGCTTATATTGATCTTTTTCGCCATTTCTGATTGTCATGGAGATCGCCTTTTTTGTCTGGATCTTCACGCTATCTTCCTTGCCCTTTGTTACCGGAAGAGTTTTCTTGCCTTTCAACTGATAATTCTTTTTCACAAGCTCTTCTTCTGAAAAATTACTGAAAGCAAAATCAAGGATTTTACGAGTCTCAGCAAAACGGCTGTCCTTGGAGTCCGCCTTCATGACAACAGAGATGACTCTCTGGCCATTCTTCATCGCTGTAGCTGTAAAACCATAACCCGCAAAATCTGTAGATCCTGTCTTCAGGCCATCGACACCATCGTATTGATAAATGAGGCCTGGAAGCATCCAGTTAAAGTTCTTGTACTCGCGGCCATCACGGAATTTCAGGGCCGGTACACTTGCTGTTTCCAAAACCTCCGGATAATCCTTCAGCAGTCTATAGGCGAGCTTTGCCATTGAACGTGCCGACATGACGTTTTCTTCATCAGGACTGCCTGCAGGATGGTGTCCTAATAGATCTCTATTGTTCAAACCTGAAGAGTTTACGAACTTATAATCCTTCAAGCCTAACTCGGCCGCTTTTTTGTTCATTTTTTCAACATGGTTCTTCTCTGTTCCGGAAAGAACCTCAGCTAATGCAACGGTAGCTGCGTTCCCGGAATGGATCGCCATTGCTTCATACAATTCTTTTACTGTATAATCCTCACCCTGTGTCAGCCCGACATTTGACAGGCCAGGTGCACCAGATAGCTTATGGACATATTCATTGATCTTTACCTTTTGGTCCCATTTCAACTTCCCTTGTTTGACCGCTTCAAGGACCATATATTCTGTCATCATCTTGGACATGGATGCTACACCAAGGACAACATCGGAATTTTTCTCATATAATACTCTGCCAGTATCCGCATCTATCAGCATTGCTGCCTCTGCATCGATGCCCAGCTGGCCCTCTGCTGCTTCAGCTTCCATTGAAAATCCTGAAAACATTGTTGTGATCGTTAAAATGAATGCTGCAAAAAACATTGAAAGCTGTTTCTGTTTACGATTCAAGACGAATTTCCCTCCATAGTTTTAAAATAATCTATAAAACTTGCATTTTTTTCTGCCTCTAAAAAATCACACCCGTATAGTTTACCATAAAAAAAATGAAAAAAATAGACAGAGAATAGTCACTCTGTCTATTGTAAAATTAGGAAAAAACAGGCTGGAAACAGGATAAAAGTCTTAGTCCCTGCCTGTTTTGGTTATATTTAATTGTCTTTTCGTAAACTTACTGCTAATTCACCAGTAGTAAAACCCAGATTCCGGGTTTCGCATTAAGACATGGAATAGTTTGGAGCTTCCTTCGTGATTTGGACATCATGTGGGTGGCTCTCTCTCAAGCCTGCGCCTGTCATCCTGATGAATTGGGCATTCTCCCTCAATTCTTCAAGGTTTGCTGTTCCGCAATATCCCATTCCCGAACGGATTCCTCCGATCAGCTGATAGATCGTATCTGTAAGAGGCCCTTTATAAGGGATCCTACCTTCAATCCCTTCCGGTACAAACTTCTTGTTATCTTCCTGGAAGTAACGATCCTTCGACCCTTTTTCCATCGCAGCAACTGAGCCCATGCCACGGTATACTTTGAAGCGTCTTCCCTGGTAGATTTCTGTTTCACCCGGACTCTCAGAGACACCAGCCAGCAAGCTTCCAAGCATGACCGCATGCCCACCGGCAGCTAGAGCCTTTACGATATCCCCGGAATACTTGATGCCGCCATCGGCAATGATTGCCTTGCCGTGCTTACGTGCTTCTGTCGCACAGTCATACACAGCTGTGATTTGCGGAACACCGACACCGGCAACCACGCGCGTAGTACAGATCGAACCAGGGCCAATGCCAACCTTGACGATATCTGCGCCAGCCTCGATCAGATCTTTTGTTGCTTCTGCTGTCGCGACATTTCCGGCAATGATATTAAGTTCTGGGTAGGCTTCACGGATTTGTTTTACCGTTTCAATTACACCCTTCGAATGCCCATGCGCTGTATCAACAACAATGACATCCACATGTGATTTCACCAGCATCTCAACGCGTTTCATTGTATCCGCTGTGACACCGACTGCAGCACCGCACAACAAACGGCCTTTCGAATCCTTCGAGGAGTTCGGGAACTCAATCACTTTTTCAATGTCTTTAATGGTGATGAGGCCCTTCAAAACGCCTTCGTCATTTACTAGTGGGAGTTTTTCAATCTTATGGCGCTGAAGGATTTGTTCGGCTTCCTGAAGGGTTGTACCTACAGAAGCAGTCACCAGGTTTGTCTTAGTCATGACTTCCTCAATTTTAATGGAGTAATCCTGGATAAAACGCATATCACGATTCGTAATGATTCCAACTAACTTTTGTTCTTCTTCGTTATTGACAATCGGAACACCAGAAATTCGGTATTTCCCCATCAGATGTTCAGCATCATATACCTGATGCTCTGGGGTTAAAAAGAAAGGATCAGTGATGACTCCACTTTCAGAGCGCTTCACCTTATCAACCTGATCTGCCTGGGCTTCAATGGACATGTTTTTATGTATGATGCCCAGACCGCCCTGCCTTGCAATGCTAATTGCTAATTCAGCTTCTGTTACAGTATCCATTCCTGCACTGATGATTGGAATATTCAGTCTTAAAGTCTCCGTCAGGTTCACCTTGAGGCTGACATCCTTTGGCAAAACCTCAGATTTAGCCGGCACCAACAGTACATCATCAAACGTTAATCCTTCTTTTACAAACTTACTTTCCCACATAGTAAATGCCCCCCTTTAAGAAAATATTATTTGTAGGTTATCAATTGGTTAAAATACTGTCAAGGACGATGTTATTTGTTAGATTTTTCAGTTAACTTGGAGGTTTTTTATGTGTCTTTGCCCTATAAAGAATGGAATAGCTATACACTCTTCTTTTCAGCCGAATATTCACAGGATTTTTTGAAAAAATGCTATCGCAAAATCAATCTCGAGCAGCCTGACCTGAAGAGCTTCGAAAACTGCTATCCCTTTATGTATTATCTCGAACATGGGAAGCTTTATTATGAACAGGCAGAAAAATCGCCGCTGGCCATCCAGCCTATCCTGCTTTTCTATGGACTTGTCCATCTCATAAAAGCATGCATCCTGACAGTCGAACCAGATTACCCTGAGACGACATCCGTCCTCGCCCATGGTGTTTCGACAAGAAAGCGTAAAAAACAACAATACCGCTTCTCGGATGATGAGGTGAAATTTCAAAAGAATGGTCTCTTCTCACTTATGGCTGAAAAGATGTTCCACATGAAACAATTGGAAGGAGAAAAAGCAACAATGGGTGATGTGATGGAAGTGATTCCTGAACTCTCTGGCATCTATGCATCACTAAGAGGGAAGCAAAATTTTGAAACGCTGAAGTCTGAACAGGATTCACTTTACTCCCTGCCCAAGTCCATATTGGATCACTTCCATATGACCGAAAATCGTTTCCAGGAATTCTTTCAACTAAAATCATCCATCCCTATCTCTTTTAAAGACGAAAATAGTGCTAATCTAAAGTTCGAAGCAAATCTCGAAGCTGCCGCTGAGCCTATTCCGTTGAAGTTCAATCTGGAGGAACAACAATATGTCCTGCCCCTGAATAAAAGAGAATTATTTTTATTTCCAGAGCTTCTTTTGCATTATTTATTGCTATATAATCTTGGAATGATTGCCCGTTACGAAACAGAGTGGTGGAGTGAGTTGATCAAAATGATGCCCAATGAAGACTATCCTTTGATCCAGACATTTTTACAATCAACCATTAAAAAAGGGCCTTACTTAATTTACCAGTACCTCATGCACAGGTGATAACATTAGGGTTTCAAGTACCTTAAGGGTTTACAACAGATGGTGAAATGTTTAGATATGCTTGTATCGGGAATTTCATATACATGGACATTGAATATCCGAGGAGGTTGTAATATGGATAGAAAAAAACTGATGATGACAACTGTTGCTCTAGGTACAGCATACTTGCTAAAGGATCAAAAGTCACGTGCAAAGGTGATGGATCAATTACAATCACTGGGCAAAAAGAAAAAAAGATAATGAATGAAACCCTCTGAGGCCTCAGAGGGTTTTCATTTATGCTCATTGCTTTTAAACTCAAAGTAAAAACAGTTCGGTTCCTAGGATTTTTCATGATAATTTCGGTATACATATATACAATTCGGAAGCAACTACGAAAAAGAGTGCCGAATACCAGCGAAAATAGTTACGCCGTTTCAAACAATACAAGAGGCTCAGCGACAGCCCTAAGGAAGATTTGATGATAAAAAGACGGCAGGTGATTTTTTTCTTAGTCTCCCCACAAAAACGAAGCGCCTGTAACGAAAATCAACAATCTTATTTAATAGAGCCTGAGAAATAAGCGCCAGATGTGGAGATTTGACGTAAAAGAGTTCCTTAAAGTAGTTTACGAGGATCCATTTTGACTTTTTATTGGCGATTTTTTGATTTTATCGACCACATTTTTGATTATATCGGCGGATTTTCAAATATATCGACCAAATCCAGAGATATATCGACCACTTTGGCAAAGATATCAACCAACCTGATAAAATGGAACAATTTATGTTGCTCAGGATGACGGATAAAAATCTCCTTTTCTAGACGCAAAAAAAGAACAGCCATTACAGCTGTTCTTTCGTGTGCCCGGCGGCGTCCTACTCTCACAGGGGGAAACCCCCAACTACCATCGGCGCTGAGAAGCTTAACTTCCGTGTTCGGTATGGGAACGGGTGTGACCTTCTCGCCATCGCCACCAGACTATTTGATTTGAGGTTTTATTCCCTCAAAACTAGATAATGTT
>JAGGQZ010000009.1 GCA_018613055.1 Chryseobacterium sp. ISL-80 | reverse complement strand
TCTTATTTAACTGAGGGAGCTCAATAAGAAATTCAACAAAAAGGTGCCTTAATCCTTCTTGGATCAAAGCACCCTTACCTTAAATTATAATGGTTCACAAACTTTTATAGTCCTGTTAACTCACAGAATTAATTTATACTCCAATGCATCGGCAATTATTTAAGCAGATAATAAATACTAAAATGTAACCTTTATCTTTCAACCTCAAAGTTAAACAAGTTGGCAAGTCTGACTAACTCTTCAGAATCACCCTGCTTTTTATTCAACAACCCCTGATTAGTCATATAGTATACATAATTTTTGGTAACGATATATAACGCAGCTGATCCATATTCTGTTGTAGGTTCATGTAGAAATGCCCGTTGACCTGAAACATTTATTTCTGTGACTTTTGTTCCGTAGAGGGGATGTTCGGGAAAGAAATACTTACTCCTTTCTTCAACTGATCCCGTTTCATTCTTTGTATAATGTACGGAAATAAACCTTCCTTCTGAAGTCGGGTAAAAGGCCTGTGTAAATACTTGTTCTTTACTACCTATATTTTCAACAGATACTGCAAGAAGTGGTTCTCCTGAGATAGTATTAATCTCCTTGTAGGCATCCATTGGATAAACGACATATTCCATCCCTTTTTCGGTTAAAATCGGTGTCTCTTTCCCGTTAATCACTTCCATTGTATACAGCTTTTCTTTATTTGATAGCATTCCTGAGACAAATGAATCTTCATTCCCCAATTGAATAATTAGCAAAAAAAGAAGAGAAAAAGTGATACTTATAGATGATACGTAACCGAAAATCTTGAAAGCTCGAGATTTAATCTTTTCCTTATAAATTTGCCTCTCCAGTTTTCTCCTTACTAAATCGGCTTGCTCCTGACTCCATTCCAAATCATATTCTACTTTCTGAAGAGCACGATTATAAGTGTTCAATTCACTTTGTATGTTCATTTAACCCCGACTCCTTAATTAATCTTTTTTCCAAAGCTAACATTCCACGATGCAATGTGGACTTAACTTTACTTTCCGAACAATTCAATATTTCTGCTGTTTCGGTAATTGAAAAACCCTTGATCTTTCTAAGGATGATAACTTCCCGATGGGATTGTTTAAGTGCCCTTAGTGCTTCGTGAATTTCCTTTGAACTTTCTTTAAGCTGGACCACATTTTCTGGCAATAGTTTAATGTCAATTTGAGGTTGGAATAACTCTTTAAAAAAGCGAATTGGCTTTTGTTTTCTCATGTGGTCAACAGTCACATTATGAGCGATACTGAACAACCATGTTTTTTCGCTAGAATCTCCTTTGAAAGTATGATGATATTTATAGGCCTTAAAAAATGTTTCCTGAGTTAAATCCTCAGCTTGCTGATAATCTTTTGTAAGCATAAAAATAAATTTAAAAATTGTTTGATGATACAGATTGTACCACTCATGAATATCCTCTTCCCTGTAGTCAGCCATCTAATTTCTCTCCTTGTTAATTCACTTAAATCTTAGACGTGTAGGTTAGAAAAAGGTTTTGGTTTATTTTATTATTTTTTTTATATTTTTTTAACGGCCTCTATAGCAAAAAGAAGGAGCTGGCATAGCAACTCCTTCTTAAATATAATGATACCGATAATATTCGACTCCTTACGATGTCAATCCTTCTTCAACATTACTGCCCGTTACTTTAAGTACATTATTTCACAAAGTCTTCGTTAGTCTTATTTCAATTTTAACATAAATATCCAAACACCTTCACAATTTCCATACATTCCACTTACCAAATCACAACAAAATCACATACCCTCCAATAATTATTTCCACATTGAGAAATGACCTGAGAATTGATGGGCGATTTTAAATAAATATATTAAAAACCATTGATTTAATAAGAAAATTCGCACGGTGAATTTCAATGTTAATACCCGTGCGATTTGCCTTGTTATTTACTTGTTTGCACCTCGGAAGTAAACCGTAAATAAAAAAATAAAGGGTTTTTATTTAGTTCTTTTAGTCGGACTTAATATTGGAATATAAACTTCGTTATCCTTAACAAATCCTTCAAAAACGTCCAACGGCCTTGGCGGTGGTCCTCCAATATTAATTCCATGTTCGTCGTATTCTCCTCCATGACAAGGACAATAGAATTCAATTCCTTCCGTTACTTTACTTTCTTCCGCTTCACCTGCGATGCAACCTAGATGAGTACATACTGGAGACATAATTAAAAATTCATTTTCCTTCGTTTTGTTCAAATAAACAAAACCCTCCAGATTTTGTTCTGTCCACCCATCCTGGACTGTTACTTTATAAGAAACTTTCTTTGGATAAGGTCCTTTCTCCAATTCGTTTAAAGGACCAATACTTGCCATAGAACTGGTGTCAATATTGCTTTCCTCTTTACTACAGGCACTTAAACCTGCTGGCATGAAGGAAAGGGCCAAAATCCCTGCTGTCCCTTTTAGAGACTTCCCCAAAAACTTCCGGCGATTCAACATGTATTTCCACCTCCATGTTTTTGATCAAACAATACCAAATAATTTCACAAAGATTATGACTGAGAAATTTATACTAATGTCGTCTTTATCTAAGCGAATGCACCCCTGACAAAAGGAGTGTAAGTTTATCATTTCACTGATTGATTTCCAATTGTGCAGAAATCTATGAACTTTTTACTAACATATTTACAGCATCATCTACTGCACTATACTCTTCCTTTATGGAGTTTTTGTCCTTTGTGAGAGAATTTTGGAGTTCGTTTGCGACAATATAGGCTATTGCTCTACCTGTGGAACTTCGAATAGAGGACAATTGGTTCACAACATCAGCACATGCTTTTTCTGCTTCCATCATTTTACTAATCCCCCTGATTTGGCCCTCAATTCTCTTAAGTCGATTTACTATTTCTTTGTTATACAACATGCCGTCCCCTCCTACTGTAAATTAAATATCATTATAAATAAAAGGTATGGAGATTTTGTTGAGACTGAGGAATTTTCCACTGATGAGTATTGGTAAAGATTAAAAATAAAAAAAGCGGCTCGTGCCGCTTAAGACAGTATATTTCCGTGCTTGTTGCTTTTCGTTCAGAGGGTAGCCTTCAGGTGTGAGACGGTGAGGAGAGGATCCTAAGACGCACCATCCAAGAAATCTGTTACTGCTCTAATTTTTGTTTTAAACGATCGTACTCTTCTTCTGAAATTTCTCCTCTCGCAAGTCTTTCTTTCAATGTCCCCAGTGAGTTATTGCCGTCAGTGTTGGCTGTATTATGATTTGACTTGTTCTTAAAAAACACAATGGCCACAGCAATAACCGCAATGACTATAATAACCAGCAGTATTCCCATTATTCCTGGACCAAAAAATCCTGTTCCCATCCCATTACCGGGTCCGCCACCATTCATCATAAACTACACTACACTCCTTTCCTGATCTACTCTAACTAATCCCGTATGGGTATAAAGTTAATCGTAGAATTGAAAGTTGATTACTTAATTATTCGTTATTAAGTAGTGTTTTAAGACGATGCCATCAACCACTTTTTCTATGTCATAAATCACTAACCATTTTAGTTTTAGTTTCGTTACTAAATCAGACCAGCAGGAAATCTTCCGGTGTACGGAACCGAAGCAAAAAGCAAGTTCACACTACCAGAAGTACGACCTTGAGTACACCATGGATTTGAACACTGAGGGAATGGTTTTTACCCTCAACGGCAAATCATTCCCTATTACTGACAACATCAACGTGAAAAAATGCGATAAAGTACTGGTTAAACTAGTCAACAACTCATTGATGAATGACCATCCAATGTACCTGCACGGCCATTTTTTCCAGGTATTAAGCAAAAATGAAAAACCAGTGGAGGCTTCGCCGATTATCAAGGATACATTCAATCTTAAACCGGGTGATGAATATGTAGTAGCATTTGCAGCCGACAATCCCGGAAACTGGCTGTTCCACTGCCACGACCTTCACCATGCTTCTTCAGGAATGATCAATCTTTTAAATATGAAGGATTCAATCCATCCTTTACACCGGATGACAGCGCAGGAAAGAAGCCAGAATAAAACTCACCATACAAAAAAACGGTTCAGATTTAAACCGTTTTTTATTTTGAAAAGACTATTTATCAGGAGAATCCATTCTTTCTGACAATCATTCTACCTCTTGAAATATAACAAGTATTATGGCCATTAATACAAGGTTTATCGCTTCATATCGTCTCTATCAGGATCGGATGGTTCTCAATATTTGCTGGAATTCCTCAAAGGTGATTTCCCCTCTGGCGTATCTCAGCTTTGCCATTTCTTCCGCTTCAATTGCCTGGGTATTCCCCGGATTTGGATTGGTGGCTGTCCGGTTTTTGAAAAAAAGATAGACTCCAACTGCAATCAGCGAAAGGAAAATCAGTGTCGTGAAGTTGAAATATGGCATCATTCCAAACTGACTGTAGCCGGAATGACCATTGAACCCATAACCATTTACAAAAGAACCCATATGTCCGCCCATCATGATCATCTACTCCTTCCTACTATTATTAAATTAGGTTTTTCAGTTTAGCATACTCTTCTTCAGAAATTTTTCCGGCAGCATACCTTAGATCAATAATCTTTCTTGCTTGATCATCTCCTGTATACTGCGAATCCGATTTTCCAAAGAATTTTTGCAAATCGCCTGTCTTGTACAGGTAAAAACCGATTGCCAGGAGCAATAGCGCAAACATCGTTCCATTCCTCCTCCCTCAAATTTTTTAATTGGAGGCCGGATCAGACCGGCCTGTATGTTTATAGTCCTGTAGTTCCCATGCCCTGGAAATTCCGGCTATTGGCCGCTCCTCCGTCCCATGCATGCCTTTATACATTTCCTCGATATCCTGATTGCTCAATTCCGGGTGCATTTCCTGCATATATGGCCTCATCTGCCCAAAGTTGATATTCTGCTCATCCATGTATTTTTGCATATCCTCAAAATTCCCAGATTCCATCATCTGGTTCATTTCTTCAAGATCGACACCCTGTTCTCCCATGAACTTCTGCATGTCTTCAAAGTTGCCCTCACCCATGATGCTGGACATATTGCTAAAATTAATTCCTTGCTGCTTCATATAAACGAAAGGCCCTGCAGGGTTTTCCTTCGCTGATGCCATATAAAGCCCCGTGCCTCCCGTCGCGATCAGGGCAGCTGCCAATGCTCCGGTAATGATTGTCTTTTTCATCATTGTAAAAACACTCCTTATTTAACGTTTTTATAGTAAGTTTGTTTTAATTTGTTCGAATTCCTCGACAGTGATTTCACCTCGGGCCAATTTGCCCTTGGCGAGCTCAAGTGCTTCACTGCTCATCGACTGACGGCTAAGCGTTTGGCTGTTTCCTCTGTTCTGGTTGAATGCAAGATATAATAGATAGCCGATTGCCAGGAACACAACTAGCATCATCAGTGATCCACCTCCCATCCCAAAGCCTCCAAAGTAACCTGGTCCCATCATCATTTCCTTCTCTCCTTTCCATTTCTTTATACTTTCATTCTCTATCAGAAAGATGTAGAAGTATGGAGGTAAAGCGATTATTTTAAGAGTGTTTCCTTCATTTTCTGGTACTCTTCCAGGGTGATTTCCCCTTGTGCAAGCCTCGTTTTCAATTGTTCCATCGCTTCACTGGAATCAGAACGAATTGTCTGATCCGGTCCCTTCTTGTTTATCATCAGCAAGTAGCTCAGGAAGCCAGCCAGCAGCAAACCGATAAACCACAATCGGTCCGCAGCCAGCAGATGCAAAACCCGGTCCCCACATCGGAATCCCTCCTTCCTTTCATGATGAGTTGTTTGTTTCTATGCATAAAATATAAAAGCAAATCATGTAGAAAATATGTAGAAAACAAAAAAGCAGTTCACCACAGTTACCCTGCGAAAAACCGGAGTGATCAATTATCAGAATACATAGTAATTAACTCTACATACTTTTTGCATATATTCATATTAAAATACAAAAATACCCCCCACCGATTTAAAATTCAGTGGAATTTGATAAGGAGGTACAGCTTTAATGGATAAATACAATAGAAGAAAATTTCTCTCTTATTCCTTAAAGGGAGCCGCAGGATTAGCAGCTATTTCTCTTGTTCCTGTTGGAGTAAATAAAATTTTTAATAACAATGAAATGATGAATGGAAATGATAGTAGTGGAGTTCCATTCAGCGGCGGCACTCCTTTACCTGTTCCTCCGCTCCTTAAAAATATGAGTTCGATCCCAAGTAAAGCCGAGTTTCAGCTTTCAGCTCAAATAGCTAAAACAGAATTTATCAAGGGGAAAGAGACAGACACTTATGGTTACAATGGAAATTATCTCGGCCCTGTCATTAGAGTCAGAAAGGGTGATGAGGTTTCGATAAAAGTCAAAAACAACCTCAATGAAGAGACAACAGTCCACTGGCACGGGCTTGAAGTAGACGGGGAAAACGATGGTGGTCCTCACTCACGGATTAGGCCAGGTGAAACCTGGAATCCAAAGTTTACGGTCACACAGCCTGCTTCAACATTATGGTTTCATCCGCACTTGCTCCATAAAACTGGAGAGCAAGTTTATAAAGGACTCGCTGGTTTGTTTTATGTAGATGATGATTTTTCAGATAATCTGAACCTCCCAAATGAGTATGGCGTCAACGACATTCCGCTTGTGATCCAGGATAAGAAGCTGGACGCAAATGGAAGGTTTGAATATAGACTGGGCATGCATGACGTTATGATGGGCCTTCAGGGAGGAACCATTCTTGTTAACGGAGCTGTTAACCCTTATCTTGAGGTACCAAGAGGCAAAATGCGCTTTCGTTTGCTGAACGGATCAAATGCCAGGATTTATGAATTGCTTTTTAGCAATAACCAAAACTTCTATCAAGTAGCTAGCGATGGGGGGTTGCTTGAACAGCCTGTTGAGATGACAAAACTAGTGCTCAGCCCAGGGGAAAGAGCTGAAATCATAGTGGATTTCTCAATGTTTAAAGATGGCGGTACGATCGAACTAACAAATCAAGGTACTGAATTCATGAAATTTATGGTAACTGGTAAAAAACAAAAAGACTTTAATATACCAAACCAACTTGCAATAATTGAAAGAATAGATTCATCAAAGGTAGTAAAAACTAGAAAATTTATTTTCCAAGGAATGGGAAGCAATGTCAATATAAATGGCAAACAAATGGATATGGACCGGATGGATGAATATTTAACCTTAAATACTACAGAAATCTGGGAAATCTCCAATGAAAGTACTGGGATGATGGGGGGAATGGCCCATCCATTCCATGCTCATGGAGTACAATTCCAAATTCTTGACCGAGACGGCAAACAGCCTCCAGCAAATGAATCCGGCTGGAAGGACACTATCCTAGTGTATCCAGGGGAGAAGGTCAGGGCGATTGCTACTTTCAAGTATCCTGGAATCTTCATGTACCACTGTCATATCCTTGAACATGAAGATGCAGGTATGATGGGCCAATTTAAAGTGGAATAAAATTCGGTCTTGAATAAGGCGCAGTTAATCTCAAGGGTTACTGTGCCTTTTTCAGATGTTGTGTAAAGAGATCATTCTCCCGCTAACCTAAAATCGAGGGTAGGAAAATCGTAAGCTTCCCAAAATTAACAAGGTAAGCAATATAAATGAAACCGATGAATTAATCATTAAAAGTTTTTATGGCTGTTCATTATTGCCAACTGAGTTGGAATGGATTCCCTTAATTAAAAACTGTGGGTTTGAGCAGCTAGAAATTATAAAAAGTCGTTCAATTCATGAGGAATTGGAGATTATGCTAAATGATGAATTTCTTTTGGAGGATAGTTGGAAAAGTGCCCAAATAGAGGATGAGACCCTGGATTATCATAATAAATTGATGGTTAAGTTCGCGGAACAACTAGGATATCGAGTAATCAAAGCTAAAAAAGTAATGTTAGTGAATTGAATTCAGCTAATTTGAAATGATATCGAACGGAAGTCTACATTCCCTTGGTAAATTACCTTTTAATAGGCTGACAGTATAAAAAGAATAAATAACAATATACAAAACCTCGGATCTTCTTAGAAGGTCCGAGGTTAAATGGGAAAGTTATTTGTCATTCATACCTTCTTTGTAAAACCGGTTTGCCAATCGCTTTTGCCTTAGATACCAGATGAGGAACAAAGAAAGACCAATTAAAGCCAGGGAAATGACCTGTGCAATTCTTAGTTCATCAGTTACCATTAGACTGTCTGTCCTCAATCCCTCCACAAAAAACCTGCCTACTGAATACCAAATGAGATAAGAAAGGAAAACTTCTCCCCGCTTGACTCCGAACTTTCTGATGGCAAGGAGTACAAAAAAACCTGAAAGATTCCATAAAGATTCATACAAAAAGGTTGGGTGGTAATACGCTCCATCTATATACATCTGGTTAATAATCCAGTCTGGAAGCATTAAATCTTCAAGAAAGGTTCTTGTCACCTCTGTTCCATGCGCTTCCTGGTTCATGAAGTTTCCCCATCGACCAATGGCCTGCCCGAGAATAATACTAGGAGCAGCTATGTCAGCGAGCTGCCAGAAAGAAATTTCTTTTTTTCGTGCATACACTATCGAGGTTGCTACCGCACCGATCAATCCTCCATGGATGGCGATGCCGCCTTCCCAGATTGCTAGAATCTGTCCTGGATTATCCAAATAGTAATCTAGTTTGAATAATACGTAATATAACCGAGCACTAAGGAGAGAAATTGGAATCGCCCAAAGAAGCAAATCTGAAAAGACATCCTGTTGCAACCCTCTTCTTTTTGCTTCTTTTGTAGCGAGTAACCATCCTAAGAAAATCCCAAAGCCGATAATTATGCCGTACCAATAAATAGTGATAGGGCCTAATTCCAATGCTATTCGATTAATTGGTTCAAAGTTTCCCATCTATTTCACCTCTTCTATGTCATTCTCTGTCATCATACCTTGTATTTATGGATTTTGTATGGAGGGGAACAAAGAACATTGTTTTTCCCTTAATCGGCATTAGCTGGAAATATAGAATATTGCTAGCTGATTATAAATGAAGAAACGGCTGTATGCGGACCGTTTCTTCGAGGGGGTTAAGAAGTAACCACCTACATGTTAGAGGATCTTTGTGCAATAACTATGGATATTTAATCATTCTTCTCAACTTTAAATAAACTTTCCTTAATAAATACCGGAATTTTTTATATGCATCAACTTCCTGCATACTTTCTTCTCATTTATTCGATACCATAGGTTAATAAAACTTTGTAAAAATCACAGAGTGGAAATCCTTAATTGGAGTGAGAAGTTATGCTAATCAGGAAACTTTATAATAATGGCCAAATCATCATACCGAAGAAAGTGACACAAGAACTCGGAATTGAAGATGGTCACGTGCTTTATATTTATAACGAAAAAGACACTATCGTGATTGAGAAAGACCACGAAGATAAATACTTAAATCAGGCAACACTATATAATGGTAACTTAACGATACCCTGTGAACTACGTAAACTGCTAAACTGGGAAGGAGAAAATCTCCTGGAAATGGAAGTGAACTCCAACAACAAAATCCGCCTTAAGAAAATTTGATTGTAGGTCCACGCTGAAACACTAACGTATATTAAAAGGAATAATACTTCAGATTCAACCTCGACAGACACAGAAATGACAATTCTACTGTCATGTTCTATACTATGCTTACCTTTTAGCAGGAATGGCATATCCTATTTATTGGTGAATTTCGCTTTCCTAACACAAATAGTCAATTGAGAATAAGTCGAAAAAAATTAGAAACACCAAACAAAAAAACGGTTCTGTTCTTGAACCGTTTTTTGTTACATAGATCTATTTATTTGGAGAAAGTAACAGTCTTCTCATTATTGACCCCATTAGTCTTTCTTCGCCAACAACTGACAATCCTGCTGATTTAATGTTTGCCATTGTCTCCCGGTTTATATTTGCTCCCCACATTCGCACTGTTACTGGATTCAGTAAATCCATTACAAGTCCTGCCGCCTGGTTTTCGCTTCTCATATGCTCAAGCATGAGAATCTGTCCGTCCGATTTGCAAACTCTTCTCAGTTCTCCTAGACCCACAACCGGGTCTGGTACAGAGCAAAACACACAGGTAGATACTACCGTATCAAAGCTGTTGTCCGGAAAGGGCAGTTCCTGGATGTCTCCCTCTATTAGTTCCATTTTATAAGGCGCATTAAGCTGAGAAGCTTTCTGTTTTGCATACTTTAACATATCGCTGCTGAAATCCACTCCAATCAGGGATTTAATACTACTCGGATAATAAGATAGATTCGCCCCAGTCCCTACCCCTGCTTCCAGTACATCACCATAAGCGCCAGCCAGTAGGTCCCTCCTCCAATCTTCACGAATCATCTTATCCATTGTGTCATAAATTTTTGAAACTCGGTTGTATCTTTTTTTTATTTTCTCATTTAATTCCTGATTCAATGAAACCATCCTCTCTGATTACGGATTAGTGACCATTATACTGGCAAACTGTGCACAAAGAATGAATAAAGATATTTCTAGTTCCTTTTTTGAACCTTTATAATATAATTTTAGTGAGGTGAAAAAAATGTGTGTTTCTCATCATAATATCGACCAAATATCATACCATATCGCGGAACAAATCGTTCAGTTCACAATATATCGCCCGTTGCATATTGAATTGATCGGGGAAGGCAGATTTGCCATTGAAGCAGGCCAACCCTTTCCAGCTGAGAACCACGGAGTGATTTCAAAAATCGTACTGGCTGATAAGGGTGGTAATCTGTACCGAATTGAGCCAGATGAAATCGGACTCAAGTTTGCTAGCGGGGAGATCGATTACAAAGAATATTTAAATCAACAGAAAAAGGGAAACCGACAACTAATTGGCCTGACACTAGGACTCATCACTCTGTTTGCAACAGCAGGTTGGGGATTTGTTTCGCTTTTCTAAAAACAGTCATTAAAACTGATGAAAAGAAAGCTGCCGTTTGGCAGCTTTCTTTTAGAATAGGTTTTTAGAAATCATTTCATATTCACTTTGAGAAATTTCGCCTTTGACATAACGAAGTTTCAGGGTTTCAGCAGGAGATGCCTTTTGTATTGAATCTTGCTTCTGCTTTTTGAAAGAGTACATAAGATCAACAATCAGCTTCCTTGTCATCTTGATCAGTCTGAACAGATCTCCAGTCCTCAATAAATAATAGAAGACTATGGTTGCTAATATAAGAGTAATCACTTCATTCACCTCTATTACGATTTAATCGTTAACAAAATTTGCTGGAATTCTTCTAAGGTGATCTCTCCTCTTGCGTATCTTAACTTTGCCATTTCTTCGGCTTCTATTGATTTGATACTCCCAGAATTCGCCTTGGATAAAGACTGGTTTTTCATCAGAAAATATACTCCAATTGCAATTAGAACAAGGAAAATTAAAGTAGACGAGTTAAAATATGGCATCATTCCAAACTGGGTGAAGCCGGATGGACCGCTATATCCATATCCATTTATAAAAGAACCCATGTGACCGTTCATCATTTGTCATTACTCCTTTATATTAAATGAGATTTTTCAGTTTAACGTATTCTTCTTCGGTAATCTTGCCTGCAGCATACCTCAAATCAATGATTTGTCTGGCTGAGTTATGATCTGGAACGTGAGTACCCATCTTCCTAAAGAATTTTTGTAAATCGCCTGTTTTGTAAAGGTAAAAACCTATTGCCAAGATCAACAGCGTAAACATTGTTCCATTCCTCCTGAATTTTGGTATTAAGGGCCGAAAATCCGGCCCTCGGTAAGATTTTATAAGCCCATGTTCCCCATACCCTGGAAATTCCGGCTGTTAGATGAGCCACCCGTGCCATGCATCCCTTTATACATATCCTCAAGATCTTTAGTGCTCAAATCAGGATGCATTTCCTGCATATATGGCTTCATTTGTCCAAAGTTGATATTCTGCTCATCCATGAATTTTTGCATATCATCAAAATCTCCTGATTCCATCATTTGATTCATCTCATCGATATTAACACCCTGTTCACCCATGAACTCCTGCATATTTTCAAAGTTGCCCTCACCCATGATGTTAGCCATATTTTTGAAATCAATTCCCTGCTCCTTCATAAAATCAGCAGGATTAACTGCATTTTCCTTCGCGGATGCCATATACAATCCTGTACCTCCTGTTGCGATAAGGGCTGCTGCTAATGCGCCAGTAATAATTGTCTTTTTCATCATAGTAAACACTCCTATTTTTTATTTTTATAAGGTTTTTTAAAACTTTTTATAAAAGGTTTGCTTTCATTTTTTCGAATTCTTCGACAGTGATTTCTCCTCTTGCCAACCTGCCCTTGGCAAGATCAATTGCTTGATTGTTCACTGCCTGGAGTGGAAGCGTTTGTTCACTCCTTCCATTCTGGTTGAAAGCCAGATACAGCAGATAGCCGACTGCCAGGAAAACTATTATCATCATCAAGGATCCACCTCCCATCCCGAAGCCTCCAAAGTTACCATACCCAGGTCCCATCATCATTTCCTTCTCTCCTTTCCATTTCTTTATACTTTCATTCTCCTTTAAAAATTTGTAGAAAGTATGAAAGAAAACTGTTATTTTGAAACAATGTCTTTCATCTTTTGGTACTCTTCCGGGGTGATGTCCCCTTGTGCCAGCCGCATCTTCAATTGTTCCATTGCTTTACTAGAATCAGGCAGATTCGACCCATCTGATTTCTTCCTGTTCTTCAACAAGTAGATCAGGAGACCAATCAACAGCAAACCAATAAGTAAGCCAATCGGTCCACAGCCAGCTGCTGCAAAACCAGGTCCCATCATGCTAATCCCTCCTTTCTGATTATGATGTTTGTTTCTAT
Source organism: Chryseobacterium sp. ISL-80 (assembly GCA_018613055.1). GTDB lineage: Bacteria > Bacillota > Bacilli > Bacillales > Cytobacillaceae > Mesobacillus. The sequence goes on along the minus strand of JAGGQZ010000009.1, from coordinate 386,680 downwards.
GCTTTAAATATAAAAGCGAATCATGAAGAAAGTATGTAGAGTGAAAAAATTATAAATAACATCAAATATAGGAGATTGAATCAATTCTATTTATTGTCCTCACTATTCCCGCTGCTATTGGAGTAACTGAATACTTTCTTTATGTAAAAAAAATGACCGCTACTGGGATATAATCAACCTCCCTGTTAGCCGTCACTCTATCCTTCTTTGCACATTTGTATCTATCCACGGATTATCATCTGCATGAGTATTTCGAGGAAGTGGTGGATAATACTTGTAATTGATTTAGTAAAATATATCCTTCTTCATTTAAATGATTTATTTTGAACTCCTTTCCCCATCACCGGGAGCGTTGAAAGAAAAGCCCAATATATAATAGGCTGGTCGAGTTTTGCCAAATCACATTAATGGTTAGAATACAAGCCTGTTATCACCTTGAGCTTATAAATCTACATTAACCATTTTTCTTTCCTGCTGCTTGAAATCAAAAAAAGCGAGACCACTTAAAAACCAATCTCGCCTTCATCGCTTATTTTTCTGCCAGGATAATTTCCTTGAAGTCTACTTGTTCTAGTACTTTATAGCATTTATAGGAACCATTATTCTCAAATACAGCGATTGCCGGATCTTTCCCAAATGGCTCCCATAAAAAGACTCCAGCTCCCTCACTCCAGCTCCCACATTCACCGTCTAGGAACATTTCCCCTGCTAACAGCCCAAAAACCATTTCGCCGCTTTTCTCCAGTTTTATAAACATATCATCAACCCTCTCATTTTCAATCTACTTTGATATTAATGTTTAATTCTGTAGAAAAAATGGAGTTTCTGTACCCTCCTCGTGGAATGTAGGCCAGACGGTTAATGGAAATAAGGCTTAATGTTCGAATATTCCGTTAATATTCACCCTAGATAAACTCACTGAAATTGAATTTCAACTACTTTTGGCGCTCTTTGGTCCATCAACCAACAAACAGAATGATGTGTACTTGATAGGATGGTTTTATTAGGTTGATACAAATCACATACCTCCATTGCAAACGGACATCGGGAAGTAAAAGCGCAACCTTTTGGAGGATCATGCAAGTCTGGGGGAGTCCCTTCAATCACGGTTAATTGTTGGTTTTTTTCTAAATCAAGATGAGGAACTGATTCTAGCAATCCAATCGTATAGGGGTGTTTTGGATTATAAAAAATTTCGTTTTTCGTTCCACTTTCGACTATTTTACCGGCATACATGATATTCACTCTATCTGAAAACCTTGCAACCACCCCTAAATCATGCGTAATCAGAATGATCGCCATACCCATTTTCTCCTGCAGGTCTTTTAATAAATCCAAAATCTGTGCCTGGATAGTAACGTCAAGAGCTGTTGTTGGCTCGTCAGCAATTAACAGATCAGGTTCGCAAATCAAAGCCATTGCAATGGCAACTCGCTGCCTCATTCCTCCACTTAGTTGATGAGGATAGGTTGTACAACAATATATAGGATCTGGGATTCCAACTAGACTAATGATTTCAATTGCCTTTTCATGAGCTAACTTTTTACTATAGCCTTTATGAACGATTAGCCCCTCAGCAATTTGGTCACCCACCTTCATTGTCGGGTTTAAGGAAGTCATGGGATCCTGGAATACCATACCGATCTTTGCCCCACGGATTTTGGAAAGCTGTTTTTTCTTCATTGTTGTGATTTCTTCCCCATTAAATAAAATGGACCCTGATGGGATGGAACATGTTTTCTCAGGAAGCAGTTTCATAATACTTTTAGCAGTAACTGATTTCCCTGACCCGGATTCTCCGACAATTGCGAGGACTTCCCCCTTGTTCACGTGAAAGGAAACCCCACGAACAGCGTAGATATTCTGTTTTTTTGAATGAAAATGAACCTGCAGGTCATTAACTTCTAGTAATCTTTTCAAATTTATCACCCTTTCATTGAGTAAAAGAGTTATTTTCTGAATTTCGGATCCAGCGCATCCCTCAGACCATCACCCAATACATTAAATGAAAACATCGTTAATGAAATAAATAATGCGGGAAAAAATAGCCTCCATATTTCACCTGTTAATAAGGTGACGAGACCTTCTGATGTCATCGTTCCCCAGCTCGCAAGCGGTACAGGAACACCTAGTCCAAGAAAGCTTAAAGTGGCTTCCGCAAAAATTGCACCAGGAACAGATAATGTCATGCTCACTATTATAGGGCCCATAGCATTTGGAATAAGGTGCTTAAACAAGACCCGAAAAAAACTCCCTCCTAATACTTGGGATGCCATTACAAATTCAGATTCTTTCAATCTCAGTATTTCACCGCGAACTAGACGCGCCATTCCAATCCATCCCGTTGCAGCCATGGCAATTATAATAGTGAGTAATCCAGGCTTTAATACGACCATCAATAAAATCGTCACCAGCAAATGAGGCAGTCCATAAAGTATATCTACGATTCTCATCATCACTTCATCAGTTTTTCCGCCTTTATATGCTGCGATTCCTCCCCATATAATTCCGATTATCAAATCCAAAACTACTGCTGTTATACCAATAAAAAGGGAAATTCTTGCTCCTACCCAGGTCCTGGAAAATAAATCTCTACCTAAATCATCCGTTCCAAACCAATAATCAAATGATGGAGGGAGATTGGAATTTAACAGATTTTGATCTGAATACGAATAGGGAACCAGCATTGGACCTATAATTGCCATTACGATCAAACCAATATTAATGGCAAGTCCAGTCATAGCAAGCTTGTTTTGTCTCAGTATGCTTATCGCATCTATCCAAAACGATTCACTAGGTTTACTATCGGCCTTTTCTTCTTTGTTTTTTTTCTTTAGAACAAAAAGATCGTCTGGCACTTGCTGCATCATCTATCCCCTCCTTTTGATAAGTTTTATTCTTGGATCGATCAGAACGTATGCAAGGTCGACTAATATAATAAAGAATATTAATATAGCACTATAAAAAACAGTCGTTCCCAAAATTAATGGATAATCTCTATCAGTGATGCCCTCAACAAAATATTTCCCCAAGCCTGGAATACCGAAGATTTGTTCTATGACAAAGCTTCCAGTCAATACTGTAGCTGTAATGGGACCAAGTATTGTTACAACTGGAATCATTGCATTACGAAGTACATGCTTAAAAATAAATCTGAAACCAGTCACTCCTTTAGCCATGGCAGTTTGAATATAATCCATCGAAAGTACTTCTAAAATACTTGATCTAGTAAGTCGTGCAATATAAGCCATCGGTGTAACAGCAAGAGCAATGCTTGGCAAAACGGAGTGTTTCCATGTACCCCATGTTGCGACAGGGAACCATTGCAGCTTTATAGCAAAAAAATTGATTAATATTGTAGCAAAAATGAAGCTAGGGACGGAAAGGCCAAGTATGGCAATAATCATCGAAAAATAGTCAATTGCACTATTGTGACGAAAAGCTGCGAGAATACCTAAAACGATACCAAAGAATGCAGCTATAAGAATGGCTTGAATACCTATCATGGCCGAAACAGGAAATCCGTTAGCAATTAATTGGTTAACTGTCTGGTTATCCCATTTGATTGAAGGACCAAAGTCCATCAATAATGCTCCCTTTAGATATTTAAAATATTGTATTAACAAGGGATCATTAAGTCCATAATGCTCTTTTAAGTTTTCAACTACCTGCTCTGGAATACGATTTTCACTTGTAAAAGGATCACCGGGTATTGCGTACATCAATAAAAAGGTAAGCGAAATAATGACAAATAAAGTTAAGATAACACTAATAATTCTCCTGGTAATAAATTGCCGCATATTCCCCCTCCTTAATGATTTTAGGCAAAAACAACTGAAAAAGTGTACTTATTGTACACTCTTTTAGCATTCTAGCCGCTTAGCGCGCCACCATTTTTACTACTTAACACTTGCCTCCCGGAAATCAATTGCCTGGATTGTATACTGATAGACTCCTTCGATATAGTCCTTTTGCAAGTAAACTTTTGTACGGTAATAAAGTGGAGAAATTGCCATTTGGTCTATTAGAACCTTTTCAGCTTCGACCAAATACCCCGCTCGCTTCTCCAGGTTCAATTCCGCTTCTGCTTTTTCCATTAATTGATCGTAATCAGGAATAGAAATGTTGCTATAGTTATAGACATCCCCACTCATGAATTGTCCCATTAAATTGCTTGCATCATCATAGTCTGCGCCAGTACTGTACAAAGCTAATTGGTACTCACCAGCTTGAACATTTTGAACAAATACCTTACGTTCCATCGTTTGGAGCTCTGTATCAATTCCTAAGTTTTTCTTCCACATTTCCTGCATTGCTTGAGAAAGTTTATTGTAAGTATCGTCTGTATAAAAAAGCAGATTAATTTTAGGCAATGTAGAAAGTCCCAGTTCTTCGAGTCCTTCTTTCAGAAGTTGTTTTGCTGTGTCTAAATCATTATCCTTAAACAAGGAGTCTCCAGCTAATTCCCTGAATTCTCCTGCACCACTGCTCAATCCTAATGGTATTAAACCAAGAGCGGGAACTTCTCCTCCCTGTGTCACTTTTTCGACCAAAAGTTTTCTATCAAGGGCAAGACCTAATGCTTTACGGATTTTTTCATTTTTAAAAATTTGATCCTCATGATTAAATCTTATATAAGCTAAACTTGCGCTTGGCGCTGTTTTTGCTTCACCTGAAGCGATTAATTTACTTCTTATTGAATTTGGGATATTGGCAGAAAAATCGAGCTCGTTCGATTGGTACATAGCATATTCAGTATTTTGTTCATTCACCATTACCCACTTTAACTTTTCAAGCTTAACTACATCCTTGCCCCAATAATTTTCATTTGGAACCATAATTAATTCTTGGCCGTGTTTCCAACTCTCAATTTTAAAAGGTCCGTTAGAAACAAAGGTTTCAGCTTCAGAAGCCCACTCTGGATTTGCTTTATCCGTTTTTTCATGGACAGGTAATAATGTAAAGAAAGCAGTTAAACCTAAGAAAAAGGAAGTAGGTTTTTCTAAAGTAACCTCCAGTGTATACTCATCAATAGCCTTAACTCCCAGCTGTGCTGGATCCTTTAATGATCCTTCATTGTATGCTGCTCCATTTTTAATAAAGAACAAGTTACTTCCAAGAGGTGAAGCTACTTCTGGACGTAAAACCTTCTCCCACGAATAGACAAAATCCTTAGCAGTCACAGGGTCACCATTTGACCACTTAGCATTCTTATTAAAATAGAAAGTATAAACAGTTCCGTCATCAGAAATGTCCCACTTTTCTGCAACACCAGGAACTATGTTTCCTTCTTTGTCCAATCGGACCAAACCCTCGAATAATTGATTTGAAATATCCCCTGCAGTCTGGTTATCAATCAGTGCTGGTTCAAGACTAGGCGGTTCACTTAACGCATTGACTGTAATAACTTGCTGTTTATTAGAACTGCTTGTTTTTTCTTCATTCTTTTCTTTATTAGCAGGAGTATTGACTTGACTATTGTTACAGGCACTAAATACTAATATCAGTACACAAAGTAAGCTGAAAAATGATAAGCGTTTCCCAAAATTAAGCATTGTGTTTCCCCCTATTATGTTTTAGACCCGAAACCTCATCAATCCAAGTAAACCTCTTGATATCTATAAGCAAAACCTCCTAGCGTTCTCGATATACGTTACCCCTCTATAGTATATGTGGGTGCTGCATTAAAATAACTTTTAATAACCATTAAAGGATGGCCAAGAAAATATAATTAGAATTTTTAAAATTAGAAATGTAGATTAATACATACAGCAATAAATAAGCTTATAATAATTGATTCAGTTAACCCCTAAGTTTTTTTCTTCTATTTTTTTAAAGTGTTTTTTAAATTGATAAAACAAAAAAGCTCCCCTTGCATATAAATCAATCGCGATTGAAATCCATATTCCAGCTATCCCCATGCCAAAAAGTATTCCAAAAATATAAACTCCGATTATCCTAATCACCCACATACCAAGTGCGGTGCTGTACATCGGACTTTTTGTATCGCCGGCCCCCTGAAGTGCACCTGCTAAAACTAAACCCACTGCCAATGCAGGCTGTGCAAAAGCATCAATTTTCAGCGCGGTTACAACCATGCCTCTAGCATGTAGGTCTGTAGTAAACCAGGAAGCAAACCATGGAGATAAAAAGAACAACACCAAGCCAATTAATGACATAAATCCAATCGCTAATCCCGTAGTTAAAAAACCAAATTCATATGCCTCCCTATACTGTCTAGCACCGATCCTTTGGCCAACAAGGGTGGTGGCTGCTATTGCAAGACCGTAACCCGGCATATATGAAAATGTTTCAATATTCCCTGCAATTGTGTGGGCAGCATACGTTTCTGCCCCTATTTTCACGATCAGGCCAAAATAAACCACCTGGCCAAGACGCATAATTAATCTCTCAATTGCTGCAGGGGCAGATAATGTTAAGATAGCAAATGAATCTCCTTTGGAAGATTCGCCAGAGAAAGAAAAAGAAACCGGAGATTTTTTTATATGATGATACAACGCAGCTGACCCCAAAAGCCTTACAATGACAGTTGCCCAAGCTGCTCCAGCTACACCAAATCCATCCAACTTAAATAAGCCAAAAATCAGGACATAATCTAGACCAATATGAATTAAATTGATCCACCAGCTTACTTTCATAGGTGTTTTTGTATCCCCAGCAGCCCTTAGTATGCTGCCAAAATTGAACATCAATGAAATAAAGACGGACGGAATTCCAACAATCTGTAAATATATGGACCCATCTCTTAAAACATCTGATTCTGCTCCCATCATTTTAAGCAACGGTTCACTAAAAAAAACGGAAATGATACCGAAGATCATTCCCGCCAAAATAGAAATAAAAGTGGATTGCCTGGCAATCGATTTTGCTTTTTCGATGTCGCCTGATCCGATGCTCCTAGCAATTAGCGAAGAAGTTCCCACCCCTATTGCCATAAAAATTGCAATATAAACGGCTAAAACCGCATTCGCTATCCCAACAGCTGTCACTTCGTTTAAACCGAGTCTGGCAACAAACAGGGTATCCACAAAACCGACCACCATTTGCAAGGTATTCTCAACCATAGCTGGAATAGCTAAAGCTAAGATGATACTAATCTTTTGTTTCGTACTTTGTTTACCCGCGGTCTCTGGTTGAGCCACCGAAAATCCCTCCCGGTTTTCTTTCTCTATTACTTTTTCAGCAACCTCTGGAAGGTAACTAGGACCTCATCAATGACTTCCGTGTCTCCTTCATTTATCCTTTCAAGGACGCAGCTTTTTAAATGTCCTTCAAGAAGAAGACTTGCCACGCTGTTTAAAGCAGATTGGATGGCGGATAATTGAGTGATCACATCGTCACAGTAGGTATCATTTTCAATTAATCTTTTAACCCCGCGGATTTGTCCTTCAATCCGATTTAGCCTTGAATCAAGGTTCTTTTTTATTTTTTCTGAATGATGGCTCTTTCGATGATTTGTAGAGCAACCAGTTGGTGGCAATACTTGTTCATTAGCCGCCTCTGCACCCATGTCCATTCCCCCTTATACCTGACTTATATTTTCAATTAGCTCTTCCTTTCCGAATCTCTTTAAAAATTTATGGAAAGGCTCTCGTTTCTTCCCTTTTTCCCCATATACCCTAATAATTTCTTCGACTGTAGTATAAAGTTCTTCAGGATTTAGATTTTCCTTAAATAAGCTTCCTGCCTCGGCATCCTCTCCTTTTGTTTTCCCGCCAATATAAAGATTATATTGATTCCCATTTATTTTCATAACTCCAATATCATTAACCAAAGGCTCTCCACAGCCCACAGGACAGCCGGTGTATGCTGGTTTAAGGGTAAACGGAACAGGTTTTCCGGCAATTCTCTTATTAAGTTCGATTGCGACCGGCATTCCCTCTTCCTCTGCACCTTTACAAAAGTTGCAGGTTCTAAGGCTCTTTACAAAATTGCCGACTGGGTAGCAGTGTAACCCAACCGACTCAAAATTCGTAATAATTTCATCCTTTTTACTTTCAGGAATGTCAATATAAAGCTGCTGGAAGGTTGTAAGCTCAAGCTCCTGGTCGTCTTCCATATATTTTGCAAGTATACGAAGCTGGTTAGCAGTCAGTTTGGACCCGAAATCAACGCCGCCATTAACAGCGACTTTTATTTTCTTTTCGTTATTCAATTTCAAAACTCCCTTTCCTAAGAAGTTTTTTCAAGTAGATTACTATGGCAGTGACAAGATACTGCATGGCCCGCGCCTAGAGATTCCTGTTTAGGCATTTCACTACTACAAATATCCTCCTGGTATGGACATCTTTTTACAAATGGGCATCCTGCTGTCTCTTCGGTTGCATCCACTTCACCATCTAGAATTAACTTTTCTCGATTTTGAATAAAGTAATTAAGATCTTTTACTACCGAAACTAGGGCCTTTGTGTAAGGATGTGAAGGCGACTGGATGATTTTCTTGGTAGGCCCGACCTCGATGATTTTCCCCTGGTACATGACTGCAATTCGGTCACACATATAACTTGCTGTCGATAGGTCATGTGTAATCAGCATCATGGTTAGGCCCATTTTCTTCTTAAGTTCGAGAAGGAGGTTTAAAATACCTGCTCGGACAGAAACATCAAGCATAGAAGTAGGTTCATCAGCTGCAATAAATAGTGGTTCCAGAATCACAGCTCTTGCAATAGCAATCCTTTGCCTCTGCCCGCCACTCAGCTGGTGTGGAAACCTCTCCATATAGTCTTCAGCGGGCCTCAGCTCAATTGATTCAATCGCCTCTTTCACCCTTCGAACTTTCTCATCATGTGGGAGGTGTTTTTCGTGGGCATTGATTGGTTCCATTAAAATGTCCATTATTGTCATCCCAGGATTGAGAGTATCATATGGATCCTGAAAGATCATTTGCATTTTACTTCTTAACCTGTTTGTCTCTGAATCTGTTAATTTGCATAAATCTCTTCCTTCAAAAAGGATTTCCCCGCTGGTTTCCTTCATCAGGCGCATCACCATTCGTGCTGTTGTGGTTTTTCCACAGCCGCTTTCCCCGATGATCCCTAGAATTTCCCCTTTTTTAATCTCAAAGCTAACATTATGGACGGCGTAAACATTTTGCAATTTCCGGTTTAAAATCGATCCAGTCTTTTTCACAAACGTTTTCTTCAAATCTCTTACCTTCAGTAAAATTGAATTATCCATTTTCCTCCTCCTCAAGAAAGCATGCGGAAAAGTGGCCGGGCTTTACTTCCCTGAACTCAGGTGTTTCTTTTCTGCAGCGGTCAAAAGCAAACGCACATCGCGTATGAAACCTGCAACATTGTGGAATGTTTACTAGATTAGGGACACTGCCTGGTATCGAAATCACTTCCCGATCAGGATCGGACAGGTCAGGAGTCGCTTGTAATAATGCCTTTGAATAAGGATGTCTTGTATCATTCAATATATCCTCTGTTGAGGCAAGCTCAACAATTTTCCCTGCATACATGATTGCAATTTTGTCGCAAATAGCAGTGACCATCGGCAAATCGTGTGAAATGAGGATTACTGATAAATCCATCTTTCTCTGAAGGTTTTTAATTAATGCTATCACCTGTGCCTGGGTTAATACATCTAGTCCTGTCGTTGATTCGTCGGAAATTACCAGTTTGGGAGAACAAGCAAGTGACATGGCAATGGCAACGCGCTGCTTCATCCCTCCGCTGAATTCATGCGGATAGCTTTTCCATCGGTCACCATCGATTCCGACAAGCTCAAGTAGGGTCTTCGTCCGTGCCAGTGCTTCTCTTTTGCTTACTCTTTCATGGAGCAAAATGGCCTCCATAATTTGATCGCCTATTGTATAAACGGGATTTAGTGCATTCATCGCACTTTGAGGTATGACAGAAAGATCCTTCCATCTTAAAGAACCTAATTCAGAATCGGAGGCTTTAAGCAAATCCCTACCATTTAAATGAACACTTCCAGCCACTACTTTTCCGGGAAACTCTATTAATCTTAGAATCGATTGGGCAACGGTCGTTTTCCCGCATCCCGACTCTCCAATCAGTCCAAGCATTTCTCCCTCTTCAACAGAGAATGAAACGTTTTCTACAGCACGGGCAATCCCCTTTTCGGTTTTAAAGAAAGTGGAGAGATTTTCTACAGTTAATACAGCAGACATATGTTAACGCCCCCTTCTCAGTCGCGGATTCATAACTTCTTCCAATGAATAGCCAGTAAAAGCAAATCCTATTACCAGTGTGGTGATGAGTAAGCCAGGAGGAAGTATCCACCAGACCCATGCATCCGTCAAGAACGCTCCCCTTGCCTGGGCATAATATAAAATCGTTCCCCAGCTCTTAGTAAAAGGGTCTCCTAAACCCAAAAAGCTTAAGGATGCTTCAATTAAAATAGAATGACTTGCTGCTAATACAAATTGGGAAAGTGCAATTGGGATAACACCAGGCAAAATATGCCGGCCTAATATGACCTTAATATTTGTGCCGATTGATTTGGCGGCTTCGACATACCCTTTTGTTTTTAGCGTTAATACCTGTGATCTTATAACCCTTGCTGGGCTCGCCCAAGAAATTAAGCTTATAACCAAAATGATATTCCAAAAACTTGGACCTATAAAGGCTGCCAATAAAATCATAAGAGGCAAAAACGGGATAACAAGAACAAGGTCTACTAATCTCATTAAAAGAGCATCTACTTTTCCGCCGTAATACCCTGATATTACACCGATAAGGCATCCAAGAAGAATTGAAATAAAGGCAGCAAGGACACCAATTAATAATGAAATTCTAGTCCCATACAGCAATTCACTTAAAATATCCTGTCCTACGTCATTGGTACCCAGGAGAAATTGACTGTTAGGTTTCGTAAATGGTGTTCCCACACGTTCAGTCGGGTCAAATGGTGCAAGTAAAGGAGCGAAAACAGCTATCGCCAAAAATATAATTAAAAGTCCTAATCCGACTATACCGATATTATTAGATGTAAGTACATGCCAATACTTTCTCCATTTTTTATTACCCATTTCGGCTTCCCACCTTCGGATCAAGTAAAGGATAAAGTAAATCCGCCAAGAAATTGGCAATGACAACACTGAAGGTAATAATCAGGAATGTCGCCTGAATCAGTGGGTAATCTCTGCTTAGGACTGATTCAAACATTAATCGTCCTACACCCGGGTATGCAAAGACCGTTTCTATTACAGTTGCCCCGCCCAAGGTAAACCCTAAACTAAGCATAAATACAGTAGCCACCGGAAGCAAAGCGTTTCTCATGGCATGCTTATACTTAATAACTTTTTCTTTTACGCCCTTTGCTTTGGCCATCATAATATAGTCTTCCCCAAGAACATTTAGCATCGAATATCTCATAATCATGAAGGTGCTTGTTACTGAGATTAATATAAGAGTTGTTAACGGTAATATAAGGTGTTTACTAATATCAATGAATCTATCCATACCCGAATAGTTCGACCAGGCACTTTCAGCTCCGAAAACAGGGAGCCATCCTAATTGAGCTGAAAAAATAGAAACTAAAATCATACCGACCCAGAAGGAAGGCATTGCACTTAGAAACATAAAAACTGTCAATAAATTCGCATCAGTTTTAGTCCCTCTGCGCCAGGCTGAAATGGCTCCAAACATTACTCCTAGAATGGTTGAGAGGACAAGACCGAGCCCTGTTAGAAGCATTGTCCAAGGTAAGCGCTCCATAATAATCTCTGAAATCGGTCTTTTTTGCTGATAGGAGAAACCGAATTCTCCTGTCAGAATATTTTTTATATAAGTTACGTATTGTTCAAATATGGAATCATTAAGTCCATGCTTTTCCAAGATTGCTTCTTTCTCAGCGCTGGACATTAATCCAACATCCTCACCTGCCAAAAATACGAGGGGATTGCCTGGCATAAGCCTAGGCAGAAGAAAGTTCAATGTCAGCATTAGGAAGATAACAATTGTGTATTGCAAAAGCTTGCCTGCCATAAATTTCCCCATTATTCTGCACCTCCTGCCAGTTTAGGAAAAAATCCCGTAAAAATTTTTACGGGATAGATCCTTTATTCCTTAAAAATCAAAATCATCCTTATCGTTCGTCTTCTTTTTCCTTTTTAATAAGAAGAAAACTATAGCTGCTATTACGATAAGTACGCCAAAAATTATAATCCCGTTATTATTTTCTTTTACTGAATTGCTGTCATTAGACGTTTTTTCATCAGAAGATTTACTTTCCCCACCGGAATTACTGTTATTCCCAGCAGCATCTTCACTTCTTTCCCCAGAGACAAATGACAACTTATTGATTATCCCTTTTCCTGTTTGGAAAACAAAACCATCATATTTTTCAGGGTTATATGCATTGACGATTTCCTGATAATAGAGAGTAATAATTGGTGCTTCATCTGCTACCATTAATTGCAGATCATTAATAAGCTCTTGTCGTTCCGTCTCATCAAATGTCGCTCTTAGTTGGTCCGACAGAGCATCAAATTCTTTGTTTTTATAACCACCGATATTTACAGCACCAATTGCAGGATCTGAATAAAACAACTCGACTATCCGATCAGGGAAAAGCTGCATCGTGTTTGACCAGCCGAATACTCCCATATCAAAGTTTCTTCCCTTGCTAACATCGTAGTCAGGCCACATTAAACTAATAATGGTTGTGTCTTCCATGGCTTTTACAGAATTTTTGATGCCTATCTCATTTATAGCTTCAGAAATCAGTTCTGCAACACGGATTCTAATTGGATTGTTAGAGTGGACTAGTGTTGTGAAATTTATTTCTTTTCCTTTTTGGTCTTCCCTGAAACCGTCCCCATTTGTATCCTTGAAACCAGCATCATCAAGGATTTTCTTTGCTTTTTCGGGATCGTAAGAAGTTTTTACTTCACTATTGTATGAAGGTGATGACGGATGAATAAAACCCGGGCTGCCGACTTCTGCAAATCCTAAAAGCACGATATCAACCAAACTTTTTTTATCTATTGCAAGATCAATTGCCTGTCTGAAAGGCTTTTCTGTCATAGGATATTTTTCAGAATTTAGCTGGAATAATGTGGTGCTGAATCCTGCACCACGTGAAATCTTTAATGAGGGGTTAGACTCGAATTGGCTAACAAGCTCCGGAGAAATATTTGATGAGATTGCATCAATTTCCCCAGACTTCAATGCATTGTAAAGTGCTGTAGTATCTTTGATGATTGGAAATATGATTTCTTGAATAGGAGGAGCTTCTTTAAAATAGTCCTTGTTGGCGGTCATTTTATAATATTGATCAGCCTTATGTTCACTTAAAATGTATGGCCCACTTCCTATTGCATTGGTTTCACTGTCAGGAGCTGAGATTTTTGACCAAATATGCTCTGGTAATATTGGTACATCCGCAAGAGGCTGAATAATAAAGTTTGGATCGGGTTTTGAAAGAGTCATTGTAAAGTCAGTTTCATTTTCAACAGTTAATGAGGCAACGTTTTTAAGAGGATTGGTAAATCTTGATTTAGGATATTTAATAAAATAATCTACAGTAAACTTAACATCATCAGAGGTAAGCATTTCTCCATCATGCCATTTTATATTATCGTTCAATTTAAAACTGTACTCCAGTCCGTCATCACTGACGTTGTACTCTTTTACAAGCCACGGCACTGGTTTGTTATCCTTGTCTAGTTGCAATAGAGTGTCATACAGCAGGCTAACCAAGTCAAGACCTGGATAACCGGTTTGATAAGTATAAGGGTTTAACGTGCTTTCATCACTAAGAATTCCAATTTTTAGTGATTCTACTCCTGATTTAGCAAGACTGTTTCCTGCAGAAGAAAAAACAAAAAGAGCAATAATAATAAGTGATATTAACTTCCTCATTTTTCCAACCCCCTTATATTTTGTTAAACCATTAATTCTTGCAAGTGGAAATTCCCTTCTCTACGATAGGCTTCCGCAAGAGCGAAATGACCATGGGTGGCAAGGCCATGATAAACATGAACAGCCTTATCTAGAACTTGATGTATAGCTCTTCCCTTTTCCTGAAAGTTGGTTAATTTTGAGAATCCTGGATACAGAATTTCAGCTGCTTTCTGATCAAGCATTTCATCAAAATGCATGCCACTGAATTCCAATTGACTTTCAAGCATATCCATTGCACGTTCTTTTTTCTCCCATACTTCTGTAATGTCAACGACAGTATTAGGATGGTGCGGTGTCATGTAGTAAATAGTTGGAATCGGATGAGGTTCTAATCCTGGAAGTTCATCTAAAGCAAAATCTCTGCTAGAAAGGGCGATGGACTCGAGAAGCAAAGTCATTGCCGGACGACGGTCGGGGTCCAAATCGTGAAAGGAATGTTCGGGATCTTGGGTAATAATGATGTCAGGTTTAACCTCTCTGATAATTTTTATAATTTTTTTCTTGGATTCAACGCTTAAATCAACGGTGCCATACTGGAAATTCAGAAATGTAATATCCTTTACTCCAAGTATTTCTGCTGCATTCCTAACCTGTGGTTGGCTAGTTTCTCGGCACAGCATGATAGATGCAAATGATTCCCCACCATTTAGAACGTTCTTAGCAAGTGCACCTCCGCACTCCACAACTTCCATTCCATAGACCCCAAGAAATAAAACTTTCTGTCCTTTTGCCATTAATTTTCCCTCCTCATAAGTACTTTACCCCGCTACGGTATATTCATGGAGTAATTAAAAATAATCTTACTACCATATTAATCTTTTGTAAATACTAAAAATTTAGAATATTTGAATAATTATTCTTGAATAGAATTCATTTTTTTAGAATGGCTTGTCTTCGAGTGACATATGATGTACCAATTAAAGGAGGTCGAATATGAATGAACGAATTTCACTATTTTGTTGTAGGCACGCTTTTACTTGTGACTCTGATTTCCATCATACTTTCATATCAATATAGAACAAAGATGAAAAGTATGGCATCTATGGTTATATCTATGGCTATATCAATGAATATTGGTGTAACCTCTGGGATTCTTTTCGGGTTTATATATCAAGGAGATTTATTCCTTTCTTCTCTTATTTCCGTATTGATTGGAGTTTCGGTAGGTGTTGCTGCAGGGTTTGCATTTGGGATACTCCCGGTTATTGAGGGATCTATGGCTGGAATGATGGGCGGAATGATGGGTGCAATGCTTGGTGAAATGATTTCAAGAATTCAAGCAGTTTCTCTTCTAAATATATTTTTGACTATTACTGTCTCTACCTTATTCCTGTATTTGATTCTTTCCCAACAAAAAGCAACCAAAGATACTGGGGTTTTTACCAGTTGGCTTTTAAAGCCTATCCTTTCATTCATTGTTTTAGTAGGATACTTTTATTTTGGCAATCAATTAAATAAAGAGTCGGTTATTTCAAAAGAATCACCAATACATGAGAATCATTCCCAAATTCCTACTGATGACAAGGATGAGCAATTAAACCGAATAACTATTCAAGTTAATCCCTCAAATTTTTCCTATTCTCCAAGTAAAATCAATTTGTCAAAAAACAAAAAAGTCTTTCTTACCTTTACTAATCACGACTCCATTGAGCATGATATCGTGATAGTAAAAATGCCGACATTGCCTAATACCGACCAGGAAAACATCTCATCCCATGGTTCACATGATTCACATGGAGATGGACTACATTTACATGCTAGTCCACATGAGGAGGGCAACATTTCTTTTACTCCTACTGAAACTGGTACATATGAGTTTTATTGTTCCCTGCCAGGGCATAGAGAGAATGGAATGGTCGGGATTATCGTAGTTGAGTAAGTAAGTTAATTCATTTTCAATTATGAATATAAGAACTTGATCTCACTAAATATTGATAAATGCGGTTTGACCCGTTGATGCGATACCAAAATTCTTTGCCTCATGCCTAAATTGAAATTAATAAATATGGAATTTACTTATTGGCTGATACACTAAGGGCCACTGCTATAGAAAATAAAACAGCCTTCCTTGTTCTTGAAGGGAACAAGGAAGGCATAAAAGGGTTATGACTACTTATTTTTTTCGATTAATGCGGTTGATCACCATCCACAGCAATAATCCGATTCCAAGCAATATAAGGAACAGCCAAAAAGCCTGACCGAACCAGAAACGCATATGATGGTACATCATTTGCCTTCCCATCATCATCCCCATGGAATTTGGCGGGAACCATATCATTCTGACTACGAAAAACAGGAAAAACAAACCTGTTATGGTGGCAAATGTCATTATGATAATCGGCAATAAACGCTTCATTTTTCATCACCACTATTCCATTTTATATCCAATACCCCAAACTGTCTTAACAATAGACTTATCCACTCCAGCTTTTTGCAACTTTTCACGAAGGTTCTTAATATGCGAATCCACAGTCCGGTCCTCACCCATGAATTCAATTCCCCATATCAAATCCACAAGTTGTTCTCTTGATAAGACTTTTCCCCTGTGCTCGATTAGTGCAACGAGAATGTCGAATTCAGTCTGTGTCAGGTTGATTCTCATCCCTTCATAAATTGCTTCCCTCGAGATGAGGTCAATAACCATCCCCTGATACTTCAAGATGTTCTCTCCAGAATTGGAATGGCCGGTCCTCCTTAGGAGTGCTTTGACCCTTACTAGCAGCTCTGCTTCATCAAAAGGTTTGACAACGTAATCATCCGCCCCTGTTGATAAGCCCGTAACTTTGTCCTGGACAGTACCCTTAGCAGTAAGCATGATAATCGGCAAGTCAGACATTTTGCGCACATGCTGTATTGTCTCCCACCCGTCCATCATAGGCATCATTACATCCAGGATCATCAAATCGTAGTCATCCTTTCGAAGCATATCAATTGCCTCCTGTCCGTCCTCTGCTTCCTCCACCTGATAGCCTTCCTGAAGCAGATAAAGTTTAACCAGCTTTCTCATTTGTGCCTCGTCGTCAACAATCAATATTTTGTTCATTCGACTCTCTCCTTGGAAGTTTTTAAGTAGATGGTAAAAACAGTTCCTTCATTCAGTTTACTGTTAACCTGAATCTGTCCACCATGGGCTTCGATAATTTGCTTCACCACATAGAGTCCAAGACCTGTTCCTCCAGTTTTCCTTCCCCTTGATCGTTCCACCCGGTAAAATCTATCCCAAATTCGGGAAAGTTCAGGCTCAGGTATTCCTTCCCCAGTATCACAGATTTCTACAACAACAAGGTCCTTTTTGGTCGAGGATCGAATGGTAATTTCGCCTTCAGTGCTGTATTTCACCGCATTTTCAAGAAGGTTGTAGAAAACCTGCTCCATTCTCTCTTTATCTACTTTTGTTTTTGATAGTCCGTCCTCAAGTACAAGAGTGATCTTCAGTCCTTTTTTTACCACTTCAGGTCTTAGGTTCGTAGCTGTTTTATTAATTAGCTCATTTAGGTTGACCGGCCTTTTATCCAGTTCGAATTTCCCCACCTGAAGCTTGCTCATTTCAAACAGGTCATTAATCATGATGGATAGCCGCTGTGCCTCTTTATTTATGATTGATAAGTACTCCTCTTTTTCTTCGTCGCTACTTGCCATTCCTTTTTTCAACACATCACTGTACCCCTTGATGTATGTCAAGGGAGTCCGAAGTTCATGGGATACAGCAGCCAGGAATTCATTCCTGCTATCTTCAAAGTATTGAAGTTGTTCACCCAACTTCTGGATAGATATGCCAAGTTGGGCTACTTCATCCTCGCCTTTGACAGGAATCGTTTGCATATACTTTCCCAAGGACATTTTAGAAGTGGCTTCCTTCATTGCGAGCAATGGGCTGGTCAGTTTTTTTGACAAAATACCGATAAGCCCGAAAGCCAGGAGGATAATCCCAATACTGGCTATTGTGATAAGGGCATTCATGACAAAGACGATTTCTCGGAGGATGTTTGAAGGATAGTACATGTAAACATACCCTTCTTGATCGCCAATAACAGAGACTGAGATGATATAGCGATGGTCCCTCCAATCATCTTCTAGAATATAACTGCTTTTTTTCCTGTTTTCTCCAAGATGCTTCTTCATGTCATTGTCGGGGTCTTTTGAAGCAGCGATGATATTGTTTTCGGAATCTACAATAAGCACCTCAGTTGTGACTCCCTGTTCCATTTCAACCACATGGCCAATCGTTGCCCGGTCGAAGTTTTCTTCTAAAATACGGGCATGATTGTTTCCACGCGTGAGGACATCCTGCTTAATATAATCAATCAAGACATTTGTGAAAACACCATAGAGGACCAAACCAAGCAGTAGAAGGAAGCAGACAAATATCCCACTGAACAAAAGGCCCAATTTAAAAGATATATTCTTCAACCTAGAAGGCATATAAAATTCTCACCCTAACTCAATAACTACTTCATTTTATTTGTATTACTCATTATATAATAGATTAAAAAAATCAAGAAAATGTGGAGAAATCTGATAATCCTAGATTATCAGACGTCGTTCCTGATTCAAGTTGATTCAAGAATCAACTCAGACAAGTCATAAAGTATTGTTTCTTCAAGACTAAAGTTCAATGGCTAAAGCATTTTAATAATTTAGCAACTGATAACCAATTATTTTTTTCCACTCTCTGTTTCCTTTAAAACGATCTAGTGAGGCAGAATTGTAGCAAGAATTGAGGCAGTATTTAGAAGAACCAAAATAGAAGAAAGAACATCTCAATTATCTTATATAACGGCCTTTTATTTACAAAGGGTAACTCGAAAAATAATCATATAAAAAAGGGTGTTCAGAAAGTCTAAAATATGACTTACCTGACACCCTGTTATTTTTAAGTTGTTTTAGTCAATCGGTGATAGTTCTTCCTCTGTTACCCATTTATGATTTTTTACTTCTTCACCATTTGTAGTCAGTGTGAAATCAACCATGTACACTGTTGTTTGTTCAGCAGAATCAATTTCGGCAGTTGCCCCGTCCATTCCCTCCATATGTTCAGCATTTATAGTAACTTCTGATCCAGGTTTAACTGTTTCTTGTCCGACTCCCTCTAACTCTTCATGAATCACCCATTTATGATCTTCCACTCTTTCTCCCCCGGTAGTCGGAGTATATGAAACAGTATAAACCGTTGTGTCATATGCCCCTACAATAGTTGATTCCGCACCTTTCATACCAGGCATATGATCGGATTCAATAATTGCTTTGCTCCCAACTTCATAAGCTGGTGAAGCCGCCTCTTTTAAACCTTCAGGAACTTCACCCGAACCGGACATATCCATATTGCCATGATCCATATCTTCCATATCTTCATCCATCTTATCTTGGGTCTCTTCTGTATTGTTAGTCCCCTTACTTTCTTTTTTTTCTTCATTTGTATTTGCGCATGCCCCCAGCATTAATAAAAGAGATGTAAGCAATACAAATAGCATAGCTCTTCTTGTATTAATTCTTAACATTCAACAAACTCCTCCTTTGTCATTTTAGATTATCTTACCCTGAATTAGTTTTTTAGACACATTACTTCCCTTAATTATTTATTCCCCATCTGCAAACATTTATCTGAAACTCAAAATTATTAATATAAAACTGCATAGAAGGCAATACTTTAAAAATTATTAATCAGTATGGTTTTTTCATAGTCAAGGGTACAAACGAGAATGACTCAGAGAGTCACTCCCATTTCTTGAACTTTTTATAGACCATTTCTAGCGTATAGGTTTCCACTTTCGTAAAAACAGTGTATTCCCAACTACTGAAACAGAACTGAAAGCCATAGCTCCTCCAGCGAGAATTGGGTTTAAAAGGCCAATTGCTGCTACCGGTATCAATATAACATTATACGCAAATGCCCAGAAAAGATTTTGTTTGATTTTTCTCATTGTAGATTTGGATAGGCTAATTGTATCAACTATTCCCATTAAATCACCTCGCATTAAGGTGATATCCGCAGCTTCCATTGCAACATCTGTACCTGTTCCAATGGCTATACCAACATGCGCAGCAGCTAGTGCTGGTGCATCATTGATACCATCCCCGACCATGGCTACAATTTTTCCTTCCTGCTTTAACTTTTCTACCTCGGCTGATTTGTCTTCCGGGAGTACTTCGGCAAGTACCCGATCAACCCCCACCTGCTTGGCAATAGCCTCGGCTGTCAATTTATTATCGCCAGTTATCATAATAACTTCTATGCCCATATTTTTAAGGTGTTTAATTGCTTTCGCTGATGTTTCCTTTACTGTATCAGCAACTGCGATTATACCGGCAAGGTTGTCATTAACTGCTATTAACATAGCAGTTTTCCCTTCTCCTTCAAGTTTTTCCATTCGATTTAATGCAATATCAATATCAATACTATTTTTGTGCATTAACTTTTTATTCCCTATAAATACCTTTTGATCATTGATGTCCACTTGAATTCCATGTCCTGGGATGGCATTAAAGTTTTGAGCATCCTGAAGTGGAAGGTCCTTTTCTTTTGCTCCATTAATAATTGCTTCACCAAGTGGATGCTCTGATCCTTTTTCAGCTGAAGCAGCCAATTGCAATAATTCATCTTCACTATATTCCCCAAATGCGATGATATTCGTAACATCTGGTTCTCCCTTAGTTATGGTACCGGTCTTATCCAGTACTACAGTAGTTACCCGCTGTGCTGTTTGAAGATGTTCAGCTCCTTTAATAAGGAGACCATTTTCAGCACCTTTTCCAGTACCAACCATTACTGCAGTTGGTGTAGCCAGGCCTAATGCACAAGGACATGCAATAACCAGCACGGCAATAGTGCTTACAAGGGCAGGTGTAAATCCTGCAAGGAAATAAGTTATAGCAAAAGTTCCCAATGCAATTAGTATGACAATCGGGACAAAGATTCCAGATATTTTATCGGCAAGTTTCTGAATAGGGGCTTTTGAGCCCTGAGCTTCTTCGACAAGTTTGATAATTTGAGCTAACGCAGTATCCTTACCAACTTTGGTCGCTTTAAAGGTAAACGCCCCGTGTTTATTTACAGTTGCTCCAATAACTGTGTCGCCTTTTCCTTTTGTAACAGGCATACTTTCACCGGTAAGCATGGATTCATCAACCGTAGTATTTCCCTCGATTATTTCTCCATCTACTGGAACCTTTTCTCCTGCTCGAACAAAAATCATGTCACCTGTTTGAACCTCTTCTAGTGGAATATCAAGTTCTTCTCCATTTCGTAGGACCTTTGCTGTTTTTGCTTGAAGTCCCATGAGCGTTTTAATTGCTTCAGATGTTTGCCCTTTTGCCCTTGTTTCAAGCAATTTCCCCAAAACAATTAAGGTCATAACAATGGCAGCTGCTTCATAATACAAAAATTGCCCTGTTCCTAATATCGTGACAATTAAACTGTAAAAATATGCGGCTGAAGTTCCCAGTACAACTAAAACTGCCATGTTTGCACTGCCCCCACGAACCGCGTTGAAGGCATCACGGTAATAATGGCCTCCTACATAGAATTGAACTGGAGTAGCAAGAAGGAATTGAACCCATGGACTCATATGAAAAAACATCCCATTTCCATATTCCATCGCAAAATCCGATATCATTTGAATTAAGAAAAACACAGATAGGATTGCCCCTACAGTGAATTTTCTGACCTGGGTTTTGTATTCCTTTTCCCTTGCGCTACGCTCATAATCATCATTACTATCGCCTACTACCCTGGCATCGTAGCCGACTTTTTTTACAGCCGCCATTATTTGCTCGATATTTGTGTTGCCAGGAATATATTCGATAATTGCTTTTTCAGTTGCTAAATTGACAGCTGCGCTAGTAACTCCTTCAACCTTTTTCAAGCCTTTTTCAACACGAGTTGAACATGATGCACATGTCATTCCAATGATATCGAGTTGGACTTTTTCCTCCTGAACTCCATAGCCCGTCTTTTTTATTTTCGCAATGACATCATTAACAGAAGCAACAGCAGGATCATATATAACAGAAGCTTTCTCAGTAGCGAGGTTCACATTAGCCTTTTGTACACCTGGAACTTTGGCAATGTTTTTCTCGATGCGTGTCGCACACGCAGCACATGTCATTCCAGTGATACTCAATGTAACGTTTTCTTCTGAAAGATCAGTTTGAGTCTTTGCTATTGATTTCTCACCCATTTTTCTTCCTCCTTTTTAGCTGGAAATGAGGATAAATACTATATTTTCAAGATTGGTTATATACCCATACAAGGTATACATGTTATTAAAAGAAAGGGTGTCCCATTAAGCACACCCTACTTCATAATTAATTCACATCATAACCTTGATCATCAATAGTTTCCTTAATCTTATCCAGGGAAACTTTCGTTGGGCTGTATTCAACATCGACTTTTCCGCTTTCTAGATGAACTTTAACATTTGAAACTCCAGATAATTCTCCTACACTACCTTCAATCGCTTTGACACAATGTCCACACGACATACCTACTACATTTAATGTTACCTTTTCCATTTCTAACAGCTCCTTTACTTTTTTATTAACTTATGAATAGTAACGAGTACTTCATCTATTACATCGAAATCTCCTTGCTCCAGGCGGTCCACTACGCATCCCTTTAAATGTCCTTCTAAAAGAACTTTTGCCACGCTGTTCAACGCAGATTGGGTTGCAGATATCTGTGTAATGACATCATCACAATAAGTGTCTCTTTCGATTAACCCTTTTATGCCACGTATTTGACCTTCTATTCTGTTTAGTCGAACCACAAGTGAGTTTTTCACTTTATCCGAGTGATGACTTTTTCTTTCAAACGCGTAACAATTTACTTCATCAGCGATTAAAGTATTCGTTTTTATTTCAGGTTGCATTTAGCTTCCCCCCTTCTACAATTAATATACTATACCCCAGTACCCTATGTAAATATAAATAAATTTATTTTTTGAAAAATATGTAATTAATGTGAACGCGAAAGAAGAGAAGCATTGTAGTTGATTTCCAGTTTGCTTTGTTGGCATTGCCTGTCTACTACCTATGTATCATTTTGTACAAAAAAGGGGTTTATCATTTTAGTGTCATTAAGATATTTAGGAAGTTGAATACTTGATTCTGCGAATCCATTTCTTAAACATGGTTGCCATCTAAAAACACTGGAATGTCTTCTACAGATCTGCATAACCGGGTTTATTGTTCTATTACGGGACATAAAGAAAATGAATGATTGGCACTATTACGGAGAATTTAGGAAAAGCCATCCCTCGATTATTTATACAGGGATGGCTTTTAGGTCATGCTTCACTCTTTTGACGGTATACTTCATTCAATTTTATATAATTTCCTATAACAGGTTACATTTCTATTTAAGATCACTTTTATCCTGACTTCCTACTGGTACCTTCTTCAACAATTTCTTCCCATGTTTTCCCACTATCACTACTTGTATATACATTTAGTAGGTCGGTTGCAAATGAGAGTTCTTTTTTGTTTTCACGGTTTACGGCAATATACAAGATATTCCCCTCAAAGTTTTGGGGCATATTTAAATTACTGAAACTACTATCATTAATATTAATTTTTAAGATTCGCTTGTCACCATTATTTGTTCCTGCAATTATTGTATCATCATCTGAAAATACAGCAGCACTCACACTAAAATCTGTTACTATCTGCTCAAACGAATCTCCATAGTTCTCAGATAGATAGAGGCCCTGATCTGTACCAATCGCGAATGTTCCATTTCTGGAAGGGTGTGCAGACATTACTAAAGGAGAGCCCGATATCCCCTGCATATTCATTGAATTCCAGGTTTCTCCCTGATTATTTGAGTAGTAAAATCCTTGTTCTTTCATTTTGGAATTAGGTTCAGATGCAAAAACATAGATTTCTTCTGTTTCGTACCCTACGGACAATGCATGAAAATCTGCCTCCCCATGCAAATCAACTACATCCACCGTCTCTCCATTATCCTTGCTTTTTACAATTCCTAAGGGATTTCGAAGATCAGAATTTGGTGCTGGGTGTCCACTACTATAAAATCCATTCTTAACTGGTGAATAACCCATGTAATCATTTTTTGGTCCTTCTGGTATTGACCATGATCCATTAGAATATACTTTTAAACCATCATGGACTGCTGCAACTAATTCTTCTCCATCTTGTGAATAGCTCAGTCCATGCAAATCAGTAAATGTCATTTTATTTCCTCCGTTATTAGGAAGAAGAATTAAAACTACGAATAACCCCATTACCACTAGAAAGAGCCAGCCTAAGCCAAACTTTTGCTCTTTGTTTTGTTTTTTCTTTTTAGACATCGTTTCCCTCCTGAAATCTATTATCCCTTTACTTTTGTCACTAATATCCCATAAATCTGTGCATTTTTTATGAAGCACCATATTGATATATGGTTTGAGGATAATTAGTGATTTAACAAGAGGAAGATAGGCATACTTCGAAGAAGTGGGTTTCGAACTTGTATTTCGAACTTGTATTCTGTTATAAAAATAAGAATTTCATGAGTTGATAGAAATAAAGACTCTATTAGAAAATTCGCCAAAACTAAAACAATCAATTCCCGTTTACTTCCTCAGCTTCCCAATAATATTCACTGAAAACTTCTGCAAATGCTTTAATAGAATGATCCAATTCAATGCTATTATTCTCTATTCCTCCAAACTCAAGCAGCATCGATTGGCTGGAAAGGTCTTGATTATATACTCCATTCCCATCATCTTTTGTCTTTACAAAAACACCTCTGCTGATTCCTGGGAATTTCTCTTCTAACATTTTATTCAATTCTTTGGCTAAGGCAAGATTACTTTCATAGTTTTTGTTTTCCCTTCCCACTATAAAAAATAATCTTGCAAATGGTTTTCCGTTGATCATTGTAGTTGTAAGCTTTTTAGGTTGGGAATCCCTGTGAATATCAATAAGATAACCAATAGATGATTCTTGTGCCATTACCTCTTTTACTGTCTCTCTTGAAAGCGTATATGAATCATTGTAATTCCAATTTTTCTTTTTTAATTCCTCTGTAACATTGGACGTGCTGTGGCTTGCTCCAATGCCTTTTTTCATTAATTCATCTCTTAACTTTTTCCCCACTGCTATTATGTTTTTACTTTCATTTAAACTTACAGCTTCATTTGCGGTCTTCTTTCCAGGCAACGAGGGCAAAAAAGCTTCCCAGCTGTGGGAATGATAAATATATGCCACATCCTTTCCGGTTTTAAGGACAGGCGAAATCCTTTTTTCTTCTGAAACATTTTTTTCGCCTAGCTCCTGTTCTGCCATTTCTTTCTCTTTCAAAAGCACTTCTAACGGGGGAGCAGATTCCATTGGCATTGTGGTAAGATCGGTCCCAATTCCTGCGATAGCAATTTCGGTATTAAAGTTGGAAAAACCCGGAATTTCTTGACCAAGAAATGTTCTTGTGTCTTCTGGCCAAATATTTGTAAGAGTGAGAAATACTGCTCGGGAGATAGAGGGTGTTTCTTGTTCATTAATAAGTGATCTAAGCGAGCCTATTTCAGTTGCCATGAGACTTAGGATGATATTAGTATGTACCTTTTCGCTAGTAGCTGTAATAAAGGAAGAATTTATTTTTTCTTTAAAATCAAGAAAATTAATGAAAAATATAATACTAATAATTAAGAAAAAAAGCGCGAAATAAATCTTGTGAACTCTTATTAAAAATATAGTATTTTGATGTCTTTTGTTCATTTGCTCACTCCGTTCTATAACTATCAACTTACTCGATTTATATGACCGGAAATAGAATAATAGACTAGATTTCCATGTAGACTTTTAGGGTAAGGGCTTTGCCGGCATGTCGGAATTCAGACATCTTGAAGACAAAAAACAGACACCAAGTGTCTGTTTTTTGGTTACTATACCATTTGCCGGCATGCTTCTGCACATTTAAAGCAAGCCTCAGCACATTTTTGACAGTGTTCATGTGAATGCTTCTTGCATTCGTTTCCGCAAGCCTGGCAAATATCAGCACATAACTGGCAGATCTGTTTTACAAAAGGACTGTTTGATTGCATAGATTTGGCAGCGAAAGCACAAATGTCTGCGCATTCCCGATCCATTCTTATACATTCTGCCATCATTTTTAAGTCTTCTTCATGGAAACACGCATCATAGCAAACATTACAAGCCTCCATACATTCAAGGCAAGCCTGAATACACTGTTCATAAGTTTGGTTATACATGTAATCTCCCTTTCTGTTTTTTTCCTTTCATTTGATAGGTTACCCTTGCATTAAGTAAATAAACTGCATATAAAATGCATATTTTTCAAGATGCTCGCATTAACGCTCCGATTTATAAATAAAGTGATGATACAATCACAAAGCAAGTTATATCCAATAATCCCCAATAGAACTCTATTCTATTTTCCTTCTATTTTTGCTTTGGTAGACGCTTCGAATAAAAACAGCCCATTGCAGCATGAAAATAACTGTTACGGTTACCAAAAAAGGCTTTTGTACCCAATTATAACTGCCTAATCTAAAAAAGAAGAGAAAAAATGCAGTGTGCAATACTACTAGAATATAAAGTGTCCCACTTTTCTTTTGGAGGTAGTCCCAACTCCTTCTCCCTAATACTTTTATTGCATAATTATTTGATATTAAAGCAAGCAGAAATAAGTAAGCTAATCCCATAGCACCAACTAGGTTGGCGAGGGTGAAACCCGGATCAAACGAAAGCTGGCCAGTTTCTTGGTTAACGCCAATGATTAGTCTTATCGGTTCCCAGTAAAACCATCCCTGTAATAGTACATAAACGTGTAGTAAAGCCATGTTGGAACACCAAATCCCTAACTCCCTTCTCCATGATAAAAAGCGAATAAATAGGTTATTCAATTTACTTAATGGACCGATCAAAATGGTTATGAAGAGAAGGATAAGCGATACATCAGCATAAGCTCTATTCCAAGCATGCATGGAATTCCATTCAGATCGGCTAATTAAGAATAGGTAGACTAGAATACTGCTTGTCAATCCAACAATCATGTGCCTCATAAATAAGTTCATAAAAATTATTCCTTTCTAAATTAACGGTCCTCTATAATGAATTAAATTGAATGAGGATGCGCAAGAAAATATGAGAAAAAAACGCCCTCTTTCTATAACCTTAAGTTTTAGACAAGCATATACACACTCTGGTACAAGCAACCAAACAAAAGAAAATTAAAAAGCCCATGTTTAAAGCAGGGCTTTTAACTTCCAATAAAGATTCCTTTCCGAAAACTTTGTTTATCTTAAACACAAAACTACTTTCAACTCTAAATCAGCTTTACCTAAATAATATACTCAATAAGCCTACCACTCCCACAATCATGGACCAAATCAAAAATAATAGGACACTGGATATCTTCTTGTTTTCGCTCTTTTTTTTATTAGAACAACATGAAATAAGACTTCAATTCATTATAGATTAATTCCGTTTGGTCGGACTTAAAATAGCTATATAGACAATGCCATCCTGGACAAACGCTTAAAAATATCCAGTGGCCTGGGAGGGGGTCCTCCAATATTCACACCAAATTCGTCATATTCTCCTCCATGACAAGGACAATAAAACGCTACTCCTTCTTCTTTCATGTCCTGCTCTGCATTCCCAGCAATACACCCTAGGTGTGTACATACAGGCGACATAATTATTAAAGAGTCCTCATTTTTATTTTTATTGACGTATACAAAGCCTTCCATCTTCTGTTCAACCCATGCATCTTGTACGGTTGTTTTATAAGGTACTTTCTTAGGGAATTCACCCTTTTCCAATTCACTGATAGGCCCAAGGCTGGCCATTGAACTTGTATCTACCCTTGTCTTATTGTTGCATGCTGTTAACCCAAGCGGAAGAATTGAAATGGCCATTACTCCTGCAGTCCCTTTGAGCGTTTTAGCTATAAATGTTCTCCTATTCAAACTATTCATATTCGCCACCTCCTATTTAGGACCAATCTTAACATTACTTTTTGCAGAAATTTCTTATTATTGATTACTAAAAAAATACCTATTCAAAATTTTCATGGTAAGTCTTGCCCTAATAACCTTTTCAAAAAAAGAAATGAATTTTTCATCCATAATTTCTGCATTTATTTGTATTATGATTTCCTTAAAAAATTTCTGGAGGTATACAGCTATGAAATTAAAGTTACTTTCAATTCTCATTTTTTCCACCCTTTTTATTGCTGCCTGTTCCAGTAGCAGTATGAGTGAAATGGATCATAAAAACATGGAAGAAGAACCTAGCTCTGAAGTAAAAGAAAATATAGAAGGTCTACAAACAGCAAACGTTACTGAAACACTTACTGGCAATAAAATAAATATTATTGCCAAAGAAGCCAAGCACCAGCTAAATGAGGATGTTAGCGTAAAAGCACTTACTTTCAATGGCTCTGTACCCGGCTCCCAAATTCGGGTAAAGCAAGGAGAGAAATTAAAAATCAATCTTAAAAATGAACTGAATGAACCAATCTCTATACACTGGCATGGAATTACAGTGCCAAATGAAATGGATGGCATCCCTGGTGTGACACAAAATGCAGTCCAGCCAGGTGAAAGCTTCACATATGAATTTATCCCTGAAGATCCAGGAACGTATATGTACCATACCCATCAAAATGCTGTTGAACAAATGGATAAAGGGCTTTACGGTTCATTTATTGTAGAACCAAATGATAAGTCTTATGATCGTGATTATACCCTTATGCTTGACGAGTGGATGAGCAACCCTGCAGAAGGTAAGTCCAGCATGGAAGGAATGGACCACGGTAATATGGGTTCAGACAAGGACAGTGATAAAGAAACTGATTCAGGTGGCATGGATCACGGCGATATGGGGTCAAATGAGAATGATAGCATGGATGGAATGGAAGAAATGGGCCATGATATGAGTGCTTACGATATCTTTACGATAAATGGCAAAAGCGGTAACAGCATTGAACCATTAAAGGTCAAAGAAGGAGAAAAGGTCAGAATTCGTCTTGTCAATGTAGGGTATATGTCTCATAAAATCCACCTGCATGGCCATGACTTTAAAGTCGCAGCAATTGACGGACAAGAACTAAATGAACCAAAAGAAATAAACAATCAAGTGATTGCTATAGCACCAGGTGAGAGATATGACATTGAGTTTACAGCAAATAACCCCGGAGAATGGTTCATAGAGTGCCACGGAGATATGGAAGGATCAAGTGGAATGAAGACAAAAATTCAATATGAAAACTCTACTAATTCGTCTGACAAATCTAACCAGTCTGAAAATTTACCTGAATTTTCCTTTATGAATTATGGGGGTCCTGAAAAGGGTAAATTCTCACTGGATCAAAAATATGATACTGAATATAAAATGGATTTAAACACAGCGATGGATGGCAAAGAAATGGCCTATACGATTAACGGCAAAACTTTCCCAGAAACTGATAGCATAAATGTCAAGGAAGGCGATCTTGTTAAAGTAACACTGACCAACAATTCTATGATGGATGACCATCCTATGCACTTGCATGGTCACTTCTTCCAGGTTCTTAGCAAAAATGGAAAACCTGTAGAAGGTGCTCCAATCATGAAAGATACGATTAATTTAAAACCTGGTGATGAATATGTTGTTGCATTTAAAGCAGATAATCCTGGTAACTGGCTATTCCATTGTCACGATTTGCATCATGCCACTGCAGGAATGGTGAATATGGTTAAATATGATGGGTTTAAAGTAAACTTCACTCCAGATCCTGATGCTAATAATAAACCTGAATAATAACCTCTTCCGTTAGAGCATTAAAATGTAGAATAAGAAACTGATTTCAAAGAGGAAGCCTACCTGGCTTCCTTTTTTACTTTCAGTCCCTTCTTCAAGCGGTATATATAGCCTTTCCCCAATGTGTTTTTCCGATTTCCTCTCTAGTTGCAACCTAACTAGATTAAGTCCTCGCAACTTCTTCTAAACTTACCGGAGTCGTTGATATTGGCCTCTTTCTATACGAAAAACTGAAGTTTTCCAGCCACTTTCCGGCAGTCGAAGTCAAATTGCGTTGGCTATCAGGCTAGCCCCCTTTAATAGCATAACCCCTACAACAGAAACTGAGCTGAATGCAGTTGTTGTTCTGGCGAGGAAGGGATTTAAAATCCCCTTTATCTTGGCAGGGATTGTTATGATATAAAGGCTGTAGTCAAAAGAGATTTTGGTTTATTTCTGCGTAGTGGCCCTTGACAGAATAAATAAAGGATTCAACTCTAGCTAAAGGTTTTTTCTATTACTTTGCAATTGCAAAGCTGATTTCATGCGGAGTCTTACCAAGATTTATTTTTGAAAGAATTTTCATTGTATTAGCATCTACCACCGTTAAATCATTAGAATCCTTGTTAGTCACATAGAGTTTATCTGTTCCTGGCACTAATGAGACATGATTTGCGGTTTTCCCAGTCAATACTTTCCCCTTAAGTTCATTAGAATCCAATTCAACTTTAATGAGATCATTTGACATCCGGTTGGATGCAAACAGAAACTTACCATCAGCCGACAGAGCTAAACCGTGTGTCCCTTCTCCTGATTTTATTGTTTCTATTTCTTTCCTGTTTATTAAGTCAATAACAGATACTGTACCATCTGTAACATTAGCTACGTAAAGAAACTTATCATCAGCTGAAGGCTCAACCTCATTAGGGATGGTGCCGACTGGGATTGTAGCGATGATTTTAAATGTTTCCGTGCTAATCAATGTAATGTCATTTGAAAGGATATTCGCGACATAAGCCAGGCTTCCATCGCGGCTAAAATCGATATGTGACGGGCTTTTCGATGTAGTAGGGATTTCTGCGACCACTTTATGGCTGTTCGTTGCTACAACAGTTATATAGTTGAATTCTTTTCCTGCCTTAAAGTCCCCGCTCGCCAGGTACAAGTACTTCCCATCCGGAGTCATATCAATGCCATGAAGGTTTTTGCCTGTGTCAATTCTCTTTACTATTTCCCCTGTTTTAGAATCAATAACCAATAGCTCTCCGCGACTATAATTCCCAGCATAAATCCATTTGCCATCTTTACTAGACTCGATCCCGTCAGACAGCACATTGTCTACTTTAAGTGTTCTCAAGATCTTATCTTTTTTAGTATCAATTACAGAAATAGTCCCTTCATCGACATTAGGAATATAGGCAACCATTGTGTCAATATTCTTTATTCCTATTATGTAAATAATGGAGAGCAGCAGTAATATAGCTGCCCCCGATACCATTAACCGATTCTTATTCACCGTTCTCCCCCCTTGTCGGACTGGTAAATTTCCTCACTTGTCCAGCTAAACGTTCTCACTGGTACATTATCTATTTGCTCCAATTTAAGGCTCACCTCTTTGAAGTCAACAGTCGTTTGTCCAGCCCAAGTTAATATTCCGCTCATATGATGAGAATCCTCTGACGATGCTTTCCATATGAATTCTTGGCTTTCTTCACTTTCATCAAAAACAATCTTGGAGGCTTTAGTGATATTGTATTTTGATAGATCGATCGAGTGCGTATTCAACACTAACTCAAACTCCAGTTGTTTGGTATTGCTTTGATCCGGGATAATTGTGGCTTTTACGGCAACAGCTCCTTGGCTATCAGTTCTTGTAAGGCTGTCATCTTTTTGATTCAATCCAGCCACCTCTTTTTTCCCCTTCACCTGTTCAGCGATGGAAGGGGTTACAGACTGTGCATTTTTGTCAAAGGCTGATATCATATAAACTGAACCTCCAAATAACACAACTATTGCTGCCACCAGCACGATTTTTTTATACTTGTACATTCTTCTTCTCCCCAATTGACCTATCGTAATATTCTTCCTTGCATCTCGTGACTTCTTGTTTATAATTCATTAATGCCACCCAATCATTTTCTGCGTTTGTGAATTTCATTTTATGCAATTCTCACCAAATGCTTCAATCATCTCCCTGATTATTTTACTTGCATCTTCAGTCAGTGTTACTTGGTTCATGGTTTACAAAGCCTCCTTTACTGAGGGGAACCTTTTTTTCATTATGATTCTATAAATCAAATGTGTAGAAACAATCGAGTTTATGTGACGAATAATTGTATTAATTTATGCAAGAAGCCGCCCTCCAAGATAAGAGGCGCGGCATCCATCCATTACTTCATGATCGTGATTCCATTTGGGACTTCTCCAACTTGAATCGTTTGTTTTACTTCTTTCGTTACAAGGTCTATTATGCTTACCGTATTTTCGAACATATTGGTTACGTACGCAGTATTATTGTCCTCACTCAGCACCACACCATGTGCTCCTTTACCGGTTTCAATCGTAGATATAGCTGCTTTTGATTTTAAATCAACAATCGTTATGCTATTAGAAGGATTACTCTCTGTTCCCTGATTGGCCACGTAGGCAAATTGATCATTAGCATCAAGATATACCTGAGCCGGGCCAATACCGACTCCTACCTTCTCTATGTTTCCACTTTCAAGATCAACAATTGCCAGAGCATTTTCAGCATTGAGCGTTGTTACCATTGTCTTCCCATCAGCGCTTATTCCTGTCGTGACCGGAGCGGCACCTACCTGTATTTTGCGATCTTCTTTCATTGATTCGAGATTAATGACACTGACGGAATCCTCGCCCATGTTCGCTATATAAGCATGCTTGCTGTCGCTTGATATCCTGAAGCCATGCGGGCCTTTCCCTGTTCCTATTGTATTGACCACAGTGTAGTCTTCAGTATCAATAACGGAAACATTATTATCCTCATTGTTTGTGACAAGGGCGTATTTTCCATCCTCTGTATACACAACATGGGCTGGGTGGCTACCGACTTCTACTTCTTTCAGTAACTCATCCGTTTCGGTATCGTAAAAAAGTGCAGAACCGTTCATTTTCATTTCATGTCCTCCATCATCATGCTCGTTACCTCCGTGAGCCCCCATGCTCGGGACGATCGTAGCAGCAACTGTCTTTCCATCGGGTGACACTTGAATATTATGGACAACCCCATCTGCTTGAATCGTTTTAACAACCTCATTGTTCAAAGCATTTACCTTGCTGATTGTTCCACCTTCATTGGCTGTAAAATAAAACTTGTCTTGCTGGGCTTTTTTTGATGCTTGTTGAGATTTCTCTTCGACTTGCTGCTTTTCCTTAACGACTGTTTCCTTACTATCCTTTGTCAACTCACTGCCACACCCGGCAAGAAAGATACCTGCTGCTATCACTAAACTTACTCCGCTAAAATAAGATCTTCGCTTCATCTGAATTCCCCCTTAATGTGATTACACCGATAGCATAACCGGGTTCTCCTATCGGAAATGTGATGCACATCACAAAAAGAAAAATATCAAGAAACATTTTAACAATTTCTTGAAATTCATATTTACTGCAATATTTTAATCTACAATATACAATTTCTACCGTTATAGACTTCGTAAAGCATGGCTTTCATTAACGCTTGAGCTCCTAATCCTCACCAAATATTATCAACTAGCTCAATAACAGAAGTTATTCAGATTATTGGAACTACCTTTATTTTTAAGGAGCTATGGATAAGCTGAGATAATTATATAGAAATATTTTGATGGGGTGTAGTTGGTTCCTAGAAATGATGCCTTTTTAAAGGTAAATGTGTGTGGGTACAAAATAATGAGCATCAAGTATTTTAAAGACTAACTAGAGAAGAACGAACCCGAAAATGGGCCCAAATAATTGGAACATTTTTAGATATTATTTTTAGTTAATTTCTATAGTAGACTAATTACACGTTTAATCTTTTTTTATTTAAAACTGAAATAATTCGGGAGAAAAGCATAATGAATTTACATGAAGGTAAATTAAAAACCATTGAAAATATAAAGGGCCAACTTCCCTGGTTTGTTAATGAGTTCTTAGATGTGAAAATTAAAAATAAACGCTCGATTGATACAGTCTATGGATATGCGCTGGAAATCCATCACTTTTTAAAGTGGAATTGTGAACAAGGAATAATTATGTCTAGCACCACTGAATCTGTTACTTTATACGATTTAGAAAAGTTGAGTAAGAATGAAGTTCAAGAATACCTAAATTGGCTAGAGTTAGAAAAGAAACATTCGGATAATACACTTAACCGAAAAATTTCATCCCTGCGATCATTATTTGTATATCTTACAGTAGAATATGAAGATGAAGATGGGGAGAGTTATTTTAACAGAAATGTTATGAACAATATTCCTTTGAGAAAAAAAACGAAGCAAACATTAGCTAATGAAATTTCAACCAATATATTATCCGGAAGTAAAACAAAGGATTTATTAGACTATATGATAAATGATTACGAAAGAGAAAATATTTCAGGACGGCAACGAACATCTTTTCAAAGAAATAAAAATAGAGATATAACAATTGTCAGTTTGATTTTAGAATCTGGCTTACGTGCAGCAGAAGTAGCTTCGTTAAAGGAAAATGATATAAAGTGGGAGGAAAAAATAATAATAGTTAGAAGAAAAGGAGGAAAAATCTTAGTACCAATTTCACTAACAGCTTTGACTCACTTAAAAGTTCACTATTCAAAATTGATAAAAGAAAGTTTTTTAAATGAGAGTAAACCCTTATTTGGGAGAAAATATTTAGGAAGTTACACACCCCTTTCAATTCGAAGCATTCAACTAATAGTTGAGAAATATACAAATTCATTCTCAAAAAGTATGAGTCCCCAACAACTTAGACAATCTTTTGCGGTACAACATTGGAACCGTAATAAAGATGCATTAACCTTATTAAGTCTACTAGGTAATTCTGATGCGAGAATATTAGACATATTAACAAGAATCAAAACGGACTAAATTATAATACTCAAAACAAACCAAATGCCTTTTAGGTATTTGGTTTGTTAACTTTAGGTAAGATAAACTTACTTTTGTTATGTTTCCAAAGGTGAAAGTTAACAGAATCTTTTTGTTCCTTATTTATTTCAACTATAAAAGTTGGTATGTAATCAAACTCTAGAGGACAATAATAATAAGTATTCTCATTTATTTCACTTTGCTGAAAGTGCTCTAACCAACAATAGAAATAGTTAGTAATAACTATCCCATATATTTTATTAATTAACCACAAAACTAATTTGCGCGTTCTATATTTTTCATCAATAGAGGATATCGTTGTATAAAAAAGTCTTTCAAAAAAACTATGTTCTTGGTAGCAATAAACTTTAAAATTAAGGTAAGAATCATGAATCATTGGTCTTTTTTTGTCTACTTCAGAAATATTACTAAGCCCCTCAATAAATTTTCTCCAATGAACGTAAGCGTTAGAGTATGGACACTTTGGCTTAACTGGATGTTTCCTAATATTCAATTCTATACATTGTTTGTGTTTAAATAATAAGGTAGTTTTTAGGTGCCTTACAATTGAATGAAAGGTTTTTAGAGTAGATAAATAGAGTATTTTAAAGTCGTTTTCAGTAAAACTGAATTTCTCCTCATTATTAATTGCTTTTGGACTACTGAAAGTAAGTAACTCTTCTTTACCAATATTCTCATTATATTTATTAAATAAAATGTAGTTATACTTCTCTAAAGCAGCCTCTCTGACAATGAATACACCTGGATCAAAATAAAGAATTATATTTCCTTTATTTGATTCATTTTCAATTAATTCTTTTGTAATACCACAGCTTAACTGAAAATTTTTTGTGTTTACTGTTTGCCATTTCTTTTTAGCATTAATAAACAAATGAACTTTTTCGTTTGTTTCTACATCTATATTTAACGCTTCAAGTTGAAAATTACTATTAAGAGAATCATCAACTATAATATTCTTTTTATAGTTAGTGATAGCCAAAGGTATTTTATGAAAAGGGCAGTAACTTAAGAGTTTAAATTGATGGAATATGCTATGATAATTAAACTCTATACATGTTTTGCAAGTTGTAACTTCCTTTCTAAACAACTTTTCAAGATGGAAATTATCAATTGGTCGTCCAGTAGAAAGTAATTTGACTATGTTCAATTGATGTTTATAGAGATCATAACCAATTAATATATTCGGCTCTGAATTAAATTTAGAAAAAAATATTGAGCGATTGTTAGCTGGAGCAATTTTATCACTTGCGAACAGATGTAAAATTTCTTTATTGCTAATATTGTTTGCTAGCTTTATTTTTTCAAATATACTCCAAATTGATTCAAACTTATTAATCCAGCTATTATTCCAGTTTAATAAAGATTTTTTCTTTATATCCTTATTAGTTATTATAATTGAACCCATTATGTTCCTACCCCCCTCACTATCATTATTGACAGTCAGAAGTGAAGAAATACAAAAAGCTGCTAAAAAATTTCCCAGCAGCATAAAATATATTTAATTTTTTCTTCTTGAATCCAATTTCTCTATTGCTAGTTTCCTTGGGTTATAACTATTTTCAGAAACTTTAATTCTTCTTTGTTTCACACTTTTATTCGGACAAAGTTCACTATATTTTGTAATTAATTTACTATAATCAGGTAAATAATCCACCCAATAAATCTTATCACAGTTGTCTAACCTGGAATTTACTATTAAGATTTGATTTAAATTTGTATATTTAGTGTAATTAATACTACCATTTTCTCTATTTATGGTAGGTAAAGAGTTAAGCAAACTAATAAAATGGTGTGAATATAAATGGGCAATTACTCTATTAATAACCCACTCTAATTTAGGTACATTAAAATTAAAATTATCTGATCGAATCAAATCTTTTGTCATAGCCAGAATTAAGTTTCTATCAATTCTATTTGCAACATCGAATCCTTCGTCATTTAATCTGTCTTCATAGGAATATCGATTATCAACACTTGTTAGTTCATTAAAACCTTGTAAATTTTTCCTGTTTTCTAGGTAAGCGAAAGCTATTGGGCAAAAAAAGGAATCATCCTCTTCCCTCACTCTAAGATGATTCTTCATTCGCTTTAGGCAGCTTCGGTGATTTTTATAGACCTCTTTACGAATTTTCCTACTGATAGCTTTTACCGTTTGCCTGGTGGATAAAAATATATCATCTATAACATTTAAATGGGGATTTCTATAGGGAAATCTATCGAGAAGTAATAATGGATCCATATTTTCCTTAATTTTTGAATAAGATATTGAACCATTAGATACCATCCTACCCTTATTAAAATGCGGTATGTCAGAAATTAAAGTTATCATTTTTTTCAAAAGGTTATTTTGCAAAGGAAAATCTTTATGTTGTAAAAAATAGGTTCCTTGTAACACTTTTAACTCTTCTTCATTTAAAGTTATCCATCTTTTTAATTCTATTGATTTTATATCTTCCATTCTCGGGCTATACCAGTCAGGGAATAGCTCGTCATTCACTTCTAAATATCCATTCCCACAATTACAGTGAAATGGAAGAGTAGCTTTATTGGTTATTTCATAACCAAAGTCATTTCGGTACCATCTGCTACAACGTTCACAAGCCTGAATAAGTTTTTGACCATGAAAAGGACATTCGTCAATAATCCTAAGTTGATGAAAAACACTATGATATCCTTTTCTAATACAAGTTGGACAAATATAAAGGCTGCTATGAAAGTATTTATTTATATTTGTCTTTCCATCAAAAAGTGGTTTGCAAAGCATATCAATAAGATTATTATTATATTCTTTTATAGAAAAACCGAAATAATGTTTAAATTGATTATCATCAATTCCTTTTAAGGTTAATAACTCCCGGTGATTCCAACCAATATTTGATTTTAATCCCTTAACATGTTCTGTTCCACATATTTTTAAAAACTCTTTTGAGGGAATTAAGTTTGCATGCTTGATTTTTTCAATAATGCCCCAAGGTGATTCAAAATCGGCTATCCACTTAATATCCCATGTCAACCTTGAGCTTAGTGTTTCTGAAGGTTCTAGATGTATGCGATTCAAAATAATTTCAACCCTTTTAACGCAGTCTAATATAATTAGATAGCACTATATAATTCAGATTCTATATAACTTGAGTATTTAATGGCATCGATCCATTGAGTTTTTGAAATAGAGTTCAAATCCTCACCTTCAACACCATATTTCTTTAAGGCAAATTCTATGGCTAAAGTTAAATATTGCATAGGGATTTCAAATCGAGAACTTAGTCCAGCTTCTCTTCTCATTTCTGTATAAATTTCCATCAACTCATCTGTGTAATTTGCCAATCTAAATCCATTTACAAACGCTTCAGGAAAATAATATTTAGTAAAGCTTACTCCACTATTTGAAGGGAATTCACAATCTTCATCGTAACCTAGTAGGCATTCATACATATCTGAGCGATTACATACTCCCTCAAATTTATGTTGTTGTACCATAAACCTGCCAATTATTTGAGCTTGTCCTAATTCAAGAAATACAGACCTCTGATCGAGTAACTCTTGTTGACCTACTAAAAAAACCGTTAAAGAGACGCCAAATCTATCCAACTCGTTATTAATATCCATCAGCCATCCATACTGTATTTCGTGTAATCTTTGCGCATCATCTATGAAAAGTACTATTCGTTTTTGTCTAGAGACTTCAGCTTCTTGAATTAGAAATTTTAGCAATCTTTGTCGTTTAACATTTGCCTTCCCAGAAAAAGGAGTTCCATGTCCAACATCGATTAAAAGATCCTCAAAAAAAACAGCTTCATTAGGGTTTTTATACTTCCGACAAGTGATAAAATAAATAGGTAAACCATCAAATTCATTGGGAAGTATATGAGTCAGATACTTTATTGCTCTTGTTTTACCAAGTCTCGGACGACCATATATTATGGCACCAGGAAAACGGTTATTTAAACACTGCTGTATTTTAAGGTACAATTTTTGGATTTCGTTTGTTGCCAGCAAATATCTACCTGTTTCGATCGGATGACTGCCTTTTGATATTATTGGACGACCTAAGTTCTGAGAAACTTGAATTTGATTTGCTTGTTCCATAATTATTACCTCGACAATTCATTAGAAGGTTAATGTTCTCTTTAATCTTTTTTTATTTTCTAATTCAACAATTGGCATCGTGTCTTTAGTATTTATTTTAATGGGACTTACATTGTTTAATTTGGACGTATTAACCTCTTCCCTCTCGGATGTATCTGGTATGTTTTTGGCTACTTCTTGTTCATTTGCTAAAGTTTTTTCTAATGAATTTAATTTATTTCTATATCTTTTATGTGTGATTGCTTTTTCTTTTAAATACTGTTGAAAAGCCTTAATAGGGTCATTTTTTGTGGTAAAGTGAATGAGTTTTTTATTTCTCAAACTAAAAATCTCTTTCCTTAAAGCCAAGCTATGCTTTGTTTTCCCCCAATAACCGCTTCCTACTAATTTTCCTAGTTCTGAACCATCTGGTAAATATGCAGTTAAAAACCTTACATCATCAATATTTATAACTAAATCCAGTGTTTTTCCTATTAAGCCTGGGGACCTAAGTAAAAGTTCATTTGTATATCTTACGTTTTCAAACTGAATATACGGTCTTCTTCCCTGCTCTATACTTCCCTTTACTTTCCGTTTAGCTTCAACACATAAAAATGGAATATTGTCTCGCTCCTCTTCCTGAAGTTGGCGTATAATTGGGTCTTTATTTATTCTGTGTTGTAATGCTTCTAATGGCGTTGAATAACTTGTTCCTTCATTAGGTGTAGAATTATAATCAGCAATTAACACATCTGTTAATTCTTCAAGGTCGTTTATATTCATCTTAATTTTAAGAGCTTGTTTTTCTGGGTTATTTCTTCTAGGATCCTTAGGATTGCTGCCTGTTGTATTTGGTAGTCGGTGATAACCATTTTCCTCAAGTATTCCAAAAAATCTCTCTATCAAAGACCTTTTGGTTGGGGATTTGATTGGGCCAGCGTTTACTCTGCAGTTTATGATTCTTTTTACTCTGTCCCTTACTATGATGGATAAATTGGCTTTAGCATTGTCATAATAAAATTCATCCCACAAAGCCCACATTGATTCTTTTATAAGTCCTGATGGTAGTCCTCCATTAGGTGGATATTTTAATCCAGGAATAGTTAAGTTAAGAGGCTTCCAAGGCTCTATTGATTTTTTCACACATTGCAGAACATCGTTTGAATTGTACTCTTTATTTAATGATATGTAATATCCAAGAACTGCTCTTGAAGCTACATCCATGATCACTAATAACCAAATTCGATCTAAAACCTTAGTAACTTCATCGCCAGAAGGTGTTTCGAAAGTTAATGAAAGGGATAGGTCAATTTTGTGTCCATCAAATTGGACCCTTTCGTATGGTTTTAAGTGGGTAGGTGCTTGTTCATTAAAGTGACTATTTATATTATTATTATGTTCAGTTTCATTGTTGTATCTATAGCTTACCTCAGACATTTTAGCTTCTTCTAATTTCTGTAGGTAGCTATATAAAGATCTTTTTGCTAACTCTTTAGTGTTAAAGGGGTAATCAAAAGGCGCTTTTAATCCTTGCTCTCTACATTTCTCAATAAACCTTTTATGTATTATGTTTTTTTTCATAACAGGGTCGGTTAGAGACTTATTCTTATTTTTAAAAAATAAAGTATCAATCAATTCTTGTAATACTGGATAGGTTTTTAACAAAAGTCTAAACGCTCCAGACTGCTGATTATAGTGCTTCTTTGATGTAGAGTTTGGTAACTCTTTTCTGTTATATTGTTTGATTGTCTTTCCAGGTATTAATGCATTAAATCCATAAATTATTCCAAACTTATCTTCATACAAGCACTTCTTGAAAAAACTATTAATTTCTTTCCTATCTATGCCAGTCTCTATCTTTATTTCATTAAGAGAATCACCTTTTATAAACATCTCTACAGCTTTTTTTCTTTTTTTATAAGTCTCCAAATCTTGATCGGTCATGACATTCAAATTTGCCCTTGGCCAATTGGCTGTATTTAATAATTCGTTGTCGTATGATTCTGTTATTCGTCTTCTGGACAATGGAGCCACACCTCCGTATTTATATTTAATGGTTTTAAGTGTAAATTGGATGCTATTTTGTTAGTGAATATTAAGTTATAAAGAGCGACTATGATTCTTTGCTCAGTAATCGAGTCCTTTAATTCATTAAGAATCGTTTTAATTGTCCTTTTCTCAAAAGATAGACATTTACTAACTTTATGTATATCTATATCTAAGGGATAAGAGTTAGAGAGATAAGGGATTATCCGCTTTGCATTATTTATTAATAGTTGATTTTTTAATAGATAAGAATACTCTTTTACTTCTAATTGTCTGTTATTATTCTTGCACCATTCTGCTAAAAAGGTAATTTCTCTTTTTTGTTTCTCACTTTTGCTTGCTTCAATTATTACAAGGCTTTCCTGGCCATTTTTGTATTTTAGCCAGAAGTTAGGAATTACTTCGATTTTTTTCTTATTAAAAACACCCGATATCACTAAAGGACGTTCACAAAATGATATTATTTCATGATTTATTTCAATCAGCAGCCATAATTCATAATTCGCTTGTCCAAGATAGCAGACATCACGTTTTAATTTAGGACTATAGGCCTCCCAATAATTCTTATAAAAAGAGCTGTTCCTCTTTATAGGATGCGGTTCATACACTTGTCACACCTCGATTCATAAATTACATATAGCTTACTCTAATTTGAAATATCTATGAATATATAAAGTAATGGGAAATACTCAATTTATTTCCTCATTGTGTTTGTTTTTTATTCGTTCCTTCAATTGGTTGCTTCTTTTGAAGGCCTTCCCTCTTTTAATACCTTCTGTATATACTTCTGGTTGGTTTGATAGTAACCTACGAATTTCTTCTTCTGTTAGATAAATAGAATGTTTGGTTAATTTGATTTCTATGAATTTCATAATTTATCACTCCCTTTACTGTGTATTGTCATGTTATCCACGTATTTCAAAAATTATAAGTCATTACTAGTTTTTTATTAAAAAAACGCCTTCCCTGAGGTAGACGTTAAGAAAATCGGTTGAATAAATTTTTTTCAATTTCTATAACAATTTTACGTATAAAAGCTTTGTTAAATTTTTGTAGTTAAACAGATATTCTCGTTTGAGTTAGAGTGTACTTTAACAATTTATTTTATGGTAGAATTATATTGTTCATTGGAAATAATTACAAACCAACAGTAAAGAAGGTGATATTAAAATGGATAAACGTGAGATGATTTTCGAAAACTTTAAAAACATACAAGACTTAATAAAATTTATTGATCAAAAAGCTGGTGCGTTACTCGTATTATATGGATTTCTTCTAACTGCTTTTATAGAATTTTCAAAAAAATTAAGCTTTGTAAATATAAATGAAATTAATGGCTTAAACGAGAAAATCCTTTCTTTCCTAACACTTATAACCGGTTTAGCGTTGGTATTATTTATTACCTACCAATTCTATATAATTATTGTTTTAATTTTAAAACCTCGAACTGCTAAACATTATCAGACTGGTGAATCTTCATTATTTTATTATTATCATATTTCTAAAATTGGAAAGGAACAATTAATTGATCAGTATAAGAGCATGGATGAGGATGCTTTAACAGTGGATCTTTTAGGACAAGTGTTTGAAGTGTCAAAAATTCTGGATAAGAAAACAGTTTATTTCGCTAAAACGACTAATCATTTGCTTCTAACAGGTATAATACTTTTGTTTTTTATTTTACTTTCTTATATTGTTTGAAAAGAGGTATAACAATGGGAAAAAAAGATAGCATTACGAAAAAAGTTAAGGAAATAATGGATACAAATTTCGTCGTAGAAGATGTCGACTATGTTCCAGATATAGATGATAAAAAGTTAACTTTCGGTAACAAAGGAGTTAAATTTGAAGCAACGGTTCTACATATAGACATGCGAGGTTCAACAGGAATATTAAACAATCATAATAAATCAACAGTTGCAAAAATTCACATGGCTTATTTCCATACAATTACCACCCTTGCTCATGC
Source organism: Chryseobacterium sp. ISL-80 (assembly GCA_018613055.1). GTDB lineage: Bacteria > Bacillota > Bacilli > Bacillales > Cytobacillaceae > Mesobacillus. The sequence goes on along the minus strand of JAGGQZ010000009.1, from coordinate 343,868 downwards.
ATTAGGAGGTTCTGTACGGAGTTTTAATGGGGACAGTATGTTAGTCTACTTTCCAGGAACTTCAAAAAATACATTAAGTAGTGCTGTTCAAGCAGCAATGCAAATGAAGTATATGATATCCCATGAAGAAAGTGGCATTAATAAGCTGTTAAGTAAATATTCGGCAATAGATTTTGGAATCGGTTTAGACGATGGAAAAATATTATGTACTAAAATTGGTATTGGTGGAGACTTAAATAATAAAGGTCTTTTTTGGGCAGGTAATGCAGTGAATAAAGCTGTAAGACTAAGTGACTTGGCTAAAGCTCCTAATCATATTTGTATTTCTAGGTATGTATATCACAATCTAAATGACAATGTAAAATTTCACACCCGGAAAAATATTTTTGGAGTCGACGAAAAAATAAACATGTGGAATTCCGAGAGCTTCACTTACAATGGTAAACAGGAAACTTTTTATTTCACAAATTATAGGTGGAGTGTATTATAAAATTTTCTTGTTAGTTTATACATAACTAAAATAAACCTCATTAAAAAACTTACTCTGAGCCTAAACCCGTAATTGATTTAGGCTTTTTTAAGTAATCATAAAAATTATTGTTATACTTATTAGTTTCCCCGATTTCGAGAAAAATTGTAACCTGATTTTTAATTCGAATTTAACCAACCAGGCCTATTAAATAAAGAAAATAGCTTAACAAATAATAATACGACTTTTACAGATGAAAAATCATTGGTTTTTTGTTAATAGTTCTTTTCCTTTAGAAGGTAAGTTTAGACTACAAGTGCATTCTTTATAAAATTTTTTACCAATGTCCACCTATTAATAATTCGTGGAAAAGTAATAACCTAAAGGTCAGTTTTTAATTCATTGCTACCATTCCCTCCTTTATCGGAATGCTTATGTTAATTATGTTGGAACTTTCTCTTCATTTTAATTATATGTAGGTATATTCTCTTCAATAAAAAAGTGAAGAGAATATACCTACATAACAAAAAGAATCTTGTTTTCTAAGCGTTTTCCTTATATTCAAATGTAGGACGATTCTCTTCAACGTACATCTCACCCTTCTTAAAGTAATCAGGATAAAATAATCCATGCTGACATTTTATCCTGATTATACTGCTCACTATTCCTCAACTTTATGTGCTATAAGTTCACTTTTATCATTCACACTCGTATATTGAGATCTTCCCAGATAAAGCGGAATCGATAATTTCTTGAGATTCGGCAAACCATTTTCAAGAAACTGATCTTGATCTTTGTAAAATTCTACGATATTGGCAACAAACAAGTCATGGTCACCATAGCTATTCCGGTCAATGATTTCACATTCGTATGCTATGTATGCGTCACTCAGGATAGGTGAGTTTGTTGATAAGCCCTGTTCAAATAGGATATTCGCTTTCTCGAATTTGTCGATTTCGGATCCTGAATATACACCCACTTGCTGAATGATTGCTGCGTTTTCAAATGGGACAAAGTTAATTGCGAATGTACCTGCCTCTTTAACTAATTGATATGTATGACGTTCACGGCCGATTGCTACGCCATAAATTGGCGGGTCATAGGAAATATAGGTGTGCCAGCCGGCTGCCATAATATTCTTTTCGCCTTCATGACTAACCGTTACAAGGGCCACCATTCCTGGATAACTATGCATCACGGTTTGATTGACTCTTTGGATCATTATTTAATTCCTCTCTGTATATGATTTTAGAGATTCCAATGTCAGATTTATTCATATTATAACAAAAAACTGAAATTTCGTATTGCGAAGTAAATTCGAAATCTTTAAAATAAAACAGAGTGACTATACCACCACAGAATTAAGGGAGACTTCTTATGAACCGCAAAGTATTTCTTTATGTAAAAGCATTTTCCGATCTCGGTACTTTTATGGATTTAATTGCAATCAATGTTTTAATGTATATTGCGACCGGAAGTCCTGGCTGGCTTGCTGCGACAATGGCGTTCCGTACCTTGGGCGGAGTCTTATCAAGCTTATTTTCCGGTGTCCTCGCAGACCGTTTTGACCGCAGGAAAATCATGATTTGGACCGATATTTTTCGCGCAGTCATCATCCTTAGCTTAATTCCCTTTCCTAATCCAGTGATGATCCTGATTGTATGCTTCCTGATCGGTTTGACAAGCAGTTTTTTTGCTGTAAGCTACAGTGCTGAAATTCCGCAAATATTTGGCCAGGATAAGGTCCTCGAAACTAATGCGCTGATTTCAAGATTGACATCGATTAGTCTCGTTTTTGGGTTCATTGGTGCTGGGGTGATTACTGATTTTCTTGGATACCAGGTTACCTTGATCATCGACGCAGCCACCTACTTGTTATCAGCAGCCGTTCTGATCAAAATCAAATGGCAAACAACTGCAGCTGTCGGAACAAATCTTATAACGTCTGGAGTGAAAGAAAAAGTATCCCAGATTGGCAAAGACTTAAAAGAAGTATATTCTTTCATTCTGTCTGTGCCGATGTTGTTATACATAAACATCATTTTTCTCGTCGGGTCATTCGCCGGTGCCTCACATAACCTGGGAATTCCTTTGTTGGCTGACGCTATCGATACGAGCAAACAAAGCTTGATATACGGATTGATCTGGGGCGTCTGGGGAATAGGCTCTGTATTGGCCACCCTTCTCTTGCCAAGGATGAATTTTATCAATGGAAAGCACTTGTATCGTACCTATTTTGTTTCAGCCATCCTGATGTCAGCTGGTTTTATAACGTTTCTCTCGAATATAAATATTTGGATTGTCTTATTGTTTGCTTTCTTTACGGGAATCTTTGATGCATGCTTCACCACCCTGCATGCTACCATTCTTCAGAAAACGGATAATTATATTAGAGGCAGAATATTTGGAGTTGGCATGCTATTAAAGTCACTGGGATTTGCGCTGGGATTTGTGGTTGCACCTATCCTGCTAGAGGCTCTTTCATTGGCAAAAATGGTCTGGATTTTCCATGGAACATTGATTACCTCTAGTATTATTGTGATCCTCGTTTCAAATGCCAACACAAGAAAGTATAAAGAAGTAAAACAAAGCTTATGATCCATCACAAAGAACTCCCTTTTACTCTGAGGGAGTTCTTTTCGTTTATGCTTTAGTTGTTTTACTACCCATGAAAATAAGGGTGAAATCTTCGATAAAAGCCGGTATGTCTGCCTCCATGCCGATCCAATCCAGTTCCTCTTCCGGTTCAGGCTCTGGTTTCGGTCTGAAGTCTGCCATGCTTTTCCCTTTCGCGCGGCCGAACAATTCGACGGTTACCCTTCTTGGCAGATATTTGACCAGGTTTCTATTCACGAGAGCGCTTAAAGTGATCACATCATGCAACGGCGCTCCCTGGATGCCAGGTACATTTTCTTTGTATGCTTCAAAGTAATAATCATATACAGGTTTGATCAGATCTTTGAAAGGAGACTGGCTGTTCTCTGCAAGGTAGTCGATTACAGCTGGCGGGATAATGGCTTTATTGGTAATGTTCAGCGGATGAAGAAAAACATTTCTTGCCTTTTCCAGGACCTGATTGGCTGCAATCGGATCTGCATAAAAATTCGCTTCAGCTTCTGCTGTGACATTTCCGGGAACGAGGAATGCTCCTCCCATGATATAAAAGGCGTTAACAGTTTTGAAGGCATCCTCTCCATACAGGATAAATGGGATGGCCAGTTCCGTTTGCCTTCCGACACCGACAATCACTAGATTATCTGGGTACTCATTCACAAGATCGAGGATCTTATCAATATCAAATACCTCTACCTCTCCAAAATCCTCTGGCGGCCTGATTGGCCCAAGACCTTCAGGGCCGTGGATTTCTGGATAAAAGGTTGCCAGTTCACCGGATAAGGGGCCTGATGCGCCAGCGATGATCGGTATTTCCTCTCTCCCTCCCAGCTGCAATAAATAGGCTGTATTATTAATTGCCTGTTCTTTTGTGATGTTTCCATAACCGGTTACGACACCTACAACATTCAGCTGCGGATGCAGCAAGGCATACATCAGGGCCAGAGAATCATCCACCCCGGAATCCGTGAACAAAAGGATATTGTACATGGCTCCCCTCCCTCTTTTTCATTGACATTGTTTTATTATATTCTAACCCTTCAGTGTTTCATTCTCTTTTTGAATTAGGCTTGAATTTCGTTAGAAAATGGAGCTTTGTTCTTTATTGAGAAGGTATGCTGATTGTACTGTTTTTACTTGCTTCTCTTGCCTATTGAGAAGCAAAATCGTACAATCCATCTCGTGTGATTTTTTTGAGAGGGGAAAAAATAGATTGAGATTTTACGAAAATGAAAAGTGGAGCATTTATAACGGACTTGCTTCCACCGCAGCTACCAATATGGTCAACGGGTATATTCCTTTATTCGCCATTAGTGTTCTCGGAGCCACAAACCAGCAGATCGGGCTGATTGTCTCCCTTCCTTCAATTATAGGAATGCTTGCATTGATTCCAGGGGCCATTTGGCTGAATCGTGTACAAAGTAAAAAGAACTTTGCGGTCATTTCAACATTCGTTACCCGCCTGCTATTCAGCTTGATTCTTTTCGTTCCATTTCTCGGGACTCCGTTTGCAGCATGGGCGCTGGTGATCCTGATCGCTCTGCTTAACTTCCCAGGTGCTTTATCAGGTTTGTCGTGGCAGTCCATGATCGGTGATCTGGTACCCGAAAAGCGAAGAGGAGAATTTTTCAGCTCACGAAATAGATACAATACGATTGCCGCTATGGCTGTAACTTTTAGTACAGGAGTGTTTCTGCAACAGTTTGATAAAGGTCATGCTTTTCCATACCAGGTATTGTTTATTGCTGCCTTTCTGTTTGCGGCAGCAGAGGTATATTTTCTTATAAAACACAAGGAGCCTGAAAGAAGAAAAAATGAAGAGATTGTAGAAGAAAAAAGAAAGAAGTTTTCACTTCATCTCTTTAAACATAAACCTTTTTTAGCATTCGTTATATCCGCGTTACTATTCAATTTTACTGCACAGATGGCATGGTCACTATTCAGTATCTATCAAATTAAAGAGGCAAACGCGACTGCTTTATGGTTAAGCCTATTTTCTGTCACGAATCAGCTTGCACAAATTATCAGTATAAAATGGTGGGCGAATGCAGCAGACCGGCGGGGAAACAGCTTTGTATTATTCATCGCCGCAGCAGGTATGGCAACAGCTCCTGCTTTAACCATACTTTCAAGTAATCTTGTTTACCTAACTTTAATCAATCTGTGGATTGGCTTGTTTGTATCTGGAACAAACCTGCTATTATTCAACCAGCTCCTTAAGGCATCACCAGAAAAAGGCCGGACGAACTATATTGCCAATTATAACTTCCTGCTTTCAATCGTCGGATTCATTGCTCCGCAAATGGGTGTCATGCTTCTTAATGGCATGGGCATGGCTACAGCTATGAATCTAATTTCGCTATTCAGGATGGCTGCAGCGTTCTCTTTCTTGTTTGTTGCTTTGAAACTGGAACGTAGAGTTATAGCAGAAACTATTTAACTGTATTTCTTTGAAAAAGCAGAAACAGAGGATTGATTTGGTTCTGCTTTTTCTTTCTATAAAGTTAAAATCTATCGCTGATTCTGGCAAAAAATTGTCTGACGTCCTTCCTGTTCATTTTCCTCGAAATAGAGAACTCTCCAGTCACCGAATTCTTTCAGCAATTCATTCGATTCCAGTTTGTATCGATTCGAAACATTCTGGTTTCCTGAAGCTCCATTTTGAAAAAAGGTTTCCATGAACAAATATCCATCTGCTTTGATTACTTCCTTCATCAGTGGAAACAATGAACGATCTAAATAGTAAGTCAGCACCGCCAATTCATATTTCCGGCCTGTTAAAACCGGTGTTTCTTTTGTAAGATCAGCATTTTTAACGGTAATATTCAGCTTTTTACCTGCTGCCTGCTCTTGAACATAGTCAACAGCCACATCCGAAATATCAATTGCTGTCACTTCATAACCGATCTCTGCAAGATAATAGCTATTGCCGCCAAGGCCACACGCAATGTCGAGTGCTTCCCCACCGTTCAAATAGCCTGACTGCATCAGTAACCTAGTATTTGGTTCTGGTTGTATCTTTTTAGTCAATCGATCCTTGTATTTTAAATTCCATTTTTCTTGAGAATCCAATCATATCCCTTCCTTCTTAAACTGGAGTTATCACGAATATACCATAATAAAACAGTTCTCTTATATGGTTTTATTTTTAAAATATACAGAAAACACATTGGTAAATAAGTCGTTTTGAGGCATATTTTAAATATAACTAAATATTTATAATTATCAGTTATTTTAGTAAGCGCTTTCATTTTATATCTTTTTAGGAGGAGATGAAATGTCACTAACTCGCAAAATCCTTTATGGTATGGGGCTTGGTATCATTGTTGGCCTTATTTTTAACCTGGCCATGCCAGGAGCCTTTGACACCGTCAACAGTTATGTATTTGTGCCTCTCGGAAAGATATTTGTCAATTTGATTAAGATGCTTGTTGTCCCGATTGTCATTGTCTCACTGATACTGGGGACAGCGGGAATCAGTGATCCGAAAAAGCTTGGCAGAATCGGCGGCAAAACCATTGCTTTCTTTTTAATCACAACCGGTATTGCATTGGTTTTGGCGATTGGAATGGCTCTTCTTGTTCAACCTGGCTCAGGCAGCTTCCAATTGGATGGCGCAAACTTTGAAGCAGCCGAAGCGCCGCCGGTGATTGAAACTTTGTTAAATATTATTCCAGCCAATCCTCTAGGTGCCATGGTCGAGGGCTCTATGCTTCAGGTAATTGCGTTCTCGATTATCATTGGTTTTGGCATAGCTAGAATCGGCGAAAAAGCTGCCGGGTTAATCAGGCTGGTTGAACAGGCAAACGATGTGATGATGTATTTGGTTCAGGCAGTCATGAAATTTGCCCCTTATGGAGCTTTTGGTTTGATTGCGACAGCAATTGGCAGCCAGGGATTAGAGGCAATAGCCGCGATGGGTAAATACATGTTTGTCGTACTGTTTGTACTGTTGCTTCATATGGTCATCGTTTATGGATCGGCTGTATCTATGCTTGGAAAATTGAATCCTGTGAAATTCTTTAAAGAGTTCTCCCCTGCTATGATTGTTGCCTTCAGTACTTCAAGCAGTGCGGCAACCCTGCCGATCTCAATGAAAACCTTGCAAAATAACCTCAAAGTTTCTAAGAGTGTCAGTGGGTTCGTACAGCCGCTAGGTGCGACTATCAATATGGATGGTACGGCAATCATGCAAGGTGTTGCTACGATCTTTATAGCACAGGTCTATGGTGCAGAATTAGGATTAGGCCAGCTATTGACAGTTATCTTGACTGCAACGCTTGCAAGCATCGGCACAGCTGGTGTCCCTGGAGTAGGATTGATCATGTTGTCTATGGTATTAACATCAGTAGGTTTGCCAGTTGAAGCAATCGCATTAGTTCTTGGGGTTGACCGCCTTCTTGATATGTGCAGGACAGCAGTGAATATTACTGGAGATGCTGCCTGTGCTGTGTATGTTGCCCGCTCTGAAGGAGAGACATTTGGAGAGGTTGAAATGGAGGAGAATGTAACAGCATAATTGCAAACTGTACTGAAACAGCTGCTCGATTGATTTCGGGCAGCTGTTTTTATTTTGAAACTCTTATAACTTTGGTTGCTCCCTCATAGTTCATGTCTGTCACAATAATCATCAACTAACTTCTCGATCTTATCTGGTTCAGGTTTTTCACCCTCAAAAGAAAATTTAATCTCCTCGATAAACTCCCCTTTATGGTAAACATGAATAGCTCCATCCTGACTGATCACACTATATTCAGGTTCAAATACATAGCCACTGCGCTCTATTGCACCCATCTTAATATCCCTCCTGCTTCGTTTCCTTCTTTGTATTCCCCATTGTCTAGTGATAATACCTCTTATTTATCCTTCACCATCTTAGGGGTACTCAATTCTTTTACATTCCTGATTAAAGGGTAGATTATATAGATGTGGACTTATACGTCTGTAATGCCATCAATTAAGAACTGATGCTTTTGCCAGGCGATGATTAAGCTAACACTATTTCTAATTTTTCAAGGAGGTAACTTGATGAAAGTACTTGTCGTAGGTGCAAATGGGCAGATTGGCAAACAGCTAGTCGGGCTTCTTAAAGAAAGTAAAGAACATGAAGTTAGAGCAATGCTTAGAAAACCTGAACAGACGAAGGAGTTTGAACAAAAAGGCGTGGAAACAGCAATCGCCAGTCTGGAAGGTACTGTGGAGGATATCGCTTCTGCAGCAAAAGGCTGCGATGCGGTTGTGTTCGCGGCTGGTTCAGGTGGACATACAGGTTTGGATAAAACTCTCCTGGTCGATCTGGATGGTGCCGTTAAGACAGTTGAAGCTGCAGAACAGGCCGGAGTCGACAGGTTTATCATGGTCAGTGCCCTGCAAGCACACAAACGGGAAAATTGGTCTGAAGCCATTAAACCTTATTACGTTGCAAAGCATTATGCAGACCGTGCATTACTGCAGAGCAACTTGAATTATACTATCATCAGGCCGGGCGGATTACTGAATGAAGCAGGAACCGGCAAAATAAAGGTTGCTGACAATCTGGAAAGAGGCACAATCCCAAGAAATGATGTAGCAAGAACGATCCTGGCATGCTTGAATGAAGAACACACATTCAGGAAATCCTTCGATTTAATTTCCGGTGATAAAGATGTGGCAGAAGCGCTAAAAACTCTATAAAAGGAAAAGAAAAAGAGTTTACCAGCCTGGTAAACTCTTTTTTTGCGGACTATATCCTCTTCTACTTACATTTTCATTTCTACATTTTGTTTCCTGCTCCGATGGCTGTTTAATTTAAAAATCAGTTACTTTCAATCACCTGAAACGTCATACTCGGCAGCTGGATCTCATTTTCTATGAAAATTGCTGCAATCATATGGCGTAATTTACTTTCAATTTTTTCTTTGATTTCAAAATTCGCAACCGGGATTTCAATCAGAAATTCCAGGGCCTTGCTTTGGAAGTCAATAAAACGGATATCAGGTTCTGGCTGATCCAGTATTCCCTTCTCCCTCTCCTTGATTTTCTTTACGGCCTCCTCGAGGAGAGTCTGCACTTGATGGGTATCTGTCCCATAAGCCACACTGATCTGAACCTGGGCCATCATCCGGGCACTCGTCCGGTTTTTGATGATTTGTTCGATAAAATACTGATTAGGAACGATCAATGTCCCTTCTTTGGCCGTGCGGATCACCGTGGACCTTAAGCGTATTTTTTCGACACGACCTACTTTATCATTGATTTGAATGATTTCTCCAACTTCAATCGGCCTTTCAAATAATATAATGATCCCGGATACAAAGTTGCCTGCAACATTTCTCATCCCAAATCCAATACCTATGCCAAGCACACCAAATACAGCACCAATGGCAGTCAGATTGATGCCTACACTTGTAAGGCTTATAGCAAGTGCTGCAAACATCACGATATAATAGATGATTTGATTAAATGTATAGCCTAGGCCCCTGTCCACTCCATAATAGTCATAAACGGATGAAAGGATATACTTATTGAATAGCTTAACCAGTCTGTGCGCAAGCGACACGATGAGGAAGGCTATGACGATCAGCAAGATAGTTACATCTACTTCACCGTTAGTGTATATGGTATAAAAAAGCCATTCAGTTTTAGGTATTGTCAGCAATAACAAAATGATGATGCCATAAAAAGTGATCCAGTCTGCCATAGAATCGATGATCGGCAATGCTTTTTGAAAAAAACGCGATTTTTTTGCCGCAGAGAACTGGGCCGCCTTTTTGATGCCCCAATTGAATACGATGATGATCACCAGAATAACAGCAAGTCTGATGATTTCCTCACGCGAGATGTCCCTGATAAAAGTGTCGATCATGAATACCACCTGTCATTTCAATATATCTGTCTATTCCTGAAAATCAAGTGGATTAAACGTACAGGGTTTAAAGTATTGGCCCTCAGGTACTTGCGCATTCATCCAAAAAGACTGCCTCCTCTTTTTGAATCGGCAGCCTTAACTTCTGGAATTTTAATCAGCAAGATTTAAAGCAATATCAGCAGTATCCAGATCCACTCTGATTTGTTCACTGAGGTCGTTTGGATGATAAAATCCAGTTTCAATCAAATAGTTGGTGATGTTTTCATGGTTTTCTACAGCGGACCTTAACTGTTCACGGAAAGCATCTCTTAATTCGGGGGTGGCCGTTTCTGTGATCGCAAAAGATAGGTTGCGTATTGCTGATTTAATTGAAATCAAATAATCTGCTGCGATTACCTGGTCCGTCATCCCTGCCATTCCAGCCAGATTATGCAAAATGTTTGTCATACCCGATTCTCCTCCCTCCTGGTCAAAAGCTCCTTCATGCGATCAATGTGCGCAGTCGATGCAGTCACTTCATTTGTCAGGATTTCTTTCAGTCTCACATCTTTCACAAGTAAGCCCATTGTGGTGGCTTTGGTCAAGGAGACCGTTTTGAATGTCAATACCTCAAGCAATTCGAGAGTTTCGTGTATACCCAGATATTTGGTCATTGGTATCTCTCCTAATAATAACGTTTCTCTTTATATTTCCTTTAAAAATAAAGCATTATTCCACCCTGCTGTATAAACGGCTGCCCTTATTGGAAAATTAACTATGTTCATTCTGGAGGTGATTTTTATGGAAAAAGATACACTTGCATTCCACGAAACAATGGAAGCCCATGAAATATTGAATTATAAAACGATTAGTGTCCTAAAATCCAAATTAATGCAGGGTCTTTGTTTTGATAATGACTTGAAGGCTCTCATGGAAAAAGATGTGCAACAATCGATTGCTGCAATTGATGAATTAAAGGTCTTTTATGAAGGCGCAAGAACAAAACCAATGACGAAAGAAGGTGACCAATAATGGAAATGGATTATCTAGATCCGCAGGGTGCAGAGCACATGCCCGAGATGGCAGATGCATCCTTTGCGCTTGATTTTCTTCTATGGATAAAAACGGGGATACATACTTACGGTATTGCTTTGACAGAAGCAGCCAATGGAGACTTGCGTGAGGCTTTATATAAACAGATGGAACAGGCCATTGACCTCCATGCCGAACTTTCGGATTTAATGATGGAAAAGGGCTGGCTTTATCCTCATGATGTTGGGAAACAAGTTGAATTGGATTTGAAGTCTGCAGACATGGCAGTGAGTATTGGAAAGATGGAGCTATTCCCAATTGACACGGACCGGCTTGGAATGTTCGCGACACCAAATAAATAAAGGAGGCAAGATGATATGAAAGCCGTTACGTATCAAGGCAGCAAGAATGTAGAAGTCAAAAATGTAAAAGACCCTCAAATAAAGAATTCGGACGACATTATCATAAAAGTAACTGCTTCGGCAATTTGCGGCTCCGATTTGCACCTGCTTCATCAGATGATCCCCAACCTTCCTACTGACTATGTGATTGGCCATGAGCCAATGGGTGTAGTCGAGGAAGTGGGACCTGGAGTGGAAAAACTAAAGAAAGGTGACAGGGTAATCATTCCTTTCAACGTCAGCTGCGGTGAATGCTGGTATTGTAAGAATGACATCACTTCACAGTGTGATAATTCAAATCCTCATGGGGAAATGGGCGGATTTTTTGGCTACTCAGAAACAACTGGTGGCTATGCAGGCGGCCAGGCTGAATACATGCGTGTTCCATACGGTAATTTCACACCTTTTAAAATACCTGAAAACTGTGAAGTCGAGGATGAAAAACTGGTCCTGCTGGCAGATGCGGCTTCAACAGCTTTGTGGAGCGTCGATCACGCAGGAGTCAAATCCGGCGATACAGTTGTGATTCTAGGCTGCGGTCCAGTTGGCTTGCTGGCACAAAAGTTTGCATGGTACAAAGGGGCAAAGCGTGTCATTGCTGTCGATCATTTGAACTATCGCCTGGAACATGCGAAAAAGACCAATAAAGTGGAAACAGTCAATATAGAGGAACATCAGAATACCGGCGAATATTTGAAAGAAATCACCAAGGGCGGTGCTGACATCGTAATTGATTGCACCGGCATGAGCGGAAAAATGTCACCCCTTGAATACCTGGCTACAGGCTTGAAGCTGCATGGAGGTGCGATGGGCGGCCTGGTGATCGCTTCACAAGCTGTGCGCAAGGCTGGTACGATTCAAATTACTGGTGTATATGGAGGCAGGTACAATGCATTTCCCTTGGGCGATATTTTCCAGCGGAATGTTGATTTGAAAATGGGACAGGCCCCAGTCATCCCATATATGTCTTTTCTTTATGACATTGTTTCTAATCGAAAGATGGATTTAAGTGATGTCATTACACATGTACTCCCACTGGATCAGGCAAAACATGGCTATCAAATTTTCGACACCAGGACAGATGGCTGCATCAAAGTCGTCCTTAAACCTTAGCACATTAAAAAACGTCTCCACTAAGGGGACGTTTTTGTGTTTATTTAAATAGCGGTATCAAAGCGGATGTCTGATTTATAAAAATAAAGGCATCATATCTTTGAGCGATTCGGGATGGCACGTAGTTGCCTAAGTGTTCCAGATCGGGATCATAGACAACTCCAATCGCACGATGCCCGACTACATTGCTAAATGCCTCTTCATTTTTCTTGTTGAATAATATATATTTATCGAATTCACCTGCCTGATGTAATGCATCCTCCCAGCTGCCAGCCTCAGCAAGTGGCACATCCATCACCTCGACTGTTCCTCCCCATTGATCAGAGGCAATCACTGTGCCATGATGAGTCCCGAAGCCTATGGCATAAACCTGTTCCCCATATTTCTCGCGCAGAATTTGCCCAACGTTAACCATCCCTTCCTCCGCCATATCTGTTGCCCGTGCATCTCCAATATGTGTGTTATGCTCCCAGATGATGGCTTTTGCATCTTCCCCATGGGCATCCATCACTTTTTCCAATGCGGTGACCATATGGGTATCACGAATATTCCAATCCTCTGCTCCGCCTCTGGCCATGGCCCTGTAATAACGCTCGGCATCTAGCATGACAAGGCTGTTGACTTCAAGGTTTAAGTCTCCTTCTTGCTCCTTTGGATAATGCTTGCGTTTCTTCTGGAGGTCAATAAGTACTTTGATGACCTCTTCAGTACAATCTTCTCCATAATAAGCTGATGAAATTGCATAGTTTTCCCCGCGTCGTTCAAATGGTTCAAAGCAGGAAAAGGCCTGCTTTGCCGATTCGACATCAGCCGGAGAAATATTTTCAAGCTGCCTGATAATCTCTTCCATGGATTCCCACAAACTATAGACATCAAGGCCATAAAAGCCTGTTTTACTTTTTGCTGTTTCGTTGTAGGTTTTTAACCACTTCACAAGCTCAAGGATCTCTTCATTCGCCCACATCCAGGATGGCCAGCGGTCAAAATCTTTTAAAGCTGTATAAGCGTCTGCTTTGCTGTACCCTTTTATATATTGATTTACGGTGAAACATGAAGGCCAGTCACCTTCCACTGCAATGAACGAAAAGCCGTAGTCTTTTATTAACCTTTTGCTGAGTTCAGCCCTCATCGTATAAAACTCGGAAGTTCCGTGAGAAGCTTCCCCCAGCAGAACATATCTTTTGTTTGCCGCAGCGTTTACAATCGTGTCCAGGTCATCATATGCATCAATTCTTACTGCGTGTTCTTCAATAGATTGAACAAGCATTTTGTTTTTGTCCATGCAGAACCTCCACTTCTTTGGGTAATCTACTTCTGGCTAAAGACCATTATCATCACCTTTATAATTTACCCGTAGTTTCTCCAAGAAATCAGAATCAATAAATTTAGAGGGATTTTCATTCGGAGATAGAAATATATTAGTAACTATTTTTGGGAGGTTTAAGATGGAGTTTAAAAATTATGAAGAGTTCTGGCCATTCTATTTATCACAACACAGTAAAGCCTCAACAAGAAGTTGGCACTTTGTCGGGACAAGTTTCGTTTTTGTATTTGTCTTAGCGGCACTTTTTACAATGAATTTGTGGCTGATTTTGCTGGCACCTTTAACCGCCTACTCTTTCGCGTGGTTCAGCCATTTCTTTATTGAAGGCAACAAGCCGGCTACATTTGGTCATCCTGTCTGGTCTCTGCGTGCTGATTTTCGCATGTACCGGTTAATTTTATTTGGTAAACTGGCTGAGGAACTTGATAAATATAAAATGGCAGGATGATTTTACACAAAAACAACCCATTCCATTAACGGAATGGGTTGTTTGTATTAAGCCAAATCAACGTTATGATAGACCTGCTGGACATCCTCTAAATCTTCCAAAGCATCTACAAGCTTCTCGAATTGGTCTTGTGATTCCGGATCAAGGGCGACTTCATTTTGTGGAAGCATCGTCAATTCGGCAACCGTAAAATCTGTAATACCGGCATTTCTGAAGGCTTCCTGGATAGCGTGGAATTGTTCAGGTTCACCATAGATAATGACTGAATCTTCTTCCTCAAGGATATCACGTGCATCGACATCAGCTTCCATCAAAATTTCCAGTGCTTCATCGGCTGATTTTCCTTCAAAACCGATTACTGCTGTTTTATCGAACATGTAGGAAACGGATCCGGCTACTCCCATGTTGCCGCCGTTCTTGCCAAAGGCAGCGCGCACGTTCGAAGCCGTACGGTTTACGTTGTTTGTAAGTGCGTCAACAATGATCATTGAACCGCTAGGGCCAAAGCCTTCGTAACGAAGCTCAGCATAGCTTTCCTCTCCTCCGCCCTTGGCTTTATCAATAGCGCGGTCAATAATGACTCTTGGTACATTATATGTTTTCGCTCTCTCAAGGACGAATTTCAGAGCCTGGTTTGATTCCGGATTTGGCTCCCCCTGCCTGGCTGCAACATAAATTTCCAATGCGAATTTAGAATAAACCCTGCTGGTATTCGCATCCTTGGACGCTTTCTTTTCTTTGATGTTGTTCCATTTACGACCCATATATCCCACTCTCTTTCAAGTTATATCAGTTAACTGCAAGCTAAAGATACTAGAATAAAAGCCATGCAGCATTTCACAAATAATATTATACCTTAAAAAGGCAATTTGTTAATAGAAAACAATCCTCTGCTGCCTGGAGGGATTTTAGAAAATATACTCATGAATGATTTCGAAAGTGCAGTTCATCCTGAATTATTGAGACCAGTACACTATGAACCACTGGATTTCGTGAGAACAATCTCTATAAAAAGGCAATCATTGTAATAATTCTTCTGCAATTAATTTATAGGAATTGAGACGGTCCTGTGGTGAATATGTAATGGTTATGATCATGATTTCATCTGTTTTCGTTTGGTTCTGTAATTCGAGCAGCCTTTCCTTTACATCAGCAGGATCTCCGATGATCATCTTTTCCCGCATCATTCTTAGCTCTTCCTTTTCGCTGGATGAGAGATTGAACTCTTTTGCTTCAGCAATGGATGGCACTCCACTTAGTCCCTCCCCATTTTTCCTCTGCATACTCCAGCACAGTGAACTTAAAGCAATCTCTTCCGCTTGTTCGGTCGTCTCAGCACATATCACCGAAACAGCTAAGAGTGTTTTGGGTGCTTGAATGCTCCCTGGCTGAAAAGAATCTTTATAGAGATTGAAAATTTCCATAGCATCCTTGTCGCTCATAAACATCCCAAATGCGTAGGCCATGCCATGCTCCGCAGCCAGCAGCGCACTTTTCTTGCTCGTCCCCAAAAGCCACGGTTCGGGAGGGATTTCTGGAAGGGGCGCAGCCTTGATTTTAGCTGATTCGCTTCCAGCAGGGTGATCATTATGGATAAAATGAAGTAAATCCTTCAATGTTTCAGGCATTTTCCATACACTCTTGAGGAAATGGTCAGATAACGCATTTGTTACTTCTGCTGAGCCGCCTGGTGCACGGCCAATCCCAATATCCATCCGGTCCGGGAATAGGGTTGCCATCATGTTGTATATTTCCGCCACCTTATACGGTTTATAATGAGGCAGCAGAACAGCGCCGGAACCAATCCGGATCCTGTTTGTCCTAGCACCTATATAAGGGAGCATTACTTCGGGTGCCGGACAGGCCAACCCTGGCAAATCATGATGCTCAGCAATCCAGTAGCGTGTATATCCATATGTCTCTGCTGCCTGTGCAAGCAGGACGGATTGCTCCAATGCTTCTCTGGCTGTCTGGTTACTTGAGACCGGTGCCTGGTCAAGAATGCTTAATTTCATGGTTTAGTTTTTCACCTCGATCAATGCTAATTTGAATTGACCCACCTGCCCACTTTCATACAGGTTTGTAACCGAAGTAGAGTATTGCACAACTTTTCCTCGAAAGGGTGGGTAACCTGAAATAGTTACATCAAATTCACCCTTATACAATAAGGTAGTCACATCATGGTAGCTTTCACTCGTCACCGGAAATTCAACTGAGACTAAAAGCGGTCCACGCTCACGGGAATATTCAAATTTAATGATCTCGATAGGATAGCCATCTAAGACGATTTCTTTAACCAATACCAACACTCCCTGCTATTCATCCATTTTGGTGTTTAGAAAAAATGAAGCCTGACCTAAATGGACAGGCTGATAGGCATTTACAGTTTGGCAAGGAATTCGTTCATTGCCCTCAACAGATCCTTGGGCTGTTCATACATGCTCATATGTCCGCTGTTTTTGATAATGTATTTGTGGATATTTGGTTTATCAACCGTAAATGTTTTCTCTGGTGGGACGATTTGGTCGAGTTCACCAGCGACCAGGAGCACCGGAAGCTCAGTCTCTTGGAGCACATAATTCCGGTCCAGCCTGTTTTTCATAGCAGACATTGCACTGACAAGTCCCTTCACAGAAGTCTTAAGACCGATTTTGACCGTATCTGTAATTTCATCCATATTCAACTCGAGGTTTTCAGGAGAAAAGAGCTTTTTGGAAAGTCCCTCGATAAATGTACCCGGACCCTCCTCCTGTATCTTCCCGGAATTCGTGTCCCTGCCTTTTTTAGCTTCGTCAGTGTCCGCGTTTGCCGTGGAATGGACCAGTGAAAACCCGTTTAAATATTGAGGATAAAGCTCGGCAAATGCCAGAGTAATATAGCCGCCCAGTGAATGGCCAAACATAGTCACATTCTCAATCCCTAATTGATCAAGAAAGTCTTTTATGAAGCGTGCCATATCCTCAATTGAATAACCTTCCTTCCCCATGCCGGTTCCACCATGTCCAGGGAGATCCAGGGCAATCACTCTGTTCTCTTTGGCCAGATCAGGAAGGATTTTATCCCAATATTCTTTCCCGCCGGCAAAACCATGTATAAGGACGATCGGTTTTCCATTGCCTTCATCATAAAAACTGATTTCTGTGTCTGCTTCCTTTATTTTTTGTGTATTCATCCCATTCGCTCCAATCTTTTATACTAATTAGTTTATTCCCTGAAACACATTTACTAATCTATAGGTTTGATATTTATGTATTTAGCCTGATATTACCACAGCTCTATTGACACTTTCTCTGTTACAATTTTGGAGTTGACTAAACTTAGGAGGATTCCTATATGAGAAAACGTATCCTGCCCATATTAATTATCTTGCTAACCTTCACAGGGGGCTTTTTAACAGGCGCATTGTTTGCCAATAAACCACATAACGATGAGGCAGGCTCCAGTACGCCTGCCTCATTATCTGCAAAATCATCTCCTTTGAAGAAAGTACCTGAGAAAAGACAGGACTCAAAGGTATTGATTGGATATGTCCAGGACTTCCGTAATCCAGCTGAAATTGATTACCAAAGCCTGACCCATGTTATATTTTCGTTTGCGCACCCAACTGCTGATGGCATGATTTTATTAAATGGAGACCAGGCAATCAAAAATCTGAGGGCAATCGTGGACAATGCCAGGAAGCACGATACAAAAGTCATCCTGGCAATCGGCGGCTGGTACCATATTAATGGCGGAGAATCATATGATTATTTTAAGGCGGCCATCTCGAATTCTGCTTCAAGAAAAAAACTAGTCCACGAGCTTGTTAGTATTGCAGAAAGGGAGAATCTCGATGGGATTGACATCGATTTCGAGCATCCCAGGTCAGCAGATGATGCCCAATATCTGGCTGAGTTTTCTAAAGAATTGAGTGAACAGCTGCAACCAATGGGCAAAGAACTATCAATCGCTGTAAATGCCAAGGTGCACAGCGTAACAGGGACTGAAATTCACTCTGTTGTTTTTGAGCCTGAGATGTTTAAATACTTTGACCATGTCAATTTGATGGCATACGATGGTCAGTGGGATGGAGAGTACAACGCAGCGAATCTATCACCGTTTTCCTATTCCGCAAATATAGTAAACTATTGGACATCTTTATTTGATTCACACGGATTTTCGAGAGAAAAACTTGTCCTTGGTGTCCCTCTTTATGCACAGCCTGAGGACCCTTCGGCAAAGCAAATCTCGTATGAATCCCTTCTTGGTCATGCCCTTGAGAATGCGGGCAAGGATCGGGTCAATATCAATGGAACCACATACCATTATAATGGCCATTCTACTTTGAAAAAGAAAACAGAACTTGCGCTTTCTGAGCAGATAGGCGGTATGATGCTCTGGGAAGCGGGACTTGACGCCCCGGGAAATCAGAGTGCCGCCAAACTGATTGCTAATGCATTAAAAGAGAACCAAGACGCTCGTTATTATACAAGTAAGTGAAAAAAGCCTTTAACGGGCTTTTTTTGCTTTAGGCTGTTGGACACCGTTCTGAACCTGCTTGAATAAGGTAGCAGTAAAGAACTGAACGGTGGTGGAAGCGATGAAGTTACCTTTTATTTTATCCGGCCCAATCCTCAGGAGGGTTGAACCGACATCCATTTACATTTGGATTACTTTGAGCCGCCATGTGAAGATGGACGCTCAATTATTTCAAATCGATGAGGATACCTATATCCCTTTAGAAATCAATACTGAGACAAAAAGTTTCAAAGCCGGCGAGCAATTATATATTTACCTGATTAAGATTTCACCAAACAAGGCTCCATTCCCTTCCTGCACCCTCCTTGGCTATAATTTATTTTTTAAAAAAGGCGTGGTGGTACGGGATTTGGGAAGCTATGGCCTTCTCACCAAGGAACATAACCGATCTATTGTATATGGGAATCTGAAGTATCCAGCATTTTATATCGATGATGATAGCGTTCCGACAAATTTGCTTTATGGCTCCTGCCGAAAGCCCCATGGCGTTGGGGGTGATGCCTTGATTGCAGCAGACTCCCTTGTGGAGGAAAAACATCTGGATCATTCACAAAGGCCCAATGGATTATTTTTTATGGGTGACCAGATCTATGCCGATGATGTCGGGGACCCGCTATTCCCGATTCTATCGGTACTTTCATCCGAATTAATCGGTCATCGCGATTTCAGTAGCTTATCTAAATTGGTTCCTGAAGTATTGCATTCCCGGCTTACTAGGGTAAACGCACGGCAATTCCTGATTGAACATCTGGCTAACTTTTCAACCGGAAAAGGTGATAACCATTTGATCACATTCGGAGAATATGCAGCAATGTATTTAATCAGCTGGAGCCCGGAAATCTGGGAATTCATACAGGAAAACGATCTCATCCAATCTTTCAGGCAATTAATTGAGAACAAACAGTTGCACTTGAAATTCGAGTCTGAACCGAAAAAGCGGGAAAAGGAGCTTTCCAGACTGGAAGCAAGATATGAGGAACAAACGGAACACATCAGGGAATTCATTGTTACGATAACAGCGACCAGACGATTGATGGCAAACATACCAACCTATATGATCTTTGATGACCATGATTTAACGGATGATTGGAATATATCCGAAAAATGGACGGAGACGGTCAGAAACTCACCGCTGGGCAAATATATCATTGGCAACGGATTGGCGGCTTATTGGCTGTTCCAGGGCTGGGGCAACGACCCTGAAAACTTTGACACCTCTTTCCGTAATAAAATCGAAAACTATCTCGGGCCTGGTAACCTGGAATCAGGGGATTTTAAAGAAGGGCTGGATTTTTTATGGGACTATCATTCATGGCACTTCATTGCTCCTACTGTTCCTAAAACCGTTTTCCTGGATACGCGTACACAGCGTGACTTCGATCCAAGGCCAAAACCGGTTAAGCTTGGAATTTTGATAGAGGAGACAACAAGGACACCTTTGCTGATTTCTGAAAAAGGCTGGCAAAGCACGACCGAAAAACTCCTAAAGAGCGGGTGGAATAAGCATACTCCTTTGAATATTGTCTCCCCAACCCCTGTTTACGGAATGGGCCTGATCGAATCCTTCCTCCATAAATATGTATTTCCATTCAAAGTTTTAGGCTTCCCTGTCCAGACATCATTTGATTTTGATGGTTGGAAATATAACGGCAAAGGATTCCATACCTTCCTTTCTCAAGTTTCCAGCTGGGACCCAAGTTACGTCATATTGCTGTCAGGAGATGTCCACTTCTCCTCAGCGGTAAAATCAGAAGTCGAGCTTAACGATGGTAAAAAGCATTCTATCTGCCAGTTCACGAGCAGCCCCATCCATAATGAAAGTTTTACGGGGGTGTGGGGGTTATTAATGAAGTCGGTGCTGTGGCTCAATGCTCAAAAACGAAAGGAACACTCCCTGTACCGCAGCTGCAGCGAGACCTACAGCCTGAGCCTTACCAAGGATAAAACAGGAATCCCGAAGCAAAAGCTATGGGAAGAAACGATTAACTACTACTCATTTTCGGACGGCAGCATTGCCGAAACAAAAAACTCGATCGGCTACCTTCATTTTGATAATTCGGTACTTGAGAATACCTTGCTTATGGCTGCAGAACCGAAAACGAATAATTAAAATTTTATTGAAAAACCGATCGTATTAGCGTGCTATGAACCTATCTCTTCAAACTCTTTTATCTTCTCAAGCCTCTCTACCAGCACCATGCATTTTTTATCACCGATTTCATATATATACATTTTGTGGCCGTGCTCTTTTAGAAGCTTTTTGAATTGAATTTCGCCAGATAAATCATAGCCTTTAGCCAAATCAGTGATTTTCTTGAGGATTTGCTCTCTGCTTGGTTCATTAGTAGAAGCTATTTTAATAGGAATCGGGATTCCCTTGATTTTAAAGGTTACGAGGATGACGCTATCCAATTGTATCAACTCCTTTAAAAATCAATTCGACAGAAGCGAATGATTTCCTTCTATTTACCACTTTTTTACGAATATACATCCTATGTATATATACCAAAAAAGGAGAGGAGTTTAACCTCCCCTCCTCCCTTCTATTCTTCTTCATTTATCATTTCATCAAAAGCTGCAGATACCTTTTCGAATTCTTCATCAGATTCGATGGCAGAAAAATCTCCCTCTTCGTCGACCTTGAGAAAAAATATATCAATGTCTTCATCAGATTCTGTTTGCAGGTCGTCAACAAAGCTTACAGCTGCGTAGTCAGAACCATCAATGTTCAACGTCCCGATTACTTCTACCTCCTGGTCCATATTGCTTTCGTCGCTGATTGTAAAAACTTCTCCAACTTCAATTTTTTCCATTGTTGTTCCTCCCGTAAATTGTAAAAATAGTGTACCCAATGAAGAGTGGCTTATTCTGTAAAACAAATGGTCTAACTCTCAGAAAGAAAGGCTTTGATTTGTCCTTTGTTTGACTTAAACACCTGTTTTCCCAATTCTTTTAATTTTGCCGTATAAGTAAAATCGTCAAAAGGCACTTCCTCCGACAATTCCGTATTCAAACGGAGATAATGTTCACGCAGCAAAAGCCTGCAGTGGTATGAAACGGATTCAGAGGATAAGTCCATTGCCAAATCCAACAGCTTGGGGGTTATTTTTAAAGATGGAAAATGGAATGGCAGCCACTGACGGATTCCCCAGTATTTATCCTCCTCCATCGTAAAGTCGATGTTCTGCTGGCCTGTCCCGATCGAGAGAATATGGATTTCTTCCAGATCGATTTTAAAATGGTGCAAAGCCTCCGTCACACAAACCAGTGATGGATTATTGGCCCATAATCCCCCATCGATCGATAAATATTGATTGTTTACATTGTTGGGAGGAAAATAGATAGGCGCAGAACAGGATGAAAGTACAGCATCCCATAGCTTGATTGAAAGTTCATTTTCTGATGAATAACCAAAGTCTGTTCGATGGACATAGGGTTTTCCATGGGTGATATCAACAGCAGGAATCAATAAAGGCTTTTTGATATCGCCAAGGGTGATGTCTTTGAATGCATGCATCAACAGCCTCCTCAAATAGCGGTCACTGTATACACTTTTAAAAAAGCCTACCTTTGATTTTTTGACAAAAATCTTTTCCCCATAAATCTCGTACCTTTCCATCAACTCCCCCATCGATGTATTCAAAGCAACTGAAGCGGCAATGATAGCCCCTGTACTGGTGCCTGAAATCACATCGAACAGCTGGCCTACAGGCTTGCCGAATTCTTCTTCAATCGCCTTCAGGATGGCAATAGGGAAAACACCTCTAATACCGCCACCGTCGATGCATAACAACTTCATGATATTCCCCCGCTACGTCCTTGATACTATCATCCTTCCCATTCCACGAAAACAATATGAATAAACCGGATAGACTGAAAGAAGAGCTGCCTTTGACCAGGCAGCTCTTCAAGTAAATCAGTATTATGATACTTTTTCTTTTTCATGGTTGAAGGAATACTCTTCTTCCCAGTACTCAGCGTTCTTAATTCCGAGCTTTTTGGAATTGAAGACCGGATCAATACCTTGCTTCCTCTGTTCCTCGTAATCCTTCAAAGCAATCAGTGCCGGCTTCGCAAGCAGGACGATGGCAATAAGATTTAGCCATACCATCAATCCGAGACCAGCATCTCCCAGCGCCCATGCAAGAGACGCTTCTTTCACAGCACCGTAGAAAGTTGCTCCAAGAATGACGACTTTAAGGGCAAACATCGGAACCTTACCATTTCTTCCTCTGAGAAGATAAGCGATGTTTGTCTCGGCCATATAATAATAGGCCATGATTGTTGTGAAAGCGAAGAAGAAAAGGGCAACAGCAACAAATTCTGCGCCGAATCCAGGAAGAACCGCGTCCACAGCAGCTTGTGTATATCCTGGACCTGCCTCTACACCTTTCAAGTTTTCAACGATAAACGAACCGTCAGCTCCTACAGTATTGAACATACCTGTGAACAGGATCATGAATGCAGTAGCGGAACAAACGAATAGAGTATCGATATAAACAGAAAATGCCTGGACAAGACCTTGTTTAGCCGGGTGTGAAACCTCAGCTGCAGCAGCTGCGTGAGGACCTGTACCCTGCCCTGCTTCATTGGAATAAATTCCGCGTTTTACACCCCACGCAATCGCACTTCCCAAGATACCACCAAACATAGAGTCGGCACCGAAAGCACTTTTGAAAATCAAAGCGAAAACGGCAGGAACTTCAGTGATATTCATTCCAATAATGATAAGAGCAACAAGAATGTACCCTACAGCCATAAATGGAACAGTATATTGGGCAACCGTTGCGATTCTTTTAACACCGCCGAAAATGATAAAGCCCAAAAGAGCGATGATAACCAAACCAGAAACTGATTTGCTTACACCAAAAGCATTCTCAAGGCCAAGTGCAATCGAGTTTGATTGAATCCCCGGCATTAAAAGGGCCATTGCCAGCAATGCCGCAACAGAAAATGCAATCGCAAACCATCTGATGCCTAGACCTTTCTCAATGTAATAAGCAGGACCGCCTCGATAAAGACCATCTTGCTTAACCTTATAAATCTGGGCTAATGTTGATTCAACAAATGCGCTGCTCGCCCCGATAAACGCAATTGCCCACATCCAGAAAACCGCACCAGGTCCTCCCATTGCAATCGCAGTGGCAGTACCAGCGATGTTACCAGTTCCTACACGGCCGGATAAAGCGATAGATAAGGCCTGAAAAGATGAAACGCCCGCATCGGAACTTCTCCCTTTGAACATGAGAGTAACCATGTCCTTCAAAAGTCTTACCTGTAAAAAACGTGTCAGGATCGAAAACACCAGGCCAATTCCCAGAATGATATAAATGACCGGGTTGCTCCACAAAATCCCATTGAGCCAAGAAACAAAAGCTTCCAAATGAATCCCCCTTTGCTTGTTTGATTTCTTTCTATTTTGAATTATAAGATAATTAAGCCCAAAGGACAATCAAAAACTGATGTTTAACAGCAAACATTTTATTCAACTGTTATAAAAACAGATTTCGACAATGTTTGCAGGTTCAAATATGAAGCAAGCTTTGAGGAGACAGCAGTTCGAGTTTTAGGTCAGCAGACTTTTATTATGCTGGTTTTTCGTATGTAAGGGTGTGAGCTGTCCGAAGTAGGCTTGGGGTTCGGACTCCTTTTTGTCTTAGAGTACCAAAATTGTCCGAGTTAGCTCCCGGTTCGGACAACTTTTTGTCAGTGAATATTAAAACTGTATGAAGTAGTCTTGAGTTCGGACAACTTTTGGTCTGCGGGCACCAAAGCTGTCCGAAGTAGCTCCAAGTTCGGACAGCTTTTCGTCTGCGAGTACCAAAGCTGTCCGAAGTAGCCTCGTGTTCGGACAGCTTTTCTTCTGCGGCCACCAAAGCTGTCCCAAGTAGCCTTGAGTTCGGACAACTTTTCGTCTGCGAAGACCAAATCTTTCCGAAGTAGCTTCAAGTTCGGACAACTTTTCATCTGCGGGTACCAAAGCTGTCCGAAGTAGCCTTGAGTTCGGACAGCTTTTCATCTGCGGGTACCAAAGCTGTCCGAAGTAGCCTCGTGTTCGGACAGCTTTTCGTCTGCGGCCACCAAAGCTGTCCGAAGTAGCCTTGAGTTCGGACAACTTTTCGCCTGCGAGCACCAATGCTGTCCGAAGTAGCCTTGAGTTCGGACAGCTTTTCGCCTGCGGGCACCAAAGCTGTCTGAAGTAGCTCCAAGTTCGGACAACTTTTCGCCTGCCAGTACCAAAGCTGTCCGAAGTAGCCTCGTGTTCGGACAGCTTTTCGTCTGCGGCCACCAAAGCTGTCCGAAGTAGCCTTGAGTTCGGACAACTTTTCGTCTGCGAACACCAAATCTGTCCGAAGTAGCTTCAAGTTCGGACAACTTTTCATCTGCGGTTACCAAAGCTGTCCGAAGTTATCACGTATTCGGACAGCTTTTCGTCTGCGGCCACCAAAGCTGTCCGAAGCCACCGGGGGTTCTGCCATCTCTTCGCCTCCGAGCACCCCATTGGCCTGAAGTACCTTTTTAAAAGAAAAAAGCAAGCGACTGTAGTCACCTGCTTCAGTATGATTTTTCTCTTATCATAAGGGATAAGTAACTATTGCACATTCCTCTCGCGTAAAATCGGCAATGAGCAGCAGCGGAACGAGCCTCCCGATTTAATAATCTCTGTAATATCGACTTCGATTATTTCGAATCCTTTACTTCTAAGCTGCTCATTCACTCCTTTATTCACAGGCAGACTGAGGATCCGTTTGTTTCCGATGCTCAGCACATTGGTCCCAAGAGTGAATTGTTCCTCTTCGCTGACATCAATCAAATCATAACGGGAGCTAAATAATTGAATATCTTCGTCTGTCAATGCGGGACGATAAATCAAAGCAACTTCAGGTGAGACTACATTGAACACACAGTCAAGATGTAGGTACTCAGCTTTGAAGGGAATAGCTCGCACGTTTAAGTTCGGGAGCAATCCCTGCAGGTGGCCAGCTGCCTGCTGGTTGGTCCGGTTGCTCAAGCCCACATAGACGGTATCCTGGTCAATGACTACATCGCCGCCCTCAATCTGATCACCCAGCAGATTATAATAGGAAATCTCTTCATCCTCCAGCCACTGTTTCAAGACATCCTCCTCGCCTTTTCGGACATCGCTGGCCATATCTGCTACAAAAATGGTTTCACCAAGGGTAAAACCGATGTCCCTTGTGAAGACTTGCTCCGGAAATTTTTTATGGTATGGGAGCAGGATGACCTCAACTCCGTAATTTTTCAAGGTTTTCACAAATTCATGATGCTGCTGCAATGCAACATCGATATGTATGCCTTCATCCTTAAAATGTTTTTGAGTTTCATTAATAACATCTCGGATGGTCATATATTGTGGCTGGCAAAGAATGACTTTCTTAAGTACATCATATTCATTTATGATATACCCTCTATTTTCGGGCTGCATATTCTGTTCCATCAGTTAACTCCTCCTTGTGGACAAATCATCATTATAGGTTTTCCGGTTCTCTCGTAATTCATTACTTCTGCGGCTAAAAATCCCTGTCAGATATCCTTCCCAACTTGATGACTGCACAAAAGTTATTCGTTAAGATGAACCAAATTAAATCTACGTAAAGGAAATGAGGAGATTTCTATGGACAGACAGAGGGAAATGGGTTTAGCGCAATTGATTGTCATGATTGATCTTTTTCGAGATGAATTGTATGAGCAGCTTTTGAAAAAAGAAGGCATCCGGGCTTTGGAAATCCTGCGTGAAGTTCAAAATGACTATTTTTAAGGGGGGCTTCTCTGTGTCATTACATCTAAGGACAGCTGTTGATAAACTTAAAGACCATTATATCCAGCATTTGATCAAAACAGGGCTTTCAAAAGAAAGTGAAAATGAATTAAGGAAATTAACACTGACAGAACTTAAAAATTTAATAAATGGGTATTAGTCGGAATTTTTTTGATTTACAAAACGACTTTTCGTGTGAGAAAATATAACATAAAATAATGAAGCGTGGTGATCCTCCTGGCTGCCGATTCTTCTTATAAAGATAAAAAGGTTATCACAATCGGGATTGTTAGTGAACTGACTGGACTTACTGAACGGCAAATACGATATTATGAAGAAAGAAAATTAGTTTTTCCTTATCGAACTCCAGGGGGAAGCAGAAGATATTCCTTCGCAGATGTAGAACTATTAGTGGAGATCGCCAATAAAATTGAAGACGGCGTTCAGACGTATGAAATCAGGCAGGAAATGGTTAAACAAAAGAAACGAAATGAAGCAGAAGAACATAAGAAAATGATCCAGGGACAAATAAATGCCCACTTCGGGATACGAAAAAAATGATTGCGGAACCTTCGTAAAAGAAGGTTTTTTCTTTTGTCTTAAAAAACGTGTGAGGTTATCTTACATAATTGTGGTTTCAATCAGAATTAAATGACAAAATACATAAAACATCAACAAATAAAAGGGAGTTGAGCAAATGGATACTGGTTTTTTATTGAATAGTTTATGGGTCATGATTTCTGCAGTATTGGTTATTTTGATGATTGGGGGTTTCATTTTACTGGAAACGGGTTCAACAAGGATGAAAAATGCTGGACATATCGCTGGTAAAACGATTTTAACATTCGGCATCTCCTCCATTGTTTTCTGGGCTGTTGGATATGGATTGATTTTCGGTGAAGGTAATTCGATTTTAGGATTCTCGGATTTCTTTTATTCAGGGTATGATGTTGAAGGGCTTGGCCTTTCAGGATCCGTCTTCTTCCTATTCCAATTGGCTTTCGCGGGAATTTCAATCACGATCGCTTTTGGCGGCTTTGCTGAAAGAGCGAAATTATCTGTATATGTTGTTTTCGCAGTTTTATTCTCGGTACTGGTTTATCCGTTCATTGCTCACTGGATTTGGGGCGGCGGCTGGCTTGCTGAGCATGGGAAACAGGATTTCGCCGGTTCGACAGTCGTTCACCTTACAGGGGCTATGGCTGCACTGGCAGCAACACTCCTATTGAAGCCTCGTATAGGCAAATACAATTCAGATGGTACGGCTAATAAGATTGAAGGACATAACCTAGTATTCACCGCCTTGAGTGTACTCTTCCTATGGGTAGGCTGGTTTGGTTTCAATGCAGGCAGCACGGTTTCGGTGGATGGTGCTTTTTTCGGATTCGTGGCACTGAACACGAATCTGGCAGCCGCGGCTGGTACAGTTGCTGCACTTGCTATTTCATGGATCGTACTTGGAAAGGCTGATATCCCAATGATGTTGAATGGAACACTTGCCGGCCTTGTTGCAATCACCGCTTCCTGCGCCTTTGTCGATACCTGGGCGGCAGTTGTGATTGGATTGGTTGCCGGAATTCTCGTCTTCTACAGCATCAGGTTTTTTGAAAGCAAAAAGATCGATGACCCTATATTTGCGCTTTCTGTACACGGGGCAGCAGGAGTTTGGGGTACCTTATCGACTGGTTTCTTCGCAACACCAGAACTGGCGACAGTCGGAAAACCAGGTTTATTTTATGGCGGAGGTTTTGAGCAGCTGGGTGTGCAGGCTCTGGGAGTTTTGGTTTCGGGTGCTTTTGCTTTTATTGTTTCCTATCTCATTTTATTAGGAATGAAAACGGTGATGAATGGCTTGCGAGTTACAGAAGAGGAAGAAAATATTGGACTGGACATCAGTGAACATGGTAATTATGGATATCCGGAATTTGTCAATATCGAAGCAACCATCAGGGAGTCCGGCAGCAAGCACAGGATCGAAAATCCTTCCCTTGTAACGCAGCGGCCTTCCATTAATTAACTGCGAAGCAAACTGTTGATTCAAACCATTTTATTTTGATTACCGAAAGATTATTGGTACTATTGAATAGTATAAACGCTGGGAATAGTATAAAAGCTATCCTGGAAGTTAATATCATTCAATAAAGGAAGATGAACTTATGACGGACGGCAAACGTTTAAACGATATCAAATTTTCAGTGCTTGATCTTGCTCCAATCATTCAAGGAGGCACAGCTTCAGATGCACTTAATAACACGCTCGATCTTGCCAGGCATGCGGAACAATGGGGATATCGCCGCTACTGGCTGGCAGAACATCATAATATGCCAGGAATCGCCAGTTCTGCGACTTCGGTAGTCATCGGTCATGTGGCAGCAGGAACAACGTCAATCAGGGTAGGATCCGGCGGGATCATGCTGCCAAACCATGCTCCGCTTGTGATTGCAGAACAATTCGGGACCCTTGAATCCCTTTTCCCCGGCCGGATTGACCTTGGACTCGGACGCGCCCCTGGAACCGACCAGGTGACAGCCTATGCTTTAAGGCGTGAACGTCGCAGTGATGGCCAGGACTTTCCAGAGCAATTGGATGAACTTCGCGCATACTTTAACCCGGAACTTGATTCACAATTTCGAAGTGTTCGCGCTATTCCAGGTGAGGGATTGAACATCCCAATCTGGCTGTTGGGATCCAGTGGCTATAGTGCGCAGCTTGCAGGACAACTCGGCTTGCCTTTTTCATTCGCCAGCCACTTTTCTCCGGAAAATACTTTAGGAGCTCTCAAACTATACCGGAGGAGTTTTAAGCCTTCAGATGTACTGGATCAGCCATATGCAATGGTTGGTGTAAATGTGATTGCAGCCGAAACGGATGAGGAAGCAGAGTTTTTGGCCACATCTATGCAGCAGCAATTCCTGAATCTTTTCAGGAATAATCCAAGTCCCCTGCTGCCGCCTCTAAAAGATTTTGACAACCAGGTCAGCGATTATGAAAAGATGCTGCTGGACAGCCGGATCGGTTCCTCAATTGTTGGCGGCCCGCAGACGATTAAAACAAAACTTCAAGAATTCCTAGATGAAACTCAGGCAGATGAAATGATCATCAATGCGCAAATTTTTGATCACAAAGCCAGATTGAAATCCTTTGAAATTGTCTCTGATGTTTTTAAAGGAAACAGATAAAGTACAACAAAAGAGGAGGAGCCAAAGTGGCTTCCCCTCTTTTGTCATTTTGTGAGCATTGCCCCAATCGCCCCGCTAAACTCACCATTTTCGAGATAAACCGGATCAATTCCGGACATGCTGCAATAAGACTTCAAATGTTCCCGTAGGGGGGTATTTCCTGCAAGAGTACTGCCGATAAATACGACCTGTTTAATGTTGTGAAGATTGGCAGCCTGGACAGTGAGAAGAGTTAACGTTTCTGCGATCATATTGTTAAGGGAAGCGATTTTATCCGCAGGAGAACTTGGAGTAATCTCTTGTGATTTCGCAAAATTGCTCGCTGTCAAATCACCATGAATCGGGGGTTTTTCCGGATGATAGATATCCTTAACGAGCAGGTCAACATTGCCCTTATCTCCGGCAGCAGCCAAACTTACCAGTTCGGAAAAGTCCTCGGTTTCGGCCAAAATTTCACCCAATCCCATAAAAGTACCGCCGCCAATTCCACTGCCGAGAACCCGGTCATACTGTTCCCCGTTAATTGTAAACCAGGAAGTGCCTGTCCCGATGTTGACCAGTATGTAAGAATCACTGGCAGATCTTACTTCCTTCATTTTCAAATGCCGGCTGCCTTCGCATACAGCAGAAAATTCATCTACCATCTTTGCCTCAGGAAAATAATTGGCTTTAATGGTTCCTGCCTTTCCGCCTGTCAAATAGATTGGCTTATTTGTTGCAGTGATTTTCAGCCACTGTAAGGCATCATCCAATTTTGAATTGGGCTGTTTTCGGAAATGCAATCTCCCATTTTCTTCATATGCAATTTTGATAAGTGATCCTCCCGCGTCAATTCCAATCTTATTATTCATGCTAAACACTCCTTTCAGCGACCGTGCTGGCGATATCTTATTTCTTATTGTATGTTCTTGAGAAACAAGAAAGCAACGAAAAAACGGCAGTTCATATTAACTGCCGCTTCGATCATTATTTGCCTCACTTCAATAATTGGCAATTGAACTTTTTAATAAGTAAAGACTGATTGACCGGCAACCAGTCTTTGGTTCTACTCTAACCGGATATTCAGGAACAGTTGCTGCTTTTTTTTACAGCAGATTAATCAACCTTTATTGGGACGACTTTTCCATCCTCAATTGCCGCTACAATCAATTCACCTTCAAATCCGCCATTTGGATCGATTTTTGGTATCACATAAACTTTTTTGTCCTCAGGCAGGTTATCTAACCCATCCTGCATATGGGCCATGATTTTTTCAGGATCATCGACAGATCCTGCTGCTTTTATTGCTTCAGCAAAAACATGCATGGCAATATAATTCAAGCCTGCCTCAGAGCCTGGGTCCTCTTTGTATTTTGCGTTGTAGTTCTTGACAAACTCAGGAATGCCGGGACTTTCGGAATTGACGAGCGGCATGACACCGATTGCGCCGTTTAGGACGTCATACGTACCTGTCACCTTCTTCATCTCATCGAACTTCGCCTGGTCCATGACGATAAAACCACCTTTGAAGCCAAGTTCTCTAGCTTGCTTGGCAACTTTTGCAGTCGGTTCAGACGGCCCGCCGATAAAGAGTACGTCTGGTTTTTCCTTTAGTGCATTGGTGATGATCGTAAAGAAATCTGTATCCTTCGCAAAGTCGATTGATGAATTGTACACCACTTCCCCACCAGCTTTTTCCCAGTGAGGCTGAAGCTTTTCAGCCCAGTCCTTCCCATACTGTGACGAAGTTGGAAGGAATGCGATCTTTTTGCCGAACTTCTTCATCGTATAATTCGTGAATGGCTCAAGATAGCCATCATAACGTGGAGGGATCCTGACCGTTAATTTATTTCCGACTTCCGTTACCTTTGGTTCACTTGTGTATGCTCCAATTATGAATTTATCTTGCTGGTTGAACACCTGCAAAGCAGCCACACCGCCGCTGTGCGGAGTAAAAATGATGGGTGTCTTATTTTCCTGCATGAGTCTTTTCGCATTCGCACCTGCTTCATTAGGCAAATACTTGTCGTCCAGAGAAACGACATTAAATTTATACTTCTTGCCATTTACTTCGATTCCACCGGCGTTGTTGATTTCCTCAGTGGCCATCTGGACACCGTTCAATGTTCGTTCTCCATAAAACGCGGCAGGTCCGCTCAATGGTCCTGTGTATCCAATATTGATTGTCCCTTCACCAGACGCTGCTTCAGAATCCTTTCCTCCTGTATTTGTTTTTTCTGAGCTGTTGCAAGCGGCTAGACTGAAAATCAAGGCAAACATCACACTTAAGACCAACAACAATTTGGACTTCTTCATTCGTTCTCCCCCTTGAATCGTAAATTTTCAATATTCAGATTTTAAAGTTTGTACCGCTCGTCAACCACCTCCCCAAAAGACAGAAGCAGTTTTAGGCACCGATATATGCCTTCTTTATTTCATCATTAGCAAACAATTCATTAGAGGTCCCTTCCAGGACTACAGAACCGTTTTCGAATACATAGCCTTTATCTGCAATTTTCAAGGCAGCATTCGCATTTTGTTCGGCCAGAAGTATGGTCGTTCCCTCCCGATTGATGGTCTGGATCACATCAAACATTTGCTCAACAATCAGTGGTGCAAGTCCGATGGATGGCTCATCAAGAAGCATTAATTTTGGCTTTGCCATCAACGCCCTTCCAATAGCAAGCATCTGCTGCTGGCCCCCGCTGAGTGACCCCGCCATATCATGCTGTTTCTCTTCCAGGATCGGAAACAGTTCAAACACATGATCCAGAGATTCCTTTATTTCTTTCCTATGCTTTCTGTGGACATAAGCGCCCATCTTTAAATTCTCCTGAATGGTCATTGATGGAAACAGCTTACGGCCTTCCGCGCACTGGGCAATTCCCGACTGTACAATTTTATCGGGAGTGGTTTTGTTAAGGGATT
Source organism: Chryseobacterium sp. ISL-80 (assembly GCA_018613055.1). GTDB lineage: Bacteria > Bacillota > Bacilli > Bacillales > Cytobacillaceae > Mesobacillus. Next base: position 311,258 of record JAGGQZ010000009.1, on the reverse strand, counting down.
TTCCCTCAAACAGGATGTCACCTGAAGAAATTTTATTCAATCCGCTGATTGTCTTGAAAATTGTACTTTTTCCGGCACCATTGGCACCGAGCAGGACAACGATTTCCCCCTTGGAGACTTCAAGGTTCACATTGTTTACAGCTGTGTAGCTTCCGTATTTAACTTTAACATCTCGCAGTTTAAGCACTGGCGCTCCCTCCCAGGTAGGCCTTGATTACAGTGGGATCATTCCTGATTTCTTCTGCATTGCCCTCAGCGATTTTTTCTCCGTAATTGAGGACCATTATTTTATCCGCGAGCTTCATGATCATTTGCATTTTGTGCTCGATCAAACAGACAGTAATCCCTTTATCGGCTATTTTTTTCATCAATTGAGCCAATCCTTCTGTCTCATCAGGGTTCACTCCAGCTGCAGGCTCATCAAGGAAGACGATTTCAGGATCTGTTGCCAATGCCAGCGCAAATGCCGTCCGTTTCTTTTCTTCCTGCGTGAGGTTTCCAACAAGTTTGTCTGCGACTTTTTCCAATCCTGCGAATCCGATTACTTCAAAAGCCTTTTCACGGCATTTCTCTTCTTCCCTCTTTAATCTTTTCGTCCTGAACACTGCATCGAGCAAATTGGACTTTGTCCTCAATCTATGTCCGACAATCACATTGTCAAAGACAGTGGATTGTTCAAACAGATTAGTTGTTTGAAAGGTGCGCGCTACCCCCAGTTCCGCAATTTTATTTGATGGCAGATTTGTAATGTCCTGGCCTTTAAAAATAATATGGCCTGATGTAGGAGGGTGAAAGCCGCTGATCAGATTGAAAAAAGTGGACTTGCCAGCTCCATTCGGCCCAATGATCGCATTGATTTTTCCTTTTTCGATCGAAAAATCCACATCATTAACAGCAGTCAAACCGCCAAATTTCTTCGTTAAATTCTTCGTTTCCAGGAACATCCTTACCCCTCCTTCACCTGGTTGTCTGCACTGATTGATTTTTGTGAATATCCATCTTTTATTTTAGCTTTATGAAGGTTTTTTTCAGCGCGCTTTAAGCTCCAGCCGCCGATTGCCCCGGTGATGCCCCTCGGGTAAAAGATGACCAGGAGAGTCAGCGCAGGTCCGAAAATGAGCATCCGGTAATCCTGAAGGAACTGCAGCTGCTGGGATATCCATACCACCAAAAAGGTGCCAACGATTGGTCCGGATAAGGTGCCTATTCCGCCGATCAGAAGGTATGTCAGCAAATCAAACGTAATGACGATATTTCCAATATCAGGCCCGATGAAACGGATGAATGATGCATAAAGCGCTCCTGACAGTCCGGCGAAAAAAGTGGAAAGTACGAAAACTTCCAATTTATTTTTCATTGTTGAGATTCCGATAGTCTGGGCAAGGTCTTCGCTATTGCGAATCGCAATATACGTCCTTCCGGTCAGGGAATGCACGATTCGATAAACTATCAGAATAACGAGAAGCAAGATGGCCAAAACAAGATAATATTGTGACAGGGATGACTCGAATGAGATTGGTCCGATATTTGCCGGTGCAGGGATTCCGATCAATCCGCGGACGCCTTCTGTCAAACTGTCCCATTTATCAATGACCAGATAGATGATATACCCGACACAAAGGGTATAGATGGCGAAGAAATGTTCTTTCGTCCTTAGCGCAATGACACCGACTAAAAATCCAATAATAGAGGTAATGAGAAGCGACAAGACAAAAGCAAGCCAGAAATTCATCTGTGCCTTTACCGTCAGGAGGCCCAATGAATACGCACCGATCGCGAAGAATCCAGCATGCGCCAGCGAGAGATAACCTGTATAACCCGCCAATAGGTTAAGCCCATAGACACCGATCATCCAGATGAACGACAGAGTCATCACATGGATGATATAGTCATTTTGCGAAACGAATGGAAAGGCAATCGCAAATAACAAGAGTGCAAGAATCATAGTACGTTTATTGATTACCTTCGCCATCAGTGTCCCCCCTTGGCAAACAGGCCGGTTGGTTTTACTGTTAAAATGATGACCAGCAGGATGAATGCAATGATGTCTTTGTAATCGTTAGAAATATACGTGGCCCCCAGACTTTCGCTGAAACCTAAAATATAGCCGCCAATAATCGCTCCAGGAATGCTGCCCATGCCGCCCAGGATGATGATGACAAAGGCCTTTAAAATGACCAGCTGGCCCATTCCGGGAAAAACAAGATTAATAGGGGCTGCCAAAGAGCTGGCTATTGCAGCAAGCCCTCCGGAAATCAGGAATGTCAGCATTGCCACTCGGTTTGTATTGATTCCTACAAGATTGGCTCCATCGCGGTCCTGGGACATCGCGATGATCGTGGCACCCGTGAACGTCTTTTTTAGGAACAGGTAAAGCAGTACCATCACACCAATAGCCGCTATGATGATCAGCAATCTTTGCATCGTGAAGGTCAGTCCGAACACCTGGACGACCTGGCCGTAAGGTGTCGGCATCATTTGGTAGTCTGCGCCCCAGATGAATTGCGCGAAGGCTTCCAAGAATAATAGAATTCCGATTGCTGCGATTTTGTCATGGATCGGCGGCGCATGTCTTAATGGGTGAAAGACCAATCGTTCCATAAGAACGCCGATTAATCCGACTGCGATGACAGAAACGAGAATGGCCAGCCAGTAATGAAGGCCATATTGCACCATCATCATCAAGGTGATATATCCACCCATCATGTATAAAGCACCATGGGCAAAATTCGGGATATGAAGGATACCGTAAACAAGAGTGAGTCCAAGAGCGACAAGAGCATAAACACTGCCAATGGTAAGCCCATTGAACAGCTGCTGAACCAAAATCTCCATCAAGATCCTCCTTAAAATTTAATATCTGACGTGACGGAGTCTTTTTACCTCACCTGATTTTCAGCCTTTTCCCTCTCTTCCTCCTGAAGCTTCCGCCACAGGATTTTGCCGCTGCTGGTCATTGGGAATTGTGTCCTGAATTCTACCTCGCGAGGGTACTTATATGCCGCCATATGCTGTTTGGACCATTCGATTATTTCTTCTTCGCTGATTTTGCCTTTATACCCATCATTTAAAATGACAAATGCTTTTACCGATTCGCCTCTTCTTGGGTCAGGTATACCTACTACAACTGCCTGCTGGATGGCTGGATGCTTGTAAAGGTAAGATTCAACCTCTGTAGGCCAAACCTTATAACCAGAAGCATTGATCATCCTTTTAACACGGTCGACCATGAAATAGTAGCCTTCTTCATCATAACGGCCAATATCGCCTGTCCGGAAAAACTTCTTGCCATCAATTTCAATAAAGGAACTTCTGTTCTCATCCTCCCGATTGTAATATCCGACCATCACCTGCGGGCCATTCACGACAATTTCTCCTGCTTCACCAGGACCAAGTTCTTTTCCGGTGGATGGTTCAATAATTCTTGCATCGACGTCGAATGATGGAATGCCCAGGCACTGCATTTTAGGGCGGTCTGGCGGATTGAAATGGGTCTGGGCAATTGTTTCGGAAAGTCCGTATCCCTCTACAAATCGCAGCCCGGTCAATTTGAACAGCTTTTCCCCCACTGCCTCTGGAAGGGCTGCGCCACCGCCGGAGATCGATGTTAGAGTGGCAATGTCTTTTGGATCCAGTTTTGGATTCGCCAGGAAATCGACGATCATCGTAGCGATAGCTACCCAGTGCGTGCACCCTTGGGATTTAATCAATTCGACCGCTGCCTCGCGGTTCCATCTCGTCATAAGGACCATCGTGCTGCCGGAAAAAATCGGCATATGCATGCTGTGTACCATCCCGGTCACATGGAATAATGGCAATGTCGTCAGGTGAACGGCACTTGTTGTCGAGCTGGACCAGTGATAGGCACCGATTGTATTAGCCTGAACGGTCCGATTGGTATGCATGCAGCCTTTTGGAAGTCCGGTTGTCCCGGAAGTATACGGAAGCACTACAATATCATCTGCCTTTGACATATGGGCCCTTGGCTCGTATTGTGCTGCAATAGCTTCTTTCCAATGGAAGTGTCCTGGCTGCTCGTAAACTGCCCTGGCTGCCTCTGTCTCTGGAGGCACGACACCGTTAAAATTTTCCCCTTTGTAATCAGAGTAGGCGGCAACCACTACATTCTGTAATGGGGTAGAACCCATCAGCGGCTCCACTTTGTCATAAAGCTCCTGTCCAACCAAAGCCGAAGTAATCTCACAATCCTTGATGTAAAAGCTCAATTCGTCTGCCGTCAGCATCGGATTGATTGGCACGACAACTGCGTCTGCACGTGAGATTGCATAGAATCCAATGACGAACTGAGGAGAATTTTGCATGAATAATAGCACTCTGTCACCCTTTGAAACCCCAAGTTTCTGCTGAAGGAATCCAGCAAGCGAATTTACTTCTTCATCAAGCTCTCTGTAAGAAATGGCATTTCCGTAGTAATAGATGGCGCTTTGGTCCGGGTATCTCTCCGCACTGACTTTCAGATTTTCATAGAGTGATGTTTCCGGCAATGTCAGAGATTTAGAGATTTTTGGCCAGTGATCAAAGTGTCGATTAGGCATCGTATATTCCTCCTTAAAGATTATTATTCAACCGGCTTAAGAGCGCTTCTTTTTTTAAAGGCTTCCGCAGCAGCCTTGATTGCTTCCTTACCATCTGGCAAATATTCGGTCATCCCAAGGAAACCATGGAGCATCCCGGGAGCGCAGATATACTCGGTCTCTACACCTGCATTCTTTAATTTCGCTGCAAAATGCTCTCCGCCATCACATAATGGATCCAGCTCCGCTGTCAGGATATAAGCAGGAGGCAACAGAGCTGTTTTGTCATCTGGGATCAGCATTGGCGCGGCCAGTGGATTTTGCGTATCATCGGGTGAGTTTAAGTATTGTTCGCGGAACCAATTCATGGTTGACTTAGTCAAATAATAGCCTTCGCCGTACTTTTCATAGGATGGAGTGTATTCGAAGCCTGTAGACGGGTAAAATAGCATCTGATATGCAATCGATGGTGTCTGTCTCTGGACAGCAAGGTAGCTTACGACTGCTGCAAGGTTTCCTCCTGCGCTATCTCCTGCCACAGCGATAAAGTTTTCATCGATGTTCAACTCATCAGCGTTTTCAAACACCCATTTGGCAGCTAGATATGAATCTTCGACTGCAACCGGGAATTTACTTTCAGGTGCGAGACTATAATCCACGGAAACTACGATACATCCAGCTTCATTGGATAATGTGTGGCAAAGGGCATCATGTGTTTCGATATTGCCGATCACCCAGCCGCCTCCATGGTAGTAGACCATTGCCGGAAGCTTGGTTCCTGCTGCTCCCTCTGGTGTATAAATTCTTATCTTAATCTCATCCTTGTACCCTGGGATCTTAAGATCCTTTGTGTTTGAAAGCAGCTCAGCTTTACTCATAAGTTTTGCAGACTGTTCAAAACCCTTCCTTGCTTCCGAAAGCGGGAGCTGCTCCAATGGCGGCACTGGATTTTGGGCATATGCTTCAAGCAATGCTTTTACTTCTGGCTTCAATGACATACGTTCCTCTCCTTTTTTGTAAGCGTTGTCATTTAAAACGTCTATGATTCTCTTTTTGTCCATCAGCATAGGAACCGTATTAAAAATACTTTGCTGTGAGACAAATTCGATTTCCGGATCAAATCCATGTTTACTAAGCATCCGTCCAACTCTGGAGTCTTTTAAAATATCATCACTGTTTTGATTGTGCGCATGGTAGAAACTGTGCGCAGCATAAGCAGAATCGGTCAGGAAAAACTCCTTGTCATATTCCTTAATAAGGCAGTCAATGAAGCATCCCGCCCCATGGAAATCCTCGACATTAAACTCGTTCGAGGAGCCCGAGCAGACGACGACAATTGTCTCTCCCTGATAATCTTTTAAAATATGATTGGCAACTGCCTTACAGTTCATCAGTGACGCTGCATAAACCGCCTTTGCATCCGCCGAATTTTTAAGCGCGACGGTTCCGTTCGTTGTCGACAGGATGACGGACTTCCCCTCGATTTTTTCTTTCAATTCCAGTGGATTTGGTGACAGAAACCCATCGATTGTTTTCCCCTGATACTCGCCGACGAGTACGAAACGATCTTTTTCCCTGCCTTCCGCTTCTTTTTCCGCATCCTTTCCATCAAGGACCGGAATCACTTCTTTGGCACCGAATTCAAGGGCAGACGTGATGGTGGAGGTTGCCAGAAGAACATCAAAGACAACAGCGATCTTGTCGTCGGCCATTTTTTGCTTGTCGATGTCTTCTTTTTTTAGCAAAAGGTGAATCTTCATCATGTCCTTCACCCTTTCTTTTCTGCGGTATATAACGCATATTGAATCAGGCTGCTGACAAATGCATCGAGATCCGCAAACCGGCTATCCTTTGTCTGGCCCTTTTTCCACCTGTAATAAATTTGCTGGCAAATAACGGCAAGCTTGAAATAAGCGAATGTTTGATAGAAATTCATGTTCGCAAGGTCCCTTCCGCTTTTCTTCGCATACCGCTCCATGAATTCATCACGGGTCATAAACCCTGGTATCACTGTGACTGGCGGCTTTCCCATCCCTCTTTTTAGCAGATCGGAATCGTCCGGTTGAATCCAGTAGCTCATCGCCACACCCAGATCTGCCAGCGGGTCACCTACAGTCGTCATCTCCCAGTCAAACAGGCCGACCATCTCTGTCAATGCCTCATTGAACATGGAATTATTCAGTTTATAATCGTAATGAATGATCGCTGGCGTTTTGGATTCCGAGACATTCTTCAGCATCCATTGCTTCAAGTGCTCCACGCCATCGACAATATCCGTTTCCGCCCGCTCATAACGGCGGATCCAGCCTATGACCTGGCGTTCCATGAAGCCTTCGGGTTTCGTCATTTCGGTAAGCCTGGTCTTCGTATAATCGATACTGTGCAGCTCAACAAGGTGGTCCACCATCGTTTCCGATAAGGATCTGCACATTTCTCCAGTCGGTGAGATGCCTTCAGGAAAATCTGTATCAAGGACTATGCCGCGCTTTCTTTCCATCACAAAAAACGGACTTCCGATGACATTTTCATCAGCAAATAAATAGGGCTTCGGAGCAGCCGCAAAGTGTGGGCTGATTTCTTTAAGAATCTTGTATTCCCTTTCCATATCATGTGCTTTTGGCGCAACAGGACCGAGCGGCGGACGCCTTAATACCGCCTCCCATTCTCCGATTTTAAGCTGGTAGGTGAGATTTGATTTACCGAAACTGAATTGATCAATTGTTAAAAGGCCCTCTGGAAGATCAGGCAATTGCTCCCTAAGGTACTTTTCGATAACACTCGTATCCAGTTCTTCTCCTTGCCTGATCGGTATCGTATCAGAAGCCATAAGTGCCATTCCTCCTTTTGAAAATTTCACTCGCGTTCGATAATAGCTGCGATTCCCTGGCCACCGCCGATGCAGGCCGTGATCAATGCGTAACGCCCGCCTCTTCTTTCAAGTTCATAGACAGCTTTTGTCATCAGAATCGCTCCGGTGGCACCCAGCGGATGGCCATGTGCAATCGCACCGCCATTCACGTTGACCTTCTCCATATCCATATGAAGCTCCCGGTCGCATGCAATCACCTGGGCGGCGAAAGCCTCGTTAATTTCAATCAGATCCATGTCGTCAAGTTGGAGGCCAGATCTCTCAAGTACTTTTCTAACCGCAGGTACAGGACCGATGCCCATGATGTTCGGGTCGACCCCGGCAATTGCCTGATCCTTGATGACTGCCATTGGTTTCACACCTAATTCCTGAGCTTTCTCTCTGGACATTATGACTAGTGCAGCAGCAGCATCATTCAAGCCAGAACTGCTGCCGGCTGTAACGGTTCCTCCCTGTAAAAATGCTGCCGGCAACTTGGATAGTGCTTCAATTGTCGTTTGCGGCCTTGGGTGTTCATCCTTTTTAAAAACGATGGGCTCCCCTTTTCGGACCGGAATCGTGATTGGAACGATTTGCTCGTCAAAATGTCCTTCAGCCATCGCGGCAGCCATTCTTTGCTGACTTGCCAGCGCGAATTCATCCTGTTCTTCTCTTGAAATTGAGTACTTTTCTGCAAGGTTTTCTGCTGTGATGCCCATTGGCGGATTGCCGATTTCCTCCGGTGACAGCCGGGACTTCCTGAAGCTTGGTGGAACAGGGCTGTATGGTTTCTCGGGTTTATCCATCAAGTATGGTGCACGGCTCATGCTTTCAATCCCGCCTGCAACATAGACATCACCATCACCTGCCTTGATGGCCTGGGCAGCGAGAGTGACTGCGTTGACTCCCGATCCGCACTGCCGGTCGATCGTCAGGCCGGGCAATTCGAGTGAAAGTCCTGTTTGCAGGGCCGTCAGCCGGGCAATATTCCCACCGCCGCTGATGACATTTCCCATGATCACATCTGCGATCATTTCAGGCTGGACATTCGCCCGCCTGATCGCTTCCTTTATGACTTCAGCTCCAAAAACATGGGCAGGGATCGAGGCGAGCGCTCCGCCCTGCCTGCCGATGGCCGTCCTCACAGCAGAAACGATTACAGCATCTCTTTTCAAAGCAGTATCCCCCTTTTAAAGTACATGTGTCCCGCCATCCACTACGACTACGTCTCCGGTGATGTAGTCTGAAGCCGGTGCCGCCAGGAATACAGCGACCCCCTTTAGGTCAGTATCAGAACCGAATTTCCTTAGTGGCGTTCCTTCGAGGATTGCCTGACCGCCTTTTTCCAGCAGCCCTTTTGACATTTTGGTCGGGAAGAATCCAGGCGCTATTGCATTGACGTAGATGCCGCGCGGTCCCCATTTAACTGCCAGGTCTTTCGTAAAAGTGATCACGGCTCCCTTGCTGGCGTTATAGCCGATTGCATCCATCACCTTTGGATTGGACCCTTTCAATCCAGCCACCGATGCAATATTGATGATTTTTCCTCCACCTTGCTCAAGCATGACTTTTCCGGCTGTCTGGGACATCAGGAATGTTCCAGTCACATTGACATTCATGACCTTTTGCCAGGCCTCAAGCGGCATCTCTTCCGCCGGGGCCCCCCATGATGCGCCGCTGTTATTGACAAGGATATCGATCCGGCCGAATTTCTCAACAGTTTGATCGACGACATTTTTAACGTCCTCAGGGTTCGTGATGTCACATTTCAAAGCAAGAGATTCAACACCAATTTCCTTCAATTTATGGCTGACTTCCTCACATGCTTCGACTCGTCGCGAACAGACGACAACATTGGCTCCTGCTTCAGCAAAACCTACAGCGATCTGTTCTCCGAGACCGCGGCCGCCCCCGGTGACAATGGCTACTTTTCCTTTTAGTGAAAATAGTTCTGATACATGCATTGCTGCTCCCCCTTACATATATTTTTTCAGTTCATACCTTGCGATTGCTCGTTTGTGCACTTCATCCGGTCCATCCGCCAACCTTAGTGTTCGGATATTTGCCCAGGAAGCAGCGAGCGTAGTATCATCGCTTACCCCGGCAGCGCCGAAAGCCTGGATTGCCCTGTCAATGATTTTCAATGCCATATTTGGCGCGACCACCTTGATCATCGCAATTTCCGCCTTCGCTTCTTTGTTTCCAACCGTATCCATCATGTAGGCAGCTTTCAATGTCAGCAGTCTGGACTGCTCAATATCGATTCGTGCTTCCGCAATCCATTCCTGGATGACACCCTGCTCTGCAAGTTTTTTGCCAAAAGAGGTTCTTTCCAGGACCCGTTTTGACATATCCTCAAGAGCCCTTTCAGCCGCTCCAATCGTCCTCATGCAGTGGTGGATCCTGCCAGGGCCAAGACGCCCCTGGGCAATCGCAAAGCCTTTCCCTTCATCCCAAAGCATATAGGAGGCAGGTACTCTGACATTCTTGTATTCTATTTCGGCATGGCCATGCGGAGCATGATCATAGCCAAAGACTGGCAGTATTCTCTTAATTGTTACTCCTGGGCTATCCAGCGGAACGAGAATCATTGATTGCTGCTCATGCTTTGGAGCGTTCGGGTCATTTTTACCCATCACGATCGCAATCTTGCAGCGCGGATCGCCAGCACCTGATGACCACCATTTTGTCCCGTTAATGACATACTCGTCACCATCTCGGACGATGCTTGCCTGGATATTCGTTGCATCAGATGAAGCTACATCCGGCTCCGTCATCGAGAAGCAGGATCGGATCTCACCATCCAAAAGCGGTTTCAGCCATTGTTCCTTTTGCTCTTCAGTTCCGTAGCGGACAAGTACCTCCATATTTCCGGTATCTGGTGCAGCGCAATTGAACACCTCTGGCGCGATGCTGGACCTGCCCATGATTTCGCAAAGGGGAGCGTATTCGAGGTTGGTCAGTCCTTCACCATATTCGCTCTCTGGCAAAAACAGATTCCAAAGACCTTTTTCTTTTGCCTTTGCCTTTAGCTCTTCCATGATCGGTGGAACTTTTGAGAAAGGGTCCTTCTTGTCAATTTGTTCTTTATACACCTGTTCATTCGGATAAATGTATTCATCCATGAACTCTGTCAGCCTGGCCTGGTATTCCTTGACCTTCTCTGTATGGTCAAAATTCATTTTTTCCACCTCTTCCAATTTGTTTCTTACATACTAAACAGTAGGTATGTTCCGCATTTAATATTCTTTTTCCAGCTGTGCTGCTATGATGTTTTTCTGAATTTCGGAAGTACCTTCGTAGATCCTTGTAATCCTGGCATCCCGGAAAAATCTTTCCACAGGATAATCAGAAATATAGCCGAGCCCGCCGTGGATTTGAACGGCTTTATCAGCAACCCGGTTATACACTTCAGAACCATAAAGCTTCAGCATGGCCGCTTCCTTGATGACCTTTTTGCCCGAATCCACCATCCAGGCGACTCGGTATGTAAGTGACCGGAGCGCTTCGATTTCAACCGCCATTTCCGCAAGCATATGGCTGACCGCCTGGTGCTTGATTATTGGTGTACCGAACTGGATTCTTTCCTTTGCATAGGCAACAGACATATCGAGAAGCTTCTGGCAGGACCCAAGATTGCGGGATGCAAGGCCCGCCCTTCCATTGGCAAGTATTTTCAAGGCGTTCACATAACCCTGTCCTTCTTCTCCGAGCACATTTTCAACAGGGACCTCGCAATCCTCGAAAACCAATTCAGCTGAATGAGAACCTTTAAGTCCCATCTTTTTTTCGACTTTGCCAAGCTTGAATCCCGGGAAGTCCTTTTCAACAATGAAGGAAGTGATGCCTTTCGCACCTTTTTCAGGGTCCGTTACCGCCATTACGGTAAAAACACTTGCTTCGACAGCATTTGTAATATAATGCTTCAAACCGTTCAGGACGTATTTATCACCTTTTCTGATCGCAGTCGTCTTAAGGTTCGCCGCATTAGAACCGGCATCAGGCTCAGTGAGGGCGAAAGCGCCAATCTTTTCACCCTTTGCCATCGCCGGCAAGTATTTGCGTTTTTGCTGCTCATCGCCCATTTCGACAATGCCAACCGTGCCGATTCCGGTATGAGCGCCTATTAAAGTGGTGTACCCGTTGTGTGTCTGGCCAATTTCCTCATACAGGGCACATTTTTCAACCATGCCGATGCCGAGTCCCTCGTATTCTTCTGGGATGCTAAGTCCAAACAGCCCCATTTCCTTTGAAAGCTGGATGATCCGCTCAGGGATTCTATCTTCTTCTTCAATTTGCATCGCAACAGGGTCGACTTCACCCTGGATGAAATCACGGACATTGCTTTTTAATGCTAATAAATCCTCATCAAAGTCGAAATTCACCTGTGTTTGTCACCTCGTTTCTGGTAAAAACATAAATTTTTCATCAAAAGTAGATCTTGCTGAATCAATTGGCAGCTGATATTCCTGAATTTTTGATTTTATTCCTTAAAATTGATCATTTATTCCTGACTTTTTCTTTTTATTCCTTAAAAATGAACTTATTTTCCTTAAAATCGATTTATATTCCTATATGCTGCACCACCTATAGCAATAAACCCAGCAACTCTATGCCGGGTTTAATTAGTATCAAGAAGCATACAGCTGGTACAAAACATCTCCCTTAATGACCTCATTACCATTTTGGTTGACTGCTCGGACGAGGAATCGGAGATTGTTTTCATTTTCCTCTGCCAGTTCTGCCTGAAGAGTGACAACGTCATTCAGGAACACCATTCCTTTGAAACGGATTGTGTAGTCTTGAATGAAACCTTCCTCGTAAAAATCAGTGAACAGTTTCGCCAGGTTGCCCATAGTCCACATTCCGTGTGCGATAATCCCCGGCAGTCCCGCCTTCTTTGCTTCTTCGTCTATTGTATGAATCGGATTATAATCCCCGGACGCGCCAGCATATTTAATCAAAGTGATTCGATCCACTGGATCCAGCTGGATTTCCTTAAGAGATTCACCAATCTTCAATTCTGCTAATCTACTCATCCAATCAGCACCTTCCTTACTGCTTCAGTAATAATGACTGTTTGTGTAGAGGTGAAAACAACCTGCCCCATCTCGTCCTCACCAAAGCTTTCTAATACAAGGAAGCCCATTTCTCCCTGGGTGCCTTTCTTTTCAAAGTAATTTTTCACTACCGAGTAGCAGGTGATTTCTTCACCTACCAATAAGGGACGCTCATAATGGTAGGTTTGTTCACCATGGATCAGGCCTTTATTTGGAAGGTTCAATCCGTCGATTGTTCCATAGTCAAATACTCTCGGAAACGTTGGCGGCGCGATGTTTCTGCTGTATCTGGAGTTTTTGCCCGTTTCCTCGTCCACGAAAATGGGATGAAGATCCCCGATGGCTTCCGCGAACTTTTTGACTGCGCCGCGTTCGACTATATTTTTCACTTTATTCGATTGCTTGCCAATATGCTCTTTGAACATGGATCCTTCACCTCGCGTTAATTTTTGGGACCGCCTGCGACATAAATGACCTGGCCATTTACAAAGGATGATTTTTCATCCGCAAAGAAAGCGACCGCATTGGCAATATCCTCCGGTTTTCCGCTTCTACCAACAGGAATTCCCGCTACACTGTGTTTAATCAAATCCTCAAAAGGGATGCCAATTCGAGCTGCAGTTTCTCTTGTCATTTCCGTTTCGATAAACCCTGGAGCTACGGAGTTTGCGGTTATGCCGTAACGCCCCAGCTCAATGGCCAGGGTTTTGGTGAACCCCTGAAGCCCTGCCTTGGCTGCAGCATAGTTTGCCTGTCCTCGGTTTCCAAGTGCGGAAGTCGAAGAAATATTGATGATTCGGCCATATTTCTGTTCAACCATGTACTTCTGGGCAGCCCTGGCTGCATTGAATGATCCCTTCAAGTGGACATCCATGACCGTTTGCCAGTCAGAGTCGGTCATCTTGAAAAGAAGGTTGTCACGAATGACGCCAGCATTATTCACTAGAATATCAACAGAACCGAAGTGATCCTTCACCTCTTTGAATGCCTGTTCAACTTGCTCTGCGTCAGTAACATTCGCTACCTTTGAGTAGACTTCATATCCCTTTTCACGTAGTTCATTCGTTGTCTCAGCCAGAGCTTCCTCGTTCAAATCAATAAAAGCTACTTTAGCTCCTTCTTGCGCGAATAGCTGGACAATCCCTTTTCCAATTCCCCGGCTTCCTCCTGTTACAAAAGCCACTCGGCCATCAAATCTTCCCATCATGATTCCTCCCTATCTAGTAAACTGTTAACGCTTACAAATTCACTTATTAAACAAACTGGCCAATTTTCACATGGCCTTTTAACAGGTCCCTCGCGATGATCATCCGCTGGATTTCATCTGTTCCATCGTAAATTCTCCAAAGCCTTGCTTCACGGTACCAGCGCTCGATTGGCAATTCCCTTGTGTATCCCATACCGCCATGTATTTGCATGACGCGGTCAACTACCCTGTTCCCCATATTGGAGCCGTACAATTTAGCCATCGAGGCCATATGTCTGTTATCTTCACCTGCATCGAGCGTATAGGCGGCGTTCAGTACGAGCCACCTTGCTGCTTCGATTTCTACCGCCGAATCAGCAATCATCCACTGGATGGCTTGTCTTTCAGCAATCGGCTTGCCAAAGGTGATGCGTTCTTTTGAATAGTCAATCGCCATTTGCAGCAGGCGTTCGGCAGATCCGATTGCCCTTGCGCCAACAACCCATCTTGCAAAGCCAATCCATTCAAGTCCCAATTTGTAACCGCCATCGACTTCACCAAGAATGTTTTCTTCTGGTACGCGGACATTATCAAACACAAGCCCGGCTGGACCCCACTCGCCCATCGTATGTATATACTCTGACTTCCAGCCCATATCCCGGTCAACGATAAAGCAGGTCACTCCATCACGGCCGGTTGCTCGGTGCTTCTCTTTATCAGTAATGGCAATGACCATCACAAAGTCTGCTTCATTTCCGCCTGTTATAAATGTCTTTTCACCATTCAAAACCCATTCATTACCATCCTTGACTGCGGTCATTTTAATATTTCTTGTATCCGATCCTGCGCCTGGCTCTGTCATGGCGAAGCAGGACTTTTTCTCCCCATTGATGGTTGGGATTAAATATTTTTGCTTCTGCTCTTCGTTTCCGTAGTAAAGAATATTGTCAGCTGACCCACCGAATTGGAAAGGAACAAAGGTTTTGGAAATTTCCATCAAAACGATGGCCATCATCATCTGCCCTAGGTCGGCACCTCCATATTGTTCCGGCGTGTTGATTCCCCAGAAGCCTGCTTCCTTTGCCTTTAATTGCAGCTCTTTTAATTTTCCAGGCGGAAGGCTTGGACGACCTTCTCTTTCATTCCTTAGTACCTCATTTTCCAGAGGGATCAGTTCTTTTTCCACGAACCTGCGGATGGTCTTCTGTACCATTTTTTGTTCTTCTGTAAGGCGTAAATGCATTCAAGTCACTCCCCTAACTTTTTCTTATTAAACTGCATCTCTATTAAAATTGTATGTTACTACCCTTTTTCACATACCTACCGGTTGGTATGTTAATGTTAATTTTAGATTGAAATTTCAGAAAAATCAAGTTTTTTATGCATGAAACAAAAATAGCAGGGAAAATTCCCTGCTAAAAATCGGGCAGATAATCGAGATTGTTTTCTTTAATTCCGTCTGGCTCACTCCTAAGAATATCCCGTCCGTATTTATGGAATACATCCACATGGGCCAGCCTGCCAGCCTTAGCCTCACTGAGGGCAGTGACATAATCCAGTTCCCTGCCGTTGTCTGTCTTGAACGCGATCAGGTCTCCGTCATCATTTTTCCGGACAGCCACGATTTGCTCTTTCCCGGGCTGGCCAGTGTTTGCTTCGATTTCTGCCTGTGCTTTGCTTTGCTCCTTGTATTCATTGTAGATTTGGTTAAAATCTTTATTATCCAAAATACCACCTCCCGAACATATGTTTAGTTTTTGCCAAAAGGAAGCATTTATACAAAAAAAGAAGTGACACTAAGTCACTCCTCTAAAATGGCTGCCACGCTAATGTTCTGGCCTTGTTGAAACGCTGCTCGACTTCCTTCCAGTTGACGACATTCCACCAGTTTTCAACATATTTAGCTCTTTCGTTTTTATATTGAAGATAGTAGGCGTGCTCCCAAACATCCAAAACGAGGAGTGGAACAACATCCCACTGTGTCAGGTTTTGATGCTTTTCAGCCTGGAGGATTTCGAGGCGGTGGGAACGCGGGGACCAGACAAGAATGGCCCAGCCTACAGCTTCGACATTTTTAGCGGCTTCTGTAAAATGTCTTTTAAATCCCTCAAAGCTGCCGAAAGCATCATTGATTGCTTTGCCAAGCTGTCCTTTTGGAGATCCTCCTCCATTCGGGATCATAATGTTCCAGAAAATTGTGTGGAGATAGTGTCCTGATCCGTGGAAAGCTGCTTCCCTTTCCAAATGTTTGATCAAAGAAAAATCACCGGTTTGCCTGGCTTTCTGCATTTCTTTTTCTGCTTTGTTCAAGCCATCTACATAGCTTTGGTGATGCTTTAAGTGATGAAGTCTCATGATTTCTCTATCGATTACAGGCTCGAGCGCATTATAGCCATATGGCAAAGGCGGCAATTTGTGGCCTCCTATTGGCACCGGCTGCAGTCGTTGCGCTTGCTGGCGGTCAATTTCAGGACCATTCACATAATTTGTTAGTTCGTCAAATAATTTTCTCGCTTGTGCATATAAATCTTCCTCATCCACGTTACTTTCTGCTTTCTTTTTCAAGGTGAACAAGTTTTCTTCCCATTGCATTAACGAGTCTTGATCTTCCGATTCTCTAAGCAGAGCTTTCACGGAGTCCCATTTCTCTTCCATTTCCCTGCACCATTCCTGCAATGAATATCTAAACCAATACCCGTTCATTTAACCGCCTCCCCAAAACTACATCCATAATCAAAATATGTCCAGACTGGTTTAGGGATTACAGGAATTAAAGATAAATGGTACTTTGCTTCGGAAAAAAAGCTTATAATATGAATTATGTGAGAATTTATTTTAGGGAGGAATTTCATTATGGCATATCCAAATACGGATGAGACAGTGAACCTGTTAAAGGAACTGGTCAGTATTCCGAGTCCTTCAGGTAATACAAACGAAGTCATTACATATGTAGAAAATTATTTAAAGGAATTGCAGGTAGAAACAAAAAGGAATCGCAAGGGCGGTTTGATTGCTACCTTGCCTGGTAAAGATCAGCAAAACCACAGAATGCTGACTGCCCACGTCGATACTCTTGGCGCCATTGTAAAAGAAATCAAACCAAGCGGACGCCTAAAGCTTGATTTGATCGGCGGTTTTAAGTATAACTCCATTGAAGGTGAGTATTGCGAGATTGAGACGTCCAGCGGCAAAAAGTTCTCAGGAACGATTTTGATGCACCAGACTTCCGTACATGTCTATAAGGATGCCGGGAAAGCAGAGCGCAACCAGGATAACATGGAAGTTCGCGTCGATGAAAAAGTCCATAACGCTGAAGATGTGAGAGCACTTGGCATCGAGGTTGGAGACTTTGTTTCATTTGATCCGCGTGTACAGCTTCCACCATCCGGATATATTAAATCACGTCACCTGGATGATAAAGCAAGCGTAGCGATCCTGCTTCAGCTAATCAAACAAATCAAAAGCGAAAACATTGAATTGCCATATACGACACATTTCCTGATTTCCAATAATGAAGAAATCGGTTATGGAGGCAATTCGAATATCACGCCGGAAACCGTTGAGTACCTGGCGGTGGATATGGGTGCGATGGGCGATGGCCAATCTACCGATGAATACACGGTTTCCATTTGTGTAAAGGATGCGAGCGGCCCATATCATTATGAACTTCGTAAAAGGCTGACACAACTGGCGATCGACAATGGTATCGGCTACAAACTCGATATTTATCCATTTTACGGATCAGACGCTTCAGCTGCAATCCGTTCAGGACATGATATCATCCACGGTCTGATTGGGCCCGGAATCGATTCATCACACGCATTTGAACGAACACATAAGGATTCTATTGAAAATACAGCTAAGCTGCTTTATCACTACGTACAATCTGACATGGTTTTATAATGGTAAAAAGGAGATGCGCTTCGGTATTGAAGCGCATCTCCTTTTTCATCGTTATGACGTGTCTCATTTCATGATTTCTTCCGATACTGACTCGAAAGGCCATTCCGGGAGCATATTCGAGAGTGGTTTATCAACTCGATAGCCTAGCGCATATTCCGCTTGCATAACCGTATGGATTTCTCGCGTTCCTTCATATATCACTGGCGCTTTTGCGTTCCGCAAATATCGTTCGACAGGATATTCGTTTGAGAAACCGTAGGCACCATGGATTTGCACAGCATCATTTGCTGCTTCGTAGGCATAATCGCAGGCCTGCCATTTGGCCAGTGAGGTTTCACGGGTATTCCGCTTGCCATGATTTTTTAGCCAGCCTGCCCGGTAAACAAGCAGGCGCGATTGTACGAGCCCAGCTTCCATCTTCGCGATCATCTGCTGGACGAGCTGGTGCCTGCCGATTTCCTTGCCGAAAGTACTTCTTTCATGACAATACTTCAAGCTTGCTTCAAGACTTGCCATAATCGTTCCGCACGCACCTGCGGCCACCGTGAAACGGCCATTATCCAGGGCGGACATTGCGATCTTAAAGCCGTCACCTTCCTTGCCAAGCAGGTTTTGTTTTGGAACCTTTACATGATCAAAAAAGATTTCACCGGTATTCCCCGCCCTGATCCCAAGCTTCCCTTTTATCGCCTTGGAGGAGAAGCCATCCCAGTTCCTCTCAACGATAAAGGCCGAAATGCCATGGTGTTTTTTACTTTTATCGGTATACGCAAATACGAGGAAATGGTCAGCAACATCACATAATGAAATCCATGTTTTCGACCCATTCAAAATATAATAATCCCCCTCGTTTGTGGCTTTTGTCTGCATAGCCGCTACATCCGATCCTGCATTCGGCTCGGTCAATCCGAACGCCCCTACCTTTTCCCCTTTTGACTGAGGAACTAAATACTTTTGTTTTTGCTCTTCAGTTCCCCATTGCAGGAGAGTCATACTGTTGAGGCCAGTGTGAACGGAGACTGCAGTCCTGAAGGCAGTATCCCCGCGCTCAAGTTCCTCACAAACAATGGCCAAAGAATTATAATCCATCCCGCTGCCGCCATATTGTTCCGGTATGCAGACTCCCATAAGGCCAAGATCCGCAAGCCTTGTCAAAATACTGCTCTCAAAATGCTGCTTTTCATCCCATTCTTTTATATAAGGCATGATTTCCCTGTCAACAAAATTCCTGACCGTTTTCTTTAACAGCTCTTGTTCATCTGTAAAATCAAAATTCATCATTGATGATCACTCCTTAAGAAAAGCGTAAGCGCCTTGCTCAGCCAAGACAAGAGTTGGAGGGCCGACCGGTGAAGTTGTTCTTTGCTTTATTGGTCGGACTGAACGACTCGAGGGGCTAGGGGCGCTGAAGCTAGACGTTTTTATTATACTTTCCTCTGTAAAAAGGGGAAACCAATGATGGATTCCCCTTTTTTTAGTATCTTTACTTTACGCCGATCGGCACAACCTGCTGGCCGACAGCCTGAATCAGTTCCTTCGGCATCGGGAATGAAACCGCCGCAGGGTCTTTCGCTACAGCTCCGGCAACCCTCTCCAGGTCTTCCTCTGTTAGGCTGTACTGTGCAAAATCTGAAGGCAACCCTGTTTTATGCTGAAGGACCCGGATCTTTTCAACGACCTTTGCCAGCACGGTCTCATTGTCCTCGTGTTCATTGAATGTAACACGCAAAGCAGATGCCAGTTCTTTTACCTTCGGAAGGTACAGGCTTGGTACATATTCCATGACTACAGGAAGGAAAACAGCATTCGCCAAGCCATGCGGAATCCTGAAGAGTGCGCCATAGGCATGTGCAAAGTTATGGACTGGAATCGCGTTCAACGCAAAGCTGAACGCGGTGATTCCCATTAAGCTCGCCTGCAGCATTTCCATTCTTGCATGAACATTGGAACCTTCAGATACAGCTACAGGCAGATTCTTTTCGATCAGCCTGATTGCGTGCAATGCATGGGCATCTGTCAGTGCAGTTGCGTTTGGCGATGCGAAGGCTTCAATTGCGTGTGTCAATGCGTCGAATCCTGTGAACGCGGTGATTGCCGGTGGCAGCCCCACAGTAAGGTCCGGATCCAGCACGGCAATGTCCGCGCTGAGGAAAGGATTGATAATATTTCCTTTCATTTGGATATCTTCATTGTATATGACCGCGATCGGCGACACTTCTGAACCGGTACCCGCTGTAGTTGGCACTGCGATGTGCGGGATTGGAATATGGGTTGCCTTCGGGAACTGCTCAAATAAAAAGCCTCCAGGTATGGCTTCCTTTATGTCGGTCAAGCCTTTATGCATGGCGTATTTTACGCCTTTGACCGTGTCAAGTACGCTTCCTCCGCCGACAGCCAGCAAGCCATCCGCACCAACTTCCCTTGCATATCGGAGTGCCTCATTCACTGAACTGCTTTCTGCGTCCTGAGCAATATCCACATAGATACCAGCTAATTCTGGACCCGTGCCTTTGGTCGTCAATTCAAAAATCTGTGCAACCTTTCCGACTACTCCTGCTTTTTCTAAGCCCCTGTCGCTAAAAAGAACCACCCTTTTAGAGCCCAATCCCTTGAATAAATCGGGCACCATTGCCCTTGAATTAGAACCGCTGTAGATCGCTGAGCGGAGCGAGAATTGCGATAATGTTGTACTTTGCATCCTTTTCACCTCATTATTATTTTAGTTTTTTATTCAGCACTGTCGGAAAGCAGCAAGCCATACCATGAACGCTTATGAACTTCTGGTACCATGGAAGTGTGTACATGCTTGACCTGCGTGTAAGCATCAAGTGAATGCTTACCCATCTCGCGGCCGATTCCGCTTTGTTTGTAGCCGCCAAACGGAGCATCATTGCGCAGCATATGCCAGTCGTTGATCCAGACAACTCCTGCCTGCAGCTTGCGTGCGACGTCATATGCTTTATTGACATCCTGTGTCCATACTCCGGCAGCAAGCCCATAGATTGAATCATTCGCCATCCTGATTGCATCATCCAAATCGGTGTATCGAATAACAGACAGCACCGGTCCGAAGATTTCCTCACGGGCGATTTTCATATCATTTGTGACATTCGTGAAAATCGTCGGTTCGATGAAGTGGCCATTTTCGCAGCCGGCCACCTTTCGTTCGTGTCCGCCGCATACGAGTGTTGCACCTTCTGCTTTGCCCGCTTCGATATAGGATAAGATGGTTTCTTTTTGCTTCTGTGAAATGATCGGACCAACATCAGTAGCTGGATCAAGCGGATTGCCAAGCTTGATTTTGCCAGCCAGCTTTACGAGGTTTTCCACAATCACATCATGTAAATGGTCAGGCACAAATAACCTCGTCCCTGATTCACAAAGCTGCCCGGAATGCAAAAACACTCCAAATAAACTTCCAGGCAGTGCGATGCTTAAGTCGGCATCCTCGAGGATGATGTTTGGAGATTTCCCGCCTAGCTCGAGTGTTGTATTTTTAACCGTCCCTGCAGTTAGCTGCATTACCTTGCGTCCGACTTCAGTCGACCCTGTAAAAGCAACCTTATCGACCTTTGGATGGCTTGCCAGCGTTTCACCAACTTCGGCACCTGGTCCAGTGACGACGTTTATGACTCCTGGAGGCACGACCTGGGAAATGATTTCAGCTAGCTTCATCGTCGATAACGGTGTATAGCTCGCAGGCTTGACCACAATCGTGTTGCCCATCGCCAAGGCTGGTGCGATTTTCCAAGTCGCAATCATCATCGGTAGATTCCATGGTGTGATTGCTGCGCAAACGCCTATTGGCTCGCGCCAGATAAAATTGTGAGCCGGTCCAGGGAACGGCGGAATTGGAAGCGTTTCCGAAAATGGGTACTCTTCCACAAACTTGGCCAATGTCTGGAACAAATCAACCATTTGCAGGATGTCGTTTGCCCCAATCCTCCTTATGGTACCGCCCGAGCTGATGGCTTCGAGGTAAGCAAGTTCTTCAGCATGTGCAGCAATTTGATAAGAAATAGCGTATAACACCTTCGATCTGTCCTTCGGCTTCATATCCTTCCAGTCGGTTTCATCGAAAGCCTTCCTAGCCGCATCTACTGCTCTGTCCACATCCGTTGCATTTCCTTTTGCCACTCGTGCCACTAATTCCCCGGTAGCTGGATTAAAGACATCAAATGTTTCCTGGCTGCTCGCAGCCTCCCACTTTCCATTAATGAATAAAGAAAATGTTTTTACATCGACATTGACAGTCATTTTGCGCCCTCCTTATTGGGTTTATATAAATTTATTAAAAAACTAGTTACTAAATCATTGAAGAAGATCCTATTGGAGTCCTTATTTAACATAATCTTGATTATAGCGTCACCAATAGGGCGTATTGGAACCTCGGTTTACCAGTAATTGGATTATCGGGTCATCAATTGGGCTTATTGGAACCTCGGTTTACCAGTAACTGGATTATCGGGTTACCAATAGAGCTTATTGGAACCTCTGTTTACCAGTAACTGGATTATCGCGTCACCAATAGGGATTATTGGAAACTTGGTTTACCAGTAACCGGTTTTTAAGGACACCTATAGGTTTTTTAGATGGCTTGTTTCATTAGTTACGGAAATACCTGACACCACTGTGTCATTTGATGGCTTATCCCTAAAAAAACATAGTAAGTTTTCCTTACAAAACCCCCATTTCAGTCTCAGATACTCTATAAATCTCTTCGATCCGCTTCCCTCTTGCTCTCGAGAGTATTTCCATCCGGACTGAAAGCTGTTTTAATGTAAAGTTCATTGTATCTTCAATCTGGTTTCCAAATGTGCTCACATCCTTGTCACGGAAGCCCTCCTGGTTCAAGCGGATCGCGAGCGGAGTCAGCTCTTGCATTTTTCCTTCAACATATTCGTACAGATGCGGGTGCTCACAGATCAATCTTTGCAGCAGGAAGGTTCCATAACCGATATGTCTTGACTCGTCCCTTTTCAAATTACCGATTCCCTTAAGAAGTCCTGGCATCAGGCCGAGTGTTTCGAGATTTTGATAGAAGGAATAATAGCCGGTTTCGGCAAGTACTCCTTCAACAAACATGTTATAGACGGTGGCTGCTTCGGCGATGGCTTCGGGTGATTGGTCAGTCAGCAGGCGATCCATCGTCGTTGGCAAAATTTCATAAAATATCGTTTTGTAAGTCTCAGTATGGTGTCCTGAAAGGTCGTCTGTTGCTCCCAAAGCGTTCAGAACAAGCCTGAAAAACTCGGTGTGCTTGGCTTCTTCAAACAGGAAGGTTGTTAGGAACATCTCTTCCTCCAGCCTGCCTTCCTTGGCGATAGCCATGATCAGCGGCAGCAGGTCGAGTGTGACAGCTTCCTCACCGGCCTGGAATTGCGAAATAAGCCGTAGAATATCATTTTGCTGTTCGGTGTTCAGCTGCTTCCAATCTTTTTGATCCTGGGTAAAATCAATATCTGCAGGATTCCAGATTCCAAACTTCTTCGCTTTTTGATAGAGGCGGAACGGGAATGAATCCACTTGCAGCCCCCGCTTGCTTGTCGTTAAAATCGTTCTCTGCTCCATTTGTATTCCTCCTTGATTACCAGTTTTAATGTGTATGGATATTTGCAGCAGCTTCTCTTAGTCTAATTTTAAGAATTTTACCGACACCATTGCGTGGCAAGGATTCCATGAAAATAATCCTCTTTGGTGTCTTATTCCTGGCTAGGTGATCCTGGCAGTATTGAATCAGTTCCTCCTCTGATGGATTGGCTTCCGGTTTTTTCACTACACACGCAACAATTTCCTCACCCATCCTTTCATCAGGAACGCCTACGACAGCCGCTTCCGAGACAGATTCATGTGCATTAAGAAGCTCCTCAATATCACGGGGATAGATATTGAAACCGCCCCTGATGACCAGATCTTTTTTCCGGTCGACGATAAAAAGATATCCATCTTCATCAACTCTCGCCATGTCGCCAGTATGCAGCCATCCCCCCTTAATGACACGGTTTGTTTCTTCTTTGTTCTGATAATATCCGGGCGTTACGTTGTCACCGGAAACGAGCAGTTCACCAACTTCTCCGGTCGGCACCTCGCTGCCCTCGTCATTAATGATTTTTATCTGGACCCCTGGAATCGGGATTCCAACAGAGCCAGGCTTTATGGCGATTTTTTTATTATGTGCGGTCACGATAGGGGCAGCTTCCGATAATCCATAGCCCTCCAATACCTTCGCACCAAATCTTTGCCGAAAGCCATTCAACAGTGCTATTGGCAATGGTGCCGAGCCGGAACCGATCCATTCCAGAGAGGAAGTATCATATAGATCAGCCTGTGGACTTCCTACCAAAGCATGAATCATGGCAGGCACTGCTGAGAAGGATCGAACTTTGTATGTCTCTATGGCTTTAAAAATTTCCTGTGGATCAAATCTTGAGAAGACGACAACAGAGCTTCCCGTTATGTAGCACGTATTCGAGATGGTCAGGCCGTATACGTGCGCTAACGGGAGGACGCCGATCGTGACGCCTCTGTCGGTTTCATTATGGGCTGCAGAGTTAACGGCATTGGTGTAGAGATTTTTGTGGGTCAACAGAACGCCTTTTGGATTTCCGGTCGTTCCCGAGGTGTATAAAATGACAGCGGTATCATTTTCATGGACATTGTCTTCGTTGTTAGTTGAATTCACCGACATAAGATCATATAGATTGACCATCTCATCGCTGCCTGGAAGATCAGTTACAACAAGGAGCGGTTTCACTTCGAGCTCCGCGATGGCCTTCTTCATGTTTTCTGCCGTATAAGCAGAGGCAATCACAACTTTAGCCTGGCAATTTTTTATAATATACTGGATTTCCTTTGGGTGAAGGGTGAACATGATTGGGACGATCACGGCACCGCTTCTTGTAATTCCCTGATAGGAGAAAATCACTTCTGGATTGTTCGGCATACAGACGACAACCCTGTCACCATTTTCGACGCCGAGCTTCCTAAGACCATTTGCGATCTGGTCAGCATATTTTTTTGTTTCCACATTGGTAAACTGCTGATCCTGATAAAAAATAAATGGGTATTCACCATATTCGCTGATATTGTTTTCAAGTAGTTCTGCAAGCTTCATATAACCCTCTCCTTTTCAAAAAGAAAGATAGGCCTAGCGACTTTACAGCAATCGATAATAAAAAATGGAGTTTCGTTTCTCTTTCATCACCTCATTTCGTGATTCCATCAAATCTAGATGCCCCTGGATTTGCGAGAGTCCGAGAAAAACAATCGCCCCTTTAAGATGCGGGTAGACTTCCTGGCAAATCTCATAAACATTCTTATCCCGCTCCTTCAACTGTCGATGGATCTGCTGGCAGCGAGTATCGTGTTGGTCTAATCTTTTATCAATCAGTTCAATATGTCCCGTAAAAGGTTTTCCATGTCCGGAGTAACACTTTCCGAGTTGGAGATCTCTGGACCGACGCAGTGAATCCCTATACTGGATCAATGGAGCAGGCCGTTCTTTCTTTCCAGACGGAGGAGGCTCAATAAAAGCATTAACGGCAAGCTCTGGGATAATATGGTCACCAACAAAGGTAATTCCTTTTTGTTCATTTACCAGCAGGATATCCGTCTGGCTATGGCCGGGAACATGCAGGACCTTGTAAGGTTTTCCTCCTATGTAGACTTCTTCCCCTTCGCTAATATAATGGACATCACGCCAGATTTCTTCTTTGTATTTACGGGCATGCTGATGAACGGAAGGATCCGCTCCACACTGTCTGATGAAATCATTAAAAAAATCGTTTAGTCTATTAAACTCTGTTTCGCCTCCGGTGATCACCGGTTCGGCTAGCTCATGTACATAAACCGGGAGTCCGGCTTCCTCTTGAATCAGACTGACACCGCCAGAATGGTCCGTGTGCATATGTGTAACAATCATATGATCAAAATCACTAAATGCCAGTTTATGTTCTTTTAAAAGTGATTTGAGCTGGTAAAAGGATTTCTCACCCGGATTGCCTGTATCGATGAGTGTTGCTGTTTCGCCCAGAACCGCGTATACGACAACGATTCCTTCAGAAAAAGGCGAATCCAGAGTAAGTGGTATGATTTTATGGATAGGTCATCGCCCCTTTCTTATAGAATCAAAGTATTCTAGGAAATTACTTTTACGGAAGATCCCTTGAATAACCCAATTGCATTTCCGCCAAGCATCTTATCGATTTGTGTCTCGGACACACCGTTTTCCCTCAGCTGCGGCAGGATATTGGTGAAAATGTGGCCTGGCTGCCAGTTCTCCATGATTTTTGCTGCCTGTTCAGGCATAACAGGAGGACGGCCGAGCCAGATATTCACAGTATCATGGGCCAGTAAGATCTGGTTCTCATAACCTGCAGTAAGCAAAGCAAGAAGAGTTTGTACACGCTGCTGATCGAATGGTGCTCCCACCATCCCCTGGATTCCAAAGCGGTCAAAGCCGATCCTGACACCCTTGTCAAGCACTTGTTTGTGGTATTCAGGGTCGGTATTCCCGCACATATGGCCAATGATGATTTTTCCTGGATCCGCTCCATTTTCCATCAATAGTCGAACCTGTTCGGGACCCATTGTACCTTCCTGTGTATGGGTCAAGATCACAGCTCCTGTTTCCTGCTGGATACGCGCACCCGCACGGAAGAACATTTTTTCGTATTCTGTGATTTCGTCTTTGCTTGAAGCCAATTTGATGACTCCTGGCTTGATTCCAGTACCGGCAATGCCCTCGGTAAGCTCTTTCTTGAACATTTCGTAGATTTCTTCTTCAGCTGTACCCAATGCCTGCCTGAATTTGAAATAGGGTGTTGCTCCTTCGCCTTCATAATAATAGCCTGTTGCACAGATGATCTTAAGTCCGGTCGCCTCAGATATTTTCTTTAAAAATTCCGGGTTTCTGCCACATTCATTTGGTGTCGGATCGACGACAGTCTGGACACCGAAGCTCTGTATATGCCTGGCAATGTTGATTGCCTCTTCCAAAGCTGCCTCCTCATTGAAAGCACCTAGCGTCACATCGCCCTGGAAGCCTGGATAGCCAAAGATAAAGTGTTCATGAATCAAAGTTTTTCCCAATTGTTCTGCTTGAATTGGACCGGTTACCGTATTGATCATTGCCATACTGCTGCACCCCTTTTTAAGGTTTTAAAATCAGCTTTCCTTTCGTTTTCCGGGACTGTAAAAGGCGGTGGACTTCTGCTGCCTGACCGAGCGGGTAAACACCACCGATTGTCAGCTTTAGATGCCCCTCAGATATAAACCTGAGCATTTCTGCCATGCTTGATTGAATCAATGCCGGCTTTCTCATGATTTGCGGCAGGAAAAAACCAATGACAGATTGGTTCCTGGCCATCAAAGATGATGGATAAAACCTGCTCTGCTCTCCGCTTGCAACGCCGTAAATGACAAGACGGCCAAATGTAGCAAGGCATTTCAGCGTCTTATTGAAAATCTCGCCGCCAGCCATTTCCAGGGCGACATCCACCCCTTTGCCGCCGGTCGCTTCCAGCACCTTTTCTTCCCATCCCGGTTCCGTATAATTTATTAAAACATCCGCTCCCATATCAGCTGCGAGCGCCAGTTTCTCCTGATTGCTAGCGGTTGCTATTACTTTGCCAGCGCCTAATAGCTTGGCAAGTTGGACAGCAAGAGTGCCAACACCTCCGGCTGCAGCATGGACTAAAACTGTTTCACCTTTTTCCAGGCGCCCCATCGTTTTGAGAATGTGATAGGCGCTCAATCCCTGCAGCGGCAGTGCGGCTGCCTGCTCAAATTCCATATTGTCCGGCATGGGGATCAGGCCGCGGCTGTCGGCCAGGGCATACTCTGCATAGCCTCCGGATTCAATCAGCGTCACAACGCGGTCACCAGGCTTTACATTCGTTACTGTTTCCCCAGCTTCAACTACTACACCGGCAATTTCTGCTCCAGGAATAAATGGCAGTTTAGTAGGTACGACATACTGGCCTTCTCTTCTCGCAGTGTCAGCATAATTAACGCCAATCGCATGGATTTCAATCAATACTTGTTGCCCTTTTGGTATTGGCCGTTCCAGTTCGACTGTCTGCAGTACTTCTGGTCCGCCGTATTCTGTGAATTGAATTGCTTTCATCATGATCCTCCTCAGTTGCCTGTAAATTTAGGTTTCCTTTTTTCCTTAAATGCTGCGATTCCTTCTTGATGGTCCTCTGTTGAAACCATCATCGTCTGGGTAATCCGCTCTTGCTCAAGGATTTCCTCTAAAGTTGCGGTCATTGAATGGTCCACCAGCTTCTTGATCATGCCATACGTCCGTGTTGGCCCATTGGCTAGCTTGCCGGCCAGTTTTAACGTTTCCTCTTGAAGGTTTTCCAATGGCACCAGGTAGTTGATGACTCCGAGCTGATACAAGCGTTCTGCTGGAATAGGTTCTGCGGTGAACATAAATTGTTTAGCCAGATGCGGCCCTACCAGTCTCGGGACAAAATAGGAACCGCCGCCATCGGAGACCAGGCCTACCTGGGAAAAGCTCAGGGCAAATTTGCTGTCGTCCGCAGCGATGATCAAATCACATGCCAATGCGAGGTTAAAGCCAGCGCCGGCAGCAAAACCATGTACTGCAGCGATGATTGGCTTCTCAGTATTCTTAATGGTGAGAATACATTCATTCAATTTGCCGATATGGTCATAAACGCCGACGGCATTTGCCTGTCCCATCGTCTTCACATCGCCCCCGGCACTGAAGGATCGGCCAGAGCCAGACAGCACGATTACTTTGACATTGGGGTCCTCTTGGGCCTTACGGATTTCATCTGTCAGTCCGAGGATCATTTCCGGACTGAAAGCATTCAGGCTCTCTGGCCTGTTAAGCGTCAATGAAAGGACCGGGCCGCTACTGTTTACAATTAAATGATCACTTGTTTTAACTTCTGTCATATCGTTCACCCTTTCGAATTATCTATTTAATTAACCATCCGCCATCGACCAGGACATCTGACCCCGTCATATAGGACGCTTCCTGTGATGCAAGAAAAGTGATGACACTTGCGATTTCTTCAGGCCTGCCAGCTCGTTTCATCGCGGTATTTTTCCTGATCGCCTTCACAAATTGTTCATTCTTCATGCCTTCCTCCGTTAAAGGTGTTTCCACAAAACCAGGGGATACAGAATTGACCCTGATTCCGAACGGAGATAATTCCAGAGCCAATGCTCTAGTAAAATTGATGACACCGGCTTTTGCAGCACTATAATGAGGAATATGAGCGCCGGCTTGGTGTCCCGATAACGAGGCGACATTTACAATGGACCGGCTTTGAAACTTCCCTTCTTCCAGATTGGCCTTGTCTGCCATGAAACCGCCTAGTAGTTTTGATACAAGAAATACACTTCTAAGATTCGTATTTTGGACAAAATCCCAGTCGCTTGACGATGTGTCCATGATTTTCGAATGGACCGAGCCGCCCGCATTGTTAACGAGGACGTGCAAGTCTCCAAATTGTTCTTGGACATAGTCGGCTAATTCGCTGATGTCTTCCTCATTGGTCACATCTGCAGGGAAAATTTCTGCTCTCGGGAGTTTATGGGCAATGTTTATTTCTTTAGCTGCTGCTTCTAGCTTTGATTTTGTTCTTCCTACCAAAATCACTTTTGCACCTTCTGCTGCGAGTCTAGAAGCAGCTGCCTTTCCTATCCCGCTTCCGGCTCCTGTAATAAGCGCTACCGTTTCTGTAAACCTCAAGCTGACACCTCCTGATTTGAATTAAATACAAAATATTCAGTTTTTTAAGTGGGTAAAAAATAGCTCTTTAATCCTTCTTTCAGCAATTCAGGCAACACTTCACTCTTTTGATTTTTAAAATCGTAATACACAATGATGGCATTTCCCTTTGCGATTAGCTCATTCGTCTGCGAGCAGACGATGTCATGCTCAAGCTGGAAGCTTTTCGACCCGATTCTTGACACATATGTTTTCACAGTCAAAAGCTGGTCAAAGTATCCCTGGCTGACAAAATCGCATTTGGTTGATGCGAGTATAAATTTCCACTCATCCAATTCCATGGTGTAGCCCAATGATTCGAAAAAGCGGATTCTTGCCTCTTCAAGATAGACAAAATAACTCGTATTGTTGATATGTCCTAAGGCATCCGTCTCGCCAAAACGAGCCTGGACCTGAATTTCCTGCATCCTTTTCTCCTCACTTTCTCCCTACTGACCGGTTGGTATGTAAAAGGTATGGGAAGAGGCTTTTTTCAAGCCCCTTCATACTTTATTCTTCAGTTGATCTCGATTCCCTTTAAGATCATTTCGACAAATATCTCCGCTACTTCCCTGTCAGATACCTTACCATCAGGATTAAACCACTGATAACTCCAGTTAGCAGCACCGAGAATCCCAAACGTAACAATGACCGGGTTTAAATCCTTGCGGAACTCACCATTTTCGATTCCTTCACGGATCAGCCGTTCCGCGTTCAGCCTGAATTCATCTCGTTTGGCGATAATCTGCGCCAGTCTGGCATCGCTTAAATGCCGCATCTCCCTGAAGAAGATTTTTGCTGATGCCCCTTTTGTTTTAATGCTGCTGATCAGCATATAGACGATATCGAACAATTTTTGTTTGCCTGTCGATTGATCAGCCAATATCTGTTCCTGACGGCCGAGCAATTCGTCTATATATCTCAGGTGGATATCCATCAGAAGCTCTTCTTTGCTGGAAAAGTAATAATAGAAAGACCCTTTTGTCACTCCAATTGAATCCACGATATCCTGGATGGATGTTTCACTGAAGCCCTTTTTTTCGAATAATTTTATGCTGTACTCGGTTATTTTTTCTTTCACTTTGCTGTCCTCGCATTCCTACTAGTCTGCACAAAAATTATACCATATTTTACCCCCTGTTCCTTCTAGATCAATGGAGTTATTAGCTTTTTAACATTTCCTCTCTCAGAGCCCTGCGCAATATCTTGCCGACACTTGTTTTTGGCAGCTGTTCACGGAATTCAACCACGTTAGGCACCTTATAGGCCACCATGTTCTTGCGGCAAAACTCCTTGATCCCACGATCATCCGCTTCCTTACCTTCCTTCAGGACGATGACAGCCTTCACCGCTTCACCCCGATACTCATCAGGAATCCCGATGACTACTGCCTCCTGTACCGCAGGATGTTCATAGAGTACCTCCTCTATATCGCGAGGATAAATATTATAGCCGCTGGCAATAATCATGTCTTTTTTCCGGTCGACGATATACAGATAGCCATCTTCATCTACTCTTGCGATATCTCCTGTATATAACCAGCCATCTCGCAAGGTGTTTGCTGTTTCCTCGGGCATATTCCAATAACCCTTCATAATCTGTGGACCTTTAATAAGGACTTCCCCAAGTTCCCCGACAGGTACTTCTTCTGTACCTGAAGCCAGGTCCACGACCTTGTATTCTGTCGATGGCATTCCGATTCCGACACTACCTGGCTTCCTCTCGGCAAAGCTAGGATTGCAGTGTGTTGTCGGCGATGCCTCGGAAAGGCCGTAGCCCTCAAGAATCTTCGAACCCGTTTTCCTTTCGAATTCCCGCAGGAGCTCAACCGGCATGGGTGCGCTGCCGCTGTTGCATATTTCAATGCTGCCGATTCCATACTCCTCGGCTTTTGGATGGTTTGTGATGGCAACATACATGGTCGGCACGCCTGGGAACATCGTCGGCTGCTCATTTTTAATCGTATTAAGAACCTCTTCCAGATCAAACCGAGGCAGCAAAATAATCTCGGCTCCCGTATAGATTGACAGATTCATACAAGCGGTCATGCCAAAAACATGGAATAATGGAATGACAGTCAAAGAACGTTCTTTTCCAAATTCAATATCATGCTTGAAAAATTCATGTGACTGTAGTACATTGGCAAACAGATTCTGGTGGGTCAGCATGGCACCTATGGATCTACCCGTTGTCCCGCCTGTATATTGCAATACAGCCACATCCTCTGCAGGGTTCACATCCACGACTGAGGTCCTGCCGCTGCTTTCTGATAGAAAAGCTTCAAACCTTGTGTCAGGATCAAAATTATGCTCTGATGGCTGGAGGCTGGCGACTATAATATTCTTTAATTTGGTAGTTGCCTGAACACTCTTTACTTTTTGATAAAGTGCATCAAAAACAACAATCGTTTCTGCGCCGGAATCATTTAAGATGTATTCCAGCTCACGTTCCACAGACATTGGGTTAACCTGAGTAACAACTGCCCCGGCCGTCAATATGCCATAGTAGGAAATAACATATTGAGGACA
This sequence comes from Chryseobacterium sp. ISL-80, assembly GCA_018613055.1. GTDB lineage: Bacteria > Bacillota > Bacilli > Bacillales > Cytobacillaceae > Mesobacillus. The sequence goes on along the minus strand of JAGGQZ010000009.1, from coordinate 279,449 downwards.
GTTTGGCAACATGATCGCTACCCTGTCGCCAGGTTCCACACCTCTGTTCTGCAGAGCTGATGCAAAATGGGTTGCATTTTGTAATAATTGTTGATAGCTGATCTTCCTGCCATAAAACGAAAGTGCATTGTTTTGAGGGTGTTTTTCTGCAGATTCACGAAGCATTTGCGGCAAAGATTTTTCAGGCAGAGTGATAGTGGTTGCAATGGAGTCAGGGTACTTGGAAAGCCAGACGTTTTTCTCGCTCATTTCTATTCCTCCATTCATAAATTATATGCTAAAATGTCAGCCCACCGCCGTCGACTGACAACGTCGCACCAGTAATAAAAGATGCTTCATCAGAGGCAAGGAACAGGACCGCGTTCGCAACCTCTTCGGGTGTACCGATTCTTCCCAGCGCATTTGCCCTCGAGATGATCGGCCACTTTCTTTCATCATTCTTCCATCCTTGGATGATTTGAGTATCGATGACCCCTGGTGCAATGGCATTTACACGAATGTTGTCACGGCCGTATTCCAGTGCTGCATTTTTGGTCAGCAGAACCACCCCTGCTTTCGATGCGTTATAGGCAGCGAGATATTTCTGACCTTTGAGCCCAAGCAAGCTTGATGTATTGATGATTGCACCGCCGCCAGCCTTTTTCAGATGAGGAACAGCATGTTTTATTCCAAGAAATACACCCTTAAGATTTACACCGATGATTCGATCCCATTCTTCTTCATCGAGATCGACACTTTTAACATTAGGATGCCCGATGCCAGCATTATTAAAGAGGATATCCAGTTGTCCGAAATAATCCACAGTGGCAGAAACAAGATTTTTCATCTGGTTGGAATCGCTTACATTGGTTTCGTAAAAAAAAGCTCTCCCACCCTGCTGCTCAATCAGCTTTACTGTTTCCCTTCCACCTTCTACATTTAAGTCTGCGATGGCAACCTTCGCACCTTCTCTTGCAAAGACCATGGCGGCTGCTCGGCCAATTCCGCTGGCACCACCAGTTATGATGGCTGTTTTGTTGGCTAATCTCATTAACTTCCCCCTTATATCAATCTACTAACCGGTCGGTATGTATTTTCAACTTTATTATAACGTTTATATTGAAATATTCAACTATTAGTCTAAATATTCTAAAAATAAATACCGCCTAAGAAAAGATCTAAGGCGGCAGTAATGAAATTATACATTTAGTTTAACTGCTTTGGTAGCGACAAAACACTTAATAAATTCATCCAGCGGCCTTCTGCCCCCGAAATCATCCTCGTATAATCCGGTTATCACCAGGCCGGCATCAATCTGGCCTTGTATTTGGTCCTCTAATGTATGCCAGAATTCTACTGTTTCATTTAATCTGATATATTCTTCTTTTTGTTGATTGGTCAAATGATCAAGTGTCGATCCTGGTATTTTGTTTTTAACCACCAGGTTTCCTTTTCTGTCTTCATCATCATCAAAGATGAATAACAGCGGATTTGTGAATCCAGAAATTAACGTCCCTTTGTTTTTCAACACTCTTGAAGCTTCGTTCCAGACTTGTCTTACATCTTCTACAAATACATTGGCCACAGGATGGACGATGAGGTCAAACTCCTCATCACTGAAGGCTGAAAGATCGGTCATACTGCATTGCAGTGTCTTCAGGTTAAGTCCATCTCTTTTTGCAACGAATTCATCCTGTTCCAGCTGCTTTGCAGAAATGTCGACAACTGTTACATTAGCTCCAGCTGCTGCCAAAACTGGCCCCTGCTGTCCGCCGCCTGAAGCAAGACAAAGTATCTTTAATCCTGCCAGAGAATCTGGAAACCAGTCTCGCGGAACGGGCTCACCGGTAGTTACTGTGATCTGCCAATCGCCTGCCCGGCTCTTTTCAATCACCTCTTTTGATACTGCCTTGGTATAAACAGCTCCTTCTTCAACCTTCTTATCCCAGGCACGGCTGTTTTGTTTAATTGCATCCATACATTTCACCCTAACTATCTTAATCTCGTATTTTTTCTGGCACAGCCTAAAATATGTGCATATAGCTCATGCCAGTCGTGATAATAATCCTGGACCCTATTGTGATCGATAAAAATCCTTTCAGTAGATTCAAATCCTGCTTCAAAATCATGGACTTCGGTAATGTCCATTGAGTAAAAAACCTGGAAACCAATCTTTGGATATGGACTTTTTTCGTTCCATTGAGGATTTTCACTATGATCTACAATCATATGTCCCAGCAGGCTGCAGTCTCCTGCCACATAGGCCTCTTCCAGCGTCTCACGCTTGAAACACTCTTCGGGAGACTCGTCTGGTTCTATATGTCCGCCGGTCATATCCCAGCCGCGGTGTTTAAGCTTTACCAACAGCAGCTTATTGTCAAGAAAGCAAAAACCGTGGACACTGGTGATGAGATTCACCGGTGGAAGCTCGTCAGATTCTTTCCATGTCAATTTTACTTTCGACTCTCCCCAATTCACATATGTAGAGACCAATCTATGCCACCTCTTACTAACTTTTATACTATCAACCTACTTACCAAGTATACCCATATAATGGAATGGTTGACAATATAAAATAAAGAGCATCAAATCTATCGATGCCCTATGAATCTTGAATTATGAACTTTTATTTAGCCTTTTTGCCTGATTCTTTCCACTACTGTACCGATTTCATCCGGTTTTGCAAATTCGACTGGAGAAAAGCCTTTTTCAAATGTAACCGTATCTGCTTCGATCATTAAGACATATTTTCCATTTAGTTTTGCCAGGTGGATGCTGTCACCATAGTCTGCAAGCAATCCTTTTACCGAAACATGATCAAGCTTCATTTTCAATTCGAGCTCAGGAGTATGCTCGATTAGCTGTGCGGCAGCCTCGATGACTTGTTCAGGTTCAAATCGCTCCTGAAGCTCCCTTTTTTCGCTGGCAGCCCAGATTTCCATGGCGTTTTCAAGCTGTTCGCGCTCTTCACTTTCCGGCTCGAAGGTTTCCTCCATGTGGCCGCGAACCATCTCGATGACTTGCGTTTTCACAATTTCGGGCATCGACTGGCCATATTCTACATATTTCAGGAAATCCTCAAAATACCGTGCATGAGAAGACTGGTTGATTTTCAATTCATTATCCTGGATCATGCCTTCCTCAGGCATAAAAGGATACTGGATTGACTTCATATTCTTCGTCGTAATGGCCATTTCAACCTGACGGATCAAGGTAGATTCATCAGAAATAGAAGCTACTTTCGGTTCGAAATCACATTTCAGGATGAACACAAAAGCGTCATCAAAATATTTACGAAGCTTTGCCCTGGCTACAATGAATGCACCTCCGCGGACAGCACTTGTATCCACATAGGCAATTGCGAACTTCTCACTCTCCTGCTGGAAATCCTCCTTTGATTCTGCAAAGCGGGCCCGGTGAAAAAGATTATAGTTTGGGTTTGAGGTCAGGTCATGACCTTCCTCAACAATGAAGTAGCCGATCTTTGTCGGAACTTCATCTGTTTTGGGGTGCCTTTCGACCTTTCGTTTGACGATTTTTGAGAATTCACCATCCAGGAAATCTTTTAAAGGACTATTTTCATACTCTTCCTCGTTCAATGTCTGGAAATGCTTATACCTTTTATCTGCCTGATCGCCTTTGCCTTCTACCTGTACAACGTAGAATGAAAGGTATTGAACTTCAAATTCCATGATCTATCTCCCTGCTGACTATATTTGATATTTCTCTATCAAAAGATGTTTTAACTTTGTTAAGTTTTATAGATTTCCCTTTAAGCGTGAAAATACAGCACCTATTTCAGGATGCTGTATTCTCCGTTAATTCATTAACACAAATTGAGTTTTGCTTCCTGTTTGTGTGGAGATAACCTCCAGTCGTGCATCAATTCGTTCTTTTAGTTCCGGAACGTGAGATATGATACCGACAAGGCGTCCGCTGCTCTGGATATCAATCAAGGCTTCGATCGCCTGATCGAGCGATTCTGGATCAAGCGTTCCGAACCCTTCATCAATGAACATGGTCTCAAGCGATACTCCGCCAGCGTAATTCTGTACCACATCCGCAAGCCCAAGTGCCAGTGAGAGTGCCGCTTTGAAGCTTTCACCGCCAGACAGGGTCTTGACATGCCTTTCCTGCCCAGTGTAAGCATCAAGCACCAGCAGTTCCAGGCCACTCTGGACATTACCTTTTGAGCGGTCCGTTTTCCTCAATAATCTGTATCGGCCGCTTGTCATCTTATGCAGCCTGACATTTGCCTCCCGAAGAATGTCATCGAGGAACGCAGCGAGGACGAAGCGTTCAAATGTAACTCTGTATGTGTTCTGTCCTTTGGAGATTTCATATAGATGGCCGACCAGTTTGTATTTTTCCTCAAGCTGCTTCATTTGTTCATTTAATGAGACAACCTGTTTAAAAATAGACTGGTTATCGCGTTTTTTGAGATTCAAATCCTGATATGTCTCATCAGCTTCTTTAATCTTTAGATTCAGTTCTGCGAAACCGGTTTGAAGTGTTTCCATAGCAGGCTTTTTAACATCCTTCAACATTTCCGAGAGTTCTGTAAAACGGTCCCTGACAGATCTCACTTCTTCACGGTAATTTCTTACTTCCGTTTCAAGGCGCAGGATTGCCTGTTCAGGGACCTTCGCCTGGTGATATGCCTGGTAATTTTCGAATCCCTGGGCTGCCATGTTGTTTTTAAACGTTACCCGTTCTTCGGCCAACTTTGCATCGATTTCTTTCAATCTTTTTTCCGCTTCTTCAAGACGGGCTTTCTCTGTTCCTAGCAATTCCCTGGCATCCTGGAAGTTCTTTCGGGCCTGCTCCATTTCCATGTCAAGCTGTTTCTGCTGCAGTTCTGCAGATTGAAGCTTTGCTTCGAATGCTTGCAGTGATCGAATTTGTTCCGGGATTTTCTCTGTCATTCTCTCCAGCGTGGTCTTCTTTTCGGTATACTCGATGATCAGTTTTTGGAATCCGTCTTCAAGCTCTTTCAATTGCTGTTGCAGTTTTCCTCTGCCTTCATCATACCTCTTGATTTCTGCTTTGATTTTTTCAAGCCCTTTTTGCTTTATAGCAAGTTGACTCTGCTCCTTTTTCAGCTTTTCAATATCACCCTCTGTCATCAGGATGACATCCGGAGTCTGTTCAGCTTCAAAGCCTGGATGGAAACCGATGATTTCAGTCATTAATTCATCGCCATTAGCGTTTAAAGATCGTAAAGTTGTTTCTGCTTCAATAAAAGCTTTTTCAACAGTGCTCTTTTCTTTCTCCAGAAGGGAAACCTGCTCACGTGCAGCCTTTAAATCCTCTTCGGTGGGGATGAAGCCATCACTTGCTTGTGCTGGTGCAGGATGATGTTCAGAACCGCACACCGGGCAGGCACTGCCTTCCTGCAGCTTCCCGGCCAAAACGGCAGCCTGGGAATGCAGCCATCTTTCCTCCAGCTCTTCTGCTGCGGCTTTACCATCATTATGATGGGAAACAGCCTGGTTAAGCCGCCCTTTGGTTGTTTCATATTTTGCTTGTGCTAAATGCGTTTTTTGTGTGTGGTTTTTAAATTTAATTAGCTTGTCCAACTCGCGAATCAGCTTTTCTAATTGCCGGTCATTCTCAAGATAAGTGAGTTGTGCCTTTTCCGTCTCTTCCTTCTCCATCTGCAGAACCTTTAGACGCTCCTCTGCTGTCTTCAGGGCATGTTCGCCCTTTTCACGGTCCTGTTTTTTGGAATCAAGGGATGCTTTCATTTCCTTTACCTGGGTATCAATACTGTCAAATGCCATGACTTCTTCCCTTATATTCTCAAGCCGGTTCACTTGTTCTGCTGCGGCTTTCCTTTCAGGTTCCCGTTCTATTTGTCTTTGGTGCTCATGTTCAGCCTCTTTCAATTTCCCTGATAACTGTTCAATTCGCTCTGTAATCTGTGAGACCTGGAAGGTCATTCTATCGAAATCTGCCTTCAAGCTGTGGCAAAGCTGTTCCTGGGCATCTAGCAGGGCAGCTTTTTTGGCAAGTACAGCCTGCGTTTCTTTTTCTGCAAACAAGGCTTGTTGGGATTCAAGTTTTTCCTTTGCTGTTTTCAAGGTCTCAAGGGATTGGATCTGTTTCAAAGTAGCTTCGGCCTCGAATAAGCGCTGCTGCATTTGATCACGGTCTATTTGAAGCTTTTCACGGTCTTTCACAAGTTCCTGAAGCTTACTCTCCATTGCGTCGATCTCGTTTTTCAAAAGCGGAAGAATAAGGGTGTCATTTACACTTCCTGCATCAACCAGTTCCTTGAGTTCATCGTTTTCAACTGCTTTAATGCTCCGCAGCTGGGCGTTCCTTTTTTCTACCTGGTCCTCTACCGTCTTTTTTAAGAGTGTTGCTTCTTCTTTTAATTTTTCTTCCACCCTTTTATAAATTTCAGTATGGAATAATCTTTGCAGGATGACTTCCTTTTCTTTGCTGTCAGAAGTCAGGAGCTTCCGGAATTCTCCCTGCGGAATCATCAGGATCTGGCGGAATTGATTGCTGTCAATGATCATGATTTCCTTTATTTTTTCATCTGCTTCACGAACATTTGAAGCCAGCAGCTGCATTTCCCCATTTCCGTCGATCAGATAAAGCTCAGCCTTTGCTCCGACTGTGGTTGTTCCTTCCCCCGACTTCTTTTTCCTTTCTTGTTGCGGGGACCTGGTGATCCGGTATGTCTTTTGACGCAGGGAAAAATCTAGGGAGACCTCAGTCAGTACATCATCTTCAGCGAATTGGCTGCGCAGGTCAGGACCATTCCTGTCCTCCCCGCTTGCCTTTCCATAAATCGCATAACTGATCCCATCGAATATTGTTGTCTTTCCTGCACCAGTTTTACCCGAAATGACAAACATTGTCCTATTTTCCAGCTCTTTAAAATCAATCGTTTCCGAACCGGCATAAGGACCGAAAGCCTGCATCGTCAGTTTAAGAGGTTTCATTTTTGCCCCTCCTCTTTTAACACTTTGCCAATCACGTCAGTCATGACACTCTGTTTTTCCTCAGTGAATTCGCTTGTCGTCATTTCCTTGTAAAACTGTTCAAAAAGTTCAAGCTCAGATTTTTTTTCTTCCCTTAAGGAGGTGAAGTGCTGCCTATGCTTCTGGTCGATGGATTCTATTTTCCGTTCAAGATGCAGGACATTAGGAAAGACCTGACGCAGCTTGCCCATTGGGTCAATCATCGCACCGTCATCTAGCAAAGTTACTTTCAAATAATCCATGGTGTTTTCTTTTTCATAGAAAGAAGGATCCAAAAGCTGGTCAAGATGTCCTTCCAGCTCACGCATATCCTGCTTCGGTTTAAGACTCTTATACTTCATTTCGAAGCTGCCATTATCATTCATTTCGACAATCGAGACGGACTTTCGCTGTTTTGCCTCTGAAAATGAATATTTTAAGAGTGATCCAGAATATTTGACCTTGTCATGTTTTATCGCATCAGGACTGTGAAGGTGACCCAGCGCGGTAAAAGAGAATGGATCAAATAAATCCTGTGTCACACAGCCAGAACCGCCCACTGAAAGTGCCCGTTCAGAATCACAAGAATCCCCTCCAAGAACGAAAGCATGTCCGACAAAAACATTCGGTTCGTTCGGATTCATATTTTCTTCTATTTTACCGATGACTGCTTTCATCGCATCCTGATGAGAATGGATCGAAGAATCGCCAAGCAGGTGTCGGACTACACCAGGTTCAGCGTACGGAATCAGATGGAAATTGACCCCGTTGATATGTACAGGGTTAAAATCATTCGTCAATTTGCCGGTAAGGTAAAAATGATTATGGCGGTACCATGAGCTCCCGAATGACAGCCTTTCTGCACTGTCGTGGTTCCCGGCTATCGCTACGACCGGCGTGTTCAACTCAACATTGATCCTGAACAGAATTTCATCGAGAAGCTCCACTGCATCAGTCGGCGGTACCGATCTGTCATATAAATCCCCGGCAATCACAACTGCGTCAGGCTGTTCCTCAGCAACAAGATCAACAAATTGATTCAATACCTCCCGCTGGTCTTCTGTCATGTAGATGCCATGGACAAGCTTCCCAAGATGCCAGTCACCTGTATGGATAAATTTCATGTTCATCCTCCCCCTAATAAAATTTCCTTATCTATATCTCTTGTTTTGTACTGCGTAATTTTGAATGTTATTATTATATCAAACACATAAATTTAATGCGCACTCAAATTAAGGAAACAATAGCGAACTAGTGTTCTCATTTAATTTTATCAGATGATCAAACCGTCTTCCACCGTAAAAAACATTGAAATTTGACTTTTAGGAAGCAGTCTTGAAGAATAGAGTTATCCAATAACCAATAAAGCAGGGATGGAAATGGATCAAAAAACAGAAGCGTTATACCAGTTTTTGGTGGATCATGCGACAGACTTCACCCAGGATTGGCTCAAACGCCAGCGGATTATAACAGGATCAGATTACTCAGCAGATGCTCCGCCTGAAATCATGAACAGGGTAAAGGAACAAAACTCGAATTATGTACGCCTGGTGGCTAAGTCGCTTTACCAGACTGAGGAAGAGATGAAGGAGACCATTTCGGCTTGGACAAGCCAGACTGCTTCAGACCGGATTAAGTCCAAAACAGACTTGACGGAAGTAGCCTGGAATTCAGGTGTATTCCGGCGCGTCTATTGGGAGTATGTGCAAAAGTTTGTCAGTGAAACGGATCTGGAAATTACATTGGATGATGTCTTTACCTGGGAAAAAAAGCTGAATTATACACTTGATTATGTATTTGAAACCTTTATTATCGTTTTCATGGAAATTCTCATGAACAGACTTGCCTCCCAGGCAACTTTGATCAAGGAGTTAAGTGCACCTGTCATAACCCTTACAAAAGAAGTTGGCCTTCTTCCGTTAATCGGAGAAATTGACACAACCAGAGCAAAAGGATTAATGGAGTCCACGCTTTCTCAGAGTATCGATGCCAAAATTAAATCACTGATCCTCGACCTTTCAGGAGTTGTCATGGTCGATACGATGGTCGCCCATGAGATTTTTAAATTAATGGACGCCTTGAAACTGATTGGGGTGCGAACAATTGTAACAGGCATTCGGCCCGAAGTGGCACAAACGGCGGTGCAGCTCGGAATTAACTTTTCGGATATTACAACCGAAGGAAATCTTCAGAATGTCATCAGGAAAATCATTCAACGTTAAAAGCCTGCCAGTTTTTCTGGCAGGCTTTTTCCTTCAGGAAGAGCAGCCTCCACCGCAGCTGGAACAACTGCTGGAACAACTGCTGGAACAGCTGCTTGAGCAGTTGTTTCCTCCTCCGTTATCATGTGAATCATGAACACCGCCTGATCCGCAAAATACCGCACTGCAACCCGAAGTTCCATGTGATTGATTCATATAGGCATATTCCTCTGCATGGTCCCAGTATTCCTCAAAGTAAAAATAAGAATAAAAAACCATCATCAAACTCAATCCTGACATATCGCCATATAAAGCCGGCTTTTCAAAATTGCCTTTTTTATCGGATGTGAAGATTTTATGGACTTCTTCAATCTGTGTCCGTAATTGTGAGACCAAATAATCGACAAGCTCCTGATTTTCGGGATTTACCTTGAAATATCGCTGTTTCAGTTGTTCATCACTTAGCGAATTTATGGTTTTTAACATTTCCGCATCCAATGGATAATGGAAAAAGTCCCCCCAGGCCTGCCAGGTGTACTCTGTGATCTCGAATAACTGGGAGAACACCCAGTCAAAAAAAGCGCGTTGCTGTGGAGCTGGCTCAGGCTCAAGATTTGGTGTATGGTGTAGCATTTTGCCTAGATATTTCTCAGAGAATGACTCATATTGTTTCGTGAACATCAGCATTTCATGCCAGATCTCATCAACTTTGCTGCTGAACATCGGTGTGTTATGCATAACAGAATTGAGGATAAAATACCTCTTTAATTCAAATAGCCGCCACTCAAATTCATCTTCTGTGATTTCCGGGTGGTCGCTTAAATAACGGATTTTCACTTGATTGACATACTCATAAGGCAGTGCTGCTTCCATTTTACGGAGAAGTTTTTCTGCAGGTACCCCTTCTAGCAAACCGAAATCCTCTGGTATATTCTCTTTCAGTAAAGTTTTCTTTTTTCTTTTATCGGTGGAGAAGAACGCTATTGCCATTAGGATCCCTGCTCCGACGACAATTGTAAGGAAAATTCCCATTCAAAAGCACCTCACCTTCCAAATTAGCTTTATCGATAATACGATTGCCATATTGAAAAGGTTTCAAATTATCAGGTAAATTTTGTATGTGAAAAGCTCAGACTTTAAGACTGAGCTTTTCATTCGAGTTGATTTAGTTTGAAAGGGTAAAGCTTGAAGACTTCATTGGGGACTGAATAATTCTTGGTTGAAAATCTGCTTGGTTCTTGTCGTAATCGGCTGGTTTACTCTAATCAGGCATATTCTCAAAATGATTAAAACGGATATGAAAAGTCGCCCCTTTGCCGACCTGGCTTTTTATTTCGACTTTCCCCTTCATTGCCCGAATGATGCTGAATGTCACCATCATTCCCAGACCTGTTCCTTGCTGTCCTTTTGTTGTGTAGTACGGCTCACCAAGACGGGTAATCTGTTCGTTGGTCATTCCGATCCCGGTATCCCTGACGAGAATATGGACAACAGTCCCTGTACGGAAGGTCTGCAACGTCAATTCTCCACCATCCGGCATCGCCTCAAGGGCATTTTTCACCAGATTGATGAATGCTTGTTGAAACTTTGACCGGTCCCCCGAAATGATCAGCCCTGAAGTATATTTTTTCTTGACTTCCACTCCATTAAGATTAGCGAGTGGATTTAAGACATTAAGTACTTGATTCAATTCTTTTTCTATATCGATTTCTTCGACCTTTTCAAACGCAGGCCTGGCAAAAGTAAGATAATCATTGATGACTTCTTCTGCGCGATTCAGTTCCTCGACTGCAATATGGATAAATTCCTTTTTCTTTTCATCAGGATAATCCTGTTCGCCGAGCAGCTGCAAGAATCCCTTTACTGTGGTAAGAGGATTGCGGATTTCATGGGAAATTGCGGCACTCAAATGGCTGACAGCTTCAATTTTATCAGCCTTTGCAAGCCGCTGGCGAATAATCAATGTTTGTTTGATGGTTTCAATTGAGTAACTGATCAGGCCAGTTGTAAGGGCCGGGATTAAAATAAAGCTGAGCCAGGCCTCAGGATGCCCGATTGGTTGATTGACCACCGTCACCATTTGCATCAAAACGAACGAGGACATGACAGTCAGAATAATTGATACACCGACCCGCTGATTGATGGTAAGCCTGTTAAACCAGGGATGCATCCATTTTAATATGAAAGCAAGAGTGGTAAATACTGCGACAGATATCCAAAACCCGTCATTAATGCCTAAAAGTCCTCTCATCAATATGGTTAAACCCGCAAACAAAAAGCTATGGCCAGCATAAAGACTTCCCAGGATCATGGGCACCTGGCGAAGGTCAAAGTGGATACCATCCTGGACCTGCACCGAAAAAATATAACATGTAAAAATGGCAATTATGAAATAGACTAATTGAAGCCTCTGACGACTTTCTTCTTTCACTTGCCTCTCCATGATCAACTGCGTAAAAAAAAGCAGGACAAGAAGAAGCGAAAGATTCATTAATAAATGCTTGGTAATTTCCACTGCAACACCACCATAAAGAGTCATTAAAATAGTATTATAAACCAGGGTCCAGCGCAAACTTTATCCATGTTAGCCTATCCATTCCACAATTTTTACCTTATATTAGAAATTATAGAAGGGGGATGTATCGATGTCTTGGATATTACTTGTATTACTGTTGCTGATTTTGATCGATGTCGTAAGATTACATAGAAAAATAGATAAACTCACCCAATTTTTGAAACCAGAGACACCGCCAACCAATGAGGAAATTGAGAACATGCTAATTTCACAGAATCATAAGATCAAATAATGAGTTTTCGAGCTTAAGATTTGTTTATTAAAATGTCCGTCAACATTATCGTTGACGGACATTTTTGCGAGTATTCCGGAGATTTTTGTCCATCATGCTCTCGATGAGGGACAGTTTTTTCGGAATCCTGAGTTCTTTATCATCATGACCGTCTGCGCTTGTTACTCTTTAAAAGATGAAGTAATTCTACAAGTAATAAAAACAATGTTACGTAGCACAAAAATGCGTAGAGAATTCCAAGCGATAGGTTAAGCCACCATTTTTCACTCCACATTCGGTGGGCGATCAGTGTTCGTTTTCCAAGGGCTTTATTCAATGGGACTGTCAGATAAAAGAACAGCGCGAACAAAAGGCCGCTTAAAAATCCACATTCGAGCTCGTCAGCATCTTTTGACCCTTCGTCTTCTTTTGGAGAATCGTCTGCAGAATCTTTCGGACGGGTTGTGTTACCTCGTCCATCATACATTCCTTTTCTGTTTTCTTTTGCAAATTCCATTGCTGACAAGATCCGGCTTTCGTATTTATAGTTGCCGTAGTCGTAAAAGTCTTCAACGAGACCTGCCTTTGTGATTGCTTCCTGATGGAGCGTGTCACCTACCCAAACCCAGGCAAGGAGTCGATCGTATTTATCGAACAGGCTGGAGCCATCTGTTTCTAGTGTAATTCCCCCCTTTTTTAAAAAGGAACAGGTATACTGAGCGGCCTCAGGACCAAATGGCTCCTTTGTTCTTGTGCTTTCAGGTGTGTCTATGTAAAGAAAACGAGTTTTATAGTCTTTCCCGTTGATAGTAAAGACTGCTGTATCACCATCTGTACACTCTTTTAATTCTGCTTCATACGTTTTCCCAAGCTGCAATTTGCCAGTTGCGAGCGGTGCTTTAGGAACCGAATCTTCAGGTGGTTTTGATGCTGTACTTCCTTCCCCCTGAAAAGTATATCCCTCCAATTCGATTTTACCTTCACTCAATCCATCGGCACAATCAGAATTACTGCTATAGACCTGGATCAGCCGGATCAGTTCATCTATATTGGCAGCACTTTTCGCCAGTGAAGTCGGTTCATGAAGAAAATACGTGCAATCCGCATTACGGAAATGACCTCCAAGTTCATCTCGAGAACCATTATGGGCTGAAACTAGATTTGGCAAAATAAAATATGCCATAAGGATGGCGAGTAACATTTTTATCGTTTTGTTGTGGTTCACTGCTGCACCTCCCTTTAACCCCTCCTAATATACCAAAATAGTCCTGATGTTGAATATAAAAAAACAGCCTCACCCGGAAGCTGTCTCAAGTCAAGTCAATTTTTTTTGAATTTGTTCTCTTGTCATCTCTATTTTTCCTGGTAAGACAAACAGGTATTGAATTAAATTTTCCAGCAGATCCATAACTAATTCTGCCATTTCATCATCCATCTCTGCTTCAAGCTCGAGCATCCGGTGGAGCCCTTTGTCTGATGCCATCAAAGGGCTTAAAGATGTAACAGAATTTACTAAATTGATATGTTCTGGCAGTATTTCGAACTGCTTGTCAAGGGGCTGGGCATTCGCTTTGTCTGCCAAAAAGTTTTTTAATACATTTTCCAGCACTCTCTTTGCCAATACAGCAGTCGCCGAATTTTCTTTCGACAGGTAGACGCTCACGGCAGATTTATAAGCCCGGATTAACTCTTCCGGCATGCCCGGGATATGTTCGATTTGGCTTAAAGCGTCTGTCGCACGCTGCGGATCATATATGTACACATCAAGATGCGTGTCATTTTCTTTCGTAATAATAATAAACGGAACACTATTTTTACACGAAGGGCAGGCACTTTCGGTCATCAAACCATGTTTGCTGCTCTGATAAGTCGATTTGAGGACAAATTCCACTTTCTCTTTACAAACAGGGCAAACGTTTTTAATGCTTTTCGGGACTTTCAAATGTCCGAACTGGCTATATGATGCAATCGACCCAGGAAAAATCCGTCTCATACTTCGCGCCCCTTTCTCTTCAGCATTTGTTCTGCTCCTTTTACTTCAATAATTATCCATGTAGTTATATAACCCTAATAATGGAAGGGAAAACGTTAATGGTTATGATGGATATATAAAGTTTCAATTTGCTTCTCTAAAAGAGCAGAAATATGTTCGAGAATGGCTAAGGATGAAATATCGTGTTCAAGGAGAGGAAGAAATATTTGTTTCTTATGTTCGAATTTCTCTTTGATTTCATCCAGATACAATCTTTCGTTTGTTCTTCTTTGTTCCATGAATCTGCCATCTGCTTCCTCAGGAATAACTTTATTGACAACGATTGAATTCACATGGATTCCATGCTGATGCAAGGTTTCGATTGCCTTTCCAGTTTCAAGAATTGGCAGCCGTTCAGCGTTCAAAACAAAAATATATTCCGTTTGTGTTTCATCAAGAAGGAGTTCCCTGACTCGCTTGAAGCGATTTTTCCGTTCATTCAACTTGTCATATAATGGATCCTCGCTGATTTCACCATCATTCATCCACTGCGCATAATTCTCATTCACTTTTTTCCGCCGTTCCAACAGCCCGTCCATCCAAACACCCATCAATTCTGGGAGAGTCAATAGCCTGATTGTATGCCCTGTTGGCGCTGTATCGAATACGATTGCATCATAGTTTGCAATTTCCTCAAGAATCAGCGAGGTGATTTTATCAAACAATGCTGCTTCCTCTGCTCCAGGGGAAGCGGCAGCCATATCAATCTGTCTGTTCACTTCGTCCAGCATGGTCGCTTTGACAAGTCCTTTTAGATTCCCTTTTACCCCATTTATATAATTTCTTGATTCCTGTTCCGAGTCAATCTCCAGTACATCAAGATTCTTTGTTGCTTTTTCAATTTTACCGCCGCTAAAATTTTTGTGGAATAAATCCCCGGTATTATGGGCGGGATCCGTTGAAACAAGCAGGACCTTTTTTCCTTTTTGACCGAGAAAAAGCGCCATTGCCGCTGACGTTGTGCTTTTGCCAACCCCGCCTTTTCCGCCGATAAAATAAATTCTCTTCTCAAGCATATCCATAAAATCTCCTCCTAACAGCAGCGTATCCCATCAAACGGGGACTTCTCCATCCCTGCCCTCAGATGCCAATCATGGAATCTTTCAATGATGACCGGATAAAGTTCAAGTGAATAGTAAAAAGCCGGGTTAGGCAGTCCCAACATTTCTGAAAAGCAAAGCAGCATAAACAAATCCTCTTCGTCTCTTAATTCCCTGGCAATCTCTGTTCTGTGCGGCAGTTTGAGAATTTCATCATACACTGCGATGGCACGTTTGAATTGTTCGTAAAACCCCATACTATTACCTCCTTGCAAAAATAACAATAGAGACCGGTCGCCCGGCCTCCAGTGTATTACATTTCCTTGCTTAATGGCGGAGGATTATTCCTGCTGAAGGCTGCAATTGCCTCGAGGATGATCCAGAATACAAAGATCAGGATGAGTCCGCCGATTCCAAAGAGCAGCATATTCAACTCGCTGCTTCCATATCCAGACCACTGAAATACTACCTGCTGAATCATGGCCCAAAGTGTCATGAAGAAGACGAACACCATAGGAATGAAGGTGACAAGATAGTTTCTTCCCTGCCGCTTCAGCCAGATGGAAATAAGCAGCAGGCTGACACCCGCCAGAAGCTGATTACTAGTTCCGAACAGTGGCCACAATAAATATCCACCAGAACCAAACCCGTTTGGACCTTTTGGCAGTAATACTAGCGCCGCACTGGAAACAACTGCAACTGTTGTAGCTACATGAGGATTAGTCAAAGACTGGACATTATATTCACTTCCAATTTCAGCAATGATGTAACGCATCAATCTTACCGAAGTATCAAGAGTGGTAGCAGCAAAGCTGACCACAATGATCGATACGATAGTCCTTGCGATGTCTGCAGGAATCCAAATTCCAGTCGCAAGCTGGGCAGCACCATTGATGAAGTTGCCAAGACCTCCAGAGCTTGCAGCTGCAAAACTTGAATATGCAGCACTAAAGTCAGCTTTAGTTGCAAAGACGGTGACAACTGAAATAATGGCGATCAAAGCGAGAATACCTTCACCTACTGCACCTGCATAGCCAACAAAGCGGGCGTCAGTTTCTTTTTCCAGTTGCTTGGATGATGTCCCTGAAGAAACAAGTCCATGGAATCCGGAAATGGCTCCGCAAGCAATGGTAATGAACAATAACGGGAACCAGGAAACATCGGTTGCCGCTGCATTCATTGCCGGAGCAGTAACATCAGGCTGTAAGAAAACAAGGCCTGCATATAGGATGAATAAGCCCACAACCAACTGGTGTGAATTGATATAATCGCGAGGCTGGAGAAGCTTCCAAACCGGCAGAGTTGAAGCGATATATACATAAACCATCAGTACAAGGATCCATACAAAGAATGCCATTGATACGCCGCTTAAACCGAACATGACGGTATTATCGGCACCGCCGAAGTATTTCACTAAATCGATTTGCAATACTGGTACACGACTGGCAAGAACGGCTGCTCCATACATGACGACAAGCGCTACCAAGGAAGGCAGAAGCATCCCTTTTTTCTTTTTATAAACAGCGTAGCCAATCCAGATTGCAAGCGGAATTTGCAGGAATATTGACAGGACGCTTGCTGGGAAGCTGACAAACAAGTTCGCTATTACCCATGCAAAAACGGCGTTGACCATCAAAACAAGTATTAAAATAATGAATAAGAACATGATTTTTGCACGTTTGCCAATCAGCTTGTTTGTGATTGTACCTACTGATTGCCCCTTATTCCTGACGGAAAGAACCAGAGTTCCAAAGTCGTGCACACCTGCTGCAAAGACCGTACCTAAAGTAACCCACAGGAATGCAGGAAGCCAGCCCCAGTACACAGCGATTGCCGGCCCAACAATTGGTGCAGCCCCGGCTACAGACGTAAAATGGTGTCCCCAAAGGATCATTTTCTTTGTTGGAACAAAGTCCACGCCATCTGAATACTGGTGTGCCGGTGTCACATAGTTCGGATCAAGACGGTAAATCTTTTCAGCTACCCACTTAGAATAGAAGCGGTAGCCAATCGCAAATACAATCATTCCGATTACAGCTAACCATAAAGAATTCATTTAATTAACCCTCCCTTTTTATGAGTTGGTACTACAACTTAATAATAAAAATATATTAGTTGATTAGTCAATAAATTCTGACTTCTTTTTAAAAAAAGGATAAATGATTATTTAATGAATGTAAGGTTGCTTAATAAAAATTCCAATTATCCCCCCAAAAAATTTTCCCAACATGGTGATTCGACATTTTTAGACTTCATTGTTGAAATGTTCAGACAACTAAAGTATAACTATGATAATCTACTAATTTTTATTAGCTAGAATTCGATTTTAGGAGGAGTTCATTTGAAGAAGAAAGTCGTATCATTAAGTTTAACAGCAAGCTTGGCATTGAGCGGAATGGTTGCAGCTACGGGCTTTGCAGCACCATCAGCAGATTCTCCAGCCAAGAAATTCACAAAAACACATGGATCACCTGAATTTGTTGCAGGCAATCTGACTAATCCATCGGAAAAAGCAGCAAAGGATGTTGTTCTTGGATATTTAAATTCTTCAAAAGGAAAATATAACCTCAGTGCAAATGATAGTTTCGTAGTCAAATCACAGGAAACAGATCAGCTTGGCGGAGATGTAGTCCGCCTTCAGCAAGTATTTAACGGTGTTCCTGTCTGGGGAGCTGACCAGGCTGCCCGAGTGGATGAATCAGGAGTGCTTCAAGTCTTCAGCGGTACTGTCAGCAAAGGCTTGGGCGAAAAGCTAGTAAAGGCCTCAAATAAGAAGTCACAGAGAGATGCAATTGCAGCAGCTGAAAAAGATCTTGGCTTCAAACCAGATTACGAAGCAGCTCCATCTGCTGAATTGGTTGTTTTTCCTGCTGAGGACCAGGCAGTATATGCCTACCATGTGACATTGAACTTCCTCAGTCCGGAACCTGGCAATTACCAGTACTTTATCAATGCGGTAACAGGTGAAATCATTAATAAGTACAATGCCATTCATACTGCCGGCAAAGTCAATCCTTCTTTAACCGGTACTAATACTGTTGGTTCTGGTGTCGGGGTGCTGGGCGACCAGAAATCATTGAATACTCTACTTTCGAATGGTTCTTATTACCTACAGGACAATACTCGTGGAAATGGTATATTCACTTACGATGCACAAAACCGTCAAAGGACTCCAGGTACCCTTTGGGCTGATGCCGATAATAATTTGAATGCATCCTATGATGGTGCGGCAGTGGATGCTCATTACTATGCAGGTCTGACTTATGATTACTATAAAAACAAGTTTGGCCGGAATTCGTATGACAACAAAGGAGCAGCACTGAAATCCACTGTTCACTATAGCAGAAGTTACAACAATGCTTTCTGGAACGGGCAGCAAATGGTTTATGGTGACGGCGATGGAACTACCTTCATCCCGCTTTCCGGAGGCCTTGATGTTGTCGCGCATGAATTGACTCACGCTGTGACAGATTTTAGTTCGGATCTGGTTTACCAGTATGAATCGGGCGCACTGAACGAAGCGATTTCGGATATCTTCGGTACACTCGCTGAATTCCATGACAACAATAATCCTGATTTCGAAATCGGCGAAGACATCTATACACCAAACAAGACTGGTGACGCACTCCGCTCCATGAGCGACCCGACCAAATACGGCGATCCAGATCACTACTCCAAGCGTTATACTGGAACGTCCGATAATGGCGGAGTCCACACAAACAGCGGAATCATCAACAAAGCGGCCTACCTTCTTAGCCAGGGCGGCACACATTACGGTGTGACGGTTTCTGGAGTCGGTACTGAAAAATTGGGTGCAATCTTCTATCGTGCAAACACGGTCTATTACACATCTTCAACGAACTTCAGCCAGGCGCGTGCTGGAGCTGTACAAGCTGCTAAAGACCTGTACGGATCAACTTCTCCAGAAGTCGATGCAGTCAATAAAGCTTTTGATGCAGTGGGAATAAACTAATAGCTTCATATTCATTCAGACTGGCTCTTGTTCGAGGAGAGCCAGTCTTTTTATGTGGTCCCTTTTGAAAAACCGTTGTTTTCCGATTAAGGTCAAATGCTGCATTGGTGACCTTTTTTATAATATCCCTAGATTTTTGGTCCCCAATCTCCTTTATTGGTGCCCTCTTTTATGGATTCCTAAATTTTTGGTCTGCAATCCCTCCTTTTGAGGCCTGTTGTCCCTCATGATTCTCGTACAAAATCAAAATCCTATTTTGTGACACACGCCATTATCGATAAACGCCTTTGTCCGGCTATCTTCTGCAGTAAGTTCAATCACCAATACTTCACCGCTTTAATTAAATGATTGACAATCTTCTATAACAGCGTTAATATTTAGAGAAATTTAATAATTCAATTTATGTAATCTTATCGAGAGAAGCTGAGGGTCCTGGCCCAATGAAGCTTCAGCAACCATCAACTTTGTTGAAAAGGTGCTAATTCCAGCAAGTTTTTTAAAAACTTGGCAGATAAGAAGTTGGCTGATATTTTAAAAGTCTTCTTCTTGAGAAGGCTTTTTTGTTTTTAGTTTTCATTTTTCGCAATTATTCTGTGAGTTACTAGTTTAAAAGCGATCATTTTTAAAACAAACATTGCCTCCTGCCAATCAATCATTAGGAGTGAGTATATTGGTGAAAATTGATACCAAGTTAGCACAGCTAGGCAATAGGAGTGAATCTGCAACTGGTGCGGTGAATCCTCCCATTTATTTAACGACAGCGTATCGTCATGAAGGGATTGGACAGTCCAGCGGTTACGATTATGTCCGTACCGGCAACCCAACTCGCGAAATTTTGGAAAAGGCGATTGCCGATCTTGAAGAAGGCACACGGGGATATGCATGCAGTTCCGGAATGGCGGCAATTTGGACCGTTCTCTCGTTATTCCAGTCTGGCGATGAATGGATTGTCTCAAAAGATTTATACGGAGGTACTTACAGGCTTCTTGAGCAAGGTTTCAAAAAATGGGGATTACTTAGTACATACGCAGACATGTCTAATTTAAATGAAATCAAAGCAGCCATCAATCCTAATACGAAGGCGCTGTTTGTGGAAACACCGACAAATCCTTTGATGGAACAGGCTGATATCCAGGCGATCGCGCAAATAGCGAAAGAGAACGAGATATTGCTGATCGTGGATAATACCTTCTACACTCCCCTTCTGCAAAAACCATTGACTCTAGGTGCGGATATTGTGATCCACAGTGCGACGAAATACCTTGGCGGCCATAATGATGTGCTGGCAGGATTGATCGTTGCCAGGGGCGAAAAAATCTGTGATTCCCTTTTCCTCCATCATAATGGGGGCGGAGCGGTGTTAAGCCCGTTCGATTCTTGGCTTCTCCTTCGCGGCATGAAGACATTGTCATTAAGGATGGAGCGGCATGAGCGGAATGCCACGGCACTGGTTGAATTCTTGGAGAATCATGAAGCCGTAAAGGATGTCCTTTATCCCGGCAGAGGCGGAATGATTTCGTTCCGCGTCCAGTCTCCTGCCATGGTCAATCCGTTTTTAAAAAGTCTTTCCACGATCACTTTTGCAGAAAGTCTTGGAGGCGTTGAAAGTTTCATTACCTACCCAGCTACACAGACACATGCTGATATTCCGGCTGAAGTCCGTGAACAAACCGGCGTTTGTGACCGGCTGTTGCGATTCTCTGTCGGAATTGAGGACTGTGATGATTTGATTGATGATTTGCAAGCGGCACTTAAGAAAGCGATTGAGGAGGCTGGAGTTAAATGAGCCATCCATATACCTTCGAAACCCAGCTGCTCCATAATAAATATAAGGTGGATCCTGCAACTGGCGGAGTAAGTGTTCCAATCCAGCACGCTTCTACCTTCCATCAGTCTTCTATCGATCACTTTGGAAAATATGATTACAGCCGCAGCCTCAACCCTACCAGAGAAGCTCTAGAGGATATAATCGCAGAATTGGAGGGCGGTGTCAGGGGATTTGCTTTTTCATCGGGTATGGCTGCGATTTCTACTGCCTTTATGCTGCTTTCGCAGGGAGACCATGTAGTGATTACCGAGGATGTTTACGGTGGTACATACAGGATGGTAACTCAGGTTCTGAACCGTTTTGGAATTGAACACACATTTGTGGACATGACAGACCTAAATGCCGTGGAACAGGCGATCCGCCCTCACACCGCATTGCTCTATGCAGAAACACCTTCGAACCCTTTATTAAAAATAACGGATATCCGTGCACTTAGCTCAATTGCCAAAAAGCATGGAGCCTATACTTTTGTGGACAATACCTTCATGACCCCCTACCTCCAGCGGCCACTGGATCTGGGAGCTGATATCGTGCTTCATAGCGCCACAAAGTTTCTGTCCGGCCACAGTGACACAGTTGCTGGCCTGGCGGTTGTAAAGGATGAAAAATTGGCAAACAAGCTATATTCCCTTCAGAACTCCTTCGGCGCAGTCCTCGGTGTCCAGGATGCCTGGCTGGTGATGAGAGGAATGAAGACATTATCTGTAAGGATGGACCAATCCCAGGAAAGTGCAAGGAAGATTGCACAATTTCTAAAAGGCCAGCCTTTAATCAAGAATGTATTTTACCCAGGCCTGGCAAGTCATGCTCAGTCGGACCTTCAAGCTCAGCAGGCGGGTGGTCCTGGGGCTGTCCTTTCTTTTGAGTTTGCAAACGAAGGCCTCCTTCCTGGATTTATTAATTCTGTTAAGTTACCGGTTTTTGCAGTCAGCCTCGGGGCGGTAGAGTCCATCCTCTCCTATCCCGCAAAGATGTCACATGCAGCAATGCCTCTTGAAGAACGCAAGCTAAGAGGAATCAGTGATGGTCTCCTCCGGCTTTCAGTGGGACTTGAAAACGCCGAAGACTTGATTTCGGACTTTCAGCAGGCCTTATATGCGATTGAAGCGGTACCTGCTAACAGGGAGGGATTATAATGAATTTCCTGAAACGTATGGAAAATGAAATTTTAATAGCTGATGGTGCGATTGGTACCCTCCTCCATTCCTATGGAGCTGGTACCTGTTTCGAAGAGTTGAATCTCTCTCAGCCAGAAGCGATTGTAAAAATCCATAAGGCCTATATGAACGCCGGAGCCGACCTGATCCAGACGAATACATATGCTGCCAATTATATAAAACTTGAAAGATATGGACTTGAAGACCAGGTGAAGGAAATAAACAGTGCAGCAGTCCGGCTTGCCCGTCGAGCTGCAGGCAGCGAAGCTTATGTGCTCGGCACTATGGGCGGCAATCGCGGAATCAGGCCGTCAGCCATTCCCATCGAAGAGATCAGGAGGAGCTTCCGGGAACAGCTCTATTGCCTGCTTCTTGAAGGCGTGGACGGACTGTTGCTTGAAACCTTTTACGATATGGAAGAAATAGAGACAGTACTTGAAATTGCCAGAAAGGAAACAGATTTGCCGATTATTGCCCAGGTATCGCTTCAGGAAATAGGCATCATGCAGGACCAGACCCCTCTCCAGGAAGTTTTCAATAGACTGGAGGAGCTTGGTGCTGATATTGTCGGGCTTAATTGCAGATTAGGTCCCCACCATATGATTTCAAGCCTTGAACAAATTGAGCTTCCGACAAAAGCGTTCCTATCAGCGTATCCCAATGCTGGTTTGCCATCCTACACGGATGGAAAGTTCCACTATGAGGGAGACCCGGAATATTTCAGGAAAGCCGCCCGCAGCTTCCGTGACCAGGGCGTCAGGCTAATCGGCGGCTGTTGCGGAACCACCCCTGAACATATTGAAGCATTAGCTGATGAGCTAAAGGGTTTGCAGCCAGTCATTGATAAGAAAATTTCGGCAAAAAAAGCCAGGGTTGTGGTCGCTCCAGTAGATGTTAAACGGCCAGAAGCTCCCCTGCATGAATTAGTAAAAGAACGCCCTTCGGTGATCGTCGAGCTGGACTCTCCGCGGAAACTTGATACTACCCGCTTTTTTGAAGGAGCGAAGGCTTTAAAAGAAACTGGAATCGATGCCCTGACACTGGCGGATAATTCTCTTGCGTCACCAAGAATTTCAAATTCCGCCATCGGCCATTTGGTAAAAGAAAAGATCGGAATGCGGCCGCTTGTCCACCTGACTTGCAGGGACCGGAACATTATAGGGCTGCAGTCACATTTAATGGGGCTGCACACACTTGGCCTTCATGATGTCTTGGCAGTTACCGGAGACCCCGCCCGTGTGGGTGATTTTCCAGGAGCCTCTTCTGTTTTTGATGTTTCTTCCTTTGAATTGATCGAGATGATCAAACAGTTCAATTCAGGACTCTCCTACTCTGGCAAAGATTTAGGCCAAAAAGGCGCCTTTTCCATCGGAGCGGCCTTCAATCCAAATGTGCGCTCCATTGATAAAGCTGTCATGAGGATGGAAAAGAAAATCAAGGCTGGTGCAGATTATTTCATTACCCAGCCGGTCTACTCAGAAAAAATGCTTCTGGCAGTCCATGAAGCCACAAAGCATCTGGATACACCAGTCTATATTGGACTGATGCCGCTTACGAGCAGCAGGAATGCAGAATTTCTCCATAATGAAGTTCCTGGCATCAAGATTTCACAGGAAATACTCGAAACGATGGCGAAATTCAATAATGAACCCCTTCAATCCAAGAAAGAAGGCATTGCCATCACGAAGGGTTTGATCGAGGCTGCCGCAGAACTATTTAACGGGATCTATTTAATCACCCCTTTCATGAACTATGAAATGAGTGTCGAATTATCTGGATATGCCAATGAATACAGCAGCCTTCTAAAGAGGAGGAAACAAAATGTCAACTTTGTTAATTGAGCAGATGAAGCAAAAAATCCTCATCATGGATGGTGCAATGGGAACAATGCTCCAGCAGGCTAATCTTTCCGCAGATGACTTTGGCGGTGAAGAATTCGAAGGCTGTAATGAAATCCTGAATCTTACTGCACCCGAAGTGATTGAACATATACATCGAGAATATTTCGCTGCTGGCGCAGATATCGTAGAAACCAATACATTCGGTGCCACGAGCCTGGTCCTTGACGAATACGGTTTAGGCCATAAAGCTTATGAAATCAACAAGAAAGCCGCATTGATCGCCAGGGCAGTTGCAGACGAGGGATCTTCTCCTTCCCAGCCCCGATTTGTGGCTGGCTCGATGGGACCCACAACGAAAACATTGAGTGTTACCGGGGGTTCCACTTTCGAGGAAATGTCGAAAGCATACGAAGAACAGGCCCTCGGCTTGATCGATGGCAAGGTGGACATGCTGCTTCTTGAGACCAGCCAGGATCTGCTAAACGTCAAAGCAGCATATAGCGGTATCAAGCGCGCTTTCGAACAAAGCGGCAAAGAACTTCCGATCATGATTTCTGCCACAATCGAACCCATGGGTACTACACTAGCCGGCCAATCGATTGAAGCATTTTATATTTCGGTTCAGCATATGAATCCCATTGCCATAGGGCTGAACTGTGCAACAGGCCCTGAATTCATGCAAGAGCACCTTCGCTCTTTGTCTTCCCTCTCCCAGTCCGCAGTCAGCTGTTATCCTAACGCTGGACTGCCGGATGAAGAAGGTCAATATCATGAAACTCCAGATACTCTTGCACAGAAACTTTCCGATTTTGCCACACAAGGCTGGCTGAATATCGTCGGTGGCTGCTGCGGTACCACTCCGGCCCATATAAAGGCGATTTCGGAAAAAATGAAAGAACGGGCGCCAAGGCAGACAGAAGTAAACCCGCTTCATATGGTATCTGGAATCGAACCTTTCATCTATGATGATCCAACCTTAAGACCGATCATGGTTGGTGAACGGACGAATGTTATCGGTTCGCGGAAATTCAAACGCTTGATTTCCGAGGGGAAAATAGAAGAAGCAGCTGAAATTGCAAGAGCTCAGGTTAAAAATGGAGCCCATGTCATCGATATTTGCCTGGCGGACCCTGACAGGGATGAACTAGAAGATATGGAAAAGTTCATTAAGGAAGTTGTCAAAAAGGTGAAGGTTCCGCTGGTAATCGATTCGACTGATGATGCAGTCATTGAAAAGGCGCTAAGCTATTCTCAGGGGAAGGCAATCATCAATTCCATCAATCTGGAAGATGGCGAGGATCGCTTTGAAGCAGTTGCTGAACTGATCCACAAATATGGTGCAGCAGTGGTGGTCGGCACGATTGAAGAAGAAGGTATGGGTGTATCCGCTGAGAGAAAATTGGCGATTGCCAAACGTTCATATGACCTGCTTGTCAATAAATATAAGGTTCCACCGCAGGATTTGATATTTGATCCGCTTGTCTTCCCGGTCGGTACCGGGGATGAACAATATATCGGTTCAGCCAAAGCGACTGTCGACGGCATCAGGATGATTAAGGAAACGTTTCCGGAGACCCAAACTATTCTTGGAATCAGCAATGTTTCATTTGGTCTTCCTCCTGTGGGCCGTGAAGTATTGAACTCTGTCTTTCTTTATCACTGCACCCAGGCTGGCCTGGACTATGCAATTGTGAATACGGAAAAGCTCGAGCGTTTTGCTTCAATTAGTCCAGAAGAAGTAAAAATGGCTGAAGATTTATTGTTCCATACTACAGATCAAACACTTGCTGACTTTACTGATTTTTACCGGGATAAAAAGAAGGAAGCAAAAAGCACCCTTCCTGATATGACACTTGAAGAAAGGCTGGCCTACTATGTGGTCGAAGGTACGAAAGAAGGCCTTCTGCCTGATCTGGATATTGCACTTGAAACATACCCTGCCCCGCTGGATATCATTAACGGTCCATTGATGGACGGGATGAAAGAAGTCGGCCGACTGTTCAATGATAATCAATTGATCGTGGCGGAAGTTCTTCAAAGCGCCGAGGTCATGAAAGCGGCTGTCTCTCACCTGGAGCCGCATATGGAAAAAAATGAAACAACCGCTGCTAAGGGTAAAGTGCTTCTTGCTACTGTAAAAGGCGATGTCCATGATATTGGAAAAAACCTTGTCGATATCATTCTCAGCAACAATGGCTATGATGTCGTCGATCTTGGAATCAAGGTTGCCCCGACTGCGCTCATTGAGGCGATCAAAAAAGAAAAGCCAGACATTGTCGGTCTTTCGGGTCTGCTTGTAAAATCTGCGCAGCAGATGGTGCTCACCGCACAGGATATGAAGCAAGCAGGTATCAACCTTCCGATAATGGTTGGAGGCGCAGCCCTTTCAAGGAAGTTTACTGATACAAAAATCGCGCAGCAATATGACGGACTTGTGTTATATGCAAAAGATGCAATGAACGGTCTGTCTCTCGCCAATCGACTAAGGGAACCAGACGGCTATGAAGGTTTGTTGCAAGAACAAAAAGAAAAGCAGGAAGCTGCATTAAACAAGCAAGAAATTATCATACCTGGCAGGAAATCTGCTACCGCTGTCCTTGAACGTCCAAAAGTGATCGAAAAGGCACCGGTATTTATCCCACAGGATTTGAATAGGCATCTCGTTAAATCCTACTCCCTTTCCCATATCGAGCCCTATATCAATCAACAAATGCTGTTGGGACATCACCTTGGTTTGAAAGGGAAAGTGGAAAAATTGCTCGCTGAATCAAATGAAAAGGCAGTCAAGCTGCAAGAGGTTGTCCAATCGTTGTTAAAAGAGGCAAAAACAAATGGATGGATCAAACCAGCAGCTGTTTATCAATTCTTCCCTGCTCAGTCCGAAGGGGATAAACTCTATATTTTCGACCCTCAGCAGCAGGACCAAATTATTGAAACATTTGAGTTCCCGCGTCAAGAAGTTTCTCCAGGACTTTGCCTGGCGGATTTCGTCCGGCCTGTAACAGATGGTGAAAAAGATTATGTCGGAATGTTTGCGGTAACGGCAGGTGCTGGAATTCGACAGGCAGCAGAAGAGTTGAAACATAAAGGTAACTTCCTTGAAAGCCATGCCCTTCAAGCCCTGGCTCTTGAGACCGCCGAAGGCTTTGCAGAGCTGCTTCACCGACAAATCCGCGACCGTTGGGGATTCCCCGATACACCGGATATGACGATGAAAGACCGATTTGCCGCCAAATATCAGGGTCAGCGTTTTTCCTTCGGCTATCCTGCCTGTCCTGATCTAGAAGACCAGAAGAAACTGTTCAACCTGCTTAAACCAGAGGAAATCGGCATTCAATTGACCGAAGGATTCATGATGGAACCCGAAGCATCTGTCACAGCGATTGTATTTTCACATCCAGAAGCAAGGTATTTCAATGTATTGAAGAATTAACAGAAGTTGCAAGAGGGGTTCCTCCCTCTTGCTTTTTTATGTTAGGAATAAGGGCTAAAAGAAAATCTCGAAAAAGGAAACTCTCGTTTAAACTATTTATTTGCCTGATACGATCTGTATCTTGTATTATTTCTGGAAAATGAACCTTCAACGTCTCTTGAATCGTCTAAACATAAGCAAACTTGAATTGAGGTGGGATATTGGAGCCCGGCAATAGAATGATACATTACGAGGAGTTACTGGAGACGTTAGTCAATGACTATGCTGAACGCGTGAAACGATTGGCTTATACATACGTGAAAAGCTGGCAAGCTGCTGAAGATATTACCCAGGAAGTGTTCATTTCCTGTTATAACAATCTTGACTCATTCCGTGGTGAGAGTTCATATAAAACCTGGATTTTTAAAATTACTGTTAATAAAAGCAAGGATTACTTAAAAAGCAGATGGTACCGATCAATTGTTCCCTTTGATTTTGGAAGGTCATTGCTTCCTGGAATTAAAGCGTCACCTGAGGATGAAGTGATTGAAAAAAATGGTGACTACACACTATCAACTCATGTGCTTAATTTACCTGCAAAATATCGTGAGGTTATCATTTTATACTATTACGAGGATTTAAATATTACAGAAATAAGCAAGATGACCAATATAAAAATTGATACGGTGAAGACAAGATTAAGGCGTGCAAAATCATTGCTTCGTAAATTGTACGAAGGAGTTGAACAGGATGGAGAATAAATTAAAAAACTTGCGTTCAAGCATGGATCAGACTGTCTTAAAGGATGGCCGGATGAGCAGTACAGAAAAACAAAGGATAATAGAACATGCATTGAATAACGATTCTCACAAGAAAAACAGGAATTTAATGGGGCCTTTTCTTTCTGTGGCGGCTACAATGATTTTCTTTTTCTCTATTGGTTCTTTTACATATTATAATCTTCTGCCTGACAAAACTTCTTCTTCCGATTCATCTGCAACAGAAACAATAAGAGAAACAGAAAAAATAGTGAATGAAAATGAGCAATCCACGCAAAAATCAAGTGAAAAAGCCTGGAGGGATGTTACTGTCCTGGAACCAGGTGCAAAATATGACATGCCGACGAATGCCAGGGATTATATCGCCAGTGCAAATAGATCCATCCATACAAGTCCTGCTCCTGACTCCAAACTTATTGAGCGTGGATTTGATGAAATGTACTATTATTATTTGGAGGCAATGGCTTTACAGAATGGATTAAATATAATAAAGGTAGAAGGCACTGATCTTGAAAAAGATTTTAATAATCTCTATATCCTGTCCCAAATCATCCAGGAAGAACAAGGAAAACGGTTAGATGGAGTCAATATAGAAGGTGTTAGCAAGTTTGATGCCCATAAATATTGGAAAGAACCTACTGATGAAATGGAGCAATCACTTGTATATCTGCAAAATTTGCTCAATGATCTAGATTTGATCATTAATCACGACGGAAAAGGGAAATTATTTGGATACTCCTATCAAGCAGATGGCAATAAAACAGCTGAGCTGCAAAAATTCATAGATGATTATAATGGTTTTTAAAAATGGATAATTCATCTGTTTCTGGCAAATATTATATCCATAAAGAAATCCTGGAGGGTTTTTAATGGAATATAAACATAATATGGAGTTTGAAATCAGGCATGGGTTTATGCCGAATATGTATAACTCTGACCGGTTAAAGGTTTTAGAGGTTTCAGAAAGCAGTGTGATCATCCAAATGAACAATGCTGAAAATCGAAGTGTCTTTCCTGTTGACCATCTGGATTATTGGATTAAGCGTGGACTGTTGGTGAATGTAAACGAAAAGAAACGTTCCTCATAAAATCTCCAAATGAATGAATAAGGAAAAACAGCGGATGTCTTCTCATCCGCTGTTTTCTTTTTCAATACTATTCATGAAGATGAAGCCTGCCCCAATCATTGCCAACTTAAATGTTAAATGGGTATCTACCAAAAAATCCGGGATTGGATAAGAGAAAGGAATGAACCAGAAAGAGAATTTTCAGCCAATTTACTTTCCAATTACCGTTACGCTGGGTTTCCTTAAGCAGTCCCGGAATTCCAAGATAAACACCTAATGGAAAATACAATAATACAGAAAGGAAGCTCCAGGGATAGAGTCTAAATGTCTCCATTCCGACAGTCTCAAAAAATTGCTGGAACTTCCCAATCACGATCTGCAAAATCACAAAACCTGACGTAAACATTAGGTATTTAATTATTTTTATTTATTCTCCCTCCTTATTGCACGGATACAGTCGAACTGGTTAGATTTTGAATAAAGCTGGTAAGTTTCTCTAAAGCTAGCTTTCCGCTTTAATTCTTCCTGTTTTGAATTCCAAATATATTCTAATGCAAGATAATTCATTTCCATTTAAACCGCCTCCCTATTCTTAATTCAAGAATACAGGAAGGCGAAAATGGAAACATTCACCATTGGATTGATTCTTTCTACGTCTTATGACGGATTATTTTTAAGCCCTTAGATTCCCTTTTTCATTTGGGGCTGATAGTCTTTTGAAGTTCTCACTTCAACAGTGAGGCTGCCCTTGCTGACAATTGCTTTTAACAATAATGGCACACCAGTTGTGTTTTCAAACCTGAAATCCTTGCCTCCGTATGAAACAGTGGCGTCCCTTCCCTTTGGCACATAACCGACTGAAAGCGAATGATGATGTTTTTCTACATATCCAACCCCAAGAACATCGACCGCATTGAATAAGGTTGAAGAAGTCTGGCAGATTCCTCCCCCAATGCCCATTACCAGTTTTTTGTTCACTATTTCCTCTGCAGGCTGGTAACCATGTGCTTCATCACTCGGACCGACCGTTGTGTTGAATGAAAAGACATCCCCTACTCCCAAAATGACATTGTTAATCGCCTTGGCTGACAACTCGATGTTCTTTGTCCTTCCGGCAACACCCGCATTAAAAAATGTTGTATATTTACCGACAACGACCTCATCGAGCCTGGCTGCATCATTCAATTCGTAGCTGCTTGCCGTCACATAGAGCGGCAGTTCGACAGTCCCTCCTTTTTCAGAAACCTCAATGATGCTCTCTACCAGTTCCGCCTCTTCCAAAATAATGAGTGGGCTCCCCTTGATTACCTGGCCGTCTGGCCCCAGCTTATCGGGAATCATTCGTCTGTCAAAACCAGGATCCGTTTCTGTACCTCGGGCCAGTTCACGCGCCCACTTTTCCAGCTCGGACCTATATTTTTCATCATCTGTACCAAAACCCAACTCAATTGGCGTCAGCGACTTGATAACTTCTTGTGTTGTGGGTTCAATGACATTCACTACAATTGGCTCAACGACTTCTGGTTCCTGTTCTTCTTGTACCTCTTCTTCTTCTTCTTCGGCTATTTGATCATCAGATGGCTCGACAACTTTCTGTTCCGTTTCATCCTTCGTCGAAGTCTGTTGAGCACAGCCAGACACTCCAATGCATGCTGCCAGAATTAAAATCCATACACCCTTAATAAATCGCCCCATACCTTCCCCCATCATTCCTATATATAATTTATGCAGCATTCCATTATATTCAGGAATACTTTTCCATATTTCAAGGTCAGCGATGTTTTATTATTTTTTTTCTTATGCTTAACATTTCATATAAAAAAAGGTAAAATACTTATAAACCAATAAGAAAGGTCGGATTTGTTTTGACTGATAAAATACAATCGGTTCCTCAGCCTTTAGTAAGGACAAATCAATGGTTCATCGTCATTAGTGTGGTTGCTGCCTGGTTAACAGGTTTTGAATGGATATTGAGTTTACCATTAGCGGCAGGATTATCAGGATTATTATTTGGATACAACCCAGTCATGAGGGCTGCCAGGCATTTTTTGAAAAAAGATTCTTCCAAATATATTCCTGAAGATTGGGAACAGCAACAGTTCAACCAAAAAATTGCTGTCATTTGTTTAGCAGGAGGCCTTGTTTCTTTCGCGAGTGGATATACAGGGCTTGGTTACTTCTTCACCATCATGGTTGCAATGGCAGCATTTATAGCCATTCTTGGATTCTGCATCGGCTGTTTCATTCGTTTCCAATGGAGCAAATACAAAGCAAAGCACGCATCCACCTCTTGAGAGAGACCCCTTGTTGGTCTCTCTTTCTTATTTCTCCCCCTGATTCATGGTTTTGTTGAATTGCTGTGACTTTCCTCTTGGGATGCTGAGTGTTTCCCATTCGTCATTTTTAAGCATCTTCGCCAGATAGACAATTTGTCCAGAATGACTTGACTGATGGACAATTTGGCGTTGGATGGCTTGCATGGCATTATGTGGCTCACTTCTTATATATACCGTTGAAGTAAGATCGTCTTCTGTTAATTTTGAAAGTGTTTCAAAAAGGATAGACCAGCCCTCATTCCAGGAATGGAGTAAATCTTCTTTCGAGTGAAAAGCGCCTTCGAATTCTCCATCCCGGTCACGGTCGGGTTTTTCGCCGTCGGTAGTCAAGAAATCCCGAAACCTTGATTTGAGGTTACCGCTCATATGTTTGGCAATGATCGCTATGCTGTTTGATTCTTTGTTAGGAGAATAAATTAGCTGTTCAATACTCAATTGAGACATGGCTCTTTCCGCTTGATTCTTAATACTTTGGAAATTTTCATAAGCAATTTTTAAATATGCCATTAAATTCACCTCCCTTGTTTTAAATATTCCTCACAAGGACCATTAATTCCTTCGGAAGTACCAAATAAAGGAATATAAAAAAGAGATTCCAAAAGGAACCTCTTTAAACAGCCTCGGCCATATCGGTACCGAATCTTCTTTTTTGGATATAGATCAATCTTAGTGACAAAGAGATCCCGGCTGCCAGCAATCCCGTCGTAAGGCCAACCCAATATCCGGAAGCTTCAAGACCGGTATTGTGTGCTAGCAGGTAACCTACCGGCAGGCAGATGAGCCAGTAGGCAATCAGCGTGATGACGAAGGATATATTCACATCCTTATATCCACGAAGGGCCGCCAGCGCAGTAGCCTGAATGGCGTCAGAAATCATAAAGAATAACGCATAAATCAAAAATTGGCCGGTTAACGCAATAACGGCGGGCTCATTTGAGTAAAAACCTGCCACCTTATAACGGAATAACACGACAAGCAATCCTGCACCAATAGCAATTAGCGCTGCCAAATAAATCCCCAGCCAGCTGTATATTTTGGCATCCTTGTAACGGCGGGCACCTACTTCGAACCCAACCAATACAGTTAATGCCATCGAAATACTCATCGGGATCATATAAAGAAATGAGACAATATTCAACGCCGATTGATAGGCTGCAATCGTCGTGATATTGAACTTACTGATTAATATCGTGACGACAGCAAACATGCTCGTTTCAAAAAAGATGGACAAACCCATCGGAACACCGATTTTCAATATTTCTTTTACTTTCTCTCCCGAAAATTCCTTGAAGTATTCCAGCCCAACAAAATCTGAAAATGGCTGTTGTTTGATAATGACTACGGCTGTCATTGCAGCAATTACATAATAGGTAATGGACGTGGCATAACCAGCACCCGCACCTCCAAGCTCCGGGAAGCCCCAATATCCAAAAATCAGGACATAATTAAGGAAAAAGTTGATTGGCAGGGACATGAGCAGGATATACATGACCACTCTTGTTTTACCAAGAGCATATATGAATGACCGCAAGACATTAAAAATAAACAGGGGAATAATCCCGTAACCTAATCCTGCAAGGTACCGATACGCCGTTTCATGTACACTTTCAGGTAAATTCATTGCATATAAGATAGGATTTAGCAGAAAAACACCCAAGATAATAACTATTATGGCGATGATAAAAGCTAAATATATTCCATGTGTCAGTATGGAAGCTACCTCTTTTCCCTTCTTTTCACCAAAACGCTGGGCTGCAATTGGTGATACCGCCAGCAGAATCCCGCTAAGGCCTGTGAATACAGGGCTCCAGATTGATGATCCAATCGCTACACCAGCCAGGTCCGAGGAATTATATTTTCCTGACATAATGGTATTGAAAAAGACCATTGAGAACATCCCCAATTGCGTAATCAGGATAGGGATCAGCAAGACAAAAATCTGCTTTATTTTTTCTTTTGTCGAAAAAGTCTGGTACATCTGTGTACTCCTTGAATATAGTAGTAATATAAGTCTCTTTTCCTATATATGACTGCATAAGTGGCTTTGCGACAGTAAAACTTCAAGTCAAAGCAGTCTTGTCTAGTATAACAAAATCTAACCAGTTCGATGGGATTTTTTTTGGATAACTAAATATTATTATTATTTTAAAAAATGGAAATACCCCCCTAATTATTTTCTGCGAAATCCTTGATACAATAGACATATATCGAGGAGTGAACATCATGAAAATCATAAAGTACTTTCTGCTCTTATCTCTCATTTCTGCCTTGTCTATTTCCGCATGGATTTACTATCCCCAATACCAGCTTAATAAGATGAAACAGGAAAGTGCTCCTGTAACTGAAAAAACCAATAAGCTTACTTATATAGATTATTACCGTACATCACCTGACAGTACAATCAACCATCTTGCGCTCGGGGACTCAATCATCCGCGGGTATCGAATTTCTGAAGAAGAAAATTTCATCAGTCAATTTTCAAGCAAGCTTGGTGTTGAAACCGGCAAACAAGTCATATCTCAAAATGAAGGAATTATAGGGATCACCAGCGAACGATTGAACGTGCTGGTACAGGACGGAGTATATGATGAGGAAATAAAAGAGGCGGATCTAATTACCCTAAACGTAGGCGGTAATGACATCCTAAAACTCGTCAAGAAAAGTGATATCTATAGTGCACTTAAGTCTTTTGACAGTCTTCAAGGAGGATTTTCAAAAAATCTTACCGAAATCACCACTCGAATCAAAGAATTGAATCCAGCAGCGACTATTGTTTTTCTTGAGCTGTATAATCCAATGCCAACTGATCATCAATTTTACTCATTAGCAGACAAACTGCTTCCAAAATGGAATTTAATGATTTATGAAACAGCAAAAGAAACACCATATTCCATCGTGGTCCAAACAACGAACGTCATCAACAGTGAGAATTTGCAATATCTGTCCACTGACGGAGTTCATCCCAATCCGTTAGGGAACACAGCGATTTCAAACCAGATGCTGGAACAATTCCAACAACAGCATAAAGCGGATGCCGTATTGGCAAACCGCGAAAAATAAGCTGGGCTATATGCCTGGCTTTCTTTATTTTTGAGGATCTTCCTGAAAATGTTCATTTAACAGAACACTTTCTGTTGTAGCAAAATTGACAGATTGCAGACTCGTTTCTTTATCGAGACCAAATAATTGGGCGATTCCATTTTTATCATCTGGATCTTCCCAATCTTTCTTCATGTTCATCATCTTCAGACACCTCCTTTAACATTCTTTGTTTTATATATTTTTTGAATCGATAAATTTCGTCGCGTCAGCCTGACTCTGATTGCCAAACCCTAAAAAAGATTAATTTAGGGTTGTAACAATTAGACTCCCTCGCAGATAAAAAATTATAACGGGATACCAATACCGAAAATGGATTGCTTTAACAGGTTTGAATAACAAGCCAGACCCATAGTCATACAACGTCTGGCTCGTTTTTCAGGTATGATTTCTGCCGTTATAGTTTATAAAAACCAAACCTTCGCTATTTTCTCTTCAGTCATTTCATAAATGGCAACAGCTTTTTTGGGTTCGCTGTTCCCCCTGCCAGTTACAAGCTCATGATCGACTACCTTGTTATCATGTACAATCCTTGCCAATAATTCAGCATGGTTGTTGGGATGGTCCTCAAATAACTTTTTGTAGCGAACCCTCATTTCTTCGATTCCGTTTGTGGTGATAGCATTTGATGGAAACTCCATTATTAGCACATCATCGCTGTAAACCGACAAAAACTCTTCCAAATCTTGTTTATTGTAAGCATCAAGTTGTTGCTGTGCGAGCATTTCGGGCGTCTTTTTCATACTAGCCATCCTTTCCCAAGCGTATTTTAGATTATTATACTAAAAAACCCCCTGACATCCAGGGGGTTCATCTTAATTATTGGCTAATTTATGAGAGTGTTTCTTGGCAGGAGCTTTTTTGCCAATTGTATCTTCTGCCTGAGTTGCTCGTTTGATAAAGAAAGCAAGCACCAACGCAAGGGCTGAAAGGAATACTGTCACATAAAAGGCATCATTGATTCCATGCAGCATTGCCTGCATGGCAATTTGCTGTTCCATTTCAGCCTTGGCAGCCGGAGTTACAGCTTTCCCTGCTGCAGCAGCCTGTTTAAAAGCATTCGCTGCCAGCTCTGTACCATAACTTTTTGCACGCGTAGTCATTACTGTAACCAACAACGCCGTACCAATTGCACCTGACACCTGCTGCATCGTATTATTCATAGCTGTGCCATGTGGATAATATTTTGCAGGTAATTGGTTTAAGCCATTTGTGGAAACTGGCATATTGACCATTGACATCCCGAACATACGAAGGGTGTAAAGAATGATCAACTGGGTATACGTTGTTTCCAATGATAGCTGGCTGAAATAATAGCTCGTTACTAGTGTAATCGTTAGACCAATAATCGCCAGAGCACGTCCGCCGAATTTATCAAATAAACGTCCGGTAATAGGTGACATGATTGCCATTATTATTGCTCCTGGCAAAAGCATCAACCCAGCATCCATTGGAGAAATTCCCCTAATGGTCTGCACGTAAATCGGTAATAAAAGCATAGCTGAGAACATCGCCATGGTTACAATCATCGAAATAGCTGATGATAAGGCGAACATTGGGTATTTATAAATCCTGAAATTAAGCATTGGATTATCTTGTCTCAACTGGCGAAGAATAAATGTAACCAATGACACAGTACCGATTGTTAATGTTACGTAAACATTCGGACTATCCCAGCCTTTTGAACCCGCAGAGCTAAATCCATACAGCAGTCCGCCAAAACCGATACTGGATAATGTAAGAGAAATGACATCCAGATTCATATTTACTTTTTCCTTTTTATCTTTAAGCATTATGAAGCCGAGCAATAAAACCAAGGCTGCGATTGGTGTCACAAAATGGAATAGCATTCTCCAGTCGTAATGTTCTATTAGCCAGCCGGAAAGTGTTGGACCAATTGCAGGTGCGAACATCAATACCAGGCCAAAAACACCCATGGCAGTTCCCCGTTTTTCAATCGGGAAACTGACGAGCATGACATTCATCAATAATGGCATCATGATGGCAGTACCTGATGCCTGGATCATCCTGCCTGCTAATAATAATGGGAAAACATGTGCTGCACCAGCCAAAATAGTACCTGCAGTGAATAAACCCATTGCGACTAAGAATAAACGCCTTACTGAGTACTTCTGAATCAAATAGGCACTAAGCGGAATCATGACTCCGCTGACAAGCATGAAGCCTGTTGTCAGCCACTGTACTGTTGTAGCCTCCACTTTTAAGTCTGCCATGATGGATGGCAAGGCTATATTAAGCAATGTATTATTTAAAAATGCTATAAAAGCTCCGACAATCAATACCGCGAGAATACCGTACTGCGGTTTTTCGGGCGCTTGAAAGTTTTTTTCCATTCTGAATTTCCCCCTCTATTGTTCACAAATTTGTCAACAATGTGTTTGCATAGACAATAGCATATACCATCGGTCCATTTTTTGCAATACTTTTAAACCGCTGTTATTAAAGGGTTTGTAAAGTCCGAAAATTTAATGTAGTATATTTTTTATACAACCGGTTCAAAAAGGGTTAAGGTGATGAAATGAACGATAGAAAACGTAATGTTATCGATAAAGCTCACGAGCTTTTCATAGAAAAAGGATTCCACTCCACCTCTATTCAGGATATCCTTGATTACAGCGGAATATCAAAAGGAACCTTTTATAATTATTTTTTATCGAAAAATGAGCTGCTCATGGAAATCTTCAGGGCCGCTTTCAGGAAAATGGAAATGGCCCGGGACGCCTTATTGCTTGGTCAGGATCCAAGTGATCCTGAAGTTTTCATAAGGCAAATCGAGCTCCAGATGACAGCCAACAGGGAAAATAAAATCATCCCGCTTTTTGAGGAAGTCTATTTTTCCGGAGATAAAGAACTGAAGAAATTCATTGAAATAGGCCAAATGAAAACTTTGCGATGGTATTCAGACCGGCTTGAAAACATTACTGATGATCTTTGCAGGCCATATCTTCTGGACGCTGCTATCATGCTAAATGGGATTCTAATACAAAACGTCCGGTTTTATCGTAAAGCCAACGGTGATTCGGCGAGCATGCTTCCCGTTGTTCGCTTTAGTGTAACCCGAATTCTAAACCTGATTGAGGAAGTGACGATGTCTCAGGAATACTTACTGTCTCCCGAACTCCTTGATGCATGGCTTCCTGTTTCAAATAGAGAAGCCCTCGACTGGAGGTCCAAAATCCATTCTGTTATTTCTCGGTTAAAAAAGCTTGATTGCGAAAATAAAGATCATCTCCTAAAGCTCAATTTTATTGAAGAAGAACTTCGCTCCAAGGCACCGAGAAAGTTTTTAGTCGATAGTATCCTTTTCTCAATGTCAGCTGATTTTGATCGAGAAATAAAGGAATTGCAGGGTTTAATAGACGAACATTTGCTTGAAAAAGCATAAAGAACTTTGAAAGCAAAAAAAGCACGGCAGAAATCAACATTTGATTTACTGTCCGTGCTTTTTTAATTAGGCTCTGTTAAAAAAGGCTGTTGATTTTCGTTCCAGGCGCTTCGCTTTCCGCGGGGCTGGCGCTGAGCCTCCTCGTCGCTTTTGCTCCTGCGGGGTCTCACCTGACCAGCTGCGCCCGCAGGACATTGATTAGCTTCCTGAATCAGCCCACGCACGATGGAAATGCGTTAGCATTTTCGGAGGAGTCTACGCGCCTTCCACTACAATCAACAGGGTTTAAAAATCACATTCAGCTTTAACAGAGCATTTTTTTAAAATCTTTCTTTATGTGATACATTTTTGCGATCTGCTTCAGCCCAGGCTTATATTCTTCTTTATGTGCCCCGTTTTTTGATTCCTCGTCAGTCTGGGCACATATCCTTCTTTTATGTGCCCCGTTTTGGCGATTCCCCGTCAATCCGGGCAAATACCTTGTTTTATGTGTCCGCTTTTGGCGATTCCCCGTCAATCTGGGTACATATCATTGACCCGGTTCTTCCAGTGTCGCTGAATAATACGCTACGAGTTCAGGATAATCCTTGAGTTCTGCCTTTCCCTGATCTGATAGTACGTATATGCCTCTCTCAACTCTTTCAAACCATTTATAATAGTTTTTCTGAAGGATTGATGGGGTCTTTTCGCCTGTACCGAGGGCAACGAGTGCTTTTGGTGACATCTGTCCAAGTTTTTCAAGATAACAGGCTATTTGGATGCAATTTTCTTTATAGGCGGTCATGATCTTGCTTTTGTTGCTGCCGCCGACATTGAAGTCAGCACTTCTTCCCTCAATTTCCTTAATCAATGCTGCTTTTTTTCGCCGGTTCTTGGTTGCCTTGCGATTGAATGGTTCGGGATGAACCTTAAATTCAACAGTTTTCCGATTTCCGGCAAACGTAACGACAATCAGGCCGATTTCCAGCCTCTTTACCAGGTGAATAACATCATTCCAGCGTTTCCTGGACATCCTCTTCGGTTTTGGGATTGCTATGTACACCATATCAGTTAAGCGCAGCCTTCTCGTTGCCTGAAGGAGCAGTTCAATATTTAGTATAAGCTTTAATTCCACGATGATAAGTTCTTCATCTTTTAATGCTGTTAAATCACAATCATGGACCTCTCCATTAACCCGGTACCCCTGTTTTGTGAAGTGCTTCCGAATCGGCTCGTATAAATCGGCTTCAAATAATTTAGTCATGCTCCAACCTCTGTCCATCCTGCAGTTTTCCTATAATTATAGCAAACTTTATAAAGTGAGAGGTCATTTAGACAAGCAATGGGCATATACTGTTTGGTGATGAAGTGTTGGAGGAAAAGTTATGAGAGGTCTTGTCTTATTTTTATTAACACTCCTTCTGGGTCTGATGGTTTTTCTGAATATCGAAATGGACCAAGCCAGGAAAAGCTCGAACGAAGTTAAATATGAATATTTTACAGAAGAATATACAATCAACAAGGTTGATTCGTCAGGTTATTATGGGGAAGGTAACGGTAAAACCATTTATTTTAAAAAGGAAAAAGTGCAGCCTGGAGAAACTATTGGCAACGGCGACAAGGTTATCGTCTATTTCGATAAAAGCGGGCGTATTGATGGTCCGGTAAGAATTGAAAAAACTGAATAGGGAGCCTGCAAAGATGCGAGGCTCCCTGTTTTTATACCTGTCAAATTGCTTTACGTCCCTCGAGTTCCTCAGCGATTGCGGTGGTTAATTCCTGGCCGCTTTTTGGCAATGAAGTTTTCATTACCGCATTCATGACCGGGGCTAGGGCTCCTTCTGCCGTCATCTCTAGATATCCAGTCATCCTCGTCTTGTTCACCCCAATCGGCTCTGCCTTAAAATAACCATTCCCTGACAGGTTTTCATTGATTCCTTTAAGGTCGAATGTAACCCTGCTAGGCTCTACCCATTCTTTAATGGTGACTTGCAAACTGATTTTTTTCTTCAGAACACCAACTGTTTCCTTAAAGGTCCAAATTGATTGTTTTTCATTCAATTTTTCATGACTGATATACCCTGGCAATAACGGGGCCCAGTTATCCATATCCTTTACGAAATCCCATACATTTTCTATTGGTACATCAATTGTAATTTCATGTTTCCCTTCAGGCATTGCTCCCTCTCCTTTTCGGTGAAAAATTTGCTCCTCTACCAGATATATGTCTTCTGACGTTTTTTATACTTTGTTCCTTATTGAGCCTAAATCAAACATTAAATGAAAAAACACACCACTAATAGGTGTGTTCACTTCAACTATTTTTCATCGATTTAATTTCCTATTGCTGAAGACCAGAATGACTTCAATTTGTCCTGATATTCCTGCTCGGCAATGGTATATGCCTCAGTGTGACCTGCTCCAGGGACAATCCATAGCTCCTTGGGGCTGTTTGCTTTATCATAGATTCTCTTCCCCATTTCTGTTGGGACCAATTGATCCTGATCACCGTGAATAATGAATAGAGGAAGGTGATTTTTTTTAATACTTTCAATGGCTGAAGCTTCTGGAAAAGAATAGCCTGCCCTGATTTTCGTTACTGCGCTGGTAACCTGCATGACCGGGAATGAGGGTAGATTGTAGAGGTATTTCAGCTGATGGCTCAGCTCCTCTTGAACTGTTGTATAGCCACTGTCAGCAATAATTCCTTTAACCTGCTGAGGAAGCTTTTCGCCACTGGCCATCAGTACTGTTGCAGCACCCATAGAGAAGCCGTGCAGGAAGATAGTATCCTCCTCCTTCTGATCAACTAAATATTGTGACCATCTTACCAAATCCTTGCGGTCATGCCAGCCATACCCTATATAATCCCCTTCACTCAACCCGTGACCACGGGCATCCGGTTTAAGTACATCGTAACCCTGTTCATAATAATATTTTGTTATGCCAGGCATTTGTTCGCTGTTCCCTTTATAACCGTGAGCAAGAATCACAGCTTTGGATCCTGGTTTTTCATTTTTTAAAAAACGGGCTTTCAGCTTAAGACCATCTTCGGATTCTATTTCAACCATTTCAAACTTCTGCTTTTCGGTCCATTCCATAATCTCCTCAAGTTTCCTCTGCTTCTCGTCATCGCTTGTAAGAGTCGCAGCTGTTACACTCTCGCCCCCTCCATGCAGGTCCACAGCATCATGGCTGCGGTTAATCGCCACACCATAAAAATAATTACCTGCAGCAATCAATAGTATGACTATGGTTAAAAACACCCCGCTGATTGTCCAAATGATTTTCTTCTTCAATTCTTCGTCCCCTTTATCCCAACTTTTCTTTTAAAAATATTTTACCAGATTAACAGATGAAAATGACCCATCTGGCAAAAAATACAAAACGTTAAGACAAGTATTTTATTGGGTATAAGTAATTAAAACCGTTAGGAGGCTGATCGGTATGGAAATCGAGAAAAAGCATATCCTTAAATCTTATAAAAATGAGAAAGAAGAGATAGAATCCATCGAAGGCATTAAGGGAAAAAAACAAAACCAGGTCAATAGTTCGATTTCAGGCTATAACGTTGAGAAGAAAAGGACGAAGGAATACCCTGTGAATGCCTTCAGTCCAGGAGAACTTGATATGGGAGAATCTGCATTTAAGGATTACGAAGATGATCCATCCGAAAATCCGGCAATTGAAACCGATAAACAGATCGATATAGACAGGCCGCTGCCTGAACGGGAAATGAATAATCGAATAAGGTAAAGGTTGGTGCACGGGAATGAACTGCTCCCCGTCAAGTAGACAGTGTAAATAATATAAACAATCTAAGCGGCTTTAGCCCTAAATTCTAGGGGGCTAAGGCCGTTTAATCTTTTTTGGTAACGTTCATGATTATAAAAGTATATGTACTCATCAATCGCCGCAGATAGTTCTTCAAAGGTCTTATATTTCTCCAGGTAATACTTTTCGCTTTTCAGTGATCCCCAAAAGGATTCCATTGGACTATTGTCAATACATCTTCCGACTCGGGACATACTTTGAGTCATCTGTGCTTCATCTATTCTTCGTTTGAATCCGAGATGGGTATACTGAAAACTACAGGTAGTGGATTCTTTTAATCCATCCACTCCGTATTTTTCATATCTATATACCCAATTATAGATTGCTCTTTTAGCTACCTTATATGTGTATACAAGCTCAGAAATGGTGTGACTTCCACTTTCCAATGCCTTTATGATTGTGATTTTGTTTTGGAGGAAATGGGCCCTTTTTGACATAATAAATATTCCTCTTTAAATAAACAGATTTTTATTTTTTAATCTGTCTACCTAAAGGGGAGCATATCAGAAATCGTGCACCTTTTATTTATTTAGATAGCTATCAATTTCACTTAAGGTTCTTCCAATGGAATCCCGGATGACAAAAGTGTCAGGGGCAAAGTCATATGGTGTGTCCCCTTTATTGATGATGATCATAGGAGTATCATTGTTTTTATATTGAGGAAATGCTGAAAACGGTGTTACTTTTAGGCTTGTGCCTAAAATGACTAAACAATCGGCTTCTGCGATTCTATTTAAAATTTTTTCAAATCCCCCAGCTGTAAACCATTCACCTGCATCTCCAAACAAAACAACATCTGGTTTAATAAGAGGAGAAAAATCTTGATCAGCCTCACATTCCCTGCAAACAAAAAACTTTTCATCAGTTTGCTTCCTAATCAGCAAATCATCTGAAGTATACTTTTTGCCACAATTTTGGCAAGTTGCTGTTTTCATCGTCCCATGGAATTCTATAACCTTCTTACTTCCTGCTTTTTGATGCAGTCCGTCAATATTTTGAGTGATGATCCAATCAATACGCCCTTCCTGCTCCCACTTTGCCAGAATTTGATGGCCTTTATTGGGCAAGGCATTCGGATGGTAAAGATTGGAGAAAGCAAATTCATAAAAAGACTTGGGTTGCTCATGAAAATAATCGATTGAAAGGATATATTCCGGAGCATGATGATAGATTCCAGTCCGTGAACGAAAGTCTTTAATACCAGACTCTGTACTTATTCCAGCACCTGTCAATACGACAATATTTTTTGAATTGGCAACTATTTCGCTACATGATTGGATTGTGTCCATAATACCATCCCCTGTCATTTCTGGAAGTTTATAATCTAAATTATAAATTAAATACTTGAGTGGCAAAAGTGTTTGGTTTCGCTTTCATTATAATTGTTAACTTAAATAATTTTTGGTTGACATAAATAATTCAGAAAGTTTATCCTGAATTTAGATTATAGAAAAGGAGAGCAAATAACATGAAGTTTAAAGCACTTGATCTCACTCTGGCTTCCATGTTCGTCGGTCTTATGGCGATTGGGGCAAATATTACTTCGTTTGTACCTTTTATGGTAGTGGGCGGAGTACCAATCACTCTTCAAACCTTCTTTGCGATTTTAGCAGGGATTATCCTGGGAAGCAGGCTGGGAGCTATATCAATGACTGTCTACGCCTTCGTAGGATTGGTAGGCGTCCCTATATTTGCTAAGTTTGGAGCAGGATTTTCTACAGTGATCAGTCCAACCTTTGGATTTATTCTATCATTCATTCTAACAGCCTATGTTGCAGGCAAAATGGTTGAGAAGCATAGGACACTTTCTGCTTTCATCATCGCATCCCTGGTTGGCCTCGTGATCAACTATGTATTCGGAACGAACTGGATGTATTTTGCCTATAAATTCTGGGCTGCTGCTCCAGAAGGATTTACTTATAAATTGGCATGGCTTTGGATGGTCGCTCCTCTTCCAAAAGACATAATCCTTGCTGTGTTTGCTGGTATGATGGCTCACAGACTGGAAAAAACAGTACTTTCCAAGCCAAACTTTAAACATTTAAGAAAAGCGGCTTAAAAAAACAAAAGGGGGTCCATGATGTCATACTGGAAAAAGTTAGCCTTTAGCGTTCTTGAAGGCGGCGAACTGACGGATGAAGAAGCAATCAGTATACTGGATTGTCCGGACCAAGAACTGCTGGAATTGCTCCAGGCTGCATACACAATTCGCCACCATCATTTTGGCAATAAAGTTAAGCTTAATATGATAATTAATACAAAATCAGGTCTATGCCCTGAAAACTGCGGTTACTGTGCGCAATCAAGCGTCTCGAATGCCCCTATCGATAAGTATCGAATGATGGACAAAGAAACCATCCTCCAGGGTGCTGAACAAGCTTACAATCTCAACGCAGGTACTTATTGTATTGTAGCCAGCGGCAGAGGGCCA
This sequence comes from Chryseobacterium sp. ISL-80, assembly GCA_018613055.1. Classification (GTDB taxonomy): domain Bacteria; phylum Bacillota; class Bacilli; order Bacillales; family Cytobacillaceae; genus Mesobacillus. The sequence goes on along the minus strand of JAGGQZ010000009.1, from coordinate 235,295 downwards.
AGCGAAAAAGAACTTGATACAGTATCCTCAGCTGTTCAGGAAATTAAAGTGAAGTTTGGCCTTAAAGTATGCGCATGCCTGGGAATCCTTAAACCATCCCAGGCAGAAAAGCTAAAAGCGGCTGGTGTGGATCGATATAATCACAATCTTAATACATCTGCAAGTCATCATGAGTCAATCACCACATCACATACATATCAGGATCGAGTAAATACGGTTGAACTAATTAAAAACAGCGGAATTTCCCCTTGCTCTGGAGTTATTATTGGAATGAGGGAATCAAAGATAGATGTCGTTGATATGGCCAGGAGCCTGAAGGTTCTAGATGCCGATTCCATCCCGGTTAATTTCCTCCATGCAATTGAGGGTACCCCGCTTGCAGGGACGGATGAATTAAATCCGCGCTACTGCCTAAAAGTCCTATGCCTGATGCGATTCATTAACCCGTCAAAAGAAATCAGGATATCAGGCGGCCGAGAGGTTAACCTAAGAAGCTTACAGTCTTTAGGCCTCTATCCTGCCAACTCAATCTTTGTTGGCGATTATCTGACAACAGCAGGACAAGATACAACTGCTGACCATAAAATGCTTCAAGACCTTGGATTTGAAATTGAATTTAACAAAGAGAAAAATGGAGTTGAAATTTAAAACAGCCCAGAGAGGTTGCTTTGAAACCGACTCTCAAATTAATAAAAGAAAGATGCCTGGCACCTAAAAGCCAGGCATCTTTTCAATTCATTTCTTCTTTTTATTGTTTTGATTGATCTTCTGGTGTTCCGGCCGTTTAGGATAATCAGCCGCACCCTCAGGAGGTGCAGTGAAGTCTCCCCTTTTATCCATATATCGATTCTCTTTTTTCATTCCTGTCTTCCTTTCTTGTTTACATTCCCGGCTGGTGTTGCTTTAATTGTTCGTCGATGGCTTTATTCCTCTCTCCCCCATCCGAAAGTTCTTCCGAAAACTCGTGCGCTTCCAGTCCTTCTTTTCCTACAAGCTTGGAACTTGCTATTGTCCCTGCAGACAAATTGTTATTAGGTGCTCCCTCTTCATTCCATTTTCCCAATATACTCACCCTCCTTTTCTGTTTATTATTTGTTATTTTCAGGGTGACATTCTCTTGAATTGAATAACAAGTATTCGTCCTCCATCCTCCAAAAGATAGAAAAAAGTGGTTATCTGAAAGTTGAATGAAAGAATCATTATCTGAAATTAGGACAATAGGACGAAATCTCTTTTTTGCGTTTGCTATTGATTCCAGTATCTGTTATGATGAAATAGAATTATTTTTGTTCGGTGTAAAGGATAGAAATTATTTCGTCTTAATGATCACTTTGGGCAAGGATAGTAACATTTGTGCGAATTGCACTAGGAGGTAACAGTAATGGAACAAGGTACAGTAAAATGGTTTAACGCAGAAAAAGGTTTTGGATTCATCGAGCGCGAAGGTGGAGACGACGTATTCGTACACTTCTCTGCTATCCAATCTGAAGGTTTCAAATCATTAGACGAAGGTCAAAAAGTATCTTTCGACGTTGAGCAAGGCGCTCGCGGACCACAAGCTGCTAACGTAACAAAACTATAATTTTAGTTTTGCTGAAAAGAAGAAGGTTCCCTAAGGGACCTTCTTTTTATTTTGCCCTCTCCCCTTCAAAGATCCTTCGATTAACTGCGTAAAATTCACATATTCCATTCATACAGAATAAATGTAATAAAGGGTTGCTTTTTGGGAGGTATTAAACATGGCTAATAGTGTTTTATTTAATTGTATAAATGTCAATTCTATGCAAAGTAATGCCGGAGTATTCATCGGAGGAAATACCCAAACAGGATGGAATTCACCGACCAAGCAAAACAACGGCATTTTCGGCACCGGACAGGGAAATGTTTATTTTGGGAACCTGGATTTGATCAGTGATAATGACGGTATAGACCAGCCTAATGCAGATCCGGATATCCAGCCTTCCAGCCAGGGCCAGGCTTTTTAATGGCAGGGTAAGCCATGAATACAATAAAAATTACTTTTGGAATCATTAATGTCAATAGTATCAACAGTTCTTCAGGAGTATTTTTTGGTTCGAATTTTAATATGAATTTTGTTACAACCTCAAAGTCAAATAACGGTTTTACGGTCACAGGTGATCAAAATGAATTATTCCGGAACTTGAGCATTGTTAAGGATGAAAATGGATTTGAGGTCATAAAAACTGTCACCTAGAATAATCCCCCGCCCATACGCAAATAATTTACAAGAAAATCGAAAAAGGCGGGATTATAATTGAATCAGTTAGAATTAATTCTAAGAATTGCAATTGGCTTTATTGTCTTATTTTCGATGGCAAGGTGGTCTGGCCGAAAAGAAATCAGCCAGATGACCTTCTTTAACCTTGTATCCGCCATTGCGTTTGGGTCAATAGCAGCCGCACTGGTCGTAAATCCAAGTGTAAGCATACTTAATGGAATTATTGCGTTGCTTGGATGGGCTGTTTTTACGGTTTTCACCGACTTTATTCATATAAAATCTAAAAAAGCAAGAAAGCTGCTAATGGGTGATCCTGTTATCGTAATCAAAAAGGGAAAAATAATGGAGGATGCCTTAAGGCAAACACGGCTGGATACAGACTCACTGCAAGCTTTACTGCGTCAGCAAAGCATATTTTCTTTGAACGATGTGGAATATGCCATCTTTGAAACAGACGGGAAATTGTCGGTCATGAAAAAAGATAATAAACAAACAGTCACGAAAAGTGACATGAACATTGCGATGCCTCAAGGGAATTTTGTTCCACTATCTACAGAGCTTGTAGCGGACGGAAAAATGAATCTTAAGAACCTGGCCAAGATGAATAAGGATCAAACCTGGCTTCATGAACAGCTGCAGCTGGCTGGAGTCCAGTCAGTGGATGATGTCTTCTATGCGGAAGTACAGCCTGATGGAAATCTGTATATCGATAAAAGAGATGATTTATTGCATTGAAAAAAGAGGTCCCGCTTCATCATCGCGCAGGACCTTTTCATTTTTGTTCAATTTCTACCTCCTGGGATTTCAAAAGAGCCTCCAGCCATTCTGGCTGCTCAGTTTCCCCGTCATCCCCGAAAATCTCAGCAAAATTTCTTTGAGTAAGCCTTGATATAATATCATGTATGTCATTATTGTCACCACTTATACTCCCGAAACCCTGTTTTTGACTTTTTTGGCTTGAAAAATCCATTGGAAAGCTGTTGCCAAAATTAACACAAGAAGCATCCTGTATAGTCCCAATCTTAATCGAGCCTATATAAAAGGCAGGGCTCAGCGTTTTCATTTTCCCGCCCCCTTCAGTCCAACAAGATTTCTTTTCCATTGATGTTAACACTCAAAACCGGTTCATCCTTCTTCAGCGGCTTGCTATGACTATTCGGCTTTTCCTTGGAATCATTTTTTTCATTTTTGTATTGTGGGCTTTTAGATTGGGATTTTACAGTTTCTAGATTTGGACTAAAAGAATTCCCCAAGTTCATCATACCGCTGAGTTCTTTTATATCTATTTTATCAAGATGATAGGCTAGCTCATCTAATTGAAGGTGATCCACGGTGACTTTTTCAATATGAATATGAAACTCGTTTTTCTGCATTGCGTCAATTTTTTCAGTGAGATTTTGAATCATTTTTACAAGAGCCTGATTATCCATGTGGGATATCACCGTTTTTTCGTTCAGAAACGGAAACATTTTTTGAAATTTTGTTCAACTTTCCATTAATATTCCCAAATCCCTCAGCAATGTTGGCTCTTTTTTTTCGGTTATATTGAATGTTGACGCCAGTATGCAGCCCGGAACTATTTGTGATATTATTTATGTCTATTTTTTTGAAATGGATCTTGGTCATATCATCATCTCCTGGTCAGCTGTGGAAGTTGATTTGGATTGACTCCCGACTATGAGTAGAATGCTGTTGAACATATGGTATACGGATAAAAAGAAGCCCATTTAAAAAGTCAGCCTGAATATGATTAAGGTTACACTCATGAGGGATTTTCAGATTTCTCTCGAATGGTCCGCCAGCCCGTTCGTTAATCAACAGTTTTTCTTCATCTGACACATAAGGGCGCTTTAATTCTCCCTTAATGGATAAATTGTATCCATCTAAAGACAGATTCACATCCTCCCTCGCTACAAGTCCGGGTAACTCGGCAACGATTATCACTTCATGTTCACCCTGGAACATATCGATTCTCGGTCCCACAAGGGGAAGAATATCAGAAACCGCTTCGAAAAAATCCTGACCAAGTATTCTCCTGGCTTCCGCCATTGAATGATCGCTTTTCCTTCGGCTCATACTTCCTCCAGACAATAATTAGTTACTGTATATATATTTTAAAGAGTGGAAATTAGACCTTATTCGAAAAGATCCTCCCAACGATGTTCATCAAATTGTAACCACGGAAAATATGACTGCAAAAAGGATGGAACAAGTTGTTCCACCCTTCTATCCGTTATATTCCCTTAAAAGCGGAACGATAAATTTCGGCGAGCTCTGATACCAGCGGAAGTTTAGGGTTAGCCGTTGTACATTGGTCCTCAAATGCACGATCTGCAAGCTGATCGACCTTCGATTCGAATTCAGCTTTGACAACTCCGTTCGCTTCGATGCTCATCGGGATTTCCATTTCGCTCGCGAGCCTGATGATTGCCTGGACAAGGCTTTCGACTCCTTCTTCAATAGTTCGTGCAGGCAAGCCGAGAATCCGCGCGATTTCCGCATAACGCTGGTCTGCGACAAAGCTTTCGTATTTAGGGAAAGCTGTGAACTTTTTCGGTTTGGTTGCGTTATAACGTATGACATGCGGCATCAGAATAGTGTTTGCACGGCCATGCGCAATATGGAATTCAGCTCCCAGCTTATGGGCAAGACTGTGGTTAATTCCAAGGAACGCATTGGCAAATGCCATTCCGGCAATCGTGGAGGCATTGTGCACCTTCTCTCGGGCCAGTTCATCCTGTCCGTTTCGGTAGGCTCTTGGCAGATATTCAAATATTAACTGGATTGCTTTGATTGCAAGGCCGTCAGTATAGTCATTGGCCATGCAGCTGACATAGGCTTCGATTGCATGTGTCAAAACGTCCATACCGGTATCTGCAGTGATATGCTTTGGCACTGTCATGACAAATTGCGGGTCGATAATAGCCACATCAGGTGTCAACTCATAATCGGCGAGCGGATATTTAATGTTCGCCTTTTTATCAGTAATCACCGAGAAGGAAGTCACTTCAGAACCCGTACCCGATGTTGTTGGGATAGCCACAAATTGGGCTTTCCGTCCCAAGTGGGGGTATTTGACTATCCGTTTGCGAATATCCAGGAATTTTTGTTTCAATCCATGGAAGTCCGCTTCTGGGTACTCATAAAACAGCCACATCCCTTTTGCTGCGTCCATTGCTGATCCGCCGCCAAGTGCGATGATGACATCCGGCTCGAAGTTTGCCATCATATCAGCGCCCTTCATAACGGTTTCGATTGATGGATCTGGTTCCACTTCTGAGAAGATCTCACAGTGAACATAATCCGGACGCTTTCTTAAGTGGTATAGGACTCGGTCGACATAACCTAGCTTCACCATTCCCGGATCTGTGACAATAAAGGCCTTCGATATTTTGGGCATTTTTGCCAGGTATTGTGTCGAGTTTTTCTCAAAATAGATCTTTGAAGGCACTTTAAACCACTGCATATTCACATTCCTTCTCGCTACTTTTTTCACATTGATCAGGTTGGCGGCACCGACGTTTGTGGATACGGAGTTGCCTCCATATGTGCCACAGCCAAGTGTCAGGGATGGGAGGTAGGCATTATAGATATCGCCGATTGCGCCTTGAGATGATGGGGCATTGACAATTATACGCCCCGCCTTCATTCGCAGGCCGAATGATTTAATTACCTCATCGCTTGTCGAGTGTATGACAGCTGAATGGCCAAGGCCACCGAACTCCAGCATTTCTTCCGCACGCTTCAGGCCTTCTTCCGTTCCGTTCACTTTATAGCAAGCAAGTACAGGACTTAATTTTTCGCGTGATAGTGGAAATTCCGGCCCGACACCTTTAAGCTCTGCAATAAGGATTTTTGTATCATCCGGCACCTCCACACCTGCCATTGCCGCAATTTTATGTGCTGGCATGCCCACGATGTCAGCATTTACGGCACAAGATTGTTCATTGATGACCAGCTTCTCTATTTTTGTCCTTTCTTCCTCATTTAAAAAGTAGCAGCTGTTCGCAATCATTTCAGATTTGACATCGTGATAGATTTCCTTGTCAATGATGACTGCCTGTTCAGAAGCACAAATCATTCCATTATCGAATGTTTTGGATAAAATCAGATCATTGACTGCCCTCTTCACATTTGCTGTCCGTTCAATATAACAAGGGACATTGCCTGGTCCCACGCCCAGTGCAGGTTTTCCTGAGCTGTATGCTGACTTTACCATCCCTGCGCCGCCAGTAGCCAGAATCATCGATATTTTAGGATGATTCATCAATGCCTGAGTGGCTTCAAGTGAAGGCTGTTCGATCCATTGCACACAGTCTTCAGGAGCCCCTGCCTTAATGGCAGCATCGCGAAGAATTTTTGCCGCTTCACTGCTGCATTTTTGAGCAGATGGATGGAAAGCGAAAATGATTGGGTTGCGTGTTTTGATGGATATAAGGGCTTTGAACATGGTTGTCGAGGTTGGATTCGTCACAGGTGTCACTCCGGCAATCACTCCAACAGGCTCCGCAATGGTAATCATGCCTTCATGCTCATTTTCATCTATGATCCCAGCAGTTTTATCGTACTTTATATTGTGGTAAACATATTCAGTAGCAAACATGTTCTTGATAATCTTGTCTTCATAAACTCCGCGTTTTGTTTCTTCGACTGCCATCTTTGCGAGTTGCATGTGCTGGTCAAGTCCTGCCAGCGCCATTTCCTTCACAATCCGGTTGACTGCTTCCTGGTCCAGCTCACGCATTTTTGCTAAGGCGTTCAAGCCTTTCACGACTAAACCATCAATCATTTCAGCAACGGAAGGTTGCGATTTAACCACTTTTTCAACTGTGCCCATTTTTCAGGACCTCCTTAAAACATTGGGATGATTGTTCAATTTGCTATTCCTTTTTTTTTGCAGAAGTCTTTGTTTATGTGTTTACAAAACTAAAGAAGTTTTCTTGTGAAATATTTCACAAATAGTCTCAAAAAAAATCACTCACAAACTGGATTCCTGGGGATCTTTTCAAAGCTGATGTCTGTTAGAAATTTTGTACTTCTTTTGACTATGACCACAAAATTGACTGTCCAGATATAGGCTGGAATTTTCTCATCATCCTTGAACATCATTGCTTCGAATTCATCACCGATTAGCTCCTCAAGCATTTCCTGTGTATAAGTCTCAGTATCGGTGGAGAATGGTTTGAATTCGCAGTACATCATTTTGATCACTCCTTTTTTTCTTTCTAATTAAAGATTATCATATTGAAAGAATAATAGTATGTGAAATATTGAACAATATTTGAACTATAATTTACCAATGTGAACAACACCATTGTCAGTTAGTATGATAACGCTTACATTTTTATTGCTATTTTAAAATAATAAGGCTCTATTATAGAGCCTTTTAAAAAGTATATCTAACATCTGTTAATTCTTCAGAAACAGTCCATAGTTTTTTCATGATCTCTTTGTTGTACACTCCTGCTGCTGGAACTTCAATTGCTGGATTCCCCTTGCGGTTCCCTCTACCATCTGGACCGATATATTCACCGCCCTGCAGACATTCTTCAGTAGCAGCAAAAATGGTGGGCATAGCTCCCTTCTCGGCAGGTTGAGTAAAGAATTTCACCATCCCTTTCCGAAGTGCGGGAGTTTGGCCCTTCCCTAGATGGAATAGATTCGTATTGGAAATCCCCGGATGGCAGGCAACACTGATACACTCCAGTCCGTGCTGTTTGAAGCGGTTATCCAACTCTTTGGCAAATAAAAGGTTGGCAAGCTTACTCTGTCCATAAAACTTCATTGCCTTATATCCTTTTGAGCCATCTAAATTGTCAAAGTCTATTTTGGCTCCTCTATGGGCAATACTGCTTAAAGTCACCACACGGGATCCAGGGGTTGTTTTTAAAAACGGCAACAGGAGCCCCGTTAATGCAAAATGGCCAAGGTGATTGCTGCCAAACTGAAGTTCAAATCCATCCTTAGTCTTTCCATAAGGCGGAATCATGACTCCGGCATTATTGATTAAAAGATCCAGAGAATCGTATTCTTCCACGAAGTCCTTGGTGAAACCGCGAACACTTTGCAAGTCTGCGAGATCAAGCTTCATAAGTTTTATTTTTGCCTGGGGATTCCCCTGGAGGATAGCTTCGACCGCTGCCTTACCCTTTTCCATGTTCCTAACAGCCAGGATGACAAATGCTCCTTTTGCAGAAAAATCCTTCGCTGCCTCAAAGCCTATCCCGCTGTTTGCACCAGTGATGATGGCGGTTTTTCCTGTTAAATTCTCTAATAACATGATTACACCTCTACTCCGATTAAGACCTGTTCTCAGTCTTTTTAATCGTACCATAATTGGGCTTATTAACCATTGAAATTGCACTCTGAAAATTCTATGGAATTATGGGAGATATATAATATGAAAAAAATGCACCCTACTGCTTGGGAGCTTTGGCACATAAAAAACAGCTTGCAAGCAAGACGATCATTAAAAGATTGTCGCTAGTTTATGTGAGTAGGATGAGAGAAATAATAGAAAAATATATATAGAATCGTTAAAAAGTAAAATAAAAAATAGAATTTAGCCTGGAATTGCAATAAGGCCCACCTTTTATTCGTCAATATGTGCATGACGAAATTCACTAATATGACATTTTTTGTTTTCATAATTTGTTCACATTTGTCTTCAAATCCGTAACAATTTCCATGTTAGAATGATTACAAATAAAGCAGTGTGATATTTATCACACCTTTTTGCCACAACTTACCGTTCATTTTCGGTTAACTTTTGACAACATTGTGAACAAATGAACATAAGTTTGTGATAAAATGAACAATGTTGAAATTTGAAAGGAGCTGCAGTGATGAAGAAATCAAAACTTTTTTTGGTCTCCCTCACCTCGATCATGGCTATGCTGTTGCTTAGCGGCTGTGAAAACAATATGGTGGTATTCAACCCAGAGGGACCAATCGCAAGGCAAATTCTTGAGTTAATCAACTTTTCGATTGCTTTGATGCTGCTTGTTACAGTGGTTGTATTCGGGCTTTTCGCTTTCATTGTCTGGAAATACCGTGAGCGAAAAGACAATTTGGAGTATGAGCCACCAGAAGAACACGGCAGCACAGTGTTGGAGATTATTTGGACAGTGATTCCAATTTTGATTATCGTTGCTTTGACCATTCCAACAGTCAAAACAATTTATGCAATAGATGAAATACCTAAAGGCTACGAAGATAAAGAACCGCTTGTCATTAATGTTACTTCTGCTGACTGGAAATGGATTTTCAGCTATCCAGAACAAGGGATCGAGACAGTCAACTATGTGAACATCCCTGAAGACCGTCCGATCGACTTTAAGCTGACTTCAGCGGGAACGATGCAGAGCTTTTGGATTCCTGCGCTCGGAGGTCAAAAGTACTCTATGGCCCATGCCGAGACTCAGCTCTACCTTGTCGCTGACAATCCTGGCTCATATGTAGGCCGAAATACAAACTTCAATGGCCAGGGCTATGCAGGAATGGAATTCGAAGTCCTCTCCCAGACACAGGAAGATTTTGACCAATGGATTAAGGACGTAAAAGAAACAGCACCAAAAATGACTCTTGAAGAGTATGAAAAAATGCTTGAGCCATCACACTTTGGCCGCAAGACATTCTCAAATACCCATCTTGAATGGGTCGATCATTCCGATCCTCACTCAAAGAACTACACAAATCCTGAAATGTATGACAGAGGACATGGATGGCCAGGTAAGATCTTTGAGGACAAGGATAATTACAAAAATAAAGACGGTAAAGACTCTGAAACTATGAATCATAAAGAATCAGAAACTGAGGATTCTCACGGAGGTGAGCACAGTGGGCATTAAATGGGATGAATTTTTCGTAACCGGCGATCCACTGATTTTTGCATCACAGATTGGTATTGCTCTAACACTAGTAGGTGCCATAGCTGCAATCACTTATTTTAAAAAATGGAATTACCTTTGGACTGAATGGCTGACAACCGTTGACCATAAGAAGATCGGGATCATGTATATCCTGCTTGGTGTCGTGATGTTTTTCCGTGGCGGAATTGACGGATTGATGATGAAAGGCCAGACGGCAGTACCGGAAAACGAATTCCTGAATGCACAACATTACAATGAAGTCTTTACGACCCACGGTGTCATCATGATCCTTTTTGTGGCGATGCCGCTATTGATCGGTCTCATGAACTTTGCTGTTCCATTGCAGATCGGCGCTCGTGACGTCGCTTTTCCACAACTGAATGCACTTAGCTTCTGGCTGACTGTAAGTGGTGCTGCGCTCTTTAACATTTCATTCATTATCGGTGGTTCACCCGATGCAGGCTGGACTTCCTACTTCCCTCTTGCCGGAAAAGAATTTAGTCCGGGCATTGGGAATAACTTCTATGCAGTTGCCTTGCAAATTGCCGGTGCAGGTACATTGATGACAGGTATTAACTTCGTTGTCACAGTATTAAAAATGAGAACTAAAGGCATGACCTTGATGAAGATGCCAATGTTCACATGGACATCATTCATTACATCAATCATTATCGTTGCCAGCTTCCCTATTTTTACTGTGGCGCTTGCATTGATGACATTTGACCGCACATTCGGGACACACTTCTTCACGATTTCCGGCGGCGGCATGGATATGCTATGGGCAAACCTGTTCTGGTTATGGGGACACCCTGAAGTTTATATTGTCGTCCTGCCAGCTTTCGGGATGTTATCAGATATTATCTCGACTTTCGCCCGCAAAACTCTTTACGGTTATAAATCAATGGTCATCTCAATTGTGATGATATCCGTCTTGAGTATGCTTGTTTGGGTTCACCATTTCTTCACAATGGGCAATAATGCTGCAGTGAACTCGTTCTTCTCGATCACAACAATGGCGATTGCCATTCCGACCGGAGTGAAGGTGTTTAACTGGTTGTTCACCATGAGAAAAGGACGGATCAAGTTTACGACATCCATGCTCTGGGCACTTGCATTCGTTCCTAACTTTGTTATCGGCGGTGTGACTGGCGTCATGCTTGCTATGGCTGCAGCCGATTACCAGTACCACAACACATTGTTCCTGGTAGCACACTTCCACTATGTATTGATTCCTGGAGTTGTGTTCCCGATCTTTGCCGGCCTTTACTACTGGTGGCCTAAGATGTTCGGCTATATGCTGAATGAAAAAATCGGTAAATGGCATTTCTGGCTGTTTGTAGTGGGCTTTAATGTCACATTCATGCCAATGTTCTTCTTGGGACTTGATGGTGCGGTCCGCCGTGCGTACACATATTCTGCCGAAACAGGATTTGGTCCATTGATGATGCTTTCTGCAGCAGGTTCAATCATTCTTGCAGCCGGCTTTGCGGCACTTGTCTACAATATTTACTGGAGCGCCCGTAACGCAGACCGCAACATCGGCAATGACCCTTGGGATGCAAGAACACTTGAATGGGCTACTGCTACACCTGTACAGCATTATAACTTTGCTTCCCTTCCGGAAGTAACAAAGCTTGATGCTTTCTGGCATATGAAAAAGAACAATGAAATTCAGCCTTTGAATGAAGATGAGATTGAAGAAATCCACTTGCCTAGCAACACCTGGATCCCGATTTATATGGGTGCAGTATTCGGAATCTCAGGGTTCCTGCTTGTATTTGAATGGACAATTGCTGCCGGCATTGCCGCACTTGGAATTTTTGCCGGATTGGCTTTCCGTTCATTCGATTATGATGAAGGATTCCATGTTCACAAAGATGAAATTTCTGAAACGGAACGCAAATGGAGAAAAGGCGCGAACAAAGGAGTGAAGAACCATGTCAGCTAAAGTCAACGCCGCTTTGCCGCTTGAATACCAGACAGAACAAAATAGGATGAATATCCTTGGCTTTTGGATCTTCCTTGGAGCAGAAATTGTCCTTTTCGCTACCCTTTTCGGCGTGTATGGTGTGCTCGGTGAGCGCCATGCGGGAGGTCCCACACAGAGTGATATTTTTATCGTAAAAGACGTGTTAATTCAAACCTTCCTGCTGTTGACAAGCAGTTTTACGATGGGCATTTCGATTTTCGAGATGCGCCGAAGCAATATCAAGGGCATGCTGATGTGGCTAGTCTTTACATTATTGCTCGGCGGCGGATTCTTATTCATGGAGATCCGCGAATTCATGCACTATGTACATGAAGGGGCAACGATGCAAACAAGCGCATTCCTGTCCAGCTTCTTCGTCCTGCTGGGAACGCACGGATTGCACGTCACAATCGGGATCGGCTGGGCAATCCTGCTGATCATCCAGATGCTGCAAAGAGGTTTGACACCTGTGACAGCCCGCAAGACGTTCATCTTTGGACTGTACTGGCACTTCCTTGATGTAGTCTGGATCTTCATCTTTACTTTCGTATATCTAAGAGGGTTGGTGATGTAATATGGATAATCAATCTAAAGGCTTCCCAATCAGCCATGTCATTGGATTCTTCATGTCACTCGTATTGACTTTCGGCGCAGCATGGATTGCCCTTCAAAGCTCTCTCTCGATGAAGGCAGTTATGTGGATCATCGGCACACTCGCAGTTGTCCAGGCCGGTATCCAGCTATATATGTTCATGCACATCAATGAAGGCGATGATAAAGTAACCAACAATATCAATATTATCTATTCAGCATTCATTGCAGTCGTCATAGTGGCAGGCTCCATCTGGGTCATGACATCTGGACACTCGCATTAATAAACCGAAACCAGGCTCTTTAATTAGGAGCCTGGTTTTTTTGTTTATCGATTTCAATATTTTGGCCAGTAGCGTCCAAGCCATGGATAAAAATCGATGGAACTATGCTATTTCGCTTTTATGTCCTTTAATCAAACGCAGCCGAGGCAGCTTCCCTTCTTTCTTGAACAAGGAAAACATCGCAAAATTGAAGACCGCCAGGAATAATGACAGGACTGCATGCTGGAACCCATGTGAAACAACAGCAAGGAATCCGCTTACAATACAATAAATACCAACTAATAAATAAAAGTACATAAGAAGTTTACCCACTTCTCATTCCCCCACTTTTTCGTATGTACTGTTTATATTAACAGAATTTACGAAAAAATGTCACATAATGTTCACAATTAACTTATTATTTTTCACAATTAATTCATATTTCTTGAAAATCTAATCATCTTTTTATTTAAACTCACTAAAATGACGGTTTGGAAAGGGAACAATTTCCGATTTCACCCTTCAGCCTCGGCTCAAAGTAACTTAGATTCGTCAGGAAATAACAGGTTTCAGGAAAATGGTGCTCCAGGAATCGAAGGGTAGATTTATTCAGCAGCGTATCTTCTTTATACCTTTCAACCATATTCTTGATAAATTGATTCATTTCCAGTGTCGTTTTCCCCACTTCATAAACAAAGGCCTTTTGTCTTGCAAAGCCGGGTTCTTTCACCCTTAGATAATTTTTCAGATGATGGTTCTGGACGATGTACAACTGATATCTTCTCTTAAATTCCTGTGCTGCCGCATTGGCTCCTGCTTCTATTGGATCAAGCAAATTTTCAAAAAGCACCGCATGTCCGAGCTGATCCTCGAGCCAAAGGTCCATAAGCTCGACAATTGAAAGCCTGACTGGCTCCTGCCCATGTACGAGGTACTGTAATATCCTTAAATATTCCTGATTTTCACTAAGAGTTCCATTTAAGTATGTGGGTGAAAGATTTAAATTGATCTGGTTGTCAATACGCATCGCCTGCAGGGTTCCTTCAAAATCAAAATAGTTTTTTGCAACCGTCCATGCCATCCTTGCAAAATCAATCATCTGGCTGTCTTCGTAATCAGCATTTCGGGGTATCCCCTGAAGCCTGTTTAGCAAATCAGCGTATAGTTCAATATACTGCTCTGCCTGAAGTACGTACTCTTTTTCAACCGGCGATAATGCATCTCTGACAAAATAGGCATGATCCTGCAGCATTTCCAGCCAAAACGAATGTTCATCCCAAAGAGAAATCATCCATATCTCCTCCTTTATCTTCTAAATACATACTGTTTAAAATAAGAAGAAATGAATGAACGGCTAATAAATTTTTATAGATACTCATCATTTAGACCTTAATAGAGATAATAACAGTAATGCAGTAGACATTATATTACTTATAAAAGGAGGGCTTATGAAAAATTTAAAACTCTACATTGTGATCATGGCCATACTGCCTTGGTTTTCACTGCCCTTTCTTGATAAAAGAACTATCCGTAAATTTCTCCCTGGCACAGTGTTTATGGGCATCTATTTAATGTTCGAAGGAAGATTGGCGGAAAAAAGGAAATGGTGGTGGTTTCCTTTTAAAATAAAACCAAATGTACTTGCGGAACTGCCGTTGATTTGGGGTCCTTTTTTCATCGGATCTTTTTGGATTTTGAAGTACACCTATAAAAAGTTCAACTTATATTTGCTGGTCAATATCCTGATTGACTCACTGTTTACTTATTACGTTTTGGATTTTTTTAAGAAATTCGGCTATGTCACCCTGGTCCGGCTGACAAAGTTCCAGTTATCCATCGTCTTTTTATTCAAAACCTTCGTTTTATATGGATTCCAGGTTTTCTACGATAAAGTGATCAGAGGAGTCTCAAACTAAAAGTATAAAATGGGGACAGATACAAAGATTAATTCAAGGAAAGCGGGGTGATATTGATGGCAAGGCAAGGAATGAAGAATAGGGATCAAACAAGGGAACAAACCGAAAAGCATGATCAAAGGAATGACATTGAATTAGGATCTGAATTCCAGGTCGGAAATTCAAAATCACAGAGCCAGAAAAAAAGCGGCAAGCAAATCAATAAAAAATAGCTGAAAGGCGCTCATTACCGAGCGCCTTTTTACTTTATTTTACAACGTGGGAATTTCATGTTTTACTCCCCATTTCACAGGGAACGAAGGTAATATGAATGACAAGCAAATAGGAGGTGTGGAAAATGAGCTTACTTTACAGCAAGGCAATGGAAGAATTTAAGAAGGATGCAAAACGCCAGGCTGAGTATCAGAATAACAATACACGAAAGTCAAAATAGGTTTACTTTTTGAACTGCACATTCGGTTTTTTTCATCCTGATATCGAGGATGATTTTTTTTTGTTTTTTTAGGCTCTTTTCTCAAACTTTGTTGCTATTGCCTAAATAATAGGATTGAATTTCCTAAGATTATTCACACAATTAACGCTTATGCTGAGAAAAGAGCTTGCAAACTTAGTACGACATACAAAAGGGCTATTATCACGTAAAAATCGGCTTTAGGATTTTAACAACAATCTTTACGAAAACAGCCTTTTTTTAAGATCAATGCCTTAAGAATTTGATTGATAATTCGTTTATTTAATTACTTTTTGCCCAAAACTGCAATAGTATGATATTGTCTTGAATTTGGTCCTTTTACTACTTCTACCTCTAAAAAGCCCTGGTTCTTCATAATCGGGATTAATTGCTCTTCTATAATATTTCTTATTCCATCCCATATAACATCGTTTTTGCCATCACACAGGGTCAGTGTAATGCGACCATCAGGCTTTAAAACTCTATATATTTCCGATACTGTAGTAAATAATTCATCCCAAAAATAAATAGTATGGATGCTAAAAACTTTGTCGAATTGTTCATCTTGAAAAGGCAAACAATTTACATTTCCTTGTACAAAATCTGCTTTTTCTTCCATAAATGCTTTTTTATTTCGCATCTTAGCTGACCGAATCACAGTTGGAGACAGGTCCAATCCAACTACTCTAGTTTTATCTTGTTCCAAAATAAGTTTCATTGCATAACCAGAACCACATCCAAGTTCTAGAACACTTTCACCCTGTTGAATATTTAATAATTCAATGGTCCATAATGTTTCGGGCTTATGCTGCTTTACCATTTTTTCACCGATCACAGTACCAATTAGTCCTTTTGGTGTTCTGTACTGGTTATCTATATATTCTTGTATTCTCTCCATTAACTTCATAATTCACCAGCTTATTTTAGATATAAGATTTATATAAATTATTAATTCTCTTACACTACTCTTTATTCCTTCTTCAACGATTTGTCTTGCTAGCTATCCATGCTGTGATTGGATGGCTAATTCATTTTTACTTGGTAGTTGAAGACCTTCGAAAATAAAAAAAGAAGCAGTTCAATTCTGTAGCGAAATGAACTGCTAATTGGCGTTATTTTTACAGCATTGTACTCGTATTCATGATCCTCTTCAGTGCTCCTAGAGATTTTCGAGGAATACCCTGATGACATCGGCACCGCCAATGAAGGTCCCGAAAGAGCTTCCCAGGTTGGCGAGCACAACAATCAGTAAAATCCGGCTGACTTTGTTTCCCCAGAATCCTTTTACACTAAAAACATCTTCAGAAAGGGTTTCAAAGTCCTTCACATTTGGCCTGCGGATATACGCCTGTGTCAGACCGGCAAACCAGCCTGCTGCAAGCAAAGGGTTCAACGATGTGATCGGGGCTGCTATAAAGGCCGTCAGGATGGTCAGTGGGTGTCCCATGGCAATAGCTGCTCCCAGGGCAGAAAGGCTGCCATTCCATAAAATCCAACTGACTGTCTGGGAAAAACCCGCAGACGGATTTGCTACAAATGTGTAGATGATGATGGCCATAATAAACACAGGAATGCTCCAGCCTATGATTTTTGGCCATTTGGATTTTGGCGGAACCTCCCTTAGTTTTTTCAGGTCATGTTCTTTTTTAATCTGTTCCTTGATGCCTGGTACGTGGGCAGCACCGAGGACAGCGACGATTTTTTCTCCTGGGGCATCCTTGATTTTTTGGGCTAAATACTGATCTCTTTCATCGATCAACGGCTTTTTCAAACGAGGAAAAGTTTCCGTGAACTCATTCAGCATCGCGTTGATTGTGTCCTGTTCCTTCAGCTTTTCAAGATCTTCCTCAGATATGCTCTCCTTGCTGAAGATGCTTGTGATAATCTGGCTAAGCAGAAGGGCTTTTCCTTTCAAGCCCAGATTTCCCCAGATCCGTGAAAAAGTGATCTGGATATTACGGTCGGCAAGAACAAGGCGTGCTCCGACTTCCTTTGCGGATTCAATCCCCTGGATCATTTCCTGACCCGCTTTGATACCAAGATCCTTGGCCATCCGATTTTGGAAGGATGAAATAGCCAGATTCATCAATAACAGCGATGCCCTTTTTTCCTTAATGACCTGGATAATATCCATTTCCTGCCACTTGGAGCCTTCCGTAATCGTTTTGTATCGCTGCTCGTCCAGTTCGACACATACGGAATCCGGCCTCTCAGCCTCAATAACTTCCTTCACCTGCTCTGCACTGTGCCTTGATACATGCGCAGTCCCGATTAATATGTATTCCTTGCCATTCATGTCAATTCTCGTTATATTATCCTCAACCATAGATACCTTCCTTTTAAGAGACCAATGAAAGCCAACTATATGTATTTTATTCCACTATTATAACATGAACAATAGGTCCAAATAGAAAGAATATTTATGTATACAGAGAAAGGCCACACATCTTCATTACCTGACAATGTGCGGCCTCCTGAAAGACTTATTTTGAGTAGCTGCTTTTCAGTTTTGAAGATTTCCTGCTGTCCATCATTTTCTTGACGATTGGATACAGGACAGGTCCCCATTTAATAGCAGTTTTTATAAGTTTATTCATGAGTCATCCCTCCTCATTCTTAAAGGTTATATACCCAGACTTCCGGAAGGACAATCGTGCATATTTTGGAAATAACATAGCTTATTCAGCAGAAGTCAGCTCGTCTTCAGTAACCCACTTGTGATTCGTTACCCTATCCGATCCGTCTGTCGGCGTGAAATCGACCATGTAAACAGTCGTTGAAACAGCTGAATCGATCACTGCTTCTGCCCCTTTCATTCCCTCCATATGGTCCGTATTGATGATCGCTTTATCCCCTGGCTCCAAAGGCTTTTCACCTGCGTCCTTCAATTCTTCATGGATTACCCACTTATGGTTCTCCACTCGCTCGCCTCCATTTGTCGGGTCATAAGACAGCGAGTAGACGACTGTGTCATAAGCACCAACAATTGTTGCTTCCGCTCCGTCCATTCCTTGCATGTGATCAGCGGTGATGATAGCCTTGCTGCCCAATTCAAATTTTGGATTTTCCGCTACTTTCAAACCCTCAGGCAGTTCTCCTGAACCTGAATGCTCCATATTTTCATGAGCACTGTGACCGCCCGTTCCTGATTGATCTTCCTCCCCTGTGCACCCTGTTAAAAATAGTGCCGCCGACAATGAAACTATGACCATTAGTCCTTTGATACGTATACTCACTGTTTAAATACCTCCTTTTTTTTATATAAGAATTTATATCAAATAAATATGGAGATTTTATCGAGGAAGCAAGATTTCGCTTAAAAAAATGCTCTGTTTAACAATGCTGTTGATTTTCGTTCCGTGCATCGCTTTCCGCTGGAAGAATAATGAAAAAGCCCAACTGCCGGCTTTTTCAAAAGGCAATTCTTCCTGGCTGGCGCTGAGCCTCAGGACATTTATTAGCTTCCTCGAACCTGCCCACGCACGAAGGAAATGCGGTAGCATTTTCGGAGGAGTCTACGCGCCTTCCACTACAATCAAGAGGAGGTAAAACAAAATTAGGCTATAACAGAGCAAAAAACTAAAGAACTAATTTTCTAAAAGTTTTACAAGCCTGGAAAAAAGGTAAATTCCTTCTATAACATCAGCGAGGGAGAGTTTATGACAACAAGAATCTTTAAATTCATCGTCTTTATTATTTTTTTATCAGGTATGTGCGGTACAAATGCAAATGCAGAAAACAAAAAGCAGGTCGTCCTGATTTCATTTGATGGCATGAGAAATGACCTAACAAGGAGTTATGTAAAAGACGGCAAGCTGCCTAATATAGAACAAGTGGTCAAAAATGGAACTATCGCGAAATATTCCACTACCGTAAGTCCTTCTCTCACGGCACCTTCGCACGCAGCGATCGCAACAGGAGCGACTCCTCTTAAAACATCCATCGTCAGCAATATCTGGCAGCAGAAAGATGCAGCAATGACAAACCAGAAGGATGCTTTTATGAGTGAACTTGAAGTAGATCCGTTATGGGTATCAGCCAGGAAACAGGGAAAAACGACGGCCACGGTCGCTTTTGCCGGTGCCAATCCGGCCATCGGGAAACAGGCAGACTACACGATTTATTATGGAGATACATGGTCCCCTAGCAAACAGGAGAAGCTTCAGTTCACGGAGGCTTCGGGGTGGAGTGACCCTCCTGAGAGTTACAGCCCATTAAAGGAATCATCTTTTCACATTAAAGTCAAAGACGGTAAAAGTCAAAAAGTTCATGTGCTAGCCGTTGATTCAACCAATGACCAGGAAAAAAATTATGATTCATTCATGGTCACTGATCAAAAAGCCGAAAGAAACAACCCGGTCAAACCCAAGGGCTGGGGATCACTAGAACTGCGGGTTCAAGAAAACAAGAATGCAGGATTTTGGTTTAAGATCACTTCTGAGGACCCAACTCTGGACAATGGGGCCGTGATATACCAATCAGCAGTAACATCTGGTTTGATTGATGGACCACAAGGTTTTTCAGAACAAATCAGGGGAAAATTCGGTTTCTTTCCACCACAGGAAGATGACCGTGCACTTGAAGAGGGCTGGATATCAAGGAAAGAATATGAACAAATATCAGAAAGATTTGCAAACTGGGTAACTGACGTGTCCCTTTTTATCAAAAACGAGTTTGAGCCTGATTTACTGATGTTCTACGCTCCGCAAATTGACCATCAGGAGCATAAGTATTTACTGACAGACCCAAGACAACCTGGTTTTACAAAGAATGAATCAAAGAAAAACGCTGAATACATTCGATGGGCGTATAAGACAGCTGATAAGACAGTAGGCAAAACAGTCAAAGCTCTCGATGAAAATGACTACCTGTTCATCGTTTCGGATCATGGAATGGAACCCGCACATTCGGCGATCGAACCTAATAAAGTGTTGAAGGACAATAACCTTCTCGTCCTTGATTCTGATGGAAAGATTGATTACGAGAAATCCAAAGCAATTGCGATTCCGAGTGGATCTGCTGCTCATGTTTACATCAATCTGAAATCAAGAGAAAAGTATGGAATTGTCCCTCCTGAAAAATATGAGCAGGTTCGCACTGAAATCATCCAAGCTTTCGAGGGAGTTGAGGTGGACAGGAATGAGAATGGACCAGTCATAAAGTATCACCTTAAGGAAATTTGGGACAGCACCATCAACCTTTCTTTCAATGGATTAAGAGAGAATACAGAAAGTTTGTATGGTTACCTTACAAATGCGAAAGCACATCCATATCAGGAAATAAAGAAAATACCTCAAAAAGGCAATTTACAAGAACGGAATGCCGGGGATGTTCTCTTAATGGCGGCTCCAGGTTATATTATGGGAAAGGGTGTTACACATATTGTCAAACCGACATCTGAATTAGGAACCCATGGCGGGGATCCTGATCGGGAGAAGCTGAAAGCTGTCTTCATGGCCATGGGGCCAGACATTAGCAATGGCAAGCAAATTGGTTCCGTCTCAAATTTAGATATCGCTCCGACCATCTACAATCTGCTTGGATTGGAAACACCTTCATATGTTGAAGGAAAAGATATCGAAGAGCTTACAGAATAAAATAAGGCGAATCAGGACTCTCTTGATTCGCCTTATTCTATGTTTTTCCCCATGATCCATAACGGCTTGTCACGGAATTTTATTTGTTTTACCTGTTTAAACCCTTGTTTTTTCCAAAATGACAAACCCGGCTGATTACCAGCAAAACATCCCAATCGAACTTCAGGTATACCCCTTTTCTTCATCATTTCCTCATACATGGACAGAGCTTTTTCAGCCAATGATTGCCTTGTCCACGCTTTATGAATGATCAGCAATCCAAGCCACGGCTTCCCGTCCCTGGGATTTTTCATGATAAAATCTATGATACCGATGTATTTTCCTTCCACTTCAATAAGATAGCGCTCTTTCTCGAGGTTATGTCCCTCTTGATGTTCCTCCAGCAAATCTTTTTCATCTAATAAGCGCTTCCCATCCGCCAGCAAATTATAGTCGGGATGCGAATTCATGATTTCCATCTCAACAGAAATTTTCTCATGACTGCTTTTCACAAATTTCATCATATACTCCCCTATACATACATGTTTTTGTCTATGGTTATTTTAAGTATGAGGTGATAATCATGGATTTGCAACGGGTAAAAGAAATCCTCACTGCTGAAGATGAAATCTCCGTCCACTACCACGGAGTGCCGATTTGGATTGAAAGCATTGATGCTACTTCAAGTATGGCGGTCATCTCGGCAAGAGGGACCCAGGAAGAAAGACAGCTTGTTTCAATCGATGGTTTGGATGAAGGATAAAAGGCTCCCCTTTGGAGAGCCTTTTCTTTTTACCTATTACGTTTATTCAAGAAATACCCTTTCCTGTCCAGTGTACACATTAAGGGACTCATCTCGAATAAAGCCGATCGTAGTAATGCCCAGATCCTCTGCAAGCTTTAAGGCAAGTTCTGTAGGAGCAGATTTCGATAAAACAATTTCGCAGCCGATCTTGGATGCCTTGAGGAGGATTTCCGCAGAAATCCTTCCGCTGAAGGCAAGAACCTTATCCGAAAGTGGAATACTGTTTTTCAGGCAGTGACCATAAATTTTATCCAGAGCATTATGTCTGCCAATGTCCATCCTGGAAATCACTACTTTACCTGACTGGCAAAGTGCCGCATTATGGACTCCTCCCGTGTTTTGAAACACTTGTGACGATTCCTGCATTTCCTTCATCAAGGAAAAACAGTCCCGGGATGATATTTTTATCCTTACCTGTTCCATCTTTTTCGCAGTCAGGGCATCATTTATAAAAACAAATCCCTGCCTTCCTGCTCCACAACAGGAAGTAATATATCTTTTACCCTGGAAATTAAGGTAATATGGATTGACCTTTTTCGTTTTTACATGTGCCGTGCCTGATTTTTCTTCTATCCATATATCTTCTAAATCATCATACTTACGGATCACGCCTTCCGAAGCTAAAAAACCGATAACAAGATCCTCGATAAAATCCGGCGAACAAACGAGTGTCGCAAACTCTGCGCCATTGATTTTTATTGTCACAGGGTGTTCTGTTACGATACTGTCTTCAACTCGTTCGGCAAGACCCTTCCCGTAACGAATGATTTCCCGTTTCACTTCAATTGGTTCCAGCGTTGTGCCACCTCGTTTCACCTGGATTTTCACATGGTATATTCCCTGGCACTTTCCTTCATAATCAATATGCCCAGTCTCCTAATGGCGGCGCCTTTCGATCCTCTCGGCAACTTTCGCAAACATGAAGCTTTACAGCTTGGAACAGCTCTTCTTGATGTTCTTCAAAGCCTTCTTTTCTTCCGCAAACTTCACATATTCTCATCTTCGTCACCTCTTTTAATATAGTTATTCACTAGTCAGGTCAAATCCGGCTTCACGCACCGCCTGCTTAAAATCTTCCTGGGAAGACATTCTTTCATCGAATTTGATCGAAACGGTTTTGTGTTGCGTGTTTGCTTCTGCCTGGGAAATTCCCCAGACCTCGAGCATCGCTCCAGTGAGTTTCTCAGCATCTTCATCAGAATTTAAATTGCTGATTTTGAACGTCTTTTCCTGCACAGCGACTCCTCCCTACTCACGTTTTTCTCTGCTTCTCAGGAAGGCCTCTCCCATTCCCTCCATAAAATCAACCATCGTGGTCATCGCAGCCCGAATTGCCGGACTGCGCAGCCTGATCCTCATTTTCCAGATACTTTGCTTCTTCCCTTTTTCACCAGTTTCGGACATTCGCTTCAATCCAAGAGTGACACCATTCAAAAGAGTATCAAGCTGGGCTGGCTGCAATCCGCCAAGAAACTTGAACAAGCCGAAACCACTTTTGATGACATTATGCACAGCTGGCTGATTGACCTGTTGCATGGCAATGACTCCTACCTCATTACGCTGCTTCAATAATGATCCAGCCGTCTCGAAGACTTTAACCTCATGAAGTTCTTTGGCCATTTCAATCATCGACAGGACGGCTTCCTTATTGTCAGCAAGAGCCTGCATGATTTCCTCCATAGCCTGGGCTCGTTCTACCGTTTCATTCGGGACCTGCCTTTTAATTTGCCTGATCGCTTTCGCCATAATATCCCTCCTTCAAGTCATCTATCTCTGAAATCGGTATATAGTCAGCCCGCTGCCATTTTTCCTCTACCTTCACACTGATCTGCGGAATCCTGTTTCCATATCGGTGGTTATGTTTCGGAAGCGGCGGCTCGCCTGAAGTTTCGAGCACTTCCATCTTAACTCCCATTTCCTTATAGGCAGGAGTATGGGTAACAATATCGTGATAGCTGCTTGTCAGCCTGTTAACAGCCTCGTTATCCTCCGCCGTATTCATCGGCAGATACAATTCATGTCCTTTTACCCTGTCGGTTACAATCACACGGACCTCAACATGTCCATAAGGCGATGTCAGACCGACAAGTGCACCATCCTCGAGAGTTCGTTCAGCTGCAAGTTCAGGTGAAATCTCGAGCCATACATCAGGCACTTTATGCACAAGTCCCTCGGTTCTGTGTGTCATATTGCCTTCATGGAAATGCTCAAGTATGCGTCCATTATTGAGATGAAGATCAAAATCCGCACCTGGATCAAACGGTATGGTCCAGTCGACAGGAACGAGCCTTGCCTTTCCATCAGGGAAACCAAATTTATCGGTATATAACAGAGGCGTGTCTTTTCCATCCGCGTTTACCGGCCAGACAAGCGACTCCCACTCCTCAAGCCGTTCATAGCTTACTCCGGCAAATATGTTCGCGAGCTTCGCTGCCTCGTCCATGATTTCGGAAGGATGCTGATAGTTCCAGTCAGCACCAAGTCGATTCGCGAGTTCCTGGAAGATCAGCCAGTCAGGTTTTGAATCTCCCAGAGGCTCAAACACTTTGTAGAACCTTTGAATCCGTCTTTCGGTGTTCGTAAACGTCCCATCTTTTTCAAGACTTGGCGCAGCCGGTAACACAACATCTGCGAATTGGGCTGTCTTGCTGAAGAAAATATCCTGGACTACAAAGAAATCCAGTTTTTCAAAGGTTGAATGGACATAGTTGGAGTTGGCGTCCACGATGGCCATATCTTCGCCAAACAAATAGAGTGCTTTCATCTTCCCTTTGTTGATGGCCTCCACCATATGGTGGTTGTCATAACCAGGGTTTTCAGGAAGGTCTACTCCCCAGGCTTCCTTATACTTAGCCCGGACTGCTTCATCGTTCACTGGCTCATAGCCAGGCATCCATGGCGGCAGTGTTCCAAAGTCACAGGCACCCTGAACATTGTTATGGCCGCGCAATGGGTAAGCTCCTGTCCCGGTCCGTCCATAGTTCCCAGTTACCAGCAGCAAATTGGAAATGGCCGTGCTTGTATCCGATGCGCCCTTATGCTGGGTAACACCCATCGCCCACAGGATGCAGACAGATTTGGCTTCCTTGATCATTTCCGCAAGACGAAGCAGCTGTTCCATGCTGAGGCCGGTTTTTTCAACAGCATAATCAAGTGTGTATTTTTCAAGCGAAGCCCTGAATTCTTCCACACCATTTACTCGCTCAGCGAGGAAACTCGCATCCTCCCAGCCCTGGTCAAAGAAGTATTTTGCAATGGCATTCAGCATGATGATATCTGATCCTGGTTTTGGATGAAGAAATAAATCGGCACGCTCTGCCAGTTCATTCTCCCTTAAATCTACAACGACGAGCTTCTGGCCATGGAGCTTGTGGGCACGTTTGATCCTTGTCGCCAAAACAGGATGTGATTCAGCTGGATTCGCGCCGACTACCATCACAAGCTCGGATGCCATGATATCCTCCATCGTACCGGAATCCCCGCCAAGTCCTACAGTCCGCATCAATCCAGTTGTCGCTGGAGACTGACAGTATCTGGAGCAATTGTCGACATTATTTGTCCCCATGATGCCCCGGGCAAATTTTTGGAACAAGAAGTTTTCCTCATTCGAGCATTTGGATGAAGCAATATAACCGATTGCATCCGGACCATGCTCCTCTTTGATTCCAGAGAGTTTTTCGGCAATCAGGGAGAGAGCTTCATCCCATGTTGCTTCAACAAATTCTTCTCCTTTTCGGATGAGCGGCTTTGTCAGGCGCTCTTCACTGTTTACAAAGTCCCAGCCGAATTTCCCTTTTACACAAGTGGAGATACCGTTAACCGGTGCCTCTGTCTTTGTCTGGATTTTTAGAATTTCCCGGTCCTTCGTCCAAACCTCGAAGCTGCAGCCGACTCCGCAATAAGTACAGACCGTCTTAGTCCGATTAATCCGCGCTTTCCTCATTGCCGCTTCGACCTCGGATACGGCAAAAATTTCACGATAACCCGGTTCCACCTCTTTTGTCATATCAATCATTGGCGCAAGGATATTTGGAGCGATCCCTGTCAGGAAACCGGCATTCCCGAGCATTGATTTTTCCATAAGGGCGTTACAAGGACATACGTTCACGCAATGCCCGCAGGAAACACAAGAAGATTGATCTATCGGAACATCATTGTCCCATATGACCCTTGGCACTTCACGACTCCAGTCAATCGTGAGGGTTTCATTCACCTGCAGATCCTGGCAGGCCTCAACACAGCGGCCGCAGAGGATACACTGGTCAGGCTCATACCGATAAAAAGGATGGGAATTATCTGGCGGATACGGTTTCGCTTCAAATGGATATTTCTGATGGGCAAGGCCCATATCCTCTACAGTGTTATGGATTGTGCAGTTTCCATTGTTGTTATCGCAAACGGTACAATACAGTTCATGGTTTTTAAGAATCCTTGACATCGCCTCATATTGGGCGGTCTTCACCTGGTCGGACATGGTATCGACTTTCATCCCTGGCTCAGCCTTCATCGTACATGACCGCGTCAATTGCCCGTCCACCATCACGTAGCAAGTATCGCATGTCTGGATGGTTCCCAGATCTGGATGGTAACAGATACCAGGAATGAATACATCTTCTGCCCTTGCAACTTCTAAAATCTTCTGCCCTTCTACGGCATTGTAATCTTTGCCGTTAATCTGAATCGTGAATTTTGAATCACTCATTTCCCTGCCTCCTTAATCCTGCTCTCACTAATCCATGCCGGTTTGTGCCCGCCTGGTTTGGCCTTCGCTTCGCTTCCTTCCGGGATCCCGTTTCCATTGTTCCTCGGTAAGCAATCCAGTAAAATACGGAGACAAACACAGCGCCCCCGATTGCGTTTCCAATGAATACCGGAATAAAGTTCCCGATAAAATCATTCCAGCTGTAGTAGCCAGAGAAGATTGCTGCAGGAATGACGAACATATTGGCGACAACGTGCTGAAATCCAATCGCAACAAACGCCATGATCGGAAACCAGATTGCCAGGATTTTGCCGCCGACGTCCTCTGCTCCATATGCAAGCCAGACAGCCAGGCCGACTAGCCAATTGCAGCCAATAGCCGATACGAGTGATGACAAGAAACCATGCTCCAGCTTCCCGCCGGCAATCGCAACCGTTTTGTCAAGATAAGGACCAGAGGATGTCAATTCTGCAACCTGACCGAAGAAGTAAGCGACAAACAAAGCTCCAATAAAATTAAATAAAGTAATCCAGAACCAATTTTTCAACAGTAAACCGAGTGAAATCCTTCTCGACAAATAAGCCATCGAAACGGCCATCATATTCCCTGTCAGCAGTTCCCCGCCAGCAATGATGATCAAAATGAGTCCTACAGGAAAAACAGCGGCACCGATCAATGAGCTAAGCGAACCCCATTCCTCAGGAAGAGTGGCGATGACCCGGATATCAAGCAGATAGCCAAGGGAAATGAAAGCCCCGCCGAGAAATCCCAATACAAGCACACTTGAAAAAGGGAGATTCGCTTTCTTCTGTCCATGCTCAACTGTCAATTGTGCAATTTTGTAAGGTGGATGGTAGGCCACGGATCATTCAACTCCTTTAATTTCCCTAAATAATATTTACATTACTGGGAAAATTATTTAGCATCATGGCAATAAATTTTAAAAAAGGGGTAAGATTCATGGATAAAAACCAACTATTGCACCGTGTCCAGACTATGATTCAGTCATCAGCAAAAAAACCAAAATACATGACTATTTCAACCGTGAAGGTTGCAGATCTATTCGGTGTGAAACCAGAGGAAGTACAAAAAGGGTTGAATGAATTGGTAGAGGAAGGATATTTGAAACAATCAAAACTCGACAGCCCGCCGTATCATGATATCTTTTTGCTGCCGTAAACAAAAAACTTATCTTAATAACAACACAAAAAACTCAGAGTATTGTTTTACTCTGAGTTTGTGTAAAGAGGTTATTTGTTTTTAATCTAACCATTCAGGCTGAGTCGCCCTCTCCCTGCCGATAAAAGAACCGATTCCAAGAATAAACATTCAAAAAGTAATGTGATGTTAATTCATATAAACTTCAACTAATTCAAAGCATCTTTCCTCAGTAAGATTATTCTCGACTGTCACATATTCTAGTTGCTCCATTGTTCCGTTTTTATATTTGAGAGAAGCCTCTTTTGCTGACTGTTCGCGGTATGTTAGCCATTCACGTTGTTCTTTCCTCAGCTGGTCCATCTCTTCTGAAGGAAGTTGTTCTATTAACTCCTCATAGATCTCATTTATCAAGTCATCCAGAAGATCGTAGATATCGCCTTCTACCTTTTTTGAAGCGAATGTTGTATCATCTATCGGATTTTCACGCATCTCAACAATTTCTTTTTTTGTAGCATTTAATTTCTCAAGATACTCAGCCTTCAGACTGTCAGGGTGATTTGTTGAGGTGATATCAACATCATTGTTTGAGGAGTCTACTTTAACATTTGTATCTGAATTGTCCGTTCCTGCCGAATCATTATTTGGAGGTTCATTATTTTGAATCTTATTTGAGTTCTGAGTTTGTGACTGTTCATTCAATTCACCACTCGTCTTGTCAGTGGTATTACCGCATGCGGCCAATACAACGAATAAGGACGTTAATATTACAATAAAAAATATACCGTTATTTTTGATTTGAATACACAACCTTTCATCCGTATTAGAATTTTATAAAAATCCAATCTATGATGAATCATATCTGATATTTACATAATAATTTTATCGTCTCTTAAAGACAGTTTTATAGCCCATATGCCCAAAAAATTCCTTCAAAACAATTTGAGCGTTATTATCAGCCTTTTGTAAGATTCCCGAATCCATTACTTCCTGCTTAAGTTGCTCCTGGGCTGCTGCAGCAAGATCAAAGCCTTCGTCCCACTCTATTTTGCCGCTCAATAGTCCTTCATTCGAAAAGGTTCTGACCTGATCCATTTTTATGGAAGGATCCTGAAGGGAAGTTGCTTTCGGCAATAGTATTTCTATTACTTTTCGCTCCTCATCGACCTTCATGTCTTTTTGGTCGATAGCCTTCAAATCAACTCCCGCAATTACTGTGGCTGGAACAATCAGCAGAATTTCACGTTTTGTCCCCGGCAGGTTAAAGCGAATTTTCTCTCCGAATATTTCATTGTCTTTCTGCTCGATGACAACCTTGACGTGAGCTTCCGCAGTTGCCAATGCAGACAGGCTGTGAACTTGTTCAATATAGACAGTGGATTCTGCCTTGCTCATATTTCCTTTGACATACCAGAGCGCCGAAGCGAAGCCTGCTGCTAAAAAAAGTTATAGAACGATTACTTTAATAAAAGGCCTTTTCTTCGGGATATACCTTTGCTGTAGGGCGATAGATGCTGCGCTTTCAGCCTTTCCAGCTCTGATTTCATCCAATAATTCATCCATTTTCGAAATGATATGTTCCTGCTTGTCCACTTATCCAACCTCCTGGAGCATTACAAATTATGATGACTTTCGACAATTTCGGTTGTTTAAAAAACCTCCGACTTTTAGGAGGTTATCTTTTCATACGTTTTGATTTGGCAAAAGTTTCATAGAATCCCATATTACTAGTTTACACTGTTTTATTTTCCAATAAATTGGGGAAAGTTATAAATAATTGAAAACAATTGAAGGAGGAAGTAAATATGGGGGAATTAGATGGAAAAGTCGCTTTTATCACAGGGGCCAGCTCCGGTATCGGCAGAGCAGCTGCACTAAAACTAGGAGCAGCTGGTGCAAAGGTTGCTTTGATTGATGTCAAGGAGGATAACGCAAAGAACGTGAAGGATTCTATTGAAGAATCCGGTGGGACCGCTATGATTCTTGAATGTGATATAGCAAAACCTGAAGAAGTGGAGCAGAGTTTTCATAAGGTGGCAGAAGCCTGGGGAAAAGTTGATATAGTCTTTGCGAATGCAGGCATCAATGGTGTGCTTGCCCCAATTGAAGATCTGGCACCTGAGGATTGGGACGAAACAATCAACACAAATCTCAAGGGAACTTTTCTTACCGTGAAATATGCCATCCCCCATATGAAAAAGGATGGCGGCAGTATCATCATCACAAGCTCCATTAACGGAAACAGGATCTACAAAAATTTCGGGATGTCTGCCTATAGCACCTCTAAAATCGGCCAGACCGGCTTTGGCAAAATGGCAGCACTGGAACTGGCTCAGTATAAAATCAGAGTCAACATTATCTGTCCCGGGGCCATCGAAACCAATATCGGCAAAAATACCTTCCCGCAGGAAGATGACCTGGAGAAAATCAAGATTCCGGTCGAATATCCCAAAGGCAACCAGCCATTGGAAGAACACGCCGGAAAACCAGAACAAGTTGCCGACCTCGTATTTTTTCTGGCCTCCGATCTTTCCTCCCATATTACCGGGACAGAAGTATACATCGACGGAGCTGAGTCACTTCTATGACCATTCATTTATGCATGTGCTCAGGGCAAGTGTTGCCTGAGCATGTGTTTTTTTGTATAGCTCTCTCCTATACCATTAATCGTCTAATCGTTTTGTCAGTATGTAAAAACCTGGCTTTTGTTCATAACCTAATCTCTGGTTGACAGCCAGCATAGGCTCATTTATTGAATCATTATTAGTCCGGAGAAACTTCATACCATTTTGTAAAGCATATTCAATTGCTTTAACCTTAATTGCCTTTGCAAGGCCTCTCCCCCTGTATTGAGGATGAACGCCTGTCATAGAGTTATACCCTGTTCCCGCGGCTTCCTGAAGCACCATGGACATTGCCACCCACTCCCCACCTTGCACAGCCAGAATAAATCCCTTCTTATCATAATCCTTTGTCAAATTGATCATTTGCTCATTTTCAGGGCGCGGCTTGTCACTCATGCCCGGAACATCCTGTGCCAGCTCCCACCACAAATCCCAAAATCGCTCTTGAATCGATGGGTCCGGGGGATAGTCAGCCAAAGTAGTAAACTTAATTCCTGAAGATGTCAATTCATTAATGAGGGAACTATATGAATCTGTTTTAATAATAGAAAGATCCAATTGCGATTCGAAAATATGGCCGGAAATCTCAAAGCCTTCCTTTCTGGCCCATTCAAGTTCAGCTTCATTAATATCCTGGATTTGAGTCTGAAGAACTTTGGTTTTATTTTTCAAGGCAAGTTCCTCAATCTCTTTTAATATCCAACCCTCGATTCTCTTTCCATGCCATTCATCATCGATTTTGATCGAAACCTCTGCATATCCTGGTTTCAAGATTGGATCCCATGGTCCAGCTGCAAACATTCCATAGCCAACTAATTGGCCATTTGGTGTGATGACTCCAACATTTTTCAAAATGGTTTCACTAGTCGCCTTCTTTTCATATATTTGTAGGATATTTTTATTGGGAAGGCTAGGATTTTCCACTCTAACAATCTCTGAAAAATTTTCTGACGTTAAGGCTGCCATTTTCAAATCCATGTACTCTCCAACCCCCTGCCCTTAAACTTATTGATGTTTATCCCACTCATCAGCTAAAACGCCATATACAATGTGATCCACATAATGGTCGTATAACCATTCTGCCTGTCTGAGCCTTCCTTCTTTCACAAAACCTAAACGTTCGGGAATACTCCTGCTCTTTTTATTTTCATCGGCTGCCCGAATTTCGACCTTATTTAACTTTAGATGTTGAAAAGCATAGTCAGTCAATCCCTTGGCCACTCGGGTCATAATCCCTTTTCCCTGATATTCATGCCCGAGCCAATAGCCAATGTACGCTGTTTTGTTTGACCAATTGATGCTGTTAAATCCAGCCGTACCCACTATTTCCCCTTTATATATAATCACAGTCGTCAAGCTTCTGTTTTCCGCATAACCTAACATCGTGCCCTTGACGAACTCCCTTGTATCATCCACAGTCACTGTAAAATCAAGCCATGGCAGCCATTCTTTCATATATTCCCGACCACTTTCGGTTAATTCAAACAGTCGTTCTGCGTCATTCAATTCTGCCTGCTTTAATGATAATTGGTCATCTATTTTGTATAAAAACATTGTTGTTCCTCCTTGTGTATTACTAACAAAGTATTGTTCGACAAATCACTCGTTTTTCTTTTTATACCAGAAAAAAGGCTGCCGTTTGTCTGCAGCCTTTTTAAACAGCTATAATTTATCACCGTTTGTACTAATTACATCTTTATACCAGAAGAAGGATTTCTTCTTTTTCCGCTGAAGTGTACCGCTGCCATCATCGTGTTTGTCAACGTAGATATAGCCATACCGTTTCGAGAATTCGCCAGTAGACATGCTGACCATGTCAATGCATCCCCAGCTGGTGTATCCCATTAAATCAACGCCATCTTCAATCGCTTCACCCATCGCTTTGATGTGTTCGCGAAGATAGTCGATTCGATAATCATCGTTTATGCTACCATCTTCTTCTAGCTGATCATACGCACCCAATCCATTCTCTACTACAAAAAGAGGGATCTGGTAACGGTCGTACAGCTTGTTTAAGCTGATACGCAGGCCAACCGGATCGATTTCCCATCCCCAGTCGCTTACTTCAAGGAACGGATTACGTACACCTCCAATGATGTTTCCTTCTGAAGAATCCTCGTTTGCTTTCTCTTTCTTCTCGGTACGTGACATATAGTAGCTAAAACCCACATAATCCACGGTTCCCTCTTTTAAGATCTCAAGGTCACCCTCTTCAATTTGAAGTTCAATATTGTGTTCGTTGAAGTAGCGTTTAATGTAAGAAGGGTACTCTCCCCGAACCTGGACATCTCCGCAAAAATAATTGAAAATCTGCTCTTCCTGTAACGCGTGCAGCACGTTTTCCGGATTGCTGTCATAAGGGTAAACCGGCGCAAACAGAATCATGCATCCGATTTGCGAACCGGGGATGATTTCTCGGCATGCTTTTACGGCAAGGGAGCTTGCCACGAACTGGTGATGGTACGCCTGGAACGTAGGCTGGTATCGATCTTCTTCTTTTTCAATCGAAAAGCCTAGACCATTAATCGGCATCACCAGAGCACTGTTGATTTCATTAAAGGTCATCCAGTACTTCACTTTGTCTTTGTAGCGGTTTAGGATTGTTCGGGCATATTTTTCAAATAAAGCGACCACTTCCCGGCTGCGCCAGCCACCATATTCTTTTACCAAATGGAGCGGCATTTCATAGTGGGATATTGTCACGACAGGTTCAATCCCATACTTATGTAATTCATCGAGCACCCGGTCATAAAACGCAAGCCCCTCCTCATTGGGCTCCTGCTCATCGCCATTTGGGAATATCCTCGTCCAGGCGATCGACATCCTAAACGCCTTGAATCCCATTTCCGCAAACATCGCAATGTCTTCTTTATATCGACGGTAAAAGTCAATTGCCTCATGGTTCGGGTAATACTGATCCGGCTTTATTTCAAAATCAAAACCCGGTTTTGTTAAAATATCGTATCTTGCTTTTCCACCAGGCAGTACATCAGCCACGTTAAGGCCCTTGTTTCCTTCGTGATAGCCCCCTTCAATCTGGTTCGCAGCCGTTGCACCTCCCCATAAAAAACCTTCAGGAAATTTGTATGTTTTCATGATCGTAACCTCCGGATATGATTTATGTTATTTAGGTTTCTAGATTAGGGTCGGTGATAGGACTTATTTTTGACAGCTTTTCGCTTGATGGCCCTCAACCTGTCAAGAATACGCCTTTATTTTGACAGCTTTAGGCTCGGTTGCCCTCAACCTGTCAAGATAACGTCTTTATTTTGACAGCTTTAGGCTTGTTGGCCCTCAACCTGTCAAGAATACGCCTTTATTTTGACAGCTTTAGGCTTGTTGGCGCTCAACCTGTCAAGATTACACGTTTATTTTGACAGCTTTAAGCTTGTTGGCGCTCAACCTGTCAAGAATACGTCTTTATTTTGACAGCTTTAGGCTTGTTGGCCCTCAACTTGTCAAGATTACACGTGTATTTTGACAGCTTTTCGCTTATAGCACCAAAATCTATCCGAACTTGCACCTACTTCAGACAGCTTTACGCATTCAAGTCCAAAAGCTGTCCGAACTTCCGCCTACTTCAGACAGCTTTACGCATTCAAGTCCAAAAGCTGTCCGAACTTCCGCCTACTTCGGACAGCTTAACGCATCCTACCCCGAAACCTGTCCGAACTTGCACCTACTTCGGACAGCTTTACGCTTCCAAGTCCAAAAGCTGTCCGAACTTCCGCCTACTTCAGACAGCTTAACGCATCCAAGCCTAAAACCTGTCCGAACTTCCGCCTACTTCGGACAGCTTGTCCCTTCCAACCCCGAAACCTGTCCGAACTTGCACCCACTTCGGACAGCTTAACGCATCCAACCCTAAAATCTATCCGAACTTGCACCTACTTCAGACAGCTTAACGCATCCAAGCCTAAAACCTGTCCGAACTTCCGCCTACTTCGGACAGCTTGTCCCTTCCAACCCCGAAACCTGTCCGAACTTGCACCTACTTCGGACAGCTTAACGCAACTAACCCCAAAAGCTGTCCGAACTTGCACCTGCTTCGGACAGCTTTTCCCTTCAAACTCCAAAAGCTGTCCGAACTTGAGCCTACTTCAGACAACTTTTCGCTTCCAACCCCAAAACCTGTCCGAACTTGCACCTACTTCGGACAGCTTTACGCTTCCAACCCCAAAACCTGTCCGAACTTGAGCCTACTTCAGACAGCTTTTCCCTTCCAACCCCAAAACCTGTCCGAACTTCAACATACTTCGGACAGCTTTTCCCTTCCAATCTCAAAACCCATCCGAACTCCTACCTATATCTATCTAAATTCTTCCCCCTGCGCAATAATTCAATCCTACCAAAAATCCAACTATTAATCTGTTCTAAACCTAGTATCCCGCCAATATGTTAGTGATAGGAAAGCTAATACTATAGAAAATAGGTGATTTGCTATGTTTGTTGTCCATTTTTTTGAAAACAGGAATGAGCTTTTGAATCAGCTCCGTCAGCAGGTTCCTTCTGTTGGGGAGGATCTGAGGATCAAGGGGCGCAAAGGGAAGGTTACCAGCGTTCTGGCAGTGGATGAGAAGACCTACCATGTGCAGCTGGCCCTTGAATCGAAAGCAAAGCCAAACGTGGCTGCGGATCCGGGTAAAAAGAAAAAGAGATAACAATGAAAGTGGAGAGCCCAGTAAGGGATCTCCACTTTTATTAGTTTTTATTCAAATATGCCCATGCATACTGTGAGTAAAGTTCTGCACCGGTACTCAATGCATCTTCATCGATATTGAATTTGCCATGATGGTGGGCCCACTCGGTATCTTTTTCGGGATTGCCACTGCCAACCAGGGCAAAGCTGCCTGGCACCTCATCAAGATAAAAGCTGAAATCCTCGCCGCCCATGGTTGTTTTTTCATGATAAATGACATCCTCACCGAATGCCTCTGCAGCCACTTTCTGGACAAGCTGTGCACTTTCTTCGTCATTGATGACCGCCTGTGTACCGCGAGTATATTCTACATTTGCGGCAGCGCCAAACACCGCAGCGACGTTTTCTGCATAATGCGTTAGCTGCGACTCAATGTGGTCACGTACAGCCGGGTCAAAGCAGCGTACCGTTCCCTCAATCACGGCATTCTCGGCAATGACATTGAAACGGGTGCCTACGACCATTTTTCCAACAGTCAACACAGCGCCCTGCTGAGGATCGATCGTTCTTGACACCACGGATTGCACATTCATTACAAATGATGAGGCGACGATCGCGGTATCAATGCATGCATGCGGCATCGCTCCGTGTCCGCCTTTCCCTTTAAATGTAACTTTGAACAAATCGGCTGAAGCGAAGGATGGACCTGGTGTGCAGCTGACCTTATGGGTCGGCATTTGTGACCAGATATGGATGCCGAAGACGTTGTCGACTCCTTCCACTGCTCCTTGTTCAACAAGTGCCTTAGCTCCCTGGGCGACTTCCTCCGCCGGCTGGAATAATAAGCGGACATTGCCTGGAAGCTCTTCCTTGATCCCATTAAGCGCTTTTGCCGCAATCATTAGCATCGCCGTATGGGCATCATGGCCGCAGGCGTGCATTTTTCCTTCTTCCTTTGAAGTGTATGGCAAGTCCTTAATCAGCTCTTCGACGGATAAGGCATCCATATCCCCTCTTAAGGCGACCGTTTTTCCAGGCTTTCCGCCCTTGATTTCAGCAATCACACCGGTCGGTTCAGTACGACGATACGAGATGCCTAGCTCATCAAGATAGTCACAGACAAAATCAGTCGTTTTGTATTCCTCCCAGGAAAGTTCCGGCTCGCTGTGGAGCTTCCTGCGCAAATCGGTTAGTTCATCTTTATATTCCTGAAACGCTTCTTTCAATTTTTGATTAATCATCATTCCGCCTCCGTTAAAGTCTTCGCTGTTTCGTAAAAAATCTGTACGGCCCTTGCGATGTCTTCTGAATCCGACCACTCTTCCGGACAGTGGCTGAGTCCGGCCCTGCTTGGAATAAACAGCATCCCAACATCAGTAAAATCGGATAACACCATTGCATCGTGGCCAGCACCGCTGTTAATTGAACAATACGGAATACCTAGCTCATCGCTTTTCTCTTTTAAAAGGGAGCGGACTTCTTCATGCAATTCTTTTGGCTGGATATACAATAGCTGCTCAACCGTGGTTTTGATTCCATTTCCAATAAACGAAGCTGCAAGATTTTTCGTTTTTTCAACGACATTCAGGACATGCTCTTCCTTTCCAGACCGTATGTCCACAGAAAATACAACCTGATCCGGGATGACATTGGCGCCGTTCGGATAGACATTCAAACGCCCAGTCGTGATGACCGTGCCTTCTCCTTCTTCACTTGCGAGTTCTGGCAGCTGGCTGATGATTTTGCTCGCTGTAACAAGTGCATCAGCCCGGCGATCCATCGGGGTAGTTCCGGCATGGCCTGCCTGCCCTTTTACGGTTACCTCCAATTGTGTCAGGCCAACAATGGCCTCCACAACACCAATAGGAATCTCTTTTTCTTCTAAAATAGGTCCTTGTTCGATATGTAATTCCAGAAATGCTTTCATTGTTTTTGGGTCGCGTTTCTTTGGAAGCGATGGATCTAGTCCGATATCAGTCATGGCTTCAATAGTTGAGATACCATTCTGATCTTTTAGCAACTTAAATTCGTCCTCGTCAAGAAGACCAACGATACCGCGCGATCCCATCAAACCTCCGCCAAACCTTGCGCCCTCTTCCTCCACCAATGCAACGACTTCCAAAGGATACTTGGGTTTCAAGCCATTTTTAGCAAAAAGTGCTGCTACCTCGAGTGCTGCAACGACTCCGGCGGGACCATCATAGGAACCGCCGTGAGGGACAGAGTCAAAATGGGAACCAATCATCACACTTGGTGCGTCAGCATGCTTTCCTTCCAGTTTCCCGAATATATTGCCAAATCCATCCTCACGCACCTGGAGTCCGGACTCTTTCATTTTCTGTTTTATATAGTTGCGGGTTTCCAGATCCTCCTTGCTGTATGTCAGCCTTGTCGTTCCTTTGCCAGGAGTTGCTGTGTACTGACTGATTTGTTCTATATGCTCTTCAATCCGTTCCTTTAATTCTAGCAATCTAATTACCTCCTAATTCTTACAAGAATCCGACGAAGATGCCTGCAAGTACAACAGATACGATTGTAACGGTCACGAAACCGCCAACTAGCATTGGTGGAAGCATATGACTTGTGAGTGCTTCTCTTTCTTTTTCATCTTCTGTCAGTGAATTGATGACTTCGTTCGTGATGATATAATCAGCCGGGAATCCGTAAAGTGCTGTAAGGGATACGGCAAAAGCCATCTCTTTGCTTACTTTTAAAATCTTGCCTACAACAAATGAGAAGATATACATTCCGGCAACCCCAAGGACGATCGCACCAATCAGCGGTACCAGAATTTCAAGCAGCATCCCAGGTGTTGCCTGTTTCAATCCATCGAAAATGAATAGCATCAATACAAGGATTGCAATACCAAAGCCGTTTGCCTTTTGCAGAACCTGCTTTTCCAAGAATCCCACGCTTGTTGCGATGACGCCAAATAATAGTGCCAGGACGAATGGGCTTACTGAGACAACCGGTGCCAAAAGTGTGGATGTTAGATAAGCTAGGTAAGCAACAACAGACAATCTGAAAAACTTAAAAAAGTCGGTGTTATATTTTTCTGGCATACTTTTGAAAAGCTTCAGCTCTACTGGAGGTGCCACTTCAGCAGTTGCGGCCACTTCCGCGGATGCAAGGCCTCCCTCACGATAAAGCTTCAATAGGCGCTTGCCTTCTTTTTTCAAAACGAGCGAAGTCAATGGATAACCAGCGAATCCTTGCATGACGTAAATGACAATCGCAAAAACAGACAGTGACGCAAGGCCGGCTTCCTTCGCTCCTTCAGACATGATCAAAGCGGAAACCACTCCGCCAACCAATGGTGGTATGGCCACAACCATTGTCTGGAATCCGAAGATCAGCGTACCTACACTCAAAAGTACTGCGACAATTCCCAAAATACCTGACAGGGCGATCACAATCGTTTTCCACTGATTCTTCAACTCGCGGATCGAAAGCAAGGTGCCCATATTTGTGATTAATAAATACATCATCATTACCGCTACTGCGGAAGGTACTCCAGCGAGAGCGACAATCTCTTTCGGGAAAAATGTCCAGTATCCAATCAGGAACAAGACAGCTGATACGAACATGGATGGGATCCATGCCTTAGTCCTGACAGCAACCAAATCGCCGACTAATAAGATGAATACTACGATAACCAAAGCTAATAATTGAGACATGATAATTCCCCTCCATTTTCTTTTTCGCTTCAACGCTTCGTCTTACGAAAGAAAAAAACTATTAGGACGATAATAATATAGATATAATATTCAGTCAATCATAATTTTGAGAAAATTTAAAAGGAAGCGGTTACTAACGCTTTTTCCTCAATTAGGCCCAGGAACAAAAAAAAGACGAACTGCCTTTTCAGCAGTCCGCCTTTGAAATCTATTCGTTAATCCGGTTTTTTTGTTTTTAGGGATACAGAAAGTGGCTTTTTATCCAGACAATATTCCATTAATACAATCCTGCCTTCTAATTCCAGATGTTTGGCCAGGGCGATTAGCTCTTCCCCTTCTTCAGTTGAGGAGATGGACGAAATACTTATGTTGCCATGACTATTTTGGATTTGCTCCAATAGCTCTTCTTTTGACAGTTTCAGTTTCGTCATTTTTCTCACTCCTTAATTGGATTAACTATCTTTACCCGTGGTTGTATGAAGTGAATCCCGGTAAATAATAGCAGAATAGGAAATTCTTATTCTCTTAACAATTACAGATCATCAGAACATTTCCGTCCGGGTCCTTGAAGTTGAAATACGCGAAATTGCCGATCCGCTCAATTTCTTTAACAACAGGAATTCCATTTGAAACAACAAATTCATAAGCTTTATCCACGTTATCCACCAGCAAGTTAAACAAAACATGCTCGGAAGGCTTTAACTGAAAGCCTGGGTCAAAGGTGTGGTCATCCAGAGTTAATCCTGTTTCAGAAGCAACGGGGATATTATGTACAGGTGATTCCACCTTCTCAGGGTCAAATGGAATTCCCAGCAGATTGTAGTACCACTCCGAGGATTCCTTCAGATTGCTAACATGGACGAATACATTGTTTACTTTATTAAAAATTGGTGATTTCAATATAATGTCCCCTTTCTATTACTGAAATGGCTTCTCGTCAAATCTAATGATTGGTGCCCTTTTATTGTCTGTTAGGGTGCTTTCTGCCTAAAATGTCATCCTTATCTAAACCGGCATCTTCAGTTAGTGAAAAATTAGCTTTTATGTACTCTTCCTATTGGAACAGTTGCTCTACTTCAATCTTCAATTGTTCCAAAAGAGGGAAATTCGAAGCTTCTCCCAGACTATCAATCACATTCCTGTAATACCATTCCTGCTGCTCCTTGCCTCGTCGGAATCTGTTCCACACCTGTTCTCCGGATTTTTCGGCATCAAGACGGATCGATCGGACATTGTGGAGCTTGTCAGCACAAGCGACCACACGGATCTCTTCAGGAGCATTTTTCAAAAAATCGATCGTATGCTGCTTTCGTTCTTCCCAGGACAGAGATTTATCAGGTTCTGAACATCCTTCTACCAGGAAAGCAATATCCTTTCCAAATTCTCGCTCAATATCCTCCAAGCTTAAATCGGTGTCTTCCACAGTATCATGAAGAATCCCGGCTGCAACCATTTCCTTCCTATAACCCGCTCCTAAAAGGATCATACCTACTGCAACAGGATGAGAAATATACGGGATTTTTGTATTTTTCCGATACTGGCCTTCATGTGCCATGGATGCTATCTGCAATGCTTTATCGATCAGGTCCATTATGTACT
This sequence comes from Chryseobacterium sp. ISL-80, assembly GCA_018613055.1. Taxonomy (GTDB): domain Bacteria; phylum Bacillota; class Bacilli; order Bacillales; family Cytobacillaceae; genus Mesobacillus. Next base: position 195,215 of record JAGGQZ010000009.1, on the reverse strand, counting down.
CCTCCAAAATTCCAGATACCTATTTATTTCTTTCTTGATGGATAAATTCCTTCAAAAGGAGAAAAGCTGATTATTTTTTCCAGATTCTTCTGCTATATTTAGAATATAAACATCATTTGGAGGGCGCTATGACTAAACTGACAGACCATCTAATCGTCATCTCATTTGACTGCCTTTCTGAGCATGATGTGCCATTGCTCAGGGAGCTGCCGAATTTCAAAGCATTCATTGAAAAAAGTTCATATTGCACAAAAGTAGAGACAATATATCCTTCTGTGACCTATCCATGCCATGCAACGATTGTGACAGGAAATTTCCCTAATCGTCATGGCATCGTGAACAATACATTCATCCAGCCGGGAAGGACTTCACCAGACTGGTACTGGCATCGCCGCCATATCAGAGGGACAACCCTCTTTGATGAGGCGAGAAAGGCAGGAATGAAGACAGCTGCCTTGCTTTGGCCTGTAACCGCAAAAGCCGACATTGACTACAATATGCCTGAAATTTTCGCAAACAGGCCCTGGCATCACCAGATTCCGGTTTCCTTATTCAATGGAAGTCCAGGGTATCAGCTGGAGATGAATTCTAAATTTGGCCATATCCGTAATGGACTCAGCCAGCCAGAACTTGATGATTTCGTACTGGCATCCACTGTTGAAACAATTAAAACGAAGAAGCCCGAGCTTATGCTGATCCACTTTGTCGACCTGGATTCCCAGCGGCATATGCACGGTTTTGCATCTAAAGAAGCCGTGGACGCTTTGCATCGTCATGATCAAAGATTGGGGAAAATCATTGAGGCCACCAAGAAAGCCGGTATATTTGAAAATACAACCTTCGTCCTTCTAGGTGACCACAGTGCCCTTGATGAGTCTAAAGTTGTGAAATTAAACGTATTATTTAAAGAACGGGGATTAATCCAGGTAAATGGTGCAGGCAAAGTAATTGATTGGAAAGCATACTGCAAAGGCTGTGACGGATCTGCATACGTCTATGTGAATGATGAGAACGATATCGAAACAAAAAACATCGTAACAGAGCTTTTAGCTCAGCTGCTCCAAGAACAGTCAAACGGGATCGAAAAAATCATCACAGGCCAGGAAGCGAACATGATGGGAGCAGATGGAACGGCATTCAGGATGCTAGAAGCTGCTAAAGGATTCTATTTTAGCGAGGCCATCGATGGTGACTACATTGCAGAAGTCAGCGAGCAGGATGCCAAAAGTAAAAAATATACGCTTGCCTGTCATGGCTATTCCCCTGAAAAAGAGGGATATCACACTGTTTTCTTTGCAGCAGGAAAAGGAATTCGGCCTGGTATCTCAGTTCGTTCCATGCATCTTGTAGACGAAGGTCCTACCTTCTCCCGCCTGCTGGGTCTTGACCTCGGTGATACGGACGGCCGTGTTATTGAAGGAATACTGGATATTTAAAATTTGGAAATGAAGGTTATTCGATATTCAGAAGCGAAATGTTTAGTAGCATAATTAAAAAAATATAAACTGGGGGCAAAATGATGAAAGGTTTTACGAAGGAAGAGAGCAGCTGGATTCGCTATGACTGGGCCAGCTCAGCTTATTCGATCATCATCTCGACGGCTGTTTTTCCGCTCTTTTACAAAGCTTCTGCTACCGAAGCTGGTGTAAGCCTGTCTAATTCGACGGCTTATCTTGGGTATACGATTGCCATCGCCACCTTCATTCTCGCCTTGATCGGACCGATTTTGGGGACCATAGCCGATTACAAAGGAATGAAGAAACGATTTTTCACGATTTTCTTCACTCTGGGACTCGTATTTACCGCTGGACTGGCTTTTGTGCCAAGCGGAAACTGGCTGATGCTGCTTGTTATATACACCTTGGCCGTACTGGGTTCAACCGGGTCAAATGTATTTTATGATGCGTTTATCGTAGATGTAACAACCGACGAACGCATGGATAGAGTGTCAGCGCGCGGTTATGGGATGGGATACATCGGAAGTACGATTCCCTTCATCATCAGTATCGCAATCATCATTCTCGCACAGACCAAGGTATTGCCGATTTCCATGACACTGGCAAGCCAGACTGCATTCATCATCACTGCCCTTTGGTGGGGACTTTTCTCGATTCCCATGTTCAAAAATGTCCATCAAAAGCATTATATTGAACGTGAACCAAAAATCGTTTTGCAAAGTTTTAAGCGTCTAGGAAAAACCTTTAAGGAAATCCGAAAATACAGGGCATTATTTTTATTCTTACTCGCCTATTTCTTTTACATTGATGGTGTCGGAACAATCATCACCATGTCGACAGCATATGGTACAGACCTTGGTATCAGTTCTACCAATCTATTAATCATCCTTTTCGCTACGCAGGTTGTCGCCTGGCCCTTCGCGATTTTGTTTGGTAAATTATCCGAGCGTTTTACCGGTAAAAAAATGCTTTATGTTGGAATCATTGTTTATATTTTCGTCTGTATTTATGCCTACTTCCTCGAAACAACGACTGATTTCTGGATCCTGGCCATGCTTGTTGCGACCTCACAGGGTGGCATCCAGGCACTAAGCCGATCCTATTTTGCAAAATTGGTCCCGAAAGCGAACGCAAATGAATTCTTCGGTTTCTATAATATCTTTGGAAAATTCGCTTCGATCATGGGTCCGCTCATGGTCGGTCTGACAGCACAGCTTACAGGAAATTCGAGCATGGGCGTTTTCAGCCTGGTCATCCTCTTTGTCATCGGCATGATCATTCTTGCGTTCGTACCAGAACCGGAAAAACAACCTCATGCACCTGAAATTGCATGACCATCAGCCTCTGGGTAACCGGAGGCTTTTTTTGAAAATATTGGAGGTGTTCTAGTTATCTATGAAAAAGCTGAAGTTATCCCTGACTATTTTCGGCGTCCTGCTCCTTTTATTCGCGGCCATCACCATGTCCACAACCCTCACCTTGAAATCCCGTCAGCCTGAACCTGATTCTTTCACGGGATCCCTTAATGAAGACAGCGCGATTGAAACTCTCTCAAAGGCCATTCACTTCCAGACCATCTCCTATCAGGACCGAAGCAAGATGAATATGGACGAGTTTGACTCTTTCCTTTCTTTTTTGGAAAAGAGTTTCCCAAAAGTCTATCAAAATCTTGAACTTGAAAAGGTGAATGACTACGCACTTATTTTTACATGGAAGGGTTATAACCCAGAGAAGACCCCTGTCGGCTTGACCAGCCATTATGATGTGGTTCCTGTTCTAAAAGGAACGGAGGAAAACTGGGAGCATCCCCCTTTCAGCGGTACCATTACCGACAATAAGATCTGGGGGCGTGGTACACTGGATGACAAAATTGGCGTAATCGGCATTCTCGAAGCTGCCGAGCATTTGCTGGCGGAAGGGTATCAGCCTGAGCGAGACGTGTACCTCATGTTTGGATTCGATGAGGAAATTGGCGGAGATGAAGGTGCCAGCAAGATTGTCAGCACCTTGAGTGAAAGAGGAATCAAATTTGACTTTGTTTTGGATGAAGGCGGAGCAATCGTCCAAAACATGGTTCCGGGTGTAGATAAACCTGTAGGTGTTGTTGGTATCTCCGAGAAAGGCTCAGCAACAGCAGAACTTACGATTGAAGGCAGTGGCGGCCATTCTTCCCAGCCTAAAAATCGGACGAATATCGGCAGGATTGCAAGCGCTATTTCTAAGCTGGAAGAAACCCAATTCCCTGCAGACCTACAGGGCCCTGGCGAAGACTTATTTGAATTCGTCGCCCCGGAAATGAGCTTTGGAATGAAATACGTATTTGCGAATAAGCTCATTTTTGAGCCTGTAATCGAAAGAATCCTTTTGCAGCAGCCTGCATCGGCAGCCTTGATCCGGACAACGATTGCGCCAACGATTTTTCAGGCTGGAGAACAATATAATGCCCTTCCTGAAAAAGCTGAAGCGATTATAAACCTGCGTCTTATGCCAGGAGATTCACTGGACGAAGTTAGAAAATATTTTGTAGAAACGATAGATGACGACCAAATAAAAGTGACGGTTGAAGGCTCTGAAGCTTCGGGTGTTTCGTCTGTTGACAGCTGGCAATTCAAAACCATCCAGCAAGGCGCCCGTAATGTTTATGAAGACGCGGTCATTGCTCCCTATCTCATGTTCGCAGGATCCGATGCAAAGCATTATGACAGTATTTCTGAAAATACCTATAGATTCCTTCCCGTAAATTTGACATCTGAGGATTTGAGCCGGATGCATGGGACAAATGAGCATATCAGCATTGATAACTACCTGAATGCCATCCGTTTCTATATGGAAATCATTCGGGAAAGCGACCAACAGTAAGGAAGGTGTATTTTGTGAAGTTTTATATCGTTTCAATTCTTGTAATCTACCTCTTTTGGCTGGGAGCATCCATCCTTTATTCAGAACCCATCTGGTGGTCCATTTTTTCATCAGACCGTTCGACCCATACTCCCATGATTGAACAGATTTCAATTGTTAAGTTTACTTTTGCTGCTTTGGTTTTTGCTGGGATTGGAGCAATGCTAAAAAGACACCGATGTTAAAAATAGAAATTATTTCTACTAAAGATTCTACAAAAAATGTCGAAATAACCAAGTAGAGATTTTTAGCATGTGCACGAAAGGAAATACTTTATATGAAAATCAACCTTCGAGCCTATATGGCTCTATTTTTTGGTGTCATCATCATTGCGCTTACCATGCTGTTGAGTATCACGATCAGCAGACATTCAGCTGAAACGATTAAGAGAGAGATTGGCAACAGCCTGTCCACTACCGCCTATCTTATGGCTGATAAGCTCGATTCATTCATGTGGTCTCGAATCGGAGAGGTTGAAGTCCTGAGCCAAATCGATGATATCAAATCACAGGAAGATCTCCAATCAGCTCAAATATTATTGGAACAATTAAAATCTAGCATTCATGTATTTTCATGGATTGGAATGACGAACTCATCCGGGACAGTGGTTGCTGCGTCAGACAAAATCCTGGTTGGCGCTGATATATCTAAACGCCCTGTTTATCAGGAAGGAAGAAAAGGAACATTTATAGGCGATGTCCATAATGCTGTCCTCCTCGCCAACCTGCTGCCCAATCCAAATGGAGAACCTTTGCAATTCGTCGATATCAGTAAGCCTTTGACTGATAAAAATGGAAACTTCACTGGTGTGTTGGCGGCACATTTAAGCTGGGAATGGTCAAAACAGGTAAAGGATGCGATTGTCCAGCCTTTAAAGGATGAATTAAGCGGAGCGGAAGTTTTTGTTGTGAGCGGTTTGGACGGCACGGTCCTGTTGGGGCCAGAAGGAATGACTGGAAAAGTACTAGATGTTGAAAGTGTTCAAAAAGCGGCCAAGGGTGAGAATAACTGGATCGTGGAAAAATGGCCCGATGGAAAAGAGTATCTGACTGGATTTGCAGTCGGGGACGGACATTATGATTATGCTGGCCTTGGCTGGAAAGTAATTATCCGCATCCCCACAGATCATGCATTTGCCCCTGTTGAACAGTTGAAATCATACATCATTAAACTGGGCACCATCACAGCTGTCATCTTCGCAGTCATTGGCTGGCTTCTTGCCGGATTCATTACCAGTCCTTTAAGGAAAATTTCAAAAGCTGCCCATAGTCTTAGAATGGGGAATCAGGCGGTTATTCCTTATATAAAAGGAATAAAAGACCTTGAACTCCTTTCCGGTTCTCTTAGGGATCTCGTTGACTCTTTGATCCGGACAGAGTCCAATTTGGGAAAGATGGAAACCCTCGCCCACCAGGATCTTTTAACGGGCCTGGGCAACCGTGTCGCATTGGACCAATTTATGAAAAAAGCGAAATTGGCAGATCAATCCCTGTCGTTTTTGTACTTGGATCTAGACGGTTTTAAGAAAATCAATGATACTCATGGACATCATACCGGGGATTTGCTGCTCCAGGAAGTAGCAAAAAGATTGAAAGATAGTACGCGTATGGCTGACAAGATTTTCAGGCTCGGCGGTGATGAGTTCCTTGTCGTGCTCGATACACCGTCAGAATCAGTGGAATTTATTCTTGCGAATATTTCAGCCAAACTGATTAATAGTATAAACCGTCCCTATCATCTCGCAGATGAACAGCTTACGGTTGGATGCAGTATCGGGGGGGCAGTATGGCCAGAGCATGATATTGATCCGTTTACTGTCATCAGTTATGCAGATGAAGCACTTTATGCTTCCAAAAAGGCAGGCAAAAATAAGTTCACCTTCCATCAGAATACACAAATAAAGCAAATGCCAGGAGCGTAACCTCCTGGCATTTATTTTCGTCAGTTTATCCTATCAAAAGGGATTTTCGATTTTAAATGTACCATTTCCTTCTCATCATAAGTTTTGAGTCACTCTATATTATTTTGATGCTATCCTTGATTTCAAGTACTCTACCATTTCATCATAATCATAGGTTTTAAAGGCAATTCCCTTATGATCGATCACTACATACGCCGGTGATTTCTCAATTTCGGCACTCGAAAATGAATCTTGAGCTACTTCCAAGGATTTTGGATGATATATCACATGAATTTTTGATGGATCAATGCCTTCACTAGCTAGCTTTGATCCATCAACTTCTTCATCCCCTACAACGTATAATCCATAAATACCTTCTTTATCCGAGACCAATCCTTTTAACTGCTGCTCTTCCTCACTGCAGCCAGTTAAAAAAGCGATCATAGTCATTGTGAATACAATAAGCATCTTTTTCATGAGGTACCTCCGTTAGATAAGGTTTTGAAAGAAATACGTTTAAGTTGTAGTAAAAGTTTCAAATAAATGAATACTCAACCATTTTTTATGCTTCTTCTCCCACTTCTTCTAAAAACTCCATCAGCCATTCATGATCCACAGGTCCATTGGTGGTTTCATACTGAGACATTTCGTGTAAAAGAATATGCCTTTCAATTAAGGAAGGCATTGTGACGCTATGGTCTCGATACTCCAATTGAAACTGAAATCGCTCATCGGGATATTCTGAGACAAAATCGCGACCGCCGACTTTTTTCACTTTATATTGACTTAAGAAATTCATAAGTTCTTGAAGTGAAGCTTCATCTGTTATTTGACGATTATCATTCCCCATATCATCCTTCATCGGCAGATGCTTAAAATAAACCTTTTCGATGTGGGCTGAATCTAGCAAATCCGTTAAATTCCTTTCACGATAATCGTTCCATTTGGCTACTCCATATAAAAGGAAATTAAAATTTCGACTGATAAAACAATTTCCTTTTTCAAACCCTCTCTCCTTCCTTATGTGATAAAATTCTTGCTAATATGATTCCATAAATCCAGTGCCCAGCCATCCACATTACAAAGGCATATGCATCGGTAATTGATGGTGTCCGTTCCGAAAGAAGTGTCGTTGGATATAGCAGCAAACCAACGATTAAACTTACCCTCAATACAAATCGATGAATGGCTTCTTTCCTAAGTCTCTTCCTTTTTATGTACAAATTCAGAATAAAAGCAAGCATGATCGAAATGACCAAATGCAAACCGAATTCAATGATTTCCGGTAATTGTATGTTTTTAAGGATTGGCACGTAATCTACATTTAGCAATAAGGTATATACCTTTAGGTTCGTAAGGAATTGAATCAATTTCAGAAATAGTCCGAGTGCTATGCCTGAAACCAACCCACCTACTATTGATTTCACTGTTATTTTGATATGATTTCCTCCTCTAGCCATTTAATTTTTATTTCGGCCAAATAGCTAACTTCGAGATTATTCAAAATTAGAAATAATTAAAAGCTTATTCGTTTAGGAGATAGATGATTACTCACATATTGAAATTTATCAAGCAAAAAGAAGCGTGCTTAACGAATCTCGAAACGAATTTTTACAGTTTATTAATGTATAGTTTAAAACACTTATCTTCTTATAGCTTCCTAACCTTCTCTCCATCAACAATCTTCAAATTAATCCTACTTGATTCCCCGCTTATGGCATCGACTCCTATCCGGGATAGCTCGATTTCAGCTTCAATGGTGACTGTTTCTCTTTGTTTTCCATGGAGAATGACTTCATATGGTCCTCCTTCATTCAATAAAGAAAGCATGGGCATGTCATCTTCGAACAAGTACTTTTCATAAAACTCAATATTGAATCGGACGGGTTTATTGCTGTGATTTTCAAATGGAAGCTGGCAGTAGGCTGTAAGTGTTTTTTCATTTTTCGTCTCGAACACGCAGATGCTGCTCTCTCGGTCATATTCGATTGCGTAAATTCCTGTGGCAAATGTGTTCTGGTAGGCATTCACCATCTCTATCGGCAGGAAAATGACAAGTAACATTCCGATTAAAACCATACGCACATGGTATTGATCTAGCGATTTTACGAGGAAAAACAAACTGATGATAAACAATACGAGGCCAGTGACTCCAAGATAACTGACTCCATCCATGGTAGTGATTGGAAATCTAAAAGCTATGGATTTTTCCTGTCCAATAGGATATTCGTGAGGGAATGGAAAATTCAGTGCAATCGAAATAAAGAAAAAGATGATAGAAAGTATTAAGTACTTTTTGTTCTTAACCATAGAGATTCCAACTCCTTCTTTTATAAGATTACCATCTTATTCCACCAATTTATATGGAGAATTTCTTTTTGTCTCCATTGCGCAACCATAATAATCGGTTATACATGAACAACAGCATAAAACGTACTTATTCTCTTATTCGCAGTTTTTATTTTTATAAAAAAGAGCCTTTCCGCAATAAAGCGAAAGGCCCTTCCTTGTTTAAACAAATACTATTTATTACCCTTTTTCTTCTTCACATTGATGAACAGCTTGCCCTCTGCGGTTTTTCTTGTTTCATTGCCATAGGCGTCAACAGCCTTGACTTCGATGACGGCACCATCTGCAACGACATCCTTAGTCGCTGTATAGTAGCCTGCGTAATTTCCTGGAGACACCTCACGCATTGGGAGCTCTGTTGCATTCGATGTCAGTGAATTGCTCGTTAATGGCATATGAATGAGAAACGTCGCATCCAGGTCCTCTTCACTAGAGAATTCGACCTTTACACTTTCGCCTTTTTTCAATGTCTGATCCACTTCCGGTTTCACATTTGAAATCACAGGGGCAGTGTATTTCACATCAACTTTTACAGATTCTTCAGTTATGTTTCCTGCCTTATCCTCTGCAACCACTTTGATTTCGTTTTTCCCTTCATCCAACATGACCCTAGCTGAATAGGTTCCGTTATCAATCTTCGCTGCTGTTCCGTTAACTTTAACAGTGCCCAGATTGGCATCAGCAATCGCTCCGGTAACCGTAACGGTTTCTTTATTGATTTTGCTTCCATCTGCAGGTGAGGAAATCGACAACTCAGGTGCATTCGGATCAAAAACTACTGTAACTGGCTCTGATGCATCAGTGATTCCTTGCTCTGTCGATGCTTTGGCTGTCAGTACATTCGTACCTTCATTGAGATCGACATCAACTGCATAATTACCATTATCGGTTGCAGTTGTGGTTGCAACCTCTTCACCATCATTATAGATATGGACGGTTGTTTTCGGCGCTGCCGAACCTTCTACTTTTACAGTACCATCCTTTGTAAAAGATCCATCTACAGGAGAAGAGATGCTTGGTGCTGTCACCTCATAATCAACTACTGCACGGATCATATAGTTTCCTTCATCTTCTGGAGATTGTGACCAGCCGCCACCTACCAGCTGCCAGCTTCTTAATGCATTCTCACCGTTTTCATCGGTAGCCAAACCTGGTGAAGCTGTGTTGACGCCAGCCTGGATATATACCAGGTAGAAATCTCCTTCTACTACGATGCCATGGCTGCTTAAATCAACATGTGTCCACTCGCCATTTCTCAATGCAGTAGCGTCGATTGGTCCCGCCAGTTTCTTGCCTGGTGCACCGTCAGTGCCACTTGCATCGTATACTTCCACTTTGAAATCCGTACCGCCAGGAACCGGCCATTCTGCATCCCAGAACCGGAACAGTCCGCCAGTAACTAAGGCTTTGTCATTGCCCTCAGCCAATGACATCTTCACTGCCCACCCATTGCCAGCGTCATAGAATGCACGTGCATTTTCAGCGCTGCCATCATCATAGCCGATTTCACCTGGATAACCGATGAACGGCTTGATCTCAAAGTTTTGCTCGACATCGCCATCAAGCGTCACGGACGCCTCTTGACTATAGAAATGCGGAGCAATCACTTTTAACGTGTATTCACCTTCATATGCAGTCAGCGAATAGTGTCCATTCTCATCTGTTGCCACAGGAGCAATATTCGCATCCTCCAACAAGTAAACCGTCGCACCCTCAACAGGCTCACCAGTTGCTTTGTTGGTGATGGAACCAGTTATTGTTCCTTTTGGCAATTCCTCAAGGTTGAAGTTAGCCGTTGTTTCCCCATCCTGCTCAATTTCTACTGTTTGAGTCTGTGGACGGAAACCATAGGCTTCTGCCAGAACAGTAAAGCTTCCAGCAGCATGTGTCAGCTCATAACTGCCATTTGCAGGATTTGTTTTTACAGAACGGCCTGATTCAACAACTGTCACTTGAGCCTGCATAGGCAATGCCATCGGATTTGCTGAACTTTCAGCCTTTTGCTGCTTAGGCAGTAACATTTGGATCTTGTTTGGATCAACCTCTTCTTTCAGACTAGCCTTCGTGTCGTCTTTATCTAAAACTGTATCTGCTTTAGCTGGCGCGGCAAGCGGAGTATCAGATAAAGCTACATCATCCAGATACCAGCCATCCCTGACTACGCTGCCATCAGTTGTTACATTGAAAGCGACATAAATTCTTTGGCCGGCATATTCACTTAAGTCTACTTCACCATCAATCCAGCCATTCGATAGATTATTCACACGCAATTTTTGGACCCAGTTAACTGCATCGGTGGAGACAAATACATGCCCGTAGTCATAATTTCTCTCCAGGTTATACCATTGCTTGAACTGAAGGTAGCTGCTGCCTTCCGGCAAATCGATCGGCGGCATTTGCAGTGACATGTTCGCCCGGCTTTGATACGTTCCAGCAAGAGCAGTTCCATAAACCTTCTCTCCTGAAAAAGCAGAGCCAGGACCACTTGTCGGCGTGCCCCACTCCCAGCTATTTGCATCCCCATATGAGGTCCAGCCGGAAGCATCATTTTCGAAGTCCTGCTCATAGCCTACAGTTATTCCTGGTAAAACTGATACAGTAAATTCGCTTACTGTTTCATTACCTCCAAAGTCCACTGCTTTCCATTTATACGAAAATTCATTACCAGAAATCGCGTCACCTGGAATAGTGGCCTGATACGTTCCATTTTTATAGTCACCGCCCGTCCGTACTGCGGAAACAGATGACCAAGATCCATCCTCTAATTGATATTCAACTTCAACATTTGTTACACTGATGTTGTCGGCAGCTGAAGCCTCTAAAGTCAGTGGCATTCCTGCGAAAACCGTGGCAGGTTGGGAATGCTCCAACACCGGTGCTTCACTGTCGTCTCCATCCTTTGTAACTTGCCCTTTTAATTTCCCCAGACCAGAAACAACAGAGGAAACGGCATCAAAAACATTCAACAATCCAGAACCATACCCATTATTCGGTGATTCAGGATAAGCATTGTCTGTTAAAGGCAAGGCTGTCGTCATTAAAATCTCTTCCAGATCATCAACAGTCAAACTAGAATTTGCCTGCAGCAATAATGCGATTGCCGCTGAAACATGCGGCCCGGCCATTGACGTTCCATTCCAGCCGCCTTCATACCCGCTTCCCGGTACAGAAGAGCGGATATTCACTCCAGGTGCCGTCAGTTCAGGCTTGATCTCACCATATGGAGACGGTCCTAAAAGTGAAAAGCTTCCCAAATTATTATTGATGTCTGTCGCACCTGTTGCGACTGATTCCGGATAGTTGGCAGGGTTCGCAACCGAACCTGGACCACCTGGATTGCTGAAAGTTGTATTCCCGGCAGAGAACTCTGGGAATATTTCAGCCGCTCTCCACGCTTGAACCATTGGGCGGTACCATTCATCCAACCCTGGTCCGCCGCCCCATGAGTTGTTGACAACATCCGGTGCTAATTCCGGGTTTCCGTTTGGTGCAAGAATCCATTCGCCAGCTTCCAGCAAGTCAGCATCCGTACCGCCAGAGGCTGTGAATGCTTTAACAGCAATCCATTTTGCTCCTGGAGCTACCCCGATGACATTTCCACCATTAGGCTCGGACCCTACCATTGTGCCGGTAACGTGCGTCCCATGTCCATGGTCATCATACGGCGCAGATTGGCCGGCAACAGCATCAAACCAGTTACCTGCATGCGACACTTCTCCGGTGGCGGAGTCATAGCCCCGATATTTCTCTTGTAACGCAGGGTGATTCCATTGGACACCTGTGTCAATCGAAGCTACGGTGATCCCGCTGCCATCAATCCCCATATCCCAGACAGCTGGTGCTCCAACACGGTCAATATTCCATTCAATCGAATTTGTTTTAGCTGCAGGGTCCTGAACAGCTACAGCTGATTTTTCAGGGACGAACAGCTGCCTTGTTTCATTAGGAAGGATTTTATCAACCTCAGCGAAACCAGCAAGCTCATTCATTACCTCTTCTGTAGCTGTTACTGCAATTGCATTCACTACATGGTAAGAATGAACACCCTTAGCCGCGCCTTTCTTTTCCTGTTTCTTCAGGTATTCAAGAACATCGAATTGCGTTTCCTGAGCCTTTGCTTTCAGCTCAGATACAATCGTGGAACGCTTCATTAATTTTGTTTTTGCAGGAGTGGCTTTTGACAGGCTGGCCTTTTTCGCTGCCTCTTTTGCGACAGCGTTCGTGTCAACCTGCTCTTTCATTTTTACCAAGAAGGTTACTTTATCCTCTTTTTCAAATTGGGTATAAAGCTTTTTGTTCACTTTTTGCTTTGCAGTTTGGACTGCTTCCTTCGCAGAAACACTGACTCCTTTTGTAGCAGCATTTGTCTGGATCTGTGGTTGAAGCAGCAATGGCACGACCAATGCAGTTGATAGAAGTACGGATAATATTCGGCTTTTTTTACGTTTCATCCCTCTACCTCCTAAGTATTTTCCGTTTGGATTCTTCCCTGCCCTCCTTTCGTCGCACACTCTATGTGAAATAGGTGCTAAATCAACCATAGCCTCTTGCGGCCTGGAATTTTGTCGAAAATTCGGAAAATAAAACTGAATATTCAGTAAATGAATAATTAGTTAGTCTTGGGAAATTTTCAAAATAAGCCCAATTCAGTGTAATCCTAAAAAGTTACGGTCTACGACTAAAACTTTCTAATTATTTCCAGTATGATTTCGTCCTATTGGGTGTGGCATAGACAGAAAAATGATTCCTTTTTCTTAAAGACAATATTAATTTCTAGGTAAAATGTTTAAATTACGACTTTATGCAACCTACTTTGTAACTCGTATAGACCTATTTATAACGCAGCAGGGTATGTCGATTGGCATATTTAGTACCATTTTCTAAAAAGAAATAAATTGTACGAATAAAAAAACAGAGGGCTAATGCCTCTGCAGCCGTATTTCTAATTGAAAAAGTAATTCCCTGGTTAAAAGAGTGTTCCAATAGGGATTACATCCAAACTTCGAGTTCATATGTTCCTTTTTCATTCCTGCGTATGACTCCTCATCTGCAAAAAAAGTTTCAGAACTTACTAAAATTTTATTTCGCTTTTCGAAAAAGATGCTACAATACTATTTAAATCATACATAAAGAAGGGACTAGAATGAACAAAAAACTATGGCTTACCTATGGCATGTTGACCTTTGCCACATCAACATGGGGCAGTGCTTTCATTGCCGGAAAATACGCAGTACAAAGCTTCGAACCGGCGACTGTCGCCTTTTTTCGTTTTTTCGGGGCTGCCATCCTCCTCATCCCTCTCATGTTCTTGATGGAGAAAAACCGCCAGAAACCGAACCTGAAGGATTATATTTTATTTGCTGTTCTTGGCTTGACGGGAATCGCCTTATACAACATCTTCTTTTTCCTGGCGAGCAAGCATGCACCGGTCATTAAAAGCTCTCTGTTCATTGCCTCCAATCCGGTGTTGATCGTGCTTTTATCGGCTTTGTTCTTAAAAGAAACGATCACCCGCAACAATGTGATTGGATTGGCCATCGCCCTTTCAGGTGCTATTTTTATCATTACTGATGGACATCTGATCAACTTGATTCAACTCGGTTTCGAGCCAATTGATTTCGTTTTGATGGGTTCTGTGGTAAGCTGGGCGCTTTATAGTGTGGTAGGGAAAATAGTGCTGAAGAAGTTCAGTTCAGTTGAGTCCACTACCTACGCAGTCGTTTTTGGTACACTCTTTTTACTACCGTTCGCTCTCACTGAAACATCATGGCAGGATGTCCAGCAGGCATCAGGTACGACATGGTTTGCCATTATCCATATGAGCGTGTTGGTCACGGTCGTTTCATTCGTCATGTATTATAACGGCATCAAAGAAATTGGCGCTGCCAAGGCATCAATTTTCATCAATGTCATGCCGGTATCTGCGGTTATAATGGCCACTTTATTTTTAGGCGAAAATTTCACAGCCGCTCATGCAGCCGGAGCAGCACTCGTATTATCAGGTGTCTATATTGGAACGAATCCAAGGCTTTTTAAAAGAAATCCAAAAGCTGAAATCGTTAAAAAGGAAATTGCATAAGGAGATGAAACCATGATACATAAAATCGTCTTAAAATCTGAAAATCTGCACGGGTCTTTCTCTAATGAATATAAACCAATCATGACAGTTGACTCTGGAGACTCAATCCGTATGCAGACCCCAGACATTGAATGGGGATATTCAGCATCCAAAGGAATCGAAAGAGAGTTCTTCCACTCTGCTGTAAAAGAAGAAACTCCCCTGCACCCTATGGTTGGGCCGATTGAAGTAAAAGGGGCAAAGCCTGGAATGGTGCTTGAAGTGAAATTGAACGATGTCGTGCCTGGCTGGTACGGGACGAACTGGGCCGGGGGCAAAAAAAGCTGGCAAAATGACGCGGTTGGTCTCACAGGATCCGAAAGAATCAGACTAGACTGGGAGTTAAATCATAGCACAATGACTGCCAGAACGGAGGTAAGCGGCCGACCAGTCAATGTTGCATTAAACCCATTCATCGGACTGATGGGCGTCGCTCCTGCAGAACCTGGCGTTCATCGAACCTCTCCTCCCCGTTACTGCGGCGGCAACATCGACTGCAAGGAGTTAAAAAGAGGCAGTACCCTATACCTGCCAATTTCTGTTGAAGGAGCATTATTCTCCATCGGTGACGGCCACGCCGCACAGGGGGACGGTGAATTATCAGGCACGGCAATCGAGTGTCCAATGGATTTGGTCGATATCACTCTGTCACTGAGGGATGATCTTTCACTGAAGATGCCGCGTGCCAACACCCCGGATGGTTGGCTGACTTTCGGTTTCAATGAAGATCTAAACCTTGCAGCCGCACAGGCACTCGATGAGATGGTAGACTTATTGTGTGAACTTCATGGAATGGAGCGCACAGAAGCCCTTGCATTAGCAAGCGTGACCGTCGATTTACGAGTCACCCAGGTCGTGAACGGCGTCAAAGGAGTTCATGCCGTTTTGCCGCACGGGGCAATTAGATAAAAAATTGATTTGTAATATTGCCTTGGAGCAGAATTTTTAAATGCTTCAAGGCTTTTTATTTAAAATTTATGGTAAACACTTCTTTAGTGAATAGTATTCAAGATTAAAAATGATAGTCGTTGGACTTTCAATGTGATTCAATCAATCACAATTCCTGCTTTTTTATCTAAACAGCACTATGAATTTTGTAAACCAAGCTATATATCTTGCTCCCCATAAGAAAAATCCTTGAGCAAGTATTGTTCCTAACAATCTTGAGGTTACCATCATTATTGACATACCTTTAAGCGTATTGTAACTCCCTCTTTGATTGACAACATCGTCTGCTATAACAGATAATTTTGGATCAACAAAAATGACCAGAAGAATCGTTGCAATCCCGTTTATTAAACCTGATGCCATAATTGCTGTAGCTGCTCTTTCAGGTACCAGTAATGCTGCATACAGTGCAGCTAAAACCCCTATCGTATAAATCGCAGTTATGATCATATTGACAAAAAAGAGCCTTACCGGAATTTCATTCATTTTGGTTCCCTGTAAATATGAAAATTTAGGAAGACTAAAATGAGTGATGCCTCGTTTTATGTATTGCAAAGAAAAAAGCCTCTTCATCAAGGAAGGCACAGAACCTTTTTCTTCCGATAAATGAATGATTGCTCTTGAAAATAAAGCTACGAAAGTAGGAAGCAGAATAATTCCAAATACTGTACCAAGAGTTGATGCACCAATAAGTATCCGGAATTGAGCTTCAACAAATTCTAGTGTGTTTTCTTTTGGAGCGTTATCAATCAGACTTCCAGTAAAAGGCTGCTGCATCATATTTGCTAATCTTGACACGATCACCATTATATTAAAAAGTGAGAGAGCAGAAGCAATCATTTTTACACGTGCACCCGATAACCTCACAGCATAAGCTAATGTCTCGATCGAATGGATGATAAAAATAAATAATCCTATAAATAATAATCCCTGAGTTAAATACTCCATTCAGTTACCTTCTTTGCTTAGATGATTTTTCCAATAATAATTTAGGTTTGTTGACTAAAAAACATTGATTGATCTAAGCTATCCCCCGATAATCGACTTTGCCTGATAAAACACATTAAATAGGCAGGCAATCAATACTTCAATATGGCAATAATGTTATTACTGCAAGTTCTCATTCAGGTTGTCTTTTTTGGAAAAATTTCTTTACTGTCTGGTTTCTTATTATTTCTCATAATCATTTCAAGTTCTTTCCTTGTATCTGGATGAAGAATAATCCTATCAGAAAGGTCCAAAGTCGAGAATTTCACCTTCCTTCCCCACTTTCTTGAAAACGAACGCCAATCACAAACCATTTCTAGTAAGTGCTTTCGTGGCATTGGCAATGCCAGTTTTTTATTCGGATCAACCACCCAATACTCCCAGTGATGTTTATTTTTATGCTGGTGATTCAGCCATGCATAACGCCATCTTATTTCTTCTTCTTCACTTAATCTTTTTCCAGAATAAACCTTCCTGGCATAAGGAAAAAACTCTTTAGGAGAGAATTTGGATAAATCGTGGGTGATTCCCTGTATGAATAGTCCCTCCATCCAGCATTCAACCAGGACATTTATTTTATGGTCGAGAATGTATAGCATGTACTTCACATACGCCTTCAGCATTTAATTACCTGCCAATCTATTAATCTTATCTCTATATTCTGTTTATGTCTTTACATTTCCTTCCTGAAACTTTCAGGAAGGATGACTGGTCATATTAAAAAAGCAACCCGATCAATTATGAAACGGGCTGCTTAATAACAGTTTATTTACTTAACTTTGCAAGATACCTAAATAACTCTTCCATGGCCCTACTGCTTCATCATATCTTTTTGCCAGCACTCGGGTTATTTGTGAAATATGGGTTAGATCATGAACCGCCCAGGTAGAAATCAATTCGAGTGCTTTTACTTCCCCATATTCCGGATGGATTCCAGTCATTTCTAGCTGAGAATTATCGTTGATCAACAGTTTTAGTTTTTCAATGCTGTCCCCCCGTAAAGACGCGAATTCCCTGATCTTTTCCTCGATTGACCAATCATGATACTGTTGCAAGTGTGAAAAACGATCGAATACCGGGAATTTCTTTTCACTTGAATTGCTTAAGATCAGCTCTAATCTGGGAATCCAATTATACTTCTCACCGTCAATAAGATGGCCGATTACCTGGGATGGGTTCCATGTCCCTTCTCCTTCATTGGATTGCAGCAGCCCATCTGATAATCCGACTAAATATTGCTCTAATACTCTTGGTGTCCGTTCCAATACTTCAATAACTTCCGACATGATAAATGCCATTTTTACTCCAGCCCCTTTATTTTTCATTAACTATATGTAATACATTGTCATACTGTTGTTCTTTTTCTGAAAAAAATCAATGGTAAGATATATTTGTCTGATAATTTTTAAGATAAGAGAGTGAACTAGATGCTGACAATCAAAGAAGCGGCTGAACAATTATCTTCTTTCGGAATCGATGCCACAGTGGATGAGATTATGTTGTGGATCCAAGAAGGACAATTAAAAGCTGAAAGATCCCAGAGGAGAAATGTATTATATAAAATCCACCTGAATGACCTGATTGAATTTATTGTTCAGGAGCAGAAGAATGAATTAAATGCTGAATTGGAAAAGTCCAAGCGAAAAAATCAAAAACTTAATGAAGAACTAGAAATATTAAATACCCGACTGCATATTGAACAATCAAAAGTGCGGACATTGAAAAAAATGCTGAATGCACAAATTGAAGCTGCTGGCACCGATGCATCCCAACTGGAAGAATTACTTGGTTTAAAGCGGGACACAAGCGCCTCAGTGCTGAAAAAGGAATTCAAAAAAATCCTTAAAGCCCTCCATCCCGACCGCGGTGGCGATGAGAGGCTTTTTAAAGTGTTCAGAGAGCAATATGAGAAATTGAAATGAGTCCATCTTGCACTCGCAGATCAATTTTTCATTGCTAAATAATATGTACTAGCACCCATTAATAGTCCACCGGATACACCAATAGCGGCACCTGGCACTACCCAAATGGTCGACAAGTAGATACCTGACATGTATAAGAACAGGCCGAATAAGAACAGTATTTTACCTTTTTTCATGTTTATTCCTTTACCCCTTTGTTTTACATAACCATTTCTATGGGAACATTGAAAATTCCTTTTTTTAATCTAGTTACGAGAAGTTTAAATCATCACTGCGTTTTTTTTTTAGGATTATCAGCTCTGTAATCTAAAAAAAGTGCAAGACAAATATACCCTCCAAATCAAGTAGATTCAGAGGGCTGAAAGGACACTTATTTTTTTGGCTCGATTGGGCCTTCAAATACCTTTGCTTGTTTGGCAAAGCTGAATTCATTTTTGGCAAGGCCGCCAAGTGAGAGGTCAAAATACATATTTACATGGTCGCCTGTTTTATGTGCTTTTTTATTTTCGATTTCTTTTGCACGCATGATGGCTTCCTCGAATAGTGTCGCATGGGCAGCTTCACGATCGATCAGGAATTGGAACATCTCCCTCGCACCTGGATCGTCTACATGGCGGTATAATTCTTCGTATACCTTTTTGGCGCGAAGTTCAGCTGCGAGATCTGATTGAAGGTTGGCCACGAGATCGCCAACATTATTAATAAAATTCCCTGTAAAAGGAGTTCCTGAAGAATCCACAAAATCAAGTCCATGGCCATCGAGAATCATGCTTTTCTGAACAGTAGAATTAAAGTTGAACTGCATCATATTGTTGATTTGGTTTTTAGCATCAGATAAGATATTTCCTTCACCAGACATTTTCCGTTCATCTGCACCCATATCTTCCATCTTCTGCTCTTTATCTGGTCCACCCATTAACTGAGTGATACACTCCCCCACCATTTCAAGATGCGAAATTTCCTCAGTTGAAATGTCCATTAGTAAATCACGGATTGCAGGATCAGGAGTGCTAAAGCTTTGGGCAAAATATTGGAGACAGGCTTTCAATTCACCATTAGCACCGCCAAATTGTTCTAATACCGCAGCGGCATGGGCAGGATTTGGGCTCTTGACTTGGACTGGGAACAATAATTCTTTTTTGTGGATATACATGATTCATCCTCCATCAACTTATTTTTGTACATTTAGACACATTCCCAAGTAGATAGAGGATAAACCGCCTTTTCTAACTTTTTATTCAATTGAAACAAATCAAATTTTGAAGTCGATACAAATTATCCATAAATGATATAATGAGATTTCAGTTTAAAACGATATACTAGAGAAGATACATAAGGAGGTGCATCATGCGAAAGTCAATTTTCATCCTGATGCTTTTCATCGCGGGAGCATTCATAAGTGGTTGTTCTAACGAAAAATCAGAGTCTGCTACGCTATCCCTTCCAGATGAAAACGGGAAGGATGTTTCTTTTGAGAATATGGAAGAGCCTGCACTCGTCTTCTTTTTTACTGGGGTTGGTTGAGACTTCTGTAAATCGCAGCTGGTCGAGCTGCAGAACCGAAAAGATTCATTCAGCCAGTTCCCTGGCAATATTTACACAGTAAGTGCATCTTCCGTAAAAGAACACAAAGCAATGAAGGAAGAGTTGGGACTTGAATATCCGGTTATTTCCGATAAGGACCTGAAATTGATCAAAAAGGTTAACCTGCTTGATCCAGAGTCTCCGATTGCTGTTCGTGGTTTCGCTGTACTTGATAAAGAAGGCACTGTCCTCCATTCACAGCAAATTGATACATTCGGTATCGAAGCGGAGGGAATCATTCCTTATGCTTCGGATATAGCAAAAGGCGAGAAACCTTCCGAATAAGCAGACAGAACCACCCGGTCTATCCGGGTGGTTCTTGCTATACTCACTATTCCGGCTGGCAGCAAAGTTCGCCTTCACCTGTTTCCAAGGCGCTTTTCAGGCTTTTCAAAACGCCTGACCAAGCCATTTCATGCCACTGTATTGCTTCGTTCCAGGCATCTCCTTCCTTGAAACCTGTGTGAAGTACAATCACTTTAGTTGTATCGTCTCTTACTTTTTCGAAGTTAACGGTTACTTTGGTCAAAGGATATGCCTTATTCATAAGCGAGTTAAATTGATCTGGTCCCTTCCATTCAAAAACGAGCTCTTTACAATGATCCAATTTGAGAATTTTGCATCCTTTTGTATTCATTCCTGATTTATTGCCAGGAACAAAATAAAGCTCATACGGCCCGCCTACTTTCGAGCCTATATTGGTATCGGGTGCAAACCACTGAGCAGCACGATCAGATATTGTCCAGGCATGCCAAACTAGTTCAATTGACAAATTGACGGTAATTTCATTATTTACATTTACCAAAGATTTCTCCATCAATTTCTCCTCACCTTATGTAAATTGGAAAACTCAACAAGCTCCAATTGGTTACCTGATGGATCTTCAATGATATTGTATCTCCCCGGCGGACACGGCCTTGATTCATCAAATAGCACTTTGACGCCCTTTTGCCGCAGGCGGTGGACATCCTCGTCGATATTGTCGGTTAGAATGCCCAGCAAAACCTTCTGGCCAGCTATATTGCTTTCTTCATCAGACTTCTCCAACACAATCGGAATCTCATCATGTACCAGCGATACGATATTTTCCCCATAATGCTTTGACACTTCAAAATCCAGCTTCTTTGTATAGAATTCTAGAGCTGCCTCCATGTCAACAACCTTAATTGTCAAAACACATACTTTGTTTAACATAATCATCACTCCTTTGTAATAAAACTATCACAAGTCAAATCGTTATTTTTCTTCTAGTTTGCTATCTTTTTCAAATAAAAGACTTGGAAGGTTAATTAAGATTGGCGGATCATATGGTAATGGATCCCTAAGTTTTATAAATACATCAGCTACAGTTTCGGATGAAATTTTAATAGATTCTTCAGCCTTCCCGCGCAAATTTTTTCTCAGCAAAAAATAATCACGAGGATTCAGGCTCCACGGAATCGCCGCTGCCAACGCATAATAAGTTCCTGGAGGAAGGCCATAAAAGGTTACCTCCCGTTGGGTATTTCTTATTGCAGCCCCCGCTAGAGGCGCCTGGTCAGGAATCGGCCGGGGAAACAGCCCGACAAAAATAAGGCCTTTAAAATCTTCCGGAGCTTCAACCTTACACCGCACTGCCGGAAGCTTTACATCTACCACAAGATCATTCGGAAATTCATCCAAGCTATTCATATAACGGTGAAGCTCCTCAGCATTCTTCTGAAATTGCTTGGGTGACTGGCCGACAAACTGTTTAAATTTTGAACTGAATGTACCTAAACTTTGAAAACCGATGTTGAGTAAAGTTTTTAGAATGGAGTCGGAGGCTGAATCAATCAACTGTTCCTTCCCCGCTTCAATTCTTAATGCAGAAAGGTAATGCCTTGGAGAAACTCCAGTAACATCCTTAAAAATCCGGGAGAAATGATAAGAACTGTAACCCGCCACTTCTGCCAATTTTTCAGAGGTCAGCTCTTCGTTGATATTTTCTTTCATATATTTAATTGTTTTTGAGACTGCTTTTATATTTTCAGTTGGTTGACTCACCTTATTCCACCGTTATCCCTATATAAAAATTGTTTTCCCATTAATCTATTCGCTTACTAACTTAAAAACCCTTTTAAAAATAAACTGAAAAATCCCAACTCACTTTTAGAGTTGAGATTTTTGTTCCTCCTTCGTTATCCCTCCAACAACTAAGTATTTGTGAGGAATCGGATGGACAATGAAACGCACCTGATTTTTCCGGCATATTCCGGGTGGTGAATGTCACGTCATGAGAAGATTGAATTTCCAATATGTCATATTGGTGACCTCGTTCTCCTATAATCTTACAAATCAGGACTCCAATACACTTTATTGGTGACCTAATTCTCCTATATTCTTAAAAATCAGAGCTCCAATATGCTTTATTGGTGACCTCATCCTCCTATTTTCTTACAAATCAGGGCTCCAATCCGCTCTATTGGTGACCTCACCCTCCTATATTCTTACAAATCACGGCTCCAATCCGCTCTATTGGTGACCTCACCCTCCTATATTCTTACAAATCACGGCTCCAATCCGCTCTATTTGTGCCCAATTTTCTTTTACAGCAACTGCTTTAACATGTTCTTCCTCGCATAAAAGAATGATCCTACCTGAATAATCAGGTATGTTCCGGCGATTAGAAGGAAGTGCATTAAAATATCCGGATTTTTCATGATTCCTCCTACATCTGTTGATAAGATTACCAGGTACAGGAAGGCAAGCGTCGTTCCAAGCAAGGTCGGGACGAAGAAAATTGCACCTAATTCTCTCGTTACATTCCCTTTTATTTCTTTTGCGGACATCCCTATTTTATTCAACTTTCGATACTTGGCTTTTTCCGTCTCAACTTCGGAATATAGATTTAGATACAGCAGGACAAACGTTCCAACAAAAAACATAATACTTAGGAATGTAGTGACGTAGAACATCATTCCATTGGTCGTTTTATTGGTTTCATATTCTCCCACCTTGGATGCTACTCTGAACAATTCCTCTTCCCTGACAGATTCGATGCCTGGGTATTCGATTTTTGGAGTTACTTGATTTCCGTCAGCTAATTGTTCTTTTATCTGCTCCACTGCAGCTCCACTTGATTTCCAGTCTTCCACGTTGAGTAATTGAAGGTTTAAAATATACCCTTCAAAACTCTCACCTAATTTCCTGAAAACTTCAGGGTTAACGACAATGAACTCGTACGCATTAGGAAGCAAATTGATGTTTCTTTCAATTACCTGATCTTTTTTCTTAAAAGTTTTTTTGTCATTTCCTATTGAAATCTCAACACTTTCCGCAGTTTCTGTAGGAGCAAACTCTGGTTCAGAGTTTAAATAGAATAAATATTCATTTTCCGTTAATTTCTTTTCATTAGAAGTCAGCCTATTGAAATCATCTAATGACATAAAATTATAGGTTTGGTATCCATCAACATACACTAGTTTTTCATAGTAGTTGAATACTGGGATCGTTTCATGTTCTTCCAAATCAAAGAGCTTACCGAGTTCACCGGCTGATATCGAATTCTTTGTTTCTGTCTGAAAAAAGGCCACATCATAAGGATTATTGTTAATAGCATCTTTTTCCGATGCCTTATAAAAAGTCAACAAGAGCGTGCTATAAAAAATCGTGATCATGATCATCACTGTCACAAGCATAACGATAGAAGTCAGCTGTTTGAATTTATAATCAAGATTGCTCAGGAAAAGCAGTCTTCGATAATAAAAACCGGGAAATCTTTTCGCCAGATTAACCAGAAAACTGGTTGCCTGATTAAGAGAAATATACAGTCCTAAAAACATTGCCATTGTCCAAAGTGGCAAGAATGCACCCGAAGAATCCTGATAAGTAAAATAAAGGACCAGAAGTGAACCGACCAGCAACAGAAGGCCGAATGCTCCAAGGAGTGGGCTTCTCATTTTGATTGACTCTGCAAACCTGTTGCTTTTCATACTGAGGATTACGCTGCTTCTTAACATTTGAAACAATGATTTTCCAACGGCCAGTAAAAAGACGGCCGTAAATGCGCCGATGGAGTATGCAAACATTTTGCCAGACAAATGGAACGGAATTCCCTCCAAGTCAATCAGCTTCATTAATAGCATGAAAAATAATCTCGAGAACACAGCTCCGGCTAATATCCCTGAAAAGACCGACGCGATGGCAATGACCCCATTTTCCAGGACTAGCAATTTGCTTATATCCCGCCTCGCCATCCCAAGAGTCATGAAAAGCCCGAACTCGCTTCGCCTCTTTTTCATGAAAACATTATGAGCATAACTGATAAAGAAGACGGTAAAGATAATTAGCGCGACACCTGGGATGGACAAAGCATCCTGCAGGCTCTCCGTTTGTTTTCCCTCCTCCACTCTCCTGTTAAAGTATACAGTTGAAAACATAAAGAAAAACATTACCGCAAAGCTGTTGCACAGGTAATAAAAGATATATTTTCTATAGTTCACCTTCGCCATCTTCCATACTACTTGATTAAAGGTCATAAGTTTTTCCTCCCAAAACGGCAAGATGGTCCATGATCCTGTCCAGGAACTCCTTTCTGCTCCCTTTTTTCACAATGCTCGAATGAATCATACCGTCTTTGATAAAAACAACCTTTTGACAGTAGCTGGCTGCGAATACATCATGCGTCACAAGCAAGACGGTCGTCGCAAGTTCTGCAACAATTTTTTCAAAAGATTCCATGATTACCGCGGAGGCTTTAGAATCAAGATTTCCCGTCGGTTCATCCGCAAAAATGATTGCTGGCTCATTCGTAAGGGCCCGGCTCACCGCTGTTCGCTGCTGCTGCCCGCCCGAGATCTGGTATGGATATTTATTCAATGTCGATTGAATATCGAAAAGATCTGCCAGACTCTTTGCTTTAGTTTCCATTTCAGCTGTTGACTTCTTTTCAAGCACCATTGGCAGCATGATATTCTCTTTAACTGTCAAACTATCCAGCAGATTGAACTCCTGGAACACAAAGCCAAGCTGCCTGCGGCGAAATAACGCAAGCTCATCTCCAGACATGTTGCTTAATTCCTTACCTGCAATGGACACCACGCCTGATGTGGGTTTATCAATCCCGCTAAGTATATTCAGCAAAGTGGTTTTACCGCTGCCCGACGGCCCCATGATGGCAACAAACTCTCCTTGGTTCACAGCAAGGCTGACGCCGTCAAGAGCTCTGGTTGATCCTTCAACACTCGAACCGCCGTACACTTTTACAATCGTATTTGCTTCTAAAATAGGCATTTCTTTTCCCCCCATTAAGGTAAATCTAGAGTCAAACTACCTCGGCCTTAAACTAATCATTGTTTCTGTCCGAATCAGTTTATCCCAAATCCCTGTAACCTGATGATAATCCGCCCAAATGGCCACAGCCATCGATGATGCTAAAAAATACCTTACAGTTTTGTAAGGTATTCAAAGCCTATTTTGTTTCTTGCCAGCCAACCATTGGATTTTGACGGTGGTTCCTTCATCCTGCGTTGACTGGATTTCAATGGTTGCCCCTAATCGGTCGGCGATATTTTTACTAAGGTATAAGCCGATTCCAGTTGAATCTGGATGCTTTCTTCCGTTTTCTCCCGTGAAAAATGGCTGGAAGACTCGCTCCAAATCATAATCTGGGATTCCGACACCCTCGTCTATAATCGATAGCCGAACATGTTCTATCTGTTTCTCTATCCGGAAAACCAACTTCGTGTTCCCGGCCTTCTGCCCGGAATACTTGATCGCATTTGAAATAATCTGCTCAATCATGATCTCGTTCCATTTTGGATCAGTGATAATAAACGCATCTTCCTCGTCGAATTCGATTGATGGAAAAATGCTCTGGTAAATCCATTCTCTTTTCCGCGCATTAATCAATTTGCGCAGTGAGGCGAGTAAGTCAACAGACTTAAGTTCAAAGTCGTTTTCAAAGTTGTCCATCCGGATCATCGTCAGACCTTGTTCAATCGAGGAATGGAGCCGTTTGTTTTCATTTTGAATTTTATCGAGTACATCTGATTTTCTCTCTTTACTGATTATCAACTCAATCACCGAAACGGGTGTTTTTAAATGATGCATCCAGTGTGAAAGAAAATAATATCTCTCTTTATTTTGTTCTTTTAGGTCATTATACTTTTTAGAGTGCTCACTCACAGTCTTTTCCAATAACTTTTTAAATGCCTTCTGTTCTTCCGTATGGGCGACGATTTCCTCATCTTCATTTCTTAACTGTCGGGCAACAGCCCGGTTCCCTGGATAAAATCGCAGCCAGTCAATAGTCAAATAAATAATCAGTAAAAAAAGACCAATCATCGAAGGATAGAGAAACTCGGTATCCTCCGGAACACTGAGATAAAAAAACGATAGTATACTAACTAGATTTATTATGTATATCAGGATCAAGAGAAGCCGGTCTTTTAAAAAAGTTTTCACCATTTCATTCACCCGCTGGATACTTAAGCATATATCCAACTCCTCTTTTGCTTTTAATCAAATCCTTCAAGCCGAGTTCTGACAGTGTTTGTTTGATTCTTGTCATATTGACGGTTAACGTATTGTCATCGACAAACCGAACAGAATCCCAAACTTCTTCAATCAACTCTTCCCTGGAGACAAAGGAACTCTCATTCTCCATCAATTTTTTCAGCAGCTTAAAAATGTTTTTGGAAAGCTCGACCTTCATTTCCTTATATTCAAGTGTCATTGTTTTCTCCACCAGGCAAAGCCGACCGACACATGTGTTTTTCTCGTCAATGACAGCATATTCCCCATACACTCTGCGAATGGTCGCTTTGACCTTGGAATGGAGCATATCGAATGTAAATGGCTTTGTGATAAAATCATCCGCTCCCATTTCAATCGCCAAAATTTGATCCATCTCCTGACTGCGCGCCGAAATCATCAGAATGGGCACAGTCGATTTTTGTCTGATACTCCTGCATAAAAAATAACCATCATAGTATGGAAGATTAATATCCAATAAAACCAAGTCAGGTTTGATCGTCAAAAACTCTTCTTCTATACGGGCAAAATGTTGAGGAAGCAATACCTCATAGCCATATCGCTCCAAATTCTCCTTAATCAGTTCACACAGCTGAGGGTCATCCTCTATAAGCATGATTTTGTACATAAAAAAACTCCTCTCACTACCTCAGTATAATTAAATCAGCAGATTTTTCCATAAAAAAATGACGTATGCCAGTGCATACGCCAACTTATCTATTCAAGTTTTGCCCAATAGATTAATATATTTGAGTGAACTTGTCACTTCTAATCCTCTTCTTTCTTCACCCAATCACCATCATCATTCTTCTCATAATCATTTTTCACCGCGCTCCAGGCGACTTTAAAGGCTGTTTCTTCTTCATCATATTGCTCTGAAGCTGAATTGAAAGCTTCCTTGAAGATTTCCTGCGCGTGGTGCGGCAGGTTATCTTTCACTGAATCTGGCAGTTCTTTTAGAGATTTGTAAGGCATTTGAATACCTCCTTAAATTACTGGATTTAGCTTTCTTTTTCCCTCACTGTAAAAAATAAAACAATTTGCTTTTACATACCAGCGACTAAACAATTCAGGTAAACCATTCCACAGTGCCGCTGGTTTCCTTTTAACCTAAAGGGGGAACATTTTAAGTAATAAGAGAATAATAGAGGAAGTGTTCGTTATATGAATTCACCGTCGACTGCAGAAGTTAGAAATAAAGTTAGAGAAATGAAACCGTGGGTGCGCCGATTTGGGCGTTTCGGCTTTGTTGCCAAGGGGCTAGTTTATGGGATGGTTGGAGTACTTGCTGCACTGGCCGCATTTGGACCAAAAGGAGATACAACGGGAACATCGGGAGCCTTGCAATCAATCGCTGCAATCCCATTTGGTGAAATTGCACTATGGTTTATTGGAATTGGCCTGATCGGTTATATTTTATGGGAGTTTATTATCGCGATAAAGGACCCTGAAAATGAAGGGACTGATCCTAAAGGGCTGGTCAAAAGGACAGGATATTTTATTAGTGGGTTGATTTATGCGAATCTAGCTTACGGCGCAATCAAATTAGCCAGCAACACCGGTTCCGCTGGCGGAGACAATTCAGAGAAAGCGATTTCCGCAAAGTTAATGGAACAGCCATTTGGCGAATGGCTGGTTGGCATAGTAGGAGCGATTATTATTGGCTATGGAGTTTATGAACTGTATAGCGGGACAAAAGAAAAATTCATGTCGAAATTCAAGACCTACGAAATGGATGATAAAGAACGCAAAATTGCTGTTGTGTCAGGCAAAATCGGGCTAATATCCAGAGGGATTGTCCTGAGCATGGTCGGATTTTTCTTCATCCGTACGGCATACACCAATAATCCAAACGAATCCAAAGGACTCGGCGGTGCCTTAACCGAGCTGGCAAACCAGCCATTTGGCCAAGTGATGCTCGCAATCGTTGCCATTGGGCTGATATTATACGGAATCTATCAAATTATTCGAGGGCGATATCAGCATATGAATTTTGGATGAGATAAAGTGAATTTCATTAAAATTGGAGAAATGATCAAAAATATTAGTGATAACATACCGATGCAAATAGCAAACCAAAGAACGCTAGGACTTTAATCTCCTGGCGTTCTCTTTTTGTTCAGACATACAAAGGTTTTATTTCTTGAACAAACTATGATTATTTATTCCTAAAATATGATGTTACTATAATTCTGACGCAATCGCTCTACCTGCTACGCGGCCTGTAAAAAGGCAGCCGCCCAAAAAAGTTCCTTCAAGTGAGCGATATCCATGTACTCCCCCGCCGCCAAATCCGGAAACTTCACCCGCAGCATACAATCCTTGAATTGGATCTCCAGAAGAATTCAAGACTTTTCCCGATAAATCTGTTTGTAAGCCTCCCAAGGTTTTCCTGCTGAGGATATTCAAACGGACTGCAATTAAAGGGCCGTTTTTGGGATCCAGGAGTTTGTGCGGTGATGCCGCCCGGATTAATTTATCACCAAGGTAATTACGCGCGCCGCGCATAGAGGTTATTTGCAGGTCCTTTGTAAATGTATTATCGATTTCACGGTCTCTTGCTTCAATTTGTACTTTAATATGTTCCATATTCAACAGGTTTTCGCCTGTTAGTTTATTCATGCCTGAAACTAGGTCGGCCAAATTATCGGCAACAATAAAATCTTCGCCTTTTTCCATAAAAGCTTTTACTGGAGCTGGAACACTTTGTAACGCCCTTCCAATTACTTTACGAATGCTTTTTCCTGTTAGATCAGGATTTTGTTCTGAGCCTGAAAGCGCAAATTCCTTTTCAATAATCTTGTGCGTCAGAATAAACCAGGAATAATCATAGCCAGTCTTTTTGATTGCATCAAGGGTTCCTAATGTATCAAAACCCGGAAAATTTGGTGCCTGGAACCGTTTTCCTGTCGCATCGAGCCAGATGGAGGATGGTCCAGGAAGGATTCGTATTCCATGGTTGCTCCATATAGGATTCCAATTCTTAAGTCCTTCAGTGTAGTGCCACATGCGATCGCGGTTCACGATGCGCCCTCCTGCTTCCTCCGTAATTGCCAGCATCCTGCCGTCAACATGGGCAGGTACACCTATAACCATTTCCTTGGGAGGTTCGCCAAGCCGGCTTGGCCAGTTTTTACGCACCAAGTCAAGGTTGCCGCCAATCCCTCCGCTTGTCACCAGTACCGCCTGGGATCGATATTCAAAGCTGCCGACTACTTCCCTGCTGCTATCCTCTCCGCGAGCTGCTGTACTTTGTACAAGAACGGAACCGCTAACCCCAACAACCGCCCCACTATTTGTGATAAGCTGATCTACCCTGTGGCGTGGAAGAAACTTTACTAGTCCGTTTTTAATATGTTCACGAACCCTACGTTCAAATGGGGCAACAATGCCAGGACCGGTTCCCCAGACGATATGAAACCGTGGCACAGAGTTTCCATGTCCATCAGCGAGATAACCGCCTCGTTCCGCCCAGCCAACAACCGGGAAGAATCGGACACCCATTTCTTTTAACCAGGCTCGTTTTTCCCCCGCAGCAAAATCAACGTAGGCTTCAGCCCATTTTCTGCCCCAATAATCCTCATTTTCTTCCCGGTCAAACCCCGCGGTTCCCAGCCAGTCCTGCCATGCGAGTTCCTTAGAATCTTTTATTCCCATCCGCCGCTGTTCTGGTGAATCAATCAGGAACAATCCGCCAAACGACCAGAATGCCTGGCCACCCATTGACGCTTCCGGCTCCTGATCCAAAAGCAAGACCTTTTTACCCGCATCAGCCATTTCAGCTGTAGCTACAAGACCGGCAAGTCCTGCTCCGACAACAATTACATCGAAATCCACGTTTCTTTCCCCCACTCATTTACCTTTTAAATTTTCTGATAATTGTAATATATCATATTTGATTCGATTTGGTATATTTCTAGATAATGAGTTCCCGGTACACGTTTTAGTATTGAAAAGTTCTTTTTACAACAGTTAATTTTGAAATAGTAATAACAAAACAAAAAGCAGAAGAATGTTTAATTTATTCTTCTGCTTTGTTTAAGTTGAAAATCAATTGAGCCTATTTCGCCACACTAATCCTAATTGCTTTCTTCAAAGCACCAGAACTACTTACGAGATCTAACACTTATTTTCACTAGTCCCCATACTTTTCATCCCACTTCGCCCGCCATTCTCCATACTCCTCATCCAGAAACTCTTCAACTGTAAGTCCATCAAGAGAATATGGCGACCCCGCTATACCTTTTCCAATGGGAAAAGATGTTCCACCGCTAATTTCATCGTTAAAAATAAAAACACGTATTTCAACTTTGCTGGAAAAACCGATTTGAGGTCCGTAAATTTTGCCAAGTGGATGATTCTTAACAATGAATACTTCCTGTGTTATTTCCTTTCCGATATAAGGATCCGGTTTCACTCGCTGGACCGCCCACACCATATCGTAAGGTTTATTCAGTAAATCCTCCTTTTGGAAAGTGAATGATTGCTTCCCCTCATATGACTTAATGGAGTACCCTTTATCTTCAAGATATTGTTTAGCTAATTCAGCATTCCCATCCAATCGGGGGCCGCAACCCGACAGTAAAAAGAGAAACATAAAGATGAGAATTTTCTTCATAAGTACTCCCCCGCACTTTTGGCAATATGTAAAATTTTCTGAATAACAGTCTGGGTATCTTTGCTATCTTTTATCACATATAAAAAGTCTGCTTCATCTTTCGTTGGATCGATGACATCCTCCTTTAAAGAATCTTCCCGCTGGTTATCTAATACGTCCATAAAACTGGAATAGTTTCCGCGGAAAATATCTTTACTGCGTCGACTTAGTGCTATACGTTCTTCGAGAATATTGTCTGGGATATCAAAGTGGACCAGGATGCGAGTGAAACTTCTTGGCGGAAACAATTCTTCAAGCAGGTAAGACCGGCCTTTTCGACTGCGATTAGAATTGCATATGATAAGATGATGATTCGTGTGCTCAATTGTATATTGAACAATCAGTTTTGAAATTGCATGTTTGAGTGTATTGGGGCCATCTTTCGGCTGGAGTTTTTTATAATATGTATTAATAAATTCGGCATGACTGTCCTGGTCCATTACAATGGAGTGATACAGCTCTTTCTCAAGATCCCTTGCAAAAGTTGTTTTACCACTATGGGTTTTGCCAACTGTTATGACAACTAATCTTTTCATCCAGCGCCCCTCTTTCAGAAAGCTTGGGTGTCCAGGCTTTTTATTTTTTTTCGACAAGGAGAACCGTTTTTTCTCCATCACCGTTGTTACAGCCTTCTAGCACATACTCAGTTTGATCTCCTAGCACTTTTTCAACAACCCTTTCGCATGTGGACTGTTCAATACTTCCATATCCGAATCCATCCCTTGTAGAATCATAGGTTGATTGAATGTTTTCACCGTCAAAAACCAAATCATGTAGCATAGGGGCTCCCTCTGTGGTATGGGTGACTACCCTGATTTCGCTTTTTTGTCCTTGCTTGACACGATTCAAAAAAGAGTAAAATACTTCAAGGTTTGTCATCTCGCCTTGGATGTCGACCACATCATCCTCCGACTGAATATAATCTTGCGGTATCTCTTTTATTTCAGGCAGAGTTTGTTCGTCCTTCTGGCAGCCTGAACCCATAAAAAGAATAAAAATCATCGCTATTTTTTTCACGCTATCGCCCTTTCTTTAAAACCAAGATACTTAGTTAAATATTACCATTTCCTTTCCGTTATGAGTATCTAATATTGAAATTAAATGTGTTCCCCCGAAGGTGATTGGGTAATCTGATTGTATGATTACTAAGCAAAGGTGTGTTTGAGAGTGAAGAATAAGTTATACTCAGAAATCGCTGTCCCAATCGAGGCACCATTTGGATTCATGCCAGGAAAAGATTCGGAGCGGGATTTTACTTTTGATACAGAGAATCGCTTTAGGAATTACCTTCTAAAAAAAGACGGACAAACCTATGATGTTTGTCTCGATGACCAGGGACAATGGTACTTTTTCAGTTCAATGGAATGCAATACGCTAGACGAATTGAAGCTCTCCAGGCAGATTTTTCGTCCACCCTATTTAAAAGACGAGCATCTTGAACTTGTTGATATAATGGAAAAACTGGAGATTAGACCATTTTATGAGGGACATGATAAAGCATACGGCCATGTGTTATCACTTGTGGATGATCTTGATACCGTTTCTGCCTTTAACCAGGCCCGGCTTGCCAATTACGATGGCACCGATGACCCGACGATCATAAAGAAAATTCATTTCATTGAGAATGAATACAAAGGAGAAAGAACTCGCTTCATCTCCGGCTTTGAAACTCGCTCATTCGCGACTGTCACAGAGAACGAATTTTACGCAAAAGAAATCCACCTTAAAGGTAATGCACGCACTTATTTGAAACTATTCATTTATTTCACACGATACGGCAGACTGCCATCCCAGCAAATGATGCC
This sequence comes from Chryseobacterium sp. ISL-80, assembly GCA_018613055.1. GTDB lineage: Bacteria > Bacillota > Bacilli > Bacillales > Cytobacillaceae > Mesobacillus. The sequence goes on along the minus strand of JAGGQZ010000009.1, from coordinate 162,095 downwards.
GAGATTCCTAGGGAACCTCTGGGCATCAACACAAAGCTTGAATAACTCCGCAAACCCTGCCCTTTTTAAAGATGAAGAGGTTGAGTGACAGGGATTTGTGATTTTTACGTATATCAGCTGTAGGTGGCTTACAGTTCACTTGGTCTTCAATAGAAGCATAAATACTGTTGCAAAAAGTGGTTCAGCTAGCTTGGTTTTATTTGTGACCCGTAATTCCTTTACTACTTCAATTTCGATCGAGGCTCGGCTCTGGCTGCGACCGTAATTTCTTCCATTTTTCATTTTCGGTCGCAACCTTGCTTTGTCTGCGACCGTATTTCTTTCACCTCTCTAATTTTGGGCGCAGCTTTGGTTAAGCTCCGATCGTATATCCTTCACTTCTTCATTTTCGGTCACAGCACTGCAGTTTCTCCAATCGTATTTCCTCTATTCTTCTTTTTCGGTCGCAGCCTTGCTTTGTCTGCGACCGTACTTCTTTCACCTCTCTAATTTTGGGCGCAGCTTTGGTTAAGCTCGGACCATATATCCTTCAATTCTTCATTTTCGGTCACAGCACTGCAGTTTCTCCAACCGTATTTCCTCTATTCTTCTTTTTCGGTCGCAACCCGACAGTTTCTCCGACCGTATTCCTTCACTTCTCCATTTTCGGTCGCAGCTCGGTTTTGCCTGTTACAGTATTTCTTTTTCTTTTTTTACAGTCACATGTTCGCCTGACTTAAGACCATAAAGATTCTAATACCAAAGGGTCATTTGCTGCCTTGCTGCAACTCAACATAAAATGCCTCTTTTATTCCATTTATCCTTCTATCCTGAACCCTTTAACATTATGACAGGCTGTTCCTAATATAATTTCTGTAGAGGTGATCAAAATGCCAAGGGTCAAGTATACGGACAGTGATGTTGCATTGGTGGCAAGGATGATGAGGGCGGAAGCCGAGGGTGAGGGTCAGCTGGGAATGCTGATGGTGGGCAATGTCGTTGTCAATCGGTTGGTATCCAATTGTCTTGACTTTAAAGATTTACGCTCTATCCGGTCTGTGATTTTCCAGATCCAGGGTGGGAATTATTCGTTTGAGGCTGTGCAAAAGGGAAATGTCTTTTATAACAGAGCAAGGAGTGTTGAAAAAAGATTGGCAAAGCAAACATTGGATTATTGGCGTCAACATCCTTCCAAGTTTGCTCTCTGGTATTTCAATCCGTACGCGCCATGTCCGCCGACTTGGTATGACCAGCCTTTTTCTGGACAGTTTAAACAGCATTGTTATTATGAACCAAAGGCAAATACCTGCGAAGGGGTTTATACCGGTTAGCAAAGCCCCCACATAATGTGGGGGTTGAGTTTTGTAAACTGCAACTAAAATAAGCCGGGAAAGACATTCCTTCCCCCGGCTTCCTCATTATTTTGTGTTCGTAAACCCGCCATCAATCCTGATTACTTCGCCATTGATATACTCAGCTTTGGATGTGAGCAGGAATGTGACCAGTTCGGCAACTTCTTCCGGCGTGCCGAGACGTCTTTGCGGAATTCCTTTTGTTGCATTTTCCTTCATGGCTGGATTTGCTTCATAAAAATCCTTGACCATTGGAGTCTCGGTTGGCCCAGGGGCAATTGCATTCACTCGCAGACCATCTTTTCCGTACTCTGCGACCATGCTCTTTGTTAATCCAACTATTCCATGCTTTGTAGCAGAATAGGTAACAACAGAGTCCTGCCCAATCACCCCTGCACTTGAAGAAGTGTTTACAATGGACCCTCCGCCATTCTTTAACATCACCTCGCCAACATAACGGACACCATAAAGGGCTCCTAAAAGATTAATTCCGACGATCTGCTGAATTTCTTCGATAGAAGAGTCCAGAAAATACGAACCGCTTCCCGAAATTCCTGCATTATTAAAGAAGTAATCGATCTTGCCGAAAGTTTCAACCGTTTGATCGACATATCTTTTCACGTCTTCTTGCTTAGAGACATCAGCCTTGATGAAAATCGCTTCCACACCGCGCTCTTTTAGCATTTCGACTGTTTCGTTCCCGCCTTTTTCACTGATATCAACGACTGCAATATTTACTTTTTCCTCAGCTAACCTAAGGGCGGTTGCCTGGCCTAGCCCACTGCCGCCACCAGTGATTATGGCCACTTTATTTTCATTTCCCATTTTTCCAATCCACTCCTTTTGTAACAGTTTGCCGATTTCTTCATTAAAAAATTCTGTTATTTCTTTCTCTTTTCAAGTGCCTTGACTAGCTCTTCTCCCATCAACTTTGAAGAAAACGGATCGCGGCTTGTAACGAGTTGCTCGTCTGCCCATACAGCATGCCCTGTTTTTTCCAGGTCACCCTGGTCATATTCGCTTATTTTTCTCATTTCCTGTTCCAAACTGAAAGGCAGGATGTCCAATAAACCTTCTGGCTCCATTTCGTCTGGATAACCGGTTACTTTTTTGGCTGCAATGAAGCTTTCCCCATTAGGACGCTTGGCGAATACAAGTGGTGCCGGACCATGGCATTCTGCTGCAACAATCCCGCCCGCATCTTGGATTTTGTTCATGATATTATGCAAGTCTTCATTCTTTGCAAGGTCATACATTGCACCATGCCCGCCGACCACAAGCACAACATCATATTCATCTGGATTCACATCAGAAAGCTTCATCGTATGATCCGCTTTGCCAGATTCGTAAAGTTCTTTATAAATGCCTTTTGGATCATAATCCTTACTTATACTCACCTTATCTATTTGAGGCTTGCCTCCAAGCGGGGATGCCATGTCAACCTGATGTCCCGCTTCCTCCAGAATCTGCATCGGAGCGAATAATTCCTCACCCCACCAGCCAGTTTCATAATTATTTTTTTCATCTTTATATCCACTTGATAATACTGCCAGTACTTTTGCCATTTTTAAAAACCTCCTCTTTTGATTCCAGAGTTTGTTTTCCCTATTTAAGTGTCCATTACTCTTTTAAAAATTTCCATTCAAAATAAAAACGCCCGGATATCCGAGCGTTTACGTAAATTGAACTTGTAAAAGACCATCTAATACTGAGTCCATAGAAAAAATCAAACTTTGTTCCACCGTGTTAATAAATAACTTTGTTAGTTTTTCCGAGGAAGACCTGATATTTTCAACAGTTGGTTCTCCCGAAAAGGTTGATAAATAACTCTCTATGAATTTCGGGTCCAAGCTGCTGTAAGCCTTAAATTGATGAAGTTTTTTATCTTCATTTAATGCCTGTACAATTAAGGTCAAATCCCTCATTTCCTCTAGCATTTTCAGTGCATAAACGAGGTTATTCCGCTTCAATTCTTTGTCTAAAGAACGCGCGCAATAAAAGAACTCAAACGGTACATCAATTCCTACATTATATTTGACTTGTTTGCTTAAAAAACGATCATTTTCCGCATTCATTTTCTCGGTTACCAATCCTGTTTTATCGACAAGCACCTTCCACAACTGTGATTTTACCGATAAAAATTCTCTTGGAACAATCGAAATGTTAAATTCCAGTCCGTTATGCATGATTGCGATCACCAGGAAAATATCTTTGCTGAACTGCTTATTTTTAATATATATAGGACCAAAGTCGCAGAGTGTTTCACGAACAAAATCTCTCGTGATTTCAGCGTCTGCGATTTCGTCTGTAGCAACCATTAAATCAATATCAGAGTATTCATCGTTATACCCAATTACTCCCGAGCCAATTTGAACAATGCCCTCAACTAAATTTGAAGATACCAATTCTCTTATAGTGCGATCAAAATAACTTTTTCTCTCTTCGATACTATACATTCTCTTATCCTCCCTGGCTCACTCACATGAAATTTTATACAATTTTAACATAATTACCTATATATCCAAGGAGCACATCTATATTAATTTTAAGGTTTTTCAAAACTCGATGAGCTCAATGAGGTACAAAAATGACGTGCAAACTGACATCAGTTTGATCACGCCATCTTGTCATTACTTCATTATTGAGTGTATAGGAAGAATGCTGCCGTAAAAAATTCTAACACATTTCTACTAATTCAAATCTGAAAACAACATTCCATACACCATGCTATCGGTCCATTCACCCTTATTCCAAAAATCTTTTTTGAAATGAGCTTCTTTTCTCATCCCTATTCGTTCACATAATTTTTGGGATGAATTATTTCTTGCGTCAAGAGTGGCTTGTATACGATGCACTTGAAACTCACTGAATAGCCACCTGACTAAGCTGCTCACCGCTTCTGTTGCATAGCCTTTTCCTGAGACTTCACTAGCAAAACAATATCCAATCTCAACCGAATCTTTCATACTTGTATACCATACAGATAAATCACCAATTACTTTAGTTTCATTGACTACTGCTAAACTTAACATTGTTCCTTTTGTGAGTGTATTATTTTTTAATTTTTTATCAAATTTCTCCCACTTATTTTCCTCTGTCCACTAATCATGTAAAAGATACTTACATGTATCCTCATCCTTATAAATGGCAAAAACATCTTGCAAGTCTTCACTGTTAAAAGGTCTAATTAATAATCTTTCCGTCCTGAACTCCAATATTAACCCTCCAAATCGGGTACAGCCATTTATACAATATTTGTATAAAAGAAAGAGATGTTTATTTATCAACTTTCGGTTTAGGTCTCCAATCGACTACAGGTTTCTCTAATTGAGGTGGAACATTCAGTTCTTCTGCGGCAGCAAATATAAATTCTTTGCAGAAATAAAAACTTCTGTGAAGCACAATTTTATCGTTCTCTACCTCTTGATACTGTATATCATGAATCATCCTAGTCCCATCTTCTGCTTCAGAAAAAACCACTATAACATTTCTACCCCAAAGCAAATGCTCCTCTGCTCGGAAGCCAGGAAGTCCATAACGCATAGAACCAGATCGCATTTCTTGTTTTGAAAATTCTTGAAATCCCAGTGGAGCCTCATTTTGTGCTTGTTCACTCATGAGTTCTAACACTTTATCAACGTCTCCCTCATTTAATGCTTTTAAATAAGATTGTATTATTGTGTTATTATCTGGTTTATCTAAGGAAGGAAAACGATTAGTTTTTTCTTGAATAGGATTGTCTGACAGTTGCTTGTACATTCTCCTTACGGTTGCATATACAGCACCTGGTGTTGTTTTAACCATCCCTGCGACTTCATTTGCGGTAAATGTAAAAACTTCTTTTAGGAGAAATACCGCGATTTGACGTGGATTAAATAATGCTAATAGATACTCTATAGCCTCTTCTGCATCAAAGCTTTCGGTATTATATTCTACCTCAACATCCTTTTCTTCCAGATGGCCTACAATACGCTTTTGTTTACGGCAATGATCAATCCATGTAGTTGTAGCTATTCTATAAAGATAAGACTTTGGATTAGTAGGATGCCAGCGTTGATAGATACTTCCAAATGCTTTGACCATCGTTTCCTGGAAGAGATCTTCGCCATCCCACGGTGATCCTGTTAAATAGCGACAATACCTCCATAACCCTTCTCTATATGCCTCAATCATTTGATTGAACTCAACCTTTAATTCCCGATTTTTCTCAGTAAAGGTTAACATGTTATTCTCGTCTGATTTTCCCATAGGTACCTCCTTTTAATTCATTCACTATGTATAACGAATGGGACATGGGAAATTATACGCATACAGAAAAAGTTTTTTCGATGCCATGTTTTAAAAGTGGCATTAACTTTTGACTAAGCTGTTATTACAGTATTTAATGAGAAATTTTGAGAATCTTATTGTTTGATCCAATTTCTCTAACTCTGTGCTAAAAATCTCTGTCTTTATACCTTTACGTATATTAATAGCTTCCTTTATTATATTGTGCCATTCCACTGGCGATTGGGTTAAACCATACTCACCAGCGTCCAACTTGGATACAACGTCATATTCCTTTATCGTATAGAGCTGGCGCAGTAACCCTAATACAGTCCACTCTATTTCAAAATCTATTTTTTCGCTCGGTAGATTTACCAGTTGGTCCATTGAAGCTTCAGCCATTTTAATCCTATTTGTCCAATAAGTATTCATGTTCCCAAGTACATACGAAGATAACTGTTGAGGTTGAACGTCAAAATGAAAATTTTCTAGCTCATCCCCTAAAATGGTGATTCCATTTCTTTTTAACACCCACCAGGTTATCGGATTAAAATTAAAGTAATCACCGAACCTAAGTTCACCATTGTTATAATAGGCGTATTTATCCTCATTTTGGAGTTTTCCTAAATCCTCGGGAAGTACATAGACTCCGTCCATTTCCGGCTTTTGATACTTATCTGCAATTGTTGTATGTATAAAAGTTAAAGCTTTTGAATCCTCTTCTGTAAAACGCCTTTTGGTCACTGTGATAAAATCGATGTCGCTTGAATCTTCGACGTATGCATTTAGGGCAATTGAACCGTGTACATATAACCCTTCGATCGTTCCAGGAAAATGTTTATTAAATAGATTTATATATTCAGTTAAAATTGTATCCACGACTTTGGGTATTCCCATCAATAAATCCCCTTTTAAAAAAATCTGTATTAATTACTTTTCTAAACTAAAAATATTATCATTAACATTTTAACATAAAATTCCAATGCTAATCAGATAACCCTTCCACAAGTAAAAAAAAGCGTGGAAAATTCCCACGCCATTTACTTAAACATTATTTATCAGAAAAGAATAGCTTACTCCGAGCTTCTCTCCTAGCTTATTCCGCCAATACCTTTTCCCCAACAAACTGATCAAAAAATTCAAGAATCGTCCGGTTCACGAGGATTTCATTCTCTTTTTTTGAGAATCCATGTCCTTCATCTTCCAGCACGAGATATTTGACTTCACGGCCTTTTTCCTGAAGTGCTTTAACAATCTGGTCGGATTCCTGCTTAACAACACGAGGGTCGTTTGCGCCCTGAATGATTAGCATAGGTTTTGTCATGGTGTCCAGATAAGTGATTGGTGAGAACTCTGTCAATTTATCGAAGTCCTTGACCGGGTCGCCTACCCATTGGTTCATTATTGGCTTCCAGTGCTCTGGGACTGATTCGATGAATGAGAACAGGTTCGACGGCCCGAAGATATCAACAACAGCTTTGAAATATTCCGGATGGCGTCCGTGCAACAGAAGTGCCATATATCCGCCGAAACTTCCACCCATCAATAATGTCTTATTTCTGTCAGCAAATCCGTTCTCGTAAAGATATTCAAGTCCGGCGATATTATCCAGGCGTGGTCCTTCTCCCCAATTTCCCTCGACCATCTTTGTGAAGGCCAGTCCATAACCGGTTGAACCGCGGAAATTCGGTGCGAAAATACTGTATCCTCTGTTGACAAGGAACTGGAACATCGACCGGAAAAATTTCCTTTCAGCTGCCTGTGGCCCCCCATGCGGCCAAAGGATGACGTGGCCATTGTTTACGTCCTCATTCGCTTTGAAAAATAATGCTTCCATTGCAAGTCCATCATAGGATGGATAGGTGATCACTTTAGGAGTTACAAGGTCTTCTTCCTTCACACCTGGAACAGCAAGGTTGGTCAGTTGCTTCCATTCATCACTACCCGTTTCCATCATGTATATATTGTTTGGCTTTGTCGCTGACCCAGCTAAGATATACACATTACCGCTTTTGGCAACCGTACCGCCCTGGATGATCGAAGCAGGAAGATTCATATTTTCATACGATCCGTCAGCAAGACTGTATCGATACAAATAATCTTCCACACCCTTTGATGTAACAAAATAAAGGCTATTGGAACTCTCATCATATCGAATCGCACCAAATTCTTCTTTTTCAATAGAAAGGACCTTTGAAAATTCATGGCTCTCTAGATTGAACTTTGCCAGATAATCAAAATCCTCACCAAAAGTTGTGACAAAATAGTACTCGTTCCCAACGAATACTCCCTCACCCACAGTAAATTGCTCATCCGTTTCCGGAGTCAGGGAATACGATTGCCCATTCTGAAAAATAAAGCCCGGCGCGTATGTATTTGCATATTGCTTGATATAGGCAAAATGGTTCTCGTCTTCGTCAACAGCCACTAAGAAACACGCAGCACCTTCACCCTCAACCACAATGTCTTCCACATCATTTTCAATATCATAACGGTAAATGTTCAGGTAGGTCTGGTTGCCTTTTGTTGAAGTATAGTAGAGACGCTGGTCATCCTTTGATAAAAACGGAAGCATATGGCGGTGGCCTTCAGCCGTACGGAGTGGCACCATTTCGCCCCCTGCAGGTGGAAGCGCATAAAGCTGCCCGTTTTCATCGCCATCCTGGTCAAAACCAACAACCAAAAACTCGCCTTCATTCGAATAGCGCAATGCCTGGCAAGTTTGATCAATGAACGTCAGCGGATACGGGTACTGGTTCGGCAAATCCATTGCCCATAGATTATACTTGCCTGTTAAATTTGTACTGAACACCAATTGTTTTTCATCAGGGCTTACTGTAAAAGCTTGAACATTAAACGTACGATAAAAATTCTCAACATCTGGCTTCTTAAACTGAATCAATTCCTCAACCCCTATTCTTTTAGAAATTTCTATCTATACTGAAAACTTAAACAAAAAATTTAACTTCTGTCTAGGAAAATACTCATTTTTTCTATCGACAGAAATAAGCAAAATCTTCTCGCTGATGTTGTAAAGAAAAACCTCCAGCGGTGATCAGCTGGAGGTAGATACGTATATTTACTAATCCTAAAATAGCCCAAAACTCGACAAACAGCGAAAATAAAGTCAAATCCTGCGCTTTCCCGAGAAATAATTAAGGAAAAGGGATGGTTTTTATGTCCTGGCAAGCTTTTTCAACGCCGGTTATAAATAAAAATAATGCCCACAAATATTTATATAGCGAAAAAATCATTTATATAGCGAGAATTATGATTTTATAGCGACTTTTTTCTTTTTATAGCGACTTTTTCTTTTTTATTGCGAATTGGAAATTCACTGCGATAATTCCCAGTTATTTAAGAAATATTGCACCTGTTCCATGTCACTCCTTCACCTAATTATGCCGCTTTTTTCATCGTTTCTTTTAATCGTACTATTGCCAGCAGGCCTGCAGTGAATGGCAGCAGAGCAACCAATCCGATTGCCCAATTGACACCCAGCAAATCCGCAATGATTCCAGCCATTAATGCACCGAATGCATAGCCGCTGTCTCTCCAAAAGCGATAAACTCCCATCGAAGAAGCGCGCCAATCCGGCTCGGCGACATCACTGATGGCCGCCTGCAGTGTTGGGTATACCATGGCAGTACCGAGTCCCAGCAGAAGTGCGCCGATGATCCATAAACCAAATTGATTTGCAGCAAGAATCAACCATAGTGCTGCGGCTTGAGTCCACATGCCATAAGTAATCAGTACTTTTCTTCCAACCTTGTCGCTTAATGTTCCGGTAAAAAGTTGAAATATACCCCATGCAGCTGGATAGACTGCAACAATCGTTCCAATCTGCCCTACCGATAAACCAGCAGCAGTAAAATAGATCGGGAAAAGGCCCCATGCCATGCCATCCTTTAGATTCGTCGAGAGACCAGCAAAGCTGATGGTGGAAAGATTTTTGTTCCCCCAGGTAGTGAGTGCAAAAACTTCTTTTGCTGAACGACCTGACCCTAAACCACCAGCACCACTGTTCTTAATCTGAAGCTTTAAATGTTCACTTGTATCCCTCACAATCAAGGAAAGCAACATTCCGATAATGACAATGAAGATTCCAATATAAAATGGTTCCGGTCTCAATGAATAGGACGAGGCTATATATCCGGAAACAGCCGCCATAATCGCTACACCAGAATAGCCGGCAAATTCATTCATTCCGACAGCTGTCCCGCGCTGGTTAGCTTTTGAGATGTCAATTTTCATATTTACTGTCATTGACCATGCCAAGCCCTGATTAATGCCAAGGAGAATATTGGCCATTATGATCATCCACCAGGCGTGCGCAAAAATAATTAAAATCGGAACAAACAGACCAATGGACCACCCTAAAAGCAACACTTTCTTTCTGCCAAGCCGGTCAGCGATCTGGCCTGCAAAATAATTCACGATCGCTTTGGAAAATCCAAAGCTGATAATAAAGGAGAGTGCCGCGCTGGCAGAAGCCAACCCGAACTGTTCCTCCCCTAACAATGGAAGAACCGTGCGCTCAATCCCAACCATCGAACCGACAAAAAGGTTTGTCAAGACCAGCAGGACAAATTGCACCCTATTTTCCCTGATTCCTATTTTAGGTTGCATTCATTTAACCTCCTATAAGGCAGAAGAACTCGGTTCCTGCTCACTAATGTTGAATTTGTTTCCACTCACTTACACCTGCTTCGAGTAAAGTTGCCCGGAATCCTCTGGCCTTTAAACGTTCCACTGCTTCTGTCGCATAGACACAATAGGGTCCGCGGCAGTATGCTACAATTTCTTTATCCTTTGACAGAGAGTCAAGATGGCTCTCTAATTCAGAAATAGGTACTGACAAGGCATGCGGCAAGTGACCATGCTTAAATTCGTCAGCTGGCCTGACATCCAATAAAGTAACAGTGCCGCTATTTAATTTTTCTTCCAGCTCCTCAAACGAAATCGTACTTAATGATTGATCTCGAAGTATGTGACTTTCCCTCAGAATATTAATATCCGAAATGCGGTCTTCTGCTGTCCCCTTTAATGCCAGTACAAACATTAACACCTGTTGACTCGCCAACTGATAAATCACATAGTTTTTGTCCTTCGAGAAAGTGACGAGCTTCGCCTCAAGTAAGGTCTGAAGATGCTTGGAGGTATTTGCAATGCTCATGCTAGTATTTGTGGCCAAAGCTTCTACCGTCTTAGGTCCTTGTGTCAACAAATCCAAAAGTTCGATTCGCTTTGGACTGGAGATGGCTTTCCCAATCCGCGCAAATTCTCCATATACAAAATCCTTGAAATCTCTTTGCTCCATTAATATCGCTCCACACTCAACTATTCAACTAACTAGTTGAATAGTAACATCAAAAAATGACCTATGTAAAGACTTAAACTTGAGGCAAAAAGTTTTCCTAACGAAAATGGTTGCAAAATTAGTATTTCACATAGAAAAAACTTACCCATTAGAAGAAAATAATGTATAATAATGGAAATAGTGATTCGGGGAGATTATCATATGAAACGAAATTTAAGAAGAATATTCAATATTTTACGTGCAATCGGAATCATAGCCATTACTTTATCTTTTTTTAAGATAGGAAAAAGTTTCATCGACCAATACTTTCTTTGGTTTTTGGTATTCGTGTGGGTCGGTGTGATCGGGATTTCTATTCTAGAAAGAGTCGAAAAGAGGAGTAAGAAAAGCGAGTTATAATTCTAGATGAAGAACCCACTGCTTCGTGGGTTGTTAAAATATGATGAAGCCCCTATTTTTACTTACCTGAATAATTAAAACTGTTAATGATAATTTCATCATCATTGGGCTTAGTATAATGAAGTTACTGGTAGTATACACTTCGCATAATAACTGTTGCCTCTTTTATTTCTGCAAAAACAAATAAGGAGCCTCCTTTTAAAAGAAGGCTCCCATTGATCGATCTAATGCACACGAATAATTTCATAAATGTCTTCATCGTGATGAACTCTAGTATGCTTTGATTCAATTTTGTTAAATTCCTCATGTCCGACCTTTGGCAATTCTCCAATCCACCAGCTTTTGAATTCATAAATAAGGTCAGCTAACATTGTAATTCCTCCCGGAAAATGAGTTATGTTTTATCTACACTATCATTATACTTGTGAATAGTTTCACAAGTAAAGCGCTTTCAATATTTCCCGAATAGCAAGTTTATATTGAATTATAAGAAATTTAACTTGTTGTTTTAACGGAGTTCATGAAAATATGACAGAGACCTTATTACAGAATAATCCTCCATCATTAGAACAAAATACTGATGTTAAAAGGAGGTGTTGGCATGCCTAACCAAAACGATAACAAGTTCAAGAAAATCCAGTCTGAGAGTTTCAAGCAAGGGAAATCGCAGGAGGAATATGCTGCGGAACTTGAAATGAACAAGATGAAAGCGCAAAAGAGGAAGTAAACGAGTCACAAAAATGCCGTGGTATACACCAAGCCACGGCATTTTCTCTTTCTATTCTCCACTCAATAATGGAATCTCCACCTCAGCACCTAGCCGTGTAAGGATTTTCCCAAGTGTTTCAAGCCCAGATTTTGGATTGATTTTCGTCTCCAAATAATAGACGTTTCCAGTTATATTTGATTCAAAGGTATGCAGCTGTGTGAATGGCCGTTGGTCCGGATGAATCGGCTGCAAGGCTATAGCATAACGTTTGCCGTTATCGGTTGAACCGAGAATGATTCCCTCTCTAACCAGATCATACAGAGGAAGATGGTTATCCTCCATCCACTTCAATGCTTCCTTCAAAATTGCCGGCACACTGCTTCCCTCAATCGTGGACTCCCTGCCGCCAAGCTTTACATTCACAAACAACATATCCCACTTTTTGTAGCTTTTCCGCTCTGTTGAAAAATCGCCCTCATGTTGACCTGATTTTTCAGCCACTTTGGCCTTCAACTGCTCATACAGTTTTTCAACCGTGCCAACGCCGACATTGTCATACTTAGCCAAAATGACTAGCTCCATTGGCAGCTGACCAACGGTGTAAATCTGGTCTTCATTCAACTGCCTCAACAAACTGGGAATCCCCGTGAATTCCTCAGCAGTCAATTGAACCTTTTTCAACTCATCTGTCACGACAAGGTGATTCGCTTTGTAAAAGAAAAACAGTTCACCCTGGCGCTTCAGTATCAAATTCCTTCGTACTTTCTCCTCTTCGATAAAAATTCCAAGCTCTTCGAAAAACTGCTCATCGTTTTTATCACTGTAACGTTTCACATTTTTATGCAAACCTTCAAGATTGCTTGGCAGCTCACTCATGATTCGAGCCTCTTGCTCGGCACCGAGTCGTATTAAAAAGGTTTCAGACTTATCAAAACGCTGCGGCAACAAGAATGCATCCCGCAGAAAATAAGGAATTTCAAGGGATTTTCCTTTGTATGTGATTGTCCTGATTGGTGTAAAACCCGGTGTCTCCTGAACTTCAATTGCGATCGGCTCAGCAACTGCCGCGGCCACTTCTTCCATGGCCTGAGTCTCACCAAGTTGTACGGGTGGATTCTTCAACAACTCCTCTAACCCCTTCAACCTGATCTCAAGCTCTGTCATATCGAACACCTTCTCTGCCTGGGGCGAAGGATCCTGATATTCAGGCACCGCCACTTCAACGGGACCGTACACCTCGACATACCATTTGACGATGCTGTACAAAGATTCCCATGATAAAAGTGCTTCAGAATAGCGGAACATCCGCGCGTCATGCGCTGCCTGGTTTCCCAGTCTCCGAACCAAGTGCAGCGCATCTCGAATCTCAGGAATCAAATATCCCTGATCATTGAGCAAATCCAGCCTCTCTTTCAAACCAGTCCGGGCATCCTCAGAAATTCCCTCTTGTTTAGTCACCTGCTGCAAAATATTTTCAATAAATACCCGTGAATGTGTCAGCATCGTTCTTGGACTAGAAAAAATACTATTTTCCAGTTCCTTGGCCAGCAATGCCAGTTCCTTTGAAAGCGGCTCTAAAAATTGATAAAAATATGTATTAGAATTCATTTTATGCTCCCTGATTTTATTCTCATCTGATTTTATCATATTAATTCTTTTTTGATAGGCTTATCCGGAAATTGGGAACAGTTAAGACATTAATTCAAGACAGTAATCGACATTTTTCACAAATTGCCCTGAAACTTCTACACGTTATTCAATTCTCGTGTTTTGGAATGTTTTTATCCACATATTTTTTTATGAACAGGGCAGTTTATAGGTCAGGAGGCGGCGGACACATGAAAGACAGAACCATATTAAATATCTTGACCTTATTCGGCATTTTCGGAAGCATCTTCTTTTTGTCGAGAAAAAAATATAAATTTAAGGATTGGGTTCTTATTTATTTTATCAAGACCTTGGTCTCTACCATTTTTGACGGTCCCGTTATAAAAAGGAAATATGTTAAATATCCACATCGCTATTACCCTAAATTTTTCGATTCCAACATTGTTTTTTTATACGTCCTGTTTCCTTTAACATGTGTGATGTATAATCAATTCACTAACAAAATGAATACCTTAAAGTCTATATTAAGCGTACCGCTATTTAGTGGACCAATGACGATTTTGGAGCATTGGCTTGAAAAGAACACTGGTTTAGTTGAATATCGTAAAGGGTGGAATAGCTATATTACCTTTATGGTTCTTTCCTTTACTTTTTTGTTGGTTAAAGGAAGCATAAAGGGAATTCTTATATTGGATCATAAATTCAACAATTTCGCAAAAAATGAAAACGATGATGTACTATCTGAACGGACATAAAAAATCCCTCGATTTCTCGAGAGATTTACTATTAAGCATATTGAATTCCAGCAGCCTTCACTTTATTGATATCCCCGGAACTGCATGGGGTAACGCCATATGTCATGCCACACCTCGGGCAATTAGTGATGACCGTTTCCAACGTGAAAATTTCGCCACATTCGCAGGCAATTCGGTGTGCGACGCGCGGCTTGATTTTTTCTTTTCCTTTGCTTTTCACATGGTCGACAATTGCTTTGCCATCTTCCAATCGAGAACATCCACAGCTCATGTAAAAAAACTCCTTTATGCTTGATTAACACTATTACCATAGCACAAAGGATTCGTGAGGGAGTATAGCAAAAGTCACACCTGGCGATCGACTTTTTCAAGGAACTCACTAATTACCCGCAAATACTCTTCAGATTCCTCTATGTAAGGCATATGGGCACTTTTTTCAAAGAAATGGAATTCTGAACCTGGTGTCATTTGGGCGTAATACTGTGTCGATTCTGGAGTTGCCTCATCAAAAAAGCCGCATGTATAAAGTGTGGAACACTCAATTTCACCCAATTGCTGGGTACAATCGAAGGTTTTAAGATTCCCTTTTACCGTGAATTCGGAAGGTCCCCACATCGTTTCATACACAACAGGATTCCTCATTCCAGCTCCAGCCTTAATCCACTCCAAATCTGGTTCACCGCGGTATACAAATTCCTTATTGAACACCTTGATCGCGGCACTGAATTCCTCGGAATCCGTCTCGCCGCTTTCTTCACAGCGCAATATCGTCTCCTGAACCTCGGCCGGCAGCTTGGCGATATTCCGCTTCTGGTCCGCTTCCCACATAGGAGCACTCAAGCACGGGCTTGAAAAAATCACGCTCTTCACGCCAACGGGTTTCGTCAGCACATATGCCGCTGCCAACGTCGTTCCCCAGGAGTGACCAAGAATATGTACTTCGTCAAGCTTCAATGCTTCGCGAATCTGTCCCAATTCCTCAACGAACCGATTGATTTTCCATAGAGAAAGATCATCCGGCCGATCCGACTTTCCACACCCAAGCTGATCGTACATCACCACTGGACGATCCTTGCCAAGCGCCTTCAATCCTTTTAATGAATAAGTCGAGGATCCTGGTCCTCCGTGTAATATCACAACCGGTGTACCCGTGGCATCCTTATTGTAAATTTCATACCAGACTCTTCCGCCGGTAACCTCCACAAACCCTTCTTCGTACATCTTCTAAACCCCCTTCTATGCTTCCTCTGCTAATTGTACAGTTTTCTTTTTGGTAAAAGAAGTGATGAACACCCCTGCAAAAACAAGGCAACCACCAAGGATTTGCGGCAAAGATATCACCTCACCGAGAACAAAGAATGCGAACACGGTGCCAAACACCGGAATTAAATTCAATGATATCGAGGCCCTGGGCGGCCCAATTAGCACAACCCCGCGATTCCATAATAAAAAAGAACAAATGGATGGGAATATTCCTATGTAAAATAGCGCACTCCATTCCTCAAGTCCCACCTTGCCCACAGGGACCATGAACAGTTCGATTGCCACCGCAGGAATCATTAACAAAAAAGCAATCGCCAGTGTAAATCCGAAAATCGCCAATGAAGGCATTTTTCCTGAAATCTTTTTAATATAAATCGAATACAATGCCCACAAGATTACAGCCAGAACCATAATCAGGTCACCAATATTAAAGTGCAAGGACAGCATCCTTTCAAAGGAACCATGCGTAATGACAACAAGGACCCCAAGCATCGAAATCGCCATCGACACCCAGTACCTCAGCTCCATCTTCTCCCCGAACAACAACGCTGACAGAAGGAAAATGAACAAAGGGCTCGTGCTGTTCAATAACGTCGCGTTGATGGCAGTTGTATAATTGACAGCCCAGTAGATTAGCAAATTAAAGCCAATCACACCTGTCACCGCCAGGAACAAAAGCAGCTTGAAGTTCTCGCGGAAGGCAGCTCTTTCATGCTTAAACAGTCTGATGATCACCGGTGACATAATCAGCACCCCAATCGCCAAACGAGTGAACGATATGGTCACAGGCGGAAGCGAACCTGCGAGAAACTTGCCGGCCACCGCATTGCCGCCCCAGAACAAAGCAGCGATGACCAATAAAAAGTAAGGCGCATTCCCAATTCTCTGCAGCAAATCTCTCCCTCCTCTTTTTCTACGGTTGTTTCTGCATATATTTATATTTATTCTGCAAAACCCTCAGATTACCTGCTTCATCGGATCTAAAATGCTGGATGATTGGTTTGTAACTTATACTATACGACCAGTGATATGCACAAAAAAGCGTTAATCCTTTTCAGATTAACGCATTCAAAAACAGTTATCTAGCTGACGGGAATACTCGTTGAACCATTTCCTTGAATTGATCATACACGCCAAGTACCGGTTTTCCATTTTGAATTTGATTGCCATAATCACTCATACGGTCAACAAAATCAGGGTTACTTGAAACATAAACATTATCGATACTTTTATCGGTGGATTTTACTTTGTCAGAAATTTTATTTTCGAGATCTTTTCTGATATTGCCAGTTTCGTCATTATTTAATACAACTGCTACATATGCATTATTATCTGTAACAATAACATGCGCTCTTCTAACTTCCTTTAAATCCTCGATTTTGTTTTTAACATCATCGTGAACTCGCATTTGCACATCATTATTATTGCCATTGAGATTATCATCAAGAATTCTCGCACCTCTGTCAGTCTGATCGTAATTTTGTATCCTGGTATTATTGTCATCCCTGACATCTTCTCTAGCTCCATTATTCATCGCACACCCAGAACTTAAAGCAATGACTAATAAGATTGTTAACCCTTGAAAAAACTTCATGTTTTTCCCTCCTAATTGTTAATTCGAATATAGAGTTTCCAAACAATCCGTTTATATGTATAAACCCTCAACTGGTGCTTGGGTGCAAAAAAAGACTCGGAATCATACTCCGAGCCTTTAAGGAATCTTTATTCATCTAAACTAGCAAACCGAATCGTTAGGTTTTGGATTTTTCAAACCGAATAGCGGGCGAATGAATAAAGCTACCATCGTTCCAAGCATAGCCATGATCGCCCATACCCAGCCATGCAAACTGAAGCTGGCAATTCCGCCGAAGTAGGCACCGATGTTGCATCCAAAGGCCAATCTCGCTCCATAGCCCATCAAAAGACCGCCAATAATGGAAGCTCCTGCAACACCTAGCTTTATTTTACCAGGCTTAAAATTACCCTGGGAAGCTGCTGAAATAAATGCGCCAAGAATGATTCCGAAGTTCATGACACTCGTGGAATCAGCAAGAACTGTATTGTTAAGCGCAGCAATATTAGCATCTGTCGCGAAATATCCCCAAGACGTGACATCAATTCCCATGGCCATCAGAGTTTTTCCACCCCATAAAGCAAAAGCTGAAGTGATTCCCCATGGTGTTCCCCGGACTGTGAGCGTAAGAGCATTCAAAACTGCCAAGACAATAGCGGCAGCAAAAAGCGGCCATGAACCGCGCAATAACTTTTTCCAGCCAGTAGTGGTTGGAAGAGCCTTCATCACCGGTGCTTTTCTTCTTTTAGCAATTTGCAGTGTAATCCAGTAAATAAATGCAAATAGAACAAGCTGGACTGCCAGTGCACCGCCGTACCCCAGACCAGTAGAGGTCGCTAGCGAAATTGGAGGAAGTGCAGGCGTATCTTCCATCCAGAATGAAAAATGGTACGCACCAAGAGTGGATCCTGCTACAAATGATAAGAGAGTAAGAATCATGGAAGAAGATCCTCCTCCAAGCGAATAAAGGGTTCCTGAAGCACAGCCATTACCGAGCTGCATTCCTATACCGAACATGAATGCCCCAACGAGAACACTTACTCCCACAGGTGAGACATACCCCTTAGGTTCAATGCCTGTAAAACTAAAACCTGTGCTTAAAATAATTGCAAACAGCGTGGATGCCACGGCAAGCATGAGCATATGTGCCTGTAGTCCCTGACCATTCCCTACAGATGCAAACCTCCTGAAAGCCGATGTAAAACCAAAGCGGGCGTGAAGAAGAGTTGCACCTAGCGCAAGACCAATAATGAACAACACACCCTGCGTCCCATTTGCCACCGCTAAAATTGCGATGAGCATAATGACAGAAGCCAAAACACCAAGCATCACAAACGGCTTCTGAACTGGATTCAGCTTTGTTACTACTGTAGTTTGTGATAGCTTTAAATTTATAGATTGTTTAGCTTCATTGTTGTTTAGATTTATTTGAGCCAAACTAAACACTTCCTTTTCTTATAAGTTTAGTCGGGATTACTGAAGCTAATTATAGTGGATTATTTATATAATGTAAATTGTTTTTATTTGGATATGGAAAGTCTACCAACCCTTAGTTTAGGGCTGAACAATTTGGTGGTCGGAGAAAGTGAGTGGATTCGGCTGTAGTTTTGTCTGAACATAGCTCTGCTTCGGACAATTTGAGCGGATGCGGTTTCTGTTTTATCCGAACCTGGAGCTACTTCGGAAAAACTTGAACAGTTTCGGCTTCTGTTTTGTCCGAACCTGGAACTACTTCAGACAGTTTGAACAATTTCGGCTTCTGTTTTGTCTGAACCTGATGCTACTTCGGACAATTTGAGCGGATGGGGCTTTTGTTTTGTCCGAACCTGGAGCTACTTTGGACAATTTGAGCAGCCGCGGCTTTTGTTTTGTCTGAACCTGGTGCTACTTCGGACAATTTGTGCTTCTGCGGCTTCTGTTTTGTCTGAACCTGGAGCTACTTCGGACAATTTAAGCAGCCGCGGCTTTTGTTTTGTCCGAACCTGGAGCTACTTCGGACAATTTGAGCTTCTGCGGCTTCTGTTTTGTCTGAACCTGGAGCTACTTTGGACAATTTGAGCAGCCGCGGCTTCTCTTTTGTCTGAACATGGTCCCACTTCAGACAATTTGTGCGCCTTCAGCTTTTGTTTTGTCCGAACCTGGCCCTGCTTCGAACATTTTGAGCAGCTTTGGGTTCGGGTTTATCTGAACATGGTCCCACTTCAGACAATTTGTGCGCCTTCAGCTTCTATTTTGTCCGAACATGGCTCTGCTTCGGACATTTTGAGCAGCTTTGGCTTCGGTTTGTCTGAACATGGTCCCACTTCAGACAATTTGTGCGCCTTCAGCTTCTATTTTGACCGAACTTAGCTCTCCTTCAGACAATTCGCGTCTAAAAACCACCTATCTATAACCCTTTATCCCGTTTTCAAAAGCCTGCGCGTCATTATTCTCGACTCCATGCAGCGCTTCTTGCAACGCGAATGTACTTTTATAAAATTTTACGCGATCAGCTATTTTTTTACCGCCTGGGTATAGATCAATGCACATATTAAAAATCTCTTCTCCATAGCTTGCAAGTATGCCTGCAAAGTCATACGCCGGATCTCCCACACCAGAACCGCCAAAATCGATGATTCCTGATAGTTCACCGCTATCTGAATTCCATAAGATGTTGGACGCTCCGAAGTCACCGTGTATGAGTGTTACCTTTACATTTGAAAGTGCCTCTCCTTTTAGAAAAACCATAAACGACTCTGATACTTTCTCTCGTGCATCACCATTCATAAAAGGGAATAGTTTTTGTTGGATCTTCTCGTAAAGTTCGAACATTTCCTCCTGTGGATGGTTAACCTCAAGATTCAGTTCCTGACTTGCTTTTTCCCCGGGAATCGAATGGATTTCTGCTAGAAAAGCAACCAGTTGCGCGGCCAGGCCTCTAACCTTCGCTTTATCCTTGATTTCTAATAGACTTTTCCTCCACAACGGCTCACCTTCAATTTTTTTATACCCAGTGAAGACCTTCCCTGGTTCTGGCTCATGAAGGGAATCGTAAATAGGGTTAGGAATTGATACTGAAACGGTTGAGCTAATATACTTTAAAATTTCCGCTTCTCGTTTTAATTGTATTATCCCGCTTTTAAATTTCGGAAATCTAAACACCAGCGAATCGTTAACAACTAGGACGTCATTATTCTGGCCCATTTCATTTAAATAATAATCTTCAATGAAAAGCCCAGGACACTCCTTTTGAATGTTTTCAATCAATTTATCTTTCATTACATACTGCTCCCTGATAAAAGTTAATCCAGCGTCTTAATCATGATCAAATCTATTTGCTCTTCATCGCCCATATAAAAAGAGTGGGCACCGCTTTGGACAAAACCCATTTTACGATAGAACGCGATAGCATTTTCATTCTTTTCCCATACTCCGAGCCAGATTTTCTCCTTATCCGTGTCAAACGCAATTTCAACCGCTTTATTTAGCAGATACTTTCCGAGACCTTGTTTTTTAAATTCATTCTTCACATAAATTCTTTCTATTTCAAGCGATTCGCCACCCATTTCTTCAGACTGTGCATCGTCTGAATTGACCTTTAAGTAACCAGCGACTGCATCATTAACATAAACAAAAAAGAATTGCGAAGAAGCATTGTTTAATTCATTTTCCAATTGATTTAAATTAAATGCCTTGTCGAGATAGGCAGTCATATTTTCGGGTGAATTCTGATCTTTGAATGTCTCATTAAATGTTTGATAACTAATTTCTTGAAGTGTTTGCAAATCTTCAATAGTGCACTTTATAATATCTATTGTCATGTTTTTCACTAACCCCTTTTCTTGTCATGAAACTTCTCTCCTATCCCCATTAGCCAATCCTTACTTTTTATTCTTTATTTTTTAAAATAATCCTGCTTCAGATTTGCTGATCAGAAAAAAAGATCGCCATCTATTGGCGACCTTTTGCCTCGTCTCTAACATACCTTTTTTGTAAATTATAGAATGGTATTTTTCATATTTTCGTACATGGTCCTTACCGACTCATCAATTTCATCTCGTGACATTTTTCTCGCACTTTCAGAACGTGCATAACCAATTTCAGTTTCGCCTGCTTCAAGGCCTTTAAAAATTGCGCCGGCAAATTCATCTACAGGAGTGGCAAAGCTATGTAGACCTGCTCCGCCTAAATCGGTATTAACTGCCGGAGGTGCAACTTCGATGACCTCAATGGATGTATCTTCAAGCTGATGCCGTAAGCTTACCGTAAATGAATGGACAGCTGCTTTCGTAGCCGAGTAAATCGGCGCAATCGCCATTGGTGTAAAAGCTAAACCAGATGATACATTTAGGATCGCACTATAATCTTTAATTGCAA
Source organism: Chryseobacterium sp. ISL-80 (assembly GCA_018613055.1). Lineage (GTDB taxonomy): Bacteria > Bacillota > Bacilli > Bacillales > Cytobacillaceae > Mesobacillus. The sequence goes on along the minus strand of JAGGQZ010000009.1, from coordinate 140,515 downwards.
AGTGTGGCCCAAACAGCATGCAAAAATGAAAGGGGGCCTCTATGTTGGAAGCAATTTCTTGACTGTAATAATTCCAATCTTCCTTTGCGTTCGTTTTAAGAACATTGTAGCGCTGCTGAATGCCTGCGTTGTTTACAAGGACATTCACATCTGGGTGTTCGCTCGTCACCCAGTCGAATAATGCAATTCGATCCGTTTCTTTAGTGACATCACAAACACGTGTGATCAGTTCAGGATATTTCTCCTTGGCTTCCTGGAGCTTCGACTCTCGTCTGCCGCATATGATCACTTTATTGCCTGCTTTTATGAACCTCTCGGCAAACGCAAAGCCGATCCCTGCGGCCCCGCCGGTAATAAGTATTGTATTCCCAGATAGTCTCATCAAATCCCTCTTTCGCTTAAGATTAAATCCCTCATAATAAGTTTAACAAACGTTTCCTTATTGATTCATGAATCTCCATTCGTTTCATATAAAGCAAATCATTTTTATATTCCACTACCCTTAAATTTGCACGTCACAACATTATCTATAGATAAACAGAAAAATCCAAGATACCAGCATATGGCATCTGATTCTTTATTACATTTTTCAGATTATCCAGGGTAAATTTTTGCCATTCTTCTAGCTGGTCCAAGTCCCACTTCTGTAAAAATAGCTGGTATAAGTAAATTTCCCTTAGCTTAAGAAAAATTGGGATTTGCTTGATAGTGATCTCATGTAGTAAGTTTTCAGCCTGATAACCAGCAAAGAAACTATGCAAAAACTCCTGGCAAAAATCATCTGTCATCCCATTGAAGGACTGCTGCTGCCAGTATGCATGGTAAAAGAATACAGCTACATCCTGGGCGAACCAGTTATACGAACATTCATCAAAATCGATAACAACGATATCCCCTTGATTGGTGACAATTAGGTTGCCCTGATGGAAATCATTATGAATGAGTCCGTAGGTATCCACAGCAACAGGATCAAACAGCAGCTTCCCCATTAAATCATCATAAATCCTCTTCAAACCAGGATCCAAATTACTTTTTATAGAAAAAACATCCGGTTTGTCTTTTGTCCAAACTGGACGGTGTATCTCGGCCACTTCAAAGTTCTTTGATAAAGCATGCATCTTTCCGAGTATCCTGCCCAACTTTTCAAACGTCTTGCTATTCCAGAACCCCTGATTTTTAACCTCTACGGGATTTCCTTCAATATATTCAAAGAAAGTAGTTATTCGGCCATTGTAGTTTCTTAATTTCTTTTCAGGCAAAGGTATACGTATACCGTTTTTTTGCAAAAACTCCATCCATTCAAGTTCTTGAAGGATACTCTGTTCAGTTTTATTAACTTCCGATATTCTCAGGATTTTGTTTTCATCCTTAAGATAATACACCTCATTATGAAACCCGCCGATTAATCTTATTTTTTCCGACACTTATTTACCGCCTTCTTAAGAGAAATCACCTTTCACATTTTGCAAAAAATGAGCTATCAGATTTATTGTAAAAAGCTTTTTAACCTTGCTAAATTTTCCTCAAGAAACACAGTATTTTTTTCAATTCCCCTCCGTTTACACCAGCCAATACTGTTGAACGCATCGGTGAATTGGTAAAAAGGCAGGACTATTTCCATATCAATTAATGGTCTGATGCTGTTATAACCTTCTCGAAAAGCATTATAAAATGTTGAATCAAATTGTAAAAAATCTCTATATAGTTTGGTAAAATCAACTTCAGTCGAGCCATACCGTACGCTTTCAAAATCAATCATTCCTGAGACCGTATTACCATTAACGATAATATTGGCTGGACGAAAATCCATATGTACAAAACTCGGTCCATCCGGGGATGGCAGCTGTTGCTTCATTTTCTCAAATCTATCAATGGCTTGACCATATAATATCGGATCCAAAATACCCTTAACGTCCTCAGCAAAACTGTAAAATTGCTGCTGTACAAAATCAGACCAGTTCGCAAACTCATTTTGTATGCCAGTTAACTTTTTTCCAGCAGGCGGCCGAATGGCGTGCATCTCAGCCTGAAGAACTCCGACTTGAAACGCCACTTCAGGCGAAGCATCCCGTGTTAATGGTTTCCCATTTAATTCAGATAATAAGAATGCACCGGAGCACTCTTCATCTCCATGCCAATAATCCAACATTTCAGGAATGGAGACACGTCCTTTTAAAATTTCATAGGCTTCTAACTCACGCTGAAATTTCAGTTTTGTATAAGGGATTTTCAAGAATACATTTGTTCCATTTGACAATTTACTTCTATAGACTGTTGAACTATGCGAATCTTCAACTTCGTTTAATTCTTGTATCTGCAATCCAAAATGCTGTATGACTCGATTTAACATGAAACTTCCCCTTTTTTTCCTTAAAATATATTTAACGATCGGAAAATATGCCTCTACCAGCCAAACGGTTTCTCCGTGCATGTAACATTTTATTAACATTCTAGTATGTTATTTAATTCTTTTATTTTCAGAAAAGCCCTTCAAAATAATAAATAGAGGCGTAAAAAAATGATAACTACTGATTTTATTATTGTAAAAATGAATTGGAGGCTTTCTGCTTTTTGTACGCCAAAGGGGTCATGTTCATCGATTTGCGGAATTTATCAATGAAATAACTTGTGCTGTTAAATCCTACTTGGTACGCAACATCTGTGACGTTGGATTCTGGTTGTTGCAATAAAATTAAGCTTTTTTGAATCCGATAATCGGTCACATAATTTAAAGGTGACTTCTTTAAAACCCGTTGAAAATATCGACAACACTCAGAACGGCTTATTTGACCAGCTCGTGCGATATCCTCTAATAAGATTTTTTCATGATAATGTTCGTGGATCCAATTTAGCATTTGCTTCATTCGTTGGCCCTTGATGATTTCCGTTTCTTCGTACTTTAATGAAAAACCATTTTTAATTAGGTTTTTCCAAATGAACATTAGCTGGCTGCTGATGTCGATCCCATAATATGGTGACTTTTCCTGTATCAATTGATTGATTTTTACAATAGCCTCCAAAATATTTTTCGCCCAGACCTCCTTTGGGTCCAGAAGAAAGTATGGTAGATTAGTTGCTTGAATATAAGGGTTCACATAGGTGGTGTAAAGTTCCTGCGATAACATAAAAGAAGGGGTAACATTTAAACAAATATAGACACAGCCTGACTCATTCAGATCTTTAGTCATGTGCAGCCGGCCACTATTGATAAAAAGACCCTCGCCTTCTTTTACGTTTATATTCACTTCATTCACTTGAAAAACGGCTTCCCCTTTAACAACGTGTACGAATTGAAATTCGTCATGCCAATGAAGTGGTATATACCCATTGATATTCTGGTTAATGATTGTTTCGTAACAAGCAATAGGCAGCTCAACTGTACGATGCTCGGTTAATTCTTTTAAACTTTGATCCACCATAAAATTTTTCACCTGCATATTACCACCTCAATATTCTTATACTTTTTCATTCGATTCAGGTATTATTCCTGACCTTTTCTACTTATCATATAAAATATCATATACTATTCTTATAATTAAAGGTGGAAAATCAAACATGAATAGACGAAAGGGAATCTTTCTTGTTATAACAGGAGCGGTATTTTGGGGAATCGGCGGAACAGTGGCAAAAAAGCTTTTTCACGAATATCAGATCGATGTAGATTGGTTGGTTACGACCAGATTACTTATAGCAGGTATTTTACTTCTTGCAGTTCATTTTTTCAGAGCAGACCGTTCCCAAATATTTGGTGTTTGGAAAAATCGTAAGACAGCAACCCATTTAATGATTTTCGGGTTACTCGGTATGCTGGGAGTGCAATATACCTATATGGCCTCCATTCAACATGGAAATGCTGCTGTAGCGACACTCTTACAATATCTGGCGCCGGTTATGATCATTGTATACTTACTTTTCCGGAAACAGACGGTCCTGACACGACGAGACGTGCTGACTGTCTCCCTGGCGCTTGTGGGGAGTTTTTTCTTATTGACGAACGGTTCATTTTCTCAATTGTCAGTGCCGGCACCTGCTATTATTTGGGGTGTATTATCTGGCATAGCTTTAGCATTTTATACCCTTTATGCCGTTCCGTTACTGAAACAATACGATTCACTTGTGATCGTCGGATGGGCCATGATCATCGGTGGTATTGCATTAAGTTTCATTCAACCACCCTGGCAAATGGACTTTGAAACACTAAATCTTGAAGCCTATCTTTATTTAATATTCGTCATCATATTCGGAACAATGATTGCGTTTTGGTTCTATATCGAAAGCCTGCAAAGCCTCCAGCCTAAAGAATCAAGCCTCCTAGGCAGCATGGAGCCACTAGCCGCCGTACTCACCACAGTCTTTTGGTTGAAAGAACCCTTTGGGCTCTTTCAATGGCTAGGTACACTTTGCATCATTGGAATGATATTTTTACTAGCTTTAAATAAAGAGTCTACTTCTAAAGATCATCAACCTACAATGAACGATGAGCCCCTCAAAGTTAGTTGAACGATCTGTAAAGGCATTGCAAACTTTGCAATGCCCTTTTTTTATCAGATTAAGTTGCTCTAACAATAGAGTTTTTAAAAATCCCTTCAGTTATTGTCTCCTTCCCGCACCTTCACTTCCCTTTTTGATTGAAGCAAGACTGCATCGGCTAATAAAAACCCCAGACAGCATAGCGAGTTTAGTCCCAAAGATAAAAGATAGAAGAGCAGCTAGTAAAGCACTTAACAAAAGTAATTCACTTAATGGACTATTCATATTTTCCCCCCTTTTTTTCTTGGATACCATTACCCAAACTACGTAATCTTAAGTTATTTACTGTTAAAATTCGCCGAATACCAATCACGTTCAAAAGGAACTATGGAGTTCGATTAAGGAACAGACATAACAAAAGGCATTGGACGCCAATGCCTTTTGTTAATTGTTTATGAGAGAAACAGATAAAAGACAAAAATCGAAACATAAATCGTATCCAAGCCTGCCAGGTAAAACTTAAGATTTGATTTTTTTAACTTTGCCAGACTGTAATTATATAAGACATCGTATAACCCTAGGAAGAATAAAAGGACTGAAACAATCACTACAAATACGTTTCCGGTGATTAACACGGCAAGGATGTATAATAACCATCTTCTGAAAAAATTAAATAATAAATCTAAGAATACCAAAGACAAGCTTTCTGGATTTATTTCCAGATCTTCTTCAGATGAAATATCACTAAGAGTGTTTTTGATTTTTTTATATTCCTTTAGGTAGTCAAGATTGATCCACAATAAAATAAAGCAATAAACAATTATATAAATTTCCTCGTTGCCGAATAACAACTCCCCCAAATAAACACCTCATGTTTTCTTTTCTCGTTTTTCAACGTCACATGGCTTCTCTGATTAAAGTGTTATACATTCGGTGTTGTACCGCTAACCGGTTGGTCTTCCCTCTCATCCCATCGTATAAACGTTTCCAACACTATGGATAACAAAACACCCATGATAAAACCATTTGAAAGAAGCGGCTGCAGAATCACCGGGAAAACGGTAAAGAGCACGGGATCCAGATTCATGATGCTCAGTCCAAGCAATACCGGCGCCGCGAGACGGAAAATGGATTTAGAATCAAATATATAACCGTTTAAACTTTTAAAGGAGGTTCCAAATAGCTGAATATAGGCAACAAATAGGACAGCATTCCCCACCGTGATCGGCAAAGTTGCCAGCAATGCACCGAGTAAGGGAATAATCCCCAGTATGGCCATCAACCCGCCGCCAATCAGGAACGGTTTCCTGTCAAAAATCCGCGTGCTCTCCAGAAATCCGACTGAGGATGTGAACGGAGCATAAGGGACAAGGCCCAAAATAGCAGCCCCAATCGAATACGATCCTGTTAAAAGATACGACCTATCTAACCTGGACTGCGAGGCGTCTTCGCCAGTAAGCTTGGAAGCTGCCTGGACCGATGCGATCGTATTGCTTAAATTAATGACACTGGCAATAAAAGTGATTGCGATAATACCATAATTCAGGTTCGGTTTTCCAAGCGGGAAAAAAGTAAATTCCATTGAAGATTGGCTGCTCGTCCCTTGTTCAGAAGGAAACAGGATGACATAAATGACCCAACCCAGAAGCATACCAATCAAGATGGAAAAATTCCCTACAGTCTCGTTCCCTTTTATTTTCATTAAACTAACCAAAATGACCACCGCAAATGAAAATAAAGTAACTGGCAGCTCAAGCGTTCCGTCCTCAGATACCTTTAACATTCCTTTGAAAAATATAAGAATTAGCTGAAATGTAAGGAGAAACAAGTAAACAGTCATCACCATTGGCGTGAAGATCTTTTGTATATGGGAAACAATCCGAAATAGCCCAAACACAAGGGTAACAGTACCGGCAAGTAAAATTCCCGATGCAATGCCTCCGCCAATCTGTGGAAGGCTCATCCCCAGAGACGACGCAGCCAAACTCAAGTTCAGGATCAGTCCCCACATCAATCCTGAATGACCTTCCATTAATGGAAAACGATGACCAAACGCTCCCTGCAGGACGCAAGCCACCCCTGTAAAAATCAATGAACTTCGCAGCATCGCGGCAATTTCCCCGCTATCCAGTCCAAAGGCGGCTCCAATCGAAACCGGAACAACAACCGTATTCGCAAAAATAAAAAACAACCATTGCATAGACGCAAAGATTGTTTTCACCGATGATGTATTCTCCATGCGCTCACCTTTCAGATGTCAATTATCAGTTTTGAAGCGATCATTCAACATAATGCCTTGCTGAAACAAGGCTCAGTTTTTAATATTAGCAAAGAACTCTCCCATATTAACGCCGAGACGATAGGAGCCATACCAAATCCATAGGGTTAGGAGCAAAGTTGTCAGGACTGGGTACTTTTTTGTTATTCTTTTAAGTTCCTTTGTAAAATCATCCATAATCACGGTCCCCCTCTTAGAAATTCAAGTAAATTTTTTCCATTTTATTATTACACAATTTTCCTTTTTACTCAACAAGAAGTTTAACTGAGTTACTAGGGAAAGAGACTTCTATTCCAAAACTTACAATGATGGACCCGTTTTAGTTCCCTGGTGGAAAACCATTTTCCATTTACCCTCATTTAGTTTCCAAATAGAACTCCGTAAGGCATACTGCTTCGTCTGCTCATTAAAAGTTCGGTATGTTGCCAACACGATCTCATCCGATAAAGGATGTATCTCGAAATTGCTCAATTTAACTTTAATAACACCAATTCCACCTTCAAAGTCTTCATCCTTATACAGCACCCTTCCAGAACTTCCAAACTCAAAGAACTCATCAGCTAGTAATTTTTTCAGTTCCGTTTTTGATGAACGGACTTCAGGGGTTAGCAATTTCTCCTCTAACTCTTGTAAGTGATTTTTTAAGTTCATAGATGATATCTCCTTTAAAACGAATAGAACTTTAATTCAACATAAAGGAGTCAAATTCCTTCTTGGATAGAACGTTGAAACCTTTTCGATATTAGAACCGTATTAGGAAATATATTGAAGGGAGAGGAACTTTATGAACAAATCAGAATTGAAATGCCATAGCTGTGGAGGAAATTCGTTTGTCCAAGCCATGGATTATATCAACCTTCGGCCAGTTGATAAAAAAATGTCAATTGGATCCGAAAGAGTCTATACAGTTTGTCTGGAATGTGGAGAAGTGGTTTCGATTAAAGTTAAAAACCCTGAGAAGTTGCAGAAGTAACTGGTTAGACGTCAAGTTGAGGCTATGTATGAAGATTTCTTTTTGATAATGTGGGTTTCGGTCTTTTCTTGACAGCTTAGCGGAGTATCAGCGAAAACCTGTCAAGATTATGAGCTTATTTTGACAGCTTTGCGGGGTTTCAGCGACAACCTGTCAAGATTATGAGCTTATTTTGACAGCTTAGCGGACTTTCAGCGAAAACCTGTCAAGATTACGAGCTTTTCTTGACAGCTTTGCGGGGTTTCAGCGACAACCTGTCAAGATTATGAGCTTATTTTGACAGCTTTGTGGACTTTCAGCGCAAACCTGTCAAGATTACGAGCTTTTCTTGACAGCTTTGCGGGGTTTCAGCGAAAACCTGTCAAGATTACGAGCTTTTCTTGACAGCTTTGCGGTGTTTCAGCAACAACCTGTCAAGATTACGAGCTTTTCTTGACAGCTTTGAAGAGTTTCAGCGAAAACCTGTCAAGATTATGAGCTTATTTTGACAGCTTTTAAGGGTTTCAGGGGAAACCTGTCAAGATTACTAGCTTTTTTTGACAGCTTTGCGGAGTTTTAGCGAAAACCTGTCAAGATTATAGCTTTTGTTAATAAATTTGATACATCTTCGACTAAATTTATAGCAGAAAGTGGGTCTCACGTTATGGAAGGCATAAATATTGCTTCACTATTTTTCATTGGAATCGTAATTGTACTAATAATCTTGTTCGTGGTTTCCTTCACGCTTTTTATTCGCAGAATTATAATAAATACTTCTGCTAAAAGAACCCAAACCCATGAGATTGAAAAGAAACTTGTTAAAATCATTGACTTACTTGAAAAGAATAATAAAGTTTAGCAATACCTTAACATCTCAACCTTCGTATTGATCGTTGAGATCTTTTTTGCTTCACTTTGTAAACAAACAAAAAAACAGCAAGGAAGCCTTACTGTCTACTCAACCGTTCAATCTCTGTCTCTACTTTGTAAACTCTTTTGTTTAAAGCTTCAGTCTTATCATCAATATGCTCAACAATTTTATCTATGTTTAACCCTATACTATCGAACAGAGTCTTCTGTAACTTTTCCTGACCAATTTCCAGCCTGTTCTGTCCTTGTCTCAAATCTTTAATATCAACACGCATATCTTTTATCTCATTTAAAATTTGCTTTAAGATTTCTTCCACAGATTGTTCCCCCGTTCAATACTCTTAATTTTATTTTAGTATGAACTATTGAGTTAAAACGAAAAAATTGGTTGCAAAGCCAGGTCAGGTTAGTTGTTTTTCGAAACCAACTTTATTCCCTATAATCTTTATATCAACAATTAGTAAGTCCAACAATGCTTCCTGTTGGGCCGCTTTTTATTTTTCTGCCATCGTAGAAATAATATCCTTCCAGATCAAGGGATTAACACTACCCAGTTTCGAAATGCGTTAAGAAATATCCTCTTCTGAGATAATTCTCTCATAATCAGCAGCATCCATCCGCCACAGCACAAGCATTGTAAATGCAATACAAGATGAGGGGTACAGGTTAATAGAGGAATTCATTTTAGAAAAGTGAATTAAACAAAAGAAAAAAGTGACAGAAAAAGGAGTATTTATTATTTTATAAGAGGTATTGTTTAGCAGAGTTTTATTACCGTAAATTCATGGATGACTGAAACAAACAAGCACTTATAATTCGTTAGCATAAGGGTTAATAACGAAGGAGTTAAACAAATCTTGAAGTGAATCAATATAACCGAAAAACGAATCATCCCATTGATATGGATTTAATTTATAAATACAAGAAACTCTTAAGATTGAGACTTATTCTTGTATCTTCTTTTCAAGAACAAATAGACGCTTGTCCATTTCTGTTATTCTCTTGTCCAAATAGTCAACTTCAAAATCTGTTTTCTTCTTACTTACTTTTAATATCCCGATGACATCTTCAATTTGTGCCGCTTCTATTCGGTCAACTGTTGCCTTGACCTCTTGGATATCGGCTTGAACCACTTCAAGTTTATTTTCTAAATTCGTCACATTACCTATTAGATTGATGACATCTGCTTTTACGTTTGTCATATCAGCTTTTAAAACACCCATGTCTGCTTTTACATTTCTCATATCAGCTTTTAAATCACTTACGTCTGCTTTTACATCCCTCAAATCACTTTTTACGTCAACAAGATCCTTTTGCATACCTACTAAAATTTCTAGTATTTGTGCTTCCATTTTCCCTCACCTCCTTTGAATATTAGTATAAAACAAATTAGAAGTTCTGTCTCATGTCCGAACAGAAAAAATAAGACAGCCACCAAACAATTGGAGAATGAGCGACCGCTACCTTTGAAATCAGACCTATCTGTCCGTTTTCATTGAATTGTTTAAGCAGCTCATCCGAAAAAATATAATTACCTTACCTCGTCTATTACTTGGCAACCTAAACAATAAGTTTGAGGATGAAATTGTGTAACGCCGATTGAGATGCTTTTCATACAGTGCCACTGCTTTCAATTATGAACTTTGACCATAGGCCAAATATCTTTCCAATTTTTCTTAACCAGCCGTTGCTCATAAATGGCAACCCGTTCACTTGTTTCTGTAAAAAATGGAGTAGGCTTAACCTCTAGATTTAGTACATCCTCTATACCACAAGGAGCTGTAAGTACCAATTGATTTTCACTATCCAGCTTCACTCCGAGGGCTGTTGCCGTTTCAGGGAATTTGGAAATTGCATCTTCAGAGGATGTATACGGTGGAATCTGATTCACCACATGCATCCTTGCTTGATTTTTTACTGACCAGGGAATGCCAGGCAATAGGGCTGCCAGCTTTTTTTCTAATGCTTTTTCGTAATCTTCATCAAGATTTGAAGGATCAAAATATATCACATCAACATCCGGTGTCAATGTTCGCTCCACGAAGCCATGTAAAGTGTCCCAAATTTTCGACCGGACAAATCCGGCACAGATCCACCAGTCAGGCAAATCAAGAGTGCTTGCAGTATGTATAATTTCCATCATTTTATCATCGGACTGAATTATATCTATAACATCTTCCTTACTCTTTAACATGTTTTCTCCTCCAAACACCGAACGTTTATTCTTATTTTACCATAGAGTAAGGGATACTACTCCTTTATAAAAATGGTACAACAAAATAACCTGCTGCTTACATACATCATGGCAGTTACCCTCTTCTTCCCAAAAATTCCTGTTAATCATCCGTTAAAATATGCCGATAATATAAATTGTGTGCCTTATATGATAGAAGAGGAATGAAAATTATATGAGTATTAATAAAGAAGAGTTGATCAAAAGGGCAAGTGCTGTGCTAGGTCGAGATGTGAGTAATGAAACGATTATGAAAACCGTTGAATCTCTTATTGAAAAATTAGAAAAGGAACGGAAAGGTTAATTCAAATCCTCAATAAGTTTGAATCTGGATTGAATCATTAAAGGCATAAAAGCGCAGTGTACCATCCCTGCGCTTCCATTTTAATGAGGAGTTCATCGGTATTGATCGTGGATTGACATAAAAGATTTAAAAAACTAGCCGAATTACCTCATCTATTTATTAATAACAATCGATAGTTTATAGCCCACATAGTTGCTTAAGTCAGTCAAAAATCCATCTAAGTTTTCATTGGATGGAAACTTAGCTTCCAAGATATAGCAACTTTCTCCACTGACTTTGTAGTTATTAATGACATATGGATTTTGCTTCTTTACAAAAGACAAATAGGGTTGATGATTTGTAGTTTTCGTATAAATATGTATAATTGCGTGGATCGAATACCCCATTTTTATTTGATTAACATTAATCGTGTATCCCTCGATGATTCCGCTATCCTCTAATTTAGCCACTCTTGCTGAAGCGGCGGGTCCAGTCAAATGGACCTTCTCCCCTAATTCTTTCATCGTTATCCGACTATTCTTGGTTAGTTCATCCAGGATAAGTCGATCAGTATGGTCCATCATTCATTTAACTCCTTTCAAAAATAAAGTGAAAATGGCAAAAGACTTTATTTAATCTATGTATCTGTCATTTGGGTTAATATACAATATTCATTACTTAGAAGGAATTTTTAAAAAAAGGAGCTACAATATGAATATACAACAAATCCGTAATGCCACAATAGTGGTGGAGTACGCAGGCAAAAAGTTTTTAATCGATCCTATGTTAGCTGAAAAAGGGACTTACCCGCCTTTTCGTAATTCAGCGAGACAGGACAAATATAATCCTCTGGTAAGCTTGCCTGCATCCATTGAACAAATCATCCAGGACATCGATGCCGTCATCGTCACGCATTTACATCTTGACCACTGGGATGATGCTGCAAAGGAAGCATTGCCAAAACAAATCAAAGTTTTTTCCCAGAACGAAGATGATGCGTCAGAAATTCGAAATGCCGGATTCCAAAATGTAGAGGTTCTAAAAGAAAATACAGTATTCGAAGGCATCCAGTTAACTAAAACCAACGGCGAGCATGGAAGAGGAGAAATCCTCAAGCTTCTTGGACTCGTATGCGGCGTGGTTTTCAATCATTCATCAGAGAAAACATTATATGTTGCCGGGGACACAGTCTGGTACGACGAGGTTCAAAATGTAATTGATACCCACAAGCCAGCCATTATTGTTGTAAATGCCGGGGATAATCAATTCAACGAGGGCGGATCTTTGGTAATGGGAAAAGAGGATGTCTATGAAGTTTATAAAGCTGCACCGAATGCAAAAATTATAGCTGTTCACATGGAAGCAGTAAACCACTGGACATTATCTAGAGAAGAATTAAAAAGTTTCGCAAATGAGAAAGGAATCTCCTCAAATATTTTAGTCCCGGATGACGGTGAGTCATACTCATTTTAAGAATGTAAGCAGACAAAACCATTTTGCTTTTCAACCTGCCTATGGCCAAACTCTTTTTCAGGAAGCAGGCAGAAATCTTAATCGCTATTTTACATTAAAGCTGTCCGAAATCTCTCCTGCTTCAGACAGCTTTCCCTTTTTCCCACTCAACTTGTCCGAGGTTACCTCTACTTCAGACAGCTTTTCAGCATTTTCCCGCTGAACTTGTCCGAAGTTACCCCTACTTCAGACAGCTTTCCATCATTTACAGCTAAACCTGTCCGAACTCACCCTTACTTCAGACAGCTTTTCACTATTTTCCACTCAACCTGTCCAAACTTACCCCTACTTCAGACAGCTTTTCACTATTTTCCTCTGAACCTGTCCGAACTAAGCCCTACTTCGGACAGCTTTTCAGGATTTTCAGCTAAACCTGTCCGAACTCGCCTATACTTCAGACAGCTTTTCACTATTTCCCACTCAACCTGTCCGAACTCACCCATATTTCGGACAGCTTATCACCTTTTCCTACTCAACCTGTCCGAACTTGCCCCTACTTCAGACAGCCTTTCAGCATTCCCCACTCAACCTGTCCGAAGTTACCTCTACTTCAGACAGCTTTTCAGCATTTCCCACTCAACCTGACCGAACTCACCTCCGCTTCAGACAACTTTTAGCCATTTTCCACTCTACCTATCCGAACTCGCCTATGCTTCTACACTCTTCCCCCTCCACTACCTCAATTTGAAAGAATCTGGAACAGCCTTAGAGTCTTGCATAAAAAACCCCCATTTTGCTAACGATATCTCTGTTGGGAATGAATCTGGTGGTGAATTTCGATTGAATTATAATCTTCTAAGGGCGAAAGAAGTGTTTTTTATCATGGTCCTGTCTACGGGGCTATTTAACCATGTGATTCTCATTCCGATGCTTTTGGAAGCGGCAGCTAGGGATGCGTGGTTAAGTGTTTTGGCTTCTTTCTTCCCCTTTTTACTATTTATATGGATGATTTATTACATTACTAAAAATACTGAGCAGGAGAAGATCACGACCTGGCTTAAAAACCGTTATGGAAAGTTTTTAGCTGCCCTGTTTGTGCTGCCATTATTGTTCATTCTTTTTGTGCACGCTTGCATTACATTCCTGGATACGTCTTACTGGGCAGAGATTTATTTTCTTCCCACCACTCCCAGTTTTCTTGTTTCTGCGGTAGTACTAACATCATGTTACTGGCTTTCTACCAGGACTTTAAAGGTACTTGCCATCATGTCAACCATTGTTTTACCGCTGGTCGTAATGCTGGGATTTTTTATTATGAGTGTAAATACCACGCAAAAAGATATAGAATACTTGTTTCCGCTGTTTCTGAATGGATATGTTCCTTTTTTAAAAGGCGTTTTCTATGCATTATCGGGCTTAACCGAGATCTTTGTCATCATTCTGATTCAGCATCATCTTACGCAAAAAATTAAATTCAAGGAAATATTTTGGTTGGGTTTTGTTTTAGTTGGCTTAACCGTTGGCCCCCTGTCAGCCGCTATTATGGAATTCGGTCCTGTTGAAGCGAGAAATTTTGCTTTTCCGGCTTATGAAGAATGGAAGCTTTTGAAGATTGGAGAGTTTATCTCCAGGTTGGATTTCCTTGCCATGTTTCAGTGGGTAAGCGGAGCTTTCTTTCGCATTAGTTTGTTCCTTTATATCATCAACCAATATTTAAATAAACGGAAAAATAAATTTTTCCTGCCATTTTTATTTTTGATGATCTATGGTACTACCTTTTTAAAGCTGGATACTTACGACATCAATAAATTCCTATACGTTTTTTTCCTTCCATTCTGCTTAATTTTAGTCGTGACTGTTACAACTGTACTAACCTTTTTTGTCTACTTATCAAAAAGAAAGGAGAAAAAGCCTCTTGAAAAGTCGTGATCTGATCACCCAACTAAAAGAAGAATTCTTAAATTGTGACGACCTAGTTTTCACACAAAAGAGGTACACACATTTCTCCCTTGAACTTTCATATTTCGTAAGTCTTGCCGATGTGAATTATATTGACCAGGTCATATTACCAAAGTTGAAAAACGCTGAAGGCAAGGTACAGGATTTTACAAATTTTATTAAGGACGAATTTCTCGTCAACGATATGTCTGATTCTCCCCTGGCTGACATACAGCTGAAACTTCTCTCTGGAAGCCTTCTTATTTTTTTAGAGAAAACCATACTGGCAATCAGTGTAACAAAAATTCCTTCTAGGACCCCGGAAGAATCTTCAATCGAACCATCAGTACAGGGCCCGAGAGACGGCTTTATCGAAGATCTGAATACCAACCTGGCGCTGATCAGAAAGCGTTTTAAATCCAATCAATTAAAAGTGGAGAAGTTTGTTATAGGCAAAAGAAGCAATGTGAACATGGCACTTATTTATATTGATGACATTATCAATCAGCCGTTGTTGAATGATATAAAAAACAAGATTCAAAATCTTGATTTGGATGTAGTGACAAGTCTTCAACAAATAGAGAAATTGCTGGCAGATCAACCCAGGTCTCTCATGACAACATCCGATAATAGCGGCAGACCTGATTATGTTATTGAAGCCTTAAACCAAGGAAGGTATGCATTGATGATTGATGGACAGCCATTAGTTTCAATAGCCCCCGTCCATCTTACCAACTTAATAAAATCGCCAGAGGATTTAAATCAAAATTATTTATATGTCTCATTTGAGAGGTTGCTGCGTCTCAGTTCGCTGTTCATCTCCATCCTTTTACCCGGATTTTGGGTTGCTCTCACCACCCATAATATTGATCAAATCCCTTTTCAACTGGTTGCCACTATCAGTGTTTCGCGATTAGGCATCCCACTTTCTACATCCATGGAAATGATCATTATGCTCTTTCTTTTCGAACTTTTCCATGAGGCCGGAATGAGGCTGCCACGTTCAGTCGGACAAACCGTTTCGGTTCTTGGCGGATTGATTGTCGGTGATGCAGCCATTCGTTCTGGTCTGACTTCTCCTTCCATGCTGGTTGTTGGGGGTATCGTTTTCGTCAGCGGTTATACCCTTGTGAATCCCACTCTAGGAGGCGCAGCAACGTTACTAAGGATTGTCATTCTAATATTAGGTACTTTTTTCGGTATCTTCGGGATTGTCGTTGGAACGCTGTTGATTATTTCTTATTTTTCAACTTTGACATCCCATGGAGTACCCTATTTGTCCTTCTCCTATCCATTTTCATTGTCAAAACTGGGTGTATCTTTTTTCAAAATGCCATGGAATATGCTGGCGAGAAGAGATGCTTCCTTAAGGTCAAATGATCCAACCCGACAGGAGGATTAGAATGCGGCTTTTAAAAATAATTGCAATAGTACTGTTGGTCCCGATTTTAACAAGCTGTGGGGCAAGCCAAAATATCCAGGATTTCACCTATGTAGTAGCCATCGGGATTGACTTCGATAAAGAGAAAAATGACTACATTATTTATACAATGGCCCTGGATTTTTCAGGTGTGGCCAAAACAGAAAGTGCAAAACCTGCAGGACCCTCTCCTATTTGGATTGGGAAAAGCTCCGGCAAAACCTTGAGTGAAATCCTTGCAGAATTGCAGAGAAGTTCCCAGCCGCAATTATATCTGCGACATGTACGGACTATTTTGTTATCTGAAGAAGTTCTTCAAACAAGATTTTTAAAAGTCACTCAAGAACTTGGCAGGCTGGATTTTTTTCGTCAAACCAATTTTATCCTTGGTACAAAGGAATCTATTCCAGATATTTTCACTACCCATGGGTTATTCTTTTATCCTCCACTTTACACGATTCTCTTGAAACCAAGGAAAGAAGATACCGAAAGTCTTCTGAAGCATTTTACATACAGGGAATTTATTTCTAAGTTCTATGAACCAGTGGGAGCATCTTATATACCTTCAATTGGGCTAGAGGATAAATGGAGTGAAAATCAAACATCCTATAAAAATTTAACCTTTATAGGAGCTTACTTTTATGAAAACCAGACCTATCAAGGTTATAAATCTATTGATAAAATCAAGGGAATCAGATGGAGAGAACATGCACCTATGAAGAATACCTATATCCTCGGTGAAAAAGAAAATCCGCATACTGTCGTGAGGGTGAAAACGTCAAAAATGGATATTCAATTAGTACAGCAAAAAGATAAACCTATTTTTGAAGTTTCAGTAAATGGGGATGCAGATATCCTCGAAAGCATTCAAAACGTATCAGAAACGCAAATAAAAGAAGAAATAGAAGAAATCATTCATGAGGAAATAAATCAGAGCTTTAAGGAAGGGCTAACTATTAATTCGGATGTGCTCCGCCTGGGCATCGAATGGTTCAGGATTCACAAAGGCTCTTACCTGGATTATATAAAAAAGAACACTCCGAATACGCTTTATCTGGAGGAAAACTCTCTCAGGAATATTAAAGTCACAATTAACCTACATTCAACCTATAACTATAAGTTAAAAACTCGGACAAACATCTGGGAACAAAAATCAATCTACTCCAGATAAGAAACTTAAGGCAGCTCTGAGTATAGGGCTGCCCTGGTTTTCAAGGTAGATGATTTAATTTTTCCAGATTGCTTATTCCCTATCGAAGAAGCCTGCTTCATGACACCGTATTTCAGGAGTACAACACACATTCATTGAAGATCCTTCATTTATTTGGTTCTCTAAGCCGGTCAACATGATTACCCGGGAAACATTCTTGATTTTAAACAAAAAAATAAAGTCCTCCAGCTTAGAAGAGCTCCAATTCAAGACAAACACTATGGCAATTGTAATATAACTGCATGTGTCCCCATTACATATTAGTTTAGAGGAAGTTCGATTGTGACAACCGTTCCTTTCCCTTCTTCACTAGAAAAATCGATTTTCCCATTATGATCATGGACGACCTTCAGACTGCGCATTAACCCCAGGCCTGTCCCTTTTTCTTTGGTGGAATAGTAAGGCTCGCAAAGATGTTTTAACCGTTCAGGACTGATTCCCTTTCCTGTATCGATGACACTTACCAGGACTTTATCTTCCATGCATTCCATTTTGGCCGTCAGGCTTCCTCCGTAAGGCATAGCCTCAATCGAGTTTTTAAACAGATTGATAAACAGAAGCTTTAGGTGGGGCTCAATGCATTTCACCAGTAGATTCTTATTACAGTTGTTTTCAATAAGGGTCTTAATATTGTGATCAGCGATTTCCGACTGCAGTGAATTTACTGAATATCGAATGATGCTGTCAATATCCGCTACGGTCCAGTTGTATTCATTTGAATATGAAAGTTCGATAAACTCGTTCGTGAACCTATTTATTTGTTCCAATTCCATTTTCATGACAGGAAGGTAATCAAAAATCTTATTCTGATCCTGGCCTTCTTCCACGAATTTCAGAAGTCCCATGATACTCGTTAGAGGGTTGCGTATTTCATGAACCACTCCAGAAGCCAATCTGCCAATCAGTGCAAGCTTTTGCGATTGCTGCATAATCTGATCCATTTCCTTTTTTTCTGTAATATCATGGAAAGTAGATAGGACGTACTCTATTTTATTGCTGCTGCCCGCTTCATAAATTGCCCTGGTGTCAACTAGGATCCACCTTTTTTCATCCTTCCTAGGGTTGAATACAAACATTTCAATATTACTGAATTCTTCACCAGTCTCTAACGTTTTCATTGCAGGATGCTCCTCGCCCTTGAATGGATCTCCTGAACCATTTTCGGCATCCCATTCCACATTAAGAGAGGTCATATTAACTAGCACTTGTTCGCTATATCCCAATATTTCGCTTGCGTTTTTATTCGCGTAGACAATTTTCCCGGTTGTGTCCTGAAGAATCATTCCGCTTGTTAAGGCTTCATAAATTCTCTTATGGTGCTCCTCAAGGTTTTTCTTTTCTGTTATGTCACGAGTAACTCCGACAACCTCTTTAATCACATTGTTATTTAATATAATCGGTGACAAAACACTGTGAAAATAATGGCTCTTACCATTGATCTCTATATCCCATTCAATTTCTGCACTTTTTCCTGAAAGAGCTCTTTGGACTTCCTGTTGGATCCTTGAATCGTTAAAGAGATCATGTACCGATTTTCCTTCAAAGACTTCACTGTTAAAACCATTCGATTTAATCCATTTTCCATGTACACTGGTGATCTTGAAGGAGGTGTCAATCGTAATGACGATGTCTTGCATCGAGGAGACCAGTGCTTTATATTTTTCCCTGCTTTTCTCCAACTCCTTAAAAGAAAGAACTGTATCCGTAATATCAACACCGGTTGCTAAAACAAATTGAATATTCCCTTCAGGATCTTCAACCGTTTTACTCTTCCATTTGATAAATCTTTTTTCGCCATTTTTCATTCGCCAGAAATTTTCGTATTCTGTAGGAATTTTACCGGATAAATAATTTTTAACAATCCGCTGTTTCTCCATATTATCGATAAAAAAGTCCCAAAACTTTTTGTACTGTACTTCTTCAAGGCTGTACCCTGACATCCGTTCTGTGTATTGGTTCCAATTATTAATTCGTCCATCTTTATCAAGAATTAATACAAATGACTGTGTCGTGTCAATCACAGTACGCAAATAGTGGTTTTCTTCTTCAAGTGCATCGTGATGACAGTGTCGGGTTGAAAATTCTTTTAACATACAAAAAATAAATGATTGATTGCCAATACTCATCAATGAAGCATTGACTTCTACCGTAATCATCTTTTCATGTCGATCAGGAAGGTCAAGTACAGTACAAATTTTGCCATCCGTAAATAGAAGTTCCTTTACAGTCCCTAATGCTTTTGGCGTTAAATGACTGTATAGAGACAAAACCTCTCTGGAAAGTAACTCTTCTTTGGAATACTTCAATAAGGTACATGCAGCTTCATTCACTTCAAAAATCCGATATTCCCTCAAATTTTCATCAGCAATTTCATATATCAGCACCGGAAATGCTAAATTTTTGAACATATGTTCAAAAAGTGACGGCTCATTCACTACTGTTTTCATGTAACACCTCCTGTATCTAATACATATATTTTAAATACTGCTTTGCAGGACGTCCACTTTTCAGTTTGAAAAAATAGAGGGTTGTTAGAATTGAGATTTGTGTATTTTTTACCAATGAATGAGTAATATGCGTTATGTTTTTCTTTACTGATCACTTACATCTATTTACATAAAGGAATCAAAAATGGTTTTTCAGCACACTCTAAAAAAAACATGTTCAGGGAGGATTCACCATGCCGGAAAAAGCTCCTATAACCTCTTCCGAATTAGGGTCGTTATGGCTCACCTATCAGGAAAAAACGATGATTTTACGGATGCTGGAATACTTTATCGAGAAAGCCGATGATGAAAAAGCAAAGGAAATCATGACAAGTCTACATAGTGAACTAGAGGTTTTTGTGAGTAGGATCACAGCCATTTATGAACTGGAAGGCGCCGTCACCCCAACTGGCTATACATCACAGGACGTTTATAAGGATGTACCAAAGTTATATGATAACGGCTTTGACATCATGTTCGTCAGGTTGTTAAAGGAAATCAGCATGGGACTTCATGCTTTGAATCTGTCGATGACGTTCAGGGAAGATATCAATATCCTATTTGAAGATTTGACAGCACTTACCCAGAAGTATTTCAGGATTTGTTCACAGTATTTGCTTGAGAAAGGGCTTCTTGTCAGGACCCCTTTCGTTTCAATGCCAAAGTCAGTGGAGTTTGTTAAAGATAAAGACTATCTAAGCGCTAGTGCCATAAATCCGTTCACTCAAAAAAGGACCTTCAATGCGGTTGAGGTTGCCCATATTCATAAAGGAATTGAATCAAATCTCACAGGCACGCAAATGATTTTGGGGTTTGCCCAGTCCGCAAAAGACAAAGAGGTAAAGAAATTCTTTTTTGAGGGTGCTGAACTCGCAAAAGGAATCGTAAAAGAATTGAGTGAGCTAATGATCCAGGACGACCTCCCTGTCCCGCAAACAGCTGGAGGTAATGCGACCAAATCTACAGAGGCTCCATTTTCAGACAAGTTAATGATGTATTGCACAAGCCTGTTTTGCAGCTTCTCATTGGGAAGCAACTCTCTCGGAACAGCTTTTAGTTTAAGAAATGACCTGCCTGCCAAAATGGGCATTTTTACAAAAGATGTTTTTGAGTACGCTCATAAAGGCGCGAAAATCATGATCAAAAATGGCTGGATGGAAGAGCCGCCACAAATGATTACACGCAAATAAAGGAATAAAAAGCTGAAGAGGATCAAATGCTCAAAGAACCTCTTCAGTTTTTTTAAAAGCCTCTGCCTTAAATGTGACAATCCCCTAATTTCATACAGATTCCGTATGAATGAAGCCTTCCTGTATACCGTCCCTTAAAAATGGGCTGGGTTTCCCTACACTGAATAACTGCAAATAATGCATGGCCCTGGTGCATGCAGTATAAAAGATTCTGCGCAGACTCTCTTCTCCATAAACTTCCGCCGATGCATCGTATATGATGACAGCATCGAATTCGATTCCCTTGGACAGATAAGAAGGGATGACGACTACTCCTTGTTCATACTCAAGCGTACCACTTTCTATGTGTTTAATACCTTCTATACCGGACAACGATTTGAATGCCTTTAAACTTTCCTCGGCAGATTTGCAGATAATGGCAATACTGTCGTAACCCTTTTCTCGCAAATCCCCAACTTTGGAGGCAATGTATCTGTGCAGTTCCTTGTGATCGGCCAATTGAGTCAGCACCGGACGTTCCCCGTCTCGTTCAAAAGGAATGATTCTTTCGCCGTTTGGAACAAGTCTTCGTGTAAACTCAATAATCGGTTTTGTCGATCGGTAGCTTCGCGCCATATTGACCACTTCTGTAGCATCATGTCCGTAAAGGTTGGTCAGTCGGTGAAAATCAACCACTTCGCTGGCATGTGCGAAGATCGCCTGATTAAAGTCGCCTAACACAGTCATCCTTGCAGCTGGGAACAGACGCTTTAAAAATTCGAATTGGAAAGCTGAATAATCCTGCGCTTCATCTACCACAATGTGTCTAATCGAACTATTCGTCTGAAAACCAAATATCAGTTCTTTTAAAAATAAATATGGTGTGGCGTCCTCATAATACAGTTTTCCTTCGTCGAGTATAGTTATAGTTAACGCGCAAGTATCAGGCCACTCCCCGGGTACTCCTCCAGCATTCAACTGGTTGATCTTCGTGTGATCGGTAAATAGCTGCCTGTATATTTCCTTGATGTTAACAAAGCGGTATGCCTTAATCCGTTTTCGCAATGGTTGAAACTTCCGGCGAACGACCAAACGCGCCAACGCTTCATCCTCGATCTCATAATCGTGAATGGATTCTCCTTTATATCCCCTTTTTTGGGCTAAATAGGTATATGCCTTATGGTATTCTTCATCGCTAAGCAGCTCGATTTCCTCCTGCACCCAAGGCTTAGTCCTTTCAAGCTTTTCGGCTTCTGCAATTTGCTTCAACAGCCAATCCTTCACTTGATCAAGACGGCTATGGAACTTTGAAGAATCATCACCATGATAAAATCTATCCGCTATTTGTTGGGAGGTTACCAGGGGCTCTCCTCTAAAATTGATGCTCTTGAATACCATTCCAGAAGACTCAAGTGACTTCCTGTAGGATTGAATTGCTTCGAAAAAATCGGCTGAAGCCTTGAATCGGATACCGGGGATTCTCGAGCTGTAAGAAGGGGTATTCGTTGCGGTTAAAACATATTCCAGCTGCTCATATGGAGTTTCAACATCAAATTCCTTACTCAAGCGGTGGTCCAGATATTCCTGGAATGTCGCCTGCTGCATATTCTCTTCTCCAAGTTCAGGCAGAACATTGGATACATAACTGCTGAACATTTTATTCGGAGAGAACAGAATAATTTGATCAGCATTCAAATGGTCACGGTGCTTGTAGAGCATATAAGCAATACGCTGCATCGCGGCCGAAGTTTTTCCGCTTCCAGCCGCACCATGGACGATGAGCAGCCTGCCGCGGTCATGCCGGATAATCTTGTTTTGCTCTTGTTGAATCGTCGCGACTATATTATGCATATGCTTATCAGTGCCTTTGCCTAGCACCTGCTGCAAAATCTCGTCTCCAATCGTCAAGCTCGTATCGAACATAGATTGAAGAACACCCCCGCTGATCAAGTATTGCCACTTTTTCTCTAAACTGCCCTCGATTGGCCCCCCGGGTGTTCGGTACATTGCTGGTCCTGGCTGATAATCGTAGTAAACACTGGAGATGGGAGCCCTCCAGTCGTAAATCAGGAACTCTTCACCTGAAGCATCACTAAGCGAGGAGATGCCAATATAGATGTGTTCCGGTGCAGAAGTACCTTCTTCTGTAAAATCAATCCGCCCGAAATATGGAATCTCCTGCATTCGGCGGAGAGTGGCCAGACGCTTGGATGAATGACGATGGGTACTCTGGCTAACAGAAAGTGCTTGTGCCTCCTGTCTTAAGCCGATGATGGTCTCCAGGAAATCATCAAAAGTGTCCGTATTTACTCTCACCTCATCCCAAAAGTGCTTACGGATATGAACGACCTCGTTTTTCAGCCTGGATGTTTCTTTTTCCATTTTGCCGATTTCATTCCGGATCGTCTCCATTACCCCGTTCAATCGCTTTTGCTCCCGCTGAAGTTCCATACTCATAGCAACACCCCTAATTTTTTTTATAAAAGAGTTGACTAACAAAGCGAATGCATTGTATAATTAAAATAGGGATAATTATAATTTATTTTAATAAAACGATGCATATCTATATAAATTTATCACAGGATCCTTCTATTTTCAATGGGGTTTTACGATTTTGTTATTTATTAAGAGCAGCATTTACGTTCTACAACGTAAATACTGCTCTTTTCTTGTTCTGTTCCCCTTCACTGGCCTCGAGTCTTGTTTCCGAACGAATCTCCCAACAAAAAAGACGATACTGTCTTAAGTATCGCCACCCTTCATTCTATTCACTTTTACATCGATTCAAAATTTTCATATTGTCATAACTACTTTTCCTTGAGCGTGCCCTTGTTCAAAATACTCGAAAGCTTCTTTCACTTCACTCAACTTAAAAGTTCTATCAATGACAGGCTTCACTTTTCCGGCTTCAAGGAGTTCTTTGATATAGATTAAATCTTTTTGCTTTTGCCTTTGTAATAAGCTAGACATATTTTTCTTTCCAGTGAGTGAGAACCAGGATCCTAAGGTCATTGTTTGAAACATTTGGGACCCCGAACCCCCAACGTGTACAAAAGTTCCATCCTCATTCAATGACCGCTTATAAGCATTAATCGGATGGTGTCCGTTAACCCCAAGAATCAAGTCATACTTCTGTCCTTTTTCGGTAAAATCCTCTTTCGTATAATCAATGACATGATCTGCACCAATGGATCGCAGAATTTCTAAATTCCTCGTACTGCAAACACCAGTTACGTTCGCTCCGAATGATTTGGCGATTTGTACGGCAAAAGTTCCTACACCTCCGGAGGCACCATTAATCAACACCTTTTGTCCCGCCTGAATCTTGCCTTTATCTTTTAAACCTTGTAAGGCTGTAACTGCGGCCATAGGTACCGAGGCTGCTTCTTCAAAAGTGGTGTTTACCGGTTTCAATGCCAGTGCATTCTCGGGAACAGCTACATATTCAGCAAATCCTCCCCAGCCACAACGAGAGAGGTCTCCAAATACATCTTGACCTAGCTCAAACTGTTTAACATCTTTACCAACTGCTTCGACACGGCCTGCAATGTCACCTCCAGGTATGGAGTATTTTGGTTTTACAAGGCCAAAGGCGAAGCGCGCTAAGAAGGGCTCTCCTTTTAGAAGCACTAAATTCCCATAATTTAAGGATGCAGCATGAATCTTTACCAGTACCTGGTTGTCTTGAGGAATAGGTTTATTGACTTCTGCAAACTGAAGAACATCGGGTGAACCATATTTGTCATAAACGATGGCTTTCATTCATTTTCCTCCGAATCCATTCGATTTAAATCCCATCCCTTCTTTATAAACTTATTTATATTGAAAATAACATTTTAAATAACTTACTTATCGAAATATATTTTTGAGTATATCTTCCTAGCTACCCCGCTAGGTAATTCAGTAGAAATGTTCAATAAAAATAAGCGTTAATCCTTAAGGGATCACGCTCGATAAGATGACAGTCAAAATAACAACGATTTTTTGACAGCTTTTCGCTCAACAACTCTCAACCTGTCAAAATAACCACGGATTCTTGACAACTTTACTCTCTACACCATCAAACCTGTCAAAATAACCACGGATTCTTGACAGCTTTTCTCTCTACACCATCTAACCTGTCAAAATAACGATGGTTTCTTGACAGCTTTTCTCTCTACACCATCAAACCTGTCAAAATAACCACGGATTCTTGACAGCTTTTCTCTCTACACCATCAAACCTGTCAAAATAACCGCGGAGTCTTGACAGCTTTTCTCTCTACACCATCAAACCTGTCAAAATAACGATGGTTTCTTGACAGCTTTTCTCTCTACACAGTCAAACCTGTCAAAATAACCGCGGATTCTTGACAGCTTTTCTCTCTACGCCATCAAACCTGTCAAAATAACAACTGTTTTTTGACAGCTTTTCGCTCGCCACCATAAAACCTGTCAAAATAACTAATCCCTATAACTACTTATCTGACCAACCCGCGATGGATGCTTACATACATCTTTAATCTGGAAGTAAACGTGTCTTTTCAACTACCTTTTCTATAACCGTACCTAACTCAGCATCCCCATGATACCGGACATACATAACAACATTACCTCTTGAGGCAAATACCTCTTTCTTGTCTTTCTCTACATGGACAACCAGCAAATCCAGGTCGGGATGGTTCTTCTTCCGATATTCGTCCTGGGTGTTTTCATATTTGTATCGTTTGATCAAGTCAGAAACTAGCTCATCCGCCATGTTTTCAAATGTCAGCTTGTAGAACTGTGTATGGATCGCTGGTGAATACTCACCACTTTTATCGTCCCACAGCTTTCCGGGAACCTGCCCAGATTCATCTGTTTCATATTGTACGGGTGCCAGTGGACTCCATTTGTACGAGTAACGATTTCCCCAATCGACATTGTCACTCATATAAACTATTTCGGAACGAACCAAATCGGGATTCTGCTCCACTTCTGCCAATCTGACAATCGGCAAGTCCAGGCTTGTTTCGGGCAAGGTTTTGGTATCCATTTTCACCAGCTGCATGAAAGGAATAACCGCACTCGCACCAGCTAACACTGTAAACAGAAAAGCAGCGGTAGTGTGGGTGCGATGTTTTTTCTTCCATGGAGCTCTATGGTCAATCGGTTTACCTTCTGCTAGTTTTTTACGCAATGTTCGGATGGAAAAAGCTGCACGAAGTGAATGATAGGCAGTATAAGCAATAAAAAGCATTAAAATCATCTGCTGGATGGCTGCACCCTCTACCATCGCGAAGGCAGGTGTGCCATCAAGAAACCAAATTGAAGCCATCATGCCAATTATTAGAACAAGGCAAACAATCACGCCAATTGCATTCCATGCCAGCTTTTTATCCAGTCCCCTTAATAAATAAGCCTGCTCTGCAGGATCCGGATGAAGTTCAGGGGCATTCAGCTCTTCTGGTGATGAAAAGACGTGAAAATTCCCATAGCTGGTGAGAAAATTCCAGCCACTCTCAGCATAAATCTCAATTTGTTCAGCAGGGATTTTCTTTTTCTCGGTTACATAGATTCTATATTTCATCCTCCGCGGTTCACCTTTTTCGAACCTGGCAAAATGGATGCCCATTTTTTTTAAGAAGAGTCCCTGTGCCGCCATATCTGCAAACCAGCATTCATGCTCTCCGATTCTCCAATAAACACTGGGGCGGATCTTATAAACCGGTCTAGTCAATTTCCCTCATCTCCTTTAGGATCCAACAGTCCTGAATCAACGCTTCCAGCTGATCATACTCATTCCGCAGCCCTCCTGCGACATTTCGTAAGTCATCCTCCTGCAATCATTCTCAGACAAAGCAATCAGACCGTCCTTCTTCATCCGCGGAAGGACTCCGCACAATGTCCCTGGTCTCATATTCACTCGGCCATGAGACCTCTGTAATTGCGTGCATGAGCTGGTAGCCATGATTGGGACGAATTAAAGCGAGCAGGACAAAATACGTCGCTTTCGTCATTGGACCTCCTGAATACACCATAGCTTGCTCCTCTTTTTAAAAATGTTATCTAAGACGATATATCATATAAAATAATAGTAAAACAAAATTTTCCAGCAGTATATAAAAATAAGCACAGGAAAAATACCCATGCTTAAAAGTAATCAGGAATGCTAAAGGATAACCCCCGGAAATAATGTCTTTCAATACTTCCTTTTCATTTTGGTTCACACATGAAAAGGTTGCCCGATTGCGGTACGCAGATTTTCCTGCTTTTCATATTGTTCTATTTTCACCTGACAGACAATTGTATCTCCCGTAAAAACGGGCCTGATAAACCTGACAAAATTAAACGAGAGAATGATAGACAGAATAGAATAAATGTCAAGAACCCAATTCACTGTCCCTTATAGGTTTTGAAGGATATTTTTTAGAGTTATTTTTGTTTAACTCCTCGCTTTTACTGAACCTTTATGTTAGGGTTAGGGAACATTCTGAAATCTTCATAAATCCTCATGAGCATCACCGTATCTCAACCTCTTCATCTACTGTTTTAATTTTTCTTCACAAGAAAGATCCATACCAGTAAACCCTATCCATTTTTCGAGAAAGGAAAACCCGGTTTTCAAGAATTCAAACCTTAGGAGATGCGAAATGTCGAAAGAAGAGTTCGAATTCATAGGCAAAAAAATCTTTAAAAATCGTGTTGAACTAGCGAGATTATTAAATAGAAATATCCTTGAATTTACAAAAGAGCATTCTGAAAAATTCACAATTCCGGAGTCGGAATATTTGAATTACCGATCACAATTAATAGGTTATTTAGGAGAAGCACTCTACAAAAATGAAGAAGAAGTTTTTAAATCTGTTGGCAAATGGGCAAAGGATGTAGCAGATTTAACCATTCGATATGGTATTTCTTTAACACAGGTTTTAAGAGTCATATCCCTTTTCCGCCTGGTCATTTGGGAAATATTCACCGAGGAATTAGAGCAAAATCGATTTTCCTGTAAAACAATCGTAGAAATAGCCAGCAGATTTGACAAGCTTATTGATTCGGTCTTCAGAATAACTGGAGAGGTGCATGAACGGCATTACAATGGCCAGATGAAATCGGCATTTACAGAACTTGAGGAGCTGTCTGTCCCAGTTGTTTCTATTTCTTCTGGTATTGCCGTCCTGGCAGTGAGGGGATCAGTTGATTACGAACGTGCACACAGGATTATGGAGATTTCGTTAAATGAAGCAACTAGACTGAATTTAAACTTTTTCATAATGGATCTATCTGGAGTCTCAAACATGGACAGTGTTGTTGCAAACTCTCTTTTTCAAATAGTGAAAACATTAAGATTAATAGGTGTAGAAATTATTATCACAGGAGTACGTCCTTCAATCGCCCATGTCATTAACCGGACCGGCATAAATTTTAATCCAACAGAAATCAACAGTTCTGTTGAAAACGCTTTATCAGATCTGGGCTTTAAACAGGTAAGCATTATATAAAATGAGTTAGATCCCGGGACGATTCTATAATTGCTTTTTCATTTGTGATAGGCTCGAATCGTCTCTTCCTCTATTTAATAGTTTTGAAGATATAAAATAAAGAGCATATTTTGATTGCTCAAAACATGCTCTTGTCTATTCAATAATTACATATCTAAATCTGTAAAAGCATATGGCAACAGTTCTTTTAATGCCAGCTCCCGGATTTCTTGCTTGTCATTTGTCAAATAGACTGGCATATCAGGTGAACAGAATTCAACCATCACTTGTCTGCAAATGCTGCAAGGCGGCAGGAAATCCACCGTATCACCTGCAACTGCGATTGCCTGGAAATCACCCTTTTTGTAACCCTTCGCCACGGCCGTAAAAATAGCTGTTCTCTCAGCGCAGTTCGTCGCACCGAATGAAACGTTTTCAACGTTCACACCGTTAATGACACTGCCGTCTTTCAGAAGCAAAGCTGCTCCAACAGGAAATTTGGAATAAGGCACATAGGCATTCTTTTTCGTCTCGCGTGCACTTTCCACTAATTGCTCTTTGTTCATTTTCATCATTCCCTTTCCCACAAGAATGAACTTTTAACAGTCCCCTATACGCCAACAAATAGTTGGCAGGACTTCTAATATAATACTTTTGCTAATTTTTTGTCAATATAGTTTTTGGTGAATCAATTAATCCAACAAGAAATTTATTTTCGTGTTCATCTTCAACGATTATATGCGCTCAATTTCCCCCGCAATACGCCTAATAACTTCATTAGCTGCTCATACTCTGCAAACTCAATATTGCATAGTTTCAACTCAGCGGCAATCTTTTGCACAATGGCTTCCTTTTGTTCTTTGGCTTTAGAAAGAAGACTTATAGAGACCTTCCTTTCATCCTCATTCGAACGCTCCCTCATTAGCCAGCCATTGGCTTCCATCCTTTTGACCATCGGAGTCAATGTGCCTGTGCCTAAGTTCAACCTTTCACCCAGTTCCTTAGCAGTAACCCCATCCTTCTCCCAAAGCGCTAATAAAGCCAGATATTGAGGATAGGTGAGCCCGAAGGAATCCAGGGCTTTCGTATAAAGTTTGGTAAACTGGCTCCCTGCGTCATAGACTGCAAAGCACAGCTGATTTTCCAATGTTAGTAAATCCTTCATTTGACTCACCCTTTATGCTGATTAAAGTAATTCAGAAAGATCATTCTTAATTTTTTCAGGCTCAGTCGTTGGGGCATACCGTTTCACCACATGTCCATTTCGGTCAACAAGGAATTTCGTGAAATTCCATTTTATATCCTTCGTCAGAACGCCGCCTTTCTGTTCTTTTAAAAAAGCAAAAAGCGGATCTGTATTGGCGCCATTCACATCGATTTTCGCAAACATTGGAAAAGTCACACCGTAATTCAACTGGCAAAACTGAGTCGTCTCTTCAATATTGTCGTATTCCTGATTATTGAACTGTCCACAAGGAAAACCGAAAATTTCCAATCCTTTTTCATGGTGTTGGTCATAAAGTTCCTGAAGGCCTTCAAATTGAGGAGTCAGACCGCACTTACTAGCAGTATTGACAATGAGCATCGGCTTCCCTTCGAAGTCTCGTAAAGATTGAGAATCCCCATTTGCCTTTTTAACCGTAAAATCATATACCGTTTTCATTAACTTTTCCTCCTCGATAAATATTTAAATCGTGTACGATTAAATCGTATCAGATATTTTAAGGCAAATCAAAGATTAACTCATTAAAAAAGCACAGGATGATCATCCCTGCGCTTCTTTGAATATCATTGATCACTTGGTATAGTACATTCCTTGTCAACTTCTACAATCCAGGAAAGGACCGTTGTACTGTCTCGAACATTATGATTTTTAATCTTCTCCAACATGGAAAGGATATTCTTTTCATCATTTTTGCACTCTGAAAAAGAATCATAAATACGAATAGGATCTGTGAATGGTTCATTTGGGCATTCAATCAACCCATCAGTTGTCAGAAATAGACGATTCTTCCCTTTTCTTAATTCCTTTATGCCAGTACTATAACAAGGGACTTGCGAATCGAAAGTATTGACCTGTCCAATCCATTCATAAAATTGTCTTTGATTGACCTGATATTGGCCCAAAGCAGTAAGATCCTGGTGGAATAAATACAGCACACAATCCCCAACCGAGAACCACCAGACATACTTATCCTTCCTTGCTACAATTAAACAAGCAGTCTCCCCGGTAACTTCCCGACAGGATGATAAAAATTCTTCAGCTTGAAAGATACTTAGAATCTTTTCTTCTAACCTTTTAAAAGTTTGCTGGTTTGCCGGCAAAGAAAGTAGACGTTTAAGATCAGGTTCTTCTTCTGCAAATTGTTCAATAATTAACTCCGCGCTCTCGGAAGTATTATGTGCATCTAGGATCATCGCAAACTCCCAATCCTGCTGCTCATCAATCCATACCAAACACCCATCTTCATTCTTATACTGTCCAGCACTTGAATTACCGCCATAACGCCCAATTACAACTTTACCTAGCTGAAGAGTATGTGGCTGGTCAATGAAATTTTCCTGGCTGCCTACCCAGCTGAATTCTTGACGATTATTACTCATATGGATGATTCTCTAAATACGTTTTAAGGCGTCTGCAAAGCGCAATAACTTCTTCATTGTTTCCCATAGGTGCATCTTCCCAGTCGTAAACAGCATTAGGTCCCCAAAACTCCTTAGGTGTGTTTGGATATCGAGCTACCAGGTGCATATGAAGGTGCGGCACCGAATCCCCAGAAACAAATGAATAAATATGTTCAGCACCCTCACTCTCCATAAGAGCTTTACTCACTTTGGCCATCGTCATCCCAAACGCTTTCGCTTCCTCCATATTCATCTCTCCAAGTGTGGGAACATGTCTTTTTAAATCAATCATAATATGACCCAAGTAGTTAGGCTTCCCATTTCGATCGATATGACCAACATACACCAACTCATCCTCGTAAATCGATATCCCCGAAGTTTGAATATTGCCCCTGTGTTTATTGCAGATAAAACAATCACGCAAAGAAACCACCCCGTTTTTTGATATTTCTAAAAGTATAATATAAACGGTGGTAGATTGGTATATTTTTCTAGGTGAATACAAGCATAAGAATGGAGCGACCACGATTCCGTGCTATCTTTTAAAAGGAATAATCATATGGGTCAGCCTTCTTTGGCCAAGACCAACATTTTATTCGCTAAAATTTATTTTTGTTCGAAAAAACGATACATTTATTCGCAAAAACGATACGTTTATTCGCAAACTGGAAATTCTGAGCGATATTTTCCATATTGGAGTCCCGAATCCTGATAAATGGTAACACAGTAACATTTTATCTATAAAACGAAAAAGCAAACGAAATCGCTAAAGATTCCGTTTGCTTTGATTAATTTTTCCCATTCAATAATACTTTCTCCACGAAAGAAAATAAGCAATCGATTGGACAATTGGATACAGCATGACGATTATGATTGGATAATACGGAACGGTTTGGGAGATCAACGGATAAAGAAGCATGAGAGCGGTCAGGATTGGAAAGGCATACCACATCGTTACATAGGATGCCCTGCATGCTTTAGCTGTAATCTCTTGTTCTCGCTCATCTGTTTCCTCAAACTCTGGCGGCAGGAAAAGCGCCTTGGCAATTGATTTGTTCTTCTTTTTGCTTTTCATGAACAAGATGGCTGTCAGGATTCCACCGAAAACCAGGGCTGCAAAAACAGGAGTTGCATTGATAGTCACTGTCCATGGCGGCTCTGGATTTTTAATCACTTCCGCAAAATCCATTTGCGCATAATAAAAAGCAATCATGGCCCAACCAAATAAAACGAAAATCCCGATTGTCATTAGAAATTTTTGATTCATTGTATTTCTTCCCCCTCCATATAAAAGATCTCTTCAATTGGCAACTTGAACGTGCGCGCAATCTTCATGGCCAGCAATAATGACGGTATATAGCTTCCCTTCTCCAATGCAACAATCGTCTGCCTTGTAACGTCAACCTCCATTGCCAGATCATTTTGCGTATAATGATGTTTTGCTCTTAATTCTTTGACACGATTTGTTAACCCCATCGGCATCACCCTCCCTACCATACACAGCTTGAATGCATACATTTTGTAAAGTCAACTATACATTCTGATTAAAAAAAATCATTCCTTATTTCCCTATATTAACCTTATTGTATAGTGTGCTTTACATTTTGTAAAGTACACTATACATTTTCTTCAAAACTTTTTCTGTAAAGCAAGTCTTCAAGAGTCCTCCAATTCGCTCTGCTAAGCAGATGGCTAAAAAAGGAATTTAAATTGCCTTGTTGAATAATAAAGGAAAGTACAAAAGTGAGGTTTTTCAAATCATGCAAAATTACTATGAATCTTTTTTTCCTTTATCAAATAATCGGAAATTATCATATATGGGGTATGGGGATAACAATCAAAACACGGTGTTCTTTTTCCATGGATTTGGTTCCTCTGTTCATGCTATTCACCCTGATACAAACATACTAGATCAATATAATATTCGATTTTTCGCTGTTAATCGTCCTGGTTATGGAGATTCAGAATTAAAATTGGATTATAGCATGGAGGATTATGCGGACTGGGTAAATGAATTCATGTTCGCAAATGCGATTGATAAGACCTCCCTTATTGGTTGGTCTGCTGGCGGCCTATACAGTCAGGTTTTCACAGATAAATATCCAGAAAAAGTTACATCCCTGAACCTGGTCAGCAGTGCTATACCGCTTAATAGTGGTGAAACCAAAGCAGTTCTGTCTGGCAATTGGAAAATGATCAGGAATATGAACAGGTATATCCCTTTTATGACAAAGTCTTATTTTAAAAGTCTCAGTAAAAAAGTAAGCAAAAATCTGGATGCTGTCATTCAGGAATCGGTCAAACAGATGGTGGAAGAGGATAAAATAGTGATAAATGACCCGATCATAAAACCGGCTATTATAAAAGGAACAGTAGAAGGTTACCGTAATAGCGGCAAGGGAGTATATTACGATGCTCGTGCATTGTGCAAAAAAATAAATGCACCAAAAAATAAAACCTTTAATGGAAAAGTACATATATGGCAGGGTGGCGCAGATACAATATGGACTTCAGAAACTTCAAATTACCTTCGCCAAAAGTATTCTCATTCAACTTATAATTTCATTGATCAAGCAGGACATTTACTCTATTTATCTCATTGGGATGAAATTCTTAAAACGTCGGTGAGCTAATAGGACCAGAAACGCCTGGATAGAAACCAGGGCGATTCTGTTTGCTGCTTTTCGATTAGACTTCACTTTTCAGAAGGCTATAAATAATCAAGTCTTCAAAATGATCATAAACAAGTTGCCCGGCCCTCTTGATTCCTTCCCTTTTAAAACCTAATCTCTCAGGCACTCTCTGACTTTTTACGTTATTGGCGGCACACTGAATCTCAATTCGATTCATGGAATACCGGTCAAATAATTCACGAATGAGACTCTGTAAACTAGTTGTAATGATTCCTTTTCCTTCACAGTCCCTTGCAAGAAAATAACCGATACTTGCGGTTCGATTTCCCCAATCAAACTGAACGCCAATCATGCCTACAAGATCGGCATTGTACCTGATCGCCACATCAAACCCTTGATTATTCGCCAGGTTCTCCAGCCAATACTTAATGACCGGAACCATATCCTCAGCCGTTTTTCTTTTATCCACCCAAAGTAACCATTCTCTTAAATGCGCCCTATTGGCATCAATCAGCTGGAAGATTTCCTCCGCTTGATGCTGCTGCAATAACTCTAGACTAATAGAATCGCTCACTTGAAAGCTGAACATGCTTTCCCCCCTAAAACACGAAATGAAAGAACAGGCCAAAATCTGGTTAAAAATATGATAATCTATTAATGGAAATATTTCACTATAAAATTCTATTAAAAGGTGAAAACATGAACTTCAATCAGACAATGAACGAACCTAATTTAAAAAGTTTTGAGAGAACCATCGAGCGAGTCGCAACCAGAGCCATCATTATGACTAATAATCGTATTCTACTAGTTCAATCCAACAGAGGAGATTACAAATTTCCCGGAGGCGGACTGGATGAAAATGAAACTCATGAAGAGTGCCTAATGCGAGAAGTGAGAGAAGAAACCGGTTATGTAAATTGCACGGTTAAAGACAAGGTTGGGACGATCATAGAACGGAAAATGGATGAATATGAAGATCATACATTATTTCAAATGACATCCCATTACTACCTATGCGAATTGGAAACAGATGAAAAAGAATCCCAGCAACTAGATGATTACGAAGCAAAACTTGAATTCACCGCAAAATGGGTTTCCCTGGAGGAAGCCATTACCCAAAATGAAACACTGATTAATAAACTAGAGAAAAACAGCTGGTTGAAGCGGGAGACATCTGTTTTAAAACACTTAAGAGAAATGCGCGCTTTTCGAACCGATTGTTACCACTCAAAAATATAAAAGGCATGCTCGCTTGCCTTTTTTAACCGATCAAACCCGACGAAAAAAACAGATTGATCGGCATTTAAAGGAAGCTTGCAATTTAGTTTGTGTATTTCAATGATATTGAATTTGTCTTTCTATCAAAAGTTAAGAAATGTATACAGGTCAATGAAAGTATCAGATTGTCATTCCAAACACATGATAAGATTTTTATACAAAAAGAACCTGCCACACTGGCAGGCTTCCAGTCATTAAGCTAATTCTTTTTTCGTCTTTAATCTTTGTGGTGCTACTTTACTGTAAAAAACAATTCCGCTCGCTAGCAGGATGACTCCAAAGGTAAAAGTCTTGATATCAGCAGTCCCAGCAATAATTACCCAGATCGAGTAAATCGTCGATAGGAATGCTATGATTCCATCGATAATCCTTGATGCAAGGTTAGAGTAGGTCTCCCCAGTAATCACCAACTTTAATTGGAATACAGAAGAAATATAATACGGAATTAAATAAGCTAAGGTAGCAATAAAAATGATAAAATCAAAAGCATTTGAAATCGAATTGGAAATCGTAGAGAAAACAAACAGCTGTCCCAATAAATTTGTTATGACTAATGAATATGCCGGCAGCCCCTTCTTATTCTCCTTTAAAAATGAAGGTAGAAATAGACCTTGTCTCGCCGCCTGGTACGGCACCTCTGCACTTAACCATACCCAACCAATGGTGGAACCGAAAAGGCTGATCAGTCCCAATATGGCGAGGATTTGGCCGCCAACTGGACCCAATACGGTTTCAATTGCGTCAATCAGCGGTTTTTCAGAAGCAATCAATGCCTTTTGGTCAAGCATCCCCATGACAAGCATGCTGATTCCAATGTAAATCGCCAGAGCGATCAATAGTCCAAGAACTGTAGCACGTTTTACATCCGCTGGGCGTTTTGCCCTTGAAGCAAACACGATAGCAGATTCAACCCCAATGAATGCCCATAGTGTAGTGATGGCTGCGCTATTAATCTGCCCATACAGTCCAATTGTATTTCCTGATTCATCGAAGCGCGGTGCAGAGAAAGGAAGAATGTTCGATTTTTGGAAAGCAAATAATCCAATTATTATGAATAGGAAAAAGCCAATTACCTTCGCAGCTGTAGCAGCAAAATTCAGCTTACCTGCATGTTCCATTCCCGACAAAATGATGAAGTGTGTTCCCCACAAGAGGATTGTGCAAACAATGAAAGTCATTAAATTCCCGATTGTGATTACATTATTTCCAACAGTAAACATCTCCGCCTGGCTGGTTAAGACAGGGAAAAACGTAGATAGATAGCTCGCGAATGTAGTGATGATGGCTATATTGCCGGCAAAATTACCAATCCAGTATCCCCAGGAGGCCATGAATCCTGATAAAGTCCCTGCGTGAGACCCTCGGGGGAACAATTCTTTTGCATAGATTTGCGGACCGCCGGTCAGATGAGGCTTTCTTAATGCCAAATTTCCAAAGACCAATGCCGTCATCAAAACACCAAAACCAGTCAGAAGCCACCCAAGCAAAACTCCCAGTGGGCTTGCAGCCTCCGAAAGAGAACGCGGAATCATGAAAATTCCCGAACCTACCATATTCCCGACAACCAGGGCTGTCAGGATCCACACACCTAATTTATTTGATTGACCCAAGATGATCTTCTCCTTAAAAGGTAATTAAAAGAACTCATTTATCAGCATTCCCTGATAAATAAAAAACACACCAATCTAATGGTGATTTGCCTGGTGATATTACATGCAAATGTCCCGTTTTATACTAGACAGATTTATTGAATAAAAAAAATCAGGATTAATCTCCTATGATTTACTCTTCCCCTAATTAATCCACTCCTCTACCCTCTGAAAAAATGCAAGAAAGGATAAATATGCAAAAGACTAGGTAATCATACATAAGAATCTACAAGGTTGTCAAAGAGAAAATTTTACCTTATTAAAGTGTTAAAATATCCGAAACTCATACTACATAAAATAATGTTATTTACATCATTTTCATAAAACTACTCTAATGAAAAAATCGGTTATATAGTTAGGAGTGGAGATTTTCGTGCAAGATTTCCAGCCGGAATTGCGAGAATGTTTTTTGTAAAGTTCACACTTTATACTGTGGCTGCAGTCATTCCATGGACAATGTTCTTTCTGTATTTGGGAATAGTCCTTGGCGAAAACTGGGCTGGAATTAAAGATGCTGGAAAACCTTATATCATTCCAGTCGCCGTCATTGCATTGATAGCAGGAATCGTCTTTTTCCTTTTGAAGAAAAAACAAGCGTTAAGATTTATGAGAGGCTGTCAAAAATGATTATTTTGATAGCCTCTTTTCTTTTTGCTATACTTTTGAATTTAGAATCTTGCCAGACCATTTAAACCTTTTATCCCTCAAATGCAATTTACAACCAATGAATTAAATACAGCCTCTTTCATTTAAGTTTCAAAGATAGCTACACTAAAAACAGTTCAGCATGAAAATAAAAAACTGCAGATAAGTTTGTCTGCAGTCCGAATATCAATAAGTAATTAATTTTTATCTTTAGACCATTCCTGTTAAAACAACAATTCATAAACCTTCCGTGGTCTGCCTCTTTGTCCTGGCTGTTCTTCACCCGTGACTTTGGCAAGGCCAAGACGTTCGAGTTCGACCATGATTCTCCTTGAATTGCGTTCAGTTCTTTTCAGCCATCTTGAGACTTCTTGTGCTGTCACAATATTTTTTTTGTAATGTCTTGAGAGATACTCGATTTTGCTTACGATCCCGGGGCTGATCCTGGCTTCTTTAAAGCGCTCTTCCCAGTCTTCTCCCCATTTACGCTGCTGATAGGAGATGTTCAGTTCTCCCGTTTCTGACCGGTGCTCATTAATCTGTTTCTTTTCATCAACACTGACAACAGATGGGGTCTGTTTTTCTCTGGCATAATGCAAGGCAAGTCTCACATTTTGTTCCGCATCATAGGCGGTCAATCCGTAGCCTATCCCAATTCTGAGCTTTAATTTGCTGTGGACTTTTGCTTCTTCTATCAGGGAATACATAGCGGACTCTTGAAACTGCATATCCATCTCGCCCCTGGTCGTATAGATAAAGAACAAGCCATCGCCGATTTGTACGAATGAGCCTTGCAGTTTTTCGGCATGATCAAGCATGACCTGCTTGATCTCAAGTTCACGCCGCTTCATTTCGTAACTAAAATACTGCTGATCCAGCGAACTTGCTGAATGGATCACCTCAAGTCCAATAATCGCAATCTGTGACTGTTTGTACCAGTTGGATTGTCCTCTCTCCTTCAAGTTTTGCAGAACCAGCTTGATGGCAACTGGGGAAGGAATTACTCGGTAACAAGGAATTCCCATTTCCTTCAGCCGGTCATGAACTTCCTGAACACAGGTAAAAGCCACTTCAATTTTACCTTCATCATGTAGTTTTTTATGGAATGAGATGATTTCCTCGGCTGGTTTGTATTCGTTATAGGAAAAAGAATGTATTTTTATATCACCCAAATAATATGTACTGGTCAATGTATCCAGTTCTGATTGTTTGATGGTATCAAGGCTGGCATTCTGTATAACGCCTTCCTTTAAATGAGCTCCCAGGAGGGTCCCTAGCAAGCTTGAACCATACAATGGCGGAAAATAAGCATTATCTTCCCGGATCAATCCTTTAGAGCGTGCATAATAGTATGGAGCCTGGCCGGAGAAAAACCAAAAATCCACTTCATCTTGATAGTCACGGATGATGATTTCTGTCTCCTTTGTTTCTTTATAAATATACGGAACCATTTCAAGATCAATATGTTCCCGCCCTAAAGC
This sequence comes from Chryseobacterium sp. ISL-80, assembly GCA_018613055.1. Lineage (GTDB taxonomy): Bacteria > Bacillota > Bacilli > Bacillales > Cytobacillaceae > Mesobacillus. The sequence goes on along the minus strand of JAGGQZ010000009.1, from coordinate 102,005 downwards.
AAGGATGTGGCCAACAGAGTCTTCTGGGCCCACTAACCCGACACGGATTTTCATCTTTTACACCTACTTTTTTTCTCTTCAGCTATTAACCTGCTTCATTTTTAAAATATTGTGTGATAATGTCTGTACCTATTTGTAAATCATCAAGTGAGGCAAATTCTTCAGGATGGTGACTTAAACCGTTTCGACACTTGATAAAAATCAAGCCGGATGGCCATTGAGCGGCCATGTTCATCACATCGTGACCTGCGCCGCTTTCGAGAACCATAGCTTTATAGCCTAGAGATTCTCCAGCAGCCTGCAGTTTACTTCTCACTATTTCATCTAACTGGACGGATGAATTATTTACCAGAGTAGTCATTTCAATTTTAACACCAAATGACTGTTCAAGCTGTATACATTTATCGTAAATATGCTCTTTCATTTTCTCTTTTAGCTGATCATCGACACTGCGGATATCCACACCAAGTTGTAAGGTTCCTGGGATAACATTCATGGCGTTAGGTTTTAGTTCGATGGTGCTGGCCGTGGCAACGATTGGGACTTCACTTGCAGCCGACAGGGCCTCAGCTGTTTCTGAGATAAAACTTATCAAAGGCGCAGCTGCTACAAGTGCATCCTTTCTTTTCCCCATTGGTGTCGTTCCCGTATGCCCCATTTGCCCGGTAATCGTTACTTTTAAGCGAATCGGGCAAGCGATCGCAGAAACAACACCAAATTCTGCCCCATTGTCCTCAACCCTGGTACCTTGTTCAATGTGCAGCTCAATAAAACTTTTCAGTTCGGACTCAGTCCTATGTGCCTGGTCAATTTTCTCCCATTTAAGTCCCATGCTTTCAACTGCCTGGCGGATTGTGATACCATGCTCATCTTTAATACTCTCGAGTTCCTTCTTATTCAATAACCCGCTCATCGCTTTGCTGCCAATTGTCGAAACGCCGAATCGCGATGATTCCTCGGAGGCAAAACAAATCACCTCAATTGGGAAAGCGGGCTTGAATTCTTCTTCTTTTAACTTCTTAATAGCAGCAAGGCCGCAAAGTACACCTGCAACTCCATCATATCCACCACCGTCTTTTACGGTATCCAGATGGGAACCAACAGCAACTGCAGGTAAAGATTCACCCGCGTCTGTTTCCCACCTGGCAATGGCATTCCCCGCTTTATCCCTATGTACGTTCAAGCCCAGAGTCTCAGCAAGCGAAACAAAAACATCAATCGCCTTCCACTCTCCATCCGTATAGCCTAGCCGACAAAAACCCTCCGGACGATTCATTGTTTCTGTTAAATTCAACTCGCACAGATGCTTCTCAAGCCAATCCTTCATGGCCATTTCTCCCTTCAAATGAATAGATTGAAAATGAGGCAGATGTCTCTGCCTCACTCCAAGAGTTAATTTAGTTTCTGGATTGATTCAAAAAGAACATGGACAGCAGATAGCAAAGTCTTTTCATTGATATCAAACTTTTCATTATGATGGCCGGCCGCAAGCTCTGTTCCGAAAATACAGTATGTTGCCTGCCCGCCGTTTTTCTGCACTCTTTCAATAAAGTAGGTGGCATCTTCAGAACCTGCAGGTGAGTTATCCTCAAACACACTTTCCAGAATATATGGTGATTCTTCGGCACAAGCATGTAGCACACTGGCTAGCTCTCTCGAACCTTTGGCACTAATTGCTTCACCAACGGTTTGGATTTCATATTCTACACTGTACATTTGAGCAGAACCGGCGATTACTGCTTCCGCCTGTGCTTTGACAAACTCATTGATCTCTGTGTTTTCCCCGCGGGTTTCTACCTTTAAAAAGGCACGGTCAGCGATGATGTTTCTGCCAGAGCCTGCATGAAGTTCACCGACATTGATTCTTGTCGCACCTTCAGAATGACGAGGAATGGCATAAATATTAAGTGTTGCAGACGCAGCTGCCAGCAAAGCGTTTTTCCCCTGTTCAGGGTTTCCCCCAGCATGTGAGGCTACGCCCTTAAAAGTGATGTCAAGCTTCGAAGTAGCCAGGAATCCATTTTTGGAAGCGACAAAATGTCCATCTGGAACCCCGGTTCCTACATGGGAGGCGATAAAATAATCGACATCATCGACTACATTCGCTTCAACCATTGAGCGGGCTCCTCGGGTTCCCTCCTCAGCTGCCTGGAAAATCAATTTGATTTTCCCTTTGAGACTGTCCTTATTCTCAGCTATCAAGGTTGCCAGTCCCAATCCGATTGTTGTATGGGCGTCATGGCCACAAGCATGCATCTTATACGGAAGAGTCGACCGGAACCCTTCTTTTTTCGGGAAGTGGCTTTCCTCCTGAGATTCATTTATGTCCAAAGCATCCATATCAATACGGAAAGCAATCGTTGGACCTTCCTTTTTCGTATCCCATGTGGCGACAATCCCTGTATATCCCTCTGAAAAAGGCTCTATATAATCTTTTTTGGCTCCGTTTTGAAGTGACCATTGATAATGTGCTTCCGTTTCCTCTTTTCCGGGCTTACCCATACAATGGTCAGACGACATAACGTCTTTTCCCGCTTGAAGCTCAAAGCCAAGATTGTCAAGAATTGAAGCAACAATGGAAGCTGTCCGCATTTCCAAAAATCCAGTTTCAGGATGGCGATGGAAATCTCGACGCCATTCTATTAATTTTTCTTCTAGATTGTTCATTGTATATTTCACATCCTTTTTTCTTAAAGAAATGGTGTAATACCAGGGCCAAACGGTAGTTCAAAAAAGAAGAAGATTAAAATCATGATGATCCATGTCAATAAGAACATCACAGAATATGGAAGCATCAAGGCAATAAACGTTCCAATACCGGCTTTTTTATCATACTTCTGCATGAACGACAGGACGATGACCATATACGGCATTAATGGAGTCACGATGTTTGTTGATGAATCCGCAATTCGATAGGCTACCTGTGTAAATGCTGGATGGTAACCAAGCTGCATGAACATCGGTACGAATACGGGAGCTTCTAGTGCCCATTTTGCAGAACCTGAAGTGATCAGGAAGTTCAATGCTGCGGTAAAGAAAATATAGCCAATGATCAATCCTATTCCAGTAAACTCAATATCCTTCAGGAATTCCGCTCCGTTGACCGCAATCCATGTTGCAATATTGGACCAGCTAAAATATGCGATAAACTGTGAAATTGCGAATATTAGGACAATATAAGACGAAAGATCCTTCATCGCTTCAGCCATAAAGCTGGCAACATCTTTACTGCTCTTAATATTACCAACGGTTATTCCATAGACGGTACCGATAATGATAAAGAAGAACAGAATAATCGGGATAATGCCATCGAGGAATGGTGATGGAACCAGGCCGCCATCCTCATTAGTCAATGGACTGTTCGGCAACAGAATCGCAGCTAGAATAACCGCAATATAAAGCCCACCAGCAATAGCGGCATTGCGTAAAGCTTTACCTGCTTTAGGAGGATCTTCTGTAAGTGCTTCCTCTACTGCATCCCCTTTATACTTACCAAGGCGCGGTTCAATGAATTTAGTTGTGATAAGTCCGCCAACGATTGTAAGGACAAACACGGATACAATATTGAAATACCAGTTGTCAACTGGTGTTACGACAATATTCTCATCAATAATCTGTGCAGCTTCTGTGGATATGCCCGCTAGCAGTGCGTCTGTTCCTGCAATCAACAGATTCGCTGTAAAACCAGCACCCGCTGAAGCGTATCCTGCAGCCAAGCCGGCAATCGGATTCCGGCCAACTTTGTAGAAAACCATTGCAGCTAGAGGGGGAATCAGAACCATTGCTGCATCGGAAGCGATATTCCCCATAATACCTACAAAAACAACTGTGTATGTGATCAGTGCAGGAGGTGCTTTCAGAATTGTTCTCTTGATCGCATAATCAAGCATGCCGACTTTTTCAGCAAGACCAATACCAAGCATCATCGATAATACTAATCCAAGAGGCGCAAAACCAGTGAAATTATCCAGCATAGATGTCAAAATATACTTCAGGCCTTCAGCAGAAGCAAGGTTTTTTACTGCAAGCTCCTCTCCTGTACCCGGGTGTGTGACAGATGCACCAAAGGCACTGAAAATAGCTGAAGCAATGATGACCAGCACTGCAAGGATTGCAAATAAAATAAACGGGTCGGGAAGCTTGTTCCCTACTCTTTCAATTCCATTCAGAAATCGCTGGGCTAAGCTTGCTTTCTTCTTCTCTGTAACCATATTTTCGCCTCACTTTTTAATTTATTTTAATGTTGATGGCTTAACGTCTTTTGGTATTGGACATGTATAAGGATTGGCTTTGCGGAACTCATCGAATTCCTGTTTAACAGCCTTCAATTTTGCCTCATCCTCAAACAATTGAACCGCTGTCAATGCCATTGATTTTGCTGCCCGAAGCATTCCTTTATGGGCAAAGCTGCTTATTCCCTGGGTGGTCATCTGCCACGTGTGCAGCGGAGTACCCAATGCTGAAGTCGCAACGGTCAATTGCGCAGTGGGAACAATCCAACTGACATCTGAGACATCCGTGGAGCCGGCAAGGATTTCATTGGATGCTTCATACGGCGAGATGCTGTCCGAGAGATACTTCCCCTCGAATTCACTTCCGTTCCCAACATATCCAAACCCTTTTAACAGGTCCAAATAACTCTCTTTTTCCCCGTCTGACAGTGTGGACCAAATTTCTTTGGCAAAAGTCACTTCTTCTACTGCGGGTTCTTCAGTACCAGCTTCCACTAGGCTTTCATGGAGGATTTTTTCAAGACTACGGTTTGGTATATAGTTCGAACAAGCCTTGTCAAATTCAATGGAAAGCTCCGTTTCTGTCATCAATGCTGCACCTTCTGCAATCTTGCAGACACGTTTGTAGATGCCATCCACCTGCTGCACTTTAGGAGCTCGGATCAGATACAGCACTTCTGCATCAGCCTGTACGACATTTGGCGAAATGCCGCCAGTGTTGGTAACGGCATAATGAATTCTTGCTTCAGGAACGATATGCTCTCTTAGATAATTAACTCCCACATTCATCAGTTCGACTGCATCCAGCGCGCTTCTGCCCAAATGCGGTGAGTTTGCAGCATGGGAGGAGACTCCTTTAAGCCTGAAATACACCTGATAGTTTGCCAGACTGGAAAGGCTCATGATGGCGTTTGCTGGGGAAGGATGCCAGGATAACGCAGCATCTACTCCGTCAAACACGCCTTCCCTGACCATGAACGTCTTTCCTGAACCGCCTTCTTCCCCCGGACACCCGAAAAATTTCACGGTACCGGAGAGGTTATGATCTTCCAGGTACTTTTTAGCGGCGCATGCAGCGGCAAAAGCACCAGTTCCGAGTAGGTTATGGCCACAGCCATGACCAACATTCACTTCTGTTGGCTCATAACCTGTTTTGTCTGGTTCCTGTCCCAAACCAGAAAGAGCATCAAATTCTCCAAGGAACCCTATCACCGGGAAACCGCTTCCAAAAGTAGCAACAAATGCAGTTTCTATACCGCCTGCATTCCTTTCTACAGAGAAACCGGCTTTTTCACACTCAGATGCCAAATACTCCGCTGACTCGTATTCTTCGAATCTAGTTTCCGGATGATCATAAATATACTTGCTGATTCTCTCAAAAGTCTCTTTGTTTTCGGCGAGATACGTTTTCACATCGGTGTTTTTCATGTCTCCTCCTTGAATAAAACTATTTATCAATTAATTCTAGAGCCGCCATTAATGATCGAGATGAATGTATCCACCGCAACCATCAGAACCTCCTCTTGAAAATCAAACTCAGGATGATGGTGCGGATGGTCAAGCTTTGTCCCGAAAAGCATATAAGTCGCCTGCCCGCCGTGCTGTTGAACCCGGTTCATCATCAGACTGACATCTTCAGAGCCAGAAACAGTCACTGATGGCAATACTTCTTTTACATAATCGCTTTCTGCACACCATTCAGTAATTTTCGGGATCAGCTCCTCATTGCAGACAACCACTTCGGTCAAGCCAACCGGTTCAATCGTGCAGGTTACATCGTGCATATCGGCTGCAGCCTGGAGAATCCTCGTCGCTTTTTCAGCCATGTATTCGGCAATTTCAACTGTTTCCCCACGGACTTCGATTTCCATGTAACTATTTTCTGGAATGATATTCCGTCCGCTTCCAGCAACTAATCTTCCAACGTTCACCCGGGTCACACCGTCGTGGTGACGGGGGATAGCATATAAGTTATTGGCCGCAGTAGTAGCTGCCAGCAGCGCATTTTTGCCAAGCTCAGGATTCATCCCCGCATGGGAAGAAACGCCTTTAAAATATGCATTGTATTTCGTTGAAGCAAGGAATCCTGGTGTCGTAGCGGCAATCGTTCCAACCGGAAGAGTTTGAATGCCGATGTGCCCGGAATAGAAATAATCGACATCATCAAGCCAGCCTTTAGCCACCATCGCCCGAGCTCCGCGTCCACCTTCTTCGGCAGGTTGAAATAGCAAGGTAAAACGGCCATGCAAGGTATCATTATGCTTTGCAATATAATTGGCGACTCCAATACCGATACTGGTGTGTCCATCATGTCCGCATGCATGCATGACGTTCTGTTTCTTGGATACGAATTGATGTTTTGCCGGGAAATGCTTCGAATCCAGCGATTCATTAATCGGCAAAGCATCAATATCAAAGCGGAAACCAACATGGTCCCCTTCTTTCGCTGTATCCCATATAGCCACCAATCCCGTGTTGCCCCCACGCATTTTATCCAGCCACGACTCATCCACTCCCCAGTCAAGTGCCTTCAACTCATGCGCCATCAAATCACTCTCCGGAGGAACTCCCATACGCGATTCCTCATCAAGCGCTTCCTTCCCGACAAACAGCTTAAAACCAAGGGCTTCAAGCTCCTTCCCGATCCTGTATGTTGTGATATACTCCATAAAACCCAGTTCAGGTAAGGCATGTAAGGAACGTCGCCATTCAATTAATCTTGGAGTTAAATCTTTTACGAAACTACTTGTCATTGATGTCTCTCCTCTCTGTAAAAATTTTATGTATGAACCGGCAATTATAGACTACAAACGGAAAGTTGCCATATATAAATCTGGTATTACGGACATTTTCCGTTTAATTACCTTAAATGTAATTATACACGAATATTTCGAAAATTCAATTTAGAGCTAAAGAAAAATACTGGGTAATTTTACGTGAATTAGTTATTGTTACTCTCTTTTAAATTTTCTCACAAAATAAATACGTCCCTAAATATAATTCATTTCCTTCGCCTCCCCCTTTAAATACAACTATAATTAAATTAGTACTCACAGGTGAAAAGGTGTCCAAACCAGCGGCATCTTCAGACAACTTTTGTACCAAAAATTTGAAAGGGTGATTTACAATGAGAGAAGCGCAGCAAACTGTGTATGTGAATGAGTTTACCAATGGCATCCTTGACCCTGCACAAGAAATGCTCGGTCCTGTAAAAAATGGCGGGCATATCATTGCCAACACGACGCCGGGATGCTGGGGACCGATGATTACACCTTGCATCCGTGGAGGACATGAAGTAACCAAACCGGTATTTGTTGAAGGCGCGGAGGTCGGCGATGCGATTGCCATCCGCATAAAGTCCATCCAGGTCACTTCCATGGGAACTTCCTCTGGGAACGATGCACCGGTTGAAGGAAGGTTTGTTGGCGATCCTTTTGTCGCAGTGAAATGTCCGGGTTGCGGAGAGCTTTATCCGGATACGAAGGTTGTAGGCACTGGCCCTGAATCGGTTCGATGCAGCAAGTGTGGTACAGATGTAACCCCTTTTGTTTTTACAAATGGCTATACAATCGCGTTTGACTCAAACAGACAGGTGGGTGTCACTTTACATAAGCAAGCCGCAGAAGAAGCAGCAAAGCAAGGGCGCGAATTTATGAACACGCCGGAAAATTCCGTACAAAACCCAATCGTCGCTTTTGCCCCACATGATTTGGTCGGCACAGTCGCAAGGCTTCGTCCTTTCCTTGGCCAGCTCGGGACAACGCCTGGCAGAGCCTTACCTGATTCACATAATGCTGGTGACTTTGGCCAATTCCTGGTGGATGCCCCTCACGAATATGGAATTACCAGAGAACAGCTTGAAGACCGAACAGACGGCCACATGGACATTAATAGAGTTCGCGAGGGCGCCATCCTGATTTGCCCTGTAAAAGTAGAAGGCGGCGGAGTGTATATCGGGGATATGCATGCGATGCAGGGAGACGGTGAGATTGCAGGTCATACAACAGATGTCTCAGGTATTGTCACCCTTCAAACCATCGTCATAAAAGGATTGAACATCGATGGACCGATCCTGCTGCCTGTGGGTGAAGACCTCCCTTACCTGGCAAAACCAATCACAAAAAAAGAAAAGGCAACCGCTCAAAAAGTAGCCGGACAATGGGGTGTCCGCAAGTTGGAGGAATCTCTGCCAATCTCCTTTATCGGCACCGGAGCCAACTTGAACGAAGCAACCGAAAATGGCTTGCAGCGTGCAGCCGAAGCATTCGGAATCACTGTTCCAGAGGTCATGAACAGAGCCACCATTACAGGTTCTATCGAAATCGGCCGGCACCCTGGAGTCGTCACTGTGACCTTCCTTGCCCCAACCAGTTATATTGATCAAATGGGATTAACGCATTTGATTAAAGATCAGTATCGTGACCTTTTGGAAAAATAGTATGTAAAACAGACAGGATTACTTCCTGTCTGTTTTAGTTCAAGAACGTTTGAAGAGAAGATACGACCTTGTTAATCAGACAATAGCTTAAATTCGTCTGCCAAGGTTAGTTCGACCACCTTTCTAAGGTGTATAAGAAAGGATAGGCTATTTACACCAGCCATTCAAAACTGCCTGACTGAAGCTGAAAGCCGATTGACTTTAACATGTCATAGACAGAAAGGGAACAAATAAAAAACTGCCCATATTACAGAGCAGCCCATGAAAGAATGTAAGCTATTTAATTTCAACTACCATTTCAATTTCTACCGGGGCTCCTCCTGGGAGAGAAACCATCCCTACTGCTTTGCGTGCATGTCCATTTTCTTTACCGAAAATTTCATTAAGTAGATTTGATGCAACATTGATAACGGCAGGATGGTCTTTAAAGTCGCTGGTCGCAGCAACGTATCCATCCATTTTGACTACTCTCTTTACTTTATTTAAATCTCCAATGGTTCCTTTTAGGGCTGCCAGTAAATTTAGCGTACAGATTCTTGCTGCTTCTTGTGCTTCCTCGATACTAATGTCAACTCCAAGAGTCCCAGAGTACTTCTGAACACCATTCACTCTTGGCGTTTGGCCGGATAGGTAAACCATATTTCCAGAGATAACCCCCGGTTGAAACGGCATCTTGATATCAACTAGAACAGGCAGCTGGATATTTAACTCTTTCAGCCTTTCTTCAATACCCTTTTTCACCCCTTCCATTGCTAAGCCTCCTGGGAAACACTTTGTCTTAATGAAGAATAAAGCTTTTTGGTGGACTCGTAGGAACGGTGAGTATAATAAACTTTGGCAAAAGCATGATTTTCACAAAGCGAGCATTTTATTTCGTACGGAGCTTTTCGAATATGAGGCGTTTTCAATAATTTGATGACTTCTTTCAGATGGCTATTGCAAACCCACATGATTTCACCTTCTTTTAGTTTTTTCGACTCTATTGCTTCCGTTGATTCCCGCTACAGGTACTATGGCGAACCTTGGGGGCGGGGTTCCTCGACTTCGCCGTTTGGGTCTCCTACATTCCTCTACTCTTTCAGGACATACAATTTGCTTCCTAGGCTTTGCAACGATACGAAATCGATCTCCTTTAGAGAATCAAATCCCCCTCCAGTCTCTTCTGCAAATTAAACTAAGTTTAAAAAGCAACAATGTTTACGGAAGGTTTTTTTGTCACATCATTTCGGTTTGTTACGGCCATTACAAATGGAAGATCTTTTGATTATTTGCTTGCAGATACCGTCGGCTTTAATTTATCCGGCTTTCTTTTCTTTACCTGGCTGGTTACTTCCTCGTCCCAGGAGATGGCGATATCACCGTTAGTGACAAATGTCTGGCAACCTAACCGGTAGCCTTTCTCGAGCCACTCTTCCCCTAGCTTTCTTCTTTCCTGGATTTTGACATTATCCAAGTATTCCGACCCTTCTTCTGCTTTAAAAACACATGTTCCGCAAATTCCGCCGCCGCATCGGTTTGGAAGTTCTCCATCATAGCGAAGGGACATTCTTAATATATTTGAATCCTCCGGCACTTCTAGCTTCTTATTGCTGTTAACAAAATGGATGTTTGGCATGATCGAATTCCTCCTTGTTGTATCTTTATGGTATACAATATACCATATTAATAATTTTCAGACAATATTAAACTTTTAAAAAATTAAAGTTTTGCTTGTTTTCAAAAGAAAAATCCCTATTACTATTTAACAGTAAAAGATTGATTTCCAATGATCAGGACTTCCAATCTACTAATCCAAGCTCGCACTGATCCTTTCCAGAATTCCTATATAAGAACAACACTCTTTGGTCCTGAACTTATCTTTATACTTTTTTACTTACCATTCAATGGAACACAGTCTAATCCTGGTAACTGCCCGTTTAAGACCAGTTATTAAACTTCTTTTTAATATCTTCCATATAAGCTATATAGGCTTTCTTTGAATTTTCAATATGAATCCTCATTAGGTACTCAGCTATTTCAGAATCTTTGTCACGCAGAGCCTTCATGATATCGATATGTTCTTTTAATGAATCCTTCCTTCTGCCTGGTGTTTCATAGCCCATATTGGCAGCCATATGAATATAATCGATAAGTCCGGAAAGAAGTTCGTATAATTTAGGGCTTTTAGAGGCTTTATTAATTAACCTGTTCATTTGAATATGCTCCGAATTAAAGTTCTCTTCAGCCTGGTCATCCAGTTCCATCAGTTCCTGGATTTTCCGGTCCAATTCTTTTTGTGTGTCTGTATCCATTCTTTTTGCAGCCAATTTTACAGCAAGGACTTCCAGGGAAGAGAGAATCGTAAATACTTCCAATACTTCATCTTCTGAAATATTAGAAATAACAACTCCTTTCCTAGGCACGGTTTTCACAAAGCCTTGTGATTCGAGCCGGAACAAAGCCTCGCGTATCGGGGTACGGCTTATGTTCAGCTTGGCAGCCAGCTCTCTCTCAACGAGACGGTCACCAGCCTGGTACTCCCCTTCTAAAATGCGCCTTTTTAAGTACAGATAAGCATGTTCGCGTATGGATATAAGTTGATTTTCCTCCCATGTTTTCTCCATTTTTTCACCTGCTATTATATTTTTATAGACCGATTGAAATTAAGATAAGAAAATCCCTCCATAAAACAATGCACCAAATATAACGAGAGAAGGATGTACCTTATACCTTATTAATGTTAAATAACTTACCACTGCCAGTAATATAAGATGAAGAGCTCCGCTGTCTTCGAAAGCTGTTAGAAAAAATTGATATGCCATAACAGCCAGTAGAACAGCTATGACCGGCTGCACGGACTTCGTCATAAGTTTTACCTTAGGCGAGTCTTTGAATAAGTTCACAAACTTAAATAGCAAGATGACTGCCAAAGCGGATGGAAGAATGGTTGCTGCAAGAGCTAAAACTGCTCCTAAAACCCCACCTAATTCGTAGCCGATAAAGCCCGCCATTTTTGTTGCTATGGGTCCCGGCAAAGCATTGGCGATAGCAAGCACATCGCCGAATTCAGAAATTGTCATCCATCCATTTTTGTTTACCACTTCAATCTGAATCAGCGGTATAGTTGCCGGTCCGCCGCCGTAGCCAAGTAAATTCGCGATCAAAAATGACCAGAATATATCCCAATAAATCATGAGCTTTTCTCCCTTACAGTAAACAATTCTTTATTAACACTTTTTTCAGCTTTTTCTTTCCGATGGGCAATATAAAAAGCAGAAATCAGCACAGCCGCAATCAATATTCCCGGATGCCATTCCATAAACTGGACAAAAATTAATGATACCGCCGCGAGCAAAAGTGTTTTGGTCATACCCAGACCCTTGCTGCCTTTCTGGAAAAACCGGTAAGCCATTTCCGCTAGCATAAAGCCGATTACAGGTGTTACACCCTGGACCATCCCGCTTACGATTGGGGATTGGCGGAACGAGTAAAGCACGCCTAGCAAGGCGATCATGGCAATGATAGATGGAAGGATATGCGTAAGGATTGCTATGGTAGCGCCTAGACCTCCTTTTACTTTAAAGCCAATATAAGCTGCCATTTTTGTTGCAATAGGCCCGGGCATCGTATTGGCCAACGCTAAAATCTCCCCAAATTCTTCTTCATTCATCCACTTGTATTTTTTAACTGCCTCAAATTCGATTAGCGGTATGGTCGAAGGCCCTCCTCCATACCCTGTCACACCGGTGCGAGCAAATCCAATCGCCAATTCAAGATAAGGTTTCATGCTATCCTCCCCCTTTAGTCATTCTTTAAAGTCCCTATGATTGAATAAGGACCTCATTCCGCTTTCCATCTAGCGAATGAGGCCCTATTCTATTATTTTTTAATGTCTGCTTCTGTAACGACTTCGTATCCGTCTTTTTCCAAGTAGGACTGAAGAGCTTTTAAAGCAGCAGTTCCAACAGCCGTATCTTGTTCGCCATTCCCGCCGCTAATGCCGATCCCTCCAACCACTTCTCCGTTTACCACTATTGGGAAACCTCCAACAAATACAGCAAACTTGCCATTTAGCATATGCTGGATGCCGAATGCTTCATTTCCTGGCAATGCCGGGCCGTTTGGTTCTTTATTAAATAAATGAGTCGAACGTTTATGGCCAGAAGCTGTATAAGCTTTAGCGATGGCAATTTCAGGACCTGTGATTCTTGCTCCGTTCATTCTTTCAAGTGCAATCACACTTCCACCATCGTCTACAATTGCAATGGTTTCAAGGACGTTAATTTCTGCTGATTTTTCCTTCGCTGCTTCAATCATTAATTTTGCTTCTTCTAATTCAAGTTTAAGAGCTGTTTTCATGTTCATTCTCCTTCTATCTGATTAGTAGCCAATATAAACAGTTTTGACTTGCGTGAAGAATTCAAGGCCCACTCTGCCGGATTCACGGAATGTTGCCGTGCTTGATTGCTTCATGCCTCCAAACGGTGCATTAATCAAGTTGCCGGTCGTTGTCCGGTTCACTTTTACCGTCCCTGCCTGAATGTCTTTTGTGAACCTATTTGCCGTTTTCAAATTATTGGTAACTATTGAAGCAGATAATCCATAGTCGACATCATTGGCAATTGCGATGGCTTCTTCATATGTATCTACTTCGATAACGGCAATCACCGGACCAAATATTTCTTCTTGGGCAATGCGGTGATCTGGTTTTACATTGGTGAAAATAGCAGGCGTTACAAAGAACCCTTTCTCATATGCACCAGCGGATAAATGTTCACCTCCATATATAAGTTCCGCTCCATCTTCTTTACCGAACTCAATGTACTTCAGGACATTTTTTAATTGCTTTTCATTTGCAAGCGGACCGATTTTAACTCCCTCTTCAAAACCGTTGCCGATTTTCAGAGCGCTTGTTTTCTCAATCAATTTTTGCACATATGCTTCTTTTACTTCTTTCATGACGATGACTCTGCTCGTCCCCGTACACGCTTGCCCTGTCAGTGAGAATCCGCCATTCACGGTTAAAGTCGCAGCAAGGTCTAAATCTGCATCATCCATGACAACGAGGGGATTTTTTCCGCCAAGTTCCATTTGAGTGCGGGTAGTGAATGGGGTTTTTCTGTGGATATCCTCCCCTGCTGCTGTCGAACCGGTAAAAGTAACTGCTTTAACAGCAGGATGAGTGACTAATGGGTCGCCAACATCAGATGCCCTTCCAGTGACAAAGTTAAGGACACCTTTTGGTATGCCAGCCTGCTGCAATGCTTCAACAAGACGGACAGCTATTAGTGGCGTATCTGAAGAAGGTTTAAAGACAACAGTGTTCCCTGTAATTAAAGCAGGAGCAATTTTTCTGGCAGCAATGGAAATTGGAAAGTTCCAAGGTGTAATCACGCTCACAACCCCTAGGGGTTCTCTTTCCGTCGATACCTTCATATTCGGGTCATCATTCGGGAAGGTTTCACCTGTGAAGCTTTGTCCTTCAACCGCATAATAGCGCAGCGTCTGGGCCGATCTAAGCACTTCATTTTTAGCATCACTAACATGTTTTCCTTCTTCTCTTGACAATTCTTCTGCATATTGGGCCGCATTCTCTTCCAGAATTGAAGCCGCTTTGTTTAAAATGGCAGCACGCTTGGATGGGGCTGTTTTTGCCCATTCCGGAAATGCTTCGTTTGCAGCTTCGATTGCCAGCTTTACATCGGTTTGATTCGATGCCTGAAAAACACCAACTACATCTTCTGTGTTTGCAGGGTTTACGCTATAAAACTTCTTTTGGCTGACTGATTCCTGCCATTCTCCGTTAATATAGTTATTGAAAGTTTCTACTTTCGTTGTAATCAAAACTATCACCTTACTCTCTGTTTATTTCTCACTTTACTGTGCCAAATTCACTATTTAATAAAACAGCCGCCACTTAGACCTCGATTGACAAGATTTAATGTGACGGCCTGAAATTGTAAATTCTTAAACTGAATGAGTCTTTTGGTTATTTAGCTCCGGTAACCTGGCTTGCTTATTTCCGCTTCAGCATTATGATTCAGCCAGTTTTCCTTAAATTATTTAGCTTCTACTAAAGCTCCCAAATCCTGTTCAAGGTACTCTCTCCAAAGGCCATCCATGTACATGCGGCGCATTTTGGCACCTGTGCGGACGACTTCAAGGCAGCGCTGCTGAAGTTCTGGAGTGTCTGCGTGGTCCAGAACAATTTTGTAGCCGCGTTCCCCATGGATTTCATCGGATACAATGTGAAGGTCGAAGAATTCAATTTCTTCATCTGTGAATCCATATTGTGCACGAAGAGCAGGGGTCTGTTTACGATAGATATCTGGTACCTGAGACTCCAGGCCAACCACTAGAGCTGCTGTGGCAACAACAAAGTTTTCTCGAGCAGCCACTGAGTAACACCAGCTTTGCAGACCTAATGTTGTGGGAGCCATGTTTTCAGGATTGATTACTCGTTCGCGGGTTGTGCCGCAAGCTTCCGCAAAACGAATCAGTAAGTCCGTATGACGATCAGCAGCGATTTCTTCTTCATACATATTCTGAAGTGTGAAATCTTTTGCTGCTTCGAATTTAGGATCAGACGGAGTATTGTGATAGATATACGCTAAGTAGTCTGCGAAAGGCCCTACATAGTGGTAATGGTTTTCAGCCCATCTCGCAAAGTGCTTTCTTTCAAGCTTCCCTTCAGCCCAAGCTACTGTAAATGGAGCTTTCTGGCTATGATTTCCTTTAATTGCTTCCTCTAGTTCTTTTCGAAATTCATCTTTTGATAATAATTCTGACATGTATAAACTCCTCCTTGATTTTATGTAGACTTTTGGCATTTGATATTTTGTATACCAAAAACTTTTAAAAAAATAAGAGTGATTCTAAATATAAAGTCTTTTCTTATTTCCTTCTTTGGTCTTTGGTATACCTTAATAGAATAATAACCTATTATTTTTAGCTTGTAAACACAATTTTTAGAATCTTTTAAAGATTTTAATAATCTTTCGCAATACGTAGCCTAATATAACAGCTCAGTTTTGAGATCAAGCAGCACTGAAAGTTCCTCTGTAAGATTGGTTAAAGCTTCTTCTACAATTTGCTCGCCGATTTCCCGAGTGCCCTGTCTGCCATCTCCAATACACCCGTTTTGGGTCATTTCTTCATAGAAATAGAATCCCTGAACGGCTTTGCCTGGTCTCAGCTGCTTCCACCTTCCATCTTCTCGAATATCGCCTTTTTCTAATAGTCCGGTTCTGACCAATTCAGGAGCCAGGTATAATGCTTCTGAAACTTCCCGCTCACAGCTGTGGCCAAAAAGAGAAGACTTGATATATTTTCCAATTGATTCTTTGGCTGATGCGGTTGTTTTTGCATAATAGACTTCAACGTCCAGTTCTTTTGTAATCATCATGGCAGCCAGATTGAGAGTGGATTGGTTACCGCCATGTGAATTCAGGAAAAGAAACTTCTTGATGCCGTGCTGCTTTAATGAAGAAACCATGTCTTTCAAAACAGCAATCAAAGTAGCTGGCTGCAGGGCGATTGTTCCTGGAAAATGCATATGATGTTCGGAGACACCCATATTCACAACAGGAGTAACTATGGCATATGGAAACAATTTTTCTCCCAGCTTTATTGCCATCTTTTCCGCAAGCACTGCATCACAGCTTTCAGCCATATGCGGTCCATGCTGTTCATGCGCACCGACTGGAATGATCGCCAATTCAACGGTTTGCAGTGACTCTTCTACTTCTTTCCAAGTCATTTTAGTTAAATCATAACAATTCATTTAAAAAGCACCTACTATCAAAAGGTATTTTGTATACCAATAAAAAATTAAAAAAATAAAAAACTATTTCGTAATGGCCGCTGTTGTCTTCTTTGGCGGATTTACAGATATATTTTCCTGGGAGATTTCAATATCCTTCTGAATCGTTAACTGGCAAGTTAGTCTGTAGCCCTCATTTACCTTCTCACCTAACATTTTTTCCTCTTTCCAATTTGGCGGCGCTAAATCTTCTCCCCCATTAATAACTACACAAGTGCATTTAGTGCACCTTCCCATTCCGCACCCATACTTTAACTCTGGAAATTGGCGGATCCCTGCTAATACTACTAAATTAGCATTATCTTTTACTTGCTGTTCCACTTTCTTCCCATCAACATGAAGAGTAACCTTTGGCATATCATTTCCCCTTTCAGTTTATTCTAAAAATTTAGATACTTTACAAGAGTATACAACCTTTCTTGAAGATTGGCAAATAAGATTTTATTTTTTATCTATAATAAACTGCCTGCTCATTTTGAATCTCGGAAGGGAAAGATTCGCTACTCTGCAACATTAGTAGGTAAAGTTTGCTAACGATAGCAAGCGCACAGTGAGTTTTGCAGCGAAGTCAGCACCTCAGTTTAACATCTAATCATTCTATTTTTCATTCTTTCTTTAACCGAATTATTAAAAAATTTAGAATATATCATTGAACATTTCTTTTCCTTGTTATAAAATACTTGTAAGCTTATGGTATACAATATTCCAGAATGGGGGAGATACAGGAACCTACATACTATAAGAGACTTTTATTCACCTGCTCTTGCAGATTCTAAAAATATTAAAGGAGTGTTAAATGTGGCAAAATACATTATATTAACGAATAAGGATACTTTCCAAACGATTCTTGAAAATGACGGCTTAAAGCCGGTTGAAACTTATCATTTTTATTTCTTCGATAAATTAAAGGCAAAATATACGATCGCAGAGGTTTTGGATGAGAATATGAAAATCCAATTGTTTGAGGAATATGAAGGGAAAGAATATGTTAACCATATCGGTGTGAAATTCTTTGAGCGATTTGAAACCATTGAGGCTGCACGCGAGGAATTAGATGAGATTGTAAAAGCATCAGGCAACAGTGAGGACTCCATCCATTCTAAGCTTGTTAAATCTGATGAAGTAGCTGTGTAACCTTCTGTTAATAAGTAGACATTAAACCCGGAGGAAGCTTCTCTTCTTCCGGGTTTGTTGTTCAGGAACAGAATGCTTTTGCACACCACCTTCTGAAATAACCGCTTCAATAGCAATGGGTCAACTAGGAACTTTCAATGGTCTCCGGCAAAAAAAAGACCGCCAAGATGGCGGTCTGGTTAGAATTTTAATGTCTTTCTTAATCGGGCTAATTTTCTTTCGGATTTTTCAAGTG
The DNA here is from genome assembly GCA_018613055.1 of Chryseobacterium sp. ISL-80. Classification (GTDB taxonomy): domain Bacteria; phylum Bacillota; class Bacilli; order Bacillales; family Cytobacillaceae; genus Mesobacillus. Next base: position 84,165 of record JAGGQZ010000009.1, on the reverse strand, counting down.
CATATTTTGAACCAAATAGAAAGTTGAACATTTTCATTTCCTCCTTTTTTTATCTTTCTAATTAATATAAGTATATAACGAGTTTTACTTATTTACAATATAATTGTATACCAAATACCATATTTTTAATAAAATAATGGCTAAATCATGAAATTATCTTATGTTATTTTATTTTTGGTATACAATCACTTTTTAAAATGATAAGGATTGCATTTTGAAATATGATTAGACGAAGGATTCTTAATTATTGCGAGGGTGTCTGATATGCTTAGAATTTTATTTTTATCTGTAATTAGCCTATATTTGCTGTCCACTCTGAAACCAGAATGGGAGATCGGTCCACTCCTCTCCATTTTATGTTTCATTATAGTTGTTTTAACATTCAGGCTTGCTAAGCGATTTGTCCAAGTCTTAGGGGGTATCTTCCTTGGTCTAGGGGTTTTACTGCTTTGGACAAGCGGCTCACAATGGCAAGATTATCTCTTTGCTTTTGGGCCTATGCTTGACTTGCTTACAATGTTTACCTTGATACCTATCTTGGGGATTCCTATTAAGATTGGGAGATATGGCGAAGGGATACAAGCGATTATTCAGAAAAAAGTTAAGACTTCCGGACAACTATATATGATGACTTCCGGTATCTCTTACTTTTTTAGCATTTTTATGAACCTTGCAACCCTTCCTATGACCTACTATTCCATCCGTCCAGCGCTGGGAAGCTTTCCTGTACGGAATAAGGAACGGTTTATGAGCAGGGCGATTTCAAGAGGCTTTGCAATGCCTTTATTATGGGCTCCCGTTACACCAATTGTCGGGATTGTTATTACAATGACAGGAGTAAGCTGGGGATCGATCCTTCCCTATGTCATTCCGTTAAGTATGCTGGGATTAGGATTGGATTGGTTTATTGGTTCCCGCAAATCCCAAGCAATGGTCATCCCGCCCTTAGGTGAATCAGCACATGAAACGGCAGCAGCCCTGGAAACTGGCTATGCTGGACGGCCTGGACGGGTTTTTCAAATTCTGGCTGCAATAGCAATCTTTAATCTTATTGTTTCCCTTGCAGAAACTAAATTTTCATTGCCGTTCTTAATTCTAGTCTCCTTGATCGTCATTCCATTTGCGTTTAGCTGGTCGCTTTTCCTGAAAAAAGGAAAAGAATTTGGCAATCAGCTTATTGAACACCTTAAAACTTTTTCTATGAGCATGAAGGATCAGTTCTTTATCTTTCTATCCACCGGATTTTTTATTTCAGCTATAAATTTTTCCAATTTCAATGAAAAGTTGTATGGCTGGATTGCAGCTTTTATTAACGTTGCAGGAGTAGAAGTTTTTCTGATCATCCTGCCTCTCATTCCATTGGGACTAGCCTTTTTGGGCCTTCACCCTGCAGTATCACTCGCTTTAATGATTGAAGGCGTAAACCCGGATGCAATTGGAATCTCTCCGCATCTTCTGACAGTCGCGATGCTGTCAGGAGCGGTTTCCTCCTTTTTAGTAGGTCCTTATAATGCTACACTCGGCCTTATGTCTAACATTATTAAAGTCAATTCCTATAAAGTGTCCAACTGGAACATACCATTTGCAGCTGTTTATGTGGCTTGTGTCATGCTTTATTTGTTCTTATTAGAAAGACTGTTAAATTAAATTGAGAGGTCCACGGTGCCAGACCAAAAGGCCGATAAAATGAAATACCATAATATTTTGAAGAATGTTCTTTTAACATTATTTATTAACTCCATGGAAAAAAGATGCTGATATCGTTAATCAGCATCTTTTTCTCTTATTTCTCTCACAATCTCCTGTCCAAAATGACCCAAATTCCCTTCGCTATAGGATCGGATGACTTCAGGTGCGAGTGATGTGAGTGCCCTTTTTAAATAAGCAGGCGGATAGCCTTTTTTGGAGAATTCCTTTTCGATTTCTACTGCTGTTTTTACGGCATAATAGGTAGCCAGTTTGTTAATTTCGACTAATCTTTCTTCCTGATCTTTAATTATTTTTCCCAATGGTTCGTATAGTTCCCTTACTTGATCTGGCAAGTTCGTCTCGGTAATAAACAAACCATTTCCCTTCTCCAATAAATCTCTGGAATGACCCATATATTTTATGCCATAAACATTGTAATCTGGGAATCTCTCGTACACTATTTTAGTAGGCAAAGCTGTAGCCATATTGATAAAGATTACCGAGGAAGAAAGTCCATCGATTGTTATGCTATCCATAAAGGGCATCATCTTGCCGGCCGGCAAAGCTAGTATGAGTATATCCAGCTCCCTCAAATCCTGTTCCGTTAATAAATAACCGTTTGGAAAACGCTGAATAAATTGATCGGCCTTCGTCCTGCTTGGATGATAGACACCTATTTGGATATTTTCTGCATTCCAATGCGCCATCATTGCAGAACCCAATTTTCCAATGCCGGCCAAGCCAACTTTGAGATTCTTCATTCGATCCCTCCCTCTCCTTTAAAACTATAAAAAAGGCATCCCTTCAGTTAGTTTATTTCTAACTTTACAGGATACCCCTCAATTTTCAAGCAAGGTGTAAATTATTTTACCAGATCAATATTCCTATTAGAGTTGCAAAGAATAAACTGACGACAACTGGGATAAAGTTTTTCCTGGCCAATTCGAGCGGAGAAAGCTGCAAGAAACCAGCTACTGCCACTAGAGAGGACCATGCAACAATCGTTCCCCCTCCCCAAATGGCACCCATTTGTCCAATCGCTGCCAATGTGGATGCATCGATGCCGCTGCCATTTGCCAATGCACCAGATAAAGCACCGGTTAACGGCAGACCAGAAAAACCTGAACCGTCCAATCCTGTGATAAGGCCGACAATTAAAATACCAAAACCTGCAATAAACGCATTTTCAGGAATATAAGATTGACCTGCCTGGATCATATCAAACAAGAACGCAGGTTTGGCAGCGCTTTCATCTAATGATAAAATTGTGCCTGTGAAGTCTGAACTTCCCATAAAGAAGAACCCTGCAATCGGTATAACCGGTGCCATCGCCCTGAACGCGAACACAAAACCTTCTGTCAAATGATCACTTATCTTATCTAAAGCATGGATGCGGTTAAATGCTATGGTCGCAAGCACCAACAGAAGCGTTGCAACGCCTCCAATAAATGCAGCTCCATCTGTTCCTTCAAAGCCTGTTTCTCCAGTTAATTTTGACTGGAACATATAAACCATAACAGCAAGCATGGATAATGGGACTAAAACGGCAAATACCTTTCCCCATGTGTTTTTTCTCTGGATCGATTCAACACTTTCTTCAGCAGTGGCAGCAAGTTCATTAGCTACCCCAAAAAAAGCTGCATGTTCATTATTAATCTCAGATTCAGTGTTATCATTCTTTACAATTAATTTCCTATGAGCAAAATAGACATATGCAAGAGCAGTTACTCCAGTAATCAATGAAAGTACTAACGTCTTATCAGCAACCATTACTTTATCAATGCCAGCTGCTTTCGCACTTAGCATTGGCGCTACTTGCATAATATAATCTGAAGAAAGGGCCATACCCTGGCCAGCGATGACAATGACCATTGCAGAAGTCATGACCGGCAGGCCGGCACGCACAGCTGCAGGCACTAGTAAGGCACATATAAGCGGAACCGCAGGAGTTGGCCAGAAAAATAGTGAAATGACATATGTTGTAATCATTAAAACAACGTACGAAATATGCCCGTTTACCATAATCTTTTCAATCGGACCAATAAGCCTCTTATCAGCTCCCAGGTCTTTCAAAGAATTAAGCAGGGCAATCATGAGGGAAATGATTAAGAAAATACTAAAAAGTTCTTTTGCAGCAAGGAGGTTCGCATTAAAAACAGCCTGGAAACCTGATATCAAATTTCCTTTGTAAATGACTGCCACTAAGAAAGTGCCCAAAATAACCGGCAGGACAACACCTCTCCTAAAAAGCATCGTGGCAATAACAGACACAGTAACTATTGCATATACCCAGTGAGCTAACGTTAATTCCATATATTCCCCTCCATATAAGTATGAAATATAACTTAGTAAGACCGATTCTTGAATCTAATCTTGCGGTTTCAATAGAGGCATTGATCATGCTCTGCAAAGCTGTCTATGTATACCTCATTACCATAAAAGAAGAAATGACAGGAGAATAAGAAAAACTTACCAAACAGTACATTGCATTTGGTGGATTGTATACCAATTAGATAAAAAGCCAGGTTCCCTTACTAAAATTAACTCTTGAATGTACTACTCTACAAATTAATGATTCATCTTGCATTTATTTACTCTACGAGACAAGTGATACCTACCCTCCGAAGCACCTCCCTATAATCCTATTAATACCTTGTAAACTATAATAACACTAAAATTAAACATTATGCAAACAATTTTGAAAATTTAGATGTTTTACTATTTTCTTAAAAATCCCTTGCACTTTTATCTTCCCTTCGGTAAAATCTATTTAATATTTGTATATAGTATTCTGTATACCATCTTCTGTCATTTCTTTGCGCTAAAGAAATAAGGGTGCCTCCAAATGCTGTTTAAATATATCTAGGCCTAAACAAAACTGATCAATCAAAAATAATGAGGGGTGTACATTATGCTAAAAGCTGGAATTATTGGTTACGGAACGCTCGGAAAAAGCATTGCAGAATTAATATTGGGAAAACAGGCTGGCAATATTAATTTAAAAAACATATTAGTAAGAAGAAAAACAGAATCTATGAAGGCATCTCAGCAAACTGTTGGTTTTACTACAGATGTAGAAGAGTTCTTTAATGGGGATTTAGATATTATCATTGAAGCAGCAGGTCATCAAGCATTACAAATGTATGGTGAAAAAGCACTGGCAAGCGGCAGCAGCCTCATTGTTCTTTCTGTGGGGGCGTTAGGTGAAACAGATTTCTTGGATAATCTTCAAGATACAGCACAAAAGTACAATCAGCAAATATTTATTCCTTCTGCAGCAATTGCCGGACTGGACCGAATCGCTGCCGGCGCTTTGGGTGAAATTGAAGAAATCACCCTTATAACCAGGAAACACCCGAGAAGCTGGACAGGCACTATTGCAGAGGAAAAAGTTGATTTAGCAACTTTAACCGAGCCAGTTTGCATTTATGAAGGCAACGCACGTGAGTCCTCGAAATTATTCCCACAAAGCGTAAATGTTTCAGCTGCTTTAAGTCTTGCCGGAGTCGGCTTTGAAAATACAAAAGTACAAGTTTTTGCTGATCCGACCATTCAGACAAATACCCATACTATTAAAGCAAAGGGCTATTTTGGTGAAACTGAGATTTCCGTTTCAAACGTACCCTATGAAACCAACCCTAAATCCAGTCCTATTGTAGCTATGAGTGTGGCAAAAGTCTTGAAAAATATAACCTCACCTTTAGTGATCGGAGTATAAACACTTGGGGTAATTTTAGTAGCTATGTAGTTTTTTGAGGTGATTAACACGATTTCCGGACACTCACTCTATTTGTTAATCGAACTGATTAAAAAAGGTTGCCTGGCATTCGTTCTAGTATTTGGAGTTCAAACCAGTAAATTAACAATAAGAATAAAATAAATGAGTTGGTAAAGCCTGAAAAAAAATAAGAAAGAGACAGATCGCTCTTTCTTAACCTTTCTTTTCGTTTTGCTGTATAGCTTCTATGTAAGCTTTTTTTGAGTTTTCAATATGTATTTTTGTCAAATATTCTGCCATTTCAATTTCTTTATTGACAATAGCTTCCATGATTTTCAAATGCTCTTCCATAGACTGTTTCGCCCTGCCAGGGTTTTTATGGCCAATCTTTGCAAAAGCCCGGATATAATCGGATAGTCCGCTTAACATTTCATAAAGCTTCACATTTTTTGCCGAGCTGTAAAGGAGTTGATTCAGGTCCCTATGAAGGTCAGAAGTATCCTCATCAGGATTCTTCAGGTAATCTTCCACCTTTTTAATGCTTGCTGAGAAGTTACTTTTCGTCACATCATCCAGCTTTTGCACTGCCAGTTTTGCAGCCAGAACCTCAAGGGAAGAAAGGATTGTGAATACTTCTATTATCTCTTTTTCAGAAATATCAGCGACGATAACCCCTTTTCTGGGTACGGTTTTGACAAACCCTTGAGATTCCAGGCGAAAAAGCGCTTCTCTAATTGGCGTCCTGCTGATGTTCAGCCTTTCAGCAAGTTCCCGTTCCACCAGACGGTCTCCCGCTTTAAATTCACCATCCAATATTAAATCCTTAATATGAAGATAAACTCTCTCACGAATAGAGATTAAATTATCTTCCGTCCAATTTTTCCCCATTAACTTCCCTCTTTCTCCTTGGTATACTTTATACTAATTATAACGTACCTATTTGCTGAACAGCAATTCCCCTGGTTGTTTTAACCAAAAATATGATTTAGGTTACTATTATCTTTTTTTCATTCCCTCTTGGTATTTGGTCATTTACTGCCACGCGTTCTATAATTTCACCGATAATCTCAGCCAGCTTTAAAACAGTGTATAATCGAGTACTGTTTAAGGAATGGACAGGCGATAAAGGATCCAGAGTATTGACGATTGCCTTCAAATGGTAATCCCCCACACTTGGTAAAACCCTATTGACAGCATTCCCGGGAATAAATGGACCTTCCCTAATTAATATAAAGCCAATTTGCCGCTCATCTCCCAGACAAGCATCAATCCCGAAAACAAACGGATCAGGATGGGTTTCATATATTTTTTTTAAGACTTTCTTGATATTTAATGCATGGACTGGCTCTTTAAGAGTTCCATATACAGGGTAAGGAATATTCCGTTCATTCAAAAGTTTGCCAACCAATGGACCTAGTGCATCTCCTGTCGATCGGTCAGAACCAATGCATAATATAACAATTTCCTTTGAAGTACTGTAAAAGATATCTTCAAGTTTGGAAACCATTTTTTCAATTTCAGCTTCTTCCGTCGTTTCCTTTACTGATATATAACTAGCCGCATCCACTAGTTTTTTTCTTTTTTTGTTTATTGGAAAAGGCCACATTATCTGTTTTTCCTCCTTTCCTGTAACGATATATATGTAAAATATTCTTTATAGTAAAGTAATAACCGCTTTTATTGCAGTATTTCTATTCTCGGTATGATAATTATCCTTAGTGTAAACAATGTATGCAAAAAAGGGAAATATTAATATTTTGTATCTTTGCACGCACTTCAGCTTAAGACTAGTTTAGTTTATACTTTCGTAAAAGAAGCATTAGGTACGTCCCTGCGCTTTCCAAAACAATCAAAAAGTCAGGTACATCCTTTAACTGGAATAACCTGACCTAAACACACGACAATGATACTTGCCATGACTGTGTGCCTAAAATGCTTACAGTCTGTATTCTTTATAATCACCCCTGCCCTTTTATTGTGGAGGAACAGGTGCAGTTCCCTTTCGCACACAAACCTTCACGATATCCTTCTCCTTAAATGACCAGGCAACTTCTAAATCATTTTCAGGTTCTCTGGGGTCCTGAACCGTCCCGATATTATCTGTGCGTGCAAATACATTGCAAAGGATAGCAGCTCCTGAAATGTAAAAGGTATCGCCAGCATTTGCATCTTCACGGTTAATCATGCATTGAAATGGGACCTCATCCTGGACCTGGTAGCCTGTGAAGATGCCATCCCTTCCTGTTTCGGGGTTGAATAAAATCGTATCATAGGTAATTGTTTTACGAAGGACTCCGCAAATCATGACCTCCTCTGGACAAACAGCTTCAACTGCTGCTTCTATCACATTTGTATAGGTAACAGGGGTAAATTCATCACCAATCAAAGCAGGCGGAACAAGCTGAGTCTTATGTTCAATCATTTGCTTACAGCATGTCTGAGGATTGGCAACAGGACAAATGAGCCTGCACACCTGCAAATTATCTATTGCGGTTTGATTAGAGCCACCGATAATTCTAAGTCTGGCGATCGCATTCGTACCTACATCCACTGTGACTAAATCCCATTCATCATATACTGGTTCCCTGAAGTTTGCCGGTTTTATTAATCTTGCAATCAGGTTGCCAGCAGTATCAAAAGCATCTATTGTTACCTGCACTGAAGACGAATAATAAAAACTGATTGAAGACACTTCAGGACTAAAGGTCATATCCCGCTCATTGCCTTCGAGCCAATAGATCACAGTACGGGGCGATGGCCAATTCGCAACATTGCCATCAGTGATTGTACGCCAATTATTAAACGTAACAGTGGAAACACATAAATCCAGAGGTGGAACGAGGGTAAAGGTTGGAGGCCCTTCAAACGTTGTCATTCCGCAATTGTCCTCACATATGATTTCAAAGTCACTAGCTTGCGCCGGAGCTACTTTGCTTGGAGGTTTTTCGTAACTAATAAAATGTGCCATACACTAACCTCCCTTCAAAATTGCCATTTTGTTAATCGCAATATTTTATTCATAACAAATTTTAAAGGTATGGACTTCAATTAAAAATATATACTGCGGGAAACATAGCTATTGTCCTCAAGAATCCATTTCTAAAAAACATGCTGTCCTTATTTATATACTAATTAAAAAAGATTATCGGTTTATTGACCCACTTGGAGTTAGAGTCTCGGAAATTTAAAAATGATCAGAAAGAAATATGGAAAGAAGAAAATTCTAAAGTTTTAGCTGAACAGAAAGCAGCCCAAAAATGCCAAATACAATTGTATCCTGCAACCTGGTCTTCCTTTTACTTAACAACCGTAACTATGCGGTTCTTGCCTACTTGCTCTGTTTGGTATTTATCAAATACAGCCATGTCATGTCCGGGTATGATAAAGTCTACATTTTCTCCGACCAATTTATTTACTTTATGAATGGACATGAGTTGTTCTATGTTATCAAGTCCAAGTCCCATAGGTTTATAGTCAGTAACATTTTCGTATGTGTACGCAACATCCTGGGTAAGCACATATGTTCCATTCCTCGTCTCAACCGTAATGGCTTGGGTGCCGAATGTATGACCTTTTGCTTTATAAGCCTTTACTCCTTCTGCTACTTCAAAATTGTCCTCTTCGATCAGCGTCAGCCTATTTTCAGCAGCCACGTCCAACAGATCATTTATATGGTCCAGATCGGTTGCCTGCCAAACCCATTCACGTACCTTGTCAGGCAATGACAGTGAAGACATCCAGCCATCCAGCTCCTCTTTTTGTACATAAAACTGGGCTTTTGGAAACTGATCAATATTCCCGGCATGGTCAAAGTGAAGATGGCTTAAAATAACGATATCTATGTCATTGGGAGTTAAGTTTACTTTTTTCAAAACCTGGGCTGGAGCTTCGATATTGGTCCCTCCAAATAATTTGGACCAATCCTTTTGGCCTTTTGCAGCATCATTTCGATACCCTACGTCAAAAAGGATATTGTGATCCTTATTCTGTATCAAAATATAAAAGAACGGCAGATACGTGGTACCTTGATTATGGGCACCATACACCAATCCGGATTTCGGATAGTTTTGGATACCCCCATACTCCATAAGCTTTATACTGTAGTCACTTTTCTTAACAGCATAAGCGCTCCCTGCTAGAAGAAAGGAAAGAATTAGAGTTAGAATAAAGATCAGCTTTTTCATGCTATTCATTCGCCTCATTTTAATTAGGATTTAAACATATGTCTTCATTACATAGAGGACAATTTTAATGTTATCGTTCGACTCGTTGGACGTTTTAGGTCAGTGCTATCAACAATTTTTTTCTAATTGAATTCTTATGGTGTCCCGAATTGGTTCGCAACATTTACCACGATTTTTTAAGTGATATCGACCTCTTTGCACTTTTGATCAACTCTTAAGGGCCAGTTACCTGGATTATTTGTTTTAACACAAACTTAGAGACCCTTATGAAAAAAATATGTAAAAAACAGACAGGATGAGTTCCTGTCTGTTTTAGTTTGTTGGCAGATAAGTAATCTCACCAGTTCTTCTTCATAAGTGAAGCTACTTCTATATCACTTTGGTTCGAAGATCTATTTAAATTCTCAATAATTAACTCTTGCCTTTCCGCTGGATGGTTTTGACTCAGCTTCGCCTTTGCCTCTATTTTAGTAATGGCAATCTTAAACGCAACTATGCCCTTACTCATTCCTTCAATATATTTGGAGTCTACATTTTTCAAAATGTAAGGACTATCTGGCTTTTCATACTTATTGACCATCTCATCCAAAGAATTAAAAATTACTTTTTCATCTTCAACGATCTCGACCTTTCCATATATATGGATGGACACGTAATTCCAGGTTGGAACGGCATCAGTTATTTCATACCAGGAAGGTGAAATATAACAATGTGGACCCTGGAAAACCACAAGAACAGATTGTTTCTCAATATCCTTCCACTGACCATTAGGGCGAGCAAAATGGCCATATAACGCATTTTCATCTTTCTTTAGAATCAATGGCAGGTGTGTAGCATAAGGTTCTCCCAGATGAGTCGAGTATAATGTTGCAAAATTATACTTTTCAATGAACTCATAAATCTTTTCGTCATCCTCAATCTTAAAATGTTTGGGTATGTACATCGCATGTTCTCCCCTTTATTTGTTTTGATTTTTACTAAGCCTAAGATTAGTAATCTTAAAAAAATAGGTCGTGCCTATACTCACATGCAAGACCTATTACATTACGAAAAAAGAAAAAAGCCACCTAGATTTGGCAGCTCTATCAGTAGCTCTCAACTCATTGTGTAGGTAATTACCCTTTTTCCGTTACTGCAAAATAGTTCTCTTCATGATCGGCAAAGTTAAATACTCTGCCAGAAGGCATATTTACAATTTCTCCGACTGTAATTTTTTTATCCAATAAGTCACTGTGTAATTGTTCAAGATTCTCTGTATAAAACATTAAAGAAGGAGTGCCGAGATTTACTCCAGGAGACATTTTAGAAACGAAATCCTTATTGTGTAAAACTATACTTGTTTCTGCACCTTGTGTTGGGGCTATTTCAATCCATCTGAATCCCTGATTATTGTTCTCTTCTGCTATAACAGAAAAGCCCAATTTTTCTGTCCAGAATTTTACTGCCTCATCCTGATTATTGACATACAACATAATTTGACCGACTTTACTAAGCAAACGCCATCACTTCCTTTTAAAAGTATTATTTGAATTACTATTCTTGGTTGGAAGTAAAAATCCTCCTGGAATGACCCTGTTTTATTTTCATTTAGCCAACTGGAAACCAGTAGTTAAAAATAATCATGCCTTATCCTTAATTTCAGTTAATAATTCAACGATCTGTTGGTTTGTTTTATTCAACTTCCTCAGCTGAACTTCTATTGAAAAAATTGTTATTACTATTGCTATTCCAATAATTATCATAGACTCTTAACCTCTTCCACTGTAAAAAATAAACAGATAGTTTCTTTTATCAATATTAAATTAATCAGTTTTTAAACAAAGTGGCTGCACGCCAAAGGAATGGCCTTGTATCAATACATTGCCTTTTTAAATAGTGTCAGGGCCACCGCTCATAAAGTATTATTCTTCTTCTCGCAATAGAAGTCCTTCCTTTGCCATAACCGCAAGTTCAATTTTTCCAATGGTTTTGCAGTAATTAGTTAAAATCTCTCCATCCGAATTGACTTCCTTATGAAAATATTCCAGGACACGCCAATCCTCAAACCAATCTCCGCTCTCTGACTCTTCATGTGGGCTATCTGCCCAGGCGTATTTCAAAGGCGGGCTGTATAGCCGCTCGGCACCTTTTCTCAACTCGCAATTCTTGACCCGCAGCTTATAAAGGGATCGGGGAAATGATTCATTTATATCATTAAACAAATGAGGCCAATAATCTTTTCTTGAGCCGGTGTGAGGATGATCATGGGCCCATTTTAAGACTTTAACCAGGATTTCTTTACGTTCAAAAAGAAGGGAATACAGTTTTTTGCCGATTAGTATCCTTTCGTGGAGTGAAGTGAAATACCGTGAAATAGCGCCTGTAATTAAAGCTTTCTCCCTTTTATCTCCTGAACAGTAGGGGAAAATAATGTTATTGAGACTTAAAAATTCATACATCTTAAAACTGACCGTACCTGTTACGATTTTTTTATAATGCTGATTTTGAATCAAACTTTTTTCCAAATAGCTTTGTTCATTGATCACCATCGCAATCGCCAGAGCAGTTTGATCACTACTGTTCCAAAAATAACGCCACATCGTTTCCATAAAGGTGGAAACATGAAAATACCGTAAAAGATGGAACATATCCTTTCTGCCCTTCACACTCAGGTCATAGATCAAAAATTGAGGATACACATCTTGAAAAATCAGCCAGCTGCCGCGTTCCAAAAACGAAAAATAATCTTTCTGATCTCTTTCAGGCAAAAGCTTTGTCAACAAATCCCCTTTTAAATCCGTCATGTTCCATCCAACGTTTCGCGATACCATATGACCGAGAAATGCCCATTGTATTTCAGGGTGCTGAAGGTAAAAATCAAAATACGCTTGCGTCCGTGTTACATTGTTTTGATTAAGTTTTCTTGTCTGTTCTCTTATAACTTGAATCCATCTTTTATCTTTTTCTGATAAATCGGGAAGTCCGGAAGTTTTCTTTTTCACCTTTTTCTTTAATTCTTTTTTTACATCTGATAAAGAGTTCAGCAAGAAGGCATCATCCTTCATAAGAGTTCATTTTAGTGGTTCAGTCATTCCCATCAAAGGAATGCATATTCATTTTTCACAAGGAATATGAATACAAAGATGAATATTCGGGAGAGGATGGGTTAAATGAGGCATCGCGTATATAAGGAAATGAGCAGAATCGTTGATCAGTTGATCCAGGACCAATCAGAAAACGGTGCTTGGCAATATCCATTCGAGACCGGGATCGCAACGGACTGCAGTATGATTATCTTATTACGGACATTGGAGATAGATGATGAAGAATTCATAAAAGAATTGGTGGATCGGATTGCCGGAGAACAGCAGGAAGATGGGTCATGGAAGTTGTTTCACGATCAGGAAAAAGGAGATCTGACATCCACTGTGGAAGCTTATTATGCCCTTCTTTATTCTGGTTACCGGGATAAAAAAGATCCGAAAATCCAGGCAGCCAGGCAGTTTATTTTGGACAATGGAGGTGCCTCGGAAGTCCATTTGTTTTTAAAAATCATGCTGGCCCTGACAGGACAATGTGAGTGGCCGCACCTCCCCATTAATATTGAAGTAATGCTTATACCCGACTCCTTCCCTATCAATCTTTTTGACATATCCGTATACGGAAGGGCCAACATTATCCCTTTTTTGATTCTCGCCAATACGAATTTCCGTAAGCTAACCCCACGATCGCCCACTCTCTCCGATTTGTTTCAAAACAAAGAAGTTCGTTTTTTTACAGAGGATCAAGAAGAAGATGCCCGCTCGCTGATTAAATGGGTTGAACAAGGGATAAAGAGTTTGAAATCCCATGGAAACCTTCGCGAGCTGGCATTATATCGTGCCGAAAAATATATGCTGGACCGATTCGAACCCGACGGCACCTTCTTGAATTATTTCAGCTGTACTACCCTGATGATTTTTGCCTTAATGGCCAGGGGCTATCATAAAACACATCCGGTGATTACTCGTGCAGTCCAAGGGTTAAAAGCAATGGCCACCCGGATTGACGGAAAACTTCACTGCCAGTACACGACGGCGACCGTCTGGAATACGACATTAATTAATTATGCTCTGCAAGAATCCGGTATTCCATATTCATCCAACACTGTTCAAAAGGCAAATGAATACATCCTCTCCCGTCAGCATCTCAAATACGGGGATTGGGCCATGCATGCACCAGACCTGTTACCAGGAGGCTGGGGATTCGCGGACTTGAACACCTTCCACCCAGATATTGACGATACAACCGCTGCACTAAGGTCGATATGTACATTGGCTACAGAGAAAGTGGATTGCAGGCAGGCATGGGATCGCGGAGTAAACTGGCTCACTTCCATGCAAAACAATGATGGAGGTTGGCCGGCATTCGAAAAGAATGTAGATAAGAAATTATTGACCTTCTTACCGATAGAGGGTGGAAAGGATTTATTGATCGATCCGTCCACGGTTGATTTAACGGGAAGAACATTAGAGTTCTTCGGTAACTATACCAATCTGGATTTTCACCACAATATGATTAAAGATGGTATTCGCTGGCTGTTGAAGCATCAAAATCCAGATGGTTCCTGGGTTGGGCGTTGGGGCGTGTATATTTATGGCACTTGGGCGGCTGTAACGGGAATGATTGCAGTTGGGGTCTCCCCGAAGCATCCAGCTATTCAAAAGGCACAAACATGGTTGAGGACAATACAGAATCCAGACGGCGGATGGGGAGAATCCTGTAAAAGTGATATCAAAAATCGTTATGTGCCGCTGGGCGAAAGTACCCGCACTCATACCTCATGGGCTCTTGACACACTGATTTCGGCAGCAACTGAAGTTACGCCTGAGATTGAAAAAGGGGCAGCTTTTTTAGTGGATCGAAAGGAAAAAGAGTGGACGACGACCTACCCAAAAGGAAGAGGAATGGCAGGCGCTTTTTATATCAATTACCATTGTTATGAATATGTCTTTCCATTGTTAGCTCTGGCCCATTATCAAAAATTAGCTGGCGGACAGCTCCTGACTGGTGAATAACATACCTCTCTTGATTTGCCTTTGGCATATTATTAAATCCTGTCCCATAAAATTCACAATAGATGACAGTACAAGGAGGTAGCAAAAAAGATGCTAGAGGCACTCCACCATTTTTTAGACCTGAAAACATTAATCTGGTTATTTCCCATCATTTTTATTTTCCATGACCTAGAAGAAATCATAACCATTGAGTCTTCCATGGCTGCAGACAAATATCCGAAGACCAAGTTCGTCGAGACGACATTAAGAATGAGGAAAAAGCTAGGTTCCACCGCTGCCGAGCTTGCTGTTTCAGCTACATGGATCTTACTTATTATCTCCTTCACTGCAGTAATGACCGCTAAGTTTTCATCTAACGGAGAAGGTTTTCTTCTGTTTACAGCCATTCTTAATTTATTTGTTTTGCAGGCATCCATGCATATCGTTCAAAGCATCAAGTTCAGGGCCTATACACCTGGCATCATAACGTCTCTGTTCCTCCTAATACCTTACTGTCTTGTTACCTATTATTTTTTAGCTGAATCTGGACTGTTGGACTGGCAATTGATCTTCACCAGTCTTCCGGTTAGTTTGATCATGATCCTGGTTTTCCTGGTTGGGAACCTTTTGGGGCGGTATTTTATTCGATAAAGGATAAAAATAACACGATGTATTCAAGGAGGACATAAAGTAACCTGATTCCTTCGTATATAAGCAAGAAATCAGGTTATTATCTTTCATAATAGCATTCTAGAACTATTTCCCCAAAAATCCACCCTCAGATTTTATCGTTTGTCCAGTAATCCAGCCAGAATCGTCACTGGCAAGGAACGTTACTAACCGAGCAGCATCTTCCGGTACACCTATTCTTCCAGTTGGAAAAAGTGGCAGCAGCTGTTCTCTTAATTAATCATTGATCCAACCAGAATCAGTGGGACCAGGATCGACAGAATTCACAGTGATACCGATGGGTGCTAATCCAACTGATAAAGGCTCGGTTATCGCGATGATCATACCTTTAGTCGCTATATAGGCCAGATTGTTAGGGTCAGGCCCTTTAGATACCATATTAATGATTCGGCCATCCTTCCCCTCAGGAAATGCCTTTTCATACCTTTTCGCAAATTCCATAGATAGCATTAAAGTCCCACTGTTATTCACTTTGTAATGCTTGTCCAGAATCTCTCTGTTCAAAGTACGAAAATTAGCTGGTGATTCAAAAGTAGCATTGTTCACTAATATACTAGGTGTCCCCAAGGTTTCTTCAACCCGGTCCATGATAAGACCAGGTGATTCACTCCTACTCAAGTCAACCTCCATATGAGCAGCATTAACTCCTACATCCTTCAACTCTTCACATAAATTATTTGGAAAATCTTTGTCTGAGCCATTTCCGCTAACCTCATCAAATGGAGACCAATGTGTAAAAAATACATCTGCCCCAGCATTCGCAAGTGAGCGACAAATCGCAGCCCCTATTCCTTTTGAACGGCTTGCGCCAGTTACTATTGCAATTTTGCCTTTTAGATTGGTCATTTTTATCCTCCTTCGAACAAAGAGACGTATCTTATGCTTGTTCTCAAACCCATTGCTAGTAATCTTGATAACTTTAGCGAATTATAATACATGGAAATAAAAAATACTCAGTTATCAAATTTCTTCTTCTTTTTAACTAAGTTTTTTCTTTTTACGTTTCTTTTTGTTTCTGCCACTGGATGGAGGAGTTACAGGTTCTAATGTATCCTTCTTTTCCAGTAATCTCTCTTTCTTTTTAAAATACCACTTGACAAATTTTTGATAGAAAGGACTTACAACAAAGATAAAGACGAGGATTAGAACAGATCCAATAATTACTTCATGAATCCATCCGTTATTCTCAAATTTAAACAGCAAAAGAAAAGTCGGAATCATAGCTAGCATGCCATGCAAAATAGGATATCCCATAAAGCCAAAAGTCAAACAAAAGCCAATTACATCAAGGACGATTTTTCGGTTGATCAAAAATGAAACCAGCACAATCAGAATACTCACCAGTGACCATATTAAGTTATTTGCATTTTCAGGCATCCCAGGTTGAATGATGAATCCTGATATGGCTGAAACGAAATTGAATAAGAATCCCATTAACCAGCCAAATATAAATATGTAGCCTACACCTTTAAAAATACTTCTAAAAAAAACCATCCTCACTTCTCCCCAAGAACTTCTTTTGATAACAACAGCCATTTAGAACTGTTCCGCTTTCCTACTAAACAGCTTAATATCGTTAGGAAATAACACTGAATATATTAATTCAAACCCTCCACCCAATTTATGAACTTTGTTCTATTCCTCTCATACCAATCATTACACACAAGATACTTCTCATTATGTATAGTAACCGGCTTTGCCCAAAAACGGAAATATCCATTCACAGTTCTTTGTTCTATTAAGGGACGGTCATATGTAACCTTTTTAAACATCGGATAATTTATATCAAATAAATTCTTACATTGTCTTGCATCTTGCAAAGCTCGCACCTTTTCTGGACTAAGTAGGTTATTCCTGATTATTCGTGCTAATTTTGTTCTTACCAGTTCACCTATCTTCTCAGAACTTTCAACGATTATAGAGTTAGGCAACGTATTGGATTCAGATATAGTGTTTTCTTCCATTTTCTCATGATCTCTAATCCATTTCTTCATATACTTAATCTTTTCTTCATTTGATATTCCATCTACAGAAGCTTCTAGCAATCTATTAAAGGTTATCTTAAAAGTCTTTTTATCCATCATCTGTTCTCCCTAGTTATCTTTATCTACCCCTCAACATCAATCAAAAAAATCCTTTCCCTAAACCCGCCTTTTTCCTCTGCCTTCCGTTGACGTATTTTCTCAATCTGATCAAAAGTATATCCATGTACTTCTGCTAACGAATGCATTACTTCTAATAAATCCGCCAGTTCTTCACCTGCTTCTTGATTGCCAGCACTATTTGTGTATTCGTTCAGTTCCTCAAATGCTTTATTTTTCAACTCTTTGATAAATTCCTCTTGTTGTAGTTTTATTGTATTAAATGATTTTCCAGATTGATGAATGATTTCAGGTATTCGGTCTCGGACTAACTTGTTATACACTTTTGACTTGCCCATGTTAAGACCATTAACCCACTTCCTGAAAAAGTCCCAATCCCGTACAGAACCATCTTCATTTAACACTCCAAGGTAGTTGCCATCCCCTTTTCCTACCTGCCAAATAGCCTGAGCCGAGTTCGGCTTATCAGTAATTCCGTGATTCACCACATAATCTACAAATGCTTGTTTTCCTGGTTTAACGGTTTCGGCAACATACGCAACCAAATAAATATCAATACAGCTTGCACCTAATTCATTAGGATCCTGGTATAAAATATGTTGTTTCACAAGATTCGTTCTGCTATCCTTTGTTGGTGCATTCATTACTTCTCTTTTGATTTTACTAATCTGATAAGCTGCATAACTCCTTTTTTCCCATTGCTTTAATTTACTTACATCCCCATCAACTACAATCAATTTATTAATCAAATTCTTTAAGTTGGACACAGTTGGAATAACATTTAAATGAATATTTCTGCCTCTTAAGTTTCGCGGCAAATTAAATTTTTCCTCAGTAAAAGATGCCATGTCTTTTTCCCCCTATTCAGAATATACTTTAGTTAAATTATACCATTGGGAATTTTAAAAGTGATATCTTCATAGAAAAAGGAGAGTCTCTTCAAAACTTTTCTTAAAGTTAACTGTTTTATAATCTAACAATATAGGACTTCGAAATCTTTAACATGGTCTCACAAAACCACACGATAAAAAGGCAATTTCTAAGAATAAGAAATTGCCTTTTATAAATTATTTTAGAGATTTAAAAAGTTAACTATAAAATATCATCATAAATTGAATTTGAAACAACTGGTGTTTCAACCAAACCCTTTAATAACAAGGAATTAGTGTCCTGATAAAATAACTTAACCTCTTGTTGGGCCCGTGTTAACATTACATAAAGCAGCCTCGCATGAAGTTCGTTTTTTGGAAAACTTTCTTCGTTTACATTAGCAAGAATAACAGCATCAAATTCCATTCCTTTACTATAATATGATGCTAATACTGATATAGGTTTATTTGTAACTTCTTGCTCAGGATTTATATATATAACATCTTCTTTATATTCCTGTTTTATTAAGTCAGCTAGGCGTTTTGCCTTTTGCTCGGTTTTATGGATTATTGCAATTCGTTTATATTTTTTTTTCCATTCTTTTATTGTGAAAACTATTTGATCCAGCAGATCTTTTCCAGAGTTGACCTTTTCTATAGTAACTGGAGGACCACTCCTATTTAATGGAGTTATGACTCTTAAGCTACCTCCTTTTTGATTTTTCAAAACTGTATTTGCTACATTAACAATTTCTTTTGTGGAGCGGTAACTTGTATTCAGTTCCGAAATAGCATCGTCATAAGAATCAAATAAAGATTCATTAATTGTTTCCCAATTATCCTGTCCAAAACCCATGAAAATAGACTGATCAGTGTCCCCTAGTACAGTCATAGTTTTTGTTATTTTAGCCAAGGAAGAATAGTGAATATAACTAAGGTCTTGCCCTTCATCAACAACAATATGAGAATATTGAAATGGTTTATCATATAACAATAAGTAAATATAAAAAAGCGGAGCCAGGTCAAAATAAGTAATCCTATCTAAATTATAACCCTTAAAAAGTTTTGGGATTTCCGTGCCTACTTCATTTTCAAATGAATACAAAACTTCGTATGTTAAAATACTCTTATAGATACCTAGGAGGCTAGGTGCTTGGGTCGTAGTTTTCCAGGCAGTTAAGGCTTGTTTATACTCATTCCGTAAGTTCTTCACTTTATAATTTAATACATATCTTAAATCCTCTGATATTTTCAATAAAGCAGTGTTGTCTAGTCCCCCGTTTTTTAAGAATGTGTTAATAATAAATTCATATTGTTTCTCTATATCTACAATTTTACTATCTAAAATCCCAGTGAAGTGTTTTTCTATGTGTTGTTGAAATTTTTCAACTTTCTTAATAAAAGGAAGATATTTATAACCATTAAAAATATCTAGTAGATTCTCTCTATTTAATCTTTCATCAAATAAAATAATGGGTTGAATTCTTTTTTCGTATTGACTAATTAACTCATTAACAAAAATATCCAAAATAACAGATAATTTTTCTGTTCCCTTAAATTCTACTATTTGCCTTTCAGAACTTTTTTCATTATTGAACAATACATCTTCAAAGTAATTATTTATTGATAAATCTATCTTGTCTTTAATATGTGGCTTTAAAACATCAACAATTAATTTTTGAAATGTAGCCTGTTTAATTCCTTCTAAGTTTAGCTCTGGTAATAATTCCGTTACAGAACTAATAAAAAGTTGTGACGGTCCTAAAATTAATACATCCTCTGGCTTAATGTGTTTATTGTTATATAGAAGATAAGATAATCTATGTAGAGCAATAGAAGATTTACCTGATCCAGCTACCCCTTGCACTATTACATTCCGATCTAGTGGCTGACGAATTGCTTTATCCTGTTCCTTTTGGATGGTGGAGATAATTTCTTTTAAATATCCAGTTGTTTCACTACTTTCAATTATTTCTCTCAAAAAACCATCAATAATTACTAACTCTTCACCTTTTTCAGTAATTGTTTTATTTAAGTGACTATCATTTTTAGATCCTTGTTGAATTATTTTAGTGATTATTTGATCTTTTATGGTAAACTCTTTCTTTCTTAAAACCTCAACAGAAAAAATATGCTTTTTCCTTAATCTTGAATTCTCGACAGTATAGGTTTGTGTAGCCTTTCCCGGTGTAAAATTATAATACACGGAGGCAATAGGCATTCTCCAATCCACAACTATAACATTTTCATCTTTGTCTCTAACTCCATGCTTCCCAATATAGAATGTTTCCTCTCCTTCTTCATTGGAAATTATATCAAACCGCCCAAAGTATGGTTCTTTTATAGCTTTTCTTAAAATTTCATTATCGTTGATTCCGCGTCTAAATGATACCTCATCTCCAGTAGAATTGGTATGTTCTTTGAATTGCTCCCGTTTTCTTTCAAGGAGCTCCCAAACGTAATAAGTCTGATCCTTAATCTTTCCAATAGTACTATCCAGGATCTTTTGTTCTTCCTTTATATCTCTTTGATCCAAGTAAATTTCCCCCACTAAAAAACCTTAGTAAATGATTTATAATTATAAATTATAGCAGAAATTACGAAATAATTGGATTAGTCCTAATTATTTTTAATGTCACAATTAAGAACCCTTTTTTGATATAATATCTAAATATAGAACCTATTAGTAATAACTAATATCATTAGTTTAATAATTTATAAGGGGGTAAAAAAATGGAAAATCAATGTTGTAAATGTAATAAGGTTATTTTAGAAAAAGATTTAATTAAGACTGATGAATTTAAAAAGTTTGGGTCTGAAGTAAAAAATTATTGCCCTGATTGCTTTTTACTATATGTTAAAAATGGGTTCGGTAATTATAACATAGGAAATTGTGAAGTTTGTAATACTCCGTTAGTACTCCAATACGATGAAGAAGAAACCCTTTTATTAGCTCGCGAGGATTTTACTGTTCATTTTATATGTAGGAAGGTAAGAGATGCAGAAGCTAACAATGACGAAACTGAAATTGAACAACTTGACAAAGAAGAACATGATTGGTTTGTAGTATACACAATTGAACCAGACCCAAAAGATTTGGAATTCGGATATTAAGTAAAATTTTAATTAGATATACACATGTCTAATTGCACCCTAACTTGAGCGCTATACGTAAATTACTTTATTAGGTAATGTTTTCATTTTACTGTTTCCCTTATTATCAAAGAAACACCAACTATATTATTAGTTGGTGTTTACTTTTTTATCCTTGGAGTACTTCTAATTCCTTTTTAATTTCTTTCCTGAGTTCTTTGAACCTTTCATTTAGATAATTAACATAATTCGAAGAGATTTCTTGCTCCGGTAAGCAATGGCCCCATTTAGAAGATTCATTAACATACTCAAGATATTTGTCTGGAGATTTATCACGGATTTTCAAGTTAGCCACAGATGATATATAAGTTCGATTTAATGGGCTATTTAATACATGTTTTTTATTAGATCTAATTTTTTTTGAAGATTCTTCAATTGTAGTCGCATCACCTAAAGGAATAATATGATGATCATGTACTTCTAATTCAATAGTATTATCTCCGCTATGAATTAACTTACCAGCAGATATGTCCCAAGCATTTAATTTAAGTTCTTCTTGATTATTCGGTAAGAAATCTTTTGGTTGCTTACTCAATATATATTGTAAAATTCCTAAAGCAACACTTGATCTTAAGTCGTTATTTTCATCTTGAAGGAGCAATACCTCTTTATTAGAATAACCTTCTTCTTCTAACACTTTATCATATAAGTAGTTAAACTTATTGGATTCATTTAATTTCACCCATAAGTATAAACCCTTTATATCCTTTATACTTTGGGAATTTTGTCCTTCTCTGTATGCACCGCCAAACAACGAAGCCCAATACCAATATTCGATTTTATCTAACTTTGATTTATCATTCCATATATCATCGTTTTTTAGTAAATAAGCTATAGGTAATATCATTAATTCATAAGACAATTTATTAATATCAGTTATCCCTAATCTTATATTTAAAAATGCTAAGGACCTTATTAGTGATGATAAAACTATATCTGTATTTTGATTAATTTGGTCAAAATTCAAGTGTAAAATTTTATGTCTTTTAATAAAATCTACTTTCAAATCGTCAAATGTACCATATTCAAGATGGGAGAATATTGATAGTAAATTCAGATACATTTCTTTAAAACTCTTTGATATTTTATTATCAACAATTGTTTTCATACTCGTAGCTTTGAATTTAATTGGCTTATCGCCCAAAATTCCAGTTGTTAAAGATTCAGGAAGCTCAATGTTCTCTTCAAGTTTCTTCAGAATTCTTTGCGATAAAGAACCCTCATCACTAACTCCAGCTCTAGCCGCCTTTGCAACAATTAAATCAAAGGTATTTAAATCTGTTCCACCCTCATTTATATTTTCAAAAATTGAAATCGCGCGACTTATTTCTTCAGAAGGAAGCTGAATAATAGGTACTTCTTGATCTATGAGTTCATTTAGATATTTATTTACTTTTTCGGTCCATTTTGCTCCAAGTGTTGACCAAGCATCCCTAACTTTGTCTTCATCGTCTATATAATCCGAAATCATTGGATCAACTGGTTCAAGAGTATCTATCAGGTCAAGTTCATTATCTTTTACTGCAGCTTTAAGCTCTTCGATTCGATTATTCTTTATCTGTTCTATAACATATTCATGTAGTGGTTTTTCTCCTTCACTACTCTTATTTGAAATAGAATAAAGTGGAATCAAGCTAGCTTCCGCAGCTTTTTTAGCTATATGAACTTTAAGTCTATTGCCTTTGATTGAGTTTCCATTACTATCTTTTTGGGAGTATCCAGGATTATACCATTCATTTGTTTTTGTTTTGTAAATCCTTCTAAACTCAATGAAGTCTATTACTTCAGATGGTTCTAATAGTTGTTTCTTAAATCCCTCAAAGCTTAAATTTTTCCAACCAAATATATCTGTTTCATTTTTCTTAGGTTCAACTCTTATAAACCATCTATTATTTAAGTCGGAGTACATTTTTTCCCATACTTCTAACCAATTTTGATTTTCAGAATAATAATCAGAAAAAATGGTCTTTAAACTAGATATCCTTTGTTGTCCATCTAGTAAATATAAACATTCTTCTTTCCGCTCTTCTAAGTTAAGCGATGTTGGAAAACATAATTTTTTTGCAGCAAAATCCTCTTTTTTTCCTTCTAATATTAAGAGACTCCCTACGGGTAACTGCGTAATGTATGAAGATAATAAGCTCTTTTGTTTCTCCCTTGCCCATTCAAAATCACGCTGAAAGTCTGGAAGGATTAACTTACCTTCATCGTTTTTTTCAAATAATTCTCTGAGTTTCAAATATATATCCCCTTTCTAATTAAGAAAGTTAGAAACATTAATTTTGTGCAACTGTAAGAATAGCTCCTACAATATCTAAAATTTTCTGTGTCTAATTCTTTGAGAATAATTTGGACGATCGATTATCAATTCCTCTATTTCTAATTCAGTTACCCAATTCAGCAAATTGCTAAGTAATACTTTTACATCTTTTCTAAAAACACGAGAATCATCAATAAGTGATGAATGAAGTTTGCTAGTTAATTCACCAAAATATATTTCTTCTTTTATAACACTTTTTAACCACTTATATGGTTTTGACCTAATAAAACAATCTTTAATGCTTTCAAGACTTTTCTTCTGACTAATTCCTAATTCCAATAATTCCAAATCGTGTTGGTCCAAATTAAACGGGGACTCACTAGAAAACATGTCCGAGATCCAGAGAAAGTGTTCTTTTGGTTTTAGTTGTTTCTTTAAATCGTCATTCCACTCAAGCTTTTCTTCTAGAACGCCATTTCTAGGCGTTCTAGATAGTTGCTTTAACATACTAGAATATATCTTATCATTTAGGAGAACAGCCTCATCAAACATCTTATTGATTTTCATTTCCTCTTCGCCTGTCACTTCTGTAAATACAGCACTTTCTATATTACTATGCTGACTTACTTGCATCCCAGAAGAAGTTAGGTTTGCACTACCTATTATAGCTTTTTTTCGATCAAATATATAAATTTTCGAGTGCAAGTCCGTATCAACATAGAGCCTCCAATTGTTTTCCTTACAATAATTATATATTTCAATATCACTACTTCCTACTATAAGATCATTCAGCCGAAACCTAACCATAATTTTTTTTTGTTTCACATTGGGATCTAATTTTTGGTCAAGCATTTTTAAAGTATTTAGTTTAATATAGGCTGAAAGTATTAGGATCTCTTCTTTGGAAGAGATGGTTTCTAATATTAACTTTTCAAGAATTTCCGAATTATGAATAATCATATTTTAATTCACTCACTTAATATTTACGTAGAAAGCTTTTTGCTACACGACCCCAATCGCTCCTAGCATTTTGAGCGTTTTCTTTCATCAATCCATCCGGCAATTCATCTTCGTAACGTGCCCATGCCATTAAGAGTAGTCTTAATCCTTCGGAAGCCTTATTTAATCTCTCTGCAAGTTCTTTTTGTTCACAGTTTTCAACTTCATCCTCCAAGACCTCAACAAGATGTTCATAACCAGGATGACGGGTATTTAAAATAATATTTATTGCACCACCTCTTGGTCGTACAGTAAATAGAGCATCTGATTCTAAAGAGCTAGGTGCAAATAAATATTTTAAGTTATTTGAAACAGTATTTGCTGCTAACTGTTTAGCAACATCTTCATCTACACCGGAATCAACCAGTTCTTCCTCAATTTCTGTCTGCTTTTCTTCTGTTGAATGTTCCTCGTCTTTATCACTTGTACCAATAAAGCCCATATCTTTTCTTTGGTTTGTAAGATCTGTTGCAGTTTGTTCAGCGTTATTTTTACTTGTGTATCTTTCCTTGCTTTTCATTCCGCTTGTTTGTTGTTTTAATAGTGCTCTAATACAAGATAATTGATTTTTAATATATATAGCAATTTCTAATAAAGGTGCTCTTGGATCTCCTTCTTCTTCTAATTCTGCAATTACTTGATCAAATGATTTTCCGGATTTTAAAAGTGAATCCAAATCCTTATCCTTGTCTACCATGTTCATGATGTCTGCAAAGTTTCTAGCAGACTGCTTATTATTTGTTACTCCCATCAATTCATCTAAACTAGGAGGAAATTCGACTTCCACACCCCACCATCGTTCTGTGGGATCGTATTGCAGTACCAGACTTTGATCTATATCTAGTTCTCTTCCTGCTCTTACGATAGAAATCCCTACATTTTTAGCTGCATGTTTACCATATTGCGTTGCACCTGCATTAGGTTTTAATCTTGCTTCTTCTTTTGCATATGATAATTTTACAACAACATCATGCATTTCGTTTTCAAAGTTTATTGTAAAGGTTCTCTCATCAAATGAATTAAACATAGGTTCCTTATTGAATGGTTCAGGACAGCTAGTATCATTCATTAAATAAATGGGATCATTAGGTAAGGCATATTTATCAATTGTTAGTTCATACGGAGTTTCAATATCAAAAGCAGACATCTGAATTTTTGTTATTCCTTGATTAATAAATTTCCTATACATTCTGCCGATTAATGCTTCTGAATTATCGATTAAAGTAGACGCTTTACTCCACATCATCCTATCTAATTTAGACCATACTACTAAGGTACCCGATTCCCCAAATTCTGCCCCAGCTTCGTGCCAAATTTGAGGGATATCCATTTTTACTGGATTTGGCATGGTTTGCCTTTCACCCTTTTTCACTTCATCAATATCTAAGTAAATATGAGTGGCATTTTCAACTCCATCCTGCCAACTCCAAACATCCACCCTTTTACATTGTGAAATTGAAGAAGCAGGCAACCCCATACCAAATCTACCAATTCCTGATCGATTTGTTTTGCCTAATCGCGTTCCATTCCCAAATTGAAGCGCCATTTTAAGCACTTCTTCATTCATTCCTGTGCCATTATCTAAAATTGCAATTTTATTAATTCTTTTAGTTTTTCTTGTTGCAAGCTCTTCTTCCCTTTCACCACAAATTAATTGCACAAAGCTCGCATCTGCTTGAATACTGTTGTCAATTAATTCGGCAACTGCATATGCTGTATTTTTATATCCATTATCTCTCATTGCCTCAATTGCTAAGTGTGCAGGTACATAAGATTGCTCATTACTAACTAATGTCATTCCCAAACATCCTCCCAATTATTAAACGCTTCTGTAACTGATCTAAACCCTGGTAATTCTTTATCTACTATTGTTATAACTTCAGCATTACTATTTCCGCCAGCTTTTACACCTCTAATTGCCCTACCAACCATTTGACTATATAATACAAGTGAAAGTGTCGGTCTCCCAATTACTGCTGCACTGGTCTTTGGAGCATCGAAACCCGTAGTCAAAACTCCATAATTACAAAGTATTTTAGGAACATTTTCATCATTTTTGAAATCTTGAATATACTTTTGTCTCTGTGAAGAAATCGTTTCACCGGTAATTGAATAGGCCAAATGACCGCGGGCCTTTAATACACAGGCTAGCAAATCGGAACTCTCCACGCTAGGAGCAAAGAGAATAATTCTAGCATGTCTTTTTAAAAGCTTTTCAGTTTCATATATTAACTTCAAATTTCTTTGTTCATCTTTCCCGAGCATCTTTAGGACCTGTAATGGTATATCGAAATTTTGATTTAAACTCTCTAAATCTGTAGGACTAATAGTACCTTTATTATAAAATAAATTGTGATATGAAACCTCGGCTAGATAGCCTTCCTTAGTTAAATATTCAACAGGATTTGGATATCCCTCAACTTCTAATTTTACTTTTTGTTTGGAAAAAAAATCAGCTAGTTCTTTATCCGCATCTACATCATTCCATGTTCGGCCTGGTGTGGCACTTAAACCCAAAAGTTTGTTTTCTGTACCTATGTAAAACAAAGAGTCTAGTACTAATTTATATGTCGGTGCTATAGCTTGATGAGCTTCATCCATAACGACTAAGGAACTCTTCTTACCTAAAGATTTTATAAAATCAATTCCACCAAAATTA
The DNA here is from genome assembly GCA_018613055.1 of Chryseobacterium sp. ISL-80. Taxonomy (GTDB): domain Bacteria; phylum Bacillota; class Bacilli; order Bacillales; family Cytobacillaceae; genus Mesobacillus. Next base: position 56,827 of record JAGGQZ010000009.1, on the reverse strand, counting down.
CTAACTGATCGTACTATCTTTGGTAGCCCTGCAACAACAAATCCATCCACCAGTGATTCCAAATTAAGATCATAAGGGCCCCAAAACCTAGATACGCTAATTTCCCTATTACCTAAGACTGACCAAGCTTTGTGAAATTCTTCAACAGCCTGCTCACATAACTCTTCACTTGTTGCTAACCAAACCACAAGAGTTGGTTCATTTTCCCTAAAATGCTCTGCAATGATATTCATAGCAGTTCTAGTTTTACCTGAACCAGTAGGCATATGCAATAAGACTCTATTTGGTTTGCTTCGTAATTTATTCTTAACAGATCTGGCAGCCTTTCTTTGGTGTCCAAACAAAGGATATTTAGAGAAAATATATTCATAATTAGGTTTTGAAATTTTTTCTTCTATTATTGGAACTGTTACGTTAAAAAAGTTAAATAACCTTTCTTCTTCCTCACTACCTCGTCTAATGGATTTTCTCTTCAATTTATCATACATCTCTTTTGTGGACTTAAAGCTTTTAACGTTCAATAATTTTGAAAGTATATTTGCCTCATTTTCTCTTAAAAGATCAAAAAGGATAGATCGATACTTTTTATTTATTAATAGCCCTTCAGGCCCATACAGATCAATAATTAATTGTCGTAAATATTTATTATAAGAGCGAGTTTCATCCAGTTGAGTTAGGATCCTAATTGTATCTTCTCCAAGAATTTCTTGTAAGGTATCCTCATCGGCTCTTGAGAATAGATCTTTAAATTCCACCAATTCTCACCCCTTTATTACATTAGAATTACTTTTTATACATTTTAATTTTACATTATTTTAATTATAACAAATTTACATTTATATGGAATCACAAAAAAAAAAAAAGACTCTTTAAAGAGTCTTTAAACTGTACAAACACAAGGAACAGTATCGTCTGGCGATTTAAGAAACTTCTCTACACCTTCATTCTCCAATTGTTTCCTATATTCTTTAAGAGTAAATGGTCCGCCGTCTTTTTTTAAAATAGAAACATTCTTATCAAAGTGTTTTCTAAAGTTCTCTTCCATTTCTTCCTGTTCTAAATATCTATCTGGCCAAACTTTATAGAGCTGTGCATAATGTTGAAATCCACCTCTTACGCAACGTCCACCACAGTTAGCATGTGAAAAACCTAGGTTATACATACGGGGTAACTTTATTCCCCATTCATTTTCGATTATGGATTTGACATTAATATCTTGACTAAAGGTATCAATCATAGGAAACCTTGTCTCAATTGGTTCTACAGGTCGATGATTATAAAATTCAGTTAAATTAATGGCACGATGTTTTTCGTGTGGACCTATTCCAAAATATAGTATAGGCTCCAAATTTTGCTCATCACGTAAATCTTCTAGGAAGGTAATAGTTTGATAAACCTTGAGTTCCTCGGAGCATTTAGCTAACCTTGAATTTCCAAGAAATCTATAATCATAAAATACTTCTTCTGGGGTTCTTCCATCTATTCGTTCTGTTATTTCAAGACCAATATATTCTGCAACTTCATCCATAAATCTATAATTGTCTTCATCTTCCCACAATGTATTTGTAAAAAACAGAATACAGTTTTCTTTTCCATATTTTTGTACCATTTGGTAGGCAACATAAGCACTTGATGCCCCGCCGCTATACATTGCAACATGTACATTTTTACGTGTCACTTTCATAACCACCTTTAATTTAGTACAAAATCTTCAACTAGTCGTAGTACTATATGCTCGATTTCATCTTGAGATAAATTACGTCCGCCCCTATCTAAAATACCATGTAGATTCCTATAAATGGTTTTTGATTTGGTCGTTAATTCAACTTTTTCTATAGCCTTTGTTTTTGAACCGACAGTTAATGGCACAATGGGGTTATCACTTAACGACTCTGTACCAAGTGATTTATTGTATTCGTTTATTAACTGTGCGTCTACCATTTCTTTCGTTTTATCTGACCAGTTTTCAATCTCTATTCCTATCATATTATATACAAGCTCTTTTATCCAATTGTCCGTATTATTTATTGAGAGAATTGAACTTATTAGTTTATTTTCTTTCTGTTGAAAAACTGGACTTTTTTGTGCCCATGAAAACAAAGTTTCAAAATTATCACAACCAACTAGGTTCAAAACCTTATTTTCAATTTCTTTAGATTGATAATTAATAAAATTATTTAAGGCTAAAACACTTTCAGATATCTCTTCAATACTGTGTGCATAAGTATTGTAAAGATTCTCTATTGCTTTCCTTGGATCAACTTCCCCAAGTTTAATAATCTCCTTAAGAGTTATATCTTTTTCATCCATTAAAAGTGTAGTTTGGGTAAATCGAGGTAAAGCTCTAAGCCATTTTAACATAGCTTCGTTTGCTGAGATTATTTTTGGTTTATTGTTTTGGTCCTTATAAAAGGTACTAAATGTATGCTCAATATAAGAAAGTAAGCCGTTAACTTTTGCATCTAATTGAAAATAGACGTATTGGTAATGCTCAGGTTCGTTGATCATACTTGAAAGAATCTCACCATCAATATTGTCAACAAACATTCCCTTGCCATAAAACATTAAATCGTCCCAAACATCCCTGATTAAAGAAACTAGTAACACTGGAATCAAAGGGCTTCTTACCCCAAAAGGCTTTTCAGATAATATTTCAACTAAATCTTTGAGATCTCCAGAATGATTCATCTCTATATGTGCAATTAATCTTTCTCTCATTTTCCTATAAAAAGGATTACTAATATTACTTAATTGATCCAGTTTCAGATTATTATTTTTAAATACTGTGGCATAAATTAAGTAGTCTGGTCCATGTCCTTCAATATTTATATTCTCGTACTTATTATAGTTAATTATATGATTAATCACTTTAAAGGACGCTTTTAGTTGAACAGTATTAATATGCCTTCTGTTAAAAGAATCATTCCTAATTTCTGGAGTATCAGGATACAATTCAAACATCAAATCACTTAGTTTTCTTCCCATTACTATTTCATTTCCAATATTAGTTTCGGTTGAATTTAATATCCAAACTAAACTACTATCGAAATTTTCATACACTTTCATAAACTCACTGATTTCAAAAAGTAAATCATCCATCTTTAATAAAATTTCAGCTTTTAGATCTTTGTCTTTTTTTAGAAGTTCAGTGTCAGATAACATTACCTTAGTTATATTATAATCTATTACCTGTTTTTCAATTAATTCAAAGGTATAAGAAGTCACACAAAAAAGTGAATGGGGGTCATTTAAGGTTTTAATTTTTCTAATAACCTTTTCATAATGGTTAGTGGATTCTAAAATCACATAATTTAGTACAGCATCAGATTGTTTTTGTTTTCTAACCTCTACACTGTTAAATACATCGTTTAGTATATCAGAACTAAATACTAAATTAACCGACGCAAATCTTGTGAGACTCTTTTTGTCATTATAGTCGTTAGCCAAGTAAAACTTTTTTAGCAAAGCACTTTCCATCACACTGATTTTTTTCAATCTTGAAATATTTGATTTCTCCAGGTAATCACTTAGCAAATTATCAATTTCAAAGGAACTACCTTCAAATATTTCCCAATACCCCAAAGACCTGTTATATCTTATCGCTTTTAAAATCTCTAGGCTTTTTAGCAGTTCTTTCACATCTTCTTCTGGTTTGTTAAATGCAAAAGATATAAACTCGTTTGTAAGTTTAAAGTTAGATTGAAGACCTGAGAGATTCCATAATGTCATAAATTTCAACAAATTAATCTTTTCTTTGTTTGCTTCGTTGTTTATTTCTGGTGTTTTATTTACAATTTTTTTATATAAAGCTAAATGCTTACTTTCTTGACTGTTTTCCAAATCAGAAATGAAATAATCAAATAACTGATATGGGTAGTAATACCCTTTAGAAATGTTAATGTGTTGGATTAATCCTCCATGGTCAGAGCTTTCTAAGAAGGTAAACAAAGTTCTTTCATTTTGCCCAAACAAGTTTGATAAGATAGGCAAAAGATATAAAGAAACTGGATGTATTGGATAAATACCTTTTAAAATAATATTTTCTATTTCTACTTGATTTAACTCTGGAAATAAAGGGTATTTTCGCAAATCGTTTTTAAGTTGCTTTGTTTCTTGTTCATTTAAGGATTTTGTTTTGGTATTTAGAAGGGAGTCGGTCAACCTAATAAAGGTAGCCTTATCACTTTCAATATGATACTGCTTAAATCGTTTTTCAATTCTTTGAAATTCGCTTTTATAATCATCGTTAAATTTAAGAAAGTACTGCCTTAAATTCTTATGTGTAATTAACAGGAGAGTTAAATCGCTTGTTTTGTGATCCGATAATTCGGCAAGGTCTTGTAAATCCTGCATTGTTTCATGGATTTCATGAACCTCCAGATTTTGCAAAAACCTTCCAAACTCATCGTAAATAATAAATATTCCTATTCCCATGGTTTCCAGTTCATTTAGTATATATTTTACCTGTTCAATAAAATCCTCGTGATAATCAACCGAGAAAAAAGCACCAGAAGTAAGACTAGGAAAAACTTCGGAGAACCATTCCATTTCATTTTTATTATGAGTAAGTATCTCCATCCTCCACGAATCAATATCGAACTCTCTTTGTTTGATTAAATTCAAAAATTGTTTATACGTTTTTGGATAATCATTCTCCCAAGTATATATAATATCTATTATTTTACCTATTTTTCCTGGGATAGTAATATTTATTCCGTTACTACTTAGAGTTGACATTATCGAGGAAAGTAATGCGTGTCTAAATTTACCTTCATAACCGTTTAATATAACCGGAAGATATTTCTTCTTCAAACCTTTTACTAAACTCAATTCTTTAAATATTTCGTCGTCGACATTATTAAACTTATTCAGAAGGAGTTCAAAAGTTTTATCATCAATGTTTCCAGAGACAATTCCCCCAACTATTGTTCCTAGTAAAGATTTACCGGTCCCATATGGTCCTATAATGATATGTGAATGATTCCCTTTAGCTTGGTTAAATCCTTTTAATAAGCCTAAAATCGATTCAGCATGAGAGGGGGTAGGTAAATACCTTTTGAAATAATCCTTATTACCTATGTCAAACTTTATATTAACGCTTGATTTAAAGGTTGCATTACTTACTCTCATACTAATATCTCTACTTTCTTTTTATATTCATATTTTAAGAAATCGATAGGTGTAACATTCGGGAGCTTAATAGTATCAAGATTATTTGTTCTAGAGAAGGAAATTGGGTAAACAGGATGTTTAGTTAGTTTATTTAATGCGTCAATAACTGAAGATCTATTCATGTTGAAAACATTTCCCCAAAGTCCTATTTTATTAGATATTTCCTCAACTGTAATGGAATTAGTTTGTTCACGTTCTTTAAAATCAAGTAAGACATACATTAAGGCAATAGTCCCTACCGATTCAATATCACCAGTTAATTTATAAATATTACCTTTTTTTTCATCGAGAAGGTTAACTTTATTAATTGGGCTTTGAATAACTTCCTCCGGATCATCTGCGCTTTGACCTGCTGTATAGAAGTTAATTAAACAATCAATGTCTCTTTTTAAAGATTTCTCTGAAACACTCTTTTCTTCATTTACTTTTACCCAGTTAATAAACTGTTCCAGAAGTTCATCCTTTGTTATAACCGAGCTGCTTAAAATATTAAAAAACCAATACCAAACTGTACTAGGCTCTTTTTCACGTGCAAGATGATAATGAATGATAGAAGCTGAATCATTTAACTGTATGTATCTATCATATTTATATAAAACTTCACCAAACTCTGTTATGCTATAAGTCTTTTTTCTATCTTGATTTATTGTCTCCTCGACAACTTTAGTTGCAACTGTCCAAAATCTTAATGATTGAACCATGTTTTTTCCTAATCCAATTTTTTCAAAAGCTGATTTATCATAAAAGAACCTATTATCGTCTATTAAATGTTTAATAGCCTTATTTAACCATCTATCTCTCAAATAAAAGCTTTGATGTTGACCGTAACCCATTTATCATCTTCCTTTACATTTTTTCTGGAACTCAAACTCCAGTATTCAAAATGTTGAAAAATAAGACATCTAGATTGGCTAGATGTTAATTTTCTATGGCCTTATTCATTTATTCGAACGTATGTTTTACCAATAAAAATTATACCATTATATTAGAATTTTTCAAAGGAAATAATCTTCTTTAAATATTATATAAGTGTTTATTATATTTGAAAAGGTTACTTTTTTAATTTATATTCAACCACTAACTCAGATAAATAAAAAAGCAGCTAATAATAACTATTATCTGCTTCATTGTCTATTGCATAAAATTACGCTCTTTTATATTTATTATTTTTATAAGAGCGTTGTTATATTCTATTCTATCATGACTAAAATGCACTCTTTTATGACAGTTAGGACAAACGGCTGCAACGTTTTCGGGATGGTCCATTCCCCCATCAGATAATCTATATAAATGATGTACTTCTAAATAGGGTTTGCCCTTAATTGTATAAAATGGCGCTTCGGTATTACAGGCTTCACAAATGCCATTTGCCCGAACTAGTGCATATTTCTTGATAGCAGCAGAACGTCTTCTCACTATATGTATCTTTTCCTGAATTCTATATGAATTTAAAGAAGAGGATTCTGTTGCTATATCTCTAAGCTCTTGAATATCATTTGTTTCAATAACACTTTCAAGATTATCTATTTCGATATTAACTCTATCTATTTTAATGAACTCAAAAATTATTACTCGTCTACTTTCACCTTTTTTATCTAGCCCAATACCAAAATGGTAATCAATAAGGCTTAATTGACCTTTAAATGAATAAAGACCCAAATTATGGTTCTTTTCAAATAAATATACATCCTTACCGTTTTCTTTATGATCTCTTAAAGCTTTATTTCCCTCTTTGAATTCCTGATTTCCAACTTGGCCTTCACCAGTGTAAAAATATATTGATTCATCTTGCCAACCATCTTCATATCCATATGCTTTCCCTTCCCTTCCAGAAAAAATAAATATCATAGGATTTTCTCTCGAAGAAGAAATACCTCGCTGTCTGTTCCCCCCTAGGCTATCATGAATCTCAGATCGTTTATATTCTTTACCCTCCTTAAACGGGTAAATAGATTGTGCTGTAATTGAATTTCTTATTCCCCAAACTCCAGAACCCTTCCCAGAAACAGAATAAAACAGATCTTCTTCTCCACCTTGCTTACCTTTAAAAATATCACAATCGCTAGAATGTAAATAGAGATTTTTTCGTATTTGAGATTTCCAATCCGTATAACTGGTTAAATCAATATTTTTCGTTTTTGATACTTCATTATAGATCTCTTCTAGGGTTCCTTTTCCACCAAGATTATTAAAAGCAATCATTATTTCATTTATCCATTTGTTTAATGACATAGAAGTCCTCCCCTTTTCAATCATAAATCCAACCAAACAATGACTAGTTTTCAGATATATCCAGGTCAATAATTTCCCTGATATCCGTAATACTGAGAGATTCTGCTATTCGTTCAATATGTTGAAAGTTAATATTCTGTCTTTTGTTATTTGCCAATTCACTGAGTGTGGGGTGACGTATATCTGTTAATCTAGATAGCTCTCTTAAAGAGATATTTCTCTCACTAATTAGACGTTTAATGTTGATTCTTACTTTGACTTTTCTCTTCATAGGATCTCTCTTTCTTCGAAATATGTTTACAGATGAAAATTAACATATAAAAAAACCCTATGTGGTACGCAAATGCGGACCACATAGGGGTTCAAAAATATTTAATAGAACATTATTATTAACATACAGAGTATTTACTCAAGAATTTTTGCATTATAAGATTATAGAAGGTTTATTTAGAAGAATCAGTAAGACAGCTCTTTTGTTTCATTTGAGAATTAAAACATCTCATTTAGTGGTAGCTCGCTTCTGAAATCTCCTTTTTCAATTAAGGATAAGGTTCTAATATTTTCTAAGAATATATTTTTACACTGCTTCACAATTTATTAATGGGTATCCAATAAAGTATTAATTAGTTTTATTAAAGTAATGGTTAATGATTCTTCATCTCCTATATACATTAAAATATAAATCTTTTAATGCCTTCCTAGCAGCTCTCCTCGCACTCCACCTATCCGTTCCAACTCCAATAGCATCCAAATAAGGTGGTTCTTCCTGGCATATTGTCACAACTACTTTAAAATGATTAGTATACTTAATGATTTCCATTTCAATTTCATCATTGTATTCATTGGTGAACCTATTTACCCTTCGCTCGACATATTCTATTGAATACATTTAGGTTCCTCCAACCTATTATTTACTCGTCATTTTTAGCATTCCGTTTCTTTTTAAGAATAACTTTCTTCTGTAATACTTCCTTGAGAGCTGCATTATAGAATTCTTGGTTCTCTTTTACTTCATAAATTACTTTCATTAGTTCATCTGGTTTCAATTCTAAAGAAGCTGCCAAATTAAAGAAAGTCTCCAGTGAGGGTTTATATTGATCTCGTTCTAAATTGCTGATTGTTCTGCGGTCTTTATTGCTCAAGTCAGCTAAATCTTCTTGATTTAGTAGTTGTTCTCTTCGCAGCTTTTCAATAATCTTACCTACAAAAATGGTCTGTTTGGTCTGTTCGTGATCCAAGGGAAAACTCCTTTTTAAGACCATTAGATAACTATTGATTAAATCGGAACACGCATATAATTAGACATTTGTTTCCTTAATGCAACTTAAAAAAAATTCATAGTAAAAAGCGACAGTCACTGAACTGTCGCTAGTGTATTTATTTTTATGTAGTTTACAAGCAAGGGAGATATAACTATGTCTAGGTGAACCAGTTAATAATTCAAACTTTACACGGTAAACATATCCACTGCTTAAGCATTTTTCTGCATAAACTCCATGTATCTTTCAAGGGTAAGACGGTAGTGATTTACTGAGTTAGGAAATTCCTTTTCTATATCCATTCTCATTCGAGAAGTAATTTCACTTTCCCCTTAATAAATTCCTCTTTCTACTATTCCATTAAAACGGCCGACAATAATCTCTAGCTGATTTTCGCCAATCTTATATTCTTTTTTTAGAAAATCCTTAAACTCCATACCCTACCACCTTCCTTGCACCAAGATTAAGAAAATATTTTGTGATTCTTTATTTCATTAGCAGAAATTCGCTTTCTTAACTCTTCGACAGACATGTAGACACCATTTTCTTTCCGATGAAGCATTGCATGGCAATTAGGACAAACAGGGATCAAATCTTTTACCGGGTCCACTACATAATCCTGCTGTATCAAATGAAGTGGAACAATGTGATGGATATGTATAAAATCTCTTCCAACTTCCCCATAAATATCTTTGAAGTTCATATTACAAATCTGACAATGGACACCAAAATGGTTCATACAACGCTTACGGGCGATTGGATTTCTCTCATAGACATTTACAGTAACGGTTTTACTCTTTCCTTCTTCTTGCGGTTCAGGAACTTCATCTGGGAAGTACCCTTCCGTCAAATCATGTTGAAAAAAGGACATTATATAATCTAGTAGTTCTCCATTAAGTTTCATAGCTCCTTGAATATTCCCTTTCAGGCCATTATCTCGTAATCTAGTAAGAGATAAATCAGGAGTATCAACTGCATCTATTAGTCGAATGCGTGCACGATCGTATTCTAGTGATTGCTTGAATTTTTCTTCGTCTATCCAAAAAGAATTATCATAAATAATATCTTCATCTGTTACTAAACCTTCGATAACTTCCACCTTATAACGAATTTTCTTAATATTACCGGAGACATAGATAAAAATAATATCGCCATTTTCGTAGTTATAGGAGCGTTTCCAGTCAATGGTATCATAATAATCAAATGCTCCATCAACATCATAATCATTTGGGTTAGCTGGTATTAACCAAATGCGACGAGCATTTTTATGACCAGTTTCCTCAAGTTCTTTACGTCGTTTAACTGAAATTTTTTCAGGTGCAACAAAGCGATACTCATCTTCATCAATATAAAAAGGAATATTATAAACATAACCTCTTTCTATATGGTCATAGTATTTATTTTTGGAAGTATTAAGTTTCTTTGCCAAATATCTTGCTGCTTCTTGAATACTCTCTGCTTTAAAAAGAAGCTTATCATTCTTTAAAATAGTAATTGAACTAGCCATTTTATTCTCTCCCTAGTAGATTTTCAACATTCTTTTATTTTACATTTAATTCAATTAAAAAAAACAATTTTTCTCACACAATTGCATAGTGGTAATGGCACCTGCACCAAACGTAAAAAAATCAACTGAAACCGTTCCAACCAACTGCTTGACCCTTCTCACTTAGAGATATTAAATTATTCTCTTTTATAGCTTTTTAAAATTAATCTTTCTTCAACTTTCCTACTACTTATGTTAAGAAGGTAATCCACAAAAAAATGTTAATCCGTCCTGGTTCAAAGCATATATTCGTTCAAGAACCATTACAGCAGCCTAGCATGGTCAACGTTACTAGTGTATTAGTAATGTTGAGGCTGAGAAGATTTGCTTTATCTTACGTTTCCTGTTATGATGAATAAGAATTATTTTTGTTCGGTGTAAAGGATAGTATAAGTATCAACTTTTCGTCTTGATGATCACTTTGGGCAAGGATAGTAATACGTTGTGCGATAACGCACTAGGAGGCAACAAAAATGGAAACAGGTACAGTTAAATGGTTTAATGCAGAAAAAGGCTTCGGATTCATCGAGCGCGAAGGTGGAGACGACGTATTCGTACACTTCTCAGCTATCCAAAGTGAAGGTTTCAAATCTTTAGACGAAGGTCAAAAAGTTACATTTGACGTTGAGCAAGGTGCTCGTGGAGCTCAAGCTGCTAACGTTCAAAAAGCTTAATCTTAAATCATTTATACGAACAGGCTCTATATATAGAGCCTGTTTTTTATATTCCTAAAATAAATAATTCTCAATAAAAAACCCTGCTCAAGATTTGAGCAGGGAGATGGAACCGGTAATGTAAAAAGGTTTAAAAATAAAAAGGTTGTTTCTAGTATAACATACCCGATTGACGATAGGCGGATTTTATTAAATTATTTTTTACTACAGGAAGAGCCACAGGGACGATTCTTGTATTTCATTCGCGAATAGAATTATTTCTATTATTGAAATTATAAAACCCACATAAAAAAAAGCTGCAATTTCTTAACTGTCGCAAAACCTTTAAATATTATTTTTCCAAGCAATGATGATTTTCAAAGTTCAGTGAGACAAGCGGATGCCTTGTTATTTAATGATGTCGGACTCATTTCCCCTCTCTCTCCTCTACTCCCATTTAAACACATAACTCGCGACAATGAATCCGCCAATTAACCAACCGCCGAGGACAAGTGTTTCTGTCCCTAATTGGTGGAATGGTGTTCCGAGGTTCATCGTCTCCCTCAATGCGGAACTCAAATGGGCGATTGGCAGGATTTTCACGATTGGCTGGATAATGTCAGGCATATTGTTAATCGGGAAGAAGACTCCTCCAAGAAACAGCATCGGGAAAGTGATAAAACCAGCAATTGGTCCTGCGCTTTCCGGGTTTTTCGCGATTCCGGCGATGATGAAACCGAGTGCCATGAAAGCTAATGCGCCAAGGATGATGAAGAAGATCAAGGCAAGCCAGGAACCTGCGACGTGAATGCTAAAGATAAAATGAGCTATAAGGACGACGAGCAGTGCCTGGGTTCCATTCAGCAGCAGGCGGGCGGTGATTTGTGCGGCAATGAAGGTGGAGGCTTTCAGTCTCGTCCCTTGCATTCTTCGCAAAATTCCTCTTTCACGCCAGGCGGAGATTTGACCAGCAACACCGTTCATATTGTTGCTCATGATCATCATTGCGACGATTCCTGGAACCAGGAAGTCCACATAACGAATCGTTAACGCTTTGATTCCCACTTTTTCAACGGTGACTACCGGCTTGTAGTCTGTTAGCTCCTTGCTGTATTGATCAATGATCCCGTTCACGACAGTGAGGCCGAGTTCTGATGTAGTGAGGTTTTTTTCATTATAATAAACAGGAAGTGTCGAGGCCTCATTCTGCTTCTCTAGTTTCGCTTCGTATCCTTTTGGAATCTCCATGAACAGCTGGATGTCTCCATTTTTCAGGGCTTCTTTCCCACCTTTGATACTTTTGAACTTTTTCGCCTCGAGCCCCTCATTTTTGTAAAAGCGTTCTGTTAAGGCTTTTGAAGCACTTGTTTGATCGAGGTCGATCAGCCCTACTGACAGGGATAGATTGCTGTCATTACCGGCAAACGTTCCAAGGGCCAGCATCAGAATGATCGGAAAAAGTAAGGTGAAAAACAGGACCTGCTTGTTTCGTGCAAAAATCCGTAATTGTGCCAGTGTTAATTGCCAATATGCCCTCATGATTCCCTGATGCTCCTTCCAGTCATATGGATGAATACATCCTCTAATGTCGCTGATCGAGTCTGTAAATCCTCAATTTTGAAATGATGTTCTTCTGATGCATGAATCAAGGAAGTCAGGGTGACTTGAACATCATCCGTATATAACTGGACAAAGTTGTCTTTAATCGATACTTCCTCCACTCCCTCCATTTTCAAAAACCAGCCTTGCTCTGGTGGATTGCTCAAATGGAATTCCACTGTACTTGTAGACTGCAGTTTTTTCACGAGATTCATTGGCGTATCAAGAGCAATCAGCTCGCCCTGGTCCATGATTCCGATGCGGTCACAAAGCACATGGGCTTCGTCCATATAATGTGTCGAGAGAATGATCGTTTTTCCCCGCTCTTTCAAGCGGAGAACGATGTCCCAAAGGGTCCTTCTTGCCTGCGGGTCAAGCCCGGTCGTTGGCTCATCGAGGAATACAATGTCTGGGTCGTGGATCAGAGCAAGTGCAATGGCAAGTCGCTGCTTTTGCCCGCCTGATAGTCCTTTAATTCTGTCATTCCGCTTCTCTGTCAGCAGCATATCTTCGATTAGTCCATTAATGTCCACGTGTGTCGGATAAAAGCTCCCATACAAATGCAGAATTTCTTCTACTTTTAACAATTCAAACAAGGAGGTGGACTGAAGCTGTACACCAATCACCTCTTTGACTTTGTTCACTTCTTTTATTACATCATAGCTTGATAGTGTTGCGGTGCCCTCGTCTGGCTTTCTGAGGCCCACCAACATTTCAATAGTGGTCGTCTTGCCAGCTCCATTCGGACCAAGCAGGCCGAAAATTTCTCCTCTTTTCACCTGAAAGGATACTCCTTTGACAGCGGTGAAAGAACCATATCGTTTTTTAACTCCTTTTACATCGACGATGATGTCATTTTGCATAGCAATCCTCCAAAGGTATCTATAAAAATTTAGCACTATTCAGCAACTTTTTTAAACGAAAATATAATCATTCCAGAAATCATCGCGACTGCTAGGAAGGTAAATAGAAACAAAAAAGGTGAACCATTGTACCCAAATGCTACTTGTGTTTGTAGTGGGTCGACCTGATCCCAGGCACCCGTAACATCTGGTTGATAGTTTTTCGTTTTTATATAGCCTACAAACATGACACCAGCAAAATAAAGGAAATGGATCACAACAGAAGCGCTGATGGCTTGTAAAAATAGCTTCATCTTCCTGACAGCTCCTTGTTCACTAATTCTTAATACATATTCTAGTAACAGGTAATCAATCCCTTTCTCGAATCGCAGAATTGTTCCCCTATCTAATGTTTGAATCGGTTAATTTATCTAGTCGGAACTGTTGTGTTTGACTATTGCAAAACTATACAAAATAAAATCTTACTTACTACAATACTGTCAAAATCTCTTAGTGAATATTCTTCCATCCCCTCCAACTAAATGCTAAAAATGAAAAACATATTACTTTGCACAAAGTATATATTCGAATATAATATGAGTGAACACAGGAAAGGGAGGAATTATGATGGGGAAATTTGATAATAAAATCGTTTTGATTACAGGTGGAGCTTCAGGTATGGGGAAAAGAATGTCTGAGCTTTTTGTTGAAGAAGACGCTTATGTCATTGCGGCTGATATAAATAAAGAATTGCTTGATGTGGTCAGCCAGCATGACTCGATTGAAGGCAAGTTGTTGAATGTAATGTCTGAGGACGATTGGAAAAAGGCTGTTGATGAAATCATTGCTGATCATGGCAGAATTGATATACTGATTAATAACGCGGGAATTGCGACAGAAAAAGAAATGGATGAAACAACGATTGAAGATTGGGACCTCATGATGCGCATTAATGGTTTTGGTCCGTTTGCTGGCATGAAGCACGTGCTGCCACATATGGTGGAACAAAAAAGCGGTGTTGTTGTGAATATTTCAAGCTATACTGCTATGGTTGGTTTGGGCGTGAATACGTATACCGCTTCAAAAGGTGCTGTACGATCCATTTCACGTGCTGCGAGCACCGCATATGGTAGATTCGGAATCCGTGTAAATACTGTATTCCCTGGTGTCATCCAAACACCAATGACGGAAAACTTGTCAGAATCAAGTGAGGTTGTGCAGCGCTTGATTATGGCTACACCATTGCAGCGTCTTGGACAAGCTGATGATGTAGCAAGGGCCGTCTTGTTCCTGGCTTCTGATGATGCAGCTTACATTACTGGTGCCGAACTAGTCATTGACGGCGGTTTTTCTGCACAATAATAGGTGCTTTATCTAACAGACTAAGCCATATGGTTTAGTCTGTTTTCATTGTTAAGTTATTCCCCCGCTTCCCCGCTAACATAAGAATATCTTATTACAACTCATTAAAACTACACCATTCACTTATGTGTATAAATCAGTTAGCATAGAAGCAAATAGATGAATGAGATGAGGCGAATAAGAATGGATGCTAAATTGGTGTTTAGAATGGCTGAAGAAAAAGATTTAAACTGTATCGTTGAAATGCTTGCTGATGATCTTTTAGGAAGTCAGCGTGAACGTTTTTTGCAGCCACTTTCCCAAAGTTATCTGGACGCATTTAAGGCAATTTCCTCGGACCCTAATAATGAATTAATTGTTGCTTGTGTTGGAGATGAAGTGATTGGCGTACAGCAAATTACTTTTACCCCCTACATCACCCATCAAGGCGGATGGAGAGCGACTATTGAAGGAGTCAGGACCTCATCACGAGTCAGAGGAATGGGTATAGGAACTGAACTGATTAAATGGGCCATTAAGCGAGCGGAAGAACGGGACTGTCATTTAGTGCAGCTGACAACGGATAAACAAAGGCCAGACGCATTGAGGTTTTATGAAAAATTAGGTTTTACTGCAACCCATGAAGGTTTGAAGCTAAAACTATAATGCCTTTCTTATAAGGGAAGCCATTTATGCGTCCCTTTTTTAGCTTTCATGATATATTGTATTTCTAGCCCAATCGAAAGAAGTGAAACCATGTCCATCCAGATTGTCCTTTTAGGATTACTGCAGGAGAAATCCTATCACCCATATGAAATGAAGAAGACGATTATCGAAAATAAATGGGACCATCTCTTCCCGGTGACGGATGGGAACGTCTATCATGCGATTAGAAAGCTTGAAAAGCATGAATGGGTGAAAGCTGAAAAAGAAGAACAAGTCAACAATCGTCCGAACAGGACTGTCTACCAAATCACGGATGAAGGAAAGACTCAACTGTCCAGGGAGATTCAGCTCGTATTTGAACAAAGGCTGAAAGAACCGCGCTCTCTTTATCCCGCCACCCTTTTCATCCATTCATCAAATGTTGAAGAAATAAAGAATATGATCCAACAATGGATCCTCGAGCTAAAGGAAGAAAACTCGATCCAGACTGACTATCCAGAACAACTTCCTCAACTGATCCACAGACATTACAAGGGAACGAATGAACTTTATATCAAATGGTTTGAAGACCTTTTGAAAAATATTAAAAAGAGTTAGAAGACAAATCGTCCTCTAACTCTTTTTCGTTCCCCTTATGGCAACAAACTCAAAACCGCAAAAAAGTGCATGATCGATCCGGCTAAAACAAACACATGCCAGATTGCATGGTGGTAATGGAACCCGCGCCAGACGTAAAAGATGGCTCCTACTGTATATAGGACTCCACCGATCACGAGGAATAACAGTCCTTGTGAGGAGACATTTTGTGTTAGTGGTCCCCAGGCAAATACAATCAGCCAGCCCATTACTACATATAACACTGTTGATGTATGCAGGAACCGTTTGACGAACAGCGATTTGAACACTGTTCCTGCGATGGAAAGACCCCAGACGATTCCGAATAAGGTCCATCCTAATGTCCCTTTAACGGCGATGAATAGGAATGGTGTGTAGGTGCCGGCAATGAAGAAATAAATGGATGAGTGGTCCATGATTTCAAAGAAGTCCTTTGCTTTGCCGGGTGGAAAGCTATGGACGAGTGTTGAAGATGTATATAGCAGGACCATTGTCGCTCCGAATAAGGTAAAACTGACGACATGCCATGCAGTTCCGTACAGTGATGCAAAGACAATCAGGATGACGAGTCCGGCAATGCTTAATAGTCCGCCTATTCCATGGATGATCGCGTTCGCGATTTCCTCTCTCTTCGTAAAAATATGTACATTTGCCATTGCGTTAACTCCTTTGCTCTAAATGACAAACGGTCAGGCTGATCCGTTCCTTTTTTCATTCGATACTAAGTATAGCATTTATGGCTTTAATAGGTGAAAGGATATGAAGCATGATAAGTACGTTTGGTGTCCTTTTAATACAAAAAAGCTGCCGGGCTTATGGTGCTCGGCAGCTTTTCTGTATTTATTTTGCTTTGTTGCTGGTCGGTTCGTTTTTCTTATTATAATTGTACTGTGAACGGTCAACCGGGACAAAACCATTAGGAGTGTAGAAACGTAAAAGGTCACCTTCTACAACCTTATCAGAGTAATTCAGAATGGTCTCTGTGATTTCCTTCTGATGTTTTGCCTCTTCTGTTTCCTCGATCACAGTTCCGGTTGTTGAGTCATAATACTTACCGTTAATGTAAGAGGCAGTTGGACTTACGAAATCACCATTTCGGAACGGCACTAGCTCATCGTGTTCTTCTGATAGTAAGTCTGTACCCATTTGCAGGTAAGGCTTTGTATCAATTCCCAATAAATGCATAAGAGTCGGCATCAGATCAATTTGACCTCCATATTCATGCATTGTGCCACCTTTGACTCCAGGTACATGCATTAATAACGGTACGCGCTGAAGGCCGGCACTTTCGAATGGAGTAATTTCTTTGCCTAATACTTGCTCCATCGCCTTATTATGATTATCGGAAATGCCATAGTGGTCACCGTACATGATAACAACGGTGTTATCATATAGTCCGGTTTCCTTTAGATAGTCAAAGAACTCTTTTAATGCCTCATCAGCATATCGCGCTGTCTGGAAGTATGAATCAACGGATGCATCTCCAGTTGTATGAGGTTCAATTGTAGTTTTTTCTTGATCCATATGATAAGGAAAATGGTTGGATACGGTAATGAATTTTGTATAAAACGGTTGTGGCAATGATTCGAGCATTGGCTGTGATTGTTCTAGGAATGGCTTATCCATTAACCCATACTCTGCAAGGTCCTCTTCATTCAAGTTGTAATAGCTTGAATCAAAGAAGTTCTCATAGCCAAATGATTTATAAATTTCATCACGGTTCCAGAACGATCCATTGTTCCCGTGGAACACAGCAGAACTGTATCCGTTTTGGCCAAGGATCGCAGGTGCAGCTTGATACGTGTTCATTCCTTTAGTAGAGAAGGCAGACCCTTGCGGCAGACCGTATAGGGAATTCTCAAGGATGAACTCAGCATCAGATGTCTTCCCCTGAGCTGTTTGATGGAAAAAGTTATCAAAATACAGGGTATTTGCATCTCTAGTTAAAGAGTTCAAGAATGGCGTTACTTCTTCGCCGTGAAGTTTATAATCAATCAAGAAATTTTGCATTGATTCAAGGTGGAAGTATACAACGTTCATTCCTTTTGCAGCACCAAAATATTCCGGATTCGGTTTTGCGTAATGTGTTCTCTGGTAATTGAGGATTTCAGTTAAATCATCCGTACTTGCCATAGCGCGTTTCATGGAGCCATTGACACTCTGTACAGCATCATAAATAGTGTAGTTGTACATCCCCAAATACTTAACAATATAGTTGCGGTCGAATGTTCTTGTCAGTAATTGTGGTCGATCTTTTTCTGCCAGACCGAGGTTCACTGACATGATTAGGATGGCGGTGATAAACACTGTCGCCACACTTCTATGGTTTACCCTTCCGCCCGTACGCTCTTTTTTGAAGATTAATCCAACAGCCAATACAATCAGCGTGTCCAGGAAAAATAAAAAGTCATACGGTTTTAACAGAGATGACACACTCGTGCTTACATCCCCAAAGTTTTGTGTCTGCGAAATCGTTGGGATCGTAATGAAATCACTAAAGAATCGGTAATACACAACATTCGCAAACAATAAGAAGCTCAAAATAAAGTCAAAAACAATGAGCCATAGGAATTTTCTTTTCCTTGAAAACAAAGAAAATCCCAAGAATAACATGACAGAACCTAACGGATTCAAAAATAATAGAAATTCTTGTACATTATTATCCAAGCCTAGTTTAAATTCTAAATGTTGTACTAAATATGTTTTCACCCATAATAAGACAACAGCTAAAAGGAAAAGGCCCATGTGGTTTTTTTGTATTTTTTTAAACACCTTTTTCTCCCCCTCTTTCTACCGTCTACTGTTTTAATAGCTTTTAAGATTATGCAAGCCATTCAAACATTCTATAAGATTTTTAAGCTAATGTAAAGTTATTTAATATTCTATAAAAAGACTGTAAATTTTTCCTTCTATTATTTTCTAATCGAACCAGTAGTTTAGAAGTAATATTATGTAATCGCTTATTTCTTTCCTATTAAATGTTTATCGGAGTTACTGACTGCGGTGGCAAAAGTTTAGAAATTTGGCAATGTTAAAATTGAATGGTGATCATTAAACTTCAAAAACGGCTCCTGTACATATAGACGAAAATTCCCCGCTTATGTATTCCCTTCTTACATAAAAATAAACCAGAACTAAAAATAAAAAAGGATTAAATTGATTTTTCTAGTTAGACTCACCTTGGCGTAGCCTATAAAGGCAGAAAAAAGGAGCGGAAAACCCCGCTCCTTCCTTTCATGCTTATTTTCGGTTTCCTTTAAGATTGACTCCAATTGCTGCGCCATTTCTGCTTGAGTCTGCCACACCTTTAAACGTACCGTTTTCACGGTCGATCAAGATGCTTTGGACATTGCCAATTGTCGTCGGACTAGAACCAAATTTATGGCCCATCGCATTCAGTTCGTTTATGGTATCAGTGCTGATACCTTCTTCAAATCGGTACGAATTCAGATTGTTGGTGTAGATTCTAGGCTGTTCGACTGCTTCCTTCAGCTCCATATCATACTCGATGGCGTGGAGGATGGTTTGCAGCACGGAGGTAATTATCGTCGGTCCTCCCGGAGAGCCCACCGTCAGGACTGGTTCGTCGTTTTCAAAAACTATCGTTGGTGTCATGCTGCTTAATGGACGTTTGTTTGGCTGAACTTCATTGGCGCCACCAGGGACTGCATCAAAGTCGGTCAATTCATTGTTCAGCATGAAACCATAACCAGGCACCATGATGCCCGTTCCAAACACTTGTTCAATCGTTGTTGTGTAGGAGACAACATTCCCCCATTTATCCGCTACAGTAAAATGGGTGGTTTCTCCATACTGTCTGTCATTTGGCTGGCTTGTCTGTGAATAGTTGGCTTCTGAATTCTCATATTTCCACGGATCACCGGCTGTTGGATTCTGATTGACAGAATCAACATTGATCAACTCCTGGCGTTCCTTGATGTAATCAGGGTGTAGCAATCCATTCACTGGAACATTGACGAATTCAGGATCTCCTGCGTATGCCGCGCGGTCAGCGTAAGCAAGATGCATGGCTTCAGCTAGAAGATGATATTTTTCTGTCGAGTTGACATCATACTGGGACAGGTTGAAGCCGTCCAATGTTTTCAGCATTTGAAGGAGGAAGACACCTCCTGAGCTTGGTGGAGGCATGCTGGCAATTTCGTAGCCCTTATAGTCTCCCCAAACAGGCTCATCAACCGTTACATCATACTTTGCCAGATCCTCAGGAGTCATCGAACCTCCGAAATCCTGGACTACACCGGCTAACGCCTCTGCGATCTCTCCTTTATACAGTGCATCCGTTCCTTTTGAACGAATCAGCTTGAACGTTTTAGCCAGGTCATCCTGAACAAGGACATCTCCCTCTTTCAGCGGCTTTCCGTCTGGCAAGAAAACCTTACCTGCTGCTGATCTTGATAACTTTTCCTGATTATCAGCAATCGCTTCTGCCAGGACCGAATCAATCGGGAATCCTTTGTCAGCCAGCTTGACGGCAGGCCCAATCAGCTGTTGGAGCGGACGAGTTCCCCACATATCAAGCGCTGTTTCAAGACCTTTCAGTGTCCCTGGCACTCCGACTGCAGTTCCACCGGTCGAGCGTTCCCCAAAAGGAATCGGGTTCCCATTTTCGTCGAGGAACATGTCTGGAGTCGCGCCTTCAGGAGCCCGCTCCCGGCTGTTCACGATGGTGGTTTCCTTTGTTTTACCATCATAAACCATCATGAAACCGCCGCCGCCGATTCCGGACATCATCGGTTCTACTACGTTTAAGGCAAACTGAATCGCAACCGAAGCATCAATCGCGTTCCCGCCTTTTCGAAGTACCTCAGCACCAATCTCTGATGCAAGCGGGTGGGCAGTCGCAACCATGCCATCCTTTCCAACATCGACCTGACTGTACTGGTCATAATTGAACTGAGGTTTTTTAGCTAATCCAGTCGCAGGCATTGTACCGGCCAGCAATAACACACTGAGCAAAGCAAACAGCCCGGTACGTATTAATTTTTTCATATGATTCCCTCCTGTTCCAATTTGTTTACAATATAATGTTAGGGGAACGAAAGGATTAATAGCAAATATTTAACCGAATTTTCTTAATTTTAAATCAATATTACTAGTTGCTTTTGTTAAAGGGGTAATTAAGGCATAGAGATGGTTAGGACAAAAGGATGAGGGTTTCTGATCGCTAATCAAGTTAGCATTTAAAATTCACGACAAAAACTAGGAATTCACTTGGTACAAATTTTTTAGTTGCCCCTACCTTCTTCTCCCTCTCCAAACACCGAGCTGATAGATACTAACTGAATAGAACAGGATAATAGAAATGGAGATAATGCCCTTCTTATGGCTGCTCCAGATTCCAAGAATCGTTTTCAGAAGATCTCCCCTGAGATACAAAAAATAGATGTATACCACAAACATTGATAGTGTCAGAAAGAATACAAAGCGAAGTAATCGTAAGAAAGTGATTTCACTGAAGAAAGATTTTTTGTATTTTTTCCCCTTCCTGGTAAGCTCAGTCTCAGCCATCAACCCACCCCACTTTTCCGTTTTACAAAACTATATGCTTTTACTATTCTTCCCCTTGAGCCATTTTCCTTTGAACTGTGATAAAAAAGCACGTTTGAACCGCTATATCTTTCATATTATAATGAAGAAAAACAGACTAGGGAGAACATGCCATGAGCAAACACAAGATCTATACAATGAGTGTCGCTAGTGTCTATCCTCATTATGTGAATAAGGCGGAGAGAAAGGGACGTACAAAAACAGAAGTAGATGAAATCATTCGTTGGATGACCGGGTATAGCCAGGAAGAATTTGAAGAACAGCTTGAAAAACAGACAGACTTTGAAACCTTCTTTGAAGAAGCTCCGAAACTCAATCCTTCAAGAACTTTGATCAAAGGTGTCATCTGCGGTGTCCGAGTGGAAGAAATCGAAGAACCGACCATGAGGGAAATTCGCTATCTGGACAAGCTGATCGATGAATTGGCGAAGGGAAAAGCGATGGAGAAAATTTTGCGGAAATGATATCAAGACACATTGACTTAATTAGAAAAGGTCGGTGTGTTTTTTAATCTTTTTAGCAGAGTATAACAAAATCTCTCCTGCTGATGAGTTATCAGTATTTCACTCAGGATTCGTTTTTTTTATGATTGATCATAGTTTGTGCCTCAACTCTAATAATCTCTATGTAATGACGCTTTTTAAAAGGTTTTGTTTGTTTATGTATTCGTCTAATGCTTCCCTTTGACGTAACTTTTTGATTAGGAACATTTACCGTTACCGTCAAGTAAACTTTCCCGTTGTGCTTTACCAATCCAGTTACTTTCCCTTTTTCCGAATCAACAATATATTCGGGTAGAATCCTTAGTGGTGCAAACTCTGTCCAGCCTCCGCCCTTTGGCTGTTTTTAAACAGCCTAAATATTATATCTCGGTAAAATTCTTTGATAATATTCATTCACATTTCCATCCTTCTGTCTAAATCCTCAAATTTCCAATCCTTTTAAAACCATCTCTTAAGCCTGCAAACCACTTACTTTTCAATGCCTCATCCACGCACCAGAAGATGAAAGCAGAAACCGCAGCAGTAAAAACTAAGAAGCCGTTATTCCTTAAAGCGGTTAGCCAGCTTCCGTATTCAGTATCAAAGATGAAAGTGGGGATGGCAATGAACAATACACCCAGGAAAACGTGGAGTACCCCTGCAGCTGCCATTCTTTTTACCCCAACTGTTCTCCTTAAAATAAAATCCGATAAAAACGAAGAAGGAATTCCATAGAGGATGGTTATTGGCAGGATGTACATCCCAATAAACAGCCCCGCCGCAAATTCTTCAAGGACAGAGAATAAGATGATCATCATCAGTGTAGCTCCCAATGCAGTTATTAATTTCCTAATGAACATTCCTGCTCCCCCTTTTGAAAAAAATCATTGCTGCAATTTCAATTCTTTTTCAGAACATACTTTGTTAAAAGATCGCCAAGATTAAAACGTTTAACCCCCTTCTCCTCATTATGAATTCGATAGACCTGAAACGGGATGGCTTTGTTTTTTCAGAGTAAAGAGTAATATTAAAACTACCATCATCAAGCCGCTAATAAATAACCAGCCATACACATAGCTGCCGCTTCTGTCGATAAGATAACCGAATAAAGGCGGCATGATCACTACTCCGGCAGAACCAAATAAAATAGTAAATCCACTAGATATTCCAGCCAGTTCTTTAGGAACAAGTTCAGAGGCCAAGTTCATCCAGATTCCATTGAACCCTGAGATTGCAAATCCAAATAAAGAGATAATCGGAGCAAGCATTATAAAAGGAGTTTGTACCGGTAAAACGGTCACGATTATACTGCAGAAGGCTGTTATTATAGCTATTATAATTAAAATAATCGTCCGTTTTCCATTAAAAATTCTGTCACTTATGATTCCCCAAGCAACCCTTCCAGCTGAACCGCTTAACTCAGAAATCAATAGCAGCATACCTGACATGACTATTGAATATTTAAAATGCTCATGTGCGAATAGAACCAGATATGTGGTTAAGGTCATCTGTGAGCCATTCAGCCCTGTGGCGCTAAGACTTACAAGAAGAAGCCCTTTATGCCGGAATAACTGAATGAGTGATTTGAATTGATTTCCAATTGAACCCTTTCCCGTCGGTGCTGCTTCCAAAGAGTCCCGATAACCTTTAAAAGCTAAGATTCCGACTATTAAAAGAAGCAAGCAGGCAAAAAAGAGGACTGGCCTCCAGCCATACGCTACAGAAGCAGGCAAAAGCAAGAGACTCGCTAAAGCAGCACCTGCTGTGATTCCAGTTTGTTTGATTCCCATTGCAGTTCCCCGCTGCTTTAGCGAAAACCAGTATATAATCCCTCTATTCGTCACTGGATGCATGGCTCCATATCCCAGCCCGCCAATAACGATCAATACAATGACTACTGCAAATTGAGAGACCATTGTAATCAATAAGAAGCTAAACCCAGTACAGATAGAAATAATTAATAACAACTTTCTGGAACCAATTCGGTCCACTATAAAGCCTGCCGGAATTGAACTGATGGACTGCCCAAGAAATAACGCAGATGGGAGAAGACCGATTTGTGCTTTTGAAAGGGATAGGTCGATCCCGATTAAAACTCCAAGTGGACCGAGGCTTCTGCCGATAAATGCAACCATAATTTGAGCGGCAAGAAGCCATAATAGCATTCTCCAATGCTCTGCTACTCCAACGGACTTATGTTTTAATAACTGATTCAATTAAATCATCTCTTTTTATATAATTCTATTATAGAATGGAAGGTTTTTCAGTTATCTTTTGAAACGGAGTACCGCACTGCTTTTAATTAAAAGTCACTCTCAAATATTTATATCGATTAGATTACATTACGCTCACGCAGCTCATTTATTTTTACTTCATCATAGTTAAGCAGTCCGCTATAAACCTCTTCGTTGTGTTTACCCATTGTTTCAGCTCCGACTGTCTTTACCTTTCCTGGTGTCCTGCTTAACTTAGGGACAACCCCAGGCATCGGGAATTCACCCAGTTGCGGGTGATCCATTTTAATAATCATTTCACGTTCTTGATAATGTGGATCTTCAACGATATCTTTTGCGGAATAAATAAGTGCTGAAGGGACACCTTTCTCATCCAACCTTTTTAATGCCTCTTTTGCAGTTAGGCTTTTCGTCCACTCCTCAATCAGCAAATCGAGAACTTTCATGTTTTCTCCTCGTGCATTGTGTGTCACAAATCTCGAATCTAAAGCAAGATCCGGCTGATCCATTGCTTCACATAACCTTTGGAAAACACCGTCCGCATTTGCACCGATGACTATATACGTTTTATCGCCAGTAAAATAAATATTGGAAGGTGCAATTCCAGGAAGGATATTTCCCATACGTTCTCTTATGTAACCTGCTAACATGTAATCTGGAATTAAACTTTCCATTATAGAAAATACGGATTCATATAAAGCTGTATCTACTATCTGTCCTTTACCAGACCTGTCTCTTTCATGGAGTGCTACGAGACAGCCAATTGTCGCAAATAAAGCAGTCAATGTGTCACCAATGGAAACTCCAACTCTTGAGGGCGGCCTATCATCAAATCCTGTAACATAGCGCAGTCCACCTATAGCTTCTCCAACACTGCCAAAACCTGCCCTGTTCTTGTATGGACCAGTCTGGCCGAAACCTGAGGTACGAACCATAATTAATTTAGGGTTTATTTCTGATAAAATTTCATATGATAGATTCCATTTCTCCATCGTACCAGGTCTGAAGTTTTCAATTAGAATGTCCGTCTTTTTAACTAATTCCTTTAAAATTTCCTGGCCTTCTTCGACTCTAAGATTAAGTGTAATGGATTTCTTGTTCCTTGATTGAATGGGCCACCAAAGACCGACACCATCTTTAGACTTCCCCCAATTCCTCATTGGGTCCGATTTCCCTGGCGGTTCAACCTTAATTACTTCCGCTCCAAAATCACCTAGAAGTCTTCCTGAAAAAGGACCAGCTAAAAGTGTCCCCAGCTCGATCACTCGTATATCTGAAAGTGGTAAAGACGTATTTTGCTCTTCTGTCAATTTATTCCCTCCAAACTCAAAATATTAAAAATTCAGACATTTTAAATAAAGCTTATAATTTACCAAACGATTATTCAATAAATTTCTAGGATCTCAAAAGTGCTTTACGATATGCCCAAAGGAACATCTGCTAAAAAATGCTTATTTACAAATACCAAAATTGCTTTAGTAGTATCATAGCGGCTAATATGAAAGCTTTTTTACAGCTGCTTAGAATACCCATAATTAAAATCCATAAAAGAAAAATCTCCTTGGCACTCAGGAGATTTTTTTCGGATTAACGAGTTTCTGCTTTCTGCCCATCGTTTTGAATGGTACCTTGGGCTAAAAGCTCTTCAATTTTAGAATTGTCATAACCGAGTTTAGATAAAATATTTTTCGTATTCTCCCCTAGTTTTGGAGGGGCTTGTTTTATCTCTGCAGGTGAAACACTTAATTCAAATGGAAGCCGTGGGAGCTTGAAGTCTTTAATTTCTGAATGTGAGACACTTTTCCACATATTTACGGCTTCTGCTTGCTCATCTTGTACCACTTCTGAGATTTTCTTTACTTTTGAACTTGGAACCCCTGCCTCAGCCAATAACGATACCCATTCATCTGCCTTTTTTGCTTGTAGAATATTTTCGATCGCAACTCTTAAATTTTCCCGGTGTTCTACCCTTTTCGGGTTAGTCTCAAAGCGGGCGTCTGTTACCCATTCTTCTTTTCCTAGAACCTGGCATAAGCGTTTAAATAATGAGTTATTGGATATACCAATCATAACCGGGGCATCACTGGCAAAAAATGCTCCATAAGGGGCAAAAGCAGTATGACCAGCACCGTTTTTCTTTGGTTCCTGTCCTGTTGCAAGCCAGGAGAGCATATGATATCCGACCCAAAAAACGCCAGTTTCATAGAGAGAAGTGGTGACTAATTGCCCCTCTCCTGTTCTTTCTTTATGGTAAAGTGCCGAGATGATTCCTATCGCACCCCACATGGCACTGCCTTGATCAAGAACGGATATCGGCACCCTGGCAATTTCTGAACCCTCCGCTCCATTTATCCCTATAATTCCTGCATCGGCTTGAGCAATTGCATCATAGCCGGATCTTTCACGCAATGGTCCCTCTTGCCCATAGGCCGATAAGGAACAATAGACAATGGCAGGATTGATTTGTTTTAACTTCTCATAACCCAGCCCCATTTTTTTCGCCTTATTGTAACGGAAGTTCTCCACAAACACATCTGCTTGTTCTACTAAGTCATATATAATTTTTCGTCCTTCTTCTTGCTTTAAATCAATAACGATTGAATTTTTATTACGGTTAATATGAAGGAAATATACTCCTTCCCCTTTCCAAAATGGACCCATTCCTCTTGAATCGTCCCCAATATCCGGCCTTTCAACCTTGATAATATTTGCGCCTAAATCTGCAAGAATCATAGTCAGGCTTGGTCCAGAAATATTTGTTGTTATATCCACCACAGTAATTCCGCTTAATGGTCCTGCCATCTTTGGTTGTATCCTCCTTATTTAAAAGAGGACCAATTTCACATGGTCCTCTTTGTTTTATTTTTAGAATGAACGCGGTAAACCCAGAACATGCTGTCCAACGTAGCTTACAACCAGGTTATTGGTAATAGGCGCTACAATAAACAACCTCGCTTCTCTAAATTTACGCTCGATATTATATTCCTTCGCAAAGCCATATCCTCCATAAGTATCCATGGCTGCATTCGCTGCACGCCAGGTGGCCTCAGAAGCAAGATATTTCGCCATATTCGCTTCTGCTCCGCAATCTGCACCATTGTCAAACATTTCAGCTGCTTTGTCTCTCATTAATTTTGCTGCTTGAATATCCATATAAGATCTGGAGATTGGGAATTGCACTCCCTGATTTTGACCAATAGGCCGATTAAAAACAACACGTTCGTTGGCATATTGAACAGACTTATCAATGAAGTACATACCGTCGCCAATTGATTCAGAGGCAATCAAGATCCGTTCAGCATTCATACCACCCAATACATATCTAAAACCTTTGCCTTCTTCTCCAATCAGGTTTTCTGCCGGAATTTCTGCTCCTTCAAAGAAAACTTCTGTTGTTGCATGATTAATCATTGTATCGATTGGACGAATATCAATCTTGTCTGCCTGCTCTTTCATATCTAGAATAAATAAACTTAAACCATCTGTTTTCTTTTGCACTTGATCTTTTGGAGTCGTTCTTGCAAGCAGCATCATTAGATCTGAATGCTCTGCACGTGAAGTCCAGATTTTCTGGCCATGAACTATATACTTATCGCCTTTACGCTCGGCAAATGTCTGGATGCTCGTTGTGTCGCTTCCGGCTGTTGGTTCAGTTATGCCAAAGGCCTGCAATCGAAGCTCACCGCTTGCGATCTTTGGCAAGAACCTTTGCTTTTGCTCTTCATTTCCATGACGAAGCAATGCACCCATCGTATACATTTGAGCATGGCAGGCTCCGGCATTTCCACCCGAACGGTTAATCTCTTCTAAAATAATTCCCGCTTCTACCATTCCAAGACCCGCTCCGCCATACTCTTCCGGGATTAAAACCGAAAGCCAGCCCTCTTCTGTTAAAGCCTTAACAAACGCAGTAGGGTAGGCATCTCTTTCATCAGTGTCTCTCCAATATTCCTCAGGAAAGCGCTCACATAACGCTCGGACGCTTTTTCTGATCATTTCATGCTCTGTATTTTCCATTGTTTTTGTATTAGCCATTCCCACTACCTCCATAATTAAAATAATAATAGGTGAGTTCTAATTTTACTTCCCTTTCCATTCAGGAGAGCGTTTTTCATTGAAAGCATAAATGCCTTCCAACCTGTCTTCAGAATTAGCACACTTATAGTAGGCCTCCAGTTCAATGACAAGTCCCGTTGCCAGGTCTGTCTCCGTTCCTTTATTAACAGCTCTCTTTAAAGATTTTAATGATAGCGGTGCATTTGCCGCGATGGTTTCTGCGAGTTTAACAGTTTCCTCCAAAAGGGCTTCTGATGAGAACACATGGTTGATCAATGCGAATTGCTTGCCTTCTTCTGCTGTAATGCGTTTCCCGGTGAAAAGCATTTCTTTTGCCAGCCCTATAGGCAAAATGCGGGATAGAAGCTGTGTACCTCCAATCCCAGGGATCAATCCCAACTTCGCTTCAGGAAGCCCCAATGCTGCATGTGGAGCTGCCGTTCGAATATCACAGCTTAAGGCAATTTCCAAACCTCCTCCAAGAGCATAGCCATTTACAGCTCCTATTACTGGATAAGGGAATTCACGAATTTTTTCGGTTACTTGTTCGAAATAATCATGCTGCCTTTTCCAATCCTTTTGCGACATTCCATTTCGTTCTTTTAAATCCGCTCCTACGCAAAAACTCTTCGTTCCTGTACCCGTTAAAATGAGAACCCTTACATTTTCATCATATTTTAATTCTTCAAGTGCCTCGATTATTTCCAAAGCCATTTTAGTGTTTAAGGCGTTCATCGATTCAGGGCGGTTCAAGGTTAAAAAGGTTATGCCCTTATGCTGCTCTGCCTTTTCCACTTTTATAGTTTCATAGGTTTTCAGTAACATCCAACTCATCCCTTCATTATAAGTAGTACAAGAGTTAACTTTGTACCGGGTATAATCTTGAACTTTTTCCTGCTTTTGCGACCTGTCCCGGCAAATCATGTCCCAGTATTTCTTTCATTTTATTTGATGCATCAATCAACTTATCAAGGTCGATCGTTGTTTTTACTCCCATTTCCTCAAGCATGTGAACTACATCTTCCGTACAAACATTACCCGTTGCTCCAGGAGCGAATGGACAGCCGCCAATTCCGCCTAAAGATGCATCATATATCTTAATGCCTGCTTCCAATCCTGCAATGATGTTTGAAAGACCCATGCCTCTTGTATTGTGGAAATGGCAGCCGAATTCAAAATTCCGCCACTCGTCAATCACTGCTTTTGTTAAATTGTAAACTTGCTTTGGATTGGCCATTCCGGTTGTATCTGCGAGTGTAATTCTTTTGATGTTATGTAAGAGGAGAGAATCCAGGATATTCATGATGCGCTTTTCAGAAACAGTTCCCTCAAAGGGACAACCAAACGAAGTACCAACGGTAACATTTAAAGTAATATTATGTGCCGAAGCAAATTGCGATAAAACCTTAAATTTATTTAGTGATTCTTCAGTTGTCTGCCGAACATTCTGTTGATTGTGGGTATCGCTTGCCGAAATAACATAATTTACAGATTTCACTCCATTTTCTTCAGCGATCTCAAGACCCTTTAAATTAGGGATTAGCGCAACTAGTTTCATATCATCATATTGCTTAATATGTGAATAAAACTCTGCCGTGTTTGCCATCTGTGGTACAAGCCTTGGATGGACGAAGGAACCAAATTCAACTTCAGCAACATTTGCCTCCCTCAATAAAGAAAAAATCTCCATTTTCTCCTGAACTGTTAAAACCTTTCCCTCTAACTGAAGACCATCTCTAAGACCAACTTCATAAATTGTCACATCTTCAACCAGCTTCATAGCCTTTATTCCCCCAGTTATTTCTTGGAATAATCCTTCGCTTTATAAATAGGATACTGTATCCAATCTACAATTTCAATAATTATTATGAATATTCTAATACTTTTTAACATTATAAATATTCACCTGAAAATATAAGCCATTTACTTATGCTTGTTCATTTTAAAATTGAGTTATTTAAATAACTGTAGGTTGCAAATCTTGTATTCTTTTTCAAACCGCTCTTAATTTCACCATAATCCACAAAAACAGACCGAATATTAGCTATTCGATCCCATTAGTTCTACATCTTTGTACTACCCCATACTTCTGGAACTTCCTTATGTTATAGTACTGAATGAGTGATCGACCCCGATCCTATCTTTTTCATAAATTATTGAGATTTATTATAGTTTGATATTTCAATAAGGTTTCCGTCAGGGTCTTTAATATAAATTGATGTGATTTCTCCAATCGCACCTGTCCTTTTTACAGGACCCTCTTCAATTGCAATATTGCAATTCTTAAAATGTGCCTCCACTTTAATTAGTTCCATATTGGTAATGAAACATAAATCGGCAGAACCAGGGACTGGTT
This sequence comes from Chryseobacterium sp. ISL-80, assembly GCA_018613055.1. Lineage (GTDB taxonomy): Bacteria > Bacillota > Bacilli > Bacillales > Cytobacillaceae > Mesobacillus. The sequence goes on along the minus strand of JAGGQZ010000009.1, from coordinate 26,206 downwards.
TACTGGCCTTTGGTTCAAACTCTTTTCCTTTTTCGTGCAGATTGATCTTCTGACTTCCAAACTTAAGGGCTTTTCTGTTTTCTCCAAAGGTGATTACCTGCATTCCTAATACTTTATGATAAAAATCGCAAGTTTTTTTTATATCTTCTACTGTTAGAACGAGATGATCCAGCGCCTCTATTTTCATTAATTTCCTCCTCAATCTTTGAAACAAAAACAGAACCCCGGAAGCATTTCATTATTCGGGAATTTGAACTACTGTTTAGTATTCTGTTCGTTAAATTGCTGTTTCCCCAATTGATACCAGTCGGTTCCATTACTATCAATAATGACCACCGCAGGGAAATCCTCTACAGATAATTTATAGATTGCTTCGGGTCCCAAATCCTCATATGCAAGGACTTCCATCATCTTGATGGAGCGGGCAATTAATGCACCAGAACCGCCTATGGCAGCAAAATATACCGCTTTATTTTTCATCATACTTTCGATGACAGCCTCGCTGCGATAACCTTTTCCTATCATCCCTTTAAGGCCGCGGTCAAGCAATGATGGGGTATACTTATCCATTCTTCCACTTGTAGTAGGTCCTGCTGATCCAATGATCTGTCCTGGCTTGGGAGGGGTGGGCCCTACATAATAGATGGTTTGCCCCTTAATATCAAAGGGGAGCTCCTCACCTCTTTCCAGGGCTTCTGACATTCTTTTATGTGCTGCATCTCTCGCGGTATAAATGGTGCCGCTGATTAATACACGCTCTCCTGCTTTTAAATTCAACAAGGTGTTCTCATCTATCGGACTAGTAACCTTTAAAGCTGACAAATTCTTTCCTCCTACAGCCTGACTTCTTTATGTCTGCTTGCATGGCAGTTCAAATTTACAGCGACTGGCAAGGCAGCAATATGGCATGGCTCGATTTCAATTTTCACATCAAGCGCTGTAGTATTTCCTCCCATACCCTGAGGACCTATGCCGAGTTTATTGATTTCTTCCATTAATTCATTTTCTAATTGAGCAAGCTCTGGTCGTTCACTGCGGTGTCCAATAGGTCTGAATAATGATTTTTTTGCAAGGTATGCACATCTTTCAAAATTCCCTCCAATCCCAACCCCTACCACTAGAGGTGGGCATGCGTTGGGCCCTGCTTTTGCAACTGTATCAAGGATATACTTTTTAATACCTTCGAGACCGTCTGCAGGTTTTAGCATTTTTAGACTGCTCATATTTTCACTGCCTCCGCCTTTCGCAGACATATGAATAATGATTTGATCGCCAGGGACGAGTTCAATATGGATAATGGACGGTGTGTTATAGCCTTTGCTTTTTTCTCGGGTAATAGGATGATCTACGATTGAATGCCTTAAATAGCCCTCCTCATATCCTTTTTTAACTCCCTCATTTATGGCATCGTATATGCTTCCTCCAGTTATATGGCAATCCTGGCCAAGTTCTACGATAAATACAGATACTCCAGTATCCTGGCACATGGGAACTCTTTCACTTTTTGCGATATCTGCGTTAAGAATCAACTGTTCGAGGATATCTTTTCCTGTTTCTGAAGTTTCATTTTTTAAGGCTGATTGAAAAGCCTCTACTACATCCTTGCCTAAATCAAAATTGGCTTCCTGGCATATTTGTGCGACCCGTTCAACAATTTCTTGATAATGAATTGTTTTCATGTAACTTCCCTTCCCCTCTTAAAAGCGTTTCAACTTTAGAAGCAGCAGGAGTAAATTCGATAATTGAATTGTAAATTCGATTTTTGCCTACCCATTCTTTTTTTTCACCCTTAATATCCTGAAGCTTATGTGCTCCACGGCTCTCTTTCCTGGATGAAGCAGCAAAAGCAGAAGCCCATGCGGATCTAACTTTGTCACGTAATTGGAGGGCCTGAATGCTGTTTTCATTCTCCAAACTAAGTGCGATATTATTTAATTCATCTGCAGTTTCCTTTAAGGACTGAGAGCTTCTTTCAATTCCAACTTTATTCCACATAATTTCTTTAACCTTCTTGAGTGTTTGAGTTCCGTCTGCAGTTGACGGAGTACTTAATATAGCTTCTACACCGAAATCCTTTAAGTCTGCCTTAAAGTCCATCGATTTTTCTTGTACTGCCATTTTACCTGCACGATGTCCAAACACTAGCGATTCAGTTAAAGACCCGCCACCTAAACGGTTTGCCCCATGAAGCCCACCTGTTACTTCTCCACATGCATATAGTCCGGAAACATTAGTCCTTCCCCATTCGTCCGTTTGGATTCCACCCATACAATAATGCTGTACAGGACTCATAACCCATTCTCCTGTATATCCTTTTTCAAACAGGCGATACAAATGTGGACTGTCATGCTTGAGCACATTCTCATCCACAAGGGAGAAATCAAGCAGGACCTTCTGTTCTTGAAACATTGCGTAACTAAGAATATCCCGTGTTTCGAGTTCCTTTTTAGGGAACTTCTCCATAAAACGTTCATTTCTATCGTTTGTTAAAAAGGCGCCTTTTCCAAAAACCTTTGTCATTACATCGATATTTGCCGGCTGTTGTAAACGGTATGGATAAAACTGTACAAACTCCATATCAACAAGAATAGCTCCATGTCTCCATGCCATGCCGATCCCTTCTCCAGAAACATCCCTTGGATTATCAGAAGATTGATAGAGTCCTCCAAAACCGCCGGTCGCCAATATAACAGCAGGTGAATACATCACTTGAAACTCTTTGCCTTTTTGAACAAGCACACCTTTTACTTCATTATTATGTTTTAACAGGTCGACAACAGCAGTTTGTTCATGAAAAAAAATTCCTGATTCAATGGCATAATCACGCAGTGGCTTTGTAATATTTTTTCCGATCCCATTTCCTGCATATACACGTCTTGGAAAGGAATGGCCTGGAGTAATAATTACTTGTTCCCTTTCAAGGCGAATACCAAATTTGCTTTCTAATTCGTTCACTCTTACAGTACATTCTTCAGCTAATACTCTTGCTAATCTTTTGTCTGATAAATGCCTTCCTCCTTCTATTATGTCGTTGAAAAACAGCTCCGGGGAATCACCGGGCGAAAAAATCGCCGAATGGACACTGTCCGAAATAACCGATGATCCCCCAAATCCTGCTTTCCCTTTTGTAACGAGAGCCACAGCAGCGCCTTGTTCTTTTGCAGAAATGGCAGCTGCCAATGCTGCTTGCCCGCCACCTATTACGATAACGTCATAATTGTATTGGTCTTTAATCATTTTTTAAATCAGCTCCATAATGCAAAAAGATTTGCGTCTTTATTCGCTCAGAAATCGCAGCTGTAAAGGGATTTTTCTTTAGAGAGACTTCTAAACGATTTTGAGAACTGCCGCAATAGGCTGCTATCCCTTCCTCAACATTGATAAAAAGGTATAGCGGATTAAGCCTTCTAGAGAATGAAGTATGGGAAGAACAAGTTTTCTAGATGAAAGAGGTATCACTATATTTGTTTGTACGACTCTTCGCCCAATCCCAATGAAATCCATTCGGAAACATCAATTTCCTCTAACCGTAGTACAGCCTGGACTTGTTCGTCTGGATCCCATACCTTTCCTTTGGTCATGGTCTTAAATTTTTGAATCAGCTCTTCCTTATCTGCTGGCTTTTCTGGATCACCTTTTGGATAATCTGTCGCTTCACTGAATGTTCTGCCATCGTGCATTGTTATGATTACTTTTGCTCCCCATTTTTCTGGATAAGCTGTATCATAATATGGGTCATTTGAGACACTGACTTTTTCCATCAGTCTCCTAATCTCTGGGTCTTGTAAAATTTCTTGATTATAATCAGTCAATGATGCGGAACCTTTAATAGCAATCATAGCCGCGCAAAATTGGCTGCTAAATTTGGAGGCATAAACTGTCTTGGGGTTAGGATTATCAGTAATGTTAAGAACTGTTTGATAGGTCTGGATTGATATATTTTGTATTTCTTCATGGCTGAGGCTGTTGGTCTTCATGATGGTTTGGACACAATCCATTGCTGGATGCGTGTGCCGGCATGAAGCATGGATTTTGAAGTTATTTTCCATAATTTTAAATTCCTGGCCAAGATTCCGAGTAATTTTTTCTATATCATATTTTTTAGACATAGCATTGAAAAAACCTCTCCTGCCTTCCAAAATTCTGGAGGCAGAGGTAAAATCTTTTTTTGCAAGCAAGGCGGCAAGAGCCCCATTATAAGCTGCTTTAGCCGTATGAAGCTGTTTTGTGTTAGCCCCATCCTCAATAAATTCCCATAACCCTGCTGCTTGAGTACCTGCGTTTCCGAGTGCATACATGGTCTGCTCAACATTCAGGTTAAGGAGCTTTGCCACTGCGGCTGCAGATCCGAAAGTACCGCATGTTGCTGTGTTATGCCAGTAATAATAGTGGGAAGGAGATACAGCTTCTCCGATTCTGTAAGCAATCTCATATCCCACAGCAATGGCTGTAATTAAGTCTTTTCCGCTTAAATTATCCGCTTCCGCTGCTGCAACAGCTGCGGGGATTACTACGGTGCCTGCATGTATAATTGAAGCTTTATGAATATCATCAAGTTCTACTATATGACTTGCGGCTGCGTTAACTAAGCAAGCATTTCCGATGGAAGACTTCCCTCCTGTAATAAGGGTCGCTTGTTCATTCCCTCCCCACTCCTGGACCAATTCCAATATGGATTGAATCGGTTTTTCGTCTTTTCCAGCGAGTGCGGAGCCGAACCAATCCAAAATGCATAGCTTGGTAAATTCGATCACTTCATCAGACAAATCCTCATATTTTACTTTTGTTGTATACTCGGCCAATTTTTTCGATAATATCATTTCGTCTCACCTACTTTTGAACGTAATACAGTTTGCAGAACATTGATGATATCATCATACTTCTCAACCACATGGGCTCCCGACTCTTTAAGTGCTTCCATCTTTAATGACGGACGTCCTGTATTTCCTGAAATCATTGCACCCGCATGGCCAAAGACTGTCCCTTCCGGCATAGATTCTGTAAACTTGCCAGCAACAAAAGAGATGAGCGGCTTTGTAAAACCACCATCTTTTACTAATTGAGCGGCATCTTCTTCAAATGTTGTACCAGGTTCCGAAAATGTTACCACTGCTTCTGTTTCCTCATCTTTCTCAAAAAGAAGAAGAAGATCTTTAATATTTGATCCTATTAAACTATCGCCGCCAATACCAACACTTGTTGTAACTCCAAAACCTGCTCTTTTAACCATCCAGGAGGTTTCTGCTGACATCCCTCCGCTCCTTGAAATGACACCAACGTTTCCGGGGACAAAACATCTCTCAGGGCGGTCACCGCCAATCGAGCCCATTTTAATCCGATCCTTTGGATTAATCATGCCAACAGTATTAGGACCGATAATCGTTACATTTTCTTTGCGTGCCGCATAAAGCAGCTTTATGGCATCATGTTGCGGAATGTTTTCTGTTGTGACGACAATCAGCTTAATGCCATTTGAAATCGCTTCCAAAACGGCGTCCAAAGCAAAAGCAGGAGGGACAACAACCAGGGATGCGTTAATACCATGTTTTTTTACGGCTTCACTCACCGTATCGTATACAGGAACCCCCTGCACATTCTGGCCGCCTTTACCCGGGGTAATCCCTGCAAAGATCTTAGTTCCATAGGCCAATGTATGACTGACAATCATGGAAGCCTCCCTGCCTGTAATTCCCTGGACAGCCATTCTGGTGTTTTGATTGATTAGAATTGACATTTAGGATACCCCTTTCATCTTTTTAATCATCTCGGCTGCCGCTTCTTCAATCGTCAAATCCTCACCGAAGTAGGTAATACCTGCTTCCTCGAAAATTCTCTTTCCTTCCTCATCATTGACTCCTGCTTCCCTTACAACGATTGGGAATGTTTTAGGGTCCACGCCCAGTTCCTGAATGGCTTTAACAATACCCCTTGCCATAACATCTATTTGCGTATTATTGGTGATGTTATGGGCTACGAACAGTCCCTTTACTCCTTTTTTGGAGAGAATTCCTTTTGTTAACCCCGCTACTTTTTCTTCAGGAGGGTTTCCTCCTGTTTCCGTATAATTGGCCGGCGCAGCACCTAATTGAACAAGAGCATCAAAACTAAGAAGGCTGCCTCCTCCCCCTCCGCACATAAACCCGATTTCACCGCCATCCATTTCGGTATAGCGTGCTGTCCCACGATAGTCAGCGTCATTTACTTTTACCATTTCTTTCTCCAGCTTGGTTAAGGGCCTCCAGGAACGTTCACTGCCAGATTCCACTTTACCTCCAAGCTCCGGCTGCCGATAAAGTGCTGAATCATCAACCCCCATAACAGAAGCAGCTGCTACAATGTTTTCATCCTTTGTGAGAACAAGAGGATTAACCTCCAATATATAGCAGTCGTATTTAAAGAAAATAGTATATAGATTGCAGAGAATCGCTGTTGCTTTAACCAATGGCTTTCCAGTTACTCCAAGCTTGCTCCAAATTTCTTTTGACTGGTAGGGCTGTAGCTCAGTAAATGGTTCAACATGATAAATAACTACCTTTTCAGGAGAATTTCTCACCAACTCTTCTACTTCAATTCCGCCTTCAGTTGTCGCAATAATGACAGGCATTTGTTTTTGAGGATCAATTGTAATGGATACATACCACTCCTCATCGATATCTACCTTTTCTTCAATGAGCACTTTTTCTACGGGGAAATTTCTAACTGTCATCTGGAGAATTTCATTCGCTTTTCTCTGTGCCTCTTCTACCGTCTCTGCAAACTTTATCGCTCCAGCCTTCCCTCTCTTCCCTACTGGAACAAGTGCTTTCAAAACACAAGGCTTGTTCAAATGTTGTTTCGTAATTTCTTCACTGTTCGTAATTACTGAATGCCAAGGTACAGGAATTCCATTTTCTTTTAGTATTGTTTTACTGGCATCTTCTAGCATTCTGCCCATTATTCAAACCCTCCTTTTTGGATATTGGATACAATTAATAAAAAAAAGGGAACTACTTCCCTTCATTCTTTAGGCTTTCTATCAACTTTTCTCCAGTACGGTAGATATGTTCTGAAATTAATTTAGCTGCCGTTTCATTGTCTTTATTTATTACAGCTTCTAAAATTTTTCTATGCTCTGAATTTGAAGTTTCAATTTGTCCAGTTAAAAGGTGCGGTGTTTGTTGCGGAAGGCCATTCCACAAGGTACCAATAAATGAATTGAGCCGCTCCCATTTGCACCTTTTTACCAGCAACCGGTGAAAATCAATGTTATATTGAACAAAAGTGTCTGCGTCATTAGCATTTTCCATTTCACTTACAAGGAAAGAAAGCTGTTCGATATCTTCTTCAGTTAAAAGATTAACACTTTGATGTACAGCCATTTTTTCCAGTTCTGATCTCAGGGCATAAATTTCCTTAATATCCTCAATGCTGATTGATTTTACAACTGCGCCTTTATGAGGCTCCATTATAATAAGCCCTTCTGATTCAAGTTTTCTAAAGGCTTCTCTTATCGGCATTCGGCTGACGCCCATTTTTTCTGCAAGATCGGACTGTTTTAACCTTTCTCCCGGCTTAAAATCGCCTCTGATTATAGCTTCCCTAATGACATTGCAAACTTTTAAGTGGAGTGTATCTCTATTTTCTATTCGCAAATCCAGATTCATAGACATAAATCAATACCTTTCCTCATCCTATTTTAGGTTTAGGATACCGGATCCAAATTTTATTGTCTACACTTTTCTGACCTTTTTGTATTATTATAATAAACCAATCCAATTCCACCAGGTTACAGCAGTTAGAATAGTAACGATCATCATGATAAAGGTCATATAAATTCCGGGTATGATAAATTCTTTTTGCTGGATTTGCCCTGTACTATGAACGATGATATTGGATGTTGCCTCAACAACCAGGATGTACCCGTGCAGACATGCAAGTGAAGCTGTAATAGAAATCAATATTGGGTCCGCTCCAGCTTTTGCAGAAAGACCTATAAAAATAGGAATGAGTGTTACGACAGCTGTAGATACATTAGCAACAGCTAAATGCAAAATTTGAGTGATGATTAATATAGAAATCACGGCACTAATTGGCGAACGAAGCAAGTCAATGATCCACTCAGAACTCAGGCTAGCTCCTACCAGATCAGCTGCACCTGAATGATTGAATGCATAACCCAGCGATAACGTAACACCCATAATCAGAATCGTATCAAAATTTATTTTCACCATATTCTCCCACTTTGAACATCCTACACCCGGAAAAGCCATTAAAACAACACCGATTATTGTAGGGATGCTTGGGTGAAGCCCATGTAAAGGTTCAGTGAACCAAAGGCAAACGATCAAAATTAATATTGCTATACACTTTTTTTCATCTGCATTGACGGGTCCCAACTCTTGTAGCTCTTTGTCCATTTCTTCTTTTAAATGAGAGAATTCTTCATTTTCTTTTGGCAAGGGAAACGCTTTGATTAATACAAACCACGCTGCTGGTATTAAAAGAATCCATATAGGAAACGAATACATAAACCATTGTAAATATGTAATCTGGATACCGAGAAATTGCTTTAATAACTCCACGGTTAAAATATTCCCAATGGCAGCGGTCATAACCACTGTTCCGCTGATTGTACCGCCAAATGCAACACCAAGCAGTATCATTTTACGCAGGTTTCCATCTTTTTTTACGCCTATATGCTCCAGGGCCATTAACGCAACAGGCAAGATAAGTGTTGATCTTACAGCAACAGCAGGAATAAAAAACGCCTGAAGCTGCGGAATGATCAAAATACTTGCCAATAAACCTTTGGCATTGCCGGCCCTTTTTGCCAAAATTAAGTAGGCCAGCCTTTTAGCAAGAGGAGTATCATTGACTCCCCTTGCAAGCATCATTCCGCCTATTATAAGAAAAATCGCCGGAGAAGAGAATCCGCTAAATATAATGTCCATGTCAACGATTTTGAATAATAGCATTAAGACAAGCAGCAGCATAGCGGTAACCCCGATTGGCAGGGGTTCAAACGTCCAGTAAAAAACACTTAAAACTAATAGCGCAAGCATAATTTTTGCCGAGCCGCTGCTTCCTGGAAGTACTGCATATACAGAAAAAGAAAGAAGAACACCCAATAACAATGTTACGGTTTTCGATGAATCAATTGAAACTGCCTTAAACCCTTTTGCCCAGATATTGGTCTTTTCCTTTGTGTTGGGGAAGCTCAATATACCCTCCTTCTTTCCTATGCTTAGATACGGGTGGCTGATTCGACAGGTCTGCACAACTGAAAGAATGTGTCCAAATCTTCAAGTTCGTCAAATCGGTAAACCATATCAATTAGTAAATCCTGAGTTTCTTCGCTAATGATCTCTCCAGTTACATCCTTAAACTTTTCAATTAATTGCTTGTCTGTCATAGGCAGATCCATACTGCCGATTGCATGCTCAACAAAGTGGCTTAATTCTCTGCCATCCTTTAGCTTCACCGTTAAATGAACCTGATCTTCTTTGATCCGATCATCAACTGTTAAATTAATTTTAGACCTTAAATCCTTAACTTCCGGTTTATTAACGAATTCATCCGTAAACTCATTTACTCCAGCTTTTAAGTTAAAGAATCCTGCTGCTACACAGTGGAATACACTGAATTTGCCTTCAAGCCCTGTAGTAAAGTCTGTTTTTCCGGTCAGTTCCTTAACAAGCGGGTGGCCGGAAATGTGTATTTCTTCGACATCATCAGCCTTTAAGCTATGGGTTTTCTGAATCGTGATAATAGCATCAATTGCTGGATGAGTTACAATGCCGCTTGCAAATGGTTTATAACTGTTTTTCTCGATTTCCCATTTTTCTCCCCAATTATCAGTCAAGATCTCAAGTTTGTTTTCCTCTGATAAGACCTGGATAAATCCTCGTTCGGCTTCCAATGCTTTTTTTGAGCTTGTAAATCCTTCTCCAGCAATGAGTGCTGCAAGCATTCCATTCATTGCGGCTTTACCCGGATGGTATGGCTTTGTCATCGTGCCAAACATTTCCCTCAATCCAGTCGGGTCTGTTGCCGCAATTCCAATAGCAAATGAAGTTCTTTCTTCATCTAGATCTAATAGCTTACTTAAAGCAGAAGCTGCTCCTATTCCTCCAACACTCCCTGTAATATGCCAGCCCCTCCAGTAATGGGACGGATAAACAGCGAGGGCAAGCCTTGCCTGAACTTCACAACCGATGATAAATGCTTCTAAAACATCTTTTCCTGTTTTTTTCTGATGTTCACTAAAAGCTAGTACAGCAGGAAATACAGGCGAAGATGGATGAAGGACCGTTTCAAGTAACGTATCATCAAAATCATATATATGGGATGACATCCCATTTAGTAATGCTGCGAAAAGCATATCAGTTTTTTCTTTTCGGCCAAGAATGGTTGCCTGAGGACTGCTTTCCATTAATTTAGAAACATTCAATACTTTGTCCATAGATTCGTGGTTGGCTGCACCAATAGCAACCCCAAGCCAGTTTAATAGACTTCTTTTTGCCTCGTAAACAGCATTTTTGCTGATTTGTTCGTAACTTGTACTTTTGATTTTTACAGCCAATTGTTCTGTTGCCATCTTCTTAAATCTCTCCTCTTCTATAATGCTGAATACTGTAAAAGGCTTTTGGCTTTTTTATATACTGGGTAATCAACTAGTTTATTGCGAACGGAGATGGAGGCGCTGCCATTTTGCTCTGCCGTCTCAAAGGCAGTGACGATCTCCCTGGCTTCTTCAAGTTCTTTTTCTCCTGGAGTGAAAACATTGTGAATTACATTTAATTGTTTTGGATGGATGGCCAGCTTCGCTTTAAATCCTGAAATTCTTGCTCGAACTGCTTCCCTGTTTAAACCCTCTTCGTTTGCAAGATCCGGATATACTGCATCTACCGGACTTCCGATCCCTGCTGCCCTTGAGGCATTTACAATCTGGGACCTTGCAAAGTAAAGCTCCTCACCGCCATCTGTCAATTCACAATCAACATCAAGTGAATAATCAATAGATCCAAATACAAGTCTTTTGATTAAGTGGTGAGAGTTAGCAATTTCATAAGCAAAATGAACACCTCGTGCTGTTTCAATTAAAGGCAATACTTCAAATTGCAGATTAGATTTCCCCGTTCTTTCTAACTCTTCCAGGATTAATTGGCATATCACTTTCATATTCGCTGCGCTTTCAGCTTTTGGGACAATAATTCCCTTGGCTCCCGATACAACGGAGCTAACTGCATCTTTTCTCCAATACTCTGTTGTAAAATCATTGATTCGAATATAGACATCTTTGTCAGCTGGATGGTTTAATAAATAGTTTTTAGCCCGCTCTCTTGCAATCTCTTTTTCATTAATTGCCACAGCATCTTCCAAATCAAATATGATACTGTCTGCATTGCTTGATACAGCTTTCTCCAACATTCTTTCTGATGTAGCTGGAACAAATAAGTACGAACGTTTTGGCGGCATTTTTTCTCCTCCATGGATATTGGATCCGATTATATTGAAGGAATTGCCTACTCAATTACTTGAGTAAGCGCATTTCCTGCCCTCATGATGTGATTTTCTACAAGCTGCCTCAACATGATCGGATCCTTTAATTCTAATGCTTGAAGCATTCTTTTATGCTCTTCGTTTGAAACAATCATTGTTTTTGGTATTAGACTTGGAACATGAGCCGGGTATCCTTCGATAAACTCTTTTGTCAGCAGTTTTATCTTTTTCCAATTGCAACCCTTTTGGAGCAACAGATGAAACTGGTGGTTATGACTGATAAAAGAATCCTGATCATTGTTTTCAATATCATGATCCATTTTTTCAACCAAAAGGCTCAGTTCTGTTCTGTCTTTTTTAGTAAGAAAATTCATCGACTTTTGAACAGTTATGCCTTCCAGCAGAGCTCTCAAATAATACAGTTCTTCTATATCTTCCCTTCTGAAGCCGATTACCTGGGCTCCTTTATGGGGAAGAAACGCTACCAGTCCTTCTCTTTCCAGGCAACGCAATGCTTCTCTAACCGGCATCCTGCTCACTCCAAACCTTGATGCCAGTTCATCCTGAATCAGTCTTTCACCAGGCTTATACACCTGTGTGAAAATTGATTCTCTTATCATATCTGTCACTTTTTCTTGTAATGTATGAAAATTTTTCACTTGATTCATAGAAAACTCCTCAGACATGTTGTAAATGTGTAGATTTATTTCGCTAAAAACAGCGAAATCTGCGGGAATATTACGACCAATACAAGGGCTAATATCATTAGAGCAAAGAAAGGAAGAACTCCTCTTACCACTTCCCCGACTTTTTCCCTTGTGATACCGCTTACAACAAACAGGTTCAATCCGACTGGAGGTGTAATCATGGCCAACTCCATATTGATTGTCATAATGATGGCAAAGTGAATGATATTAATATCAAACATTACTAATACCGGAAGCAAAATTGGAAGTGTGATCAGGATAATCGCTACAGCTTCCAGGAACATTCCCAGTACGAAGAACATTAAATTGACACCAATCATAAAGATCCATTTATTTGTAGTACTAGCTTCAATCCATGTTGCAAAACTTTGCGGAACTTGTTCAGTTGTTAAAAACATCCCGAAAATCATCGCAGAAGCAATTACCAGGAAAATCATAGAAGTTATATTGATCGATTCCTTGAGTACTTCTCTAAATTTATGGAATGACATTTCCTTATAAATAAATACTGAAACAATAATTCCATAGAAACATGAAACGAAAGCTGCTTCAGTTGGTGTTACAATACCTGAATAAATTCCTCCAAGAATTATAACCGGAAGAAGGAAACCCCAGATTGCTTTATAATTCTTTTTCAAGCGAACATCCATAGACTCCTTAGGCAATTTACCATAATTATTGATCCTTGCATTAATAATCGCCGAAACCAACAAAATTCCGCCCAGCAATAAACCTGGGATGATACCAGCAGCAAACAGCTTGCCAACAGACTCTTCTGCCACAGATGCATAAATAATTAATGGAATTGATGGAGGAATAAGAATCCCAAGTGTCCCTGATGCTGCAACCAGTCCCATAGCATATCGCTTGCTGTAGCCTGCTTTAACCATTCCCGGAATCATAATACTTCCAATTGCTGCAGCTGTTGCAGGACTGGATCCGGAAATCGCTGCAAATATCATACAAGCAAGGATCGTAACAACAGCCAGCCCGCCGCGGATATGGCCTACCCAGGATTTCAACGCCTCAATAAGATGGTATGAAATCCCGCCTTTTGACATGATAATTCCTGCAAATACGAATCCAGGAATCGCCATTAAAGTTGCAGAGTTTAAAGAGTTAAACATTTTTTGGATAACTGTATATAGCGTAAAATCGACCATAGACAGAGCCACTATACTTGAAAGCCCCAGGCTAACCGCAATTGGCACTCTTATAAGACAAAGAACGGCGAAAACCAAAAATAACACTAAGACAGGACTCATGCTCCCACTTCCTTCTGCTCTTCTGTAGTTAATTCTTTCATCTCTTCATAAAGAGTTTCTAGCTCTCCGGTAATCTCCCGTTTATCTCCCTTGAATGCCCGGTATGCTTTAACAACGAAATAAATCCCCAGTAAACCCATCCCGATAGGAAGTACAAGATAAGTAATCCATAGCGGTATGCCTACATCAATTGTAGTTATCCCCTGCTCTTTTGAAAGCGTTATCAATTCTATGGAAGAATAAGCAAGGTAGAAGGAAAATCCTGCACCAATTATATTGCTAATACCAGCAACGATTTTTTTTAGACCAGGTGGCAGCTTGTCAAAGAGAAGTTCAACTTGAATATGCCGATTGTCTTTTAGCGCCATACCAAAACCAATAAAGATCGCCCACACCAGCAAAAATTCAAAAATTTCTGTTACCCATGCCTTTGGTGCATTTAATACATATCTTGTAAATACACCATACAAACTTACTGCGACTCCTCCCATAAACAGCAAGCCAGCCGCACCTTCTTCGATGCGATCGAGCCATTTAAAGAGCTTCATACCCCTTCAACTCCTTTTTTTTGGATTGTATCCAATCCATGCTAGTATCATTTTTTAATATACTAGATGTTAAAATAAAAATAAACAGAAAATTTTTATTTTTTTATTATTTTTTGTGTATTCACAATATTCGGTTGATTTGTTATACTGTTTTCAACAACCTGTGTTTTCTCCACGTCACATTTGTTTTGTATCCAAAATCCAAAATGGGAGGTCGAAAAGTGAAGGGAAACTTTTTTAATTTGGCAACAAAAAGAGGAATCCTCAGTGAAGGATTCAATAGGGCTGATAAGTCTGGGAAAATTACTGCTTCCGTTGCAGTAACTAAAAGTTTCAATTGCTCATTACATAAAGAGTTTAAAGGAGATATTTTCCTATGAACGGGAATGTCGGTTTTATTGGACTCGGTAAAATGGGCTTGCCAATGGCAAAAAACCTTTTAAGAAATCATTATAATGTTTTTGGAGCAGATGTTAATGAGGACGCCTTGATAGAGTTCAGGGCTGCTGGCGGAAACACTGGAAAATTGGAAGAATGGATTAGCGATGTTCACTCCATTATTTTAATGCTGCCCTCTTCAGCGATCGTTAACAAAGTATTAGAAGATATTATTTCTTATGTGACCCACCGGGCCAGGGCAAATCATGAGCCACTTATGATTATTGACATGAGCAGTTCCTATCCAAGTGATACAAGAGAGAACAACAAAAAGCTCAAACAATATCATATCAACTTTGTCGATGCACCTGTCAGTGGAGGAGTCAAAAAAGCGGTTGATGGGACTTTAACCATTATGGCTGGAGGAACGGCTGATCACTTTCAAAATTGTAAGCGTTTACTAGGTTCCATGGGGACAAATATCTTCCATGTTGGACCTATAGGAAGCGGCCACTTAATTAAAGCAATCAATAATTACTTATCTGCCTCTCACCTTTTAGCATCCTGTGAGGCTGTCCAATTACTGGAGAGTTTTGGAGTAGAACCTAAGCATGCTATTAATGTTTTCAATCAGAGTACAGGCAGAAGCGGTTCAACTGAATATAAGTTTCCAAACTTTATTTTGACTGAATCCTATGACTCCGGCTTCTCCCTTGATCTAATTAAAAAGGACATAGGCATGGCCAATCAGTTGTTTAAAGATTCAGGGGCTGCAACCTCGCTGCCTGAGATGGTATATCAAAAATACAATGAAGCAAGCAATGCACTGGATAAAGAAGCAGACCATACGGAAATAAACAAATTTGTCTCATCCTATTTATTAAAAAGGGGGATTTTAAATGAAGAAAATGAAAAAATTGTTGCTGGCAGCACTGACTCTGGTACTAACCTTCGCCCTGGCAGCCTGCGGTAATTCCGAAAAAACTGAAGGAAAAAGCGGCGGCACAAAAAGTGATGGGGTTCAGGAACTTACAATTAAAATTTCCCACGTAGTTGCCGAAAATACACCAAAGCACCAGGGTGCACTCAAAATGAAAGAAGTCATTGAAAAAGAATCCGGTGGTAAAATCAAAGTTCAGGTGTACCCAAACAGCTCTTTATTTGGCGATAAAGATGAATATCAGAACCTGGTAGCAAACAATGTCCAGTTTATTTTACCTGATATGTCTAAACTTGTTGGTAACGATCCTGGATTCAATATTCCAGCAATGCCTTTCCTTTTCGAAACAGATGAAGCAGCTAATGCCTTCTGGGATGGAGAAAAAGGACAAGAGATCTTTAAGCGATTAGAAAAAGATGGTGTTCTCGGTCAGGCGATGTGGCCAAACGGTGCCAAGCACATGACAAATGATAAAAAACCAATCACTAAGCCAGAGGATCTAAAAGGTTTAAAAATCCGTACACAAGGCGGACAATTGCTTGAAGCCATTTATGATCAGGTAGGTGCTGGATCCGCTTCTATCCCATTTGGAGAACTGTACACAGCCCTTCAACAAGGAACTGTCGATGGACAGGAAAATACATTTAGCAACATTGAGTCCAAAAAGTTTGATGAAGTTCAAAAGTACATGACAATCATGGGCCATACACGCGTTGACTACGCATTACTAACTAACACTAAGTTCTGGGATGGCTTAAATGAAGAAACAAAAGCCGTTGTTCAAAAGGGTATTGACGAAGGAACAAAGCTTGCTAGAGAATCGGCGAAACAGCTTAATGATGACGCATTAGCAAAGCTTAAAGAAAATGGTCAAGTAGAAATCAACGAGCTTTCAGAAGCAGAAATTGAAGAATTCAAGAAGGCTTTAGAGCCAGTGTACAACGAATGGGCAGAGAAAATCGGCAAAGATATTATTGAGGACGCTGAAAGCAAATAATTATATTATACTACCCGCTACAACCGCTGCCATTGCTGCAGCGGTTGTATTTTTGTTTAAATACGTTTCACCTTATATGCACACCGTAACAATCATCATAAAGGGTACCCTTTTCAACAGCTTAAAAGGACAAAAAAATTCCAGCTGATGAGCTGGAATTTTTCAATACTTCATTTATTTATACAGAAACTGCCTTCTTCAACCTTCTGCAAATCTCATCTCCAACCTCTTCTGTTGATGATGTTCCGCCAATATCAGATGTTTTGATTCCGTCCTCTGTTACATCCTCAATGACATCAAGAAGCTTTTTGCCTAACTCTTCTTCGCCGAAATGATCAAGCATCATTTTAGCGGTCCATATTTGCCCAATCGGGTTTGCGATTCCTTTACCAACGATATCAGGAGCAGAACCATGAACAGGCTCAAACATAGATGGGTATTTACCGTTAATGTTTATATTGGCTGCAGGGGCTATACCAATGCTCCCCATAATAGCTCCCCCTATGTCAGTTAAAATATCACCAAACAGATTGCTTGCCACGATCACATCGAATATTTGTGGACGGGTTACAAAAAATGCTGCAAGGGCATCAATATGGTAGGCAGCCGTTTGTACATCCTTGTAGTCTTTCTTAACATCATTAAAAACTTCATCCCAGAAAGGCATAGAATGGAAAATTCCATTTGATTTCGTAGCAGAGGTTACATGACCTCTTCTTTTCTTTGCAAGCTCAAAGGCATAGTGCATCGCACGTTCTGTCCCTTTTCTTGTAAATATTGCATTTTGGACGGCAAGCTCATCTTCACCTTTGTGTATTCTGCCTCCAACTTCACTATACTCGCCTTCACTATTCTCTCTAACTACAATTAAGTCAAAGTCATTAGGATTGACTAGAGGGGATTTTAAGCCTTTAAAATATTTTGCTGGACGAATATTAATAGATTGTTCAAATTCTCTTCTAATTTTGATTAAAAGGCCCCAAAGAGAAATATGGTCAGGTACAAGAGCGGGGTTTCCGATTGCTCCAAGAAAGATAGAATCAAAGTTTTTAAGTGTATTTAATCCATCTTCTGGCATCATCTTACCGTGTTCTACATAATAATCACTGCTCCAGGGAAAGGATTGATAACTAAATTTTAGTCCCCCATGAATCTCTGCAACCGTATCCAAAACTTTTAACGCTACAGGGACCACTTCTTTACCAATGCCATCGCCAGGTATGACCGCAATATCGTAATTTTTCATCATTAAACAGCTCCTTTGTTTGCTTTTTCATTATAGTTTTCATATTTTGCTATTTCTTGCTGATAGAGGTCATCCCCGAATGAATCGTATGCTACGAGCAAAGGGAAATCTTCTACTTCAAGCCGCCTTATTGCCTCAGGTCCCAGATCCTCATAAGCAACCACTTGAACTGCTTTAACTCTTCTGCTTAAAATGGTTGATAAACCGCCAATTGCGGCAAATGAGACTGCACCATATTTCTTGCAAGCTTCTTTAACCATGTCTCTTCTCGGCCCTTTGCCAATCGTCCCCACAACACCATATTCATACATTGCAGGTGCGTAAGGATCCATTCTGAAGGCAGTTGTCGGCGCGACAGGCCCAATGACCTGACCAGGTTTTGGAGGACAAGGTCCAGCATAAAAAATAGTCTCTCCCTTTAGGTCCACAGGCAGCGGCTCATTATTCTCAAGCAGCTCGACCATTCTTTTGTGTGCAGCGTCCCTTGCCATGTAAATCGTTCCTGTGAGAAGCACCGAGTCGCCGATTTTTAATTTTTTTATATCTTCTTTTGTTATGGGGGTTTGCAGCCTATATTCTGCCACCTTGATTCCTCTCCTTTCGATTCCATTTAGATTTTCTTTTAAATTTCATAAGTCATTTGCCCGGACAAAAATCATCAATAATAGCCGTTGTTTAAATTACGATTGTTTTCTTTCTTGCAGCATGACATTGAATATTAACTGCAACAGGCAAAGCCGTAATATGACATGCATATGTTTCGATCGGTACCCAAAGGGCAGTACTCGTTCCCCCAAGTCCCTGAGGCCCAATCCCTGTATCATTAATGGCTTCCAGCAATTCCTGTTCCAGTTCGGCAATATGCGGGTCTGGATGGTGAACACCGATTTCTCTTAATACAGCGTGTTTTGCAAGAGAAGTCACTTTATCAAAACTGCCGCCAATCCCCACTCCTACAACTACAGGTGGGCATGCCTTTCCTCCAGCATCTTTAATCGTCTGAAGGACAAATTTCTTTACACCTTCAATCCCTTCTCCCGGAAGAAGAAATTTCATTGCACTCATATTCTCACTGCCCCCGCCTTTTGGCAGTACAGTGATTTTGATTTTGTCACCTGGCACAATTTCCGTATGTACCACAGCTGGTGTATTATCCCCCGTGTTAACGCGCAGCAAAGGGTCTCCTACTACAGATTTTCTTAAATAGCCTTCTCTGTAACCAGTCCGCACTCCTTCCTGGATGCTTTCAAGATAATCCCCACCTGTAATGTGAACATCCTGCCCGATTTCAACAAAAACAACTGCCATTCCTGTATCATGGCAATATGGCATGTGGTTTGTTTTAGCTTCATCCGCATTTTCCAGCAGCTGTTGGAGAATAGATTTGCCAATGGGCGAAGCTTCAGTTTTTTCGGCACGTCTGAAACCTGCAAGAACATCATCCGGCAAGTAGTAACAAGCTTCCCAGCACAATTTAGCAACACTTTCAGTTAAGACCTCAGCATCAACAATCCTCATTTTTTCCCCTCTTTTCCTTCAATCAGATTTATCAGATTTTTCAAATCCTCTTCCGTATGTTTCTTTAAACTGAGTACTGCTTTTTCTGGATTTTTTTCTCTAATCGCGTTGAATATTTCTTTATGCCCTTTTAAAATAACTTCCCCGCGTTCATTACCTTCAATATTCAGGAGCCTATAATAATAGGTTAATGAATGAAGCTCATCCACCAGTTTTTTCAACCTTATGTTTTCGCTTATTAAAATAATGTGTTCATGGAATTTTTCGTTCCACTTTACGATTTCTTCCTTTTCATTGCTTTCAACAGCTGCTTCTGTTTCCGCAATAATTCTTCCCAGTTCTTCTATTTGCCGCTCTGAAGCCCTCTCTGCTGCCAGAGCAACAGCAGCTGATTCAAGGGCAACCCTGCAGCCGTAAATATCTTTAACATCCTTCAAAGTTGGCTTATATACAGTTATTTGAGATTTCTCATCCATAATCAAAAGACCTTCATTAATTAAAGTCCGGATCGCTTCTCGCACAGGGCTGCGGCTAATAGAGAATTGTTTTGCAAGCTGGGCCTCAAATAATCTGTCCCCTGGTTTATATTCTCCTTGCCAAATTCGCTCTTTTATCGTTTGCTGAATTTGCAGGTAAAACGGAAGCGCTTTCTCAAGAGGTATTTGATTCACATTTTCCCTCCTTTCATCACTTAATTATCTGTCGGCTGTCGACAGCTTTAAATTTATAATAGTATTAATTATCAAAAAATTCAATATCTTTTAGTTTTAAAAAACACCATTCTACCTTTATTTTTAGAATGGTGTTTACAGAATGAAGTACAGCTTTTTTCTTTTTATTCTTCTATTCCCATTTCCTCAAATATTTCACGGGCTGCTTTAAAACTATCCAGTGAGGCTGGTACTCCACAATAAATAGCAGTCTGTAAAAAGATTTCCTGGATTTCTTCTTTTGTGACCCCATTATTAATGGCTCCACGTAAATGCAGCTTCAATTCATGCGGACGATTTAAAGCAGTCAACATCGCTAAATTGATCATGCTTCTCGTCTTTTTAGGTAAACCTTCTCTAGTCCAAATCTCTCCCCAGCAATATTCGGTAACTAATTCCTGAAGAGGCTTTGTAAAGCTTGTTGCGTTTTTGATTGAGTTGTCTACATATTCAGCCCCTAACACTTCACGCCTTACTTGCAAACCTTCGTCAAATTTCACACTCATTTTATTTCCTCCTTTGATAGCCCTTTATGTTTTAAAAAAAATGTTCCTAAGGCAATTGCGACTGTCTCGGCTTTCTCATCAATTACTATGCACTCGGAAACCACTGTACTTTTCCCGAGATGGATGATTGAAGGCTTTGCATACAGCTTTTTCCCTTTACCTGGCCTTACATAATTCATTTTCAATTCTAAGGTGAAGACTTGAGTATCCTCTGGTATCATGGTCATTATGTGAAAACCTATGGCTACGTCTGCCAATGTATAAAGGGCTCCACCTTGAGCAACGTCATATGTATTGGCATTCTGCATACCCAATTCCATACTCATTTCCCCATTTTCTTCAAAACCTATCCCTAAAAGTCTCCCTGTATAATGCAGCTCTTTTTTTGACCCTTTTAGTGCCTTGATCACATGGAAAACCTGATCTTTTTGCACGCTTGAAAGATTTTCAATTTCTTTATGAAGATCACTGGCCGCTACCATAGTTTTAATTTTCAACCCTCCTCCTTAAGAATTTTCTTTACTCCATATTATTAGGATACTGGATCCAATTAAAAACGTCTATACTTTTCTGAATTTTTAAAAAGCAAATTCAATCTTCAATTTCCTCATCTCCTTTTTGTTACGGGAAACTCATTTTGATATCTACCTCCCAAGAAAACCTTAAAGAATTAAGTATGTTTTACTGAGATAGCTCCTCAGATTCCATGAAGAAAATATTGAACATTCTTTATACTTTTATACTTTCTGATTTATTGGGTTCTGCTCTTTTAAATGAAAAAATGTAACTGAAAGTTGATGTTGTGTTTATTTTCATAGTTTATGATGTTCATTGTTCAGTGCTCGTTCTGGTCTCCCCTACCCCTAAAATTACCGGAACGAGTCTGAAGTTAGATTAGATTACAGGAACAAACATAGGAGGCTATAATTCATGAAGAAATTGCTTTATTCGATCACTGACTGGGTTTCAACGAAACGCGGGATGTGGATTACGATCATCGCCTGGCTGGTGTTGATGGTTGGCTTAAGTGCAGGCCCTCAGCTTGGCAATTACAAAGTGAACAACTTTCAATCTCTGCCTGATGATGCAAAATCGATTATCGCGCAAAATAAAACGGAGGATTACTTCCCGAATGAGCAGGGTACCCCGGGTATTCTTGTTTTTCATAATGACAAAGGGGACATTAATCTTGATGAAGTGAATCAAATCCTTGATGGCATTATTTCTGAGGATATCGAAGGAATCAGAAACATTGTTGATACCCGTTCCCTTCCGCCACAGGCGCTTAGCGGTTTTATATCCGAAGATCAATCGACGATGATTGTCCCTATGGAATTGGAACAGGGTCTGGGCAATGATGAGTATGCTGAGATCAATGACCGTGCAACTGAAATCGGCACAGGTATCGCTGACAAGCTTGAGAGGACTTCTTTCTATATTACTGGTCCTGCAGGGATATCAGGTGATACCATTAAGCTATTTGAACGGGCAGATTTCGTGCTGTTGCTGGCAACGGTTGGAATAATCCTGATCCTGCTGATTGTCATTTATCGTTCGCCTCTGCTTGCGATCATTCCTTTATTGGCCACAGCGATCGTCTACCAGGTTGTGAACCAGAGTGTTGCCCTTCTAGGAGCAGGAGGATTGGAGATCAATAACCAAACGACATCAATCATGAGTATCCTGCTTTTTGCAGCCGTCATTGACTATTCTTTATTTGTCTTTTCACGTTTCCGCGAGGAGCTGAACCATTACGAAAATAAATTCGATGCGATGAAGTATGCGATGCGTGCAACAGGCGAACCTGTCTTTTTTGCCGGCGGAACCGTCTTGGCTGCGATGCTTGTACTTCTGTTCGCTGATTTCCGTGATTATCAGAACTTTGCTCCGATTTTCGGAACAGCGATGTTCTTCATCATGCTCGCTTCCATTACGCTGGTGCCTGCATTGTTCACTTTATTCGGACGCAAGGCTTTCTGGCCTAAAGTGCCTAAGTATGGGGTTGAAACAGAGGTCAAGCATGGTGTTTGGGGTCCGGTTGCCAAATTTGTTGTCAACAAGCCTGGCCTTTCTGGCGGAGTGGTCGGTATTTTGCTAGTCCTATCTGCACTGAACGTCTTCAATCTTGAGTATGAATTCGACATGGTGAAAAGCTTCCCTGAAGATTTGCCTTCCCGAGTTGGCTATGAAATAGTGGAACAGAGATATGATAAAGGTGAACTTGCCCCTACTACATTGTTGATTGAAAGCGACAGTAAGTTAACTGAAGAAATTGTAAAGACAATCTCAGAAAAACTGAATGAAGAAAAACAAATCGCTTCGATTCGACCACAGGGATTAACCGAAAATGGCGATGCGGTCAAATTCAGCATTGCACTCGACATGAATCCATACTCTGTGGAAGCAATGGACTACATCGAAAAACTAACGGACGAGGCCCCTGAAATGCTGGAAGATTTAGGGCTGGATGCTGACGCTTATTTCAGCGGAATCACCCCAAAGCTTGTCGATGAGCGAGAAGTCAACAACGGTGACATCCTCAAAATCGTCCTGCTGGAAACAGCACTTATTCTAGGATTGCTCGTTGTCCTGACACGCAGTGTGAAAATGTCCATTTACATGATGGCCACCATCCTGCTTTCGTATGTATCTGCACTTGGCCTCGGTGTATTCCTGATCGATGCCCTATTCGGATATGATGCAATCAGTACACGTGTGCCGGTATATGCTTTTATCTTCCTTGTGGCCCTGGGAATCGATTATAATATTATTCTGGCTTCCCGTTTTATCGAGGAGCGGAAGAATCACAAAGTGAAAGAGGCTTTGGAAATTTCCATTCGCAACACGGGCGGTGTCATTTCATCAGCAGGCGTCATATTGGCGGCTACATTCGCTGCTCTGACGACGATGCCAATCGCTGACCTGTTCATCTTCGGATTCATGGTCGCTGTCGGGATCCTGATTGATACTTTCCTTGTTCGCGGCATGCTTTTACCGGCACTGATTCTATTCTTTGAAAAAGATAAACAAACCAGTCCTGAGATTCAATAAGGAAAAGGAGAGAACTCTCTCCTTTCTTTTAAGGAGGCATGACCAATGAGAATCCTGGTCGTTGATGATGATATAAATATTCAGAGACTCGTGACCATCCATTTGACCCAGGAAGGATACCAGGTTTTCAGGGCCAATGATGCCGAAGAGGCTTTATCCTTATTGGAAAAGCAAAATGTCGATCTTGCGATTGTTGATGTGATGATGCCCGGGATGAATGGTTTCGAGCTGACAAAAATCCTGACTGATGATTGGAAAATCCCTGTCATCCTCCTTACCGCCAAGGGTCAATTAAGCGATAAGGAAGAAGGGTTCCTTTCAGGCAGTGAGGATTATATTGTAAAACCTTTTGAAGTGAAGGAGCTTTTATTCCGGGTGGCGGTTGTCCTGCGGCGAATGCAGCGTGCTGTCGATTCTTTGATCCAGGCGGGTAATATGAAGATTGACCGGAACAGCTTTGAAGTTGTAATCAATCAGGAGACGATCCTGTTTCCATTGAAGGAATTTGAGCTGCTCAGTATCCTGGCATCTCGCCTGAATAAAACAACTCCCAGGGCGTCTTTGATCGAGCAGGCTTGGGGAGCGGATTATGAAGGCAGTGAACAAACGCTGAATACCCATATCAATCGGATCCGTGAACGCCTGAAGAAGCATGAGGCTTCAGTTGAAATCCAGACGATCCGCGGAATTGGTTACAGACTTGAGGAAATGAAATGAAGACATTGTATAGGAAGTTCATCATCGCCACCCTGCTCATCCTCGGGATCAGCATCGTGATCGCCTTCATTCTTGCCAACTGGGTCTATATGACTTCGACAAGAGAGAGGATAGACTCACAGAACGTAAAGGTTGCCGAAGAGGTTGCCTCAAGTTTGGAGCAAATGCACTCGACGTCCCACTTAAGTTTTGCAGCTTATTTGGATTCAATCAGTAAACTGGGCTATCAAATCTATGTTATCAGTGAATCTGGCGAGGAGTTTGAGTTTGGCGAACCATTTTCAAAAAAGAACCTGCCAGCTGAGGCCATGAAGGTTGTGGAGGAGAAGGAAATCTACCATGGAATGGACAGTTCACGCTCACCTTGGATGATGATGAGCCATTTTTCCAATCAGCTTGGAAATACCGTCGGCGTCCCCTTCACGATTGCTGACGAGGACTATGGCTTGTACCTGAGGCCCAATAACAAATTGTTATTCTCTGATGTCCATGTCATTTTCGCCTGGTTCTTTGTCGCGATTTCCATCGTGAGTATCACCGGGGTGATCTGGTTTGCCAAACACCTGATTCAGCCAATCACCAAGCTGACAGAGGCTACCAGGGAAATCACAAGGGAAAACTTCAACTTCCCATTGAACATCCATCGCAAGGATGAAATCGGCCAGCTTGCCGAGAGCTTCAGCACGATGCAGATTCAATTGCAGCATAATGATGAAGCGCGAAAATCATTCATCAATAATGTGTCCCATGATTTTCAATCACCGTTGATGAATATCCAGGGATACGCGGAGCTGTTAAAAACGCAGGCTCTCGACGACGAGCACCGTGAATACGTTGAAATCATCGACCAGGAATCAAAGCGACTGTCCAACCTAACGAAACAATTGCTGCTTCTTACATCGCTTGATCAAAAATCGTATCCGATGAAGCGTGGAATGACACGGATTGATACGCAAATCAAAGAAACGGTCAGAAGGCATCAATGGCGATTGGAGGAAAAGGAGATCGAAATCTCTTACCACCTACCCCCTGCCCCGATTCTCGCTGATCCCGAACTTTTGATGACGGTATGGGACAATCTGCTGACAAATGCGATTAAATACAATCAACCCGGAGGAAGTATTTTTATCCAGCTTACACAAGCCGACGCGGCCATCAACATCACATTTAAAGATACCGGAATCGGAATGAGCCAGGAACAGTCCTCTAAGATTTTCGAACGATTCTACCGCGTCGATGCCTCACGCAAAAAAGATGGAACCGGTTTGGGCCTGTCGATTGTCAAACATATTATTGAATTACACAACGGAAAAATTGAAGTGGAGAGCGAGACACAAAAAGGTACGACTTTTACCATAAAGCTCCCTATAGAAAAACAGACGGAGGAATAAAAAATGGAACAAACTTGGAGTATTCGACTAATACGATTCGCAGCAATCTTTGGACTAATAGGAACCTTCATGGGCTCACATATGGCAGGCGCCGGCGACTATGCAATGCGCCCAATCCACGCCCACATCCTGCTAGTCGGCTGGCTATCCGTATTTGCCTGGGGTATTTTTTACAAAAACTATCAAATAAAATATAAAAAACTCGTATCCATCCATAGCATCACCGGCATGGTCGGCGCACTGGGACTCACAGTCGGAATGTGGATGTACAACATCAACCCATTCAACCTGGGGGAAACATTCGTCATGGTCCTGTTCATCGTCGGCGGATCATTGCTATTACTGGCCTTTATCCTGTTTGTGGTGGTTACCTTCTTTATTGAGAAGACAGCAAACTAGGAAGGTAAGCTAGGAAATACGCTAATTTAAAGATTCACTTAATAAGAAAATGACCTACTAAATACAGAGTAGGTCATTTTTTTAAAATAACCGGGCTTTCTTGACAGCTTTGGTCTCTTCAACTTCCAACCTGTCAAAATAACGGGGCTTTCTTGACAGCTTTAGCCTCTTCTCCTTCCAACCTGTCAAAATAACGGGGCTTTCTTGACAGCTTTGGTCTCTTCTCCTTCCAACCTGTCAAAATAACGGGGCTTTCTTGACAGCTTTGGTCTCTTCTCCTTCCAACCTGTCCGTATAACAGGGCTTTCTTGACACCTTGTATCTCTTCTCCTTTCAACCTGTCTATTAACCT